>CAVSWN010000016.1:0-85059 GCA_963731545.1 uncultured Acidobacteriota bacterium | reverse complement strand
TCCGTCGAGCCGTCGCTGGGTCGACCCTGGCGCAGACTCGGTCATCGCCTCGACAAACGTGAGCTGTTTTTCGTCGACGCTTACGCCGAGGCCGGGGCGGTCGTTCGGCCAGACCTTGCCGTTCCGGCACTCCAGGAACTCGGGCATGTACGGGACCGGGCGCTCACCCTGGTTGTACTCCATGAGGACTTGACCGGGGAACGCCATCATCGTGTGCATGTGACCCGCTGTCGCGATCGGGCCGGTGAAATGCGGCACGATGCCCACCTTGTGCGTGTCGCAGAGCGCCATGATCTTGAGCATCTCCGTGATGCCGCCCACATTCGGCAATGACGCGCGCGCGAAGTCGATGTCCCGCTGCTCGACGAGGGGACTGAACTCGGACCTCGTCCCCCACTCCTCGCCGGGCGCCAGCGGCACGCTCGTCAGCAGCCGAAGCTTCGGGATCTGCGTGCGGAACTGCTCCTCGCGGACCGGGTCTTCCACGCAGAACGGCCGGTAGGGCTCCATGAGCCTGCACACTTCCACGGCCTCGTGGAAGTCGAACTTCTGGTGCAGGTCGATCATCCAGTTGCCGTCGGGGCCGACGCCGTCGCGCATCTGCTCGCTGGCCTGACCGATCAGCCGGATGTGCGACCGCGAGTCGAAGGCGGTGCCCCGGCCGCTTCGCGCACCAGGCGGAGCGCCGGTCGGCACGATGTCGCTGTCCACGCGGAACACCCGATACCCGGCCGCCATCGTCGCGGCCGCGCGGTCTTTCAAGCTCATGGCTGCGGCTTCTGTTGGCGACACCAGACCCTGGGGCAGACCGGAGGTCGCATAGAGCTCGATGTGCTCGCGCGCCTTGCCGCCGAACAGCTGGTAGAGTGGGGCGTTCAGCGCCTTCCCTTTGATGTCCCACAAGGCAAGGTCGATGGCGCCGAGTGCGTGCAGCCGTTCCTTGCCGGGAGCGTAGAACCCGTCCATGTAGACGGCCTGCCAGATCATCTCCGTGTCGAACGCGTTTCGACCGATGACGCTGCGGGCGACGTTGCGGACCGTGTCCGGCGATCCGCCCTGCCCGATGCCAGTGATCCCGGCGTCCGTGTCGACGAGGACGACCATGTTGCTTTGCGGAAAGACCTGCGCGCCGTTGCGGTCGTAGTTGGGCGGATAGAAGACGCGGATCTTCGTGACGATCGCCGGCGGGAGCCGACCTTGCGCGCGGGCCACCGCGGCGGGCGCCTGCACCGGGGACGCCGCGACCGATCCCGATCCGGTCACGAGCGCGCCGACCGCACCCGTGAGAGATTTCGCGAAGCCTCTGCGATCGACATTCATACGCCCTCCGTCTGATGGCGCGCGGTCACGCGACCGCCGCGCACGAGCCGGTCAGTTGGTGGCAAGCCGCGCGACGGTATACGACCGTGCGGGCAATTTGAAGACCATGCGCTCGGCAGCCACCGGCGCGTCGAGCCGCTGCGGTTCCACGCGACGCGGTTGCTCGAAAGTATTGACTGCCTTCAGGTCGGGTCCCGTCAGCGTCTCGCACGCCAGCACACGCGCCGGTGTGACGCCGCCGCCCCATTCCAGCGCCGCCTCGCGCTCGCCGTCCACATCGCGGTTCAGCATCAGCACGCACAGCTGCTTCGCCGCGGCGTCGTGAGTCGCCACGATGTCGACGAACGGCACCTGGTCGGTGCGCGCGAAGTCGGCTTGCAATCCCGCCGCGCTAATCGGGTATGTCTCGGACTCCACGCGCACGTCGAGCGCCTGACCGCGCGCGTAGCGAAGCGCCCAGGCGTAGGGGTAATAGATGCTCTGACGAAGGACCGTCGTGCGGTTTGTGACGAGCGGAGCGATGACGTTGACGAGCTGGGCGAGACACGCCACGCGGACGCGATCCGAGTTTCGCAGCAGCGTGTTGATCAGCCCTCCGACCAGCAGCGCGTCTTCCAGGTTGTAGACCTCCTCGAGGAGGCGCGGCGCGGCCTGTCGCTGCCCATTCGTCGCCTGGCCGCTGCGAGCGCGGTACCAGACGTTCCACTCGTCGAAGGAGAGCCAGAGACGTTTGTTTGACCGCCGCAGCGCCTGCACATAGTCGCACACGGCGGCGATCTCGTGAATCTGGCGATCCATATCGAGATTCATGGCCAGATAGCGGGCCGCGTTGTTGGCCGACGTCGCCGGCGTATTGCCGTAGTAGGCATGCAGCGAGATGCCGTCCACCTGGTCGTAGCACTCTTCGAGGACCTCGCGATCCCAGACGAGATAGGTCGGCATGTTGGTGCCGCTCGATCCGCAGGCGATCAACTGGAGGCGGGCGTCGATGCCGCGCATTTGACGGGCCGCGTCGCGTGCCTTGCGGCCGTACTCGCGCGCCTGCAGCTGGCCGATCTGCCACGGACCGTCCATCTCGTTGCCGAGGCACCAGGAGCGAACGTTGTGCGGCTGGGCATAGCCGTGCGCGCGCCGCAGGTCGCTCCATTTCGTGCCGCGGTCGACGTTGCAGTACTCGACGTAGGCGACCGCCTGCTCCGCCGTGCCGGTGCCGAAGTTCATCCCCAGCAACGGCTCGGCGCCCACCAACCGGCACCAGTCGATGAATTCGTTGGTGCCGAACTGGTTCGTCTCGAGCGAATTCCACGCGCGATCGAGAACGGTTGGCCGCTGGGCCTTCGGGCCGACGCCATCGAGCCAGTTGTAGCCCGAGACGAAGTTTCCTCCTGGATAGCGAACGATGGGAACGCCAAGCTCGCGGACCTCGCGCGCGACATCCGTGCGAAAGCCGCCAGGATCGGCCACCGGCGAGCCGGGCTCATAAATCCCCGTGTAGATTGCCCGCCCGAGGTGCTCGAGGAAGGAACCGAAGAGTCGTCGATCGAAATCGCTCACGCCGCGGATCGGCGCGATGCTCACGCGTGCGGGGCCCCGACCGGCCTGCGCGGATCCGATCAGTTCGAGCCAGGAACCGCCCGCGAGCAGCGCACCGGCGCCGCCAAGCCCACACAGGACGCGGCGGCGATCAATCGTCAAGACGCCGTGCAGGTGAACGCCTTCGGCATCATCTGCGCTCCCGACGCCATTGTAGCGGCCCCAGCCGTCTCACGCGCCTTTCACGTTATCGCGCTGGCTCGAACAGATCGGGCGCTACGACACGCTGAAGGGAAAACGCGCGGATGTACGTCCGCGTGCTAGAACCGCGCGCGGACGACATCCGGAGATCCATGGACGATCACCGGCCAGGCGCAGCACGAGACGAACGGCTGTGTCGCGCCCGATCGCCTGAAGCTCGGCATCGTTGAAAAGCTGCGATTCGGCCAGCGATTTTGCGACCGCCGCGCTGGTCCCACCGGGCGGGAAGTCGGTGCCGAACACAATCTGCGAGGCGGACACGAGTTCGCGCAGCGACACCAGCGCGCCGCGATTGGCCGCGCCGGCCGTGTCGTAAAGAACCGTCTCGCCGCGGCGATGATCGTCCGGCAGCGCGTCGCGAGCGTTGCCGGAAGCGCCGTTGATCCGTCCCGCAAGAAATGGTGCACTCCCCCCGCCGTGCGACCAGATGAAGCGAATGTCTGGAAACGTCGTCGCATCGCCGCTGAAGGCGACACCCAGAATCGCACGCGTCGTATCGGTGCCGTACCCGATCGTGCCCGGGCCTATCCCGGGCGCATAGGAAAGGTTGCGACAACAGTCGGCGGCAGTGGGATGGACGGTCACGACCGCCTTGCGGCGATTCGCTCCTCCATCACCGGCCTGAACGATGGATGGCCCAGCCACATCCCGCCGTAACTGGTGTACAGACCGACGGCGTCCGCCTTCAGCGTGTCGTATGCGTCCTCGATCTCCTTCAGTGCGGCATCGACGTCAGGCAGTGGCAGGGCCGCGAACAGCCCGAAGCGCGCCGGATTCGAGATCCTGAACCAGCTTCGCGCCGTATTCGTTGCAGGCCCGCGCGAGCCGTCGCACCTGTGCCGGATCGCCGAACCAGAGGCCTGGATTCGTGATCGACACGACCGCGGCTGCCACACCACCCTTGTCCATGTCGTCGATCGACTGCTCGGCGGTCCACCGCGTGTTGGCCGGTTGGAGCAACGGTTTTCCCGGACGTCGGCGATCCAGGCAGCGAGGCGCGAAGTGATGGTGTAAGTCGATCCAGCGCCGATTCGGAGGTGAGCCGGCGCCCTGGGCAACAGCATCCGCAGCGCGTGTGGCACACGGCGCTGTCACCATCCCCAGAGCTGCGGTCAGGAAGGTGCGGCGATCGATGTCGGTCATCGGTTCAGCCTCGTCGACAATCCGGACCGCTCAGGCATTTCAGCCACGCCGCCAGGTCAGCGTGCCGGACAGCGTTCGATTGCCGTCCGAGAATCGTACCCGAAAACAGGAGACTCGCCTGCACGACCATCCGCCCGCTCAACGTGATTCGCAGGCGGCTTGCTTTCTTGCTTCGAGAAAGCGAGCGAATTCTACTCGGGGAACCGCATCCGTCGCAGCAGCGCCTGGAACCGCGGATGAGGCCGCAGTTGGTCGAAGCGGGTCGACCTTGAGCAATGAGACGAGCCAGCTTCGCTGGTGACCGCGCGCTCCAGCTCAGTAATAGCCTGCTCCTCGTCGCCGTATCCCAGGTAGTAGTGTGCGCGAACATATCCCGACATGGGGCGCACCGGCGAGGAACGATGAACCTCCGCTCCAATCGCTTTCGCCTCCGCGTGTCGCCCCGCCTTCGCGTACGCGTAGGCCAGCAGTCCACGCGCGTCCTCGTACGCCGGCGAATAGCTGCTGGCGCGCTGAAACGCGAGGGCGGCAGCGTCATAGGACTTTCTGGCTGCGAGAATCAGCCCGAGATTCAGATGCCCCAGCATGTAGTTCGGATCCATGCGCAGCGTCTGCTCGATCTGCTTCAGCGCGTCGTCATAGCGGCGAGCCCGGTGATCAGGTGATTCCCAGGTTCGCGTCGTAGAAGCGACAGCGGATCGAGTTGGAGGGCCCGCCCGGCTTCCGCGATCGCGTCGTCATGGCGGCCGAGAACCGACAGCAGCTCGCCGTAGCCCTTGTGCGCCAGAGCATTGCTCGGGTTCAGATCCAGCGCGCGTGTGTAGGCTTTCTCGGCCTCCTCCCAGTTCCACATGTAGCTCGCATGAATCGATCCCAGCGATGCATGCGCTTCCGATAACCGGGGGTTCGCTTCAGGGCGCGCCGAGCCGCCACCATGCCGCGCTCCAACGATTCGTGAGGCGCCGCGTTGGCGTAGCTTGCCATCAGTTCATGCGCATCGGCGAGTCCAGCGTATGCCTGTGCGTAGGAGGGCTCGATGGCGATCGCCTGTTGAAACTGCTCGAGGGCGCTCGGGATCGCATCGCCGGTACGCCGGTTGAGGAAGAATCGCCCTTTCAGGTACGCCTGATACGCGTCGGGATGAGCGCTCGGGACGCTTTCAGGCGGGCCGTTGGCTTCGGCCGAGAGCGTGCTGCGCGTCCGGCGCGCGATGGCTCGGGCGACCTCACTCTGAAGCGACAGGATGCTGCGCACGTCGCGGTCGTAGTGTTCGGCCCAGACGTGTGTCTGATCGCTCGCCCGAACGAGCTGCGCCACGATGCGCACGCGATCCTCTTCGCGGCGGACGCTTCCTTCCAGGACGAAATCGACGCCCAGCTCCCGCGCGATTTCTGCCACGCTTTTCGTTGTCGACTGGTAGGCCATCACCGAGGTGCGTGCGATCACGCCAAGGTGCGCTGGATCGAGTCGCCCAGCTCGGCGATCATCTCTTCGGTTAGTCCGTCGCCGATGTGTGCCTGTTCGGGATTGCCGCTCAGGTTCTCGAACGGCAGAATTGCGAGCATCACGCGGCGGTTCGGCGCTTCCGTTTCCGGCGCCGGGCCGGCTCGACGGGTCACGTCGATCAGAACGGCGGCCGTGGCCACGATTGCGATGGCAACGGCAGCCGTCAGCCGTCGCCTCCACGCGCGAGCGTTCGCGTTTCCGAACCGCCCCGCCCGATCGACCGGCTCCGGAGCCGCGGCGGGAACGCCCGGTACCGAGGTGCGCGGCGGTGGGCCGGCGGCCGGCAAGGCTCCCTCGACTGCCGACTCGGCGTCCATTTCGGCCTCTGCGACGAACTGGAACCCCACGCGGGGAAGCGTGCGGATGTAGACCGATTCCTGCGCCCGGTCGCCGAGCGCCTCGCGGATTTCCTTGATCCGCTGCGTCAGCGTGTTCTCGGTAACGGCCGTGTTCGGCCATACGGCATCGAACAGCTCCTGCTTGGTGAGGGCGCGGCGTCGCTCACGCACGAGGAGCGCGAGGATCTCGAACGCCTTCGGCGTCAGCGGCACGGCTGCCTGGCCGCTCATCACGCGGAACGACGCGGGATCGAGCATGAACGGGCCGTTGTACCGCACGTATGCCGGCATGTCGCTCCCCCGATGCGGACGCGTCCATGGTATGGCGGCCGCCCCGGCGGTTCAACCGACTTGGGTTCGGCAGTTTTGCGAGGAATTCGCGGGTATCAGCGGATCATCACCGCGGTGTCAGCGCCGTGTCATGACTCGGCGCGCGTGGCCGCATAGGTTTGGTGCCTCGAGGAGGCTCCCATGACACAACAGCGACGCACCGCCACCGTCGTCGCGTTCCTCTTTACGTGCGCTGTCGCGGTCCTGGCGTCGGCCTGTTCGCAGACGCCGCTGAGCCCGTCGGCGCTCGGGACAGCCGGCGTGACTGGCCCCAGTCCGTCCCTACGTGCCGGAGACGGAAACACGCCGATCGCCTCGCCCAAGCCGGCCGGCACTGCGTGCACGTTCCCGGCCACGGCGTGCACTGCGAAGACCCGCACGCCGAAATCGGATCGAGCGTGCACATCCAGGTGAAGGTGTTCGACACCTCGGACGTCGGCGCCGATTCCGCGCCGTTCCTGGTACCGAGAGTCTCGTGCGCGCGGATCACTACCACGGGCAGCCCTGCCTGCCCGGGCACGGCGAGGATTCCTGCTGCCGTTCGGCTATTACGCGTGCCACCACTTTGATTTCTGATTCGGGGACCGTCCCAACTCACGTGAACTCCAGTAGGGGAGATACATCATGAAGAATATCGAGGCCACGAAGGTCCGCATTGCTCGCACGCGTGCGGCAGCTGCGAGCCCACTGCGCCGAGCCCTCTATGTCGCGACGATCTTTGGTGCGGCAACGATTCTGACGGCGGATATCGGGACCACTCATCTGACTGCCGGCCCACCTCACTCCTCCGAGAAGGCCATCCCGGTCATTCACCAGGGCGGCTTGCCGCCGCCCGCCGTGCTCAAGAGCGAATGGCCAACGCCAGGCCTCCCGGGTGGCACAAACGACACGGTCGCTCGTCCGCGCAGGCTGTCGCCCGCGCCGCCTGGCGACTTCGATATCGCTCCGCTGCCTGACTACGGGTTTCAACTGGCGCCCCCGCACACAATCGGACCGGTGGGACGCGGCATCATCCACAGGCCGGGAATCGACGGCCCGGATCCGATGATTGCCGTCGGACGCAACTTCATGATTGCGTCGCAGGCTGGCTCGCTCGTTTTCTTGGACAAGAATGGTATCGACCTGCCTGTCAAGAATCACATCGGCCCACGTCCTAGTGTGGACGACATCTTCGCCGACTTCATCACTCCCGGCAGCTCGACGGACCTCAACGAGTTTGCCGGCTTCCCCAAGGACTGCGACTCGCCCGACTATCCGCTGACGAAAACGAAGAACGGCTACTGCATCTCTGACTTCTATGATTTGCGTGCGTATTTCGATGCCGGGGAGAATCGCTTTCTCCTGCTGGCGCACGTTCGCAACCAGCTGTTTACGGACATTTGGGCCGATGAGAATCACAAAAATGAGGAGTACGCGGAACTTGGCATCTGCGGTGAGTACGAGCCATACCCCATCGCCGAAGAGATCTACCCCGTTCCCGATTCATCACATTGTGAACTCACTCGTCGGCACGCGGTGTTCGCGATTTCGAAGACGGCGGATCCGCGAGACGGCTTCCACACCTACGCCATCACGGAGAACAACGTTCAGGACTGGCCTTGGGGCAGCGTGAATCCGTGGGGCAACACGTTCGTCGTCGGACACAAAGGCACCGAGATGGCCCAAGGCATGGCTGCCATGGTCTTTCGCCTTTCGGACCTGCGTGGGGGTAATCCGTTGCCCGCCTATTTCAAGTTGTATTCGAAGGATCTCAACGGCCACCTGAACCCCGCGCCTGCCGTCCACGCCGGGCCGGGGCTGATCGGTCTCACGCTGCTCGTCGGCAGTCGCCAGATGTCCGGCGGAGACGTATTCGACGTGTTCGCGTTTTCCGAGCCATTGATGCAGGGCGTCAAACCGCCCCTGATCCAGGCGTCGCAAGCGCTGCCGGACGTCGACTTGCCCGGGTGGATGGCACAGACCGTCTACCGCAGTGGCGGATTGCACATGGCTTGGTATGCCGACAATCCGTCGGACGCGTTCTTGAACACACCACGTAATCGCGTCGCACGCGTCCCTCTGACGTCGAGCGGTCAGTCGTTGCAGCTGTCGACATCGCCGGCTGCCGGATATCGAGCGGCCTGGCTCGAACAGGCGATGCCGTTCTATATCGCCGACACGCATTCGGCCATCGCGGTCAACGCCGCGGGGGACGAGCTGATTGCGTTCGTCCGCGGCGGCGGCAATCAGCTCCTGTACGTCATCTGGCGCTCGAGCGACGCCGCGCCGTCGCCCGAAGTCCACGTATGGTCCCGTCCGCATCCCCCTTTTTTGGAGCCGCCGGTCAGGATCGACTACGCGTGGGCCGCGGTCGATCCGGTTGACGACCTGTCGTTCTGGTTCGCCCACCGCGTGAAAATGACGGACGGAAGCTCAGAAACCCTGGTTGTCTCCGTCAAACCGTGAACTTTTAGAGCGGACGTCCCCTGAAATGTGAGCGAGGTGCGACGTGCGAGGTGTGATGTGCGCCGACAATCTTGACGTGGCGCCAGTCCCGGTCGGTGCGATCGAACTGCACACTCGATCGTGTCCGACGTACAAAAAGCCATTCGACCCGTTCGCGCACGCGATCGAAACTGAGAATGGCTTGCCAACCGAGGCTCGGTCGAGACTTGCAGCGAGCGAAGGTTGGCGGGCCCCGGGGCCGCGATACCTACGGTCACCATCCGCGGCGTTGTCCAACTCGCGGCCTAAGATATCGCTCGCGCTCAAGGTGCTGCCGCCAAGGTGGCGTCGCGCTACCTCATCCGCGCCTTCAGCCTCAAGACGACCGTCATTCTGCGGATGGGCAATAGCGATGAGCAGCCGCTCGAGGGCTTTCTCGGGACGGGCTGTTCCCGAGATTGGGCATCCCAAGTAAGTCCTCTCAGGCGGGCTGCCGCGCGCACCACCATCGGTCCCCGACCGCCATCCAGATCGGCGTGCAGTCGTTCTCGAAATTCGGGTACCGGCGCTCACGCTCTGCGCGATGCCCGCGGGATTCCCCCGTCGACCACCGATCCGGGCACCGCGTTGCGAGGGGCGCAGCAGTCCGCCGTCGAGAAGCAGGTCCCGACGCACGCGTGGTTCGAGCGCCGGGAGCGAACCACTACGTCTTCAGCATCCACGAGGCCGACGTCCTGCGCGAATTCGGTGCGTTCGTCAGCACGTTGAAATAGCGGGCGCCATTCATGCTGCAACTTCGACCCAACTGCGAGTGCTGCAATCGCGACCTGCGGCCCGACTCGACCGAGGCGCGGATATGCTCGTTCGAGTGCACGTTCTGCCGGTCGTGTGCAGAAGGCGTCCTGAAGGGCCGCTGCCCGAACTGCGGCGGTGAGCTCGTCGCTCGTCCCAGGCGTGTTGGGGGCGCGCTCACGAAGTACCCGGCATCGACCGAGCGCGTGTTCAAGCCTGGCGGGTGCGCGGCGCGACCCGCATCCTCGTGAGCGCTGACGCCTCACTGCACCGAGATGGCCTTCGCTGTCGGCGTGGCATCGAACAGCAGCATCGACGGCCACGTCGGCCACGTGACGCCGAGCGCGGCGTTGTTCGGATCGCCGGTGCGCGCGAAGGCGCCGATGCTGCGCATCATCGCGTCCGACAGCGCCAGCCGGCCCGGCTCGTTGGCCCGCGTGTACGAGATGTTCGCGTACAGCGACGGCCCGAAGTTGCCGAAGGCGAACGGCAAGTCGAAGCGCGTGCGACGCGCCGTAGATGACGTCGAACGGCGACGGCAGCTCGTCCCAGTCGAAGCGGTAGTACCAGATGTTGCTCTGCTGCGTTTTCAGCGCGTTCAGCACGCTGTCGCGGCTGGCCAGGAAGAACACGCGCGTGAGCTGTTCGGTCTTCGCATTGAAGCCGGTCCCGGCGTCGTCGCCGGCAGGTACGAGGCGGGAATCCACTGTTCGACGCGTCGTCGTGCGGCGCCGCGTCCGGGTTGTAGTTGAACGCCGTCGAGAACACCGTGGCGTCGTTCAGCAGCCGTCCCGCCGCGCCGCCGACGAGCGGCAGCAGCGTCGGGAACAGCTTGCCTTCGTCGCGCGTGTTGCCGACGAGCATCGGCCCCTTCACGTAGCGTCCGGCCCTGATGGCGGCGATCGGGTTCGGCGGCAGCACGTGGCCGTCGGGAATCGGTCCCGAGCCGCCGGCGTTGACGGGCGCCAGCTTCGTCAGCGACCGTCGTCCAGATGGCATCGGCGCTCTTGCCGCGCATGTAGGCGGCGATCTCCGTCGCGGACTTCGACGCGACGAGCGCCGTCGCCGCCGGCGGCGTCGGCCGCCAGGCCGTCGCCGATCACCAACTCTCGCAGCAGGAGATCGGCCTGGCCGCGGAAGGCCGCAGGCGGGCGCGAGCGTCGCGACGCTGCCGGCGGGCAGTTCGCTCGCCGGCGAAATGCCGCCGCTGATCGGCAGCAGTTTGTGCACCATCGCCGGATTGGCATCGACGAGCAGCGGCGACGTCATCACCGCGTAGACGTTCACCGCGCCGGCCGACTCGCCCATCAGCGTGACGTTGCCCGGATCGCCCCCGAAGGCGGCGATGTTGCGATGGACGAACTGCAGCGCCTTGATGATGTCGAGCAGCGCGAAGTTGCCCGAGTCGTCGAGCGGATTGCCGGTCTTCAGTTGCCCGAGGTTGAAGAAGCCCAGCACGCCGAGCCGGTAGTTCACGGACACGACGACGGCGTTGGCGGTGCGGGCGAGGTTGGCGCCGTCGTACATCGGATCGGCGGTGTAGCCGGAGATGTTGCTGCCGCCGTGCACCCAGACGATCACCGGCAGCTGCGCGGCCGCGCCGGCCGGCCGCCAGATGTTCAGGTAGAGGCAATCCTCGGAGCCGACCGTCTTGCCGAGCGATGTGCCGATCGTGGCGTCGTACTTGTTGTTCAGACCGGGGCCGTAGAGGCGGCTCGCCTGCGCGCAGGCGTTGCCGAACTGCTGCGTGAGTCTGGGCGACGTCCACGGGTCGGGGTCCACTGGCGCCTTCCACCGCAGTTCGCCGACCGGCGGCTTGGCGTATGGCACGCCCTTCCAGACGTACGTGCCATTCGCAGCTGAGAGATCGGTGCCGACCACCGCGCCGAACGTCGTCTGCCGCTGAGTCGGTGACATGGATCCTCGCTGTGGGGACGCCGGCCGGGCGGCGGATAGCTCCACAATGCTGTCGCCGCTCGCGAGCAAGACGGCCAGGACGATCGCGCCAGAAAGTCCCTTCGCTCTGCTCGGCTGTGTCACGTCGGCTCCACGTGCCCGAAAGGAATCCGGCATGGATGGCGTAGCGGCGCTTCCCGACGGAGTGGTGGAAAGCTTTTTCGCGCACGTGAGGAAGCGGGCCCAGCAGGACTCGAACCTGCGACCTCCTGGTTCGTAGCCAGACGCTCTATCCAACTGAGCTATGGGCCCCGAAGAGGTCAGAACTTTCAAGTCTAGCACGGCCTTAGCGCTGGTCGAGCCGCTCGTGAAACAGCCGCTCGTCCCGAAACAGCGCCGCGAGGCGCGCGCGCAGCTCGCGCGCGTCGCGCACATCGCGCGGATCGAGGCGGGTGGCCGACGACCCGCGCCGGGCGAGCCAGGAAAACACGATCGGCGCGAGCGGCGGCGACACCTTCCCGCGCCGCGGCAGCACCGATCGGAAGAACCGCATCACGCGCTGCGCGTGGACCGCGAGATCGGCGCCGCTCCGGCGCGTGCGCTGAATCATCCAGCCGCCATCAGCCCGCGCGCCCACGAGTTCCACCGAGTCCTCCTCGGCCGATGGCACGAGGACGAGCACGTCGCGGACGAGGGCGGGCGCGATGGCGCGCGTCTTCAACGCCGGCGCGCCGATCTGGACGTTCACCGCTGGCCGCAGCTCGTGAATCAGCGCCGATTCCCGCAGCAGCGCTTCGACCTCTGAGCCGACCTCGATCCACTCGGCGTCGGCCACACGAGACATCGCCGGCGTGATCGCGCGCCAGCGGCGTCCGGCGAAGTGCGCGCGCAGACGTCGTCTCACGTTCACCGCTTTGCCCACGTAGATCGGACGGCCCTCCTCGTCCTGCAACACATACACGCCTGGCGTCACCGGCGCGTCGCGGCAGATCCGCTCGCCCGTGCGGCGCCACACGTCGCGGCGATCTTCGACGACGAGCGCCTGCGAAACGAGCCGGCGCGCCAGCTCGGACGGGGCGTTGCGGATGCCGAGGACCTCGGCGGCGAGCCGTTGATAATCCGGCGAGGCGCCCATCTCGGCAAGGCGAGCCAGCAACTTGTCCCGTGAGCAGCGTCATTCAAAACAGCCACCGAAATCACGAAAACGACGAAGAACACGATTGACAGGTTCAGCATTCGCGATTTCGAGTCGAGTAGTCTACGACGCGACCGGCTGGGCGGTTGGGGCGAGCGGAAGCCTGATCGTGAACACCGCGCCGCCGCGGTCGCGATTCGCCGCTTCGACCGACCCGTCCATCCGCTCCACGAGGTGCTTGACGATCGCGAGGCCGAGGCCGGTCCCGCCCGAATCCCGCGAACGCGCCTTGTCGACGCGATAGAAGCGCTCGAACACGCGCGACACGTCGGAGGGCGGAATGCCCGGGCCCTCGTCGGACACCGTGAGGACGAAGCGATCGTCCTGGCGCCGCGCCTCGATGGTGGTGACGCCGCCTTCGCGCGAATAGATCGTCGCGTTCTCGATCAGGTTGCGCAGCGCGTCGTGCAACTGCGCCGGATCGCCGACGATGGTCGCCACGGACGGGTCGACGTGCACGTGCACGCGCTGGCGTCTGGCATCGATGGCCGGCTGCAGGTCCGCGACGACGGCGCCGACCAGACTCTCGACATGACAGGACGAGTATTCCGGCGGTTCCTGTCCGGCCTCCAGCCGCGCCAGCCGCAGGAGATCGTTGACCAGCCGCTCCATGCGAGCGGTATGGCGCGCGATGATCTCGAGAAACTTGCGCGACTCGACCGGATCGCTCAACCCGTCGCTGAGCGCTTCGACATATCCACGAATCGCCGTCAGCGGCGTCCGCAGCTCGTGCGACACGTTGGCGACGAAGTCGCGGCGGATTTGGTCGGCGCGCTGCAGATCGGTGATGTCGTGCAGGACGAGCACGGCGCCACGGCCCTGCGCGTCGGTCACCGGCGCGGCGCGCGCCACGAACACGCGGTTGCCTTCGGCGACGACCGCCGGCGCGAGGTCGCCCATCTTGTTGCGCACCGCCGCAAGCTGCGCGACGACGCCCGGATGGCGAATGCATTCCACGTGATGCCGGCCGATCGCCGACGCGTCCAGCCGGAGCATGTCCCGGGCGGCCGCGTTCACCAGCTGCACGCGATCCCTGGAATCGACCACGAGCACACCTTCGACCATGCCGCCGAGAATGGCCTCCATGCGCGTGCGGTCGCGAGCCAGGTCGGAGGCGCGTTCGCCAAGCCGTTGCACCGCCTCGTCGAGCGCCCGCGCCACCGTCCCAATCTCATCGTCCTCGTAGTCTGTCGGCGGCGCCGGCGCCTCGCCCGCCGCGTACCGCCGGACGCCGGTGGCCAGGCGATCCAGCCGCCGGACGAGGAGCTTCGACGAGACCCACGCCATGCCCGCCGCGGCGACAACCGAGAACAGCAGCGCGAACGCCGCCGAAGTCCAGATGGCGCGCAGCTGCCGCCGGATGTCGGTCAACGGCAGCGCAACCCGCACGAAGGCAATTGAAGGATGGCGAACCGGGACCGCGACGTAGAGCATGTCGATCCCGAGCGTCGCGCTGAACCGCGTGGCCACGCCAAGGCCGCGGGCGCGCGCGTCGCCGACTTCCGGGCGGCTGCCGTGGTTCTCCAGCGCCGCCAGACCGGCGTCGTCCTGCGACGAATCCCCGGTGACGCTGCCGTCGGCTGCGATCAAGGTGACGCGGGCGCCGATGTCGCGCCCGATCGCCACGGCCTCGTCCTGCAGCTCTTGCGTCGAGCTGACCGCCGCGCGATGCGACAGGAGCTCGGCCGCGAGCTTCGTCTGGCCGACGAGGCCGGTTTCGATTCGATCGTAGGCCTGGCGGCGAAGGGCGGTGGCCGTGATGGCCGCGCCCGCAATCAGAACGGCCGCGGCAACCGAGAAGATGGCGAAGAAAATCTTGGTGCGAAACCCACCGCGCATTCGTAACTACGCGCTTGTGTGCGCCACCGCAGGGTCGGAATCGGTCGCGCGCTCGAGCAGCTTGTAGCCGAACTGGTGCACGGTCGCGAGCGACTCGCAGAGCGCCGGCAGCTTCTTCCGCAGCCGGCGCACGTGCACGTCCACCGTGCGTGTGCCGCCCGCGTAGCGATAGCCCCAGACGTCGGTCAGCAGCCGCTCACGCGACACCACGCGCCCGCAGTGCCTGAGGAAATATTCGAGCAGCAGGAATTCCTTGGCCGTCAACGACACCTCCTGCCCCTCGCTGACGACGCGGTGCCGGTCGCGGTCCATCGTGAGCGCGCCGTACTGCAGCGGCGCGGCATCCGCGCCGAGCGGCCGCGTTCTGCGCTCGAGGGCGGCGACGCGCGCGACGAGCTCCTTGGGACTGAACGGCTTGACGACGTAATCGTCCGCGCCCAGCTCGAGACCGTGGATCCGATCCGACTCGTCGGCGCGGGCGCTCAGGATGATGATCGGAATGGCCGCCGTGGCTGCACGCGCTCGCACGTCGCGGCACAACGTGAGGCCGTCGACGCCCGGCAGCATGACGTCGAGAATCAGCAGGTCCGGCGGATCGTCCCGCAGGCGCGAGACCCCGAGCTCGCCGGAGTCGATCGCCTCGACGGTGTGGCCGGCTTTCTCCAGATACAGCTTGACCAGCTCCGCAATGTCGGCGTCGTCTTCGATGATCAGGATGCGACTCATCGTGGATTCAGTATAGTCGCCAGCCCGCGGCGCCTCCGCGTGTTTACCTGGATTTAACAGCGCGGCAATACTGCGGAAAAGCCCCGTTCATACGCTTAACATGTATGTTGCGCCTGCCTGCCTGGCCTGCGCCCGCAGGGCCCGCCAGCCGCACGATGACAAAAATCGCGGCGCGAGGACTCGACCTCTTCTATGGCGAGAAGCAGGCGCTGGCCGACGTCACGCTCGACATCGAGGCGCACCAGGTGACGGCGTGCATCGGGCCGTCGGGCTGCGGGAAGTCGACGTTCCTGCGCACGCTGAACCGGATGAACGACCTGATTCCGCGAACCCGCATCCGCGGGGCGGTGACGCTCGACGGCGCCGATATCTACGCCGCCGGCGTGGACATCGTGGCGCTGCGGCGGCGGGTCGGCATGGTGTTTCAGCGGTCGAATCCGTTTCCCAAGTCGGTGTTCGACAA
Organism: uncultured Acidobacteriota bacterium; assembly: GCA_963731545.1. GTDB lineage: Bacteria > Acidobacteriota > Vicinamibacteria > Vicinamibacterales > CAVVIG01 > CAVSWN01. The sequence goes on along the minus strand of CAVSWN010000016.1, from coordinate 69,293 downwards.
CGTCGCCTACGGGATCCAGATCAACCGGCTGGCCGCGTCGCGCGGCGATCTGCGGCGGCGCGTCGAGCACAGCCTGCGCCGCGCGGCGCTCTGGGACGAAGTGAAGGATCGCCTGCACGAGTCGGCGCTGGCGCTCTCGGGCGGGCAGCAGCAGCGGCTGTGCATCGCGCGCGCGCTGGCGGTGGAGCCCGACGTGCTGCTGATGGACGAGCCGGCGTCGGCGCTCGATCCGATCGCGACGCAGCGGATCGAAGAGCTGATTTACACGCTCAAACGCGACTACACCATCGTCATCGTCACGCACAACATGCAGCAGGCGGCGCGGGTGTCGGATGTGACGGCGTTCTTCTGGCTCGGCCGGCTGGTCGAGACGGGGCGGACCGAGACGATCTTCACGAACCCGCGCGAGAAGCTGACCGAAGACTACGTCACGGGCCGATTCGGATGACGAGCCAACGACGACCGCGCCAAGCGTCATTTCGCCGACGAGCTCGATCGGCTGAAGCAGCGGCTGCTCACGATGGGCGGGCTGGCGGAGGAGCGCGTCCAACAGGCGGTGCGCGGCCTGGTGGAGCGGGAGCCGTCGATGATGACGACGGTGATCGACGGCGACCACGACATCAACCGCCTGCAGCTCGAGATCGACGATCGCGCCTTCAAGCTGCTCGCGCTGCACCAGCCGATGGCGAGCGACCTGCGGTCGATCGTCGCGGCGGTCAAGATCAACAGCGATCTCGAGCGCGTCGGCGACCTCGCGGTCAACATCGCCGAGGCCGCGCAACGCTACATCTCGCACCCGCCGGTGAAAGCGCTCGTGGACATTCCCCGGATGGGGGCGCTGGCGCAGGCGATGCTGCACGATGCGCTGGACGCGTTCGTCTCACACGACCTGTCGGCCGCCCAGAGCGTGCTGGATCGAGACGACAGGCTCGACACGCTCAAGAACCAGGTGTTTCGCGAGCTGCTCACCTACATGATCGGCGAGCCGCGGACGATCGAGCCGGCGCTCGATCTCATTCTGATCTCGCGGCACCTGGAACGGGTCGGCGACCATGCCACCAACATCGCCGAAGACGTGATTTTCATCGTGGCCGCGCGGGACGTGCGGCATCACGCCGCGGATTCGTAGCGGCATAGCGTTTTCGGATCGGTGTCGTACGTGAGGTCCGCCTTCAGGCGGACCTACAGCGAACGCAGATCGTCCTGTAGGTCCGGCTAAAGCCGGACCCCACGTACGACCGCTGGTCCTACGGCGTTTAGCGCGAGCGGCTCGCTCCAGCCCGTGCCCGAACGGGAACATCCCCGGCAGCGAGATCGGGAGCTTGCCTCGAATCGGCGCCTCGCCCGCCAGCGCGCGCACCGCGGCCAGTTCGACGCCGTCGAACGCCTCGAACGCCAGCAGCATCGTCGGCAGCTTGGTGAGGAATGTCGCGGTGTAGGGATTGCCGAACATGACGGCGACGTAGGGCTTGTTGAGGGCGGCCAGGCCCTCGAGCAGCGCGACCTGCCGGTCCGAGAGATCCATCCGTCCGCTGAACGACGCGATGCGGACGAACACCGACGCCACGATCGCGTCGGCCCGTCGAGCGAGGGAGCGAACGAGATCCGCTTGATCGGCGGTCATCCGATCGGACAGCTCGACGCCGGTGACGTTGGGCCAGCGCTTCTTCAGCTCGGGAACGAACGTCCGGCTCGGCATGCCCTCGATCCAGCCGCTCGAGTAATCGACGACCGACAAATACAGCACATTCGCCGATGGAGGGAGGTTGAGCGGAACCTGGTTTCGCTCATCCTTGATGAGCGTGAGCGCGCGCGCGCTCAGCTCCGCGTTGGTCTGTTGATGCTCCTTGCGTCGCGAGCTTGCTGTCGATGGCCGCCAGATCGACGGTGCGGTTGACGTGAAGACCGAGGCGAGCTTTGGTCGTCAGGATCCGCTCCACCGACCGCGTGATCTGCGCCTCGGCGATCTCGCCGGCGGCAACCGCCGCCTTGATCCCGCGGAACGCCGCATCGTCATCCGGCGAGTGCAGCACCTGATCGGCGCCGGCCAGCACGGCCAGCGCGGCGGCACGGTCGGGCGGCACGTTCTGCGAAATCGCGAACATCGACATCGAATCGGTGTAGATGAGGCCGTCGAACTTCATCTCGTCGCGCAGCAGTCCCGTGAGAATCGGCCGGCTGAACGTCGCCGGCACCGGCAGCGTCTGCGCGATGCCGGGGACCGTGCCGGAATCGAGCGCGGGCAGCGCGATGTGCGAGGTCATCACCGCACCGGCGCCGCCGTCGATCGCGGCCTGAAACGGCGGCAGTTCGATCTGATCGAGATGCGCGCGCGGATGCTCGATCACCGCGAGGCCCAGATGCGTATCGACCGTCGTGTCGCCGTGGCCGGGGAAATGCTTGGCCGTGGAGATCATGCCGCCGTCCTCGACGCCACGGATATAGGCGCGAGCCATGTCTGACACGAGCTGCACGTCTTCGCCGAAGGACCGGATGTTGATGATGGGATTGCGCGCGTTGTTGTTGACGTCGACGATCGGATAGAAATTCACGGCGACGCCGAGGGCGCGCCCTTCGATCGCGCACAAGCGTCCGGCCCGGTAGGCCAGATCGGTATCGCGCGAGGCGCCGATCGCCATCGCGCGCGGCAGGCGCGTGGCGCCGTTCAACCGGTAGCCGACGCCGCCTTCGAAGTCCGCGGAGTTGAGCAACGGGATCGTCGGCCTCGCGCTGCAACCGATTCAGCAGCGCGGCCGCCGCATAGGGATCGCCCTTTCGCGCGGCATTCCCGCCCACGCCGTAGACGGGATTGAGCATCAGCGCCGGCAGCGCCTCGGTCCCACCGAACACGATGATCCCGCCGACCTTCACGTCGCGAACGAGATGATGCAGGCGCGCGTAGGCGTCGCTGTCGGTGCTGGTGAACGTGGCATTCAACGACGTGACGAGCAGCTGGCCGATCTTCTCGTCGAGCGTCATCTTCTTCAGCGTCTGCTCGACCCATCGCGCGGCGGCAGGATCGAGGGGGCGCTTGGGGGACGCGGCGATCACGCTCGCAACGGCCAGCGAACACGCCACGAAAACACGAAAGCACGAAACCAACGCATTCGTTCTTCGTGTTTTCGTGCTTTCGTGGCCGATCAAGGCGTGCATGGCGCGATGGTAACATGGCGGCCGATGCCGCAACGCGCGGACGCAGAGCACAAAGCAGCCGCTCCGCGATCGATCCGCTGCTTCGTCCTCACGGTGAGCGACACGCGCACGCAAGACACCGACACGAGCGGCCGCGCAATTGCGGATCTGTTGGCCGGGGCCGGCCACGTGGTTTCGGGTCGCGCCATCGTGAAGGACGATCCCGACGAGGTGCGCCGCACCATTCAACAGCAGCTCGCCGCGCCAGACGTGCAGGTGATCATCACGACCGGCGGAACGGGCATCACGTCGCGCGACAGCACCTACGAGGCGATCGCGGCGCTGCTCGAGAAGCGGCTCGACGGATTCGGCGAGCTGTTTCGGATGTTGAGCTACGAGCAGATCGGCGCCGCCGCGATGATGAGCCGGGCCTGTGCCGGTCTCGCGAACGGCCGCATCGTCGTCTCGCTGCCTGGATCAGAAAACGCTGTGCGGCTGGCGATGGAACGACTGGTGATTCCGGAACTGGGACATCTGGTGCAACAGGCTTCGCGGTAGGTCCGGCTAAAGCCGGACCCCACGTACCTCGATTCGTCTCGACTCGTCTTCTCGTCGGCGCATTATCTTCTATCCTCGTGGGGTCCGGCTTTAGCCGGACCTACAGATGCGACCGTTCACCTCCACGATCTCGCTCGACGAAGCGCGGCGACGGCTCGACGCGAACGTCCGCCCGATCGCGCGCACCGAGCATCGTCGCGCTCGACGAGGCCGGCGGCCGCGTCGCTGCCGCCGACGTCCAGTCGTCGCTCGACGTTCCGCCGTTCGCGCGGTCGGCCATGGATGGCTACGCGGTGATCGCCGAGGATCTCCAGGGCGCGTCGAAATCGACGCCCACGCCGTTGCGCCTGGTCGATCGGATTTACACGGGCGCGCTGCCGTCGGTCACCGTTCAGCGCGGCACGTGCGCGGAAATCGCGACCGGCGCGCCGTTGCCGGCCGGGGCCGACGCGGTGGTCATGGTCGAGGAGACGGCGAAGAACGGCGACGATCAGATCGCGTTCCACGCCGCTGCGACGGCCGGCCAGCACGTCGCCCGACGAGGTGCGGACATCCAGACCGGTGACGTCGTCGTCCGGTCCGGCGAAGTCCTGACGCCGAGCAAGGTCGGCGCGCTCGCGGCGATTGGCCGCGCGAGCGTCGAGGTGTTCGCGAAGCCGCGCGTGGCCATTCTTTCGACCGGCAACGAGGTCGTCGATCCCGGCCAGCCGCTGGCGCCGGGTCAGATCTTCGACGTGAACCGCTTCACCTTGAGCGCCGTCGTGTCCGCGCACGGCGGCATCCCCGAGCCGCACCGGCCGGCGCAGGACACGATCGACGCGCTCGTCGCCGCGCTCGATCGCTGCATGGAGGCGGATCTCGTGGTGTTCTCCGGCGGCAGTTCCGTCGGCGAGCGCGACCTGATCGTCGATGCGATTGCCGCGCGCGGCGAGATGATCTTTCACGGCATCGCCGTCAGGCCCGGAAAGCCGACGGCGTTCGCGCGCGTTGGCGAGACGCTGTTCTTCGGGATGCCCGGCAATCCGACTTCGTGCCTGTCGAACGCCTACATCCTGCTCGTCCCGTTCCTCCGCGCCGTCGCGCGGCTGCCGCCGCTCGTCGCACGCACGTCTCGGGTCCCGCTGGGCCGCCGCATCGCGTCGGTCGTGAACCGCCACCAGTTCTACACCGTGCGCCTGCGCGACGGCGCCGCGTTCCCGGCGTTCAAAGGATCCGGCGACATCACGAGCCTGTCGCAGGCCGACGGCTACATCGAGATTCCAGCAAACACCGCCGCCATCGAGGAAGGCACGGTCGTCGAGGTCACGCTCTTCTGAGATCGCGCGATCGGGTAATCGGGTAATTTGGTAATCGGGTAATTGAATTGGTCGATTTGTTCGATTGAATGATTTGCACGGTTTTCGGTGATTCACGCAGATCTTGGCATCCGCTCTGCTTTGACGCTTCCTCCATGAGCGAACAAGCAGAGCTCCTCAAGCGACGAACGATGCGGTTTGCGTTGGATGTCTGTGCCGCTGCTGAAACAGCTACCGTTCGAGGAACCGGGACCCACCATCAAGCGGCAGCTGGCAAGATCCTCGACGGGCACCGCCTTCAACTACCGCGCAGCGTGCCGGGGTCGATCGCACGATGAATTCACGGCAAAGATTGGCGTTGTCGCCGAGGAAGCTGATCGAGAGCCAAGGCTGGCTCGAATTCATCCGTGGATGCGAAATTGATCACCTCCAAGGAAGTCGGACGCCTTCACCAAGAAGCCACAGAACTCTCAGCGATTTTCTCGGCGTCGGTTGGAACCGCGCGTTCCAAACAGAGACACAAGGGGAACGACTACCCGGCAACGAACGACCGAGACCTCGCCAATCCCCCAATCCCCAATAAATTACCCGATTACCAGATTACCCAATTACCCGATTCTCATCGGCGCCCGATCCGTCGCTGGTACTCGACCTCCAGCACGTCAGCCGTGTGGAGATCGAATGCGGCGCGCCGTCCGGGCGTAGGCGCCGCGGAATTCGGTGTGACAGCGATAGCAGACCGTGACGTCTTTCAAACGGCCGTAGACGACGAGATCGATCAGCGCCGCGGCGGCGAGGATGCTGTACGCGATGAGGTCCTTGCCGAACCAGTAGAACCCGGCGCTGATCAGCGCGCCGATAATCACGACCGTCAGGCCGACCTTGGGATCGAAGTCTTTCCGGATGTAGAAATCCGTGCCGCTGCAGACGGGACACTGGTCGACTGACCGGTCGGCGCGGACGGCTTCGCTGAACGCGAGCGCGATCTCGGAGCCGCAGCGACCGCACTTGATGGCAGACGGCGCCTCGGCGGCACTGACGGGCAGGCCGGCATCGCATTTCGGGCACTTGGCGACGAATCTGCATCGAGGTAATCGAGTAACCTGGTAATCGGGTAATTGGATTGCCAGATTGACTGTCAGTTCATCAATAAATTCCCGATTACCAGATTACTGAAGCCGGACGCCACAGGTCTTGAAACTACTCCTCGCGCAGCGCCTGCGTCGGCTCGAGGCGCGAGGCGCGCCACGCCGGCAGGTAGCTCGCCACGCCGGCGATCAGCGTCAGCGCGAGGGCGGCCATGGCCAGCGACAGCGGATCTCCGGGCGTGAGCCCGAACAGCATCGTCTTCGCCATCTTCGCCGCGCCAACCGCCGCGAGCCCGCCGATGACGAGGCCGGCCAGGAGCAGCGTGGCCGCCTCGCGCATGATCATGCCGATGACGGCGTTGCGATCGGCGCCGAGCGCCATGCGGATGCCGATCTCGTTGCGGCGGCGCTCGACCATGTAGGACATGACGCCGTAGAGGCCGATCGTCGCGAGCAGCCCCGCGAGCAGGCCGAAGAAACCCGACAGCGTCGCCATCAGCCGCTCGCGCATCAGCGAGTTGCGCACCATCGAGTTCAGCGTGTCGAACTCCAGAATCGCCGATGGCGCGGTCGCCGCGATCGCCGCGGACACGCCGCCTGTCACCGTGGCGAGCGGCGCGCTGGATCGCACGACGATCTGCAGGGACGGGTCGAGCTCCTTGTCCTGATTCGCGGCGAGAAACGCGATCGGCGTGAACTCCTCGCGCAGGTTCGTGTACTTCGCGTCCTTGGCCAGGCCGACGATCTGATAGATCGGCCGCTCGACACCCACGCCTTCCTCGATCTGAAACGATCGACCCAACGGGTTGGCGCCATCGAAGAACTTCCGGGCGAACTGCTCGGTCACGACCGCGACCCGCGGTGCATTGACAGCGTCGCGCATCCGTGAAATCGCGTCCGGCCAGCAGCGGCGTGCCCATGGTCCTGAAGTAGCCCGGACCGACGCTGTTGAAGTTCACCACGTGAGCGCGATCGCTGAAGGTCTTTCCGTCGATGACGATGTTGTTGTTCCAGCCGGATCCGCTGACCGGGACGATGAACGCCTCCGCCGCGTCGTCCACGCCCGGAACCGCGCGGACGCGAGCCGTCAGATCGCGATACGAGGAGCGACGCGCGTCGACCGGCGTGCCGGCGCCCCGCAGGTCGAGATTGACGACGAGCACGCCGTCCTGCCGGAAGCCGGCATCGAGGACCATCAGATTGCGCAGGCTTCGCACGAAGAGCAGCGCGCCGACCACGAGCACCAGCGACAGCGCCACTTGCGCGACCACCAGGCCGCGCCGCAGGCCAAACCGCTCGCGCGAATCGGTGGATCCGCGGCTGCCCGCCTTCATGGCCGACCCCGGTTCCGTGGACGTGGCGCGAATCGCCGGCGTCAGGCCGAAGATCAGGCACGTCGCAACCGCCAGCGCCAGCGTGAACGCGAACACACGCCAGTCGGTGTTCAGGTTCAGGAAGACGCGATTGGTTTCGGTGCCGAGGAAGCCGACCAGAAACCGGCTCAGCCAGCGCGCGATGAACAGCCCGCCTGCGGCGCCGACCGCCGACAGCAGCAGGCTCTCCGCCAGCAGTTGCCGCACGATCCGGCCGCGCGACGCGCCAATCGCGAGCCGCACGGCGATCTCGCGCTCGCGTGCGGTGGCGCGCGCGAGCATCAGGTTGGCGAGGTTCGCGCACGCGATCACCAGCACCAGACCCGTCGTCGCCAGCAGCAGCCAGAGCGGCGTCTCGTAGTCCCGGCGCAGCGACGAGACGCCGGTCGCGGCCGGACGCGGCGTCAGCTTGAACGCGAGATAGTTCTTGGAGTCCTCGGGCCGGTACTTGGGAGGCAGCGTCGCCTGGAACAGTCGCGGGCGAGATCGCCGCCAGCTGCGCGCCTGCCCGCTCCATCGTCCATCCCGGTTTCAGGCGCGCGAACAGCCCGAGGAACCACACGTCGGGTTTGTCCAGCCAGGTTCGTTCCGCGTGCGTCAGCGGCTCGGAGCAGAGCGGCACGGCGACGTCGAACGATCGGCCGACTTCAGTGCCGAAGAACTGCGCCGGCGTGACGCCGACGATCTCGTAGTTGTGTCCGTCGAGCTGAAGCGGCCGGCCGATCTTCGACACGTCGCCGCCGAATTCGCGCTGCCAGAAACCGTAGCTGAGGACGGCCGCCGGCGCGGCGCAGCCGCGCACATCGTCCGCGCTGGTGAGGAGGCGGCCGAGGAGCGGCTTCACGCCGAGCGTGTCGAAATACGCGCCGTTCGACCCAGATGCCACGCGCATAGCGCGCTTCCCCGCTCGTCGTCATGTTGAACGTCGCGGTGCCCCACGCGGCCAGGCCGGAAAAAGCCTCCTGGCGATCGCGAATCTGTTGGAAGAGCGGATAGGTGAGCTGCGGCGCTCGTCCGGTGAACTGTCCGGTTCGTCCCTTCCCTCCGTCTTCGATGCGGACGTCGACGAGCTGCCACGGCTGCTCGACGGGCAGCGTCCGAATGCGCACGGCGTCGAGCAGCTGGAAGATCGCGGTGTTCGCGCCGATGCCGAGCGCGAGCGAGAGAACCGCGACGACGGCGAACGCCGGGTTGAGACGAAGCAGGCGGGCGCCGTGCTTCAGATCGCGCCACGCGCTGTCGATGAGTGTCACGGTGTTCATCTGATAGATCTCCTCGCGGACCAGGGTGGTGTTCCCGAGCTTGCGTCGAGCGGCCGTGCGCGCCTCGCCGGGCGTCATGCCGCGCGCGATGTTGTCGTCGGTTTCGGCGGCGAGATAGGCGTCGAGCTCGCGCGCCCGTTCCGCGTCCCACCAGCCACGTTTGAGAAAGCGTTTGATCATTCGTCTCGCAGCGCGATTGCCGGATCGACCCGGGCGGCGCGACGGGCCGGGATCCACGCGGCCACGGCCCCGACGAGCGCCAGCGTCAGCGCGGTGGCGGCCACCACGCGCGGGTCCGTTGCCTGGACGCCAAACAACTGCGACTGAATGGCGCGAGCGGCCACGAGCGCCACCGCGCTGCCCAGCACGCTTCCACTCAGCGCCAGCGCCACCGCTTCGCCGAACACGATGCGCACGATCGCTCGTGTCGATGACCCGAGCGCGCGCCGGATGCCGAGCTCCCTCGTGCGGGCCGCGACGGAGCTGGCGAGCAACCCGTACAGCCCGATCGCCGCGAGCAACAGGCTGACGCCGGCAATGCCCATCGAGAATCCCGTGGCGAGCCGGCGAGGCGCGATCGTGGCGCTCACGATGTCGTCGAGCGACTGCATCTCGAACACCGGCGCTTCGGGATCGAGCCGGCGGACGGTCGCACGAATGGCCGGTCCGAGCGCGTACGGTTCCGCGGAGCCGCGCGCCACGAGATACACGGTTCGGCTCCAATGCTGGCCGTACAAGTCGTAGGCCCGCGGCGTTCCGGATTCGGCGAGGCTGCCGTGCCGGACGTCGCCGACGACGCCAACCACTTCGTGCCAGTCGGAGACGGGATCGGCGGCGCCAAACGACAGACGCCGACCCACCGGGTTCTCGTCCCCGAACAGCCGTCGCGCGAGCGTCTGATTGATCACCGTCAAATGTGCTGAGCGATCGAGATCGGCCGGAGCGAAATCGCGCCCAGCCAGCAGCGGAATGCCGATCGCGGCAAAGTAGCCGGGCGTGACCGTCTGCCAGCCGGCGCTGGGGCGCTCCGCCATCGGGAGGAGCCGGCCGGAAATCCCGACAGCCGTGCCCATCGCGGTGCCCGTCAACGGCATTGCGGACGAGGCCGCCGCGCGGTCGACTTCCGGGAGCGCCGTCAACTGGACCACGAGATCGTTCACGAAGCGTGCGACCTCCGCCTGCGTTGGATACTTCGCCGCAAACGCCGACACGCGCGCCGACAAGGCATGCGCCGTCGCGAAACCCGGATCGACCAGCGCCAGACTCCGGAAGCTGACGGCAAGCAGAATCGCGGCCGAAGACAGCACCACGGCCAGAGCGAGCTGGGCGACGACAAGCGTGCGCCGAAGAACCGGCGCGCTCGTCGCGTACGACGACACGGACGGCCGCAGCTCATCGCGTGTCCGAAGCAAACGGCCCAATGGAACCAGCCGCGCGATCAACGCGGCGGCGATCGCGGCCGCCGCAACGCACGCGGTGACGGGAAGATCGAAGCGGATGGCGTCGATTCGCGGAAGATCGGCCGCCCGCTTCAGCGACTCCACCGTGAGCCGCGCGACGACGATGCCGACTGTTGCGCTCGCGCCCGAGAGCAGGAGGCTCTCGATCGCCAGCTGTCGAAGCAGCCGGCCGCGGCTGGCGCCGAGCGCTTCGCGCAGCGCGAAGTCGCGCCGCCGCTCGGGCAGCTCGCCGAGGAACAGGCTCGCGAGGTTGGCGCAGGCGACGATCAGGATCAACAGCGCGCCGGCAAACGCGGTCCACACCGCCGCGGATTTCGCCTGCACCACCTGCTCGTGAAGCGGCACCAGCCGGAAGCCGCGGCCGCGATTCGTTGCCGGGTACTCGCGCGCGAGATTCGCCGAGACGAGGTCGATGCCGCGCTGCGCGCCCTCGAGCGTCTGATCCGGCTTCAGCTTCACGATGGCCTGGTAGGTCGAGACCGCGCGGCTCCGCGTCATGCTGTTGAGCGGGTCGAACGGCATCCACATGTCCACGTCTTTGATCGTGAAACCGGGACCAGTCGACGATCCGCCGACCGGAAGCTCGAAATCGAGATCCTCGGCCAGGACGCCGACGATCGTGTACTGCGTCCCGCTGAGACGGATCGCCCGCCCGACGATGCGGGAGTCGCCGTTGAAAACCGTTTGCCACAACCGCCGGCTGATGACGGTGAGTGGACGACTCTCGTCGCCCGGCTCGATGAGGCGTCCCAGCATCGGTCTCGCGCCCAGCAGCGGCAGGAGACCGGCTTCGCCTTCGAGAAAGCTCACGCGATCGGCCTCGGCGCCCGCGGTGAGCGTGCCGCGGCCGCTTCCAAACACTGCCGTATTCGCAAACGGCACGGCCTGCCGGATGTCCTGGAAGTCGAGATAACTGAGCTGCCCGCGTTTCGCGCCGACCTCATCCCACAACACCGCCAGGCGGCTGGCCTCGGGATACGGCAACGGGCGCGCGAAGATGCCGTAGGCCACGCTGAAGGCGGCCGCCGACGCGCCCAGGCCGATCGTGAGCAGAAGAAATCCGAGGATCGTCACGAGCGGACGCCGTCGGAGCTGACGCAGCGCGTCGCGCACATCGAGTCGAGCAGTTTCGAGCGGCGACACGGAGTTCAAGTCGTAGATGTGTTCGCGGATGCGCGTCACGTTGCCCAGCTTCCGCCGCGCAGCCAGCGCCGCAGCGTCTGGCGTCATGCCGCGCGCGATGTTCTCGTCGGTCTCGATCGCGAGATGCGCCTCGAGCTCCCGAGCGCGCTCGTCGTCCCATCGGCCGCGATGAAAGAATCGTTTGATCGACATCTCTGTTCTCGCGGGCCTGAAAGGCCCGCGCTACACCTGGTACTCGTAGCGCGGCCCTTTCAGGGCCACGATTATTCCTCTCGAATTGCGACCGTCGGCTGCAGCCGCGACGCGGCCAGCGCCGGCAACGCGCTGGCGATCGCGGACACGAGACCGAAACGACATCGCGGCCAATAGCAGACTCGTGGGATCGCTGGGCGTGACGCCGAACAGCAATGTGCGCGCGGCGTTCGCCGCGGCAATGGCGAGCCCGCCGCCAAGCGCGATGCCGACCGCGACGAGCACTCCGGCCTCGCGCACGATCATCGAGATGATGTCGCGCCGGCCCGCGCCGAGGGCCATGCGAATCCCGATCTCATGGCGGCGCCTGGCAACCGTGTACGACAGCACGCCGTAGAGCCCGATCGTCGCCAGCAGCGCGGCCAGCGCTCCGAAGCATCCCGACAACGTCGCCATGAGCTGCTCGCGCCGCAGCGACTCGCGGATGCGCGTCTCGAGCGCGCGGAACGACACGACGATCGTCGGGATGGTCGGCGACGAGCGCGCGCTCGATCGACGCCGTGGCCTCGGCCGGCGAGAGATCCGACCGAACGACCACTTGCGCGCTTTCGGCAGGACGCGTTCCCTGCAGCGAGGTCAGGTACGCGATCGGCGGAGACTCCCCACGCAGCCGCCGATACTTCGTGTCCTTCACCAGCCCGATCACGTCGTAATGCGTCTGTGGCGTCACTGGACGTCCGCTCGACCCAGAATCCCTGTCCGACGGGATGCCGGCCGGCGAGAAACCGGCGCGCGAACGCTTCGTTGACGATCGCCACCTTGGGCGATGACGTGCAGATCGCGGCGCGGATCGAAATCGCGGCCGGCCACGAGCGGGATGCCGAGCGTGGCGAAATAGCCGTCGCTGACCGTGTTGAGGTTGGACACGCGCTCGGGATCTCGCGTGGCGCCGTCGAGCCAGACGGCGTTGCTCCACGACGCGCCGGACACCGGCAGGAGCGAGGTGGTGGAGGCGCTCCTCACGCCAGGAACCGCGCGGATGCGGTCGAGCACTTCCGTGGGAAACAGTCCACGCCGCTCGGGCGGCAGGCCCAGCGATCGGAAGTCGACGGTCCCTTCGATGACGCCGTCCTGCCGGAATCCTGCATCGAGCGAGGCGAGCGCGCGGAACGTCGCCACGAACTGAAACGCGCACACGACCAGCGCAAGCGACAGCGCCAGCTGGCAGACGACGAGCGCGCGCCGCAGGAGGAACCGCTGGCGATCGGCCGTCATGCCGCGGCCGCCGGTTTTGAGCGCTTCACCCGCGGCGACCCGCGTGGCGCGAAGGGCCGGCGCCAGACCAAACAGCATCGCGCATAGCGCAGCAATCAGTGCCGTGAAGCCGAACACGCGCCAGTTCAGATCGAGGTGGAGGACGACCGTGGCCGTGTCGGTGCCGAGAAACGCGATCAACGCCTGGCCGAGCGTGCCCGGCTATCGCGGCACCGAACGCGGCGCCAATCGCGGCCAGCAGCACGCTCTCGGCGAGAAACTGGCGCAGCACGCGCCCGCGCGACGCGCCGATGGCCAGGCGAACGGCGATTTCGCGCTGCCGCGCGCTGGCACGCGCGAGCATCAGGTTGGCCAGGTTCGCCGATGCGATCAGCAGCACGGCGCCCGCGATGGCGAGGAGGATCCACAGCGAATCGGCGTACTGCTCTCGGAGCAGCGACACGCCGTGCCCCGCCGGTTCGCGCCACGAGCGTGAAGGCCTGGTATTGCGCAACGCTCTCGGGTGGATAGTTCGGCGGAACGCGCTCGAACATTCCCGGCGAGAGGGCCGAGAGCCGGGCGGACGCCGCCTCGATCGATGCGCCCGGCGCGAGCCGGCCCATGACGGTCAACCACCACCGTGTGCCGTTGTCGAGCACGTCCGGGCTGAACGCCGCGGCCGCGCACACCGGCAGCGCCACGTTGAACGATCGGCCGACCTCGAGTCCGGGAAAGCCGGGCTCGGCGACACCGATGATCTCGACCGGCCGCCTGTCGATCGGCATCGTCCGGCCGACAACCGAAGGGTCGCCGCCGAATTCCCGCTGCCAGAATGCGTGGCTGATCACGGCGGTGGGCGCGCAGCCGCGCGAGTCATCCGCCGCCGTGAACAACCGTCCGACCGCGGGCCGGACGCCAAGCACGCCGAAGTAGCCGCCGCTCACCCACAAGCCGCCTTCGGTGATCCGCGACCGTCCGGATCGAGACAAATCGAACCAGGCAGGCGCCCAGGCGAACGGCTCGATGGGCGACGAGCTCGGCGTCGCGAATCTGCTCCCAGAGCGGATTGGTCAAGGCCGGGTACCAGCTCTCGAACGAGCCGCGAGCGCCGTCCGGATCCTTGAGACTCACGAGCACGATGTCCTGCGGATTGGCGACCGGCAGCGTCCGCAGACGCACGGCGTCGATGAGCTGGAAGATCGCGGTGTTCGCGCCGATGCCGAGCGCCAGCGAAACAATCGCGACGAGGGCGAACACGGGATTGAGCCGCAGCCCGCGGATCGCGTACTTGAGGTCCTGCCAGACGCTGTCCACGAGGCCGATCGTGTTCATCTCGTAGATCTCCTCGCGAATGAGCGTGGCGTTGCCCAGCTTGCGCCGCGCTGCCGCCCGCGCGCGGTCGACCGGAAGGCCGCGGGCGATGTTGTCGTCGGTTTCGATCGCCAGGTGCGCCTCGAGTTCGCGCGCGCGCTCCTCGTCCCAGCGTCGTCTGAAGAAAAAGCGTTTGATCGACATCACGCGACGTTCACGCCGGCTTCAGGATCCGGTTGATCGCGTTCACGATCGCGTCCCACCGGTTGGTTTGCTCGGTCAACTGCTTGCGGCCCGCGGGCGTCAGCCGGTAGTACCGCGCTTTGCGGTTGTTTTCCGACGTGCCCCAGAACGACGCGATCCAGCCGCGGTCTTCGAGCCGGTGGAGCGCGGGATACAGCGACCCGTGCTCGACCTGCAGGACCTCTTCGGATCGATGCTCGATCGCGTAGGCGATCGTGTGGCCGTGGGCCGGCCCGAGCGCGAGCGTCTTCAGAATCAACAGGTCGAGCGTCCCTTGGAGCAGTTCGCCCTGAATGGGCGTATTTCCACGTTTCGGCATGAGGATTCGATTCTACTCCACAAGACCATCTACCTGAAGCACGACAATACGGTCTCCTTCAGAGCCTTTGACGGGCGGAGTGCTTGTTTGGTTGGTCGAGGGGTAAGGTCCGGCTAAAGGCGGACGCCACGTACTCGTACGCGGTGCTGCGTGAGCGTCGCGGCGTCAGTTAGCCGACCTAGCCGGACCTACCCTGGATAGAACGACGGCAGCGCGAGGTCGCGCATGGTGTGCAGCCCGGGCGGCGCGGCCAGCACCTTGGGAATCGAGTTGATCACGATCGATGCCGTGGCGACGTCGCCGTGAATCCCGCCGGCGATCTTCTGCACGATGCGCGGCGACCCTTCGATCTCGACCGCGTCGTACGATTCGGGCGCGCCCAGGTAGGCCTCCATGTGCAGCCGGATGATCGCGTCGCCCTTCCGGTAGCCGTGGCCGTCCTGGACGATGCCGCAGACGTAGCCGGGATCGACCGCGAGGAACTCGCTCGCGACCGGCGCCGACGCGAGCTTCGGCTGGATGTCGTCGGTGATCCGGTCGAGCGTCCAGCCCATGGCGTCGGCGATCATGGCGATCGATTCCGTCAACCCCACGTGCCGCACGCTCCCATCGTCCACCTTCTTCTGGAACTGCTCGGGCGTCAGGCCGGCGCCGATCTTCTGCTGGAACGGCAGCCGGCGAATGCGCGCGTCCTGGATGCGGTGCACGGCGATGCGATCGACGCGTTCGCACACGGCGGTGAGCGCGATCGGCAGTGCGTCCATGGCGAAGCCGGGATTGACGCCCGTGCCGAGGACGCCGACCTTCGCCTTCTTCGCCCACGCGTGAACCTTTCGCGCGTGGCGCATGTTCGTGTAGCCGGGATACGACGAGCTCCTCGGTCGTCGACACGATCGCCGTCTTCGATTTGAGGATGGTTTCGATCTGCGGCAACACTTTGACGACCGACGAGCTGGTGCAGAGCACGACGACGTCCGCCTTCGCCGACTTGCAGCGCCTTGGCGGCGTCGCCCGACACTTTCACGCCGAGCCGCTTCCCCAATCCGACGACGTCGCCGAGGTCGCGACCCGTCTTCGCCGGGTCGATGTCGATGGCGCCGACAATCTTGAAACCAGGGCGCGCCGCCGCCTGCTTGACGATGGCCGCGCCGATGGGACCGAGTCCGAAGTGCAGCACGCGAATGTTGGGCATAACCTGCGAATTATACCCAGCATCAAACGCGCTCCGGTGTAGCATTCCGCGCGTGCGTGCCGCCGGCGCGATTCTTCTCGCTGTTGATTGCGTCGGCTGCCGGCGCGCAACCCGGCCCGACCGGCGTCATCGACCCGCCGCTGTCGCCGCGCAACGCCAACTACACGATTCGCGCGACCCTCGATCCGGCGACGCGGACGATCACCGGATCGGAAACGATCGTCTGGCGGAACATCACGGCGAAGCCGGCGACGGATCTGCAATTCCACCTGTACTGGAATGCGTGGCGCGACACGACATCCACCTTCATGCGCGAGCGCGCGCTCTCCGGCGGCGCGCCCGAAAACCCGCCGCGTCGAGCCGACGAATGGGGGCGGATGGATCTCTCGTCGATCAAACTGACCGCGCCCTCGCCCACCGACCTGACGGCATCGCAGCGCTTCATCGCGCCCGACGATGGGAACGAGCTCGATCGGACGGTCGTGAGTGTCGCCCTGCCCCAGCCGATCGAACCCGGCGGCACGGCGACGATCGAGGTGGCCTGGACGTCACACGTGCCGCGCACCGTCGCCCGCACCGGAGCGATCGGCAACTTCTTCTTCATCGCGCAGTGGTTCCCGAAGCTCGGCGTCCTCGAGGACGAGGGGTGGAACTGCCATCAGTTTCACGCGGGGACGGAGTTCTTCTCCGATTACGGCGTCTACGACGTCTCGCTGACGGTTCCCACGGGGTGGCCGCTCGGCGCCACCGGGGCCGAGCGCGAACGGCGTGACAACGGCAACGGCACCACCACGCATCGGTACCATCAAGACGACGTCCACGACTTCGCGTGGACGACGAGCCCCGACTATCTGGTACGGACGGCGCGGTTCGAGCACCCGACGCTGCCCGCAGTCGAGATGCGGCTGCTGCTGCAGCCCGAACACGGCAACCAGGCGGATCGCCATTTCGACGCGACCCGCACGACGCTGAAGTACTACGGCGAGTGGTACGGCGCCTATCCCTACGGCCACATCACGATCGTCGATCCCGCCTGGCAGAGCGGCGCCGGCGGCATGGAATATCCCACGCTGTTCACCGCCGGGTCGCGATGGCTCGCGCCCGCAGGCGTCACGACGCCGGAGGCCGTGACGATCCACGAGGCCGGCCACCAGTTCTGGTACGGCATGGTCGGGAACAACGAGTTCGAGCACGCGTGGCTGGACGAGGGATTCAACACGTTCTCGACCGCGCGCGCCGTCGCGCAGGTGTACAACCCGAACCATCTCGCCGTGCGCTATTTCGGGGGCTTCGTGCCGTGGGTGTTCCGCGACATCGCGATCAGCCGGGAAACCGACGGCAACCGGCTGACCGGATACCGGCGCGATGCGGAGAGCGACGCGCAGTCCACACCGACGTTCCGCTACTTTCCTGCGACCGGCGGAAGCATCTCGTACAACAAGACGGCGTTGTGGTTGAACACGCTCGAGCGCTGGCTCGGATGGACGACGCTGCAGCGGACGCTGTCCACGTTCTTCACGACGTGGCGGTTCAAGCATCCGGGGCCCGAGGACTTCTTCCAGACGGCGAATGCCGTGTCGGGCCGCGATCTCACGCGCGTTCTTCGACGAGGTGTACCGCAGCTCGAACGTCTTCGACTACGGCGTCCAGGATCTCAAGAGCGTCCGGGACGGCGATCGGTTTCGCACCACCGTCGTCGTCCGCCGCTACGGCGAGGCGATCTTCCCGATCGACGTCCTCGTGACGTTCAAGAACGGTGAGCGCGTCACCGAACAGTGGGACGGACGCGAGCGGTGGAAGGCGTACGTCGTACGACCGGCCGGCGCAGGCGCTCAGCGCCGAAGTGGATCCGAACCGCGTCCTGCTGCTCGACGTCAGCCCGACCAACAACTCCCGGACGCTCGAGCCGCAGGCGTCGCGGGCGGCGCGGAAGTGGTCGGCGAAGTGGCTGGTGTGGCTGCAGGACTGTCTGCTGTCGTGGGCGGCACTGGTGTGACGACCTCGCTCGTCGACGGCATCCGCCGTGTCAACCGCGTTCCGGCGATCCTCGTCGCCGTGTGGGCGCTGACGCTCCTCGTCAGCGTCCCGCTCGCCGCCGCCATGCGCATCACACTCGCCGATCACCTCGGCGCGAGCCTCGCCGCCGACACCGCCGCGAGCGGCGTGAACTACGACTGGATGCAGGAATTCAGCGATCAGGCCTCCGGCATCGGGGTCACCTTCAAGCCGACGATCATCGGCTTCGGCGCCGTCCTCGACAATCTGAGCGCGTTCCTCGACGACACCACGCGTCCCATTGCCATCGTCGCCACGGCGTCGACCTACATCGTCCTGTGGCTGTTCGTGGCCGGCGGCATCCTCGACCGCTACGCGCGCGACCGCGCGATCGGGGCGCACGGATTTTTCGCGGCGTGCGGCGTGTACTTCTTCCGGTTCCTGCGCCTCGCGATCGTGCAATGGGCCGTCTACGGGTTTCTGTTCGCCTACGTGCACGAGTGGCTCTTCGGCACGCTGTATCCGCGCATCACGCACGAGATGAGCGTCGAGCGATCCGCTTTCCTCGTCCGGCGTGGCGCTCTACGTCGTGTTCGGCGTCCTGCTGGCCGCGTCGGCGATGGTGTTCGACTACGCGAAAGTCCGCGCCGTCGTCGAAGATCGCCGCAGCATGCTCAGCGCGCTCGGCGCCGCGCTCGGCTTCATCCGGCGCAACGCCGCGGCGGCCATCGCCCTGTTCGCGGCCAACTTCGCGCTCTTCGTCGCGGTGATCGGCCTCTACGCGCTCGTCGCGCCGGGTGCCGGCGGCGCCGGCGCATCGATGTGGATCGGCTTCGCGATCGGACAGCTGTATATCCTCGGCCGGCTGTGGGTGAAGCTCGTGTTCTGGGCGTCAGAAACGGCGCTGTTTCAGAGTCGCCTCGCGCACGCCGGCTACATCGCGAGGCAACAGCCCAGTCTGGCCCGACTCGCCGGCCGCTGAAGCTCTTCGAAGTTAGCGTAGCCCGCGGTCGGTGGCAGTCCTCGCTCGTCGTCGCGGGATCCGCGCGTGGAAAACGGGGCCTCCGGCACGACCTTCCGATGACCGCGTCGATTCACACCCTCGAACCATCCTCCAGGAACAGGCGTCATGCGGGTTATCGCGGCAGTTCGGTGACCCTTGCGCGATCGACGCGGCCGGTGCAGCCTCCGGCTCCCGTTTTTTGACTGACGCTGTCACGCGCGGATCACGCTCCTCCGACCGAGGACTGCCACCGGCCGCTGCGTAAACAGCGCGCGGCGAGGAGCAGCCGTCTCGCGGAGCGAGCCGTAGGAGTCAGGCCGTTAGTGACACGAAAAGCGTTGCGAAGCGACGGCTTCGCGGAGGCCTGCCGGTAAGTCACCCCGACCTGGCGGATTATCGAAACGGTGCTTGTTGATCGCATGACCGCGCAAGAACCGATGGGCCACCGCGGGAGCGATAGGTCGGCGAGCGTAGCAACGCTTTTCCGGCCTGACGACCCGGCTCGCGAGCGAGATGGCTGTTCCTCGCCGCGTTCACGTCCGGCCGTATAATCGACTCCGCCAAAGTGAGGGCCACGCCATGGCTTCAGGATCCTCGGTGTCTCGCCGCAACTTCCTCGTGACGTCCGGCGCCGGGGCCGCTGCGCTCTGTGTGTCCGGGAATGCAGGCGGCTACACGGGCGCCGAAATGCGCGCGTTCGCGGCGGACGACAAGCTGGTCGGTGTCTCCAAGTGGGAGCTCGACACGCCGGCGCTGTGCGTGGACCTCGACAAGTTCTCGTCGAACCTCACGTCGATGCGCTCGCGGCTCGCGGAGATGAAGGTGGCGAGCCGGCCGCACGCGAAGACGCACAAGTGCCCGACCATCGCGAAGCTCCAGCTCGCGGGCGGGGCGATTGGCATCTGCACGGCGAAGATCAGCGAAGCCGAGGTGTTTTCCGCCAGCGGCGTCGGCCCGATCCTGATGACGACGTCGAACGTGACGGCGAACAAAATCAAGCGCGCGATGCAGATTCGCAAGACGAATCCGCAGTTCATCCAGGCGGTCGATTACCCGCAGAACGCCCGCGACCTGAACGACGCGGCCAAGGCCGCCGGCGTCGTGGCGGACGTCGTGATCGACGTCGCCATCGGCACGCGCAGCGGCGTCCCCGCGGGCGACCAGGCCGTGGCGCTCGCGCAGCTCGTGGACAAGCTGCCCAACCTGAAGCTGCGCGGCGTCATCAGCTACGACGGCGGCGCGCAGCACATCAAAGGGTTCAAGAACCGGCTCGATCAGACGCTGAACCGTTTCGCGCCGTCGCTCGACACCTACGAGCGGATGAAAAAATCCGGGCTGAACACCGAGATCTTCAGCGGCGGCGGCACCGGCACCTACAACATCCTGCCCAAGGTACGCGGGGTGACGGATGTCCAGGTCGGCAGCTACATCTTCATGGACTGCCAGTACATCGAAATCGGCGGCGAGTCGAACGAGGAGATGTACACCGATTTCGCACCGTCACTGACGGTCGTCACCACGGTGCTGAACACCTACTTCCCGAACTCGTTGACGACGGACGCTGGAGCGAAGGCGCTGACGCTGAACAAGCCGGGGCCATGGGTCGTCGGCGAGAAGGGGTTCACCTACAACGCGGGGTCGGACGAATTCGGCGTGATTCGCTACGAAACCGCGCAGCGCTCCTACAAAGTCGGCGACAAGCTCGAGCTCATCGTCCCGCACTGCGATCCGGTCGTGAACGAATACGACCAGATGTACGCGATCCGCGGCGACAAGGTCGAGGCCGTCTGGCCGATCGCCGCGCGCGGACATTCGCAGTAACGAGAACGAGCCGTTCGTGGTTCGAGGTTCGTGGTTCGACGTCACAAGAACGACGAACAACGAACGACGAACGTCTTGGTTCACTGGACACCTCAGTCCGAACAGCCCGTCGCGACGGCGAGCGCGCGGCACACGGCTCGCATCGTCTCCGGCAGGGACCGATCCCACGTAGCCGACGAGGCGCGCCCGTTCGACCGTCTGTACATGGTCGAGATTCACGGCCGAATGCTGCTTCAAGCCTTCCGGCACGCCGACGATGACCTCGCCCGGTACGCCTCGGATGGTGCGCGTGATCGGCGCCACCATGACGGTGTTGAGCAGCGAGATGACGTCCTGGCGCGACAACACCAGAACGGGACGCCGCTTGTCCGGCGGCTTGAACCGGTGCAGCCAGATCTCGCCGCGATTTACTCCTCGGGCCATACACCTTCGTCCGTCCAACCCTCCCACTCGGGGCCAAGGCCGGGATCGTTCGCGTAGCCGCGGCGGTATGCGGCGGCGATTTCGCTCCTGCGGCGAGCGCGCAGGTAGGCCTCGACAGCGCGGCGGAATACCGCCGAGCGGCCCGAGCGCCTGACCTCCGGGTCGCGATCGAGCTGCGCCAACAGGCGATCATCCACAGTAATCTGTATAGCCTTCATGTTGATAGATTATACACGCACCGGATCCGCGACGGATCCCGAGCGAACGAACGTTCGAGGTTCGCGCGGTTCGTGGTTCGTGGTTCGACGTCAGCGAAAGAACGCCGAACCAACGAACGACGAACGTCGAACGGCGAACGACGGCGTCAGAAGGTGAACCTGAACCCCAACTGCGCGGTGCGCGGGTTGTCGGCCACGATCGGAATCATGAAATTGGCCGAGTTGCGCGCGCCGGTCGGATCGCCGAAGTTGGTGTGGTTCGTCAGGTTGTAGATCTCCAGGAACAGGCCCGCCTGGTAGTTGCTGGATGCGCCAGACGTACTGGAAGCGGCCGTCCAGGATCAGCTTCGTCTCACCATCGAGCCCGTTGCGAATCGGCCATGCCGTTCGCGTCGACGGCCGATCGAATCGGGCAGCGTCAGAGTCGTCGCGGCCCTCGCACCGGACGGTCGTTGTTCGTGCCGTCGCCGTTCGTGTCGACGCCGGTCGTTTCGTTGATCGGATAGCCCGAGTAGCGCGCGGAATACCATGCCGGCGCCGAGCCCCTTCCAGATCGTCGACGTTCGCGCTCGAGGCGAACGCATGGACGTTGTCGCGGGAGCAGCGGCCGTAGTCGAGCCGCGGGTTGGTGTCCGACGCGCCGAGTACCGCAGCGGCGCCACGACGTCGTTGCAGTGCGCCAGCGTGTAGCTCACGCGGCCGGCCCACCGGTTCGAGAACCGCTTCTCGAGCTCGAGCTCGAGCGAGTTGAAGTCGGTGTCGAACGTCGAGCCGAGTCGTCGTCTGCTCCTGGTTGAACTGCACGAACGTCGCCGCCAGCGCGCCGCGGCCGGCAGGCAGCACGTTGTTCGGATTGAACCCGCTGACGCCGAGCCGCGTGACGCGGCCGGTTGCCGGATTGACCGGGCCTTCGTTGATGTCGATCACCGCCGTGTTGATCGCGCCCGCGGTTGCCGACGTAGTCGATCGAGAGCCGCCATGTTCCTGGTCGAGCTCGCGCTTGACGCCGAAGCTGAACGCCCAGCGTGTACGCCATCTGCCGATCGCGCTGTCGACGATCGGACCGGCGGTGACGTTGTTGACGAATCCGCCCGCGAGCACCTGCTGCCGCGCGTCGCGAGAGAAGGCCCTGCACGCCGGGCTGATCACGGCCTCGCCCGGCTTCGGCCCGGCGATCGGGTTCAGGCACGCGGTCGCGTTCGGCGTCGTCGAGCCTCACCGGGAACGTTCCGGTCTGCGCCGGCGACGTCGACCTGCGCGGTGTCGTAGGCCAGCGTCGGCGCGATCACCGCGCGCTGCGCCAGCGTGATGAGAATCGGCGAGCTGCTGGTACTGGTACACCTTGCCGACGCCGCCGCGGATCAGCGTCTTGCCGTCGCCGAGCAGGTTGTAGGCGAAGCCGAGCCGCGGACCGAACGCGTCCTTGCGTCTTCGGCGTGGCGTCCTGCCAGTCGTAGCGGACGCCCGAGGTTCAGCGTCAGCTTGTTGTTGCACCGTCCACTTGTCCGAGATGTACGCCGCTGACGCGGTGATCGATCTCGTGTGAAGTCGAACTGGCCCATGCTGATCTCAAAGCGGTACGGATAGGTCGTCGGGTCGGCGGCGTTGAACGGCACGTTGGTCGGGAAGGTGAAAGTCGCCGATGAAATTCGCCGCCGTGCCCGGCGGCACCGCGGCGTTCGCGGCTCCAGGAGACGCCGGCCTTGAACGTGTGCTCGCCCTCCATCCCGACTTCATCCACGTGAGCGAGTCGTCGAAGGTGAAGTCGCGAATGATGTTCTGCGCGTAGGTGTTCCGCGGTGCCGGCGATGTAGTCGGGATGTGTGTTCTGCGAGCCGACGTCGAACGGCTCGAGCCGCTGAATCCGATGAACTTCCAGTCTGTCGTCGAACGCCGAGTTCGGTCGGAGCCCTTGGCAGCAGGTTCTCGCGCACGTGGCCGACCTTGAACTCGTTGGTCGTCGCGGTTGTTCAGCACCGACGTCCAGGACACGCTGAACACCTGGTCGCCCGCGTCGTTCTCGTGACGGGCCGCGTCGAGAATCGCCAGGTCGTCTTCGATCGAATCGTCGCTGCGTCAGGATCGCGCTCGCGCGTCCAGCGGAAGCTGAGCTAGTTGTTGCCGTTCACCTGGTAGTCGAACCGCAGAAAGTGTGTTCGGTCCCGCGAAAGTCGGTCGTCGTCGAATACGACACCGCCAGCGGCGCGGCGATGGCCGGGAAGTTCAGGTTGGCCGCTTCGTGCGCGCGGTCGTATTCCATGTTGACGAAGTAGAACAACTTGTTCCTGACGATCGGCCCGCCGATGCTGCCGCCGAACACGTTGCTGCCCGAATCCGGGATTCTCCTCGCCCGTCCTGCTTCAGGAAGTAGTCGGTCGCCTGCAGCTTGTTGCTCTGGTAGTACTCGAACAGCCGGCCGGCGACCTTGTTGGTGCCGCTCTTGGTCACGGAGTTGACGACGACGCCGGTCGAGCCGCCGTACTCGGCGCCGTACTGATGCGTCTGCACCTGGTATTCGGCCATCGAGTCGAGCGTCACGCGCGCCTGCGTGCCCTGCGATCCGCCGAGCCGCGAGTCGTTGTTGTACTGGCCGTCCACGAGGAACAGGTTGTTGGTCGTCGCCTGACCGTTGGCGCTGAACTGACCGCCTTCGAACGATCCGACCTGCAGCGTCGGCACCAGCCCGGGAATCGTCTGCATCAGGCTGAACTGGCTTCGGCCGGCGCTCGGCAGTGTTGTCGATTTCGTTGCTGGTGATGTTCGTGCCGATGTTGCTCGCCGTCGTCTCGATGACGGGACTCTCCGCGGTCACCGTCAACTCTTCGCGAACGCCGGCGAGATTCAGCGTCAGCGACACGGTGATTTCCTGGCCGACATTCAAGACCAGACCGGTGCGCGTCGTCGTTTCGAAGCCCTGCAGCTCGGCCTTGATCGTGTACGTCCCCGGCAGCAGCGTCGGAATGATGAAGCGCCCTTCGGCGCCGGTCACGGCCTGCCGGGTCTGGCCGGTGCCTTCGTGCGTCACCGTGACGGTGACGCCAGGCAGCACCAGCTTGGCTTGATCCAGGATGGTGCCGTTCAGCTCGGCCCGCCCGCCTCCGCCCTGCGCGAACGCGGACGAGGCGGAGAAAAGAATGAAGAGAACAACGTGGAGGGAATTACGCCGACTCATGGAGACCTCCTCCTGTGAACGGCAACGCGACGCGCGAACGCGCGGTGGACGGTAGAGGCCCGGAGTATAGCGCCGCGGCTGGCGTGCAGATGATGCGACCAAATCGAATCGCATAAAAGATCTCTAAGGATCCAAAAGCGGGTGTGACTTCACGAGCCACTTTGGAACTCGTGCGCGCGACGCAGCGGGCGCGCTGCCTTTACATTGCGTGAGCAAGTCGTTAGGCTGCGCTGACATTCGACCGTCGTGCACCGGCCCAGCGAAGGAGGAATCATGCGACGTCCACACGGCGCGACTCTGGCCGCTTTGCTGCTCGCCACCATCTCGGTGAGCGCGCAGAACGTAGCCGGACCAGCCAAAGCGAAAGCCACGACGCCGGAAATACCGTTCGACTCCGTGATGTTCGGCAAGATGCCGGCCGGGCTCTACATGGGTGAAGCGGTCGGCGTGGCGACGAACTCGAAGGGCCACGTCTTCGTGATCGTGCGCAGCGGCGAGTCGCGGGTATTCGAGTTCGATCAGACCGGCGCGTTCGTCAAGGAATTCGGCAAGGACAGCTACGGCTACGCGTTCGCCCACGCCGTGCGCGTCGACAAGGACGACAACGTGTGGGCGGTGGACGAAGGCACGAACATCATTCAGAAGTTCAGCCCCGACGGGAAGCTGCTGATGGTGCTCGGCAAGCGGCCCGATCCGATCGAGCAGATCGCGGTCATGCCCGGCGGCGCTCCGTATTCAGGCGCCAACCGGCCGTATCCTTCCATCGTCAGACCGACATCGGGTGGGATCCGCAGGGCAATATCTTCGTGACCGACGGCTACGGCGATTCGCGGGTCGTGAAGTACGACAAGAACGGGCGGTTCATCAAGTCGGTCGGCACGCGCGGCAACGGGACGCTGCAGTTCAGCACGCCGCACGCCATGGCGGTCGATGCGAAAGGCAACGTCTACGTCGCCGATCGCGGCAACTCGCGGATTGTCGTCCTCGACAACGATCTGAACCAGAAGGCGGTCTACGACAACGTCGGCGCGCCGTGGGCGGTCTGCATCTCGAACAGGCCGCACCAGTATCTCTACACCTCCAACTCGTTCCCGACCGGCAACAATTTCGATCAGGCGCCGATCACCGGCGAGGTCTACAAGATGGAGCTCGACGGCACGGTGCTCGGCCGGTTCGGCAAGGCCGGTCACGGGCCCAAGGAGTTCAGCAGCATCCATCAGATGGACTGCCGCAACCCCGACGAAATCTACGTGGCGGAAATCACCGCAGTGGCGCGTGCAGAAAGTCACGCTCCGCCCGCAGACCAAGACCTCGGCCCAGTACGGAGGGACCATGAAAACGACTTGCTGCGGCACTTCGTTGCTCGCGGCGCAGCGCGTCGGCGCCTCGCTGTCGCCCAATCGGTTCCCGACATCAACTACGACGCGCGTCGCCGATATCATCTCGCTGCCGTCGTACGGTGAAGTCGCGGGCGTCGCCACCAACTCCCGCGGCCACATCTTCGTCTACGCGCGCACCGGTCATGCCGTCGCCACGCTCGGCGACGAGCGGACCTTCTATCACGGCGGCTCGCGCCTGTTTCAGTTCGATCAGACCGGCAAGTTCGTGAAGGAGATCGGCCAGGGCGTGTACGCGGTGAACTTCGCGCAGCAGGTGCGCGTGGATCCGCAGGACAACATCTGGATCGTCGACGCCGGCTCCAATCAGG
This sequence comes from uncultured Acidobacteriota bacterium, assembly GCA_963731545.1. Taxonomy (GTDB): domain Bacteria; phylum Acidobacteriota; class Vicinamibacteria; order Vicinamibacterales; family CAVVIG01; genus CAVSWN01. The sequence continues at coordinate 43,131 of CAVSWN010000016.1, read as the reverse complement.
TCGTGAAGTTCGATGCGGAGGGACGCTATCAGATGGTGCTCGGCCGCAAGCCGGAGAACATCCCCGTGCGGCAGATGAGCGGCGGGATGCCGGCGCGCCAGCTCGACATGCCGGCCGAGGGCGCGGCGCCGGCGGCAGGCGGCGGACGCGGCGAAGGCGGCGCGGCGGCGGCGGCGGACGCGGCGGCAATGCCGTGCCCGGCGCCGGCATCAACGGCGACAACTTCAACCGGCCAGTCGGACGTGACGTGGGATCGCGCCGGCAACATCTACGTCGCCGACGGTTCGGCACCAACAACCGCGTCGCCAAGTTCGACAAGAACGGCGACTTCCTGAAAACGTGGGGAAAGACCGGATCCGGACAGGGTGAGTTCAAAGGGATCCGCGGGATCGCCAGCGATGCCGCCGGCAACATCTACGTCGCCGACGCCGGCAACAACCGCATTCAGGTGTTCGACGGCGAAGGCACGTTCAAGTCGCAGATCACCAACATCGGCAGCCCGCAAGCGATCTGCGTCTCAGGCGGCGCGACGCAGTATCTTTACAGCTCCAACTCGAACGATCCCGAGAGCATGGACCACGGCGAGATCTACAAGATCCGGCTCACCGGACAGGTCGTCGGCAAGTTCGGCAAGGCCGGGAAGCTCCCGAAGGAATTCGGGATGGTGAACGCCATCGACTGCCGGACCGAGAACAATCTCTGGGTCGGCGAAGTCTGGAACTGGCGCGCTCAGAAGGTCACGCTGAAGTAGCGCGAAGGCCAACGCAACCACGAAGCCGCGAAGCGCGGGCCGAGAACGCTATGCCTTTTCGCGCTTACGTGTTGTCGTGGTTGCAATCTTACAGCGGCGCGGCGTCGCCAGGTACGCCTTCGACGCCGCTTCGTCTTTCAGCGGCGTCACCTTGTCGGGATCGATGCGCACCATCAGATAGGTGATGTGATCGTCGATCTTCGTGAACCAGTGGCCGGTGCCCGCCGGGATCACGATCACGTCGCCCGCCTTCAGCTCGTGGCTGACGCCGTTGCGGATCGACTCGGAGTTGTTGCCCGGGCCGTTGAATTCGCGAACCGTCTGCAGCGTCGCCGGACGCCGTTTCTTGCCGACGAGATCGGGCCCGGTCATGAGCGTCGCCGACCCGTCGATCACGTGATACACCTCGCTCACCAGATCGTGTTCCGCCACTGACTCCGGCGCCGGCGCCGCCAGCTTGCCGCGATGCACGAGGCCGATCCCGATGTGCGCCTTGCCGATCTCGACATCGCGCACCTGCTGATCCGTCAGCCGCTCGGCCTGGGCTTTTTTCACGTACGCCTGAATCTCTTCGTTCGGGATGTAGGTGGCGGGACACATGGTGCACGTGGGCTGCGGATCGCCCTGCGCCACGAGGCTGGCCAACGAGCAGGCGACGGCGGCAACACCCAACACGAGACGTCGCATACGATCCTCCCTTCGTGCTCGCGGGAGCATACAAGATAATCAGACAACGAGGAGGAAGAACGGCATGCCGAAATACCTGATTGACGCGTCATACACGGCGGAGGGCGCCAAGGGTCTGTTGAAGGATGGCGGAACCAAGCGGCGGCAGGCGGCGGAAGCCGCGCTCAAGAGCGCCGGCGGCACGCTCGAGGCGTTCTATTTCGCGTTCGGCGACGACGACGTGTTCGTGCATCGTCGACGCGCCGGATCACGCCACGATCGCCGGCGGCCTCGATCGCCATCAACGCGAGCGGCGCCGTGCATGACGAAAACCACCGTGCTGATGACGCCCGAGGAAGTCGATCAGGCGGTGAAGAAGACCGTCGCCTACACGCCGCCGGGGACGGTGACGATGTGCCGGCTACTCGAGTAGCAGCGGCTCGGCTGCGTTCGTCGGTCGCTCCGGCACCAGGCGGTGATCGCGCATCACCGTCCGGGCGCACGCGTTCCAGCGCAGCAGCGAGTCGTCGTTGGCGGCGGGGCGGATCGCCTCGGCGCGCTCGAACCACGTCATCGCCTCGCGCAGCCAGTCGTAGACCTGGCCGCCGAGCACCGGGCCGTCGTGCTGGAGATGCGCCTTCGCGCGGCGCTCCCAGACGATGCCGGTGTAGTACGCGCGATCGTAGTCATCGTGCAGCTGGCCGGCGACCCGCGCCGCTTCGGGGAACGACTTCGGGTCGTCGCGTGAACTGCTCGGTCAGCGCCAGCAGCAGCATGGTGAGCGCTTCCTGGTTGGCGGCATCCACCGCCAGGACGTCCCGGCAGATGCTCTCGGCCTGACTCGGCTCGTTGAGGAGCCGATACCGCTCGGCCTTGGCCAGCGCGCGCGGCACAGCGTCCGGGTGCAGTCGTCTTGAGCTCGAATGTCATCACAGCCTCCACACTGCGTAGGGCCGGACGATGTGCGCCCGGGAACGACACATTGGTCAGCTCCTAACCGTCAACGCTCGAAACATCCTGAGCAGCTTCGCGACGGGATCGTACAGCTCGTCGATCACCCGTTCCTTGAGCGGAATGATCCCGTTGTCCGTGATCCCGATGCTCTCCGGGCACACCTTCGTGCAGCACTTCGTGATGTTGCAGTAGCCGATCCCGTGCGTCTTCTTCAGATCGCGGGCGCGCGCGCCGACGTCGAGGGGATGCATCTCGAGCGCGGCCGCGTAGATCAGATGCCGCGGCCCGACGAACTGATCGAACATCTGGTGGTCGCGCAGCACGTGACACACGTCCTGGCACAGGAAACACTCGATGCACTTGCGGAATTCCTGCACGCGCTCGACGTCCTCCTGGCGCATGCGCCAGGTGCCGTCGGGCGCGTCCGGGGGACGCGGCTGAAACTTCCGGATCGACTTCTTCGCGCGGAAATTGAACGAGACGTCGGTCACGAGATCGCGGATCGGCGGAAAGCTGCGCATCGGCTCGACGGTGACCGGCTCGGCGAGGTTCAGCTCGTTGAGCCGCGTCATGCACATCAACCGCGGCTGCCCGTTCACCTCCGCCGAACACGACCCGCACTTCCCCGCCTTGCAGTTCCACCGCACGGCGAGATCGTTGGCCTGATGCGCCTGAATCTGATGCACCGCGTCGAGCACCACCATGCCTTCCGACACCTCGGTGGTGTAGTCGCGGAACGCGCCGCCCTTCCCGTCGCCGCGCCAGATCTGGAACGTCGCCGTTGCCATCGCCTCCTCGTCCGTGCCAGTGCCGGTTTCATGCCTGTTCCTGCCGGCTTACCTGCTCAGTCGCTCCTGCCCATCCTGCCCTTCCTGCCCTTACTTCATCTCCTCGATGACGCCCTTCAACTCGGCCGGCATCTCCGGAATCGGCGCGCGTGACACCTCCATCGCGCCGTCGGCGGTCTTCCGGACGACGATGTTGAAGGTGCCGAACGCGGGATCCTTGTCCGGATAATCCTCGCGGAAATGGCCGCCGCGGCTTTCCTTGCGCTCGATCGCCGAGCGCGTGATCGCTTCGGACACGGTCAACAGATTCGGCAGATCGAGCGCGGCGTGCCACCCGGGGTTGTACTCGCGATGTCCGGCGACGCCGACCGTGCCGCGCCCGCGCCTTCAGCGTCTCCAGCCCTTCGAGCGCGCGCACCATCTCGCTCTCGGTGCGAACGATGCCGACCAGATCCTGCATCAGGTCCTGCAGGGCGTACTGGACCTGATACGGCCCCTCGCCCGAGGCATCGCGTTCGAACGGCTCGAGGGCGCGGCGCACGGCGTCGTCCGCCTGACGGGCGTCGATCGATTCCTGACGATGCTCTTTCGCGAACGCGGCGGCGAATTCGCCCGCCCGCTTGCCGAAGACCAGCAGATCCGAGAGCGAGTTCCCGCCCAGACGATTCGCGCCGTTGATGCCGGCGGCGCACTCGCCCGCGGCAAAGAGCCCGGGCACGTTCGACATCTGCGAGTCCGCGTTCACCCGCACGCCGCCCATGATGTAGTGCGTCGTCGGCCCGACCTCCATCGGCTCCTGCGTGATGTCGATGTCGGCCAGCTGCTTGAACTGGTGGTACATGCTCGGCAGCTTCTTCTTGATGTGCTCGGGCGCGTTGGACATCCGCGCCTTGATCCACGAGATGTCGAGAAACACGCCGCCGTGCGGGCTGCCGCGGCCCTCCTTGAGCTCGCGCACGATGCAGCGGCTCACGTGATCGCGCGTGAGGAGCTCGGGCGGCCGGCGCGCGGACTTGTCGCCCTGCGTGTACCGCCACCCTTCCTCTTCGTTGTCGGCGGTCTGCGCGCGGTAGTTCGCCGGGATGTCGTCGAACATGAAGCGGCGGCCCTCGCTGTTCTTCAGCACGCCGCCTTCGCCGCGCACGCCTTCGGTGACGAGGATGCCGCGCACGCTCGGCGGCCACACCATGCCGGTGGGATGGAACTGCACGAACTCCATGTCCATCAGCTCGGCGCCCGCGTCGTAGGCCAGCGTGTGGCCGTCGCCGGTGTACTCCCAGCTGTTGCTCGTGATCTTGTAGGCGCGCCCGACGCCGCCGGTCGCGAGGACGACGGCCTTGGCGCGATACACCGAGAACCGGCCGCGATCGCGCTCGTAGCCGCACGCGCCGGCCACGCGGCCGCCGCTCGTGAGCAGGCTGACGACCGTGCACTCCATGTGGACTTCGATGCCCAGGTGAATGCCGTGATCCTGGAGCGTCCGGATCATCTCCAGCCCGGTGCGGTCGCCGACGTGCGCCAGCCGCGGATAGCGGTGGCCGCCGAAGTTGCGCTGCAGGATGCGGCCGTCCGGCGTCCGATCGAACAGCGCGCCCCAGGCCTCCAGCTCGCGGACGCGGTCGGGCGCCTCCCTGGCGTGCAGCTCCGCCATGCGCCAGTTGTTGACGTACTGGCCGCCGCGCATCGTGTCGGCGAAATGCACCTTCCAGTTGTCGCGGTCGTCGACGTTGGCGAGCGCGGCCGCGATGCCGCCTTCGGCCATCACGGTGTGCGCTTTTCCAAGCAGCGATTTGCAGATGAGGCCGACGCGCACGCCGGAGGCGGACGCCTCGATCGCGGCCCGCAGGCCGGCGCCGCCGGCGCCGATCACGAGGACGTCGTAGTCGTGGGTCTGGTAGTCGGGCATTACCAGATCCGACGTCCGTCCAGACACCCATCGAGCAGAGCCGGACGTACAGGTCAGCGAAGCCGACCGCCGCGAGGCTGGTCCAGGCCCACAACATGTGCCGGCGGTTCAGGCATGCTCACGCAGTTGTAGGTGCGCAACCCGAGCGGCGCGCACGACAACTCGTCGGCGCATCCGCCCGCGATGTGCCGCAGGGAATGACAGCCGAAGCAGATACCCGCTCAGCAGCACGACGTTCGTGGCCAGGACGAGCGTGCCGACGCCGATGCCGAACTCCTGGCCGCCGGTCTGTGGATTCGCGAACCACAGCGCCTTCCACACGTCGTAATACAGCACGAGCAGAACGGCCATCGACAGGAACAGCATGTAGCGATGGACGTTTTGCAGAATCAGCGGAAAGGAATTCTCGCCCCAGTACGTCTTGCGCGGGCTCGCCCACGGTGCACGACGGCGGGTCGCCCCAGAACGCTTTGTAGTAGGCGCCGCGATAGTAGTAGCAGGTCACGCGGAAGAACGCGGGAATCGGAAGGATCACCAGCGCCGGCGAAAACGGGAGCCATGCGGGAAGGAAGGCGGGCTTGGGACCGAACCACGCCTCAGGGGACCCGAACAGCTCCGGCGAGTAGAACGGCGACAGGTAGTTGCCGAACGTGTAGTGCGCGTTCTGAAACGCCGCCCACGTCGCGTAGACGATGAAGGTCGAGAGGCCCGCGAAGACGACGAGCGGCTGAACCCACCACGCGTCACGGCGAGCCGTCTCGCCAAACCGCCGCCGGCCGATAACCAGAGGCACAGCCGAATCGGACATCGCAACAGACCTCGCTTCGCGTTCATCGGCCGCTGACGATACTGCATCACAGCCTCGCGATGCCGACGCGGCGGCTCGTGGTCGACAAGATGCGACGTGATTCCGCGAAGTCGCGCCGGCGGCGATCCGCGACACGGTCGCGCCGACGCCGCGCCGAAGCGATTCCAGAAGCCGCGCCCACGACGCCCTGCCGCGACGGGCGCACGTCGGCAAGCTGGAAATCGGCGCGTTGCTTCGGCCGCACTGGAAATCGCTCGCCCTCGCGCGTGCTCGCGGTCGTCGGCGAGACGGCCGCCGACATCGCTGGAACCGTGGCCGGTCAAGATCGTCGTCGACAACCTGCTGCAGTCCAAGACGGACTGCCGGACTGGGCGCATGTCCATCGTCGCAGCGTGCTGGGCGACGACAAGATCGCGATCCTGAACTTCGCGCTCGGCGCCGTCGTCGCTGATCGCGGTGGTCGGCGCGATCAGCTCCTACTTCGAAAAGTACCTGACCACGACGGTCGGCCAGTGGGTGTCGCACGACCTGCGACTCCTGCTGTATCAGCGCATCCAGCGGCTGTCGCTCCTCGAGCACGGCGAATCGCGCACGGGCGATCTCGATCAGCCGCGTCACCAGCGACATCGACGCCATCCAGGACTTCATCACGACGGCGCTCCTCGGCATCGTCGTGAACCTGCTGACGCTGGTCGGCATGATCGGCGTGATGTTCTACATCAACTGGCGCTTCACGCTCGTCGCGCTGTCGGTCGCGCCCATCCTGTTCCTCGGTCGTCTATTTCTACTCGCGGCGCATCAAGAAGGCGACGCGCGCGGTGCGGCGCAAGGAGAGCGAGATGCTCTCCGGCGTGGCGGAAATCCTCAGCTCGATCCAGGTGGTCCAGGCGTTCGCGCGCGAGGACTACGAGGAGCGGAAGTTCAACTGGGAGAGCCGCCAGAGCGTGCAGGCCTCGCTGGCAGCCCGCAGCATGAAGGCCAAGCTCTCGCCCATCGTCGACATCATCGTGGCCGTCGGGACCATTCTGGTGCTCGGCTACGGCGCGCGGCTCGCGATGCGAGGCGAGCTGAGCATCGGCATCTTGATCGTCTTCCTGACCTACCTGAAGTACAAGCTACAAGCCGATGCGCGAGCTCTCGAAGATGACCAACGTCGATCTCGAAAGCCGCCATCGCCTTCGAGCGGATCCAGGAGGTCATGGCCAACGAAAGCCGGGTCGCCGACCTGCCGACCGCCGGTCACGCGCCGCCGTTCCAGGGGCGGATCGACTTCGATCGCGTCAGCTTCAGTTACGGGTCGGACATTCAGATTCTCAAGGACGTCAGCTTTCGCATCGAGCCTGGCCAGGTCGTGGCCATCGTGGGACCGTCCGGCACCGGCAAGACCACGATCGCCAGCCTGATTCCGCGCTTCTTCGATCCCCAGGGCGGAGCCATCAAGATCGACGGCATCGACATCAAGGCCTTCACGCTCAAGTCGCTGCGCGATCAGATCAGCTTCGTGCTGCAGGACAACCTGCTCTTCAGCGGCACGGTCTGGGACAACATCTCGTACGGCCGGCCCGACGCGGACCCGATGGACACCATCAAGGCCGCGGAAATCGCGCACGCGCACGACTTCATCGTCAACATGCCGCAAGGCTACGGCACCGATGGTCGGGGAACGCGGCGTGTCGATGTCGGGAGGCCAGCGCCGCCGCATCGCGATCGCGCGCGCCATCGTCCGCAACACGCCGATCCTGATCCTCGACGAGCCGACGACCGGGCTCGACGCCGAATCGGAGAAGGCCGTCGTCGAGGCGCTCGACTTCCTGATGAAGGACCGCACCTGCATCATCATCGCGCACCATCTGCACACGGTCCGCAATGCCGATGTGATCTTCGTGATGAAGGATGCGGCGCTCGTCGAACAAGGCACGCACGACGAACTGCTCGCGAAGGGCGGCGTCTACGCGCACCTGCACGAGCTCCAGACGACAGCATGACAGCACACACTCTTAGGAATGTGCTGGCGATCGCGTCTGGCTGGATGCCTGCTGGTCCGAACCTGTGGCGACATCCCGAGGGGAATCCGCCGTTCCAGCGCACGGCCTGTCCGTGACCACCGACCCGGACGGCGCGGCCGATCTACGTGGATGGCCGGCTGGCAGGCTCGTCGCCTGTCCACATCCGCGAACGTCTCCGAGGGCCAGCATCGCGTCCGCATCGTGAAGACCGGGTACCTCGAGAACGCGCAGGGTCGGTGACCGTGTCCGCAGGACGGCTCGTGCCGCTTGCGGTGAGACTGACGCGTGCGCATCGGAGTCCTCGACCACGATCCGTCGAACAGGTCATCTCCCGCGGCGGCGGCGGGTCGAAGAAGTGGATTTTCATCGCCGGCGGGAGGCGCGGCCGCAGCCGCGGCTGTCGCGCTCCTTGCCGGTGGGAAGAACGCGGCTCCGGCACCGGGAACGATCAGCGTCAATCCAACCGGGACCGGCATGATCAATCTGACGAACTTACACGTTCACATCGCAGGGCGCGAGCGATCCTGACGGCGATTCGCTGACCTTCTCGTGGAACTTCGGGGATGGCACAACCGGCTCGGGAGCGAGCGCGTCGCATGTCTACACCCGCACGGGTTCATTCGACGTGGCGTTGAGCATCAGCGACGGGAAGAACACCGTCTCGGCGCCCAACGCACCGGTTTCAGTCGGCCAGAGCCTCGTCGGCACCTGGAGTGGCGCCACCGAACCCGCCTTCGGCTGCGGCGTCAGCACGCAGTTTGCGCAGAGCGGCACCGGGCTCACCGGCAACATGAATTTCACTGCGAGCTGCAACGGATCGATTCCCTTGACGGCATCGTCGGTGGGCGGACTCACGCACCCGACGCGGGTCGCGTGGGAAACGGTCCCCTACACTCACACGATCGCCAGTGGGACGGCGTTTCCGGGGATCGTCATGTCGTTCCTTGGGAATGACCGACGCCGGCGGCGGCATCATGTCCGGCACCATGACGATGGCGCAGGCATCGACCGGCTTCACGCGATCAGCGGCTGTGTCATTGAGGAAACAGTAGAAATTGTTTCCTTGACACCTCTGGAACCCGTCCGTATCATCCGCTCGTCAACTCAGCCTTTAAAACTCAGACAAAATCTGTTGCCTGAATTCTGTCTAGGACTTAGGAGGCGTTCATGAGTCGTTCGAGTCGTCGGATCCCTGCGGTTGTGCGAAGCGCCATGAGTCTCGCGTTGGCTGGACATGATGGTGGTCGGCGCAGGCGCGGCGGAGACACCCAAAGGGGGCGCAGCAGCTGCGACCGGCGCGCTCTCGATCACGACCGACCCAGTCAACGCCGAAGTCTTCGTGGACGGGCGTCCGGCCGGTCAGACACCCACCAATCTCGTGTCGCTCTCGGCCGGCGAACATCGCGTTCGCATCGTCAAGAGCGGATATCTCGAGAACGCGCGCGTCGTCACGGTCGCGCCTGGCGCGCCGACGGTCGTGAACGTCAAGCTGACGAAAACGTCTGCGGGCACCGGTCAGCGAGGCGGCCGGCCAGGTGTCGTCCACTGGCGGCGGCGGCGGTGGTGGCATCCCCAAGTGGGTGTGGATCGCCGCGGCGGGCGGTGCGGCGGTCGCGGTCATCGCGCTCCTGCCGAAGAACAAGGCGCCAGTCGCCGGGCACGATCACCGTCTCTCCGACGGCGACGGGCATGGCCGGTCTGACGAGCTTCACGATCCGATCGACCGGATCGAGCGATCCGGACGAGGATCCGCTGACCTTCTCGTGGAGGTTCAGCGACAACACCACGGCGACCGGGGAAACCGTCACAAAGACATTCGCGACGGCCGGGACCTTCACGGCGAACTTGACGGTCAGCGATGGCAAGCTCTCGGCCGATACGCCGCCCGTCACGATTACCGTCGGCCCGAACCTCACCGCCACGTGGGCCGGCGGCAGCATTCTGATGCCGAACGCCGCGGGAGCCCTGACCATCAACTGCACCATCGCGCTCTCGCTGTCGCAAAGCAGCACGGCCCTGTCCGGAACGATGCCCTTCTCCGTGTGCACGACCGGATCGCTGAACCTGAATTCGGGTTCGGTCAGCGTGCTGACCCATCCGGCTGGCGTAACTGTGGCCACCGGCGCCTTCACCTGGACCACAGGCAACACTCAGTTCCTGAACCTGGTCATCAGCTTCTCGGGGACGACGAATACGGCCGGAACGACGCATGTCGGGCAACGTGACGCTGTCGCAGGCGTCGACCGGCTTCAGCGCCACGAGCGCCACATCGTTTACTCGACAGTAAGCTCGCGCTTTCTCGCGCAGGTCCGGGCGGCAGGAGCTTCTCCTGCCGCCCGTTTTGTTTCAGGCCCGAGCCACGCTGGACTCCCCTCCCGATTGGCATCACAATCAGGTCTTCCCGACATGCAGATGTAGCGCGGGCCTTTCAGGCCCGCGTTCGCGGCCCTAAAAGGGCCGCGCTACAGACGTAGAGGGGTCTCCTTCGATGGAATCGTCAAAGACTGCGCGCTCCAGGGCGAAGCTGTCGAGCGTCGCGATCCTGCTTCGCCGTCCGGCGTGACGACGCTCAGCGCGCAGGACACCCCGCGCGTGCTGACCCTCGCGCAGGCGATCGACGAAGCGCTGCAGAACAACGAGCGCATGATTTCGCAGCACGACAACGGCGAGCGGGCCGGCCTCGCGGTGCGGGGCGCGCGCAGCGCGTTCACGCCGAAGGTGGTGCCGAACGTGCGCGGCTCGTTTGGCCAGACGAACGTGTCGGATCAGAGCTATCGCCTCGACCTGTCGCAGCGGTTCGTGAACGGGACGGAGGTGCGCCTGGGCACGGGCACGTCGACGGCGCAGGTGCCGGCGATCGCGGGCGGCGAGGACATCCGGTTCTACAACACCGACACGACGCTGCTGGTGAGTCAACCGCTGCTCAAGGGCTTCGGGGCCGGCGTCACGCCGGCGGAGCCTGACGCTGGCCGAATTGCGGCAGGCCGACGCGGCCCGGCAGCAGAAGATCGCCGAGCAGCAGATCGCGGTCGAAGTGGCGGGCGCGTACTACCGGGTGGTCGCGCAGGGCACGATGATCACCGTGGCGCGGCGCGGTTTCGATCGCGCGCGGCAGCTGCGCGACGCGTCCGAAGCGAAGCTCGGCGCGGGTCTCGTCTCGCAGCTCGACGTCCTGCGGGCGCAGCAGCTCGTGTCGCAGGCGGAGATGCAGCTGTTCGACGCGGAAAGCGCGGCCGAAGACGCGCGCGACCAGCTGCGGTTCCTCATCGGCGCCGCCGCCGACGCGCGGTTCGACGTCATCCCCGACATCCCGAAAACCGTCGAGGACGTCTCCGCCGAGCAGGCCGTGACGCAGGCGCTGTCGAATCGCCTCGATCTGCAGGGCGCGATCGCCGAAGCGGCCGACGCGGATCGCGCCATCGCGCTACGCGCGCAACCAGCTGCGGCCGCAGTTCGATCTCAACCTGGCGCTGACGCGCCGCGAGACGGCCGACACGCTCTCGCGCAGCTTCGGGCTCGACAAGTTCCAGTTCGCGACGTTTTTCAACATCTCGATGCCGGTCGACCGCACGCCGCAGACCATCGAGTATCAGAACGCGATCATCGATCGCGACCGGCGCCAGCGCGACATCGACACGCTGCGCCGGCGCATTTCCGACGATGTGCGGCGGCAGCTGCGGCAGCGGGATCGCGTGATTCGCAACCTGGCCGCCGCGGAGAACAACGTCCTGCTCGCGCAGCAGGAAGTGGAGGTCGCCCGCCTGCGCTACGAGCGCGGCCTGTCCAACAACCTCGACGTCGTGACGGCCGAAACCAACTTGCTCAGCGTCGAAAGCGTGCGTATCCTCGCTCTGGCGGATCTGGCGACCACCCGGCTCAGCCTCAGGGCCACCCTGGGGATTCTCGACCCGCGCAAGGACGCGGCCGAGCCGAGCGTGGGGGCGCGCGCGGAAGATCATGATTGAGATGCTCGGCCGGATCCTGCGACCGTTGCGCGCCCATCCGCGGCTGGCGCTGACCGGGCTCGGCGTCCTGGGCGCCGCCGGCGTCTTCGCCTTCGTCCGCGGCGAATCCGCGTTCGACCCCTCCACGACCGCGACGGTGCGGCGCGACAGCCTGTCCGCCACGCTGACGGTCGCCGGCCTGCTCAAGCCGGTGCAGGCGATCACCTACCGCTCGCCGCTCACCGGCCGGGAGTCGGAGATTACGTTCCTCGTGCCGGAGGGCACGCGCGTCGGCGAAGGCGATCTCCTCATTCGACTCGACGCGGTCCCCATTCAACGCGACCTCGAGCGCGCGAGTCAGGAAGTTCGCCAGGCGCAAGTCGATCTGCAGGTCGCCGAAATCGATCGGCAGGAGGGCCAGGCCGCGATCGAATCGCTGACCGGAGGCGAGGCGGCGCTGTCGGTCGAGGAGACCAAGACGCGCCTCGAACTCTCCGAGCGGAAGGTGGAGCGTCTGCGCGCGGAACAGGCCGCGCTCGCGCCGCTGCTCGAAAAGGGCTTCATCACGCGCGACGAGCTGCGGCGGACGTCGGACGAGCTGGAAGCAGGCCGAGCAGGATCTGGCGCTGAACCGGCGGCGCGCCGACGTGCTCCTGAAACGCACCGTGCCGCGCGATCAGCAGAAAGCGGAGCTGCTCCTCGCGCAAAAAGAAGCGCAGCGCGAGAACGTGCGCGCTCGCTTGATCGAAGCGCGGGCGCGAGTCGCGTTCCTCCAGAGCCAGATCGAGAACGCCAGCGTCTACGCGCGCCGGCCCGGGTTCGTCGTCTTCGAGGAATTCATGAACGCGAACCCGCGGCGGAAGATCCGCGCCGGCGATCGCGTGACCGAAACGCCGGGCATCGTCACCGTGGCCGACGTCGATCGCATGCTCGTCGAGACGTCGGTCGGCGAAGCCGACGTCCATCGCGTGGCCGTCGGTCAAGTCGTTCATGTCGTGCTCGAGGCGCTGCGCGACCGCAAGTTCACCGGCAAGGTGACGCGCGTCGGAACCGTGGCGCGCTCATCGGCCGAGCGTCCGATGGAAGACAAGCGCTTCGATCTCATCGTCGAGATCGATCAGCCCGATCCCCAGCTCAAGCCCGAGATGACCGCACGTGTGGACGTCCAGCTCGGCGAGCGGCGCGGCGTGCTCGTCATCCCGCCCAACGCGGTGTTCGACGAGCAAGGTGTGTCGGCCGTCCACGTCGTGCGCGCGTTCGACGTGCAGACCCGCATGGTGCAGCTCGGCGAATCCACCGGCACGGCCGTGGAAGTCGTCGCCGGCCTCGAGGAAGGCGAGCGCGTGCTTCTTGACCGACGTCCCGCGTTCGGCCGTCTTGAAGGCGATGCCCGCGAGTCCCGGCATCGCCCCGGTGAAATCGGAGGGTGGCGGCGGCACGCTGAAAAGCCAGTGATGTCCGCCGCAAGCCCCCTGCCCCGCAAACTCCACGAAGCACTCCGCGTCGCGCTCGAAGCCCAGGGCCGCTACAAGCTGCGCACGTCGCTGAGCGTGCTCGGCGTCGTGCTGGGTGTCGCCGCGGTCATCGCGATGATGTCGGTCACCGAGGGCGCGCGGCGCGACGCGCTGGAACAGGTTCAGCTGCTCGGCCTGGACAACCTCGTCGCGCGCAACCGGATGCTGACGATCGACGAATCGCGCGGCGGATCGTCGGCCGGTCTCACGCTCGCGGACGCACAGCGGCTGCCGGCGCTCGTGCCTTCGTCCGCGGGCGTATCGCCGCTCGTGGAGCGCCTGGCGACGGTGTCGCAGCGAGGCCGCAACCTGCTGGTGCCGCTGGTTGGCATTCGTCCGAGCTACCAGGGCATCCTGAATCTCCAGGCCGGCCGCGGACGACTCCTGTCGTACATGGATGAGCACAGCGGCAGTCACGTCGCAGTGCTGGGGGCGCAACTGGCGCGGCGTCTGTTCGGATACGCGGATCCGGTGGATCAGCTCGTTCGCCTGCAGGGTCAGTACTACCGCATCGTCGGCGTGCTCGCCGATCGCGGCGGCCGATCGCCGTCGGTCGGCGCGCTGGCGTGGCGCGACCTGAACAATTCCGCGCTGGCGCCGCTCGCGACCGTGTCGAAGCTGGGCCTGGACGTGATGCCCGCGCAGCGCGTGGACGAAATCTGGCTGCAGGCCGCGGACGGCGACCGCGTCGAGCCCACCAGCCAGGTGCTGCGCCAGGCGCTCAAGTCGCTGCACCGGGGGCAGGAGGATTTCGATATCGTAATTCCGCGGGAGCTCCTCGAGCAGCGCTACCGGACGCAGCGGACCTTCAGTGTCGTCGTGGGCAGCGTCGCGGTTCTGGCGCTGGTCATCGGCGGCATCGGCATCATGAACATCATGCTGACGTCGGTGGTCGAGCGGACGCATGAAATCGGCATCCGGCGGACGGTCGGCGCGACCCGCCGTGACATCGCTACACAATTTCTCATCGAGACACTGCTGATGACCGTCGGCGGCGGCCTGTTCGGTATCGTTGTGGGGGCCGTTGTATCGGTTGGAATCACCGCGTATGCCGACTGGTCGACCCGTGTCTCGCCGCTGGCGGTGGCGCTCGCCTTCGGTGTATCAATTTCGGTCGGCCTCGTTTTCGGCATCTATCCTGCCACCAAGGCGGCCCAACTCGAACCCATCGACGCGGTGCGGTACGAGTAGGGAATTGCCGTACAATAATCATTCAATCGCTCCCAGGATTCCCATTTTCCAAGCACGCGTAGCCGTGCTGTGATTGGCAGGTCCGGTTCGTCATGGCTAGCGGGGCGCCCGACAAGATCGGCAACTACAAGCTCCTCGAGAAGATCGGGCAGGGCGGCATGGGAACCCTGTACCGGGCGCTGGATCCGAAGATCGGCCGTCACGTCGCCCTGAAGCTGATTCGCGAAGGCGGCGACTCCGAGGAAATGCGCGAGCGGCTGCTGCGCGAAGCCCGCTCCGCCGGCGGCCTGAAGCACGGCAACATCGTCACGATCTTCGAGCTCGGGGAGCACGAGGGCACGCCGTTCATCGCCATGGAGTACATCCAGGGCGAGACGCTCACGCAGTTCCTCGCGCACCGGCCCGCGCCGCCGCTTCATCGCAAGCTGCAGGTCATCGATCAGATGTGCGCCGGCCTCCACTACGCGCATCGCATGGGCGTGGTGCATCGCGACATCAAGCCCGCCAACATCATGATCGACACCGAAGGCACGGTGAAGATCCTCGACTTCGGCATCGCGCGCATGGGCTCCTCCGGCACGACGATGATGGGCATGATGATCGGGACGCTGAACTACATGGCGCCCGAGCAGATGGAGGGCAAGTCGGTCGACGCGCGCGCGGACATTTTTGCGGTCGGCGCCGTGATCTACGAGATCTTCAGCAATCGTTCGGCGTTCACCGGCAGCATGCAGAGCGAGGTGATGTACGCGATCCTGCACGGCCGGCCGAAGCCGCTTGACCGAGACGTGCCCCGGACTCGATCCCGAGCTCATCGCGATCGTCGACAAGTGCCTCGAGAAGAAGGCCGAGGATCGGTTCCAGGATCTCGCGGCGCTGCGGCAGGCGATGAGCGGAACGAAGGCGCGGATCGAGCGCACCGCGCAGACGGCCACGATTCTGGCGCCGATGCCGGGCTCGACGCCGCGGACGCCGCAGACGGGGTCGGTGCCGCCACCAGTCACGCCCGCGCCGAGGGCCTCCAGCCGCGACAGCAGCGCCGTCAACCGGCTGCGCACGCGTGCCGACCAGATGCGCGCCGAGCAGATCCAGGCGCACCTCGAGCGCGGCCGCCGGGCGCTCGAGAGCGGCGATCACGAGGGCGCGTTCTCGGCGTGCGAGCAGGTGTTCGTGCTCGAGCCGCAGAATCTGCAGGCGCTGGAGCTCGAAGAGAAGACGCGCGCGTCGGTCGAGAAAGTCTGGCTGACCGAGGCGCAGAAGGAGCTCGAGCGCGGCTCGCTCACGTCCGCGTGGCTGCTGACCGAGCGCGTGCTCGGCATGAACGCCGAATCGCCGAGGGTCGAAACGCTGCGGCAGGCCATCGAGCAGGCGCGCTCGAAGCAAGCCGAAGCGCATGAAAAAGCGCGCGAAGTGCAGCGGCAGATGCAGCGGGCGCAGCAGGAGGCCGCGGCCGGGCGGCTCGAAGACGCCACGCTGTTGATCGACAAGGTGCTGCAGGTCGATCCGGGTCACATGGAGGCGCGGACGCTCAAAGGCACCATCGCGGCCGCGGCCGTGGAGACGAAGCGCGCCGAAGAACAAGCGCGTGAGGAGGAGCGCCGGCGCCAGGAAGCAGAGCGCGCCCGCCAGGCCGAAGCACAGCGTCAGGCCGAGGCGCAACGCCAGGCGCAGGCGCAGGCCCAGCGTCAGGCCGAGGCGCAGCGGCAGGCGGAAGCCCAGCGCCAGCAGGCGGAAGCGCAGCGGCAGCAGCAGGCCGAAGCGGAACGGCTGCGCGCCGAAGCCGATCGACGCCGGCAGCAGCAATCCGCCGAACAGCACGTGGCCGACATGCCGCTCCGGGCGGCGCTGGCGCCATCCGCCGGTTGCGGCGCCGCCGGTAGCCGCGGCCCCGCGACCGTTCGTCCCGCCGGTCAGCCAGGCAAGCACCAAACCGTCGTCGCTTCCGACGTACTTGATGTTGGGCGGCGCCGGTGCCGTCGCGATCGCGTCGATCATTGTCGGCGTGCGGCTCATGACCAATCGTGCACCGGCTCCGGACGTCGAGCCCAATGTGACGCCGCCGCCGGTGACGCAGCCGCCGTCGACCCGGCCGTGAATCCTCCGCCTGTCAACAACGGACCAGGACGCGGCAGCAATCCGATTCCAACTCCGAGTCCGAATCAGAATCCGAATCCGAATCCGAGTTTCGGACAGTTCCCGCCGGTCGGTCCGCCCATCGGTGCAACCGCCGCCGCCGGATCCGCTTCCCCCGCCGCCTCCGGACCCGATTCGGACAACACCGCCTCCGCCGCCGCCACCTCCGCCGGTGAATCCCAATGCCGCGGCGCGCGAGCGAACGCTGTCCGATCAGTACAACCGGGCCAAGGCCGCGCTCGACAACGGATCGTTTGCGCAGGCTGTGTCGCTCTTCGAAACGCTGCAGCGCGACGAGGCGGGCTACCGCGACGTCCCGGATCAAATCGCGCGCGCGAAAGCGGGGATCGCGTCGGCCGTCAAGCAGGCGATGGATGGCGCCGCCAAGCTCGAGGGCTCCGGCGATTTGCCCGAAGCCATGAGACAGCTCGAGCGCGTGGCGCAAATCGATCCGTCGATGACCATCGTCGCCGAACAGGCCATGAACCGCGTGAGGGCGCGGATGCGCACGGAAGGCGCGACCGCGTTCACCAACGCCAAACAATTCGACGCCCTCGAGCGCACCGAGCAGGCGATGACGTGGTACGAGCGCGCGTTCCGGCTGCTGCCGGATGACGACCCGAACAAGAAAATCGCGAAGGATCGGCTGGACGCCCTTCGCGCCCGCAGATGACATGGCCTCTATGACTCTTCAGCGACGGATCGGTGCGGCGACGATCGGGATTGTCTGCCTGTGGCTGGCGACGCCGCTCGCGCAGAAGGGCGGCTACCTTCTCTTCACCGATCCCAGCAAGCGCTACTCCGTCGAGTTCCCGAGAGACTGGCGCTGGACGATTGTCGCCGGCGCCGGCGAGGCGCTCTCCACCTTCGTCCACCCCAAGACGCGAAGCCGCGATCGTTGTCGAGCGGTTCCGGATGAGGCAGGCGCTGGCGCAGTCGGAAATCACCGATCTGATCGCGCAAATCGAAGTCGATGTGCTGAAAGAGAACCAGCCGCGCGTCATGGATGTCAACGCGCACGTCGTCGCCCAGGGCCAGAAGCGGCTCGTGCAGATCGACTACCGCCGGCCCGGCGTCGGAGAACCCGGGAAGGTCGAGGACGAACGCGTCCGCCAGTACTCCTTTCCGATCGGCGGCAGCATGTACCGGATCACGTGCGCCGCGCTGGCCAGTCAATTCGGCAAATACGAGGCCGTATTCCAATGGGCGGCCGAATCTCTCAAATCCGCCGAGGAACTGATCAAGTAGAGCGGTTTTAGAACCGACGTGGTGTCCGCCTTCGGCGGACCTGAGGTCCGCTGAAGCCGACGCAGGCTTGAAACCGTGTGCCTGGCAAAGCTGCCCTCGCCGCGGGCAGCTTCTCCTGACGCGGGCGGCTCTCGCGGCTCGCCCAGGCAGGCCGCACTCCTCTGCGGCTGTCGATTCCGCATACAGCCTCGAGTCGCGAGCCGCCATCGGCGCGCACCATCTGTGTTCCGGCCTGTGGGTCGTCGGCCGCGTGACACCGCGGACGGCGAAGGAAGTGCTGGCGCAGGACATCGCGCCGTTCAAGGATTTCAGCTGGGACAGCCGCTTCACGTTTCGAGTCGATTCAACCCGGCACGCGGTCACGGTGAGCGGTCCCGGCATCGTCTCGCGCACGGCCGTGTTCAGCGGCGATCAGGGCTGCGCGATCCTCCCGCGCGGCCACTCGCAGATTCATTTCACTCCGGTGAAGGTGCCGCGCAACCTGCCGCCGGCCGCCGAGCAGCCGTGGCCGATGGGCGACAAGGACGCGACGGCGCCGCTGCCGTCAGGCGTGGACCGGCCGGCGATTGACGCCGCGCTCGACTGGGGCATGGCGCAGACCACGCACAACACGCGCGCGATCGTCGTCGTGCATCACGGGAAGATCGTCGGCGAGCGCTACGCGTCCGGGATGGACGGCGGACACGCCGCAAATCAGCTGGTCGGCCGGCAAGAGCATCACCGCCGCGCTGGTCGGCATTCTGGTCCGTCGCGGCGAGCTGACGATCGACGAGGTCGCGCCGGTGCCCGAGTGGCGCGGCGAGAACGATCCGCGCGGGCAGATCCGCGTCCGCGACCTGCTGCACATGAGCAGCGGACTGAACTTCGCCAACACCGGCATGACCGGGCCCGAGTCGTTCACCCGCACCAACAAGCACATGCGGATCTACTTCGACGGCCTCAACGTGTTCGAGCACGCGGTGAATCAGCCGCTGGAGATCCCGCCCAACACGCAGTGGCGCTATCGCAACAGCGATCCGTTGACGCTCGGCCGGATCGTGCGGCAGAAGGTCGAAGCCCGCGGCGACCAGTACCTGACCTTTCCGCAGCGCGAGCTGTTCGACCGGATCGGCGCCCGCAACTTCGTGCTCGAAACCGACGCGTGGGGCAACTTCATCATGACCGGGTTCGACTACGGGTCGGCCCGCGACTGGGCGCGCTTCGGGCTGCTGCACCTCTGGGACGGCGTGTGGCCCTTCGACTCGCAGGGTCATGCGCTCGCTCAGGACAAGCAGGGCGCACGCATTCTGCCCGAGGGCTGGGTGTCGTTCGTGGCGACGCCGGCGCCGGCCGACAAGAACAAAGGCTACGGCGGTCTGTTCTGGCTCAATCGCGGCGGCGCGTGGAAGGGCGTGCCGGAGGACGCGTTCATGGCGTCCGGGCACATGGGCCAGTACACGATGATCATCCCGTCGCGCGACACGGTCGTGGTCAGGCTCGGGCCGAGCCCGGCCGGCGCGCAGGCGTATTTCAGCGAGCTCGTGTCGCGACTGTTGAAGGGTTTGCCGGAGAAGAAATAACCCGTTCGTGGCTCAGCGGCTCAACAGACCTTCGAGCAGCACGATGTCGCTGTCCCCTTCCCCGAGCGCGGCCAGGACGAAGCGTCCGTCGGACGACCAGGACACGCGACGCGCGATGAAAGTCGGCCGATCGCCGAAGTCGGTGATCTGCCGCCATTCACCGGTCTCGATCGAGAGCGCCCAGATGTTGGTCGCGGCGCCGTCGGTCAGCGCCTGCGCCAGCCATTTCCCGTCCGGAGACAACGCAGGATTCACGATCTGCCAGAGGGGGACGCGCGATGCTGGAATGCGCGCCAGCACGCGGAACGGCGAATTCTCGGGCTTGGCCGCGCGGATCTCGAACTCCGGCCTCCCGTTCACGAGTGGTCCCTCGAACGTGTCAGTACACCGTCGAACCGTCCGAGCCGATCACGTTGCGCAATCGTTCCGTCGTCACCGTCACACTCGCCCCGCCATCGACCGGTACCTTGTTCATGACGACGTCGGTGCCGGCGCCGCCGCGCGTCGAGTAGTACAGCCACTTCCCGTCGGTCGACCACGCGGGACCAAGGCCGGGATTGGCCACGCTTCGCAGATTGCTTCCGTCGGGCGCCACCGTCCAGACGCCAAACGTCAACCCGGTGTTGCCTTTCGAATAGACGAACGCGATGGAGCGTCCGTCCGGCGACCAGACGGGGACACCGACGGCGACATTCGGATCGCGCTCGTTCGTGAGCTGCCGCAGATCGCCGGTCTCGGTGTCGATGACCCAGAGATTCGCGTGTCCCCCGCTGTCCGACAGAAAGACGATTTCACGATCGCCCGGACCTGCGGACGGTGTGAGCACGTGACCGGTCTGGCGCGTCAGGCGGACGCCGCCGCGGACGTTGTCGGACGCCGCGCCCGCGACCGGGAACTTCCAGATATTGGAGTCGAGGCGCATCCGGCTTGCAGCGATGGCGCCGCTGCGGGTGACATCCGGGTAGCTGTACGACGCCTCGCCGGAAGTCACACCTTCCGACGCGTCCGTCGCCGACGCCGACGCGACGCAGACGCATGTTCGGCAGATACGGCATGGTGTCGCCCGAGCTCGAGCTGTAGATGATGCCCGAGTCATCCGGCGTCCAGGCGAGACCGCTGATCAGGTTGTTGTCGTTCGTCAGCTGACGAGGGTCGCCGCCGCGCGCCGGCACGATGAAGATGTCGAACCGCATGCCGTCTCCGCGCTGGTAGGCGATCGACGTCCCATCCCGCGACCAGCGCGGATGCAGGTAATAGGTGGTTGGCGGGAACCGCGCCACCACCTCGATGCTCGACGCATCCCTCGGCGCCGAAACCAGTTGGATGCCGCCCTCCGCGAGCCTGAAGAACGCCAGCCGTCCGTCGGCCGGACTCACGTCTGCTCCGCTGCCGAGGCTGTCGGCGATCGCGCCGCGGAGCGCCGCCGAGCGCCGATACCTCCCAGAGCGTGCCCCGCATGTCCCCGGGCGCCGACGGCGAGAAATAGACGATGGCGCTCGAATCGGGCAGCCAGCGCGGAAACTGGTGATCGACGGGATCGCGGGTGATTTGCAGCGGCGTGCCCCCGGCAACCAGCCGTACGAAGATCTGCCGCATGCCGCCGACGCCCGCAGTGAAAGCCACCGACTTGCCATCCGGCGACATCGCCGGGAACTCCTCGAGTCCCGCCAGCTCCGTGAGGCGGTTGGTGTGCGCGTCTCGGGGCGGCTCTCGCGGCGTGGTTCGAGACGCGACGAGCGCGCCGAGGCCCGCGGCGCCGGCGAGCGCCAGCACGCCAACCCCCGCCAGCAGACGCCTGGACGATGCGCTTCCGGTCGCCCTGGCGGTCGATGGGAGCATGGTGCCCGACGAAGGCGCTTCGAGCGCGAACGCCAGATCGCTCGCGCTCTGGAAACGCGCCGCCGGTTCCTTCTCGAGGCAATGGCGGACGATGTGTTCGAGCGCGGCGGGCACGGCGAGAGCTTCGGAGAACCCGGACGGCTCGTCGCGAAGAATCGCCGTGATCGTGTCTGCCGTCGACTCCCGGCGAAACGGATGCTGGCCCGACAGCATCTCGTGGAGCATCACGCCGAGGCTGAAGATGTCGGAGCGATGATCAGCCGGAGCGCCGCGCGCCTGTTCCGGCGCCATGTAGCTGGGCGTGCCGAGCACCACGCCGGCCTGAGTGGCGTCGATGGTGGCCGCTGCGTCGCCTACCGGAGCGCCGTCCCTCAGTTTGGCGAGGCCGAAATCCAGAATCTTGACGTGCCCCGCTTTAGTGACGAAGACGTTTTCGGGCTTCAGATCGCGATGGACGATTCCCCGCTCGTGCGCGGCGGCCAGGCCATGGGCAATCTGCGTCGCGAAGTCGACCGCCCGCCGTGCCGGGACGGCATGGCCGTGGATCCGTTGTCGCAGCGTGTCGCCGTCGAGAAGCTCGCAGACGATGTACGGCGAACCCTCGTATTCGCCCACGTCGTACACCGACATGATGTTCGGATGATTGAGCTGCCCGGCGGCCCTGGCTTCCTGCTGGAAGCGCCGCAGCCGGTCGTCATCCTTCGAGAACGCGGCCGGCAGAATCTTGACCGCGACGTCGCGGCCCAGTCGTTCGTCGCGGGCGCGATACACCTCGCCCATCGCCCCGGCGCCCAGCAGCGCGAGGATCTGGTACGACCCAATCTGGCGTCCGACCATCAGCGCTGGACGGTCGAGGGTGCGGCAGCCGACGACACGTAGTCCCAGTGCTTGCCGGCGTTCTTCACGACAACCGCGAGATCCTCGGTGAGCAGATACCCCTGATCGATGAGCTCGAGCGCGGCCTTCGTCACCGCGCCGATGTAGTGATCCTTGTCGCGATACCGTTCGTCGATCGTCACCCGCGGATCGCTGGTGCGGGTGCGCTCGGCGCTGTTTCGCGGGAGCGGGACGTACGAGCCCTGCATGCTCGAGAGAACCGTGGTCGGTCCTGAACGGTCGTTGAAGAGGTTCCAGCCCGTGTAGGTTGCGAGCGGCGCCGCCAGCTCCGGCATCCGAATGCCCGCGATGCCGTTGCCGTCGGCGTCGACCTGCGGAACCAGGATCGGAAACGCGGTCCCGATCTTCGGCGGCTCCACGGTGACGACGCCCTCGGTCGCGAATCGCGGTCCGTAGTCCGCGCGGTACGCGCGGTGGATCGGCGGTGCTCGTCGTGACGCCGGGGACTTTCGGAAAGCGCAGCTTGTCGGGCGCGACCAGCGTGCCGTCGCTCACGCGCGGATAGCGGCTCGGCGGCGGGGCCGTGCCGTTCGCCGTCCACTTGTCCATCGCCACCAGCAGCGCCTTCATCGCCCAGCGGTAGTCGAGCGGGTTGTTGCGCTGCTGCCCGATCGTCTGCGTGGGTGGAAACGCCGCCGGCCCGTGCTGGCCGGCCGACAAGAGGTAGATCCGCACGTTGTCCATCAGCGGCGCGTCGGCGCTGCCGTCCACGGTCGTGTGGATCAACGACGCGGCTCGACCCCAGTATTCGTACTCCGAGTTCGTGTAGAAGACCTTCGGCAGCAGCTCCGGCAATCCGGCGTGCGTCAGCAGGCCGTCGGTGGCGCCGGTCTCGGGATCCTTCTGCGCGACGTCGGTGAACGGAAAGATGTCCGTGGGATAGAAGAAGTTGATGTAGGGATGGCCGTCGCGCGACGGCTGCGCGAACCGATGGTTGAAGCTGCCGCGGCCGGCGCCGGCCACGTGCGCGATCACGCCGTCGAAGACCTTGCGGTTGGCTTCGTCGCGATTGAACCCGTAGTACAGATAGGTCCGCAGGAAGCGCCCGCTCTGCGACACGCCGAACGCCGTCGCTCTCTTGATCGTCCCCGCGGGAATCGACAGCGCCGACAACCCGTCGCCGGACTGGCGGTACTTCAACATCGAGATGACGTCGCGGATGGCGGCCGGGCCGAGGCCGACGAGCGGCGGATTCTCGGCGGTGTAGACGACTTCGTAGATCTTGTTCGGCTCGAACTTCGCGGTCATGTGGACGCGCGTGGTGTCGCGCACGGTCTTCCCGCCTTCGACGCGCCCGAAGCTCCACTGATCGCGCGGGATGACGCGTCGCGGGCCATTGACGGAGTCCCTGACCGTCAGCACGTTGTCGGGCGAGTCCGGATCCACGACCGCGTAGGCCATGTGATTGCGATCGGCGAGCGAGTGATCGGTTTCCTTCTCGGTCACCACGAAGTCGCTGCGGACCAGCCCGCGAATCGGGCGGCCGTTCTCGGTCGGCGTCGGCGGGTAGACGCGCACCAGTCCCTGCCGCTGCGGCACGTCGAACTGCCAGCCGACCCACAGCAGCGTAAAGCCCTGCTTCATCAGGAAGCCGTCGCCCATTTCCGCCGCCGTGCCAGGGTCGACACTTCCCGAGGCGTGGTTGAAGAAGCCGAGCATGCCCTTGCCGCCGCGGTTCGACACCTCGTAGAGGACCGCGCCGTTGGCGCGCTCCATCGCTTTCGGCTTGATCAGAAAGAAGTCGGCGGAGAACTCGACCTTGCCCGCGGCGTTGCGCGGCGCCTTGTCGATGTCGGCGACGATGCGGTTCGCCGGAAGCGTGGGATCGACGGCGAAGAAGATCTTGCCGGCGAGCTTTTCGTAGGCGCCGACGGTGCCGAACGCCTGCCCGCCGGCGAGATCGGCGCGCGACTGGACGTCGATGCGGACGACCTCGGCGGACAGCGGCGCCGCAAGGAGAACCATCAGAAGAAGCGCGCGCGAGATCGCGGACGCAGCGGAACGCATAGGTCCTCCTTGACGGCCTGACAGGGCCGCGCTACACGGCCACGAAACGCGGCACTGCGTGTCGCAGCGCGCTTAAGGGCCGCGCCACTTCCTAACGGGCAGCCGTCGACGGCTGCCCTGCCTTGTACGAAATCCGCCAGATCTTCTTGCCGCCGTCGTCGGTCAGCAGCATCGATCCATCCGCCAGCTGCAGCAGGGCGACCGGCCGGCCCCAGACTTCCTTCTTGTCGGGCGACAGCATGAAGCCCGAGAGGAACGACCGCGGCTCGCCCGCCGGCTTCGCGCTCTTGAAGGGGACGAACGCCACGTCGTAGGCGACGCGCTTCGATCGATTCCACGACCCGTGCCGCGCCACGAACGCGCCGCCCTGGTACTCCGCCGGGAACATCTTGCCGGTGTAGAAGGTCGCACCCAGGACCGCGACATGCGCGCCCATCAGCACGTCCGGCACGATCGCTTTCTTCACCAGATCCGGCGCTTCGCCCTTCCGCCGCGGATCCTCGTTCGATCCGATGTACGCAGTACGGCCAGCCGTAGAATCGCGCCCGGCTTGAACGAGGTGAAGTAGTCGGGCACGAGGTCGTCGCCGAGCGCGTCGCGCTCCTGCACCGCGCCCCACAACGTCTCGGTGCCGGGATAGAAGGCCAGACCGATCGTGTTCCGTACGCCCGAGACGTAGGTCTCGTGGCCGCTGCCGTCGGGGTTGTAGCGATGGACGGCGGCGCGCATCGGATCCTCGCCGGCGTCCACGTTGGAGGCCGAGCCGACCGTCAGGTACATCTTCTCGCCCTTCGGGTCGAAGACGATGCTCCGCGTCCAGTGACCGGTGCCGAAATTCTTCAACGACACGACCTCTTCGCCAGGCGTGGTCGCCTTCATCGCCTTGGCGTCGTACTTGTAGCGCTTGAGCGACGTCGTCTCGGCGACGTAGAGGTAGTCCTTCCACAGCGCGAGTCCGTACGGCCGATCGAGCTTCTCGATGATCTTCGTCTTCTGCTCGATCTTCCCGTCGCGGTCCTTGTCGAGCAGCACGTAGACGCTGCCGCCGTTCTGGGATCCGCGCGCGCTGTCGCTCATCAGGATTTCCTGATTCGGCCCGAGCAGCATGAAGCGCGGCGTCTCGAAGCCCTCGGCGGCGACGTCGACGGTGAAGCCCGCCGGCACCGTCACCCGCGCGCCATCCGGCTGGGGGACGACCTGCGAGCGGTTGTCGGCCGACGGCGTCGCAAACGGCGGCGGCAGCGGCTTCGTGCGCGTCGATTGCGCCACCGACGACAACGGCGCACGCGATGACGAGAATGGCGATGCGCATGACAAGATGCCCAGGTTCCACTACTCCGTTTGATTGCTGATCTGCAGATCCCATCCGTCGGGATCGGTCACGTGCCAGCTCTTGAAGTTCTCGCCCACCATGTCGGGCCGCGGCGTTGAGGCCGCGCTTCTCGAGCTCGGCCTTCACCTTCTCCGTGTCCCAGGGCTGAATGCCCCACGAGACGTGATTGATCACGCCGGTGATGGGTGGACGATTCGACGCCGCGGCCGCCGGCGGCTGCCTTCGGCCGGCGCGCGGCGGTTGCGGATGATGATGCCGCCCTTGCCGTTGATGTCGAGCGAACACTGATTCGTGCCGTTGTCGTTGCGGACCGTCCACCCCATGAGATCGCGGTAGAACGCTGTGCTCTTGCGGTAGTCCGACACGGAATACGAAATGTGATCCAGGAACACCGTCTTCCAGCCGGTCGGCTCGAACGCCGGCGGAATCGGCGCCGCCGGCGGCCGCGGCGCCGCGTTTTGGGCGGAGGCCACGCCCGGAACCGCGCCCGCGGCGACCAGCGCCAGGCTCTGAATGAGCTGCCGCCGCGTCATGCGGCCGTCTTCGAAGTCCTTCAGCATTCCGGCGATCACGGTTTCCATCGTGATCTCCTTGAGGGGCGGTGGCGGGCAGGAAGGGCTGGAAGGGCAGGAGAGGCAGGATGGGAAAACCCGCGCCTTCCCTTCCCGCCTTTCCCGCCCATCCCGCCTTTCCTGCCCAAACGCGTCAGCACACGACGCACTTGTGGCTGTTCTTCGATCCCAGCTTCTCGAGGAGCGCGACGGTCTCGGGGATCGGCGACAGGCGCTGCACCGGACTGTTGGCCATGTCGGCAACGGTCTGGCCGCTCCGGGCGACGGCCTTGACGTCGGCGCCTTTCGACACCAGATACAGAATCATCTCGTTGTCGCCGCGGGACGCGGCGTGGTGCAGCGGCGTGTAGCCGTCGTTGTCGCGTGCGTTCACGTCGGCGCCCAGTTCCTCGACGAGAAACTTCACGGCCGGCATCCAGCCGTCCGGCGCATGCCGGTGCGCGTTCCCGGCGAAGCCCTCGCCGTATTCGATGCCGGCCGCGGCGTGAATCGGCAGCGCGCCCGGACCGCCGGGCGGAATCGGCGGCGCCGAGTAGCGCTCCTGTTGCGCGGCCGGCGTCGGCGCGACCGGACCGCCCGCGCCTGGCGGCGGCGCGTTGCCGCCGCCGCGGCGAATCGGAATCGGCGGCGCCATGGTCGGGATGTTGGGATCGGCGCCGTACTTCGCCAGCAGCCGCATGGCGTCCACGTCCACGCCGTACGCCGCGCGCCAGAACGCGGTCGATCCCGATGTGTCGGCCAGCCCGCAATTGCGGTTGCCGCACCCGCTGTACACCAGATACCACGGATGGGAGCGAATGCGGGCGTCAGGGTCGGCGCCGGCGTCGAGCAGCGCCTTCATGACGTCGAGGTAGGTCGACTTCTGCTGCTCCATCTCCTGCGGCTGCGGAAACCGCGTGCGCGGCTGCCACTGCGTGTTCACGGCCGCCCACAGCGGCGTCGCGCCGTTGCCGTTGGAGGCGATGTTGGGATTCGCCCCGCGCGACACGAAGTACATCGCGAGATCGAACTCGCCGTTGATCACCGCCATCAGGAGCGGCGTCGTGCCGTCGCCCGCGCCTTGCTGATCGATCGGCGCGCCGCCGTCGACGAGCGCGCGCGCGGCTTCGACGATTGCCCTGACGCGCGGCATGCAGCAGCGCCGTCAGGCCGCCCTTCGTGGCGACGGGCGGATTGATTTCTTCGGGGTCGAAATTGTTCGCCGCGGACGCCTGCGGCGCGTTCGGGTCCACGGTCCTGCCGGCGCCTGCCAGCCGTCGCAGGGCCACCCCGGCCCGCAGCGGGCGCGGGCGGCGGAGGAATCTTGCCCGACGCCAGGATCTCGCGCGCCGCCTGCATCGCCGCTTGAATCTGACTCGCCGTCGGCTGTTGACCCGCCGGCACCGAGGCCTCGAGCACCTTGCGCTGGATCTCGGTGGCCGCGCGATCGAGCTGGCCCTGCTTGGCGATTTCGATGAACTTGGTCGTGATCTTGGGATCGGCGCCGCGCGCGAGCAGCACCTTGATCGCCTCGGGCCGATTCTGCGCCGCCGCGAACATCAGCGGCGTCTGTCCCCACTCGGATTCCTTCGCGTTGGCGTCGGCGCCCGCGTCGAGCAGCAGCGTGACGACGTCCGCGTTGCCGGCGGAGGCGGCCAGGTGCAGCGCGGTCACGCCGGTGGTCGTCGCGCGAGCGGTCGCGTCGGCGCCGGCCTTGAGCAGCGCCGCTACGACGGTGCCGCTGCCCGCCCGGCTCGCGAGGTGGAGCGGCGTGTACTGGCCGATGCGCGTCACCGCGGACACGTTGGCGCCGGCATAGACGAGCATGTCGGCCATCGCGGCATCGCCGCGCTCGGCGGCCCAGTGCAGCGCCGTCATGCCGTCGCCCTGCGCCGCGCCGACGTCCGCGCCCGTCTTCAACAGATCGCGCAACGCGTCGCGGTCGCCGCGCATCGCGGTGTCGGCGACGGGAGTGGTGGACGCTGCGCCAAGTAGCGCCGACAGGCACAGCGCGCCGATGCCCGCCACGATCGCGCTCCGCATCAACATGTGTCGCATCATAGCGTTCACTCCGACATCAATCGATTCGCCACGAAACCACGAAAGCACGAAAAAGAACTGGTTTGGGTTTCGTGTTTTCGTGTTTTCGTGGCTGATCTGCGACCTAGGCGACGCTCGTCGTCGCCGACGGCATCGACAACGAGAACTCGCCCGTGCTGTCGCCGAAGCTCTTGAGATCGTCGAGCCCGAGCTCGTGCAGCAGCGTCAGCATCACGTTCGCCATCGGCGTGGCGTCCGCGGCCTTGAGGTGGACTCCACCCTTCAGGATCCCGTTCGCCTTGCCGAGCAGCACCAGCGGGCAGCGGCGATGGTTGTGGATGTTCGGATCCGCCATCGGCGAGCCCCACATGATCAGCGTCTTGTCGAGCAGGCTCGCGTCGCCGTCCATCGCCTGCTTCATCTTGTCGAGGAAGTACGGCAGCTGGCCCATGCGGAACTTGCAGATCTTGTTGTATTCCATGATCCGCTCTTCGCGGTTGCCATGGTGCGAGGCCGGGTGGAACGGCTGCTTCGACTCGCATTCCGGGAAGACGCGGTTCTGCGCGTCGCGCCCGGTCTTGAACGAGATGATGCGGGTCATGTCGGTCTGCAGCGCGAGCACCTGGATGTCGAACATCAGCTTCATGTGCTCGGTGAACGAATCGGGCACGCCGGCCGGCGCTTCGGGCAGCTCGCGCTGTTCGCCGCTCCGGTTGTGGGCCTCCACCGCCTGGATGCGCCGCTCGACCTCGCGGACGTTGTCGAGATACCGATCGAGCCGCGCCCGATCGCTCGATCCGAGCTGACGACGGACGCGTTCGACCTCGCCGGAGATGTAGTCGAGGATGGTGCGCCGCGTGTCGCGGCGGGCGGCGCGATCTTCGGCCGTGTTGCCCGATCCGAACAGCATGTCGAACGCGACGCGCGGGTCGCGAATCATCGGCAGCGGCTCGTTGGGCGACGCCCAGCTGATGGTGTCGGTGTAGGCGCACGAGTAGTTGTAGGTGCAGCCGCCGGCCTGGTCGAGGTTCTCGATGCAGAACTGCATCGACGGCATCGGCGTCGCCTGGCCGCTCTTCTGCGCGTAGAGCTGATCCATCGACGTGCCGGCCCACAGGTCGGAGCCGTTGGTCTGCTTCGGATGCGACTGCGTGAGAAACACCGCGCTCGACCGGAAATGGTCGCCGCCGATTTCCGGGAGCAGGAACGCTTCGGCGTTCCGCGCGTCGGTGTTGCTGATGATGGTCATGTAGTCGCGGAACGGCTCGAGCGACTTCAACGGGTTGTCGGCGACCAGCGTGTAATCGCGGCCCGTCGTCTCGGGGGCGAACAGGAATTTGCTGGCGCCCCAGTTGTTGCAGCCCGCCAGGCCGTGCACCTCTTCGATGCAGACCAGCCGAATCGGATCGGGCGCCGCGGCGCGCACGCGGGTGCCGGCCGGCACCATCGCATCCAGGAACGGCAAGGCCATCGTCGCGCCGACGCCGCGCAGGAACGTTCGGCGGGGGAACTGCTTTCCAGTGATGATGTCCACGTCGCTCTCCTTGAATCGTCGTAATGGATCAGTTGGGTAATCTGGTGTTGAATTACCCGATACTCGATTACTCGATTACAAATGCCTCGTTGTACTCCGGCTCCGCGCGCTTCATCTGGAACGCGTCGCTCTTGATCACGCCGAGCACGAACGACGACAACTTGTAGTCGTTGGCTTCCGCCGCTTTGGCAATCGCGCGCACCGTCGGCTGGTCGTAGTACTCGACGCGGCGGCCGAGCGCGTAGGCCAGCAGGTTCTCGGTGAACGTCCGCACGAGCGGTATCGGCCGCTTCAGCAGAGCCGCGCGGAGGTCGGCCGGCGTCGACACCGGCGTTCCATCGTAGTAGGTCCCCTTGGTGTCGAGCGGCATGCCGAATTCGCGCGCGCGCCACTTCCCGGTCACGTCGAAGTTGTCGAGCGCCAGGCCGATCGGATCCATGAAGCGGTGGCACGAATTGCAGGTCGGGTCCGTCCTGTGCAGCTCCATGCGCTCGCGCGTCGTGAGCATTCGCCCGTCTTTGGCGGTGGCCGTCGACTCGAACGGCGGCACGTCCGGCGCAGGCGGAGGGGGCGGCGTGCCCATCAGCACTTCCATGACCCACTTGCCGCGCAACACCGGAGACGTCCGGTTGGCGAGCGAGGTCTGGACCAGCACGCTGCCATGCCCCAGCAGTCCCGCTCTGGTGCCGTCGGGGTACTGCACCCGGCGGAACTCATCGCCGGAAACGCCGGGAAAGCCGTAGTGCCGCGCCAGCCGCTCGTTCACGAACGTGTAGTCGGCGCGGAACAGATCGAGCAGGCTGCGATCCTCGCGCACCAGGCTGTTGAAGAACATCTCGGTCTCGCGGCGCATCGCGCCGGCGAGGTTGTCGTCGAAGTTCGGGTAGTTGTTCGGATCCGGATGGACCTTGTCGATGTCCTGCAGCCGCAGCCATTGACCGGCGAAGCGCGATCCGAGCGCGTCGGCGCGCGGATCGGCGAGCAGCCGCCGCGCCTGCTTCTCGAGGACGCCGGGCGCCGACAGGCGACCCTGAGTCGCCAGCGCCATCAACTCCTGATCCGGAACCGTGCCCCAGAGGAAGAACGACAGGCGCGACGCGAGATCGGTATCCGCAATCCGGAACGCGCTGCCGGGCGTCGCGGCGGCCGGTTCCTTCTCGAGCCGGAAGATGAAATACGGGCTCGCGAGCACCGCTTCGAGCGCCGCGCGCACGCCGCCTTCAAAGTCCCGCCTTCGCCTTCGCGCTTCGCGGCAGGCCCGCCCAGCGCCCTTGTCGTAGATCGGCATCAGACGATCGAGCTCGTTGGCCGCCAGCGGACGCCGATAGGCTTCGGCAGCGACCTTGGTCAGAATCTGCCGCGCGCAGGGCCGCTCCTCACTGGAGCTCGTCGGGCGGCAGGTGAAAATCTTGGCGCGGCTGGGGGTTTCGGAAATGCCGGTCGCCTTGTACGGTCCCTTGACGATGAAATCGCGCAGATGCGGCAGCGTCGTGATGCCCGGGCCGCCGGAGCCGCCGCCGGCGAACGACCAGTCGTGCGGCCGAATCAAGTCCTCGTAGGGACCGTCGACCTTGCGGACGAACGCAGCCGCCACCTTGTGCTGCCCGGCGCGGACCACGATCGGTTCGGTGCGCACGGCGCGGCCGCCACGGCCGTCGGCGCCGCCCGCCGGTCCGGTCTCGTACGCGAGCAGCGCGACGCGTTCGCCGTCGATCGAGATGTCGACGTCCTCGAACTTCGAGAACGACCCCGACACGAGCTGCACCTCGAACACGTATTCGGCGTCGGCCGGGAACACGTGATCGACGACGATGCCGCCGCGCGTGCCGAAGGGGGCGCCCTCCACGCGATCCCAGGGATGCTGCGAGACGTAGCCGGCGTTGGTGTAGGTGGAATCGACCGACGCGGCGTTGCGATCGCCGATTGCCATCCGGCTGATCGCCGAGGCGGCGTTCAGGTACGACTCGAGCAGCGTCGGCGACATCGACTGCGCATCGGCGATGTTGTCGAAGTTCGCGCTCTTCGTGTCGAGCGGCAGCCAGCTGCCGGCGTCGACGTCGAGCGCCAGAAGATCGCGGATCGCGCGGGCGTACTCGGCGCGATTGAGCCGCTGGAACGTGCGCGCGCCGGGATTCGGCTTCGCCGCCGCCGCCGTATCGATCGTCGTCTCGAGGGTGGTCACCAGCGCGTTCAACGTGGCGGCCTCGGGCCGCGCCGCCAGCGGCGGCGGCATGTACCCCGCGCGCAGCTTCAGGATGACTTTTTCCGCGACCTCGGCATTCTGCGCGGCCTTCGTGATGTCGAACGACGCGAGCGAGAGCGCGTTGGTCTTGCGCGCGTCGTTGTGGCACGAGACGCAGTAGCGTTTGATGACGGCGTTGTGATCGGGTTGCGCGGTCGCGTGGGCGGCGACGGGCTTCGGCGGCGTGGTCGTGCGCGGCGTTTGCGGCGCGCGCGGCGCAGCGGGTTTGGGAGCCGCGGCGCCCTGGCTCGGGCGCGGGGATGCGTTTTGCGCGAGCCCGTGTTTCTCCGCGGCACACACGCATACAATTGCGGCGCAGAGAAACACCAACCGGGCGCTCGTCATCCAGTCGCTCCCGGGCAGATTTTACACCTGAAATCGGGCCTAACCGCCACGATTTACAATCAGTTACAAGGGTTGCATTTCCTCGGAAAATAGGGCGCCCGAGCGGTCCAGCCGAGGATCGCAAACAGGGGCACGATGTCACGTTCGCAAAGGGAGATCCAGGTTCGCGCGCTGATGCGGGCCGGTGCCGCCGCCGAGGCGGCCGGCAACCTGCGCGCGGCCGCCCGAGCCTACCGCGCGGCCGTGGCAGCCACGACGCCGAGGTCAGCCGCAAGGGGCGCGTCACGGGCGCACGCCCGCGCGCTTCACGGGCTCGGGCATGTGCTTCAGCAACAGGGCCGCTATCGCCCCGCGGCGTCCGTGCTTCGCACGGGCGATCGCGCGCGTCGGAGCGCGCATTCGGGCGCCACTCGCTTGCGCTCGCCGCCACGCTCAATGAGCTCGGCATCTGCTACAAGTTCCTCGGCCGCTTTCTCGAGGCCGGATCGCTCTATCAGCGGGCGCTCAACATTCTCGAATCACGACTGGGCGCGCGCCACGCGGAGACGGCGTCGCATCTACCACAACCTGGGCGGTCTCGAGCATTCGGCGGGCAACTGGGCACGCGGGGAGCCGTTTGCCCGCCTGTCGGTGCGGATTCGCAAGCGCGCCCTCGGATCGCGGCATCCGCTTCGTCGCGCACGACATGACCGCGCTCGCGGCGCTGCTCGATCGGCAGAAGAAGTACGACGAGGCGGAGCGCCTCTACAAAGCGTCAATCGCCATCTTCGAACGGGAGCACGGGCCGGAACATCCCGAAGTTTCGGTCGCTCTCAACAACCTGGCCGCCGTTCATCAGGCGCGTGGTCGGCCGAAGCAGGCCGAGCTGCTGTACCGCCGCGCGCTCGGCATCGACACGACGCACCTCGGCGCCGATCACCCGCGCGTCGGCTTCTGCGCGAACAACCTCGCCACGCTGCTGAAATCGCGCGGACGATTTTCAGAAGCCGCCGATCTGTACCGGCGAGGCGCTGCGCGTCTTCACGCGCGCGCTCGGCGCGCAGCATCCGAACGTCGGCGTCTGCCTGGAGAACTACGCGGAGGTCCTTGCGCGCGCTCGGACGCCGCCGCGAAGCGGACGCCTGCGAGCGGCGCGCGGCGCGGATTCTCGCGCGCGTCGAGGCGGTGAACGACGAGGGCGTCGCGATGACCGGAACGATCAACCCGATGTACGCGCGATTCCGGCTGATCGCCAAGAAGTCGCGCATCCATCGCCTGGGCGTCTTCACGGAAGAACCCATTCCGCCGCACGCCTCGTGATCGAGTACACGGGCGAGTCCATCGCCCGGCGCGAAGGCAGGCGGCGCTGGGATCCGAAGCGCAGCTATCTCTTCTACATCGATCCCTACTGGCAAATTGACGGCGCGATTGGCGGGAGCGGCGCCGAGATCATCAACCACTCGTGCGATCCGAACCTGCGCGCGCGGCTCGCGCACAGACGCATCTGGTATTACAGCTGTCGAGCGATCGCGAGAGGCGAGGAATTGACGGTGGACTATCGGTACGACGCCGACCTGAAGCCGATGCCCTGCTCCTGCGGGGCGCCGACGTGCCGGGGCACGATGAACCTCGCGCCTGGATCGTGAGCGCCAGGAAGTCTGAAGTTTGAAGTCTCAAGTCTGAAGTCTGAAGCCGCTCACCGCTTCAACACCGCGCGGCCGGCGTCGAGGCTCGCGAGGTCCACGAGGTATTGCTCCTCCTCCGCGTCCAGCGGACCCTGCTCGACCGCGCGACACAACCCACCGTCGCCGAGCGGTTCGACCGTCCGCACGTCGGAAATCCGCGACCGCTCATGCGCCGCGAGTTCCGGTGGGTGGATGTCACGCCGTCCGGGATCGGGCCCGGGCGTGTCGTCAAGGTCTTTCATCGCCACGCGGCGCCGCTCCCGAACTGCATGGCGCACGTCAGCGCGCTCGAGCGTCTGCTGAAAGTCCGCGGGGATGGCACACCGCCGCCGATTTCGTAAACGGCACGAGATACGGCTTGGCAGCGCGCACGAGCGTGACGTTGTCGTTGCCCGCAATGATGCCGGCTCACCACGAGCGGTCATGCAAGGCGATCCCATCCGGACGACACTAGGATACGCCGCTCCACTCGACGTAGCCCTCCTCGATGGTGTCGTCGGGCCGGGCGCCGAGGCGGTCGAGCAGTTCGGTGATGATCGCCGCCTTGTCCTGCGCGTCGCGGCGCGACCAGGTGCGCGACTTCACTTCGAGGAAGAAGCCGTCGGCGGGTGGATTCAGCAGGCGATCGACGTGGACGTAGAACTGCACGCCGCGATAGGCGACCAGCCAGCGGCGGCGATCCTTCTCGATCTCGCGCTCGCGGGCCGGCTTGAAGTACTCGCGGTAGAAGCGCGGCGTGTGCGTCGCCGGCGCGAAGAAACGCGAGCGGAACAGCAGCACGGAGCCGAACGCGGCTTCGCGCGACGGGCCGGTCAGCGTCAGCCGCGCGCGGGCGTTCGTCACCTTGCCCTGCTCGTCGAGGAACTCGTCCTCGCGGTAGCGCAGCCGCCCCTGCGCCGGATCGTCGAAGAAGAAATAGGTGTCGTACTGGTGGTAGTGCACCGCGCGCAGCACGGTGATGTCGTCGCTCGCGAGCGTCTGCAACACCGCGTCGGCCGATGCCAGGCGCGCCTTCACCTGCACCTCGAAGCTCTCCTGCTCGGCGGCGCCGCCGATCGCCATCAGCTTCTGCAGCACGCTCTGCTCGCGCTCGGATCAGGAACGTGTCGATGCGGCGCGCCACGTCGCGCGCGGCGGCGTGCGAGCGCCTCTTCGTCGAGCGTCAGCAGCCGGCGGTCGCGCATCAGCCAGCGGCCGTCGCACATCACGTCGACGACGTCGGTGGACTTGCCGGCGTAGACGAGCTGCGAATAGACCGCGTTCGGATCGCGGTCGAAGCGCGGCGTGTTGTGGACCTGATCGAGGTCGACCACGATCAGATCGGCGCGCTTGCCCGGCTCGAGCGATCCGGTGATGTCGCCGAAGATGGATGGCGCGGGCGCCGATGCGCGTGGCCATCGCCAGCGCCTGACGCGCCGGCAGCGCGGTCGGATCGCCGCTCGACGCCCTTGGCGAGCAGCGCCGCCAGGCGCATCTCCTCGAACATGTCGAGGTCGTTGTTCGACGCCGTGCCGTCGGTGCCGATGCCGACGTCGACGCCGAGCTCGAGCATTTTCGCGACCGGCGCGATGCCCGAGCCGAGCTTCAGGTTGCTCGTCGGGTTGTGGGCGACGCCGGCGCCGGCGTTCTTCAAGCGCGCGCATCTCGCCCTCGTCGACGTGGACGCAATGCGCGGCGAGCACGCGCGCGTCGAACAGCCGCTGCTTCGTCACCCACGGCACCACCGGCATGCCGTGCTCGCGCCGCGACTGCTCGACCTCGAACGCGGTTTCGGCGAGATGCGTGTGCAGCGGGACGTCGAACTCGACGGCCAGTTCCGCGCAGGCGCGCAGGATTTCGGCCGTGCACGTGTAGGGCGCGTGCGGCGCGGGCGCGGGGACGATCAGCGGGTGCCCCTTCCAGCGCGCGATGAAGTCGCGCGCGCGGGCGAGCGAGTCCTCGAAGCTCGCCGCGTCCGGCGACGGAAACTTCAGCACCGTCTGCGCGCAGAGTGCGCGCAGGCCGGCGGCGGCGGCGGCTTCGGCCACCGACTCCTCGAAGTAGTACATGTCGGCGAAGCAGGTGGTGCCCGAGCGGATCATCTCGGCGCAGGCGAGCCTGGTGCCGAGCGCGACGAACTCCGGGCGTCACGAACTCGCGCTCGACCGGCATCATGTAGCCCATCAGCCAGACGTCGAGCCGCAGATCGTCCGCCAGGCCGCGCAGCAGCGTCATCGGCGCATGCGTGTGGGCGTTGACCAGGCCCGGCATCACGACGCGGCCGCGGCAATCGACGGTCTCGGCGGCCTCGTACGCGCGACTCGATCGTCGCCCACCGCGACGATCGCGCCCGCCGCGATCGCGACGGAGCCCGGATGCACACCGTGAACGCTCGTCCATCGTCAGGACGTGGGCGTTGGTCAGCAGCAGATCGCAGGGCAGGGCCACGGGTCGACTTGAACGCAAAGAGCGCGAAGAACGCATAGAAGTTTTGGTGGGAAACGCGTCACGCGCGATAATCCGCGCAGCCGGGACATGGCGCTTGCCGCAGGGACGAGATTCGCCGGCTACGAGATCCTCGGCCCGCTCGGCGCGGGCGGCATGGGCGAGGTCTACCGCGCCCGCGACTGCAGACTGCGGCGTGACGTCGCGCTCAAGGTCCTGCCCGAGCCTTCACGCGCGACCCGACCGCATCGAGCGCTTCGAGCGGGAAGCGCGGGCCCTGGCATCCCTGAACCATCCCAACATCGCGATCCTCTACGGCGTCGAAGAGGAGCGAGGTGTCTCGCGCTGGTGCATGGAGCTCATCGACGGGTCGACGCTCGCCGATCGGCTGCAGGGCGGGCGGTTGCCGGTCGCCGAGGCGCTCGGCATCGCGCGCCAGATCGCCGACGCGCTCGACGCCGCGCACGAACGCGGCATCGTGCATCGCGATCTGAAGCCCGCGAACATCAAGATCACGCCGGACGGCGTCGTGAAGGTGCTCGACTTCGGCCTCGCCAAGGAAGCCGATTCGAGCGTCGACGCCGGACCTCTCGCACTCGCCGACGGTCACGGCGCACGGCACGCTCGCCGGCGTGATTCTCGGCACCGCGGCGTACATGAGCCCCGAGCAGGCGCGCGGACAGGCCGTCGACAAGCGCACGGACGTCTGGGCGTTCGGGTGCGTGCTCTACGAAATGCTGGCGGGACGCCGGGCGTTCGGCGGCGACACGGTGTCGGACGTCATGGCCTCGATCCTGCGATCGGAGCCGGACCGGAGCGGCGCTGCCGCGAGACGATGCCGCCTGGCGTGCGGCGGCTGCTGACACGGCTGCTCGAGAAGGATCCGAAACGCCGCCTGCGCGACATCGGCGACGCGCGGTTCGATCTCGACGAAGCGCGCGGTCCGGGAGTCGAGCGCAGCGGCCCCGGCAACGCCGTCGGCCGGCGCTGGAAGGCCACGGCGGTTGCCGCGCTGGTCGCGTGCGCGGGGCTTGCCGCGCTCGCCGCAGCACTCGGCACGCGACGCCCAGCGCCGCCGTCGGCGGCCGCGGATCTCTCGCAGGCGATCGTGTCGCAGCTCACCAACTACGGCGGCACGGAGACCGCCGGCGCGATCGCCCCGGACGGCCGATCGTTCGCCTTCGTCTCGAACCACGGCGGCACGCCGGACTTCTGGGTCCGGCAGGTCGCCGGCGGCGAACCGGTGCGGCTGACCAACGACGCCGCCGACGAGTTCTCGCCGGAATACGCGCCCGACGGCGACAGCATCTATTTCACGCGAACGGACGCCACCGGGACCGCGATCTGGACGATCGGGGCGTTTGGCGGTCAGGCGCGCAAGGTGCTCAACGACGCGCGGTCGCCGTCACCGTCTCCCGACGGCCGCACGCTGGCCTGGTTGCATCGCGGTGAACGACGTCTTCTCGCTCGGCGTGAGCGGCGTCGACGGCAGCAACGCCGCACGCTCGTCGCCAACGTGCTGGCCGTCGGGAGGCACTGCGTCCGCGCGACGTGGTCGCCCGACGGCCGCAGCTCGCGTACAGCGTCGGGCGGCCTGTTTGCGCCGCGCAATCTCTTCGTCGTCAACGTCGGAGCGGCGCCACGCGCCAGGTGACGCAGTTCGACGCGCAGCGCGGAAGGGATTCAGACCGCAGGCGTGGCTGCGCGACAGCCGCATCTTGATCGTGTCTGTACGCCACGGCGACGCAGGCCCAGTTTTCGAACGACCTGGGCGTCGTCGATCTCGAGACCGGCGGCGTGGATCGGCTGACGATGAACGTGCGGAGAGCTTCAATTTGCCCGAGCGTGTCGGCCGACGGCGCGCGGATCTCCTTACCGCAAGCCGCATCGAGCGGGAGCTCTGGAAGGTCCCGTACGGGCCGGATCCCGACGCCAACGGCCGCGCCGCCGTCCCGGATTATGGACGCCTCGCAGGATCCGATGTGGACGCTACGTCAGCCGCGACGGCCGGACGCTGCTCTTCAACAACGCGCTCGCCGGCAGCCGCAATCTGTGGATGATGCCGCTCGACGGCAGCGCGAAAGCCCGCCAGATCACGATGATCCCGGGCGACGCCGTCATGCACTCGTCGCTGTCACCCGACGGCACGTCACGTCGCGTTCGTCTCGCGCGCGACGGGAAACTCCGACATCTGGGTCCAGAACGTCGACGGCACCGACCTCCGGCAGCTGACCAGTGACGACGCCGCGGACGTCTGGCCGGTGTGGTCGCCGGACGGCCGCTGGATCGTCTACGGCTCGCTTCGCCGCCAGGGCTGGGAAACCCGGCGCGTGCCGGCCGGCCGGCGGGCCGCCGGAGAAGATTGACGACGGCTTCTTTCGCGGCGACTGGGCGCCTCAGACCAGACGGCAGCGGCACGTGGATCGTGACGTCTGACGGCGGCAGCTTGGTCCGCCTGCTGGACATCGAACAACGGCGGGTCGTCTGGCAGGATCGCCCCGGGCAGAACGGCCTGCCGATGTTCAGCCGCGATGGGACGCGGATCAGCGTACCGGTTCGCATGGGACTCGTCGACACAATCGTCGTCTACGACGCCGCGACGGGCAAGCAGACGACGGCTGTCCGCTTTCCGCAGCCGTTTCAGACGTATCTTTCGGGCCAGTTGGGCGGACGACGACCGCGCCTTCGTCGTCAACCATCCGCGAACGATTTCGCACATCGTGCTGCTCGATCGACTACTGGCCGGGCGCCAGGCTGGCGATCGGCGACACGCCCCAGATCTGGCGGCAGTACTCGCCGATCGCGCGATCCGACGAGAAGCGGCCCATGCGCGCGACGGTGAGAATCGATTTCCGCGTCCAGGTGTCGCGATCCGCGAACGCCTCGTCGACTTCGTTCTGGCAGTCCACGTACGAGTCGTAGTCGGCGAAGAGCAGATACTCGTCGCGGTCCAGCAGCGCATCGAGCGTCGGCCGAAACAGGTGGGCGTCGCCGCGCGACAGACGGCCCGAGCCGATGAAATCGAGCACCCGGCGCAGGCGCTCGTTCGACTCGGCAATCGCCCGCGGTGAATACCCGGCCGGCTTTCGTCGCCCGAACCTGGTCCGTCGTCAACCCGAAGAGAAAGAAATTCTCCGGGCCCACGGCGTCGCGGATCTCGACGTTCGCGCCGTCGAGCGTGCCGATCGTCAGCGCGCCGTTCATCGCGAACTTCATGTTCCCCGTCCCGGAGGCCTCCGTGCTCGCCATCGAAATCTGCTCGGACAGGTCCGCGCCGGGGTAGATGCGCGAGGCGTTCTTCACGTTGAAGTCGGGCAGAAACACGACCTTGAGCCGATCGCGGAGCCGGCTGTCGGTGTTGACGACCTCGCCGATCGACGTGATCAGCTTGATGATCAGTTTGGCGGCCGCGTACCCGGGCGCGGCCTTGCCCGACACGATCACCGTCCGGCATCTGCCATCATCGGGTGCGTCCAGCAGATCGAGATAGCGGGTCAGCATGTGCAGGGCATTCAGGTGCTGCCGCTTGTATTCGTGGAGCCGCTTGATCTGCACGTCGAAGAGCGAATCGGGATCCACGCGGAGACCGACACGCCGATGAATGTCGTTGGCGAGCGCGACCTTGTTCGCCCGCCGCATCTTGCGCCACGACTCGCGGAACGCCGGATCGTCCGCGAACGGCTCCAGCCGCGGCAGCTGCCCTTCCGTGTCGCGGATCCACGCGTCGCCGATCGCTTCGGTAATCAGCCGGGTGAGATCCGGATTGCACTCGACCATCCAGCGCCGCGGCGTGACGCCGTTGGTCACGTTGTGAAACCGCTCGGGATACAAGTCGTAGAAGTCCTTCAGGACTCCCTTCTTGAGCAGCTCGGTGTGCAGCGCGGCGACGCCGTTGACGGCGTGGCTGCCGACGGTCGCGAGATGCGCCATGCGCACCCACTTCTCGCCGTGCTCGTTGATCAGCGACATGCGCGCCGCACGCGCATCATCGTTCGGGTATTTGGCGCGCACGTCGTCGAGGAAGCGGCGATTGATCTCGAAGATGATCTCAAGATGCCGCGGCAGGAGCGCGCCGAACAGCGGCAGCGACCACTGTTCGAGCGCCTCGGACAGGAGCGTGTGATTCGTGTACGACAACGTCTGCGTCGTGATGTCCCACGCCGTGTCCCAGTCCATCAGGTGCTCGTCGACGAGCAGCCGCATCAGCTCGGCCACCGCGATCGCCGGGTGCGTGTCGTTCAGTTGCGCCGCGAAGTGCTCGTGGAATTTCTCGAGCGGATTGCCGACCCGCAGGTGCATGCCGCAGCATGTCCTGCAGCGAACACGAGACGAAGAAATACTGCTGCTCGAGGCGGAGCTGCTTGCCTCGCTGCAGCTGGTCGTTGGGATACAGCACCTTCGTCAGGTTCTCGGACGCCACCTGACGTTCGACGGCGCCGTGATAGTCGCCCTCGTTGAACGCTGAAAAATCGAACGTCTCGGGCGCTTCGGACTTCCACAGCCGGAGCAGCGTGGTCGTGGCCGTGCCGTAGCCGACGCCGGCCATGTCGCACGGCGTGCCGTTGACGATGCGGTCCGGGATCCAGCGGACGCGGTAGGAGCCGTTCGCATCCGTCGACGCCTCGGTTCGCCCGCCGAATTTCACCTGATACGACACTTCCGGAACGGCGATCTCCCAGGGATTCCCGCGGCGGAGCCACTTGTCGGCGACTTCCACCTGCCAGCCGTCCCGGATTTCCTGATCGAAGATGCCGAACTCGTAGCGGAGCCCGTAGCCGATCGCCGGCATGTCGAGCGTCGCGAGCGAATCCAGGAAGCACGCGGCGAGGCGTCCCAATCCCCCGTTGCCCAGGCCCGGTTCCTCTTCCTGATCGACGAGCTCGATCGAAGTCGTGGCCGAGGAATTCGATCGCCTGTTTGAACTCGTCGACCAGTTTCAGATTGATCAGGTGCTGCCGCAGCTGCGGCCCGAGGAGAAACTCGGCGGAGAAGTAGCACACCTGCTTCGTGTTGGTGACGGTCAGCACGCGCGCGACGTCGACGAAGCGTTCGGTCAGCCGATCGCGCACCGTGAACGCGAGCGCGGTGTACCACTCGTTGGGCGTCGCGAACTCCGCGCGCGGCCGACGCGGTAGAAGAGGTTGTCCACGATCGCCTGCGCCAGGCTCTCGGGATCGCTGCCGATGGGGATCCGATCCACGCTCATAGCCGCCGGATCTTAATCCCTGCGCACTCCAGATGAGGCGCTATAATCCGTCAAGTTTTCCGCGTTATCCGCCATTCCTTTTTAAGGAGCAGGTCATGAGGCGCGCCCTATTCCGTCTCACATTTCCCGCGTTGGTTCTGACGGCGGCGTTCGCGTCGCTCAGCCTTCGGCTCACCGGTCAATCGACCGGCATGCCCAGCACGAAGAACGGCGAGTGGCCGATGTACACCGCCGATCTGAGCGGCAGCAAATACTCGCCGCTCGATCAAATCAACGCGAGCAACTTCAACAAGCTCGAAGTCGCGTGGCGCTTCAAGACCGACAACCTCGGCCCGCGGCCCGAAAACAAGCTCGAGGGCACGCCGATCATGGTCAACGGGATGCTCTACACGACCGCCGGCACCGGCGGTCGGTCGTCGCGCTCGACGCGAAGACCGGCGAGCTGAACTGGGTGCACGGCATGGACGAAGGCGAGCGCGCCAGCGGCTGTCGCCGCGCCAGTTCTCCGGCCGCGGCGTCGCCTACTGGACCGACGGCCGCGGCGACGAGCGCATCGTCTTCGTCACCACCGGCTATCGCCTGGTCGAGCTGAACGCGAAGACCGGCCAGCCGGTCGCGTCGTTCGGCAAGAACGGCGTCGTCGATCTGAAGGTCGGCGTGATCATCGGCAAGGACAAGCAGATCGATCTCGAGAAGGGCGAAATCGGCCAGCACGCGACGCCGACCGTCGTCGGCGACATGATCATCGTCGGATCGTCGATGGCCGAAGGCCTCGGCTACAGCTTCAGCACCAACGCGAAGGGCCTGGCCCGCGCGTTCGACGCGAACACCGGCAAGCTGCTGTGGCGCTTCAACACCATTCCGAATCCGGGCGAATTCGGCAACGACACCTGGGAAAACGGATCGTGGGAATGGACCGGCAACAACGGCGTCTGGACGCCAGATCACCGCCGACCCGGAAGCCGGCCTCGTCTACCTGCCGGTCGAAACGCCGACCATCGACGAGTACGGCGGCAACCGTCCGGGCAACAACCTGTTCGCCGAAAGCCTCGTCGCGGTCGACCTGAAGACCGGCGTGCGCAAGTGGCACTTCCAGCTCGTGCACCATCCGCT
Organism: uncultured Acidobacteriota bacterium; assembly: GCA_963731545.1. GTDB lineage: Bacteria > Acidobacteriota > Vicinamibacteria > Vicinamibacterales > CAVVIG01 > CAVSWN01. The sequence goes on along the minus strand of CAVSWN010000016.1, from coordinate 468 downwards.
GTGGGACCACGACATCTCGTCGGCGCCGCTGCTGATCGACGCGACGATCGACGGACGCCCGCGCAAGCTGGTCGCGCAGCCGACCAAGCAGGGCTGGCTCTACACCTTCGACCGGATCACCGGCGAGCCGATCTGGCCGATGTCGGAAACGGCGGTGCCGCAGACCGACGTGCCCGGCGAGAAGACCGTCGCCGACGCAGCCGTTCGACCAAGCCGCCGCCGTACTCGCGCACGCACGTCGCGATGGACGACCTGATCGACTTCACGCCGGCGCTGCGCGCGAAGGCGCTCGAGAACCTGAAGACAGTTCCGCTGGGAGCCGACGCCGTTCATCTCCGCCCGGTGGTGCAAGGCGGCCGAGCGGCGGGATCGATCAACGTCGGCAACACCGTCGGCGGCATCAACTGGCCGGGCGCGTCGTTCGATCCGGAAACCGCGATCTTCTACGGGCAGGCGAACAACTCGTCG
>CAVSWN010000015.1:0-24456 GCA_963731545.1 uncultured Acidobacteriota bacterium | reverse complement strand
AGGTTTCGGTCGTGTAGATGTTGCCCTTCGAGTCGGTGGCGATGCTGTGCACGCCGAAGAACTGACCGGGCTGCCGCCCGCCGTCGCCGAAGCTCGTCAGCACCTCCAGCGTGTCGCGGCGAGGATGATACACCCTCTCGTTCACGCCGTCCGCGAGGTAGATGTACTTCTGCTGCGGATCCTTCGAGAACGCGATGTCCCACACCGAGCCCGCGCCGAGCGTCTTCTTCGCGAAGAACGCTTCCTTGACGAACGTGCCGTCCTTGCGTGAACACCTGGATCCGGTCGTTCGACGCGATCGCAGACGTACACCAGGCCGTCGTTCGACAGCTCGGCACAGTGCACCGGGTTGCGGAACTGCTGCGCGCGGCGGCGCGTCGGGTTGTAGCGGCCGAGTTCGTGTCGTCGGGCTTGTTGCCGTAGGCGCCCCAGTGCCGCTTGAACGCGCCGGTGTCGGCGTCGAACACGATCACGCGATGGTTGCCGTAGCCGTCGGCGATGTACGCTTCGTTCGTCGCCGGATCGACGAAGATCTTCGCCGGCCGCCAGAAGGTTCACGGTGTCGTTGCTGCCGCTGCGCTTCGCGTCGCGTGGCCGATCTGCAGCAGGAACTTGCCGCTGCCGGTGAACTTCAGCACCTGCGCGTCCGTCGTGCGCCGTTGCCGCCGATCCAGACGTTGCCCTTGTGATCGACCGTGATGCCGTGGTTCGACTGCGGCCACTCGTAGCCCTGCCCCGGCCCGCCCCAGTGGCCGACGAGGTTGCCGGCCTGGTCGAACTCGAGAACCGGCGGCGCGCGGCATGCAGCACTCGCCGGTCGGCGGATTGCGCTGCCGCGCCCGTCTCGTTGTTGCTCGAGCGTCGCCGGGCGCGATGGATGATCCAGACGTGATCCTGCGCATCGACCGACACGCCGATGGTCGAGCCGAGCATCCAGTGATTCGGCAGCGGCTTCGGCCACAGCGGATCGACTTGAAAGGCGGGCGCCTGTGCGGCGCCGGCGCTCTGCGCGCAGAGCCGTCCGCTCCAGCATCCATTGGCCGGCCCCGAGCGCGGCAACCAGCACCACCCACGCGGCAACGATGGATCGAGAAGGTGCTTTCGTCATCGGAGGAGCCTACACCCCCGACGGTGCCGCTACAATGGGAACGAGCGCGTCATGTCGAAGCCGACGACCCTGGACGTGCAATGGCAGCAGCTGATGTCGCTCTGCGCGAGCGAGTCGCGATTCCGCGCCGAGGGCAATCATCCGCGGCTGCTGAAGCTGCTCAAAGGCGACATCGATCAGCTGGCGCGCGAGATGGGATTCAGCGAACGCCTGATCGTGACGCGGGACTTCCGCGCCGAGCGCCAGGGCGATCACATCACCCGGATCGTCAAAGAGTGACAATTCAGAGTTCAGACGCCAGGACCCGCCTTCCACCATGACCACGCCGACGCTCGAGACGCCGCGGCTGGTGCTTCAGCCGCTCGCGCTCGACGATGCGGACGCAGTGCAGGCGCTGTTTCCGCAATGGGAAATCGTCCGCTACCTGAACGGCATCGTGCCGTGGCCCTATCCACCGGATGGCGCCCTCACCTACTTCCGCGACATCGCGCTGCCGGCGATCGCTCGCGGCGACGAATGGATCTGGACGATCCGGCTCAAGTCCGAACCGAGCCGGATCATCGGCAGCATCGGCCTGAAACGATCTGAGGAGGAGAATCGCGGGTTCTGGCTCGGACCACAATGGCAGGGTCAGGGCCTGATGACCGAAGCGGCCGATGCCGTCACCGACTTCTGGTTCGATACGCTGCAGTATCCGATCCTCCGCGTTCCGAAAGCGGTCGCCAACGTCGCTTCGCGTCGCGTTTCCGAAAAGCAGGGGATGCGCGTCATCGCCACGGTCGAGCGGGACTACGTGTCGGGGCGGGCGCCGGCGGAGATTTGGGAGATCACGGCCGGCGAGTGGCGAGTGCGGAGACGAATCGACGACGCGCGCGCGTTGCTCGCCCGACATTTCGAACGGACGCCACTCGTGCGCGCCGATTCGCTCTCGACGCCGGGCCGCGACGTCCACCTGAAGAATGAAACCGGTCTTCCCACCGGATCGTTCAAGGTCCGCGGCGCCATCTACGCGCTGTCGGTGAACGTCACGCGACGCGCGATTCGGGAAGTCGTCGCCGCCAGCACCGGAAATCACGGCGCCGCCGTTGCGTTCGCAGGGCGAACGCTCGGTGTGACGGCACGGATCTTCCTGCCGAACGATCCGAATCCGGTGAAAGCCGCACGCATTCGAGATCTCGGCGCTACGATCGTCGAAGCCGGCGTCGACCTCAGCGCCGCCATCGACGCCGCGCGCGAGTACGCGGCGACAGAGCGATGCGTTTTTTCTCCACGACGCGGAGGATCCCGACATCCCGGTCGGCACCGCCACCATCGGCGCGGAAATTCTCGAACAGCTGCCAACCGTCGACTTCGTGTACGTGCCGATGGGCGACACCGCCCTGATTCGCGGCATCGCGTCCGCCATCAAGCAACGACGGCCATCCGTCAGGATTGTCGGAGCCGTCGCGGTCGAGGCGCCGTCGTACTACTTGTCATGGAAATCGGGGTCGGTCGTTGAAACCGCGTCCGCGAACACGATCGCGGACGGGCTTGCCGTCCGCCGGCCCCTGGCGCCCAATGTCGCCGCGATCCGGCAATTGGTCGACGAAGTGGAGCGCGTCAGCGAGCAGGAGCTGATGGACGCGATCGCGCTGCTCCATTCGCGCGAAGGCGTCATCGCGGAACCCGCGGGCGCCGCTGCCACGGCGGCCCTGCTCAAGCATCACGACCGCGCCGGAACCAGCGTCGTCCTGGTGACCGGCTGCAACATCGCGCCGCATCTCGCGCCAGGGATCAGAACCTGACGAGGCGCGTGATCTTCACGGCAAACGTGCGGTTCAGGAGGTCTGGCACGCCCGGCAGGCGCGTGTCGCGGCCATCGCTGTAGACGATGAAGAGCTCGCTGCCGCCTGTATATTCCCAGCGCAGCCGGACGCTCGACGTAAGACTGTGCGCGCCGGCGTTGTACTGAATCAAGCTGCTGATCAGCATGCGCGCGGTCGGCGTCAGCGTGAAGCGCGAGCTCAGAAGCCTCGCCGTGAAATCGCCGTACGGGAGCTGCACCCAATCGAGCGTGATGGACGGCTCCATCGAAAATCGTGGAACGACTCCCCACCGTCCGCTGTACGCGACCTCGGATTTCGTGCCGTTGTACAGCGTGCCTGTGGACGCCGACATGCGACCCGAGACTTTGCGCTGCTGTCCGAGGTTGTAGCTCACGCGGCCGGAGCCGTACGTATATCCGCCCGGCGGCACGACGACGCCGGTGGCGATCTGAAACGGTCCAGGCAAGAGCTCGTAGTCGCGCGTGTAGTCGAGCGTGAACTGATCGCTCGACTGAAAATCCACGATGAACGTGCCGCGGCCCTGACGGTTCTGAACCGTCGTCCCGCGCGCGTCCGTGACGTAGTCGAGGCTGCCCTGCCACGTGAGTTTGCGGATGCGGGCGCTGCGTTTCGGACGAGGGCTGAAGCGCGCCTGGCCGAAGCTTCGGCGGAAATCGGTGCGACGCACGTAACCGACCTCGGGCTTGAAGTCCCGGCCGATCAGCATGTGCTCGGCAACCAGGCCGTACCGATCGTCGACGTAGTCGAGCCGCGCGCGATAGCTGCTCGTATCGCCGCGGACGCCTGGCGTTTGCGTCCGCGCGTAATAACTCGTGAGGTCGATGGTCTTGAAGAACAGCAGCGACGTGTCCACACCAAACGTGTAGCTCTCGTCGCGGCCCGCCACTGCCGGTCCCCGCCGTGTCGCCATCACGCCGACGTTGCTGCGCCGCAGGATGTTGCGCTTGAGGCGAACCGCCGTGAAATTCGTGGCAGTCGCTTTCACCGAGGGTTTGTCCTCGGTCTGAATGTTCAGGGCGCCGATGCTGAACGCGCCGGCGCGGCCGGTGAGGCGAACCCCGCCGACCACCGGCACCGCCTGTCCGCCGGCGAGCCCAATCTGCCGGCTGAAAAACAGCAGCGGCACGTCGCCCGGCGTGTTGCCCGATTGCACGCCCGCGAAATCGAAGATGCCCTGCCCTTCGATGAAGAAGTCCCGCTTCTCGGGAAAGAACAAGCTGAAGCGCGTCAGATTGACTTGCTGCAGGTCTTCTTCCACCTGCGCGAAGTCGGTGCGATAGGTGGCGTCGGCGATCAGGCTCCGCGTCAGGCCGTACTTGAAATCGAAGCCGGCGTTGCCTGCGGGATCGTTCGAAAACGGCGTCGTCGCGGTGCGATCCGTGGTCAGCGACGAGACAGCGTACGGCTTCACTTCGACGTTCTTCGATTGCGCGGGTGTTTCCAGACCAACCAGCGTCGCCGCCGAGCCCATGCGGCTGACGCCGCCGACGCCAAGGGCGGCCGGGCACGAGCGAGAGGTACGAGATCTCGTTCTTCCACTTCACCAGGCGGCGCAGGTTGATGCCCCAGGTTTGCGCGCCGTTGCCGCGATACCGCAGCGTCTTGAACGGGATCGCGACCTCGAGCGTCCAGCCGTGCTCGAAGCGCCCGGTCTTCACGTACCAGATGCCGTTCCAGCTCGAATTCTGCTGATCGTCGGTGACCACCATGTCGCGCAGCGCGCCGAGCGGATTGGTCTGGAAGAGATACCCGTTGCGCCGATCGTGCAGCGTGTCGATGACGAAGGTGAAGTTCTCGTTGCCGAGCACGTTGCCGTTGTCGCGCCGCAGTTCGTTGGCGACTTCGCGCTCGGGATGGCTGTCCCAGCAGCGCGCCACGATGTACAGATTCGGCATCGTCGAACAGAATCCACGCGTCGGTCTTCTCAGTGGCCGGCGTGCCCTCGCGCGGCTCCTGCTGGATGAAATCGGTGATCGGCTGGACCTGCGCGTAGATCTCTTCGTCGAGCCGGCCGTCAACTTTGAGCGGCGTGTCCAGCCGCACCGCGCGGACGGTGACGCGGTCGTTGGCGGTACGCTCGACGATCTGGCTCGCGGCAAGGGCCGCCTGCGGCGCCAGCAATCCAAGCCACGAAATTACGAGGACACGAACCAAGAGTGGGGGCCGCATTATACTCGCCGATCATCGACGTGACTCGACCAGCCGCCGACTCGCCGCAAACGCAACTGAACCGATTCCTGGCGCGCTATCACCCGGACATCGCGAAGCTCGGTCGCGCAGCACTGATGACGATGCGCAAGCGGCTGCCCGGCACGATCGAAATGGTCTACGACAACTACAACGCGCTGGTGATCGGCTTCTCGCCGAACGATCGGCCGTCGGACGCGATCTTTTCCATCGCGCTGTACCCGCGCTGGGTGAACTTGTTTTTCCTGCAGGACGCGACCGAGCTCGAGGACCCGGAGCGGTTGCTGCGCGGCAGCGGCAATCGGGTGCGGTCGATCCGTCTCACGTCCTCAGAAGACTTGGACAAGCCCGGCGTTCGAGCATTGATGGCTCAGGCGGCGGCGCGCTCCGATCCACCGATCGATCCGAAGGCGCGGCGGAAGCTGGTGATCCGAGCGGTCGCCGCGAAGCAGCGGCCGCGGCGTTAGAGGCGGGCACCTGGAGGAATCGATGCATCGAGTCACGACCTCGGCGGCATGCATCAGCGCGCTGGCCGCGTGCGCCGTCGCGCTGGTCGCGCAGACGCGGCCGTCGCCGGTCCGCGATCGTGTACGAGGGTGCGCGAGTGATCGTCGGCGACGGACGCACGGTCCTCGAACGCGGCGCCGTGGTCGTCGAGAACGGCCGCATCACCGCCGTCGGCCGGCAGAGTGAGATCCGGACACCAGCCGGCGCGACGCGTGTCGACCTGACCGGCAAGACGGTCATGCCGGCGATGATCAACGTGCACGTCCACATCGGGTATGAGGCGTACACGAGCTGGGGCGCCGAGAACTACACGCCGCAGAACGTCCTCGACCATCTCCAGCGCGAAGCGTTTTACGGCGTGGCCGCCACGCAGTCGGTCGGCAGCAGTCCGACGGAGCCGTCGATACAGTTTCAGCGCGATCAGGAAGCCGGAAAGTTTCCACCCGCATCGCGCTTTCTTTTCATGCCGGGGATGGCGCCGCCCAACGGCGGACCTGACCACGTCCTGCTGGTTGGAACGCAAGCGTTGAAGGCCGTCTACGAAGTGTCGACGGCGGCGGAGGCGCGGGCGGCGGTGCAGTCGATGGCGAGCCGCGGTTTGAAGGGCCTGAAGATCTGGGTGGACGATCGCCGCGGGACGTACCCGAAAATGCCACCGGAGGTCTACACCGCGATCATCGACGAAGCGCACAAGCGCGGCATGATGGTCCACGCGCATGCGATCGCGCTCGCGGATCAAAAGGCGGTCGTGCGCGCTGGCAGCGACGTGCTCGTGCACACGGTCGGCGGCGAACGGCTGGACGATGAGTATCTGGCGATCCTGAGGGAGAAGAAACCTGTACTGGACGACCGTGATCGGACTCGGCGATCGAACCGAGGTCTGTGATGATTCTTTCGCCGCCCAGACGCTGCCGCCGACACTAGTCGCCACGATTCGCGCCACGACGGAGGCGCGGCCGCTCGCGCCGAGCTGCGGGCCCCGGTCACCGAATGCCGCGAACCGCGAAGCCATGCTGGCCAACAATTTTCCGAAGATGATTGCCGCCGGCGCGCGGCTCGTCCTCGGCACCGATGCCGGCATCTCGTCCGGCTACACGTTTGGATCCGCGGACCATCACGAGATCGCGCGCTGGGTGGAATTGGGCTTGTCGCCCGCCGATGCGATCGTCGCCGCGACCCAGCGCCCCGCCGAACTGCTGGGCCTCAAGGACATGGGGACGCTCGAAGCCGGCAAGCGCGCCGATTTTCTCGTGCTCGACGCCAACCCGCTCGAGAACATCCGCAACACGCGGCAGATCTCGGCCGTCTACTTGAACGGCGCCAAGCTCGATCGAGACGCGCTGCTTGCCCGCTGGAGAAAATGAGTATGACCTTCGTCGACACAGCGAAGCTCGAGGTCATCGAGCGCAAGCCAGGCTGGTTCGGCCGCTACTTTCAATCGCCCCACATGACGTTCGCGCACTACGACTTCACGCAGGGCTCTTCCGTGCACGAACACTTTCACCCGCAGGAAGAGGTGTGGCAGGTCATCGAGTTCGAGGTGTCGACGGCTCGAGAGCCGACCGTCGGCACGGTCGTGGTCGCAGGACTCAAGCAGGGCCCGGCGACGGCACGCCATCGTGCTGCCGAAGCGTGCCGCACATCTGATTCAAGGACGCTCGTGACTTCGACAGGCAGAGCGACTGCTCGTGTAGGTCCGCTATGCCGGACCCGACGTACAGCAGCGCTCATCCTGAGCTCCTGAGTCGAACCAGGAGTTGAGAGGCTCGGGTGCCTTCGACAGGCTCAGGACGAGCGAGAACGTATCCTTACTCTTGGCGCAGCGCGGTCGTCGCGTCGACACGGCTTGCGCGGCGGGCCGGCACGGCGCTCGCCAGCAGCGCGGCGGCAACGAGCACGGCGATCATCATCGCGAACGTCAGAGGTTCGACGCCTTGAACGCCGTCGACGAGGCGCTGCAGCACTCGCGCAGCCGCCAGCGCCGCCAGCGTGCCGACGGCCACGCCGGCGCCGATCATGCCGGCGCTTTGGCCGAGCACGAGCCGCATCACATCCCGCGCGCCGGCGCCCAGAGCCATGCGGACGCCGATCTCGGGCACACGCTGCGAGGTCAGATAGGCCAGCACACCGTAGATGCCGATGCACGCCAGCAGCAGGGCGAGGCCGGCGAAGATCCCGAACAGGAACAGCAGGAAGCGCTGCCGCGCAATCGTGGCGGCGGCCAGTTCTTCCATCGTTCGCACTTCGTAGAGCACCTGGTCGCCGGTGCCGCCGCGCAGCGCATGACGCAGCGGCTCGACGACCGTCGACGGGGCACTGTGGTCCGGACCGCGATCGACATGAGCTCCGACCACCGGCGGACGAACCGATCCTGGAGCTGCGCAAAGGGATAGTAGAGCTGTGCGCGCACGACTGCCTGATCGTCGCTGCCGAGGCCCCAATGGCGAACGTGGCCGACGACACCGACGATCTCGAACGGACCTGGACCGAGATCGGGGACCCACAGTTGCCGGCCGACCACCTGCGTTGTGCCGAACGCTGCCTGCGCGAGCAGGTCGTCCACCACGATCGTGGGCTGGCTCCCGGCGCGATCGCGCGTGTCGAAGAAGCGGCCGGCTCGCAGCCGCATCCCCATCACCGTCAGGTAATCGGGCGTGACGCTGGTGGCCAGCGCGATCGGCTGCTCGGTGGGCGGCGGAATGGTCGCCGTGGTCGAGTAGCCGAGTTGATTGTTGCCGTCGCGCATGGGAACGGTATCGACCATCGCCACCGCCTGGACGCCTGGCACTCGTCGCGTGCTCTCGAGCAACGCGTCCCAGGCTGCGCGCGCCTGGGCCGGGTTGGCCTTCACGGCCGGCGTCAGCGCGGCGCGCGTGACCAGCACGTTCTGGATATTCACGCCCGGATCGAGAGACGACAGCCGAAGCAGCGTTCGTGCGAGCACGCCGGCGCACACCAGCAGCACGATGGCCAGCGCAACCTCCGACACGACGAACACGCCGTGCAGACGCTTCGAGCTTGCGCCCACCGTCCGGCCCGTCGCCCGCAGCACCTGTTCGAGATAGCGTGACGGCACGCGCAGCGCGGGCGCCAACCCGAACATCAGACTGCTGACAATCGACACGCCGAAGGCAAACGCGAGCACGCGCCAGTCGAACTGGATCTCCGCGGCGCGCGGCAGGCTGCCTGGCCAGAACGCGACGAACGGTTTGATGCCGAACGTCGCGAGCGCCACGCCCGCGGCGCCGCCCGCGAGTCCGAGCACCACGCTTTCGGTCAGGCACTGGCGCACCAGACGGCCCCGGCCCGCACCGAGCGCGGCACGCATCGCCAGCTCGCGCTCGCGCGAGACCGCGCGCGCCAGCAGCAGGCTCGCGATGTTCGCGCACGCGATCAACAGCACCACGCTCACCGCCGCAAGCAGGAGCCAGAGTGTGGATCCGACGTCGCCGACGAATGGCCGGAGCGGCTGCGCGACGAAGGTCCGGCCCGCATTGGATTTCGGGTACTGATTGGCGAGGCTGCGGCCGATCAGCGAGAGCTCCGCTTGCGCCTGCTGCAGCGTGGCGCCTGGACGCAGGCGGGCCCACACCTGCACGCCGGGATGGATGTCCCGGTTCCGCAGCCTCGGGTCCGGGTCCTGCCCGATCAACGTGAACAGATCCGAATCGTTCGCCCGGCACCTGCGCGCCGGAAGCCAGGACGCCGACGAGCATGTACGGTTTGCTCTCGTAGACCAGTGGCGCGCCCAGCGCGGCAGGACTTCCGCCGAAATGACGCAGCCAGAAGCGGTGGCTGACGATGGCCACGCGCTCGGCGCCGGGGTGATCCTCGCCGGCGAGGAACGTGCGGCCCTTGTCGATGGAGATCCCGAGCATGCTGAAGAAGTCGGACGACACCTGCAGAGCGCTGACGTACTCCGGATCGCCCGGCGCGCTGAGAGTTCCGCCGCTGAAACGCCACGCCGACAGCGACGCGCTGCGGACCTCTCGCACGCAATCGAGATAGTTGGGATAGGCGAACGCCCACTGGTTGCCAAAGCGGGTGCTGAAGTCGGTCTCCTCGATCACGCTGACGAGCCGTTCAGGTTCGGGATAGGCGAACGGCCTGAAGAGCACGCCGTTGATCACGGTGAACATCACCGTCGTCGCGCCGATTCCCAGCGCGAGCGTGGAGACCGTGACCGCGGTGAACCCGATCCGCTGCCGGAGCGCGCGCACGGCGTACCGGACGTCCTGCACCAGATCGTCCACCCAGCGTGTACCGCGGGCGTCGCGGCACTGCTCCTTCACCTGCTCCGGGCCGCCGATCGCGATTCGCGCACGCCGCTGTGCCTCGATCGGATCGATCCCCTGCTCAACGAGCTGGGCGGCGTGCTCGTCGACGTGAAACCGCAGCTCCTTCTCGAGCTGGGATTCCAACTGCGTGCGTTTCCACAGCCGGTTCCACCACGTCATTTCGCGCCTCCTTCGGACAATCGGAGGATCACGCCAATCGCGTCAGACAAGCGGCGCCAGCTCGCGGTTTCCGACTCGAGCATGGCGCGGCCCTTTCGCGTAAGGCGATAGAACTTCGCCTCGCGGCCGGTGTCGGTCGCTTTCCAGTCGGCGACGAGGAGTTCGCGGTTCTCCAGCCGGTGCAGCGCCGGATAGAGCGACCCCTGCGGCACCTGGACAACGTCCCGGGACACCTGCTGCAGGCGCTGGGCGATCGCGTAGCCGTGGACCGGCCCGAGCGCGACGACTTTGAGAATCAGGAGATCGAGTGTGCCCTGCGGGAGATCGGACTTGGGAGCCATCGCCATACCTCGTACTTCTACACGTTACCATCACACGTGTAGAAGTGCAAGGTATTGGCGCGCTAGCCCGGCAGTCGCGCTTTCTCGATCTTCACCAGCACGGTGTATTCGGGATCGACGAGCTGGATGATGGGCGCGCGAGCCACCTGCGAGACGAACTGATACGCGTCGAGTTCGGTCATGCCGCTGCGGGCGCGCACCCAGCCGACCATCGCCTTGAACGCCACGCGCGCGGCGTCCTCGAGCGGACGGCCCGAGCCGACGAACATCACTTCGTCCGCGTTTTCGATCCTCGGCACCGGCGTCGCCTGACGCTTGATCAACTCCACGAAGACCTCGACGTTCATCGCGCCTTCGATCGCCGCACCCATGATCTCGCCGTCGCCCATCGCGTAGTGACCGTCGCCGAACGACAGGAGCGCGCCTGGCACGTTGACGCCGAGGAACACCGTATTGCCCGGGCGAACTTCCGGGCAATCCATATTCCCGCCAAAAGGGCCGGGAACGATCGTGCTCCTGACCTCGGCGGCGGCGGGCGCCACGCCGAGGCAGCCGAGGAACGGCGCGAGCGGCACGTCCCACGAATACCGTCCGTCGGCGGACGAAGTGCGCGCGGACGTGCGATCGGCGTTCAGATCGTAGCGCCAGGTCGTCTCGGGCAGATCCGGCGGCGAGGATCGCCGTGCGATCCGTGCTGACGAGCGCCCCGAAGCCGGGAGCGACGGCCGACACCGCATAGTTGCGCGCGGGTTCGATCTTCAGAAGATGCACGGCGACGGTGTCGCCAGGCTCGGCGCCCTCGATGTAGAAGGGCCCGGTCTGGGGATTGTCGTGCCCCGGCGACATGACCTTTGACGCCAGATCGCTCGCGGTCTTCACGGCGCCGTCGAAGCAGTCCTCGGTCCACGACACGATGCGCGTGCCGGGAACGATGCGGTGTTTCGGCGCGGCGCCGCCGAACGTGTACACGAGATCGCCGTGCTCGGGGATCCACCGCAGCGTGGGCGCCGCGGCAGGGATCTCGCGAAGCAGCGGAGCGGGTGTGCGCGTCGCCGGTGGCGACGCCGGCGCCGGCGCGGCTCGCCGGACTCGGGTTGCCGCCAGGCGCGCGGCAGGCCGCCATCAGACCCGCCAGTCCGGCGGGGATGTCCCGTGAGAAACGCTCGTCGTCGGCTGCGGTCGCGTGTCATCGGCGTTCAACTGCTCTTTTGAAACGATCCGAGCTCGGCGAGGAGCCAGACGCCCGGATCGAGTGTCACGGCCGCAGGTTCGGTGTCAGCGGGAATCGTGAACGTGGACTCGCGGCCCGTGACCTGCACCTGACGCACGGCTGGCGCCGAGTGTCGACCCAGTGAACACGCCCACGCCGAGCGCAAATCGGAACGGATCGCCGGCTTGTGTTTGACGCACGGTTACGACGATCTGCTTGGCCGCCGGATCGTAGCGCCAACTGCCCGATACCTGCGGCACGCCGCTCCGGGTCAGCCACTGCGTGAAGAACCACCGCAGGTCCTGACCCGACACCTCTTCCATCACGCGGCGAAGATCCGCCGTGGACGCCAGACCGTTCAGGTGCCGTTGGTAGTAGAGCCGGATGCCACGCCAGAACGGCTCGGTGCCAATCAGATCGCGCAGCATGTGCAGCGTCCACGCGCCCTTCTGATAGACCAGCCGGTTGTTCGGCTCGCTGCTCTCGACGTCGGTCACGAAGTTGGGGTGCACCACGGGCGTGTTCGGCTGCGACTGTTCGAGCCGGATCACGGCATTGCGGCTGCTGCGAAGGCCGTCCACGAACGCATCGCGGCCGCCGGCGTGCTCCGTGTAGAGCAGCGTGAAATACGTCGCGAAGCCCTCGCTCAGCCAGACATCGTTCCAGTCGTTCTCGGTGACGGCGTCGCCAAACCATTGATGCGCGGTTTCGTGCACCACGGGCGCCTGGCCCGCCGTCGACGCTCTTCTCGCCGTAGAAAATGTTGCTCACGTGTTCCGTGCCGCCGCCCATCCCCGCTGCTTCCACGTGGGCGAGCTTGCCGTAGGCGTACGGTCCGACGCGATCGGAGAAGAACTCGAACGACTCGCGCGCGTCGCGTATGAGCGCGGTCAGTCCTTTGTCCGCATCCTGCGGGAATACCCAGTACGAAAGCGGCACGCCGCGCACGACATCGCCCTGCTTCACGATGAAGCGCGCGATCCCCAGCGAGTACAGCCACGACGAGATGGGCACATCCTGCTTCCAGTGCGTGCGTCGCAATCCGCCAGGAAGATCAAGCTGTTCGACGATGATGCCGTTGGAGACGACCTGGTAGTCGGACTTGGTCGTGACGATCAACTCGCCGGTGGCTTTGTCGGCGGGATGATCGATCATCGGCAGCCACTGGCGCGCGCGGTTGTACCAGTTCTCGCTGAAGGCGGTGCGATCGCCGTGGATGTTGTTGAGGAGAAGCAGGCCGTTCGCCGGCGTGCCGTGATAGCGAATGTCGAAGACGACATCCTGATCCACGGTCGCGTCGGCAGGTATCGGCAGACGCAGCCGGTTGCCGCGATGCTCGATCGGCACGGCGCGCCCGCCGGAGGTGACGCTGGTCACCGTCATCCCCTTGCCGTCCGCCGTCGTCGACGCCAGATCGAGAAAGGCCTCCCGGGTCCCGGCTGTCACGACGCGAAGCGTGACGGTGGCCTCGGCCTGAATCTCGTTCGATTCGCTCGTCAGCAGCGTCAGCCGGACCGCATAGTGGCGCGCATCGATGCCGGGCTGCCGCGGATATGTGTCGGCTCCGATCGCCCGAGGCGCCCGCGACAATCAGCAGGGCGATCGCTGAAACCACGCGCATGTCTCGCATGGCCGGATAGTACATCCGTCGTAAGCTAGCGCGATGAAGCACCTGTCACGCGTCCTGTCCACACTCGCCATCCTGGCTGTCGCCTCGCGCCGGGGCTTCGAGCCGCCGACCCGGTGAAACCGCGGGTTCGCGCCATTACCGGCTTCGTCACCATCGACGCGAAGTCTTATCCGGCGCAGCTTCAGGAGACGGTCACCTTCCTCAGTCAGGTCCGCGAGGCGGTGAAGGCCGCAGGCTACGACGTCTCGGGCATCCGCATCTCGACCCAGCCGTTCCCGGAGTTCACCCGCGGACTGAGCCGGGCCGATGCCTGGGTGTGCTGCGCGGCCTCAATGACCTCGCGACGCAGTTGCGGTTCTCTCCCAACATCGGCCCCGCGATGGTAAAGGACACCGACGACACGGCGTCCGCCGATCTGCTGATCGACGTTCTCTCGCAAGCCGGCAACCGGCTCAACGCGAACATCATCGTGGCCGGCGACGATGGCATTCACTGGAATGCGGTGCGGCAGGCGGCGCGGATCATCAAGGGAGTCGGCGAGCGGACACCGCACGGCCAGGGCAACTTCAACTTCGGCGCGACCGCGATGCTGAAGCCGTACGGGCCGTTCTATCCCGGCGCCTGGCACCCCGGCGGCGGACCGCGGAGTTTCGCCTTCGGTCTCGAATCGGCCAACGTGGTCATGGACGTCTTCTCGCGGGAGCGCGACCCGCGCACGGCCGGCAAGGCGCTCACCGACGCACTCGCGCTCCATCTTCGCGTCGTCGAGGCTAGCGGCGATGAAAACGGCCGACCGGCAGCGGATGGACTTACGCCGGGATCGATCCGACGCCGGCGCCCGGCGGTCAGTCGTCCATTGGCGCGGCGATCGAATCATTCACCGGTGCCCCGTTCGGTTCGCCCGGGACAGAAACGGCCGCGGGCATCATCACGCGTGCCGTCCAGGCCGTGCCAGTGAAACAGACCGGTTATTCGGGGCTGATGATTCCCGTGCTCGAGGAGACGGTGCTGACGCGCCGCTGGACGGAAGGGACCTACAGTCTGGATTCGATTCTCGCGTATTCGGCCGTCTGTGCCGGCGGCGTGGACACCGTTCCGCTGCCCGGGGACACGAGCGAAGCAGCGATTGCCGCGATTGTCGGCGACGTGGCGACGCTGGCGTTCAGGTGGAACAAGCCGCTCGCGGCGCGGCTGCTGCCGGCGCCGGGGAAGAAGGCCGGCGACATGACGGAGTTCAGCGGCGCGTTATCGAACGCGATCATCCAGAAGATGACCGGCTTGCAACGGTGAGCGGGCCCCACGCGCCCGGAGGCACGTAGCGGAACCGAATCAGTACACGTTGTCGCCTTTGCCGTGTTTTGCGATCTGCAGCAGATCCTCGACGCTCTGGAATCCTGATTCACGCGCCAGATCGTGGGTGATGTCGGCGACAGTGATCGGTGTAATCGAGTCCACGAGGATGTGGCCATCGTCCATCTGATAGCGGCCACCCACCTTCACATGGGGACGCGTCCAGATGCGAATGGTGCATCGGATCCTCCCGCGGCGGATTCCCTCGCGAAGGTGCTTGGTGAACACCATCTGGAACTCGAGCGCCGGAGCCGAATGCTCAGGGTTTGACGGCGACCTTCAGGACGCTCGTCGTCCAGCAGCAGCCGAAGCCGCCGCCGCCGTCGCCGGAGGAGTCGTTGGCCGTGAGGTGCAGCACGTAGTCGCCGGCCGCGGCGAACTTCACGGTCGTCGTCGCGCGTCCGGTGAAGGCGCCTTCGCCCGACTCGAGCTTCTCGATTTCAGGCGTGGCTTTGTCGAACGTCACCGCGCCAGGGCCGCGATACTTCGACCACCGCAGCGTGACCGGCGGGCGCGGCCTCGTCACCGGCGCGTTCGAGCCGCTCGTGTACTTGGCGTCGTCGGCCGTCCACAGCGGCAACGGAAACGGCGTGCCCACCGACGCGGACCGCGCGGCGGCCGTCGAGAGGCTGGCGATCGGCCCCTGCATCGCCTTGCCGTTCTGCTCGAACCGAATCACCGGCGGCGTGTTGCCGACGGCGATTTCCGAGAACGGGCTCATCACGTAGTCGCCCTTCAGCCGAAACGGAATGCTCGTCGTCTGCCCGTTCGCGACCAAGGTCCAGACGAACTGGTCGTCCGGCTTGAAGTCCTTGGGCACCGGGACGCTGAACATGCCCGTCTGCCGGCCGGGGAGAAAGTGCGTCGGCTGCCCCATGTCGGGACCGCCGGGCTCGATGCGGTTGTTGGGACCGATGGGAATGTCGGGCGCCTGCTGCGAGTTGCGATTGTAGTAGCCGACGAGGAAGCTGCGGCTGCCGTCGGCGTTGTAATACCAGCCCTCGAACGCGGGCGGTGATGCTGGCGCCGAACCCGCGGCGCGGCTCGGGCGGCTGGACCTGGCCGGACACAAAAACGCCGCCGGCGATGAGGCCGGCGGCGCAGAGAGTCGCGAACCCGGTTCACTGCTGTTTCTCGTCGTTGGTCGACTTTGGCGAGCTTGGCTTTGCGTTCGTCCTGCAGCGCCTTGTACTCCGCGTCGGTGAAGTACACGACGTTCATCCACGCATGCGCCATTTCGTCGACCGTACGATCGCCGTAGCCGACCCACTGATCCGGATCGGGATTGTTCTTGTTCGCCTTGGTGTTGTCGTACCACGCGGTGACGTGGATGACCGTGCCCTTGGGCAGCAGCGGCGCCGCGTCGTCGTCGTAGATGTAGTTCGTCATCCAGTTGAAGTTGAAGTTCCCGACGTAGCTGATGATCTGACGGCTGCCGTCCGGCAGAATCGCTTCGACCTGCATCGACTTGCCGCGCAGATGGAAGTGCGGCTGGAAGTTCTCGATGAGGGCGTTTTCCTTCAGCACCGTGAAGCCTTCGGTCATCGCCATCGAGTTCGGCGGGATGTCGAGCATCTTCGTCCGATCGATGCCGGTGAAGCCGACGAGATAGCTGCGCTTCTTCGGTTCCTCACCCTTCTTGTAGAACCACAGGCCGATCTCGGAGCCGCTCTTGATCTCCTCGCCGACGGCGTGGATGTGCTGATCCCACGAGATCTTTTCTCCCGGCACCAACAGCTTGCCGGTATCCGGGCGGAACAGGTCGTAGCCCTTGCCGATCGCCCATTCCATCAGCTGCGGCCGGCGGTTCAGCAGGTCCTCGTCCGAGAAGCCGCGCGGTCGCCGGTCGACGTCCCCGTGTTCACCGCTTCCGGATCGTTGTGCAGCACGAGATACGCGATCGAGTGGTGGATGGTGCGGCGAGCCTTCAAATTGGACGGACGGATTTCCACCATCTTCACCCAGCGCGGCTCGGTGAGCGGGATGTCGGACATCGGGCGGTACCAGACGTCCTGGTGCTGCGCCGGCATCGTGTATTCGGAAGACTTCACGACCAGGTCCGGCGGACCGAAGCCGTCTCGCACGCCCTGCCATTCGTTGTCGGTGACGAGCGCCTTGGCCGGCGGCAGATCCTTCGGATCGCCTTGCAGCGCGCCGCCATCCACCCACGCGACGACGGTGTCGACCTGTTCGTCGCTGAGGGACATGTCGTTCTTGAACTTCTGCACGCCGACGCTGCGGTCGATGTGCCACGGCGGCATCTGCCGCGTCGAGACGCGTTCCTTGATGGAGCGGGCCCACGGCCGCACATCCTGATATGTGATGAGCGACATCGGCGCGATCGAGTTCGGCTGATGGCACTCCTGACATTTCTTCTGGAAAATCGGGGCGACGTCCTTGGAGAAGGTGACCTGTTTGGTTTGTGCGTCGGCGGTCCGGACGGACACTCCGATCGCGAGAACCGCACCGACCGCAACCAAACCGGCCCGGGCGGCACGCCCGATAGACCTGCGAGCAAACATGAGCGCCTCCAATCGCACATTCTACCTGAACTAGAGACGCCAACCGTCGAGATACGACGAGGACGGATATCTCGGTTTCGTGACAACCCGAGACCTCCGTCCCCGCTTCGTTCACGGCACCTCGACTGTCACCGTGAACCCGAATTGGCCGCTCACGTACAACTTACATACTGAGCAGACGGCGTCCTACGGCGTGCACGGTTCGTTGAGATCCTTGACGGACATCACCTGGAAACGCGGCTTGTCATTCTCGACCTTGGTCGTGACCTTCGTGTCGGGGGCACCTTCGCGTTCGGTCTTCGTCGTCATCTTGCTGTCGCCTTTGGGGATCAGCATCCCGCTCACTTCCACTTTCTTCCCGACGTGCTGCTGCAACGTCACGGTCTCGCCCGGCACCAGGACGTAGGACGTCGATGTCGTCGTGACGGAGCCGGCCGTCCCGGCAACCCCCGTTGTCCTGGTGGTGGTCACGGGAACGACCTTGTCCAGCACGAACGTGCGCGCTTCGGTCCCAGCGGCCACGCATCCCGTATACGAAACCATCTTCCCTTGGTCCCCTTCAACCTTCGTCTTCACGGTAGTGTCCTGCGCGTGAGCGGCGACCGAGGCGCAGACGAGCGCAGCGGCAAACGACGTAACAAACCTCATGTGTGACTCCTCCATCAATTGAGTTGCGAATCGACGCAAATACGCATGCATGATGCCGACCACAATCCGCGCAATACAGTCGAGTGGAGAGCTCGAGCTTTCACCAACGCTGATACACTCCAGCTCCACGAAAGCTCAAGGAGTGACGCGTGCAACTCGACACGATGTTCTCGACCGTTGACGAGGAGGTCGCGACGCTGACGTTGAATCGGCCGCACGTGCTCAACTGTGCGAACGAACAGTGGGCGCGCGATCTCAATACGCTCGTCGACGATCTCGCAGCCCGCGACCGTCTCCGCGTCGTCATCGTGCGCGGCGCCGGCCGCGCGTTCTGCAGCGGCATCGACATCACGGCGTTGTCGCAGGGCGAAACGGGGATGGGATTCTTCCGCAACTGGGAGACGGCCCTGCGCAAGATCGAATTGCTCGACCCGGTCGTGATCGCCGCGATTCAGTCGTACTGTATCGGCGGCGGCCTGCAGCTCGCGCTCGCCTGCGATTTGCGGATCGCGCGAGACGATGCGCAATTCGGGATCACGGCTGTGCGGGAAGGGATCATTCCGGGAATCGGCATGTGGCGGGTCGCGCGCTTCGCCGGGCTCGGCCGCGCCAAGCGGCTCGCGCTCGCGGCCGATGTCATCGATGCTCCGACCGCCGAGGCATGGGGACTGGTTGACTACGTCGTTGGCACCGAGGCGTTCGAGACGACGATCACCAGCATGACTCAGCGCGTGCTGACCATGGCCGCGACCTCGACACGGCTCACGAAGAAGCTCACGAACCTGGCGTTCGAGACGTCGTTCGCCGACTTCGTCGAAACCTACTACGAGTACCAGCAGCAATCGACGTCATCGCCGGAGCATCAGCAGGTAATGGCGGAGCATCGCGCCGCGCGCGCTGCGGGGAGCCACCGACCATGACCGATCGCCAGCCGCGTCCCGAAGACCTCGAACCGATCGAGCGGGCCAGCCGGGACGAGCTCGAGAGCCTCCAGCTCGCCCGTCTCCAGTGGTCGGTCCGCCATGCCTACGAGCACGTGACGCCGTATCGATCGAAATGCGAGGCGTGCGGCGCCCATCCCGACGATCTTCGATCGTTGTCCGACCTCGCGCGCTTTCCCTTCACGACCAAGCAAGATTTGCGAGACGGCGTATCCGTTCGGCCTGTTTGCAGTGCCGCGCGACCAGGTGGTCCGCATTCACGCCTCGAGCGGAACCACCGGCAAGCCAACGGTCGTGGGATACACCGCGCGCGACATCGACACCTGGGCCACCTTGATGGCGCGATCGATTCGCGCTGCAGGCGGACGTCCCGGCGACATGGTCCACATCGCATATGGCTACGGTCTGTTCACTGGCGGCCTGGGCGCTCACTACGGCGCGGAAAAACTCGGCTGCACCGTCGTGCCGATGTCAGGCGGGCAAACCGAAAAGCAGGTGCAACTGATCGTGGACTTCAAGCCCGACGTCATCATGGTGACGCCCTCCTACATGCTCAATATCGCCGAGGCGTTCGTCCGCGCCGGTCTCGACCCGCGCGACACGTCGCTCAAAATCGGCATCTTCGGGGCGGAGCCGTGGAGCGAGGCGATGCGCGCGGACATCGAAGCGCGCGTCGGCATCGATGCGATCGATCTCTATGGCCTTTCGGAGGTCATCGGACCGGGCGTCGCCGCGGAATGTATTGAGAGCAAGGATGGCCCGGTCGTCTGGGAGGACCATTTCTATCCGGAGATCATCGATCCCGACACCGGCGCGGTGCGCGCCGACGGCGAGCGCGGCGAGCTCGTGTTCACCTCGCTCACAAAAGAGGCGTTGCCCATCATTCGGTATCGAACGCGCGATCTGACGACGCTCCTGCCGCCGACGGCGCGTTCGATGCGACGCATGGCCAAGGTGACGGGCCGGACCGACGACATGCTGATCATTCGCGGCGTCAACCTCTTTCCCAGCCAGATCGAAGAGTTGATCGTCGGACACGCGTTTCTCGCTCCGCACTACGTCCTCGAAGTGCGCCGCGACGGCACGCTCGATGAGCTCACCGTGAAGGTTGAGCCAGACCCGCGTTACGCCGATCAAGCCTCGATTCGCGACCAGGCGGCGCGGGACCTCGGGCAGCAGATCAAGGCCTACATCGGCGTCACCGCGGCGATCATCGTCTGCGATCCCGGCACCGTGGAGCGCTCGGCCGGCAAAGCGAAGCGAGTCATCGACGAGCGTGACTGATCCGGTGTCCCCGCGCATCGTCGTCGCCGATCGCGGCGACGCGGGCCGCCGGCTGGATCTCGTCCTGCGGCGGCACCTGACCGACGTTGCCGAGGCGACGCGGACGCGCGTGCAGGCGTGGATCGAGAGTGGGCACGTCACCGTGAACGGGCGGCCGATTCGCCGGGTCGCCGCACGCGCCGCGCTCGGCGATCTCGTCGCGGTGACGCTTCCAGAGACCCGCGCTCGTCGAACGATGACGGCGGAAGATCTTCCGCTCGACGTTCTGCACGAGGACGAGTTCCTGCTCGCGCTCGACAAGCCCGCAGGAATGGTCGTGCATCCTGCCTACAAGAACGCCACCGGCACGGTCATGAATGCGCTGCTCTGGCGGGCACGAGACTGGCGGGCAGGCCTGCGACCATCAATTGTCGGCCGCCTCGACAAGCATACGACTGGCGTCGTTCTGGTTGCGAAAACGGCGGCGATGCACGCCGCACTCCAGCGTGCGCTCGCGTCACAGGAGCGGTGAAGGACTATCTGGCGATCGTGTACGGGCGCGTGAATGTGACGCGCGGGCGAATCGATTTCCGGCTGTTCAAGGATCGGCACGAGCGCCGGACGGTGGCCTCGAAGCATGTCGGCCGGCCCAGCGAGACACGGTTCGAACGGCTCGCCCGCGTGCCGGCGCCGCGCGCGGGGCTCGCGCTCCTCCGCTGTTCGCTGGCGACGGGCCGCGCGCACCAGATTCGTGCGCATCTGCACGCACGGGGTTGGCCGCTCGTTGGCGATCCGACGTACGGCGAGCCGCGGTGGAATGATGTCGTCGATCCAGCGCTCGCCGCTGCGTTGCGCGCGTTTCCACGGCAGGCGCTGCACGCCTGGCGAGTCGCGTTCGCCCATCCGGTGACGCAGCAGCTGATCATCATCGAAGCGCCGCTGCCGAATGACTTTCGGAGCTGCTCATCGCGATCGGCTGTAGCGCGGGGCTTTCAGCCCCGCGATCGCGGCCCTGAAAGGGCCGCGCTACACCTCGACGTCGAGTCTGGCCGGCCGCGATCCGAGCTGCGCGAACCAGCCGACGCGATCGGCGACGCAGTCGATCTCGAGCACATATCGGCCG
Source organism: uncultured Acidobacteriota bacterium (assembly GCA_963731545.1). GTDB lineage: Bacteria > Acidobacteriota > Vicinamibacteria > Vicinamibacterales > CAVVIG01 > CAVSWN01. The sequence continues at coordinate 3,343 of CAVSWN010000015.1, read as the reverse complement.
CGCGGCAACGCCGGGAGGCCGATCTCGAGCGAGACAATTTCTGCCCGGCCCCACCTCCTGAAAGCCTTCCTTCAGCGCATTCGAGAGCACCTCGGTCTGGAGCAGCCGTCCGTCATCATGGAATACATGACATCCGAGCGAGACGGCGCCGATGTCGGCCGTCCTCGGCAGCCAGACCGCGTCCCCGACGTTGGTCACGATGACGCGAACCGGGATCGGCGAGCCCGCGACGCCGCGCCGGTAAGGCGTGCGTCGATTTCGCACGCCAGGCCCGCCGGCGAACGGCTGTCGCGCCGCTCGACGCCCTCTTTCACGAGCATGAAGTTCCGGATGTTGCGGAGAAAGGTGCGCGCGTCGCCCAGCCACTCCGCGCACGTCTCGCCGCCGCGCAGGAAGTCCTCGAAGCGCTCGAGCGACACGTGGAACGGCTGGCCGTGCAGGATCATCATGCGCAAGTCGGCAAAGCCGCTCCCTCGAGCCATTCGCCACAACTCGTGCACGTCGATGTCGTTTTCGACGACGCGATACGAGCGCATTTCGAACTGAGACTGCGCCGAGCGCGAATGCGTCGGCCCGGGCTCCGCGAACGCCGCGATGCCGCCCGGGCGCAGGATCCGTCCGAACTCCGCGATTACCTCGGCCGGATTCGGCACGTGATGGAATGCGTGAAGACACATGATGCGATCCACGCTGGCATCGGGGAGTCGATGCGGCGGCCGTCGAAGACCAGAAACGCCGGCGCCGGCTGATCGCCGACAACCGGTACGCGCTTGTACAACGCGGCCGCGATGTGAGCGCGGTCGGCGAAACGTCGAGCAGGATGACGCGGCATCCCGAGCTGCGTGAGAAACCGCGACGCCCAACCCGTGCCCGCGCCGAATTCGAGCACCGTCAACCCCGGCTTGAGCTGCAGCGCCTGCAAGACCGCGGTCAAGTGCGTCAGGAGCCACGGCGCCTCGTCCACGCCGCTGAACGGTTTCGCCAGATGGTGATCCCACGTCGTGAGCGAGGCGAAGTACTCCTCGGCGGCGACGTTCAACTCCTCGATCGACGTCGATGCGATCAGCTCTTTACGTCGATCGGCTCCGATCGCTCGCCTGAAGGCTTCGCGCTACCGACGTTGTCTGCCGCAGGCCTCGCGCTCCGGGTGTCGTAGGGCGTCGGCTTTAGCCGAGCCGACATCGGGCGCTCGGTAAACGCCAGCATGCTCGCCACGTCACCATGGTCCTCGAACGTCAGATATGTTGCCGGGCAGGCCGCGGCGTCGAAGATCTTCAGCACAGCCTCGACCTGATACATGTGGGTCGGCATGAACGGCTGCGACCACGGCTGTCGGCGGAGCGTATTGGTCAAACCATTGACGGCGCGCACGTGTTCGCGCAGCCAGCGCGTTCCGTTGACGAGCGAGGAGGCCTCCGTCCGATAGGGAAACTGAAACACGCCAATCCCGCCGGACACGACACGCTCGATGAGCGCGCGCACCAGCGCGAGCCCTTCACGCGGCGCGAGCCGCTGCAGCACGAGGTAGCACACCACGAAATCGAAGCGCTTCTGCCCGGCGAACAGCTCGCCGGGTGCGGAGAACGTGATGTTGTCCACGCCGTGCGCCGCCGCTTCGGTACGGGCGGTTTGCAGCATCGCCGGCGATCGATCGACGGCGGTCACCGTTCCGGCGCGCCGCGCGGCACGACGCGCGAGCGGAATGGCCAGGCGCCCGGCGCCGCAGCCGTACCTAGGATCGCGGTCGGCGCAAAATCCGGCGACAGCCGCAGCTGAATCGTCCGCCACATGAAATCCACGAGCGTGTCGCCGCCGGCAAAAAACTCGCGGCGCACATCGTCGGTCAGATTGGCGCGAAGAAACTTGGGATCGGTCAGAACCGTGAAGTACGGTTCATCCGCGTCACTCCTTCGACTCGCGCTCATCCCGCTCGCTCAGGACGGGTCACGCGGGCAGTATAGTGTTTGTCCTATGCAGTCGCCGGTGCGCGTGTCGCACGTCAAGTTGGCAGGAGTCGCATGTATCTCCGCGTCGATCCTGCTGGTCGAGCTGGGATCACCCGTCTCTTCTCCGTCATCACCTGGAGCCACTTCGCGTTCCTGGCCGTGTCGCTCGCGCTCTTCGGCCTGAGCGCCAGTGCGGTCTATCTGCACGTCCTGGCGAAGCAACATCCGCCCGAACGCCTCGACCGCCAGTTCTCGACCTACGCCCTCCTGTTTGCGGTGTCGTCGACCCTCGTCGCGGTGCTGTTTCTGCGGACGCCGATCGGCACCGTGTTCCTCTCGCGCGACCTGGCATCGCTCGCCGGCATTTACTCGCTCTCGGCGCTTCCGTTCTTCTTCGGCGGTGCGTGCCTCGCGCTGGCCGTGTCGCGGCTGCACCACGACATCAATCGGGTCTACGGGGCCGACCTCGCCGGCGCGGCCGCGGGCTGCCTGCTCTTCATTCCGGTTCTGGAACGCTTCGGCGGGCCGGGTCCGCTGGTTGGCGCCGCGGCGCTTGGAGGGGTTGCCGCCGCATGCTTCGCGGGCACCCGGGCGCGCCAAGTCATCGCTGCGGGCGTCGCGCTCGCAGCCGTCGTTGCCCTCGTGCTGCACGGCCGTTGGCATTTTCTCGACGTCCGGTTCACCAAGGCGGGCGAGCGGCCGTGGATGTTCACCAAGTGGAACTCGCATTCGCGCGTGGCGGTGTATCCCGAGCAGCACCACGATTGGGGTCTCTCTCCCAATTACAAGGGTCCGCATCCGTTTTCGTACTTCATGGACATCGACGCCTCCGCGTCGACGGAAACCCTGGTGGTGCAGAAGCCCGAGGACGCTGAGTTCCTGCGCTGGGAGGTGACCGCGTTCCCCTACCGGATCATGCCGCCCAACGGCGAATCGCTCGTCATCGGTCCGGGCGGCGGCCGCGACGTCTGGTCCGCGCTGGTCTTCGGCGCTCGCCGCGTCGTAGGCGTCGAAATCAACTCATCATCGTCAACGACGTGATGCGCGACCGCTTCCGCGGCCGGTCGGGGCGCCTCTACGAGCGGCCCGATGTGCAAATCCATGTCGATGACGGCCGCAACTTCATCGCCCGGTCGCGCGAGCGATACGACGTCATCCAGGCGTCGCTCGTCGACACCTGGGCGGCCACCTCGGCCGGCGCGTTTCTCGCTCACCGAGAGAACCTGGACACGGTCGAAGCATTCGTCGAATATCTGCAGCATCTCCGTCCCGGCGGGGTGCTGGCGATGTCGCGGTGGACGCACGAGGGCGTCCGCGTCCTGTCCCTGGCGCGGGCGGCTGCCGAGCGGATGGGGTGGACGGTTGCGGATCGCTTTTTCGCCGTTGAACGGCCGCCC
>CAVSWN010000014.1:0-129333 GCA_963731545.1 uncultured Acidobacteriota bacterium | reverse complement strand
GTGTCGCCAGGCTTCAGCTCGATGTTCTGCTTGAGATTCTTCCCTCGATGACCTCCTTGTAGTTGAAAGGGTAGCGCACCGGACGCCCATTCTCGGTTCGCATGACGAGGATGTTCTTCCTGTCGGAGTACTCCTGTATCCCGCCCGCCATCGCGAGCACCTGCATCACCGTCGTCGGCCACATGAGCGAATATGGGCCCGGCTTGTTGACCTTGCCCGTGACGAACACCCTGCGGCTGTTAATCTTCTTCACGACGACCGTCACGTTCGGGTCCTCCACGAATTTCTCGGCCGCAGCCGTAAGATTCTCACTGCAACTGTTCCGGAGTCAGCCCGGCAGCCTGAACTCGTTCAGCAGCGGCAGCGAGATCCGGCCGTCAGGACGGACGAGCCACTTCAGCTGACATATCCTTATCTCGCCAGTACACGATATTGAGGATGTCCTCTGGGCCGATGACGTAACCGGCGGCAGCGGAACGCCGGCGGCATTCGGAGGCGGCCGATGGGCTTAGGGGCCGCAGCCGCGGTGGCCGCGGCCGGCTGCGCGCGTCCTGTCGAGCGTGACCCAGAAGCGCCGCCAGCAACACTCGCGCGATAAGCAGATTTCGTTATGATTTTACGTCCGGGACCACGTCCCGGCCATCATCGGTATTCCTTGAAAGGCACTTGACAGTCGTGCTTCCGGAGGAAATTGAAGAACCGCTTGTAGTCGCGCGGCTCCATGTTGAAGATGCGCGCCACGATCTTGTAGTTGCCGCGCGCCTCTTCGAGGCCCTTTCCGCACGATGTCGCGCACGTTCCCTCGCGTGATCTCGCGCTGCATGTACAGGGGATACACGGAGCTCCAGAACGACTCGCGCTCTTCGATCAGCCGCTTGTACAGATCGTCGGCGACGGTCTTCCGGCGTTCGTGCTTCGGGCGCATGGCGATGTTCCGCTGCACCCGGACTTCCAGCGGCAAATCTTCGACCGTCAGATCATTTCGCTCGCGTCCGATGATCAAGCGCTCGATCACGTTTTCGCAGCTCGCGCACGTTGCCCGGCCACGAATATCTGGTCAGCATCTTCGACGCGTCAGGCGCGATGGCTCGCTCACCGTTGGCCGTTGTGTGGCTGAATCCGTCGACGAAATGATCGATCAACAGCCGGAATGTCGTCCCGCTGGTCGCGCAGCGGCGGAATCACGATGCGAATGACGTTCAGCCGATAGAAGAGATCCTCGCGAAACTGCCCCTGGCGGATCATATCCGCGAGATCGCGATTGGTCGCGGCGATGACGCGCACGTCGACTCGGCCATTGGCGCGATCGGAGCCGACCTTCTGAAGGTCGCCCGTCTCGAGGAATCGCAGGAGCAGCCCCTGCATCCGCAAGGTCATTTCCCCGATTTCGTCGAGAAATACCGAGCCCTGGTCCGCCATCTCGAGTTTGCCAGGATTGTCGCGATAGGCGCCGGTGAAGCTTCCCTTGACGTGTCCGAACAGCTCCGATTCGAGCAGCGTTTCGGGGATACCGGCACAGTTGACGGTGACCAGTGCTCGGTCGGATCGCGCGCGCTTTGGCTGTGCAAGGCGGCGGCGACGAGCTCCTTGCCGACGCCGCTTTCGCCGGTGATCAGCACCTTCGCGTCCGAGCTCGCGACGCGATCGACTTCTTCGCGGAGCTCCCGCATGGCGATGCTGCTGCCGATCAGATGTCTGAAGCCGTTGTTTCTCAAGTCGTCACGTCCTGCCTGGTGGTCGTCAGTTCGTAAAGCCCGCGAGAAATGACCTGAGATTCTGGAGGCTCTCCTCGTGCACTTCGACGAACGACACGCCAGCCCGATGATCTTGCGTTCTTCCCTGCGTTGACACTCGCCGCACTTCAACTTCCGCTTCGAAGCGCTTCTCGCCGAGCCGCGTATGCAACTGCGCGCGGCTGCCGGGCACCAGCGCCGTCTTCGCCGTAAACATCAGTCCGCCCAGACCGATGTCGTGAAATTCGATCGTCAGCCACTCGAAGGCATCGAACTCAACGCGATCCGGAGCAGCTACTCGACGGTAGCGGCGGCGTTCAACGGGCGACACGGTCGCGGTGTCGCAGCGAAGCCGGCTGTGGGTTATCGAGTGGCAGCGCAGCATTGATATTCAAGTCGTCCATGAACTCCAGGCCCACCAGGTTCTCGCCGTGCGATGGCGCCAACCCGGTCACATGTCGCACGTTCGCACGCACGTTCCACATCCGCCCGTCGATTTGCAGCCGCCCGCGCAGCACGTCCCCAACCTGCTGCGACGCCGACATCTTGACCAATGCTCCGCCCTGCCCAAGATTCCGAAGCTCAAGAGGACGCCGGATCTCCAAGCGAGCCGAGGAACGTTCCAACAATCTCGAACCGCGGATGACTGCGTCGATCTGCGCCACGCGGCCTCACACAGCGGCCCGCAAGTCGCCTTCGCCCAAAGGTCTCCTTCCGCTTTCTGCCTCTCGGATACCTTTGGTCGCGCAGAGCAATAAAGCCGCCATCAGGAGCGGCTGAACCCCTGCGTGATCAGGCGAAATTGGGGCTGTGCCGAGATATTACCGCCGCAGGCATCCCTCTAAGGTAGACAAAAGTCTCCACGAACGGGACTTTAAGCCCTCTGATACCGCCGAATCTCCTGTCTGCCTACGATACTTTCGATTGCACATCGGGGCGGATCTCGCTCATGCGGAACTGCTGGAACGGCATGTGGCACTGGTGCTTCCGGAGAAAATTCATGAATCGCTTGTAGTCGGACGGCGGCATGTTGAACACCTCGAGCAGCATCTTGTAGTTCCCGCGCGTGTGCTGCAGTCCCGCCGTGACGATCGCGCGCACGTCGTCGCGCGTCAGGTCGCGCGACATGAACGGCTCATAGACTGCCGACCAGAATGACTCGCGATTACCGACAATGCGCTGGTACAGTTCGTTGGCGTTCCGTTGCGGCCGCTGCGCCGCCACGGTCCCGAGCTCGGGATGCGTGGCGGATTCGATGTGGCGGGCGCCGGGACCCGCAATCGCCGGAGGCAGGTCTGGAAGATCGACATGGCTGCTGCGACACCGGACGATGAGCCGCTCTGCCACGTTCTTGAGTTCGCGGACGTTCCCCGGCCAGTCGTAGGCGACCAGCTTCTCCAGAACCTCTGGGACGAGATCCGGAACGGCGACGTGGTACTTCGCGCTGAAGACATGCAAGAAATGCCGGAGCAGCGGCTCGATGTCCTCACGCCGTTCGCGCAGCGGCGGAACGACGATGTGAATTACGTTGAGACGATAGTACAGGTCCTCTCGAAACGAGCCGGCGGCAATCCGATCGACGAGCACTCGATTCGTCGCCGCCACGATGCGAACATCGATGGTTCCTGTTTGTCGCTCGGCACCGACTCGATGGATGGTTCCGTCCTCCAGAAATCGAAGCAGCAGCGCCTGCATCCGGAGACTCATCTCGCCGACTTCGTCCAGAAAAATCGTGCCGCCGTTCGCCTGTTCGAGCAGGCCCGGCTTGTCACGGTACGCGCCGGTGAAGCTGCCGCGCACGTGACCGAACAGTTCGGACTCGAGCAACGTGTCGGGCACGCCGGCGCAGTTGATCGCGACAAACGGCCGCATCCGTCGCGGGCTGTACTCGATGAACGAGCCGTGCAATGACTTCCTTGCCCACGCCGCTCTCGCCGGTAAGGAGGATTTTCGCGTCCGAACGCGCGGCCTGCTTCAGTTCACTCTGGATCTGAGTCATTTGCAGGCTCGCGGATACCAAGAGCGTCCCTCCGTCCCGAGCTCGATCCAAACATTCCATATCAAGTGGACCCTAGGATTGCCTGCGAGATGACATAGCTATAATCGAAAGGACTTAATAGCTCAATGGAAGTTAATTTTACAATGCGACTTTCGTCGTAGTCCAGCTCCTTGTAGCTAAAGTCTGCTCATCGAGTATCCGGGAGGTCGCATGTGGCGCCCTTCCGATACAGCTGTTCACAGGGACAGCCGACATTGAGGCTCCAAGGCTGCCTGGGGCTCGTCGAAGGCGTGCAAAACCAGGCTGTCGCGGCACGCCCCGTGCTAAAGGCTCGGCTAGAGGCCGATATGCACGTCGTAATCGTCGATGATGATGAGCGACTCTTACACTCGTTGAAGCAACGGTTTAGCGACGCTGGCCACGACGTCGTCGCATTCGTGGACTTTGAACCCGCCAAGAGCTATCTGGCGGCGACACGCCCCGACGTGCTGGTAACCGACGTGCGGCTGGGGGCCTTCAACGGCCTTCAGCTCGTGCTGCTCGCCAAGCACGAACGTCCCGAACTAACCGCGTGTGTGCTATCGGGCTTTGACGACCGCGCTTTGCGCAAAGACGCCGTCTCTATTGGTGCGTCGTTTCACATGAAGCCGATTGAAAGCGAGAGGCTATTGAGCGAGATCGAGACGATCCGACGCGAGTCGGCTCGCTCGTGACATGACTTCTGAAAGTGTCTTCAATCCCGCGGATTAGCTGTCTTTCGTCGTCCGTCAGGTTGAATCTTGCAGGATCGTGACGCGAGTTCCAAGATTCCAGCCATCTGACAGCTTTGCCTCGGAATGACACGAGAGTCCTGATCCTCTCTGATCACAGTCCAATCTTCCACGCCTGTGAACTCGGCGGACACCCGAGTCGCTCGAATGTCCACCGATCGTACATACGAGACGGCCTGGTTTGACGTACAGAGGATCTTCATCGTCCTCTATCACGAATGCCACCGAGACCATCATCGTGCGCTGATGCTCCGCGCCGGCCCTGGACCAACTCGTGACCGTGCTCGGAGCCGGAAGTTCGACGCACTGGTCTGCTGGCGTCTCGACCGCTTGGGCCGGAACCTCCATCCCTGGTCGTCATGCTCGCAGGAGCTCCGGGCGGACCTCCGCGTAAATATGCGAGCTCATCCATGTGTTTCCTCACTCTGAACACGCGCGCGATCGGTAGAATCGCCGCCCAGTGGCGGCAGGCGAGATCAATAAATACGCGAGTGAGCCTGCGCGCCCTGCTCACGGCGTGAGCGTTGGCGCCGCCCAACTCAACGCGCTGACCAGACGCCGCCGAAACCTCGACGATGCTCGCCTCGAGCGCGCCAGGCACGGTGACGCAAGCCGCGTGGAACGCCGCGAAGAACGACTGGGACGCCGCGCGCGAGGCGTTCGGCGCGAAGCTCGCCGAGGCACTGCTCGGTCCCGCTCGCCGCCATGCCTGGCTTCGCCGAGCTCGTGTCGGATGGCGCGAAACTCGCAGCAGAAGGCATCCACGGCGGCGTCGATCTCGGGCCAGTGCACCTCGAGGTCGGTTCGTCAGTGCTCGTGATCGCTCCGCCGCAGTTCGCTGGCGGCGGCGGTCCCTCCGACGCCGGTCGCCATCGGTCCGTACGGCGTCGGCCAGGTCGGCGCCACGCTCGCGTCGCCACTCGGCGGCGGCATGCCTGGCGGCGGTTCGCTCGTGCGGCTGCCCGCAACGACAGCTACGGCGGCACGCTGGAACTGCCGCTCGGACCTGTGCAGATTAGCGCCACAGCCGTCGTCGCCGTCATCGACGGCGAGCCGTCGTTCCTCGCGATCATGGGCGCGGCATTCCTGCCGCCGATTCAACTCTCGTTCGGCTTCTCCCTCGATCGCGTCGGCGGCATCGTCGGCGTCAACCGGCGCGCCGACACCGACGCGCTGCGCGAGGCGCAGCGCACCGGCACCGCGGGCGATGTGCTCTTTGCGATCAAGCCGCCAGCCGTCACCGCTCGCGCTCGTCAGCGCCGCGAATCGCCTGTTCCCGTTCAATCGCGGCACGCATCTCGTCGGGCCGTCGCTGAAACTCGTCGTGGCTCTCGTTCGGACCGCCGGGCAGCCTGATCGGCCTCGACCTGGCGGTGATTGTCGAACTCCCGACCGGCAAGGTCGTGATCCTCGGCGTCGCGCGCGCCAGCATTCCCGGGCTGCCGTTCCTGCTCAACCTGCGCCTCGACGTGCTCGGCATCATCGATCCGGTCGAGCAGCTCGTGTCCGTTGATGCGAGCCTCGTCGACAGCCACGTGCTCGGCATCTTCGAGGTGTACGGCGACGCCGCGATGCGCCTCAGCTGGGGCACGACGGACTACATGGTCGTCACGGTCGGCGGGTTCTATCCCGGGCTTCAATCCGGAACCCGCACGGCTTCCCGCGCTTCGCCGCGTGGGGCTGGCGATCGACAATCCGATCCCCGATCATCTGATATCCGCGCCGAAGGCTACTTCGCGGTCACATCGAATTCGATTCACCTCGGCGGACGGCTACGAAATCGGCATCTCGCTCGGCATCGAAGCGCACGGCTTCATCCAGGTCGATGCGATGGTGCAGTTCCGCCCGTTCCATTTCGAGGCGCGCATCGCCGCCGGCTTCGACGTCTCCGCGGGCGGTTTCAGCTTCGCGTCGGTGACGCTCGAGGGATCGATCAGCGGCCCGGGCCCGATCGTGATCCGCGGCTCGCTCAGCATCGACGTGTTCCTGTTCTCGCTCTCCTGGAGCGAACAGTTCACGCTCGGCAGCGGACCGTCGGACACGCTGCCCGCAGCGCCGCTGCTGCTCGATGTGATCTTCGACGAACTGAACAAGGCCGAGAACGTCCACAGCGGCAGCATCGCCGATCCGCACGTGGTGCTGTCGCCGCAGCTGCGGTCGGGCGGATTCGCGGCCGTGCCTCCGACGGGCACGCTGCAGGTGCAGCAGCGCCGTGCGCCGCTCGGCCTCCTGATCGAGCGCGTCGACGGACGTCCGCTCTCGTCGCCGCAGGGCGTGAAGATTACGAGCGGCACGACGGACGTCACCGACCGATTCAGTCCAGGCAGCTACATCACGCTCACCGACTCCGAAGCGCTCAATCGTCCGCCGTTCGACCTGCTCGCAGCGGGGCGCGTGATCTCGCCGGCCGACGCCGATCCGAGTGAAGGCAAACTTCACGGACCCGCGCAAGGTCGCGCAGATCGTCATCCGCTACGGCGTGATGTCGATCGAGGGCGAGGGACAACCCGTGGGCCTCGCCGCGGCATCGGCGCTCGTCATTGCCGCCGGCCAGCTTCCGGCGCTGAGCAATACGGCGCCGCTCGTGACCGCGAAGCAGGAAGAGTGGACGGCGACGAGCGCGACCACGCGCTTTCGCCAGCGCCACCGCGGCACATCAGTTCGTCCGCTACAACAAGGGGGTCGCGCAGGCCGCCGCTGATGCGGCCGCGCCTCTCGATCTGGCGGGGTGCTGGCATGAGGCACTTCTACTCCCGCTACGAGAAGGCGCTGCGCATGTCGGCGAAAACGGAGGCGAGCGGACGGCTGCAGGGCAAGACGGAAGTCGTGATCGCAGACTTCGCGAACCCGCCAGCGACGAAGAAGCCGGAGGCGAAATACGAGCTGTTCGGTCCCGGCGATGTCCAGCGGCTCGCGGCAGGCGCGATCACGCGGCGCTTCCCGGCGCCGAACTCGAGTGACGCAGAAGCCGACGAAGGTCGCGCTCATCGAGTTCGCGGCCCGGGACCTGCCCTGGCGTTACACGCCGAAGATCGCCGGCGCATGAACTCCGTCCCTGGATCGTGCTGGTCGTCGGCCAGCGCGCGGCCGGCGACATCATCCTGCGACCCGACGGGCGCGTGACGCTCGGCCTGACCGCGCAGAGCAATCACATGCTCAGTCGACTCGGCGCAGTGGGCGCACGTGCAGCGTGTCGCGGACCATGGCGACATCGGCAGAATCATCGCGCCACCGCGCCGGCCCCGGGCGCGCCGGCGGCGACTCTCGACTACCTCGAACACACCGAGTACGTCGCGTGTCTCGTGCCGGCGTTCAAGGCAGACGGCAGCGACAGCTGGAACGGCACGCAGCCCGTCACCTGCGATCTGTACGACTGGTGGACCTTCCGCACCGGACCGAAGGGCGACTTCCGCGATCTCGCGGCGAAGCTGCGCAAGGCGGACCTCGACGCGATCCAGCAGAACAGCGGGAAGCCGTTCGGCCGCGCCCAGGTGAACTACAAGCATCGCACGTCCACGTCGATGATCGACGTCCTCGAGACAGCAGGCGCGCTGAAACTGCCTCCGGCTGGAACGAATCCCGATCCTGCGGATGCGCGCCCCGGTCCAGGAAGTCCAGGATGAAGTCACGGCGTTGTCGCTGCGCATCGTCACGCCCGACGGCCGCGGGGTGATCACCGCGCCGCGCTATCACGCCGCCCTTCACGGACGCGAACGCCGTGGGCGCTCCACCGGCGGCCGGCTGGATCGATCAGCTGCAGAGCGATCCGCGTGCGCGCGGCGCTGCGGGCCTTGGCGCGTGGAACGCGATTGCCTGGCAGGACCGCATCGCCGACGCGGCGGCGGCGAAGGCAGGCGATCTCGCGATCGCGCGCGATCGCATCAGCCACGTCGCGTTCGGTGTCGAGCTCAGTCGCTCGCTCTGGAGGCGGCGCCTTCCTGCCGATCCTGTGGACCGTCTCGCCGTGCTCGCGCCTGCGCTCGCGCAGCTGGTGACGACGACCGGTAGCCGGTGCTCGACGACGATCGCCGGACGGACGCCCGGACTCACGCGCGCGCTGTTCTCGTCTGCCGCGCGTCGCGTGCTGCGCCCTGGGCCCGCGCGCACGGCGCTCACCTCCGACGGATCTGCGCCGTTCGGCACGGTACTGAAGGTCGCAAACAGCTGCGAAGCGCGACCGGATGCCGCGGCCATCCGCCACGGGCGACGCGAATCCTCAAGAGTCGGTGAAGCGCGCCATCTACGAGGCGGCCGGGGGCGACGATGCGCTGGCCGCGGCGATTGCTGAACGCGCTCGGGCCGAACCCGAGTCCTGGGCAAGTGGCGGCTGCGCTGCGAGCGCTGGCGCCGGACGAAACGGGACGACCCGATCGCGACGCGATCGCCCGGTTCCTGGACAGCCGCGCAGGCGCCCGACGTCGACCGGACGATGATCGAGTGGCCGGCGTGGATGAACGAGCACGGCCGGCCGCAGCCGTGCAGACCGATCGATCTCGAACGACCTGTCGAAGGTCGTCGCCGACGCGATCGATCCGACCGTCGCGCGCCCGCCCGCCGTTGAACGCGTGCTCTCGACGCTGCCCGGCATCACGCACATCGGTCCGGTCGAGATCGAACCCGAACTTGATCTTCCGCTCTGGAGTTTTCTCTCTGACAACTCGCCGGACTGGATGCTTCCCGGCGCCGGCGACCTCAAGGACGGCGACGTCGTGGCGCTCGTCGACGAATCCGACGTTTGTCGAATCGCTGCTCGTCGGCGCGAACCATCAGACGACGGCGGAGCTGCGCTGGCGCAACGTGCCGCTGACGACGCGCTGGTCGCCGCTGCGCAAGTTCTGGCAGCGGGCCGGCAGCCGAGTTCGACATCCTGCCGATCAAGAGCTGGCCGGACGCGGCTGCGCTCGGCAGCAACGGCTCTCGTGCCGGACGGCCGCGACGCGGAAGCCGTCGTGGTGTTCCGGACCTCGCTGTTCCGCAGATATCCGGCGACCGTCGTCTATCTCTATCCAGTCAGCGAACGACTGGGACGCACCCGAACCAGGCGACGACCTCAACGCGGAGCGAGATCGCTCCCGACCTTCACGGGAACGATCGGCAAGGACATCACGTTCTTCGGCTTCCCGGTCGCACCGGAGGCGCTCGAGACGCATTGGGTGGTCCTCGAAGAACCGCCGGCTGGCTATCGCTTCTACCATGAGGACGACGGTTGTGCCGCAGGTTCCGCCAGACTCTGAGCGTCGCCGCGGGACAGCTCGTCCAACTTCGCCTATCAGCGGTTCGCGCTGCCGGTGCGTGTGCTGATCGGTCCGCTGCTCGGAGCCGAGGCATGAGCACGGTCGAAGTTCTCGCGCCGCTTCGCCTCGAGACACGCTTCGTTGCGCCGGCCGACCGCACCGACGGTGTGAATCGAGTGGATGCTGCGTCTGCGCATCTATCCGGACGAATTCTCGATCCGCCGCCGCGTGCAGCCGCCGCACCCGAAGAGCTTGACCGGCTCGAGGAGTCGATTGCGCGAATGTCCGATCCGCTCTCCGCTCGACGAAGCCGACGCGTTTGCCGTCGTTCGCCGGCTGCGGTCGGCGCGCCGCGTGCGCTCGCACTGTGGCGGACGTGCGTGACGACCGACGGCTCGGACAGCTGAGCGGTCGATCGCACGGTACGCGACATCGCACACGAACCGTTCGCCGTGCACGGCCCGGCCGGATTGCCGGAGACAGCTCGAGGTCTGGTTCATCCACGCGGACGGCGCGCGGCAGCTGACGCGGACGCTCGCGCCGAACCTCGTCGAGATCGGCAAGGACCTCGACCTGAATGCGTTGTTCAGCGAGCAGCACGGCACTTCGCGGCCGGCACGCTGCCCGACACCTGGTGGCTGTCGTACGAGCGCGCGAAGGATGTGGAGCTTGGCCGCGGACATCGACATCGGTGCGACACCGCCCACGCTCGAGGCGCTCGTCGTGCTCGGCATCGGAGAAGCGGACGCGGCTGATCTCGTCGACGCGCACAACGCCGGCGGCCGCATGGGCGTGCTCGCGCCCGGCACGCCGACGAACACGGTGGCGGGTGAGCCGACGACTGACTTCGGCGAGAACGCCGACACGATCTTTCCGCTGCTGCACGTCAACCCCGGCGACCAGATGTCGACACGCAGTCGTCCTCGCGGGTCTGACCGGACGTCTGCCGCCGATCCGCGCTGCCGATGCTCGGCGGCGATCTCGACTACTACGCGCCCGGTCGCTGGCGGTGCAAGGCTTGTGGCCGGTGCTTGTGGGGGCGTGTGCTTCGCGACGTCATCGGCATCGGCGAGACAGAGGTGACGCTCGCGCGCTGGGCGCTGCTGGCATCTCGCCGTCGAAGGACCGCGACCGGCATTCCGCGTCGGCGAGCAGCCGTACGGCCTGCTGCCGACCTCGGCGTTCGCGCCTGGGTCGATGCGCCGTCGGACGATCTCGCGCCGATCGAAGACGCGCATCCGCGAGTGGGCGCTCGCCGTGGCGGGTGAAGCCGCGGCTGAAGCGGCGCGCGTCGCGCGCGGACGCGTGCACGGCGCGGACACTGCGAGCGGCTGCGTCGACGCGCTCGGTGTGCACGCGCCCACGCGCTACTGGAACGCGCGGGCGACCGCCGATCTCTACGACCTTGCAGGCGCTGCGCCTGATACTCGGCATGCGCGCCGCTCGACACGACGCTGGGACAGGCAACACGGCCGGTGCGCTGCGCGACGTCGCGTCGCCCCTCGCGCCGATCGGACGCGCGCCGGGCGAAGCGGCCGATTCCGGGACCGCCGCATGACGAGCTCGAGGACATCGCGATCTGCTGCGAAGCCTGCCGGCCATGGAGCCGCGAGCAGCTCTGCGAGATGGCGCGCAAGAAGCTCGGGCTCGTCGGCCATCTGATGCGCGAGTCGCTGCTGACCGCGCGCGCCATCATCGGCGAGGCGTCGCAGCGCCTCGCGCGGGCACTGCCGATCGCAGTCGGGCAGCCGCTGCCGTGGACCGACGACACCGGGTACCGCCAGCTCATCGTCCAGGGTACGAACCAGGCTGTGGCCGAGCTCGCGAAGGCGGCCGGACCCGAACGGCAGTCTCCTGGCCGACCGGTTCAAGGAAGTGCAGGAGGCGCTGCAGGTCATCGCCGACCTCTGGGAGGCGATGTCCGACCGCGCTCTTCCGCGGCGTGCTCGCCGCGCTCGACACCGCCGCATTCCGTGTCGACCCCTGGCTGACCGGCATCGCCGAGCGTCGTCTGCAGCGGATGATCGCCGACCGAGGCGCCGTTCCGCCTCGGCGCGTACGGCTGGGTCGATGCGCCCGCGCCTTACACGGGCGCGGCCGGCGGTCCGCTCGCGCCAGGACCGACGCGCGCCGGGCTGCTGCATGCACCGTCGCCCGCGCAGGCGCTGACGGCGGCGATGCTTCGCGATGCCGCGGTTCGTTATCCGAGCGACGACGCGCTGGAAGCTGACACTTGAACTCGGCAAAGGTCCGCGCCGCATCGCGCTGGCGGAGCGCGTGCGCCTGGGCCTCCATCCATACGAAGCGCTCGGTCTCGAAGTCGAGAAGATCGTCGGCGACTGGGACGCCGTGCGCATGCTTCGCAAGACGTATCCCGCTCGCCGCCGATCAGCAGGAGCGCCGCGTCTGCGACGGCCAGAAGGTCCTGCAGGCGGCGCGCGAGGGCACGCTCCCGGCGGATCCGGTGCTGCGGCCGACGCTCGCGACGGAACTCGCGCTGCTCGACGAGGTCCTCGACACGTACGCCGACCTTCTCGTCGCCGACGGCATCTACGCGCTCGTCACAGGCCGCGCCGATCTCGCCAACGCCGCGATGGAAGCGGCCGCCGGTCTTGGCGCACCGCCCGAACTGCGCGCCATCCGCACGCCGCGCGAGGCGACGACGGTGCGCGTCAGCGCATGGGTGCTGCTGCACGTGCGACGACCGCGACGGGATTCGACGCCGATCCCGCACGCGTGGCCGACCCGTCGTTCGCCGGCAGCGGTCGACGCGGAACTCGGCGCCGGCGTCTTCGAGGCGACAGACGACGCGACTCGTGCATCGACGCGAGCGGTTCGCGAGCGTGCTCGGCGGTGCGGAGGGCGACGCGCCGGTGCCGACGCTCACAGGTGGCGGCATACGAAGGGCTGCCGGCGTCGGCCGACGCCGATCTGCGTCAAGCGATCGCCGGCAACCTCACATGCGTCTCACCGAGGTCGTCTTCCTCGCGCAGACCGCGCACGATGCGCTCGCGCCGCTCGATCCGGCGACGCCGGCGCTGAAGCGACGACTTCGGTCGCCGCCGCGCGATGGCGCGTCGACCTCGACGCGACTTGCACCGGCCGATCCTGAAGCGGACGACGCCGTCCACCGCCGACAGGCTCGCGGCCGTCGTCACCGCGCTGAAGGATCGCATCTCCGCGGCGACGCCAGCGGTGTCCAGCTGGAACCGGCGGGAACACGCCGTCCGACGAGGTCATCAATGGATTGAAGCGCGCGATCCGCGCCGTTGTCGGCCGGCCCGAACTTCCGGTGCTGCCGATCGTCGCGCAATCGCTGCTGCCGGTGCTGCGCGAACGCGCGGATCTCGATCGCGTCTGGCTCGAGATCGTCGCCGCGGTGCGCCCGCGCCTTGCGCCGCTCGAAGCACGTCAGCTCGATCCGTCACAGGCGAGTTGGCCCGGCGCGGTGGCAGCACCGAACTCGTCCACCGATCCCTGGCAGTCGAAGGGGGCGGTCGTCGTCGCCTACGGACCTGGCGTTGAAGCGTCCGGTGCGTCGGTCGCGATTGCGGCTATTGACGCGTGGACCGACTCGATCCCGAGCCGCAAGCACGACACGTTTGCGGCCTTCGGATTCAACGCGCCGAAGTCGCGCGCACCGCAGGCGGTGCTCGTCGCCGTGCCGCCTGATATCTCGCAGCGTCTCGACAACGCCGGACTGCTCGACGTGATCCTGGAGACGCGCGAGCTCGCGCATGCGCGCGCGCCCGCGTCAGACCGCGGAGCCGACGCTGCCGCATCCGACATCGACAGCGTTCGTGAGCGCGAGCGCGCCGCGCAACTTCCTCGAGGGGTGGCCCGCATGATCGACCCGCTCTATCTGATTCTCGAACCCGGGCGTACCGACACGCGACGAAGGGCTGCGCGCCCGCGTCGCCGATCCGGTCTGGTTCATCACGCGCCAGTGGCAGCTCGGCGAGCTGCAGGGCGAGGACGCATCCTCCCCGGTCGTCGTCACCTCGGCGCCGAAGCACGTGCCGATCACCTACGACCGCACGCGCCCCGACCTCGATCCGATCCGTCGTCCCAGCCGAAGCGTTGCTCGAGGCGGAGCCGGGCGACTGGTGGACCATCGGCCGCCGCGTACGCCTGGGCCGCGCCGCCGCACCGCTGCTCGACGCAGCAGCGCGCGCACGCCATCGACTGGGCCGCCTGCCGGCGCCCTACGAAAACCTCGCCGATGCCGTGGACGGACGCGCGGTGTTCGTCGTCCGGCCTGCTCGCGGGCCATGCGATCTGGTCGGAAGTGCCCTCCCCTGCTCCCGATCGCTGGTCGATCATCCGAGCTCGACTACAGCGCGTCGTTCGAAGCGGGCGGCACCGGACTGCGCGCCAACAATCACGCCGGCGGCGACGTCGACTGGTTCACGGTGGACGCCGATCCGAAGCCGATCGCGATCACGCGCGCGGCGCCAGCGTCGAACAACGCGCGAGGTCATCCCCGGGCGGCTCGACTATCCGGGCGCGCCGCATCCGCGATGGTGGCAGCTCGAAGATCGCGAAGTGGACATCGGCGGCTTCTCGCCCGATCGATCACACTTCGCAACCATGCTGCTGCTCGACGTCGCGCTGGCGCATGCCGACGACTGGTTCTCGTTTCCGGTGCCGCGTCCAGAAGACGAGAAGACGAAGCCCTCGAGCGGTGTGCTGGTCACGCTCGAAGGCGTGACGGTCCGCGACAGCTTCGATCAGACATGGACGTTGAACGCGCCGCCGGCGTCGGGCACCGACGCGTGGTCGCTGTTCCACTCGAAAGGCCTTTCCGAATCGCAGCTGCTCATCTGGCCGGTCGCCGTCGCGCCGCATGTCGGTCCGGTGCTCGACGAGATCCTGATCGGCGTGGACGAGGATGCGAACCTCGCATGGGCGGTGGAGCTCCGCGCGGACGGCATGCAGCTGCTGAAGGACGCGGAGACGGCCACCGCGATCGCCGAGACGACGCGCACCGGGACGCGCGTGTTCCGCTATCTGCCATCGACCACGCTGCCGAACGGTTGGCATCCGTACGAACGCGTCCGCGTTGACGACCCGCTGCCGACCGGCGGCGGACCCGGCACGAAGCAGACGAACCCAGGCTCAGGCGATGGACGCTCTGGCGACTGGCGTCAGGCGGTGCTTGCCGATCTCACTGGTGTGTATCCGCGATTCCGTCCGGGTCCCCTGTCGCGGACTGATTGGCGGACCGTCTGGTTCGGGCCTGGGCCGCGGACATCAGCTTGCGTCGACCGCGATTCCAAGCAACGGCGTGATGCTGCGGCGCCGCGCGATGCTCGCGCGCGACACGAACGGACGTCCCGTGCTCTGGGTCGAGCGCAGCACGGCGCCGGTCTCCGGACCACCGGTATCGCATCTCCGCTTCGACGTGTTCGCGGAAGCGGCGAAAGACGCGGAGGCCAGTGAGATGGCGCACGTGGACCTCCAGCTGATCGACGGGCTCGGTCTCCCGTACGCGCCGGTGGCTGAGGCCGGATTCTCCGATCCGTTCCTCGATCCGGTGTTCGACATCGCGTGGCAGGGATTCGTCGCGCTCTTCCCCGGACAGACGCTGCTGCCGCTGTTCGACGAACTGCCGGTCGAGCAGCTCGCGGATCTCGTGGACAGCGTCGCGTCTTGTTGGCGGCGAGCCGCCCGATCCGTTCGTCTGGTACACGCTCCTGTGCGACGACGCCGAAGCCGCAGCGATGGTGTCGGCATTGCTCGCGCTGCCAATGGTCGTCTGGGCGGGCAAACGTCCGCGGGTGTATCCGGCCGGGTTCGTCTCGTACGGCACCAATCCGCAGACGGCGTTCGAGCAGACATTTCAGACGCTGCTCGCGCCGTACGGCGTGGACGCCGAGTTCGCGTGGCGGGTTCCCGGCGGCGCGGGTGCCGGCGTGCGCGTGTGTGACATCGAAGAGGGCTGGCGGCTCGATCACGAAGAGCTGGTCACCGCGGACATCACCAGGCGTTCCGTCTTCGGCACGCCGCCGCAGGACGACATCGATCACGGCACGGCGTGCGTCAGCATCATCGTCGCGGCGGACAACGGCCTGGGCCTCGTGGGGATCGCGCCAGAGGCGTCCATCGATCTCGTGACGAACATCCGTGCGGACGGCGATTCGCATCCCGCGAATGCGATCAGCGTCGCCGCGTCGAAACTACAGCCGGGCGACGTCCTGCTGCTCGAGGGCGCGCTCAACTTCTTCGAGCGGCCGCCGCTGCCGCCGGATAACCGCGAGGATGGGCGGCCGGACATCCTGATCGAGTTCCTGCCCCCGGTGCAGCTGCAGATCGCGCTCGCGGTCGGGCGCGGCATCACGGTGATCGAACCGGCCGGCAACGGCGGCGTGAATCTCGATCAGTTCCCGTTCCTGGCCCACACGCGGCCGGAATCTCCGACATTCTCCGGCGCCATCGTCGTCGGCGGTGCGATGGACCATCAGAGCCCCCGCGGACAGTGGACGCGCATCTCGTCGTACGGGAGCCGCGTCGATTGCTTCGCGGCCGCGGCCTTCGTCGATTCGGCGTGGGGCACCAGCACGAGCACCTATTTCAATTTCGGCGGCACCTCCGCCGCGTCGGCGATCCTCGCGGGGGCCGCGGCGTCGCTGCAGGGCATGATGAAGGCGGCGGGACGTCAGGTGCTGGCGCCGGCGGATATCCGGCGGCTGTTCAAGAGCGCGACGCTCGGCACGCTGTCGCTGAACGCGCCCTTCGACATGATCGGCTCGATGCCCGACCTGCGCCGGATCACGAAGGCGCTCGGGCTGGCGCGCATCATCCCGGTCGCGGCCGCGCACATCGGCGGCGATGCGGTGATCCTGGTGCATCTCGACTCGAACAACCGCATGGTGCGGCGCCACTTCACGTTCTTCACCGGCTGGGGCCAGCCGGTGCCGACGCCGACCGCGGACGGATCCGAGTCGGTACACGACATCTACATGCTCACGGGCGCGCAACCGGCCGTGCTCTCTCACGACGAGGCCGATCCGGTGCCGCGCATCGTCCACGATGCGTTCTTCAACGGCACCCGCGGCGTTCACCACATGTGGTGGGACTCGGCGAACCAGGCGGGCAACGTGATCGACGCGGTCGCGCCGCGCACGGCCTCAGCCCAGGGGCAGGCGATCGCCGCGGTGCGGGCGGCCGAAAACCTCTTCGTGGTGGCCGCGGTCAGTCCGTTCGGAAAGCTCGTCGTCGTCCCGCGCGATCCGCAGGCCATGCTCGCTGATACAGAGGCGTTCATCGAGATCGACGCGGTCGCCAACTATCGCCGGCTCTTTGGGCCGGCGATGGTCAGCCGCGGGACGAATCTCGTCGACATCGTCGCCATCGAAGATGGCGGCTCGCTCAACTGGTATACGGGCACGTTCACGGCGGCGGGCGCTGTGTTTCCGGGCCGGGTCACGGACGCCTCGTCGAGGACATTCGATCCCGGTGCCCGGCCTGCGCTCATCTCTACGGGCAGCCTGCTCCTCGCGGCGGCGATCGCAGACGACGGGTTTCTGCGGGTGGTGTCGATCGATCCGGTCCTGGGGACGATGGAGCTGCCGGTGGTCGTGGATTCGGTGCTGTATCTGCCGAGTTCCGGCCCGATCGCACTCGGGCTGACCGCGCAGAACGTCGTCGTGATGGTCGTGGACTATCAGAACGTCGTGCGTGCCGCCACGCGCCCGATCGCCGGCGGCGCCTGGACGCCGCTGCTGCCGCTGCTATCGCCCGTTGCGATCAGCCCGTTCGGCGGTGTGACGCTCGTCTCGATTGATCTCGGCGTCATGGCCCTCGCAGTCAGCTCCGACGGCGTCGTCTGTTCGGCGCTGTCGATGGATGGCATCCTCTGGTCCTTGATGACACCGCTGCCCTGACACTTTCAGCGATTTACGAGGCTGAGGATGTTGCCGTCGGGAATTTCTTAAAGATGGCTCCTCAGGCTGGGCTCGAACCAGCAACCCTCCGGTTAACAGCCGGATGCTCTGCCATTGAGCTACTGAGGAACACAGGCAGGCCGCGCGAAAGCGAACCCCAATACTAGCGAATCGCGGCGAGGCGGGTCAATTTGCTCGGACCCGCCTGCCACAGCGCCGGCCTTGGCGCGCCGAAGCGCGACCGCGCGTGCATCGCGCGCGAAGGCGGCTACTCGACCTTGAAGATCTCGCGCTTCCCGGAGACCACGAGCGTCGTGGTACCCGGCCATGATCTTCTTGCAGCCGCGCATCGTTGCCCGATCGAGTGCGCCATCTCGACGGAATTGCTCGAGGCTCGGCGTTTCCTGCTCCCAGATCACCGTCCAGAACTGTTCGCCGGCCATGTCCGTCAAGATCCGCACGGGCGCGGTCCGGCCCAGTTCCTTGATGATCGGTTCCATCTGCTTGAACCGCTTGACGATTTCTCCGACCTTCCCAGGCTTGCAGTGCATGATTTCGCGTACGAGATACATTGGGACCTCCTTGCAGCGCCGATCGCGGGCCTGAAAGGCCCGCGCTACAACTTTGAACTAACCGACTTTCGCGTCGACGGTAATCTGCATCGTGCCGCGGTAGGCGTTCGAAACAGGGCAGCGGCTGTCGGCCAGCTTCGCAATCTCGGTGAACTTCGCGGCGTCGGCGCCTTTCAGCCCGAATGCCGTCACTTCGAGATGCGACGACTGAATCTTGATCCCCGCCTCCCCTTTGTCCGCGGTGACGGTCGCGCGCACGAGCGTCCGATCCACCGACACGCCTTCGGTCCTGCCGATCGTCCCGTTCAACGCCATCGCGTAGCACGCCGCGTGCGCCGCGGCCATCAGCTCCTCCGGACTGGTCTTGCCCTCGGGCTCCCCAATCCGCGCCGGAAACGACACGGGCAGCGTGAACGCGCCGGTCCCCGCTTTCGCCTCGCCCTTGCCTTCCATCACCGAACCCTTCCAATCGACGTCGACGTGCCGCGCGAACGTTGCCATGATTCCTCCTGAAGGTCCGGCTGAAGCCGGACGCCACGATCCATCGGGGTAGGTCCGGCTAAAGGCCGGACCCCACGTACACCAATCCAGAACTACCGAACTGGTTTTCTTCGCTTGCCGGTGATGCCCAGCTGAAACGCCGTCCCGATCAGGCTGAGCACGAGCCAGGCCGCGGGCACCCACTTGAACGCGGGCGACGGCGCCATGGGATAGAGAATCCACACATCGCCCGACGCCGCCGCCGTCGACAGCCGCTTGTCGCCCGCCAGCGTCAGACCGCCGATGATCGTGGTCCACGCGCCGCCGAACGCCGTGGCCACGATGAGGACGTAGCGCTGCAGCAGCATGGAGCCCAAGGCGCCGAGCACCGCAAACGCGACGATGATGGTCAGCGGCGGTTCGGCGGATCCGCGCAGATAGCTCCATCCGACGTGCGCGACGAGCACACCAAACCCGGCGCCGACGACGCCGACGCCGACGAAATACGCCATCACCAGAATGACCGCGCCGATGACGCCGCCGAAAATTCCCGCCACGATCATCCCGCCGGTGCTGGTCGCGCCCATCGTCGAGCTCGCAATCGCCGCGCCCAGGATGAACCCGTACACGCCGACCACCCACCTGAACATCCGGTACCCGGCGAAACAGGCCAGCACGCCGCTCACGAAGAGCAGCAATCCCGCGGGAAGCTCGACAGAGTTTGGGAGCATCGTGATCCGTCTCTACACTTCGCGCCGCCCCTCGATCGCCTTGTGCATCGTCACTTCGTCGGCGTACTCGAGGTCGCTGCCCATCGGGACACCCATCGCGATCCGCGTGACCTTGACGCCGAGCGGCTTCAGCAGGCGGGCCAGATAGTGGGCGGTCGCCTCGCCGTCGACGGTCGGGTTGGTCGCGATGATGATTTCCTGGACTCCATTGGTGATGCGCGTCACCAGGCCGCGAATCTTGAGATCGTCGGGCCCGATCCCCTGCAGCGGCGACAACGCACCCATCAACACGTGATACAGCCCCTTGAACTCCCGCGTCTTCTCGATCGCCGCCACGTTCTGCGGCTCTTCGACGACGCAGATGATATGGCGATCGCGGTTGTCGGCGCTACAGTACGCGCACGGATCGACGTCGGTGATGTTGTTGCACGTCGAGCAATAGGTGACGCGCTCCTTGACGTCGCGCACGGCCTCCACCAGACGGTCGGCCTGCTCGCGCGGCGTCCGCAGGATATGGAACGCCAGGCGCTGCGCGCTCTTCGGGCCGATGCCGGGAAGCTTCTGCAACTCCTCGATGAGACGTAGAAGCGGATCGGGAAGAGATGGCATCGAGTGATCGGTGATGGTGATGGGCGATCGATCTACAGACCGGGAATCTTGAGACCGGGCGGGAGCATGCCTCCCACGTTCGCGGATACGGCGTCGTCGGCCTTCCGGTGCGCGTCGTGGAGCGCCGCCACGATCAGGTCCTGCAGCATCTCGACATCGTCTTTGGACACGACCTCGGGATCGATTTTCAACGACTGCACCTGCTTGGCGCCGTTGACGACGACGGTGACCATGCCGCCGCCGGCGTTGCCTTCGACGCGCAGCTCGGCCATCTGTTTCTGCAGGCGCTCCTGCATCTGCTGCGCCTGTTTCATCATTTGCTGGATATTCACATCTCCTCCACGTCGCGGATTTCCGCCGGGAAGACTTCGAGCATGGTCTGGACGGCGGTGTCGGCCAGCGCTTTCTCGCGCAGCGCGGATTTCTTGTCGGCGGGTTTCTGCCGGCCGCTGGAGCGGACGGACTCGGCGAGGCGCCCTCGTCTGCCGCCGGCGACGCGGTGGCCGTCTCCGTCAGCACCGCGGTCACGGCGATCGGGCGGCCGAAGATCTCCCGCGCACTGGAATCCAGCCACGACTTCTGCTGCTCGAACTGGTCGCGCAGCGCGCGCTGGTTCGCCGAGAACGTGAACGTCACGCGATCGCCCGAGACGTCGATCTTCTGCGCCTGCGCGACGACCATGTTGTAGAAGACTTTCTTGGTGTCTCGGATTCGCGCGAGGAACGCGTCCTTGGGATTCGACTCCGCTTGCACGGCGCCTCAGAACTTCGCGGCCCTGAAAGGGCCGCGCTACGAGTAATCGGCGAAGCCGACGCAGCCTTGACCGTTTGCGTCGCGGCCTCGGCGGCACGTGCCAGAGACGGCTGGGCGCGTGTTGGTGCCGGCGGGGAGCCGCCTTCGCCGCTTCGCGGCTTCGGCGTGCCAAGCGCGGTCTCAACCGGTTTCGGCGCCGAGCGACTCGGAACAGGCGCCGTGCTTGCTGTTCCAGCAATCAGGTCCTCGATCGGCGTCAGCTTGCGCAGATAGATCCACCGCAGCAGCGCCATCTCGAGGTGATGCCGGGGCTGGGCCGCGGTGCGGATCTCTGAGTCGACCTTGCGTCAACACGTCGAAGGCGCGCAGCAGATCCTCGCGCGAGAAGCGGCCGACCAGCGCCTTCACGCGATCGCGCTCGGACTCGCCGGCAATCTCGGGATCGGCGATGCGCGACGGATCCACCGAGAGCACGAGCAGATCCCTGACGACGCGCGACAGCTCGCGGCAGACGGACCGCAGGTCGTACCCCATCTCCACCGCGCGCGCGGTGAGCTCGAATGCCGCCGCCGCGTTCTCGTCGGCCACGGCCTGCACGGCATCGAGCAGCAGATCGCGCCCGACCAAGCCCGAGCACGGTGGACACGTCCTCGGCGCTGACCGTGTTTCCCGTAAACGCGAGAATCTGATCGAGCTTGCTCTGCGCGTCGCGCATGCTGCCTTCGGCGTCGCGCGCGACGAGCTGCAAGGCGTCGTCGCCGGCCGTAATGCCCTCGGCGTCCACGATCCGGCGGAGCTGCTCGGCGATGGTCTTCGTGCTGATGGTCCGGAACTCGTAGACCTGCGATCGCGACAGCACGGTTTCCGGAATCTTCTCCAGCTCCGTCGTCGCCATCATGAAGACGACGTGCGGCGGCGGCTCTTCGATCGACTTCAGCAGCGAGTTGAACGAGTGGCTCGACAGCTGATGCACTTCGTCGATGATGAACACCTTGTAGCGATCGCGAACCGGCCGGATGGCAAGGCCCGACGACGATGACTTCGCGGACGTTGTCAACCTGCGTGTGGGTGGCCGCGTCGATCTCGAGGACGTCCATGTCGCGGCCCTCGGCGATCTCGACGCACGCCTCGCATTGGCCGCATGGATCCGCCGTGGACCCTTGACGCAATTGAGCGCGCGCGCCAGGATGCGCGCCGTCGTCGTCTTGCCGACGCCGCGCGGGCCGGCGAACACGAACGCCTGCGCCAGGCGTCCGCTCGCAAGCGCGTTGCGAAGTGTACGCGTCACCGCACGCTGACCGACGACGTCCTCGAACTGCTGCGGACGCCATTTGCGGGCGATGACCAGATAGGACATTAGAGATTCAGAATTGTTCAGACTGCGAATCGCACAGAGATGCGTTGCGGAGTCCACCGCGATCCGGAGGACCTGCGGCACATGGCAGGCTCTGCTTAGCGCTGCTGCCTTCCGGCCCTGACGCGGTTCGCAGTCTGGCATTGCACAGGCTCCGGACCGCGGTGCAATCCGTCCGCCTACGCCTGGCGCGTTGCCGGACCCGCCCGGCCACGGCTTCGGCGCGACGAGCCTTCGAGTGTACTACACGGGCACGCGCGTCGCGAGGAGCAGATACTTCGCGAGCGCCTCGCCCACCACGACCGTAAAAAAATCGACGTAGAGAATTCCCGTCGCCGACTGCGTCGATCGAATCTTCGCCGTCTCCCACGTCAGAAACGAGAGCACCGCCGGCCCCGCCAAGCCGAACAGGACGCGCTGCCAGAAGAAAATGCCAGCAGACGTCGTGATATAGCGGCGGAAGCTGGGACCCATGCCGGGCTCCCACGTCGCAATCGCGAGAAACACGGCGGCTGCCACGACCGCGACGCGCACGATCATCGATGCGATGTGGAACTTGACAATGGACTGCAGATGCGCCACCTGCATCGACGGAATGATCAGATACCAGTGACCCAGGATCATCGCCGTGCAGGCGCCGCCGAGCAGCGCCGCCGAACTGAGGAAGCTGGCCGTCGTCAGCACCTGCGTCGGCAACGAACGATCGCCGACGAGCGCAAGCGCCTGAGCGACCAGCGCGACAAGGCCAGCACCGATGGCGACAATGCCGATGAGCGGCCTGATCGCCGCCAGCATCCGGCCAACCGTCGCCCAGTACGCAACGATGGCGACCTCGGAAAGCACGAGCGCCCCAAGCGCGATGGCGTCGGCGGTGCCGCCCGCGGATGCGGGACGGAAGGCCAGCGCAATCGCGATCAGAATCGCTGCCAGACCGGCGTTGAAGCGAAAGAACTTGGTCCCGGCTTCGCGCGAGACGAGCGCCAGAGTCCCGACGATCCCGACGCCAAGATGCGCGAGGAAGAGAAAGAGGACGGTGGATAGGGACATGGCTGGAGGGGCAGGATGGCGGGAGTGGCTGGATGGGGGCAGGCTGGGGCTTCTTCCCTTCCTGCCTTTCCTGCCCTTCCTGCCATTCCTGCCCTCGCGCTCAGCGAAGCCGCTTGTTGATCTCCGCCCAGTTGACGACGTTCCACCAGGCATCGATGTAATCGGGGCGGCGGTTCTGATACTTCAGATAGTACGCGTGCTCCCACACGTCGACGCCGAACACAACCTTCTTGCCGTCCATCGTCGGACTATCCTGATTCGGCGTGCTCTCGACGACCAGCTTGCCGCCGGCGTCGATCACCCACGCCCAGCCGCTGCCGAACCGGCCGACCCCGGCCTTCTTCACTTCTTCCTTGAACTTGTCGAAGCTGCCGAACGCGCCGTTGATCGCGTCCGCAATCGCACCGGTCGGCGCGCCGCCCGCGTTGGGACCCATGATCTGCCAGAACATGGTGTGGTTCACGTGGCCGCCGCCGTTGTTGCGCACCGCGGTGCGAATATCTTCGGGCACGGTGTTGATGTCTTTCAGAAGGTCGTCAACGCTCTTCGACTGCAGCTCGGGATGCTTCTCGAGCGCTGCGTTCAGATTGGTGACGTACGCGTTGTGATGCTTCCCATGATGGATTTCCATCGTCTGCTTGTCGATGTGGGGTTCGAGCGCATCGGAGGGGTACGGAAGAGGCGGGAGCGAGTGAGCCATCGGAACTCCTTCGGAAGTGAGAAGTGGAACTCAGAAGTTAGAAGGACTGCGACACAGTCGCGCTTCTCTTCGACTTCCAACCCTTAACTTTACTGGATCGACAACATGCGGTCGAGGGCAACCTTCGTCCAATGCTTCTGGTCGGCGGGGACGACGATGCGGTTGTGGACCTGGCCGTCGAGCAGGCCTTCGAGCACCCACAGCAGATGATTCGGCGAGACGCGGAACATCGTCGAGCAGAGGCACCCGAACGGTTCGAGCGACATGACGGTCCGATCGGGCTCCATCTGCCGCGCGAGCCGATTGACGAGGTGGACCTCGGTGCCTACGGCCCAGATCGGATCCAACGGGACTCTCGCTCACCGTCTTGATGATGTATTCGGTGGAACCCGAGTCGTCGGCGGCCTGGACGACGTCCCAGGTCACCTCGGGATGGACGATGACGCGAATGCCCGGATACTGCGCGCGCATGGTTTCGATGTGACGCACGGTGAAGCGCGCGTGGACCGAGCAGTGGCCCTTCCACAGGATCATGCGCGCGCGGCGGACCGCGTCGGGCTCGAGGCCGCCCCAGATTTCGTTCGGATCCCAGACGACCATCTCGTCGAGCGGGACACCGAGCTTGTACGCGGTGTTGCGACCGAGATGCTGATCGGGCAGGAAGAGAATCCGCTCACCGCGCTCCCAGGCCCACTTCAGCGTGGCCGCGGCGTTCGAGGAGGTGCAGACGACGCCGCCGCGTTCGCCGCAGAAGGCTTTGATGGAGGCTGCGGAGTTGATGTACGTGACCGGGCGAGCTGACGTCTCGCGCGTCGCGACGTCCCATCTGCTCGAGATCGCTCCAGCACTGCTCGAGCTGATCGGGTTCGGCCATGTCGGACATCGAGCAGCCGGCGGCGAGGTCCGGCAGGATCACCTGCTGGTGGTCGCCGCTCAGGACGTCGGCGCTCTCGGCCATGAAGTGCACGCCGCAGAAGACGATGAACTCGGCGTCGGGATGCTTGCTGACCTGCCGCGCGAGCTTGAAGGAGTCGCCGGTGTAGTCGGCGAACTTGATCACTTCGTCGCGCTGGTAGTGGTGACCGAGAATGACGAGCCGGCGGCCGAGCTGCGCTTTGGCGGCCGCGATGCGCGCGTCCATCTCGTCGTCGGACAGACCGACGTACTTGTCGGGGAGCGGCTGGCGCTCTGACAGGTGTTCTTTCTCGTACGCCGTGAGGACCGGAAGCATCATCTTTTGTGCGAAAGCGCCCCGACTTTGATCTGCTTGTGAAACTTTTCTCAAAGTAGGGACGCGAAAAAGCCAAGCTCCGGAGGGCGGTCCGACGAAGCTTGGCGTCCTGAAAAGTATAACACCCGGCGCGGGGCGTGTATTCCGGCTGCGGCCCTCAAGCCGGCGCCAGACAAGCCGCTACGCCTAGCCCGTCAGCTACGTGGCTGGCGTGTTCGACGACGTTGTAGATGCGTGTCGCGCTCGACGGGTTCTCGCCCCGCCGCACGGATGAGGCGTTCGATCTCGCGCGTGCGTCATCGACTCGGGCGTGCGCGCGCCGGCCATGTGGTAAATCTTCTCTTCCTGCACGGTCCCGTCGAGATCGTCCACGCCGAACCAGAGCGCCGTCTGCGCCACCTCGACGCCGGTCGCGATCCAGAACGCCTTCACGTGCGGGATGTTGTCGCACACCAGCCGCGACACGGCGTGGACGCGCAGCGAGTCGGCCGCGCTCGGCGCCGGCAGCTTCCGCATCTGGTTGTTGTCGGGGTGAAACGCGAGCGGGATGAACGCCTGGAAGCCGCCGGTTTCATCCTGCAGCGCCCGCGCCCGCAGCATGTGATCGACCCGCTCCTCCGCCGTCTCGATGTGCCCGTAGAGCATCGTGACGTTGGTGCGCATGCCGAGCCGATGCGCGATACGGTGAATGTCCAGGTACCGATCGCTGCCGCACTTGTCGTTCGCGATCTTGCTGCGCACGCGATCCGCAAAGATCTCGGCGCCGCCGCCCGGCAGCGAATCGAGACCCGCGGCCATCAACTCGCGCAGCACCTGCTCGTCGGTCATGTGGTAGAGATCCGCGAAAAAGGCGATCTCCACCGCCGTGAAGCACTTCAGCGTGATGCCCGGCCGGATGCGCTTGAAGCCGCGCAGCATCTCCAGGTAGTAGTCGAACGGCAAATCGGGATGCAGCCCGTTGACGACGTGAATCTCGGTCAGCGGCTGATGCGCGCGCTGGCGCAGCTTGTCCCAGACCTGCTCGAGCGACATGGTGTAGGCGCCGGCATCGCCCGGCTTCAGCCGCGCGAACGCGCAGAAGAGACAGCTCGCGACGCAGACGTTGGTGGCCTCGAGCCGGATGTTGAAGTTGTAGAAGGTGCGGCCGCCGAAGCCGCCGTTCGCGGTCGCGATTGGCCAGCCAGCCGACGGCCAGCAGGTCGGGACAATCGAACAGGCGAACGCCCTCGGCGAGATCGAGACGCTGCCCGGCCGAAAGCTTGTCTGCGATGTCAGAGAGGCCGGCGGAACGGAGACGGGACTGCATCGGGTAATCGCGTAATCTGGTAATCGAGTAATTGAATTACCAGATTACCCGATTATCCAATTACCAGATTCCGTCCGTCAGGACACGCCGAAGATCTGTATTCGTAGCGACCGCGCGCGCGGGCCGTCGAGCTCCGCCATCAGGATGCGTTGCCATTGCCCGAGCACGACTTCACCGCCGCTGACCTGCAGCGTCAGATGTGTCCGAGCAGCAGGGCGCGCAGGTGCGAATCGGCGTTCACGCGATCGCAGTCCGAGTGCTCCGGATTGTTGTGCATCCACTCGGCGTCGCGGGCCACCATCTGTTCGAGGAAGCGCCTGATATCGGTGAGCAGCGCGGTCTGGAACTCGTTGATGAACAAGGCGCAGGTCGTGTGCATCGACCAGAGGCTGACGAGCCCTTCACGAATGTTGAACTTCCGCACGAACTCCATCACCTGCTTCGTGAGATCGACCAACTCGATGCGCTGATCGGTCTGGACCACGAAGGTCTCACCATGAATCGTCAGACCGCCAGTCTGCACCGTGGCCACCTCGTCGACGGGCCGCTCGCGCACGGTGACGGTCGAACTTTTGCTCATTGTGCGTCCTCGTTTGTCTGGTACGTACTGGGTGTGTCCGAGAGCGGACACCAATTGGCAATGTTACGTAAAAGGGCCGTCTCAGGCAACCCTGCTATACTCCGCGCTCCGGTGCTAAGTGCTGGACGCTGCGCAGTGCGAGTGCACCGTCACACCGCGCACTTCGCATCCGCACAACTTGACGTTCACCCCGGCGGCCACGCGAAGTGGGTGCGAAGCCCACACGGTCCCGCCACTGTAAGCGGGGAGCGGCGCGTCAGCGATGTCACTGGCTCGGGATTGAGCTGAGCCTGGGAAGACGACGCGCCGCCACGATCCGCGAGTCAGGAAACCTGGCCATCGGGGGCGTCCTTTTTCGGCGCGTGAGACGCCGGGAGGAACTCCGATGTGTACGTCCCGTCCGGGGCCTGGTGGCCCGATCTCTCTCCATCTTCGTTGATGCTCGACACGCGTGAGGTGTCGTTCTCGTACGCGCGCGGGCGGAGCGGCCCGCTCGTGGTGGACCGCGTCTCGCTCCAGATCGAGCGCGGCGCGATCGCCGGCCTGCTGGGGCCGAATGGCTCCGGCAAGAGCACGCTCATCCGTCTGATTTCGGGAACCGTCAGGCCGCTCGCGGGAGAGATTCAGATCGACGGTCGATCGATCACGACGTTCACGCGCCGGGATCTCGCGCGGCGCCTGGCCGTGGTGCCGCAGGAGACGCACACGACGTTCGATTTCAGCGTCATCGACATGGTGCTGATGGGACGCTACGCGCACCTCGGCCCGTTCGAGCTCGAAGGCGCCGGCGATCAGGCGATCGCGCACGAGGCGCTGACGGCCACCGGCACGGCCGCGCTCGAGTCGCGGTCGTTCTCGTCGCTGAGCGGCGGCGAAAAGCAGCGCGTCGTGATTGCGAGCGCGCTGGCGCAAGCGTCCGACCTGCTGCTCCTCGACGAGCCGACGGCGTCGCTCGACCTCGCGTATCAGTTCGAGATCGCGGCGCTGCTGCGGCGGCTCAACGTCGAGCGCGGCACGACGATGCTGCTGTCGACGCACGATCTGAATCTCGCCGCGGCGGTCTGCGACCGAATCATCCTGCTCAAGTCCGGACGCGTGCTCGCGCAAGGTCCGACGAAGGAGATCCTGACGGCGGAGAACATCCGCCAGCTGTACGGCATCGAGGCGGATGTGCAGTTTCACGCGCGCGCCGGTCACGTGACGGTGGTGCCGATTGCCCGATCGCATTGACTGACGCCGTCCGAGCTGTCGACCTGCGTTGCTCGATCCGGTCGCAGGCTGGCTGTGGACGACTCGTGCAGGATTCGGCGCCGCTCGGCCGTCGGCGGCGCTGCTGCTCGCGCCGCTGGTCGGCAGCACGCGCATCAGCCTCGCGAAGGTGTTCGACCGGTCGATCCCGTACGCCGACAACACCGACGCGCAGATCTTTTTCGTGGCGCGGCTCCCGCGCGTGGTGGCCGCGGCGCTGGTCGGGAGCGCGCTCGCGCTGTCGGGCGTCGTGTTCCAGGCGCTGCTGCGGAACCCGCTGGCGTCGCCGGACACGCTCGGCGTGTCCGCGGGGGCGTCGCTCGGCGCGATCGTCGCGATCACGTTCGACCTCGACGTCTCGTTCGCCGGGATCTCGGCGGTGCCGCTGGTCAGCTTCTGCGGCTCGCTCGGCGCGCTCGCGATGGTGTACGGACTCTCAGCGGCACGGCGACGAGGGACGTCCGCGCTCGTGCTGCTGCTCGGCGGCGTGACGTTGCACATGGTGCTCTCCGCGGTCATTTCGTTCGTGCAATACATGGCGGATTTCACGCAGACGTTTCGCAACGTGCGCTGGCTGATGGGGTCGCTCGACGTCGCCTGGTACACGCCGATCGTCGCGGCGCTGGCGCCGATGGCGATCGGCTGGGTGGGCTTCGCGACGCTGCCGCGGGTGCTCGATCTCATCAGCGTCAGCAGTGAATCCGCCGCATCGCGCGGCGTCGACATCGCGCGAACGGAACGCGTGGCGCTCGTCAGCGCGTCGCTGGCCACCGGCGCGGCGGTGTCGCTCGCGGGCCCGGTGTCGTTTGTCGGGATCATCGTGCCGCATCTCGTCCGGCTGATCGTCGGCGCCGATCATCGGCTCGTGCTGCCGGCGTCGGCGCTGTTTGGCGGCGCGTTTCTCGTCGGCTGCGATCTCGTGGCGCGCACCATCATCGCGCCGCTCGAGCTGCCGGTCGGCATTGTGACGGCGATGATCGGAGGACCGGTGTTTCTATGGCTGCTCTTTCGCAAGAACCTGATCGTTCGCCTCGCCCTCGTCGTTTGCGTGCGGCGTCCTTCGTAGGCGCGGAGCTCGCGTGTCAGCCCTGCGGTCGACAGCATGAGTCGGCCCGTACAGGCCAACAAGCGGCCGATGTCGACGCCGCAGCGCATCATCTCGCTCGTGCCCGCCACAACCGAGATGCTGTTTGCCATGGGCGCCGGCGATCGGGTGGCCGGCGTCGGCAACTACGATCGGTATCCGCCGGAAGTGAGCCGGCTGCCGCGCGTCGGCGGGCTGCTCGATCCCGACACCGAGCGCGTGATCTCGCTCAAGCCGGACCTCGTCATCGTCTACGAGACGCAGACGGATCTGAAGCGGCAGCTCGAGCGCGCGCAGATCCCGATGTTCAACTACGCGCATCGCGGGCTGCCGGACATTCTGGAGACGATGCGGAAGATCGGCGAACGCATCGGCGCGAAGGCGTCGGCCGACGCCGCGGCGGCTCGCGTGCAGCAGCAGCTCGACGCGACGCGCGCGCGAGTGGCCGGCCTGCCCCGCCCGAAGACGCTGCTCGTGTTCTCGCGCGAGCAAGGCGCGCTGCGCCGGGTGAACGCGAGCGGCGGCATAGGGTTTCTGCATGATGTCCTCGAGCTCGCGGGCGCATCCGATATCTTGAGCGA
The DNA here is from genome assembly GCA_963731545.1 of uncultured Acidobacteriota bacterium. GTDB lineage: Bacteria > Acidobacteriota > Vicinamibacteria > Vicinamibacterales > CAVVIG01 > CAVSWN01. The sequence continues at coordinate 99,435 of CAVSWN010000014.1, read as the reverse complement.
CCTGCAAAAGCAGTCGGTCGACATGAGCACCGAGATGATCCTCACCCGCGCGCCCGAGGTCATCGTCGAGCTGCACTACGGACAGGCCGCGGCGTCGGTGAGGCTCGAAGCGGAACGCCTGGTGTGGAATGCGCTCGCGTCGGTGCCGGCGGTCAGGAACGGACGCGTCCATCTTCTGGTCGGCGACGAGTTCGTGGTCCCGGGACCGCGGATCGCGGTGGCGGCAGATCGCTTTGCGCGCACGCTCCATCCAGAAGCGTTTCGATGAGCAAGTGCCTGATTTCCTGGTCCAGCGGGAAGGACAGCGCCTGGATGGTGCACGAGCTGCGGCAACGCGGAGACGTGGAGATCGGCGGGCTGCTCACGACCATCAACGAGCCCGCGCAGCGCGTGGCGATGCACGCCGTACGTGTGGATCTGCTCCAGGCGCAGGCGGAGGCCCTCGGGTCTGCCGTTGTGGCTCGCACCGATTCCCTCGCCGTGTCCCAACGAGATCTACGAAGAGGTGATGCGAGGCGTGGTGACTCGAGCGGTCGCGGAGGGATTCACGCACATGGCGTTTGCGGATCTCTTCCTCGCCGACATCCGACGGTATCGGGAGGAGAAGCTGGCCGGCACCGGGATCACGCCGCTGTTTCCGCTTTTCCAGTCCGATGACACGCACACGCCGCGGCTGGCCCGCGAGATGATTGCCGCCGGCCTGGTCGCGCGCATCACCTGCGTCGATCCGCGCCAGCTCGATCGCCGGTTCGCCGGCCGGGATTTCGATCAGGCGCTGCTCGACGATCTGCCCGCCGACCGTCGATCCGTGCGGCGAGCGAGGCGAGTTCCACTCGTTCGCGTACAAAGGCCCGATGTTCAGCCGCGAGATTCCGATCGAGACGGGCGAGACCGTCGAGCGCGATGGATTCGTGTTCACGGATTTGACGTTGGCGTCGTTCGTACGTAGCGCGGGGCTTTCAGCCCCGCGATCGCGGCCCTGAAAGGGCCGCGCTACAAGATGCCTGCCTACCCAAATCGCATCGTCTGCCTGACCGAAGAAACGACCGAGACGCTGTATCTGCTCGGGCAAGGCGACCGTGTCGTCGGCGTCTCCGGATACACCGTTCGCCCGCCTGAAGCGCGCAAGAAGCCGAAGATCTCAGCGTTCATCAACGCGCGGTTCGACAAGATCGAGGCGCTGCAGCCCGATCTGGTGCTCGCCTTTTCGGATCTCCAGGCGGACCTCGGCGCCGAACTAGTCCGGCGCGGCATTGCCGTGGTCACCTTCAATCAGCGGACCGTCGCAGAAATCCTTCAGATGATCCGCATGCTGGGCGGGCTGGTCGGATGCCAGCCCGAGGCCGAGGCGCTCGCCGACCGTCTCGAGTCGGGATTGGATCAGATTCGTGAAGCTGCCGCACGATTTCCGGCGCGGCGGCGCGTCTTCTTCGAGGAATGGGACGACCCGCTGATTTCGGGCATCCGATGGGTCGAGGAGCTCGTCGAGATCGCCGGCGGCGCGCCGATCTTTCCAGAGCTCGCCGCTGCCAGCCTCGCGAAAGATCGCATCGTCGATCCCGCCGAGGCCGCTCGACGCGATCCGCAGGTGATCTTCGCGTCGTGGTGCGGCAAGAAAATGAACAAGGCCAAGATCGTCGCCAGGCCGGGCTGGAGCGAGGTCAGCGCCGTCCGCGACGACCGCATCTTCGAGATCAAGTCCACCTACATCCTGCAACCCGGCCCGGCGAGCCTCACGGACGGCGTCGATCAAATCCATCGCGTACTCGTAAATCTGAATTCAATCTGAAATCTGAACTCTGAACTCTGAAATCCTCGCGATGGGGCCGCCCCCTTGCGTTTCGATGGGTCCGCAAGGTAACTTCCCATAGGAACCCGATGGGAGACCGCATGACGCAGCCGGGACCCGACATTCTCCGCGGCACACTGGACCTCCTGATTCTGAAAGCGCTGAGCTGGGGGCCGGCCCACGGCTACGCCGTCGCCCGCTGGATCGAGCAGGCGACCGACGATGCGCTGGCGGTTGGAGAGGGAACGCTGTATCCGGCTTTGCATCGTCTCGAGGAGCGCGGCTGGATCGCCGCGAGCTGGGGCGCGTCGGACGCGAACCGGCGCGCGAAGTTCTATTCGCTGACCAGGCGCGGCCGGGCGCAGCTGCGCGTCGAAACGGAAAACTGGCACCGCTACGCCGCCGCGGTGTTCGCCGCGCTCAAAGCGCCGGCGATGCCCTGATCACGACATGACCATGTGGAAACGCGTCCGGCGCGTGTTCGGTCCCGATCCCGAGGTCGACGTGCAGGACGAGCTGTCGTTCCACGTCGACATGCGGATTCGCGAGCTCGTCGAGCGCGGAGAATCGCCGGAGCGGGCGCGGGAGCTGGCGATGCGGCGCTTCGGCGACTTCGAACAATCGCGCCGGGAATGTGAAGCAATCGACGAACGACGGGAGCGGCGTATGGCACGCATGGACTACCTGACCGAGCTGCGACAGGACATCGGATACGCGCTGCGGATGCTGCGACGGACGCCCGGGTTCACGGCCGTCGCCGTCGCCACGCTGGCGCTCGGCATCGGCGCCAACAGCGCCATCTTCAGCGTCGTCCACGGCGTGCTGCTCGAATCGCTGCCGTTCCGCGACCCGGATCGGCTGCAGCACGTCCGCATGGTCTATCCCGACGGCACGCGGTACCTCTCCCTCTCTGCGCCCGATTTCATGAGCGTCCGCGAAGAGAACCGCGTGTTCGAGCAGGTCGAGGCGTTCGTGACCGGCACGTACACCCTGCTTGGCGTTGGCGAGCCGCGGGAGATCCGTCGAACGAGCGTCAGCGACGGATTGATTCCGCTGCTCGGCGTCCGCGTCGGGCTCGGCCGCGCGTTCGCTCCCGAAGAGAACCAGCCGGGACGCCACAGCGTGACCATCCTCGACCACGGCTTCTGGCAGCGCGAGTTCGGCAGCGATCCATCTGTTCTGGGCCGCAACATCCTCGTCGGTGGCGAGCGCTACACGATTGTCGGCGTCCTCGCGCCCGGCGCACAGCTGCTGGATCGCGCCGACATGATCGCGCCCATCCGCTACGATCCGCCCTTCAACGCGACGAGCGCCACGGGAAGGCGGTCCGAGTTCCTCGAGGTCGTCGGCCGAACGAAGCCGGGCGTGACGACGCAACAGGTCACTGACGATCTGAAGCGGCTTGGCGCGGAGCTGCAGACCCGGTTTCCGCAAACGAATGGAGGGCTGACGTTCGACGCGATCCAGCTGCGCGACCTGATGCTCGGCGGCGTGCGAACGCCGCTGCTCGTGCTGCTCGGCGCGGTCGGCTTCGTGCTGCTCGTCGCGTGCGCGAACGTCGCGAACCTGCTGCTCGCACGAGCATCGGCGCGACGGGCGGAACTCGCGGTGCGAGTGGCGCTGGGCGCGGGCCGCGGACGACTGGTGCGGCAACTTCTCACCGAGTCCGTCGTGCTCGGCATCACCGGCGGTGTCGCGGGCCTCGTGATCGCGATGTGGGGAACGCGCGCGCTCATCGCGGCAAAACCGGCCGACATTCCGCGGCTCGAAAACATCGGCCTCGACGGCACCGTGGTCCTGTTCACGCTGGCCACGGCGCTGTTGACGAGTCTGGCGTTCGGGATCCTTCCGGCGCTCCAATCCACAGGCGGCCGTCTGACGCAGGCGCTGCGCGAGGGCGGTCACGGCGGCAGCGCCGGCCGGGGCGGCCACAGCCTGCGTGCCGCTCTGGTCGTCGCCGAAATGGCGCTCGCCGTTGTGCTGCTGACCGGCGCCGGCCTGCTGATTCGCAGCTTCGTCGAGCTCACGCGCGTGCACACCGGCTTCGTCACCGAGCACGCAATGGCGTTCAGCATCACGATGCAGGGCGAGGCCTACAAGGAAGGGCAACAGATTCGCACCCGCGTGGCCGAGTTCGAGCAGCGGCTTCGCGCGCTCCCGGGCGTCACCGCGGTTGGAGCGTCGACCGTTCTTCCGCTCAGCGGCCGCGGCGCCCTGCAGGACTTCGCCGTGGACGGCGCGCCGCCACCGCCGCCGGACGTCAACCAGGAAATCGCGGTGGCCAGCGCGACGCCCGACTATTTCCGATCGATTGGCGCGCCGCTGCGGCGCGGCCGGCTGTTCACCGATCGCGATCAGACCGGTGCGCCGTTCGTCGCGCTCATCAACGAGGCCGGCGCGCATCGCTGGTTCCCGAACCAGGATCCGCTGGGCAGAGGCGTCAACCTCAGTGGACGCAAATACGAAATCGTGGGCGTCGTCGGCGACGTGCTGCAGCGAAATCCGGGAGAGCCCGCCGCGCCGCAGCTCTTCATGCCGTACGCGCAGCGGAGCACCCGTACCGTCCGCATCGTGGTGCGCGCGGCCGGCGATCCGATCGCGCTGGCGCCGACGATCCGTAGTGAAGTGCGCTCTCTCGATCCGAATCTCGCGATCACCGAATTCACGCCGCTGGAGCAGCTCGTTGCCAGGTCGGTGGCCCGGCCCCGTTTCTACACATCTCTCCTCGCGCTGTTCGCAGGCGTGGCGCTCGCCCTCGCCGCCACGGGCATCTTTGGCGTGATGAGCTACGCCGTAGCGCAGCGCGCGCGCGAAATCAGCATCCGGATGGCGCTTGGGGCGCATGTGGGCGACGTGCTGCGCATGATTGTCGGGAGGGCGATCGCCCTCGCGGCCGCGGGTCTGGCGATCGGGATAGGCGCGTCGCTCGTGCTTGGACGCGTGATCCGGCAGCAGCTCTTTGGCGTGCCGCTGGTGGACCCGGTCACGTTGGGCGCGGTCGTCCTGGTGTTGATCGTCAGCGCGACCGTCGCGAGCCTCGTGCCTGCGCGCCGGGCGGCGGGCCTCGATCCCGGCACGGCGCTGCGCGGAAGTTAGACAGGGCACGCAGGGCTGAAGCCCGCGCCACATCCTGAAAGGGCGCGCTACGAGGAACAAGCTGTCGCGCACGGCGGGTATCACGCCAGCCGCGCCGCCTTCGTCGAACAACACCTCGATCGCCCGGCGGCCTTCAGATCCGAGGTCGACCGAGTACTCGTTGACGTACAAGTCGATGTGCTTGTACATCACCTCTTCGCTCATCTCCTGCGCGTGCTCGCGGACGAACGGCAGGCTCGCGTCGCGATGCGCGAACGCGAACTCCACGCTGCGCCGCATCACCCGGTTGACGCGCTGCTGAACGTCCGGCGGAAGCGCGCGCCTGACGACAATCCCGCCGAGCGGAATCGGGGCACTGGTCGTGCGCTCCCAGAACTCGCCGAGATCGACAATCTTCTTCAGCCCCTTCGCCGCGTAGGTGAATCGATTCTCGTGGATGATCACGCCGGCGTCGAACCGTTCGGTCGAGGAGCGCCGATTCGATCTCCGAAAAGACCAGCTCGGTCTTGTTGCGCGCGTCTGGAAACGCGAGTCCCAGGAGGAGGTTCGCGGTTGTGTACTCTCCCGGAATGGCGATGCTGACGCTGCCGGCTGCGACCTCCTCGAGCGGGATCGTTCGCTTCGAGATGAGCAGCGGGCCGCAGTTTCTGCCGAGCGCGCTGCCGGCATCGAGCAAGCACGTAGCCGGCCGCGCAATGCGCATAGGCGTGATAACTGAGTTTCGTGACGTCGATCGCCTGATCGAAGGCGGCGCGATTCAGCGTTTCCACGTCCTCGAGACGGACCGAAAACTCCAGGCCTTCGAGATCGATCCGGCGGTTGACGATCGCGTCGAACATGAAGCAATCGTTCGGGCAGGGCGAAAACCCGAGCGAGAGCTTCATGCGCCGTCGAGCACGTCGGTCGCCGTGCGGCACAAGGCCGCGACGGCTTCGTCCATGCGCCAGGCGCCGCGATTGCGCCGCTCGACGGCATTCGACACGGCCCGCACCTGCGCGAACGGGGCCTCGTGAATGAGGCAGGCGTACATGAAGCCGGCGCCCTCCATGCTTTCAACCTGAGGATCGAATCGGCGAACGGTGTCCGCGATCGATCGGTCGTTGCCGTGCACGGTATTGACGGTGATGCCGCGAACCGCGGGAAGCTTTTGCAGTGCCGGATTCGACGGCGCACCGGGGTTCGTCAGGCGGCCGTCGGTGAATGGCGCGGCGTCGCCCTCGAGCAATCCCAGCTCCTGGATCGTGAGAAACCCGTCGCCTTCCTCCGCGCCGAGCTCAGGGATCGCCGTCCGACACGACATGCACCACTGTCCCGGGTGGGAGCGCCGGATCGAAACTGCCGCACACGCCCAGATTCAGCACGAACCGATACCGCGTGCGGGCGAGCACGCTCGCGGTCCGCGCGGCGGCCGCCACCATGCCGACACCGGTAATCAGGATGTCGACGTCGTGGTACTTCTCGCCCTTCAACTGACTCAGGGCGAGCGACGGGCGTTCCTGGTGAGCGTAGCGAACCACGAGCCCGAGCGGCATGATTTCGTGAACCGTTGCAGCGACGATGAGGATGCGCATCGGCGTCTCTCGCTATTCGACGTCGTCGTCCGGACTCGGCATGACGTACGGCGTCGCCACGCGCTTGACCACGATCGTGAGCCCGAAGCCGACGAGCACGATCGACGCGAGGAGACCGACGTAGATGCCGAAGCCGACGACGGAGATTGGCGGACCGGTGAGTGGTGTGTTCTCGACGATCGCGAAAGCCTGAGAGATGGTGAGCGCGCGCTCACCGGCGCTCCGGGGAAGGATGCGCCACGACAAAAACATGATGCCGAGCGCGACGAGCCCGACCAGCAGCAGCGGATGGCGCGAGTTCTTGCGCGTGATGAGGCTCAGCATCGCGAGCAGCGCCGCGGCCGCGCCGAGACCCACGATCCAGAGGCCCGCGACGTCGGGCACACCTTTCATCGGCACGCCGCCGACGACCACCCACGGCAAGAACGCGCTGGCGGACAGCACGATGCCAGCAATGAAGGGGATGAGGTAGATCCGCATCCCCGGGCGGAGAATTCCGCCTGCGGTCATTGAGCGTCCTTGAATTCCTCGTACCACGCCATCTGAATCGCCTCGAGCTTCGGCTCGTTCGAGCTCTTCGGGTCGTCGTCAAATCCGTCGAGGGCGAGCACGCGGTCGCGCAGGTCGGTGAAGCGGAGGGTCAGCGGATCGACGCCGGGAAACTTCTCGGCGAGCGCGATCCCGATGTCCTCGGAATCGGTCCACTTCACGGCACCACCTCCTGGACCTTGCGATCCTTGCGGTCCGACTTTCCGAGCTGGATGCCGCCGCCTTCCTGGACGTAGTTGCGCGTGTACATCGGCAGCTCGCAGACGACGTCGCCGCTGATCACCGCCTGGCAACCGAGGCGCGACTGCGGCGTCAGGTCCCACGCGGTATCGAGCCGATCCGCTTCGTCGTCTTGCATCTCGCTCAGGTGCTGATCGCCTTCACGGATGATGACGTGACAGGTGGTGCACGCGCAGCTTCCGCCGCAGGCATGTTCGAGCGGCACGTGGAGGTTCTTGGCGACGTCGAGAAACGACTCGGGTTTGCCGTGATGCGAGTACGGCAGCTTGCCGGTCTCGAACTCGACTACGGTCGGCTCGCCGTCGATGATGAAAGTGACTTTGGGCATGTCAATCGCGACCCTCAAAGGGTCGCGCTACACCTTCTCTACACGTTATCGATATTCTTGCCTGCCAGGGCCGCCCGCACGGAACGATTCATCATGACCTCGGCCAGATGCTGGGTCGTGTCGTTCAGGGCCTGCGTCCACTTCTGAATCGTGTCACGGTCCGAGGACGTAATCACCATTTTCAACGCCGAAAGCACACCTTCGATCTTCTGACGCTCGCCCGGCTTGAGCTCGTCGCGCTCGATTTCGGCCATATCGGGCGAGCTCAGCGATTTCTCGGTCGCCTTGATGACCGACTCCGCCTCGTTGCGCGCCTCGATGAGGAGGCGCGCCGCGATGTCGGCCTCGGCGTGCTCGAACGAATCGAGGAGCATCCGCTCCACTTCCTCGTCGGTGAGGCCGTACGACGGCTTCACTTCGACGGTCTGCTCCACGTCGGTCCGCTCCTCGCGCGCGGTGACGCTCAGGATGCCGTTCGCGTCGATCTGAAACTGCACCTGAACGCGCGGCAGGCCGGCGGGCATCGGCGGAATGCCGCGCAGCTTGAAGCGCGCCAGCGATCGGTTGTCGCCGACGAGCTCGCGCTCGCCCTGCAGGACGTGGATGTCGACCGCCGTCTGGTTGTCGACTGCCGTCGTGAACATCTCGCCGCCGGTGGCCGGAATCGTGGAGTTGCGCAGGATGATCTTCGACACCACCCCGCCCATCGTCTCGATGCCGAGCGACAGCGGTGTCACGTCGAGCAACAGCATCTCGCGGCTGCCGGTGACGAGGATGTCGGCCTGCACGGCGGCGCCGAGCGCGACGACCTCGTCGGGGTTCAGTTCGCTGTGCGGCGTGCGGCCGAAGAGATCGGCGACGGCCTTCCGAACGAGCGGAATGCGCGTCGATCCGCCGACGAGCACGACTTCGTCGATCTGCGACGGTTGAAGGCCGGCGTCGGCGAGGGCCTGGCGGCAGGGTGCGAGCGTGCGATCGACGATGGGCTGGATCAGCGTTTCGAATTCGGCGCGGGTGATGCAGTGCCGACCCAGCGAGCTTCGAGTTTCTCGCTCGCGGTCGGAAAGATCCCATTTCGCCTGGATCACGGCTTTGCGGATTTCCTGGAGTCTCGCGGTCGTGTTGTGCCGGCCAGAGCCTCAGGACGCCACGCGACCCTGAAGGGCCGCGCTACGTACCCACTCCATCAAGAGCAGGTCGATGTCGTCGCCGCCGAGGTGGGTGTCGCCGTTTGTCGACAGCACCTGGAACACGCCGTCTTCGACGCGCAGGATGGAGATGTCGAACGTGCCGCCGCCGAGATCGTAGACGGCGATGACGCCGGCGTGGCGCTTGTCGAGGCCGTACGCGAGCGAGGCGGCCGTCGGCTCGTTGACGATCCGCATCACCTCGAGGCCCGCAATCCGGCCTGCGTCGCGGGTTGCCGTGCGCTGCGCGTCGTTGAAGTACGCGGGGACCGTGATGACGGCGCGATCGACCTCGTTGTCGACCTCGCCCTGCGCGGCGAACCACGCTTCGGCGCGCTGCTTCAGCTCGCGCAGCACGAACGCCGAAATCTCGGGCGGCGTGAACTCGCGCTCGCCGAGGCCGATGCGCACGACGCCTCGGGCGTCGCCGCCGATTCGGAACGGAAAATGACCGGCCTCCGCCTCGACGTCTTCGCGCCCCTTGCCCATGAACCGCTTCACCGAATACGCCGTATGCTGCGCGTCGGTCAGCAGCCGCCGCTGCGCCTCGCGGCCGACGACTACCGCGCCATCGGCGGCGACCGACACGACGGACGGCACCAGCCCGTCGCCGTCCGAGTCGCGGATCACGATCGGGACGCCGTCCTTCACGTAGGCGACCAGCGAGTTGGTCGTGCCGAGATCGATCCCTACGACCTTGCTCATATGATAGTACTGCACTACGGTGGACACGGACACAAACGGAAAGCACGGAGTTTCAAAGGAAAGACAGTGGTGTCTTCACGTGGACGTCGTGCGTCCCGCTCGATGCCGGCAAGCAGATTGGTGATGTAGTTTCTCTCCAGGAACCGCTCCTGCAGCTCGTCCAGGACGCGGCGCCGCTCGGTGTCAGCAGCCGCCGCGTCGACGAGCGCATCCCACCTGGCCGACAGCTCGCCGAGCGCCGCTTCGTGCTCCGCGCGCTTGCGCTCGATTGGCTGGCGCGCGCGTTCGAGCCGCGCCTTCAATTCAGTTTCCGGCGCCGCCGCTCTCGCGGTCCTCGCGGATCGCGTCGAGCTCCTCGTTGAGCGCGAACACTTCCTCGAGCAGCGCCGGCGGTGGACGTGGAGCTCTCGGGTTTCAACGCGCCTTCCAGCTTCAGCAGGTACTCGATGCGGCTGGCGGGATTCTTGAGCGTTCGATACGCGTCGTTGAGATACGACGACCGCTCCAGGCTCGCTCGACGCTCCGCCGCGGGCGCATTGTAGAAGTAGTCGGGATGAAACTGCCGGCTCAGCGCGCGATACCGCTGTTCCAGGTCGGCCGCGTCGATCTTCAGTTTGCGGGAGAGACCGAGGAAGCTGAAAAAGTCTCGCGTACGGGTCTCGACATTCACGCGCCGAAGGAGCTCCCGCAGCCGCACGAGGTCTTCGCGTTCGGGTTGTTGAACACGAAGCCCTTGCTGATCATGTTGGTGTCGTAGTCGAGCACGGTTCCCTTCAGGAACAGCAGGCTCTTCCGGTCGACGAAGATCTTCGCGCCGTCGGGGCCCTCGAACACCTCGTCGCCGGTCCGCGCCTCTTTTTCCCAGCCGAACGTGTAGCTCAACCCCGAGCAGCCGCCACCTTTCACGCCGACGCGCAGTCCGCCCTCGTCGATGCCCTGCTTGGCCATCAACGTGCGGATCTTGCGCGCCGCCGTCTCGGAGATCTGAATCATGCGGTTGGTTGCGCGACCTCGACCGTCGCGGCTTCGGCGACCTGCTTCTTCTTGTAGTCCGCGATCGCCGCCTTGATGGCGTCCTCGGCCAGCACCGAACAATGAATCTTCACCGGCGGCAGGCTCAGCTCGTTGACGATGTCGGTGTTCTTGATCGCGAGGGCTTCGTCGACGGTCTTGCCCTTGAGCCATTCGGTCGCCAGGCTCGAGCTCGCGATCGCGATGCCGCATCCGAACGTCTTGAACTTCGCATCGTCGATGACGCCGGTCTCGGGGTTGACCTTGACCTGCAGCTTCATGACGTCGCCGCATTCGGGCGCGCCGACGAGGCCGGTGCCGACGGTCGGATCGTTCTTGGGCAGCGAGCCGACGTTGCGCGGGTTGTTCGTAGTGGTCGATGACTTTGTTCTGAATATGCCATTAGTCGACTGTCGACAGTCGCTGTCGACTTCCTAGTGCCCTTCCGTCTGCCACTGCATCGTTGAGAGATCGATGCCTTCCTTGGCCATCTCGTAGAGCGGGGACATGTCGCGCAGCCGGCTGACGACCGACGTCAGCTTGTCCGCGACGTAGTCCACTTCCTCTTTCGTGTTGAATCGGCCGAGGCCGAAGCGGATCGACGTGTGCGCCAGATCGTCGCCGACGCCGAGCGCCTTCAGCACGTACGAAGGCTCGAGGCTCGCCGACGTGCAGGCGGAACCGGACGAGACCGCGACGTCGTTGATGCCCATCAACAGCGATTCGCCTTCCACGTACGCGAAGCTGATGTTCAGGTTTGCGGCAGGCGATGCTCCATCGATCCGTTGATGAAGATCTCGTCGAGCTTCGCATGGAGCTTCTGGTTCAAGTAGTCGCGCAATCCGCGCAACCGCTCCCCTTCGGCCTCCATCTCCAGCCGGCACAACTCCGCGGCCTTGCCGAAGCCGACGATGCCGGGGACGTTGAGCGTGCCGGAGCGCATGCCGCGCTCGTGGCCGCCGCCGTCGATGATCGGGGCGAGCAGCACGCGCGGGTTGCGGCGCCGGACGTAGAGCGCGCCGACGCCCTTCGGGCCGTACATCTTGTGCGCGCTGATCGACGCCATGTCGACGTTGAGCTCGTTCACGTTGAACGGCATCTTGCCGACCGTCTGCACGGCGTCGGTGTGGAACAGGACGCCGTTTTCCTTCGCGATCGCGCCGATCTCCGCGACCGGCTGAATGACGCCGATCTCGTTGTTGGCCGCCATGATCGTGATGAGGATGGTCTTGTCGGTGATCGCGGCCTTCGAGCTCGTCGAGGCTGATGCGGCCGTCCTTCTGCACCGGCAGGTAGGTGACGCGATAGCCGTCCTTTTCGAGGTGCTTGCAGGTGTCGAGCACGGCCTTGTGCTCGGTGACGCAGGTGATGATGTGGTTGCCCTTCTCGCGATACATCTCGGCGACGCCCTTGATCGCGAGGTTGTCGGATTCGGTCGCGCCGCTCGTGAAGACGATTTCCTTCGCGTTGGCGCCGATCAGATCGGCGACCTGCTTGCGCGCTTTGTCGACGGCCTCTTCCGCTTCCCAGCCGAACGGATGATTGCGGCTCGCCGCGTTGCCGAAATGCTCGGTGAAATACGGCATCATCGCTTCGACCACGCGCGGATCGACGGGCGTTGTCGCGTGGTTGTCCATGTAGATTGGAAGTTTGACTGGCATCGTTTTATCCCGCTCGGCGTAACGAGCGTCACAAGTGTGTGTGTAGTACCGCGGCGCGCGGAGCGGCGGCCGGCGGCGGATCCGCGGCAAGCTCTGCGATCGTGCATTCCCCGAGCGCGGCCAGAATCCGTTCCCGCACGCGCCACAACGGATCGCGCACGTTGCATTTCGCGTACTGATCGCACTGGCTGTCTTCAGTCGAACACGCCGTGACGCTGACGGGCCCGTCGATGGCCTGGATGACGTCGGCCACCGAAATCTGCGTCGGCACGCGCGCGAGCTGATACCCGCCACGCGTCCCGTGATGCGACGCCAGCAGCCCACCGCGGACGAGCCGCTGCAGCACTTTCGCCATCAGCTCGATGGGAATGTCGTATTGCTCGGCAATTTCGCGCGCGCTCGCCGCCCCGGCATCGCTGTGCAGGGTCAGGTGCTTCATCGCGATCAGCGCGTAATCGGCCTTTTTCGACAGTCTCAACATATCCGACCGTAAGAGTCGTATTTTAGTATTTGGGCTGGCTCGGGTCAACCTTGTCGATCCAGTCGACGATGCCGCCCTTCAGGTTGAGCACCTTCTTGAACCCGACCGAACGCAGGAAATCGGCGGCTCGTCCGCTGCGCGCCCCCGTCTTGCACTGCATGATGAGCTCGTCCTTCGGATCGAACTCGGCGTAGCGCCGCGGCACGTCGCCGAGCGGGATGAGGATCGAGCCGTCAATCCGGTTGATCTGATACTCGTGCGGCTCGCGCACGTCGATGATTGTGAGCTTGTCGCCACGATCGAGGCGGTGCTTCAGCTCGAGCGACGTGATTTCCGTGGCGTTGTTGACAGCGGCAGGCTCCGGCTCGTCGGCGTGCGGCACGCCGCAAAACTGCTCGTAGTCGATGAGATGCGTGACGGTCGGGTTCGTGCCGCAGACCGGGCAGTCGGCATCCTTCCGCAGTTTGAGCTCGCGGAACTTCATCCGCAGCGCATCGAAGATCAGAAAGCGGCCGATGAGCGGCTCGCCGACGCCGAGCACCAGCTTGATCGCCTCGGTCGCCTGAATCACACCAATGATCCCCGGCAGGACGCCGAGCACTCCGCCCTCCGCACAGCTCGGCACGAGGCCTGGCGGCGGCGGCTCGGGATAGAGGCAGCGATAGCACGGACCGTCTTTCGCGCCGAACACCGACGCCTGTCCTTCGAAGCGGAAGATGCTGCCGTACGCGTTCGGCTTGCCGAGCAGCACGCAGGCGTCGTTCACGAGATACCGCGTCGGGAAATTGTCGGTGCCGTCGAGGATGACGTCGTACGGCTCGAAGAGCTTCAGCGCGTTCTCCGACGACAGCGCCGTCTCGTAGGTGTCGATCTGAATTTCAGGATTGAGCGCGTTCAGGCGATCTTTCGCCGACGCGAGCTTGGATCGTCCCACGTCCGGCGTGCTGTGCAGAATCTGACGCTGCAGGTTGCTGAAATCGACGACGTCGAAGTCGACGATGCCGAGACGGCCGACGCCGGCTGCCGCGAGATACATCGCCGCGGGCGATCCGAGTCCGCCGGCCCCGATGCACAGGACGCTGGACGCCTTCAGCTTGCGCTGACCATCCATGCCGACCTCGGGCATGATCAAGTGGCGCGAGTAGCGCCTGATTTCGTCGTTGGTCAGTTGAGGGAGATCGCCGCCTTCGCCGCTTCGCGGCTTCGGCGTGCCAAGCTCCGTCACCGAGGGCGCGCCACCGGCCACCGACGGGATGATGCTGATCGTGTCGCCCGTCTGCACCGGCGTCTTCTCGTGCTGCAGGTAGCGGATGTCTTCGTCGTTCACGTAGATGTTGACGAAGCTGCGCAGCTTCCCCTGATCGTTGTAGAGGTGCGCCTTGAGCCCGCTGTGCTTGCGTCGTCAGGTCGGCGAGCAGCTCGCCGACGGTTGCGCCCGTGGCGTCAACCGCGTCCTGTTTATCCGTGTACGGCCTGAGCGGGGTCGGGATGAGGATTTTCGCCATGATGCAGACTGCCCTCTTCGAAGCTCGATCGATCGTCTTTGAGAAACCAGACCGTCATATCCGCTGACTTGCCCTGCGCGACGGCCACGATCACGTACGCGAACGTCGGCCACGCGTGATCGAGATCGTACTGCGACGGCCGCGCGGGGTGATCCGGATGCGAATGATAGAAACCCAGGAGCTCGGCTCCGAGCTCGGATGCGCTGCGCTCGGCTTCCCGATAGTCCGACGGCCGCACGAGAAACCGGCGGCGCGGACCCTCCTCGGTCGTGTTCGGCAGCGCCACGACGCTGGTCACGTGGCCGTCCTGCCCCACCAGAGCGCCGCAGCATTCGTGGGGATAGGTGGCCTCGCCATGCTCGCGGATCGCGGCATCGACAGCTCGAGTCACGCGCAGATCGCGATCAGCCATCGACGGTCCAGAAACTCTCGGTCAGGTACTTTTCTGCGCCGTCGGGAAACACCGTCACGACGGTCCCGCCGTCGAGTCGCTGCGCGACGTCGAGCATCGCCGCGACCGCCGCGCCCGACGAGATGCCGGCCAGCAGCCCTTCCTCGCGCGCGAGGCGCCGCACCATCTTGTACGCCCGCTCGGTGCCGATGCGCAGGTCCTGGTCGGCCAGCGTCGGATCGTAGATGCCCGGCACGATCGCCGAGTCCATGTGCTTCAGCCCCTCGAGGCCGTGAAACGGCGAGTCGGGCTGAAACGAGATCAGCTTGATCGCGGGATTGAATTTCCGCAGGCGGCGCGCGGTGCCGATGAACGTGCCGCTCGTGCCGAGGCCGGCGACGAAATGCGTGAGCCGGCCGCTGGTCTGCTCGATGATTTCCGGCGCGGTCGTGTCGTAGTGCGCGCGCCAGTTGGCTTCGTTGTTGTACTGGTCAGGATAGAAGTAGCGCTCGGGATCCGACTTGTAGAGCCGCCGCGCTTCGCGGATGGCGCCGTCGGTGCTCTCGAGCGGGTTGGTGAGCACGAGCTCGGCGCCGAGCGCGCGCAGGATCAGTTTCCGCTCGGTGCTCGCGTTCTCCGGCACGCACAGCTTGACCTTGTAGCCGCGCGCCGCGCCGACCATCGCGTAGGCGATCCCGGTATTGCCGGACGTGGCGTCGAGAATCGTGCGATCCCGCGTCAGCGCGCCGGTCGCTTCGCCGTCGAGGATCATGCGCGCCGCGGCCCGGTCCTTGACGGAGCCGCCGGGGTTCTGCCACTCGGCTTTCGCGTAGAGCTCGACGCCAGGGGTCTCCGCCTCGAACCGGAGCAGGCGGACCAGCGGCGTCCGCCCGATCATGTCGAGGACGGTTGAGCCGGGGCCGCGATCAAGAATGGAGAGATTTGCCGACGACATCGATATCCGACCAGTCTAGTCCTAATTCTACCAACGGCGACCCCGCTGTCAATTTGTCACCGGGGTCTGACCCCAGCCCTTCGAAACCCCCAGCAGTTCAGAACGGGCGGGGTCAGACCCCCGTTACAAGTGCTGGCAAGTGGCTGTTCAGACACCGAACATCACTGCCGCTTCCCCTGGCTGTGGCAATTCTTGCCACGCCCTCAACTCAGACGCGTGCAGTTACTGCGACGGTTCTGGCTGGCATCGCGCTGACGCTTGCGGGCGAGCTCGTTCGGCTGTGGGGTGTCCGGCACATCGGCGTGATTTCACGAACCCGCAGCGACAGACTCGGACCGCTCGTCGACACCGGCCCGTTCGCGTTCGTCCGGAATCCGCTCTATCTGGGCAACATCGGGCTCTGGACCGGATTCGCGCTGACCGCCTGCCTCCCCTGGCTCGCGCCGATCATCATCGTCGTGCTCGGCGCTGCCTATCACGCGATTGTTCGATGGGAAGAAGGACTGCTGGAGACGCGGTTGGGCGCCGCATATCGAGAGTACGCGGCGCGTGTGCCCAGCTGGCTTCCGCCGCAATTCTCAAGATCTCAGGACTCGCTCAGAGTCTCGTGAAGATGAGCGCTTCTCGTGGGGCGAGACGTTCTTCAGCGAGCGCGGGACTTTGATCGCGATGGGCGCGGGCTATTTGCTGCTTTGGTTAAAGGCTCATTCCTGAGCGTCTGCCAGAGATACCAGCTGGCGACCGAGCGATACGGCTTCCACGCTTCACCGAGTTTCTGAATGCGTTTCGCGTTCGGCCGTTTGCGCATCCGATACAGCCGCTGAATGGCGTTGACGATCCCGAGGTCGCCGACCGGCAGCACGTCGGGGCGATGCAGACGGAACATCAGGAACATCTCCGCCGTCCACCGGCCAAATCCCTTGACCGCCGTCAACCGTTCGATGACCTCTTCGTCCGGGAGCGCCTCGAGCGCGTCGAGCTGCAGGCGGCCGTCCACGATGCGCGCCGACAGGTCGCGCATGTAGCCGACCTTCTGCCCGCTCAGGCCGACGCCCCTCAGCGCCGCGTCGCTCTGCGCGGCAATTGCCGCGGCGTCAAGACTCTGACCCTCGGGAAACAGCGCGACGAAGCGTCCGAAAATCGTCGCCGCGGCTTTCGTCGACAGCTGCTGGCTCACGATGGCGCCGACGAGGGCGGAAAGATGATCCTTCCGCTGACGCTCCGCCATCCGGCACGGCCCGATGCGCTTGATCGCCGTCGCCAGCACCGGATCGCGGCGCATCAGCAGGCGGCGGGCGCGCTGGTAGTCCGCTTCCGTCACTTGATTGAAACGGTCAGCGTGACGCGCGCCTGGATTTCGATCAACCCGGGCTCGATCGGCGTCATCGCCTCGACGGTGCGCGCCGCCATGACCATCGGCCGCGGCGGCATGATGACGCCGTCGCGATGGTCCTCGATCCGCAGCACCTTGTCGACGATCAGGCCGGCGCCGGTCGCGGCGGCATCGGCGCGGCTGCGCGCCTCGGCAACGGCGAGGCGCAGCGCCTCCTGCTCTGCGGCGGCGCGATTCTGGATCTCGAAGCGGACGCCGGCGACCGACGTCGCACCGCCGCGGACGACGGTGTCGATGAGCTCGCCGACGCGGGAGATGTCGTCGACGCGCACTTCGATGGTGTTGCGGGCGATGAAGTCGCGCGGGATCCGCCCGGTGGGCACCACCTCGAAATCCTGCTCGAGGTTGTAGCCGAGCGTGCGCACGGCATCCTGCCCCAGGCGCGCCTGGGACAATCGCTGATGCACCTGTGTGGAGGCTTCCGCGTTCTCTTTTTGCGCCTCGCGCGGATTCTTCGCGCGTGACTCGATGGCGATAGTGACAAACGCGCGGTCCGGCGTCCGGCGCACTGTCGCGTTGCCTGAGGTGACGATCACCGGAGGCTCCGGCTGCATGCACCAGCCGGTCTTGCGCCGCAGCCGAAGCCGCCCACGCAAGCGCGAACACTACACATGACCATCCGCATAGGATCAGAAATGCTACCCTTCGACTCGCGCGTATGCAATGCGCTCGCTCAGGGCAGCCTTCGACTCGCCCGGGCAGTACGCTCGCTCAGGCCAGGGGCCGTTATGAAACTCGAACCATTCGCGATGGAACGGATGCAGTCCACCTACGAGAACCAGGTGGCCTTCAATCTCTCCGAGAGCGGCGTGCACCCGCTCTCGCTCGGCGAGCTCGTCGATGAGCCGGGCGCAACCGAGGCCCTGCTGCGCGAGAGCCTCCGCTACACGCAATCGAACGGGACGGTCGCGCTTCGGGACCTCGTCGCGGGGATGTATCCGGGCGCGACAGCCGGATCACGTGCAGGTGACCAACGGCGGCGCCGAAGCGAACTACGTCACGACGTGGCATCTCGTCGAGCCGGGCGACGAGGTCGTGATGATGACGCCGAACTACATGCAGACGCGCGGGCTGTCGCGCGCGTTCGGCGCGACAGTGAAAGACTGGCCGCTGCGGCTCGACCGCCGACGGCAAGCACTGGCGTGTGGATGCGGACGCGCTCGAGCAGCTCGCGACTCCGCGCACGAAACTGATCATCATCTGCAACCCGAACAACCCTACAGGCGCGCGTTTCGAGGATCGCGATCTCGATCGCATTGCATCCATCGCCGCTCGACACGGGAGTTGGATTCTCTCGGACGAGATCTATCGCGGCGCCGAGCGCGACGGCCGCGACACGCCGTCGATGTGGGGACGCACCGACCGAGTCGTCGTCACGAGCGGGCTGTCCAAGGCGTACGGGCTTCCGGGCCTGCGCATCGGTTGGGTCGTGGGTCCGCCGACGCTCGTGGCCACGTTGTGGTCGTACCACGACTACATGACGATTTCGCCGGGAGCTCTGAGCGACGCGCTCGCCCGCCGCGCGCTCGAGCCCGAGCGGCGCGCACGCATCCTCGCGAGAACTCGACGCATCCTCAACGAGAACTTTCCGGTGATCGCGCAGTGGCTCGATTCGCATGGCGGGCTGTTCAGCTACGCTGCCGCCGGACGCGGGCGCGATCGTCTACGTCCGCTATCACCACGGGATGAATTCCACCGAGCTGGTGACGAAGCTGCGACTCGACAAGAGCGTCCTGATCGTGCCGGGCGATCATTTCGGCATGGACGGGTATCTCCGCATCGGCTTTGGCGATGAGATGGGCTACCTGCGGGAAGGACTCGAGCGTCTGCACGATCTGATCGAGGAGGTCCGGCTAAAGCCGGACGCCACGTTCGAAAACGGAGCCGCTCGCGACTCCCACACACCTCGTGGGGTCCGGCTTTAGCCGGACCGTTCCCGTTTCGTGACGCTCGATCTGATCCTGATTGGCTTCGGCAACGTCGCGCGGCGCTTTACGTCGCTTCTGCACGAACGTCGAACCCAACTCTCCACCGACCATCACCTCACCCCTCGCATCGTCGGCATCGCGACGCGCCACGGCCGCGCGTACTCCTCGCGTGGAATCGACGCGGATGCCTTCGGTGCGACGCTGAAAAAGGGCGGGACGGGATCGTCGAGCCTCGAGTTCCTGGATGACGCGCTCGACCGGAGCGAGGTCGCGGCGCGAGAGGGCCGCCTGGTCGTCGTCGAGACGACAACGCTCGACATCGCGGCCGGCGAACCGGCCATCTCGCATGTGCGGGCCGCGCTGGCCGGCGGCGCGCACGTCGTGACCGCCAACAAAGGTCCGGCGGCGTTTGCCTACCGCAGGCTCGCGCAGCCTCGCCGATCGCGCGAACCGGCGCTTCCTGTTCGAAGGCGCCGTCATGGACGGAGTCCCGGTCTTCAATCTCGCGCGCGAAACGCTGCCAGGCAACGAGATTCTCGGCTTTCGCGGCGTCGTGAACACGACGACGAACTACATCATCAACGCCATGGAGGAGGGGCAGGCGTTCGACGAGGCGCTCGTGGAAATGCAGGCGATGGGCGTGGCGGAAGCCGACGCGTCATTGGACATCGACGGGTGGGACGCCGCGGCCAAGACGGCGGCGCTCGCCAATGTGCTGATGGGGGCGAGTCTCACGCCGCAGCAGGTCGAGCGGCGCGGCATCACGCCGGATCTGATGTCACGCGCGATCGAAGCGCGCCGCGCCGGCCGCCGGCTCAAGCTGGTCGCCCGCGCGGGTCACGAGGGGACGCGCATCACGGCGCGCGTGGCGCCCGAGGAACTGCCCGGCGACGACCTGCTCGCAGGCCTCGACGGCCAGCAGAACGCGCTCATCCTGCATACGGACCTGCTCGGTGAAATCGCGATCGTGCAGCGCGGCAGCAGCCTCACGCACACCGCGTACGCGCTCCTCTCGGACCTGATCACGATTGCGAGGGATCTGGAGGCCGCGCGCGCCACTCGTCCACCGCGGCCTCGAGCGCCGCGGGGTCGAAGCCGGTGAGGGTTCGGTCGCCGAAGACCGTCACCGGAACGGATCGAAAACCTCGCGCGATCAGCTCGTCGTACGCGCCGTCGTCCTCGTCCACGTTGTGCGCCGTGAACGGCACGCCTGCTCGTGAAAGAAACTCTTTCACCTGCTCACAGCTGTGTCAGGCACTGCCGGCGTAGACGATAATCATTCCCTCATTATGCGACCGCTCGACGGCATCACCGTGATCGACTTGACGCGCGTGCTCTCCGGTCCCTATTGCACGATGCTCCTCGCCGACATGGGCGCGCGAGTGGTGAAGGTCGAGCAGCCCGGCAAAGGCGACGACACGCGCGCGTGGGGACCGCCATTTATGCACCCCATCGCGCAAAGTCCGCGCGATGGGGACCCCGCCTATCCGGGCGAAAGCGCGTATTTCCTCAGCATCAATCGCAACAAGGAAAGCGTCACGCTCGATTTCAAAAAGCCCGAAGGACGCGCGATTCTCGACAAGCTGATCGCGAAGGGCGATGTGCTCGTCGAGAACTTCCGGCCGGGCACGCTCGACAAGCTCGGGCTCGACTTCACGTCGCTCAGCGCGAAGCATCCGCGGCTCGTGTACTGCTCGGTGTCTGGATTCGGGCACACCGGGCCGCGCCGGCATCAGCCCGGGTACGACGCGGTGATGCAGGGCGAAGGCGGCTTGATGAGCATCACCGGTCCCCCCGATGGGCCCTCCGTCCGGCTGGGCGTCGCGATTGCAGACATCGTGTCCGGCATGTTTGCCGCGTACGGCACGGCGATGGCGCTGTTCGCGCGCGAGCGCACCGGGCGCGGCCAGGCCGTGGACGTCGCGATGCTCGACTCCGTGATGGCACTCCTCACGTATCAAGCGGGCAACTTTTTCGCGAGCGGAAAGATACCGGGACGCCTCGGCAACCGGCATCCGAGCATCGTGCCGTACGAGACATTCGAAGCGGCGGACGGCGAATTCGTCCTCGCCGTCGGCACCGACGATCAGTGGCGGAAGTTCTGTGCGGTAACCGGCCTCGCCGAGGACGAACGGTTTGCGACCAACCGGCAGCGCGTGACGGCGTACGATGCGCTGCGGCCCCTGGTCGCCGACCGGCTGCGCACGCAACCACGCCAGTTCTGGATCGATCGGTTGGGCGCCGCGGGCGTGCCGTGCGGGTCGGTCCGCAATTTTCAGGAGCTGTTTGCCGATCCGCAGGTGGCCGCGCGCGAGATGGTGGCGCGCCTCGATCACCCCACGATCGGCGCGATGCAGGTGCTCGGCGTGCCGGTCAAGCTGTCCGACACGCCCGGCGGCATCGATACGCCTCCGCCGCGCCTCGGGGAGCACACCGACGCGGTGCTCCGCCAGGATCTGGGGCTCGACGCGGATGCGATCGACCGCCTTCGCTCTCAAGGTGTCATCTGATGGAAGTCTCTCTCGTTCGCAGACGGCTCAACGAAACGATCGAGCGCGCGAAACGGCGGGCCGCCGACCGGCGCGCGCGAACCGATGAAGCGGGGACGGCCTACAGCCGGTTCCTCGAGAACATCGGCCGTGCCCCTGTTCCGGCAAATCGCGAACGTGCTGCGCGCGGACGGGTATCTCTTCAACCTGTCCACGCCGCCCGGCGGCGTCGGCGTGATGTCTGATCGCCGGCCCGAGGACCGCATTGAGCTTCTGCTCGACACCTCCGGCGACGCACCACACCTCGTTCTGCACAGCAGCCGCACGTGGGGCGGCGGCGTGATCGAGTCCGAAAAAGCCATCGGTGATCCGGCGACGTTGACCGAGGACGAACTCCTCGACGCGGTGATGGCCGAGCTCGAACCGTTCGTCGAGCGGTAGCCTCGCCGTTTCGATTCTGGTTAGCGCGAGCTTTCAGCCCCGCGTCCCGCCCTGAGCCTGCGAAGGATAAGCGGTCAGGCGCGACTCGGGGTGCCCACCTCGTAGATGCGCACCAACTCGACCAGCTTGTAGCCGCGCGTCTGGTAGGGCGGCACCACGCGTTCCGTGCGAAGGTACTGCAGCATGCCTTCGTCGCCGTAGTCCGGCTCGCCGATATCCTCCAGCGTCGCCAACACCTTTTCGAGTTCCGCGAGCGTCATCGTCTTCTGCTCGACGCTGCGAGTCGACGGCAGAATGCCGAAGCGCTTGATTGGTTCCTGACGCGTGGTTGTCGACGAATTCGACGAAGATTTCGTTGCTGATGAAGTTGTAGTCCGCATCAGAACGCGTGGCGGGAGCGTCTTCGACGCGAACGAACCTGACTGCCTCCAGATCGCGCAGACGGTCGATCACGATCTGCGTGAACGTTCCTTCCCCGGACCACTTCGTGGCGTCAACGTCGGATGGCATGGTGGATGGTCATGAGGCCGCCGAGCACCGGATAGATCTTCACCGGCGAGAATCCACGCGCTTCGAGGAGGCGCGCGACGCCTTCCGCGCCCGGGTAGCGGCGAATGGACGCTGGAATGTAGCGGTACGTGTCGGGATCGCGGTGCAGCAACCAGCCAAGCGACGCGCCGACGACGGTCAGATACGCCAGGTACGCCGAGCGGAGGATCGCCCCTGAAGGCCGATTGAAATCGAGCGACAGCAGCTGCCCGCCCGGCGCCAGCACACGGCAAATCTCGTCGATGGTGATCGTCAGGTCCGGAACGTTCCGCAATCCATACCCCGTCGTCACGATATCAAACGACGCGGGTGGAAACGGCAGCGCAAGCATGTCTCCCACCAGGAAGTGTGTTTTCCCTTCCTGCCTTTCCTGCCTCTTCCTGCCTTTCCCGCCCCTTCAGGATCGCGAGTTCGATCATCCGCCGCGTGATGTCGAGTCCGACCGCGCGCGCGCCCCGGGAGGCGGCGGCGAACGCGATGTCGCCCGTGCCGGTCGCAAGGTCGAGCACGCGGTTGCCGGCGCGAATGGACGCGAGCTCGATCAGGCGCCGCTTCCATCGGCGATCCTGGCCGTACGACAACGCCACCGTGATGAAGTCGTACCGGTCCGCGATCGTGGCAAAGAGCGTACGCACGTACGCGCGTTTCGCCTGCGGCGTTGCGAGCTGGTCGTCGAGGCTCACGACTACGGTAGTATGCTGCCTCTATGCTCCCGTCGAGCACGGTCGAGAACTATCTGAAAGCGATCTATCTGGGACAGTCGGCGCTCGTCGGCAACGAGCGGCTCGTCTCGATGGGCCACGTGGCGACTGCGCTCGGCGTCACGCCGGGAACGGCGACGACGATGGTGAAGGCGCTGAGCGATTCGGGTCTCGCCGAGTACGAGCCGTACAGCGGTGTCCGCTTGACGGCCGCGGGAGAACGGCTCGCCGGCCTCGTGATTCGCAGGCATCGGCTCGTCGAGGCGTTTCTGGTGCAAGTGATGGGCATGAGCTGGGCGGAGGTGCACGAGGAGGCCGAGCAACTCGAGCACGCGGTTTCGGATCGTCTGATTGAACGAATCGATTCGATGCTCGGACATCCCGCGCACGATCCGCACGGCGATCCGATTCCGAACGCCGATGGCGTGATCACGCAGCGCCATCTGGACAGCCTGCTCACCTGCCCGATCGGCACGCCGCTGAGGGTGACCCGCATCGCGGATCAGGATCCGGCGTTCCTGCACTTCATCGAGGAGAACGATCTCAAGCCCGGCCAGCCGGTGCAGGTCGACACGCGCGACGCCGCCGCCGACTCCGTGCTGCTGCACAGCGGTGATCGCCGCCTCACGATCGGGGCCCGCGCCGCATCCAAGCTGCTCGTCGAAGTCGCGTAACCGTACTTGTAGTTCAGCTGGGGTCTGACCCCGACGCCCCCGTGACGGGGGTCTGACCCCGCCCCTCAAAAAGCCCAAGAAAAAGCTACCGCTGGGGTCAGACCCCGGTTAGAATTACGGCTCATCAAAATATGAAATTTGATTGGACGATACCGGTCCGCGCTCTGGTAATTGCCGCCGTTTTGGGCATTCGGCCAGCCGAGGTCGCCGCCCAGACCTACCCGTCCACCGGACCGATTTCCGGCTACATGGACTTTCACTTCAACAAGCTCGAGGGCGACGACGGCCGGCTCGATTTTCACCGCTTCGTCCTGCTGCTCAACCACAGCTTTTCGCCGCGCATCCGCTTCGTCGGCGAGCTCGAGCTCGAACACGCCTTCGTGGAAGGACTCGAGGAAGCCGGGGAACTGGAGCTTGAACAGGCCTACGTCGATTTCCTGCTGACGCGGAGCTTCAACGTTCGCGCGGGGATGCTGCTCGCGCCGATGGGCATCATCAACGAGCGGCACGAGCCGCCGGTCTATCACGGCGTGGAACGCCCGTTCGTGGACACGGTCATCGTGCCGTCCACCTGGTTCGACGCCGGCGCCGGCGTCCACGGCGAAATCGGCCGCGGGTTCCGCTATCGCGCGTACGCCATGGCGCCGCTCAACGCGATCGAGTTCACCGCCGACGAGGGCCTTCGCGGCGGCCGGCAGAAGGGATCCGAAGCCAACGTTCGCGGCATCGCGTTCGCCGGACGCACCGAGTACGTCGGCACGCCGAACCTGACCCTCGGCGCGAGCCTGTGGCGCGGCGAGACCGGCTTCGAGATTCGCCGCTTCGACGTGCCCGTGCGCGTCGCGGAGGTTGACATCCGCTACAAACACCGCCGGCTCGAAACGCGCGGGCAGTTCGCGCACGTCTCGATCGGCAACGCGGCCGCCCTCAACGACGCCATCGAGCGCACCATCGGCATCTCGCCCAATCTCGCCAGCGGCATGCGCGGCTTCTACGGCGAAGCGGCGTATCGCGTGTGGGCCGCCGGGCTCTCCAAGGATCTCGTCGCGTTTCTGCGATACGAGAACTTCGACACGCAGTTCAAGATGCCCGACGGATTTCTTCCGCTCAAGGAATTCGATCGCGACGCCTTCGTCTTCGGCGTCACGTACTACCCGGATCCGGACGTCGCGGTCAAAGCCGACTTCGTCCGTCAGCGCAACCAGAGCGGCGTCGTCAAATCTCCGAACAGTTTCAACGTCGGGCTCGGATGGTGGTTTTGACATGAGAACGAAGAACGTCGGACGCACGGTCTTGCTCGCGATCGCGCTGCTTGCGGCAGGGGGCGCCGGAACGGACCAGGCCACCGCCTCCGCCAAGGCTTCGGCGCTCAAGCAGACGTCCGAACGCCGCGTGATCCGCATGACCGCCGAACGCTTCACGTTCACGCCGTCGCGGATCGTGGTCGAGACAGGCGAAGCCATCGAGCTTCGCATCGCGAGCGACGACACGGCGCACGGGTTCCGCCTTCAGGGCACCGAGATCAACGTCGTGATTCCAAAGCGCGGCCTGCCGGAAACCAGCGTGACGTTCACGGCGCCGGCACCCGGCAAATACGCGTTCGAATGCACGCGCATGTGCGGCGCCGGGCACAACTTCATGCGCGGCGAGCTCGTCGTCCGCGAGCGCAACCAGGGAGCGAAGCCACGATGAGGACTCAGGTGCAGCGCGCCGTGTGGAGTGCCGCGTGCGCCCTGTGCGTGGCAATCGGCTCGCTCGGCGTGCTCGGGCAGAACCGCGACCTCAAGCCCGGCGATCCGCTGCCCGGAATCACGCCGGTCGAATTCTCGGAGTTCCGTCTCGGTCTCGACGACTTCACGGAAGTCGAAACGGCCGAGGAAGGACTCGGACCCGCGTTCAACGGGACGAGCTGCGCCGTCTGCCACAGCGTCCCGGCGATCGGGGGCAGCGGCGTGATCCTGGAAACACGCGTCGCCTACAAGGATGCATCGGGCGCGTTCCGCGGACTCAACGACGCCGGCGACACGCTGATGCATCTGTTCTCCGTGCCGACGCACGCGTGTCAACCGATCATCCCCGACGATGTGAACGTGGTGGCGAGGCGGGCGCCGATTCCGCTCTTCGGCGCCGGGCTGGTCGAGGCGATTCCCGACGATCTGCTGCTGACGCTCGAGGATCCCCTGGATCGCAACCGCGACGGCGTCAGCGGGCGCGCCGCGATCGTCGTCGACATGGCGACGCGCGAACGGCGCGTCGGCCGCTTCGGCTGGAAGGCGCAGCACGCGACGCTCCTCACGTTCGGCGCCGATGCCTACCGCAACGAGATGGGCATCACGAACGACCTGTTTCCGCAGGAATCGGCGTTCGGCGTCGGCGCCGCCCAGATGCAGCGGTGCGATCCGCGGCCGGACCCGGAGGACGTGCGCGACCCGCTGACGCGGCGCCGCGGCATCGACAACTTCGAGTCGTTCATGAAGTTCCTGGCGCCGGTCGCGCGCGGGCCCGTCGACGACAGCGTGCGCGAAGGGGACAAGATCTTTCAGGCGATCGGCTGCACGTCCTGCCACGTGCCGGCGCTCGTCACCGGCCCGAGCTCGAATCCGCTGTTCAACCGCAAGAATGTGCCGCTGTTCTCGGATCTGCTGCTGCACGACATCGGCACGGGAGACGGGATTCCGCAAGCGTCCGCCGCGCCCGAGGAAATCCGCACGCCCGCGCTCTGGGGGCTGCGCCTGCGGCGACCGCTGCTGCACGACGGCAGCGCGGCGACCGCCCGAGGCGGCCATCGGCCTGCATCGCAACGAGGCCGACCTTGCGCGCCGCGGCTTCGATCAGTTGTCAGTTGAAGATCGGAAGCGTCTGCTCGCGTTTCTCCATTCGTTGTAGCGCGGGGCTTTCAGCCCCGCGGACGCGCCCCTACATAACCGCCTGCGTAGGCAGGCATCGACGACCATGTGTCGCGCCGCTCAAACGTCGATCCGTTGATCCTGCCGCTCTCGCCGACCGTCGTTCTCCTCTCGCCTACCCCTTCTCGCCGTTCTTGCCTTTCACCTCGGCCCACCGAGTGGACCACCCACTTCAAAGGCGCAGTTTCGCACCGTCGTCGTCTTGTCTGTCACCCGTTCACGCTGCGCGACGCGTTCAGTCGCTACGTCTTTCGCTGCGTTGCCTTCTCTCACTTACACCCTCGTCTCTACTCCTCTCTTCTTTTTACTCTCTTTTTCCTTATATCCTCTTCTCGCATCGCATTCTTATCGATAACATCTTCTCCCTTTTCTTCTCCGGCGTTCGTCTTCTCTATCTCTCCTTATCTTCTCTTCTTTCCTCCTTCTCTTCCTTCCCTATCTCTTCTTTCTCTTTCTTTCTTTTTTTTTCTTTTCTCTCTTTCTTTTTCTCTCTTTTCTTTTTTTCTTCTTTTCTCTCTCTTCTTCTTTCTTTTTTTACGGCCCTAAAGGGCCGCGCTACAAGCGCCCCTACATCAATTTGCCGAGCGGACCGAGATCGAGGTTCAGATCCTCGGGCGTGAGGCCGAAGCGGGCGCCGATGTCGCGGACCGTTTGTTCGAGCTGCATGAGCGCGCGGCCGACGGCGTCCACTTCCTTGCGCGTCAGCGTCTTCTGCTCCATCCGCCGGATCGCCTGACGCTCCATCAGCTTTCGCAGGAACTCGACGATCGTCAGCACGAGCTGCGCGACCGATCGCTGCACATCTTCCGGCTCGGGATTCCAGCGCAGCGGCGCGACATGCTTTCCACGCGCGGGCGTTCGCTGCTTCCCGACGACCACCGCGTTCGACGCGCGCATGCGGCGCTCGAGCTCGTCGCGCAGCGCCCGCAGCTCCGCGGCGGTGACCGGTGCGGCGGCGACTCGTTTCGATCGCCGCTTGAGGGGACGCCGGGGGCGAGCGCGAGACGGTCCTTTCGGCCGGCGCGCTATTTCTGGCCTCCGGGCTGGCGATGTCGCGATTTTCGTTTCGGCGTTCCGGGCGCGCGCGGCAACACGCGATCCGCCGCGCACAGGATGCGACGACAGCCGAAGATAGATCAGATCGATCCCCGCCACCCCGAGGGTCACGTCGCCGGTCGCCATGACGCCCTTGTTGAGGAGCTCGTCGATCAAGTCCAGGACGGTCGAGTCCGATGTCTGGAGCACGTGTTGCGCGACGGTCGTGATGGCCCGCTTCGGCATCGCGTGTCAGTCCTGCACAAAGAGTACGGCGGCCAGGGACCGGTCAGCGTCAAGCCGTACCCTTGACGACTGATCGCTCGCGCCTCGCGCGCCGCGAGCGCGCGAAAGGACGTCGTCCTCGTGCGGGGCACGAGGAAGGCGGCGTCGAGCAGCAACGGGCCGCCCTCAGCGGGCAGCTCGCTCGCTCCCCGTCGCCTGGCCAGGCGTGCGCGCGAGGCCAGCCGATCGTAGAGGGCGGCGACCGTTTCGCGCGCGCGCTCGGCCAGTTCCACCGACGCATCACGGCGCGCTTTCTTGCGCGCGAGGTAGGCCACGCCGGTCCGGTCGCCGCCGGAAGCCGCTGGCAGCGACGGCGCCCGTTCCGCCCGAGTCCGGTCGAGCACGACGCGGACGCTCCATTCGTCGTGTCCGGCGACACGCTTCGCCAGCGTGGCGAGCCGCTTGCGCTGCGCGCGCATATGCTCCAGCGCGCGCGCGTCGCTCGCGAAAATCGTGAAGAGCTTCATCGGCAACACCGCGCCGGCGCCGTTGAACGATTCGATCACACGCTCGTGCGCCACGGCCGCGCGGGATACCCATTCGAGATCCGATAGTCCGCGACTGATCGCCGCCTCGCCGTACTTCGTCAGCGGCGCGTCGGCGACCGCGAGATACAGGCCGCCATCCGACTCGAGCAGGCGCACCGGGCCCGTGCCCGGAAGACCTCGAACCGCGCGCGCCCGCCGCGGCGGACGCGGCGACGCGATCACGCAGTAAACGTAGCAGCCGCATCAGCCATGAGCGATCAGCTATCAGCCATGTCGGCGATCCATCGCGCTGCCCAACGTTCCAGCGCACGCGCGCCACGCGGCGGCGGCGCCGACAACGGGGTTTGGATGATAGCGCACCCGCGCAAGGGCACCGCCCAGGCGCCGCTCGAGTGTGCGAAGCTGCCGGCGCTCGGCCGCCGCGATTGAGCGGCACCATGAGCAGCGGCCCGGAGTGCCAGCGTGTTCGCATTGGCCACGACGGCCGGCACGGCAAAATGAAGCCGGCGCAGGCGGCGCACGAGTCGATCCGTTTCGGCGCCGGGCACCTCAGCCGGGCGGGTGACCACGACGAAGCGCGTGTGCCGCGGGTTGCGAAGAAACACACGCAGCTCCCGGATCGAACGGGACATGCCGACCAGTTCGGCGGCGAGCTGCCCGGGCCGGACCACCGCGCGGTACTTGAGCAGCACGCGCAGCAGCGCCTGCACCCAGTCGCGCACCACGTCGGGCATCGCGAGCAGCCGCAGCGCATGGCCGGTCGGCGCCGTATCGACAACGATCGTGTCGTATTCGTCGCGCGCCTCGAACACCGACAGCACCCCGAACAGCTCGTCCACCCCGGGCGGGGCCAGATCCATGAGCTCCGACACGCGCGCAGTTGTGTGGCTCATGCCTCCAGATCCGAGCGTTGCGGCGAGGTCGTCGAGCGCGGACTCGACCTCGGCTCGCCGAGCGGTCCACGCGCGCGCGGCGTCGACCTCCCGTACGCGCAGATTTGCCGGCGCGCCGGAAACCCGCGCGGGGCTGTCGCTGACCGGCGCGGCGAAGACATCGCCCAGCGAATGCGCGGGGTCCGTGGACAACAACAGCACGCGCCGGTCCGGATTCGCGCGCGCCAGCCGCACCGCAGTGGCCGCGGCGACCGTGGTCTTGCCGACGCCGCCTTTGCCGGCGAAGAACAGGAGCTTCGCGCCCTTGAACGCGTCGAGCGTTTCGGCGGCGAGCCCAGCGCTCTTGGGATTCGACGGCTCAGGACGAGCGACGTTGCCGGCCCCGCGACAGGCACGCGGTCATCCTGAGCCGTCGCGGATGAGCTCGGATCGCGCCAGCAGCGCCCTTCCAATCTTCGCGAGCGCCTTGACGCCGATGGGCTCCTGCAGTTCCGCAGGAATCATTCGCACGGCCCGGCCGCGTCCGAAACGACGGCGGATGCCAGCCACGACCCGACGCTCAGCCGCTCGCCGCCGATCGCACAGCGGGCACGGACCGCCGTCCGGCAGCACGCGGTTGACGATGATCTCCTCGACGTGGAGCCGCGACCGCTCGAGCGCGGTCACCGCGTCGCCCGCTTCGGCGACCGACATCTCCTCGGCGAGCGTCACCCAGTGCACGGCCGTCTGGCGTCGATCGCGAAGTTGACTCGCCATCTCACGCGCCTGGCCGGCGAGCAGCTCGATCAGCGCATCGGAAGCCTCGGGCCGGCCGACGCGCGCGAGCTGATCGCGGATCAGCCGATGTTCCTCGTGCAGCGCGTCGAGCACCCGCGCCACGGCGCCGACTGTTTCCGGCGCGGCCAGCAGCCGCAGCGTGTGGCCGGTCGGAGCCGTATCGACGATGATCGAGATCGGCGATGCCGGTGCGGGACAGACGCGTGATCTCCAGGAGGCCGACGAGCTCGTCGATCCCGGGGATCGAGAGGTCGAGGAGTTCCTCGACGTCCTCGCGATCCAGCCAGGTCCCATACTCGAGAATGTCGCCCAGCGGACGCCGGTGCTGCGCCAGCCATCGCGCAAACGCGCGGCGCGCGTCGAGTTCGAGCGCGTAAGAACCGCCGCCCAACGGCCACAGCGGTCGGTCGGCTCGTAAGCTTCTTTTTGAGCGCATCGCCGAGGGAGTGCGCCGGATCGGTGGACACGACAAGCACCCGCCGCCCGCGCGCGGCCTCGGCAATCGCCCGCGCCGCCGCGCACGTCGTTTTGCCGACACCGCCCTTGCCGCCGAAGAAAACAAGTCTCAAGTCTGAGGTCTCAAGTCTGAAGACAAGTTTGAAGTCGATGAAGTACGTGAGACTCGAGACCTGAGACTGAGGCTTGCGTTAATGCTTGGTGTCGAAGCTCTCGATCTCGACGCTGCCGATCTTGTCCTTCGGCGACATGCTGAGCGGCCCTTGCTGCTGGCCTTTGATTTCGCGAATGCGGGCGAGGATGTCGTTTTCGATGTCGCTGAACTCTTCGTCGGTGATCTCGCCGAGCTCGAGGCGCATCTGCGCTTCGAGGAGCTGTTCGCGCAGCGCCGAATCGTCGGCGGCCTCCGCTTCGGCGGCGGCGACGATCTTGTCGAGGACGAATCGCAGACTGCCGATCAGCAGCGAATCAAGAATGAACACTACGCGCGTTCGAGTTTCAGCCTGATGTTGACGAAGTTATAGGGCGGCCAGGGCCCTGTGTACTTGAATGTCAGCTTGTCGAAGCGGCTGGCGATCGATTTGACCTTGGCGTCGAACGCGGTTTCCTGATCGCGCGAGATGAGGAACGCGGCGTTCATGATCATCTTGTCGCCGATCGGCTTGTTGATGCGCGACGCCACGGACACTTCCCGCAGCTGTTCGAGGATGTCGGCGACGTAGCGTTCCGACCGCGACTGCAGGGCCGAGTCGATCAGCCGGCCGTACTGCATGCGCGCGAAATAGGTCGGTCCCTTCTGGCCGGAAATCTCCTTCTTGAGGCGGCTGATGTCTTCGTCTTCGGCCTCGACCTCGCGGATCGCCTGATCGCGATCCCACAGCACCTTGAGACCGAACTCGAGCTTGTTCTGCATCTTGTTCAGCACGTCGCCGAACGCCTCGGCCGCCGAGCGCAGCAGCTCGACGATGTCCTCGCGCGTCTTGAAAATCGTGCCGAACGACATCGGGATGACGGTGTGCTCGCGCATGACCGTTTCGTTCACGCGCTCGTGGGCCAGCACGTTCTCGCGCGTCGAGTCGAGCACTTCGAGCGGGGCATCCGATACGACAGCCGCGAGGTTCTTGTAGTGCACCGTGTAGACGTCCGACGGATCGGCGCCGATCCCGATCGGTCCGAAGCGCAGCGGGTCGCCCGATTCGATGATGCAGTAGACGTACTTCCCTCGACTCGTCCCCGCCGCGGCATCCACCGTCGTCGTTCGACCGGCCTGTACGATGCGCTCCGATGCGCGGCGCTCGGGCGCGCGGGCGCGGGCATTTGCCTTCGAAGTGCGCAGGGCGCCGTTGCCGCGGGATTTGACTGTCTTCTTTGCGCCGGCCTTGGACGCCACGGCCCGGGCGCCCGAACGCGCGCCTTTCGACGCGCTAGGTGATGGTCTTCGCATACTTGCCGCTCCTGCGGCCCTTCTTGGATGTGGACGAGGCGTTCTCGTCGAGCACTTTCCGAATCTCCTTCACGAGATCCTCGGGCAGACACGGTTTCGTCACGAACGCGTCGCATCCGGCCCGTTTCGCGCCTTCCGAGATTCCGGCGAGCGCATGCCCGGTGAGGGCGACGACCGGAATTCCATGCCGTGCGGTCGTCGGCTTTCAGACGGCGCGTCGCCTCCCACCCGTCCATGACGGGCAGCGAGAGGTCCATCAGGATGATGTCAGGGGTGCGATCGAGCGCGCTCTGCAGCGCCTCGATCCCGTTGGCGGCCTCGACCACGTCGAAGCCGGAAAACTGCAGGTACTCCGAATACATCTCGCGAGCGTCTGGATAATCGTCGACGAGCAGCACGCGGGGGCGCACAGGTTTCGTGGTCATCGGCGTCCTCTGAGCGGGAGCGTGAGGGTGAAGGTGGATCCCTTGCCCACCGTACTGTCCAGTGAAATGCGGCCGTCGAGCATCTGCGCGAGGCGGCGGCAAATCGACAAGCCGAGGCCCGTGCCGCCGTAGGCGCGCGTCGGCGAGTTGTCCAGCTGACGGAAATCCTCGAACACGCGATCCTGATCGGACGGCGCGATCCCAATCCCGGTGTCCGCGACCGACAGCGACAGCGTGCGCGCGCGCGCGTCGCGCCGCGCGACGATCGTCACGCCGCCGTGATGGGTGAACTTCAGCGCGTTGCTGAGGAGGTTCAACAGGATCTGCTTCACTTTCTGGCGATCGCTCGCGATCGGCGGGAGATCTCTGTCCATCTGCACCGTGACGGTGAGCTTCGATCGCAGGATGATCGGCTCGAGCTCCGCTTTCACTTCCGCCATCAGCTCGGGGATCTTGAAGCTGGAGATCTGCAGCGGCATCCGGCCCGCCTCGATGCGGGAGATGTCGAGAATCTCGTTGATGATCGTCAGCAGGTGGCGCCCGTTCGATTCGATGCGCAGCAACTGGCGCTTCGCCGGGGGCTCCACGCTGCCGGCGACGCCCTGGAGCAGCATCGACGTGTAGCCGAGCATCGCGTTCAGCGGTGTCCGGAACTCGTGCGACATGTTCGCGAGGAACTGCGTCTTCAGCGCGGACGCCTGCTCGAGCTCGATGGCCTGGCGGCGGAGCAGCTCGTTCTGCTGCGCGATGTCGGCGGTCGCGGCCTGCACCTTGCGCTCGAGCTCGTCGGCGCCCTGCTTCAATTGCTCGTAGAGATGCGCCTTCTCGAGCGCCTCGCGGCGGTCGTGGAGGATCGTCACGACCGCGTTCAGCTCGCCGTGCTCGGAGAGAATCTTGCCGGCGATCGCCTCGACGGGCATCGCCTCGCCGGCTCGCGGATCGACCAGCCCGATTTCGCCGACGCGCCGCTGATCGGCGCTGACCAGCATGCCGGCGATGAACGAGGAGAAATGCGCGTCGTTGGCCTGAACCCACCGCTGCTCGATGGCGCTGGCGTGCTGCGGAATCGTGAAGAGCCGTTCGGCCGGCTCGTTCATGAGGGACGTCGCGCCGGCGGCGTCGGTCACCACGATGGGATCCGCCACCGAGTCGATGATCAGGTTGAGGCGGTCGCTCTCCGCGCGGGCCTGCGCTTCGGCAATGCGCATCTTGCGATAGCCTTCTTCGATCTCTTCGCTGGCGCGCCGCAGGTCGGTGACGTTGCGCAGAATCGAGACCACGCCGCTGCCCTGCCGCGGATCCTCGGTCACCGTGCTCAGGAGCTCGAACACCAGGTCCGATCCGTCAACCGGGTTCACGAGCAGCAGCTCGCGTCGCGTGGCCCCAGTCTCTTCGATCGCCTTGCTCGACAGCGCCGAGGACAGCAGCATGTTGTTCATGCGCACGGCGCCGCGGCGGCCCTTCGCTCTCTTCCTCCGACGCCGTGAACAGCGTGAGCGCGCGCGAGTTGGCAATCAGCAGCCGGCCCTCGGTGTCGGTGAGGAGAATCGGGTCGGTGACGGCGTTGATGATGTTGTAGAGCAACGACCGCTCGCGGCCCTGCCGGCGGTCGCCTTCGACCAGCGCCTGCTGCCGCAGAATCTGATCGAGCTTCTGGCTGAAGATCGTCGTGAACCAGTGCTGCTCGGCGGCCAGCGGCCCGGCGCCGCCGATGAGCAGCAGGCCGAACCCTTCCTCCGCGATGCCCGAGCCGAGCGGCACGACGTGAAACGCCCCGTCCTCGAACGGCGTCGAGGGTCGGCGCTTGCGATCGGCGGCGGAATGCGCGGCGGGAAAAAAGGTCTGCTTGCGATGGGTGAGCGCGGTGACGAGCGGGTTGGCCCAGTCGTCCACTGAAACGCTGAAGTTGCCGAGGCTGGATCCGCGCAACCCGTGGGCGCCGACGACGACCAGCGACTGTTCGCCGAGCGGCCGTACGAGGCAAATCGACTGCGAGACGCCGAGCACGTCGTCGAGCCACTGCAGCGCATGGTGCGCGCAGTCGGCGATTTCGGTGCGGCTGACGAACCCTTCGAGCAGGCGGACTCGCGCCGCGAGGTGATCCTCCTCCTCCGCGATCGCCCCTTCAACGGCGACGCGCATCCGCGGCACGCCGGTGTACGGCGCCCCGTTGTTGCGCTTAGCTACGGCTCTGCGCGCGCGCTCGCCGACGAGCAGGGCGGCGGGCGGGGACAGCAGCCTGGAGCTGAGCCCTGAGGGCGGCGTTTTCAGCAATGACTTCCTCATACCCCTTGCCCTCGATCGCGGGCTTCGACACCGGGGCGACCTGACCGACCGCCTCGGAGTACTTCAAGTATGTGTCAATCGACGCGACGACGACACGCGCCTCAACGGTAATGAGGTCGATCCCAACCAACGACACACGAACCCAGGCGTCAATGACGATCCCCTTGTCGAGCACGCGATCGAGGACGTCGATGAGACTTGTGCCGCCTGCTGCACGTTCAACGGGCATCGGACACTCCTTGCATCCTGACAGTCAGCGAACCGACCTCGGTCACTTGAGCGAGCCCGCCGTCGACTTCCGTCGGGTCAACGACGCAAGCTGACGCTCGAGCGCACGCACTTGCTTGCGCAATTCTTCGTTTTCCGCACTCAATTGCTGCTTACCCGGTGACAGATGATGATCGAACTTCCACCAGTCGAGGCCAATCTGCTCGGCCTTGTCGATCGAGCAGATCAGCAGCCGAATCCTGATCGTCAGCAGCTCGACTTCCGCCAGAGACACCTTGATGTCGCCGGCGACCACCAGCCCCTTGTCGAGCACTCGGTCGAGCACATCGACAAGTCCAGTTGATCGTCCGTGCCCCTCAGTCAGTGACGGCATAGGTTCGGTATTCTAACGGACGGAAACGCGCTCGCGTGTCGAGACTGCTGGGCGAGGACGGCCTTATCTCAGCAATGGGCGTGCCACGATGGCTTGTGAATTCGTTATGGAACTCCAACCCGCGTGCAGCGAAGCCCGACAACAGATTCCTGTCGAGCGTATCGTTTTCCTACAACACGATACCCAGGAGATCGCGGGGCGCATCAATGAGACGAACGTCGCACATCGATGAGAGATCGATTGGACTATCGTCCGGCGTTGTTGAGGTCGCAGCAAACGAGCTGAACCCAAATCCGTAGCGGGCGACGCACATGGCTGTTTCCGCCGCGCGTGCGGTGCGCCAGTCGATGATCGAATCGCCGACGAGCAACGCCCCGTCGGCCTCCACGCCGGCCGCAGCTTGCAGATGCCGGAGCCCCGATGGATCCGGCTTTCGCGGGAACGGTCCGTCGCCACCAATAACGACCTCTGGAGAGAAAAACCGCGCGAGGTCGAGGCCGTCCAGGATCTCCTGGGTGCTGCGCCGCGGCTTGTTGGTGAGCACGGCAAGGCGCGTTCGACCTGCCAGCGCGTCGAGCGTGTCGATCATGCCGGGATAGGGGACGGTATGGTCGAGCAGGCGCTCGTGGTAGAGCACAAGGTAGCGATCGAGCGCATCCGCGGGCCGTTCGATGTGGCTCGCCTCGAAGGCGCGCGCCACGAGGGTCGCCGCACCGTCCCCGACCATCTGCCCGATGCGCTCCTCCGGCAGGCGCGGAGCGCCGCACGATTCGAGCAGCGCGTTGGCGGCGTCGGCGATGTCGCGGCGGGAGTCGACGAGGGTTCCGTCCAGGTCAAAAACGATGAGACGGAACCTGGTCAGAGTCTCAGGTCTGAGGCTCATCGGTAAGTCTCGATGGCTGAGTCTCACGCGCCGGTAGTCCGCGAACGACGTCGGCGTTTCCCAGACCGTGACGCGCACGACTGGAAGGCCTTCCTGCGTCGCCTGGTCGAAGATCAGTTTGGCGATCCGCTCGACGGTGGGATTGCTGTCGAGCAAGTACATCGGCTCGCCCAGTTGCTTGAACGGCGCGACCAGCGGATCGTCGTGGCGCAGCAGCATCTTGTGATCGAGCTCGCGATCGATCCAGCCCTTGACGATGCGCTTGATGTCGCTGAAGTCGCAGACCATGTTCCGCTTGTCGAGCGTCTCGGTGCGCACCTCGATCTCGGCGACGGCATTGTGGCCGTGCGGATGTTTGCAGATGCCGTCGTAGTCCAGCAGCCGATGGCCGTAACAGAAATCGATGCGCTTGGTGACCGAGTACATGACAATGAAATTATATGTCCACCGCGGTGCTGCTCTCGGGCGGGCTGGATAGCGCGGTTCTCCTGGTCGACGAAGCCTCGCGCGGCGAGGTTCAGCCGGTCTACGTGAGCTTCGGGCTGGCGTGGGAAACCGGCCGAGCGGGCGGTCGTGAGCGCGCTCCTCGCCGGGGCGCCGTTTCGCGATCGCATGCGGCCGCTGGCGTCGCTCTCGGTGGACATGCGCGACGTCTACGCGGCGACGCACTGGGCCGTCGAAGGCCAGCCGCCGTCCTATCACACGGCGGACGAAGACGTGTACTTGCCCGGCCGCAACGTCATTCTGTTCGGGAAGGCCGGCGTCTTCTGCGCCGCGGCCAACCTCGCGCGCCTCGTGATCGGCACGCTCGAACACAATCCGTTTCCCGACGCGACGCCGCAGTTCCGCGACGCGATGCAGCACGCGCTGTCGCTCGGCCTGGCGCACGATCTGCGCATCGAGGCGCCGTTTGCCGGCGCGAGCAAAGCCGACGTGATCCGGCGCGGCATGGCGCTTGGTGTCCCGTTCGATTTGACGCTCTCGTGCATGAGCCCGCGAGGGACGACCCATTGCGGAACATGCAGCAAGTGCCGCGAGCGGCACGACGCCTTTCTCGAAGCGGGTGTGCCGGACCCGACGACGTACGCGAGCTCGGAATACGTACGTTAGACTCGTGCCGCCGTGAGGCCCGAGGTCGAGGAGTGCGATGTCCTGGTGATCGGCGGCGGCCCCGCAGGCTCGACCGCGGCTCAGCTGCTCGCGTCCTGGGGCCGATCGGTCACGATTCTCCACCGGCCGCCCGTCGCGCACCTGACGCTCGCCGAATCGCTTCCCGCAAGCACACGTAAGCTGCTGCGATTCCTCGGACAGCTGGATCGCGTGGACGCCGCCGGCTTCCATCCCAACACCGGCAATCGGGCGGCGTGGGCTGGTCAGGATCGCGTCACCACATCAGCCGACGCGGGTTTCCATGTGCCACGTGCCGCATTCGATCGAGTCTTGCTCGACGGAGCGCGGGCCGCCGGTGCGCGGGTGGTCGACGCGAGGGTTCAGCGCGTCGTTGGCGACGATCCGGTTCGCGTACGCGCCGTCACTGGCGGCGCCGCCCGGATCGACCATCGCGCGCGCTACGTGCTCGACTGCTCGGGCCGGGCCGGCATCGTCGCCCGACGAGGGCTGCGGCGGAATCACACCGCCTATCGCACGCTCGCGATCGTTGCCGAATGGGCGTCCGAGCGCTGGCCACCCGAAGAACGGACGGTCACCACGATCGAGAGCTTTGGCGACGGCTGGGCGTGGTCGGTGCCGCTGTCGGCGTCGCTCCGGCAGTGCACGGTGATGATCGATCCGCCTTCGCTCGGCGCAGCATCGCGGCCGAGCTTCGGCGCGACAGGGTTACCGGCGCTCTACGAAAAGGAGTTGTCGAAGGCGCGCGGCCTTGGCGCGCGGCTGGCCAACGCGCGCCAGATCACCGCGCCGTGGACCTGCAACGCCTCGCTCTACGACGCGACGCGCGCCGCTGACGGCCGCGTCCTCCTCGTCGGCGACGCCGCCTCGTTCATCGAACCGCTGTCGTCGGCCGGTGTGAAGAAAGCGCTGCTCTCGGCGTGGCGCGCGGCGGTGGTCGTCAACACCTGTCTCGAGAACCCGGCCATGACTGGACCGGCGATCGATCTCTTCGTCCGCCGCGAGCGCGCCGTCTACAACGACTGCCTGCGTCGATCGGCCGCGTTTTTTGCCGAGGCGTCGCGCGCGTACGGCACGCCGTTCTGGGCGGCGCGCGCCGACGCCACGCCCGCCTCCGCGGATGACGCGAGCGTCGACACCGACGAAACGACCGACGACTCCCTCCGGCAGCGATGCCGCGGTCCGCGATGCGTTCGAACGCCTTCGCGCGAACGGCGCCGTCCGCGTCCGCCCCGCGGGCCCGCTCGAATTTGCATCGGTTCCCGCAATCGACGGCCGGCATGTCGTGATGCGCGAAGCGGTGGTCGTCCCGGGCCAGGTGGCGCCGCTCCACTACGCGGCCGGTGTCGATCTCGCGCGGCTGGCGCGCATCGTGTCCGGATGCGACGACGTGCCGGCGATCATCGACGCCTATCAGCACGACGTCGGTCCCACGCCGATCGCGGGCGTGCTCACCGGCTTGTCGCTCCTGGTCGCGCGCCAGGCGCTCGTGGCCGAGGAGCGCTGAGTGGCCACACCAGATCGCTCGGCTATCGGTCGCGCGATCGCGTATGTCTTCCCCTACTGGCGCCGCCTTGCGCTCGTCGTCGTCCTCAGCATGGCCAGTACCGCGCTCTCGCTCACGCTGCCCTATCTCACGAAGACATTGATCGATTCGGCGCTCGCAGGACGCGACCTCGCGGCGTTGTACCGCGTAGTGGCGCTCTTTACCGCGGCGTCGATCGCGGGATTCGTACTGACAGCCGCCACCGGCCTGACCTACACGCGCGTGTCGGCCGACGTGCTGTTCGACATGCGTCTTGCGCTGTACCGGCATCTCCAGCGCCTGTCGCCGCGCTTCTTCGCGCGCACGCCGATCGGCGACATCCTCGCGCGCGTCAACAACGACGTCGGCGAAGTGCAGCGCGTGGCGGCCGAATCGCTGCTCGCGTGGGTCGGCAACATCCTGTTCCTCGCCGGCAGCGTCGTCGCGATGCTGTGGCTCGACGTGCGTCTGGCGCTCGTCGGCCTGGCGATGGTGCCGCCGAGCATCTGGGCGCTGTCGCGCGTGCGGACGCAACTGGCGCAGCGAGTGCGAGTCCTTCGAGAATCGAGCGCGGCGATCGGCAGCTTCCTCGTCCAGACGCTGCAGGGCATTCGGCTGGTCGTGACGTCGAACGCGCAAGGACGCGAGGTGGACACGTTCCGCCGGCACAACGCGTCGTTCGTTCGCGCGCTGATGAGCATGCAGGTGTGGTCGTACCTGTCGGGCAGCGTGCCAGGCCTGCTCCTCTCGCTCGGCTATGCGGCCGTGTTTCTGTACGGCGGCCACCGCGTCGTGAACGGATCGCTGACCCTCGGCACGTTCGTCGCGTTCATGGCGTACCAGATGCGGGTGCTCCAGCCGGTGCAGGCGCTGATGGGTCTGTATGCGAGCCTTGCGACCGTCCAGGTCTCGCTGGGCCGCGTGCAGGAACTGCTCGACACGCCTCCGGACGTCGTCGAGGCTGAGACTCCGATCCGCCTCGCGAACGTGCGCGGCGCGATCGAGTTCGACCGCGTGACGATCGATCTTGGACGCGGTCAGATCCTGCGATCGGTGTCATTTGCCGTCGCTCCCGGTGAGCGCCTCGCCATCGTCGGACCGAGCGGCAGCGGCAAGTCGACGATCGCCGATCTCCTGCTGCGGCTCCTGGACCCCGACGAAGGGCGCGTGCGTGTCGACGGCCACGATCTACGGGACGTGGCGCTCGACGATCTGCGGCAGAACGTGGTGCTGGTCGAGCAGGAACCGACCGTGTTTCACACCACGATTGCCGAGAACATTCGCTACGCGCGGCCGGCTGCAACGGATCAGGAGGTTCGCATGGCCGCGCAATCCGCCGGCATCGACGAGTTCGTCGCCGGGCTGCCGGAGGGATACGCGACGGTGGTCGGCGAACGTGGCTCGGCGCTGTCGGCGGGCGAGCGGCAGCGGATCGCGATCGCGCGCGCGCTGCTGGTCAACCCGAGCGTTCTCGTCCTCGACGAGCCCAGCGCCGCGCTCGACCCCATCGC
Source organism: uncultured Acidobacteriota bacterium (assembly GCA_963731545.1). GTDB lineage: Bacteria > Acidobacteriota > Vicinamibacteria > Vicinamibacterales > CAVVIG01 > CAVSWN01. The sequence continues at coordinate 59,148 of CAVSWN010000014.1, read as the reverse complement.
CGAGCGAAACATGTCGGCGGGATACGAGAGCGTGATGCGCGGACGCACGACGCTCCTCATCACCCATCGCCTGGCGCTGGCGGCGGCGGCGGATCGTGTGCTCGTGCTCGGCGCGACGGGGATCGTGGAAGAGGGCGCGCCGCTGGAGCTGCAGGCGCGCGGCGGCGCGTTCGCGCAGCTGTTTCGTTGATGTTTCTCTCCGACTGCACGGGCAAAGGCGTTCGCATCGCCGTGATCGACAGCGGCGTTCACGCATCCCATCCACATGTGGGTGCCGTGGCCGGCGGCGTCGGCATTCGCGACGACGGCTCGCTCGTCGACGACTATGTCGATCGGCTAGGTCACGGGACGGCGGTGACCGCCGCGATTCGCGAGAAGGCGCCGGACGCCGAGATCCTCGTCATCAAAGTGTTCTGGGACACTCTGGCCACCGACATTCGCAGCCTGTTGCGGGCGATCGAGGTGGCGACTGAGCGCGGAGCAGCGTGTCATCAACCTGAGCCTTGGCACGGCCGAGATGGAGCACCGCTCGCGGCTCGAGGCGGCGCTGGCCGCGACCCACAGCGCAGGATCGATGGTCGTGGCGGCGACCGACGACAACGGAACGCTCTGGCTGCCAGGTAGCCTCGACGGCACCGTCGGTGTGAAAGCGGACTGGACATGCGACCGCCACGGTTATACGGTGTCCACCGTGGACGGACGGCCGATCCTGCTGACCTCGCCCTATCCGCGCGATATCCCGGGTGTTCCGCGCGAACGCAACTTGCATGGCGTCAGCTTCGCCGTGGCGAACGCGTCGGGGTTCGTCGCGCGCGCGCTGGAAGCACGGCCGGGACGTGATGTCGCCGGCGTTTTCGAAACTCTGCACGAGGCCGCATGCGTGTCCCCTTCGGCCTGACCCTGATCGCGACGGCGATCGCGACCGCGGCATCGTCGGCGCAGTCGCCCTCGAACGTCGGCGACGTGCTGACGCGCGTGGGCGAACGAATCGCCGACTACTACAAGCGCGCGCAGAACGTGATCTGCATCGAAAAATACGCGGTGCAGCCGATTGGCCGCGACTGGGGCACCGCGGGGCTCGCTCGCGTCACCGAATCAGAACTGCGCGTGGAGTCCGAGGCCGCGGACGGAGAAGCGCCCGTCGAAGCCAAAGTGATCCGCGAACTGCGAAAGGTCAACGGGCGCGCGCCCCGGGAACGCGACAAGAAAGATCGCTCCGGGTGCACCGACCTCAACCCGCTCTCGCCTGAACCGCTGGCCTTCCTGCTCCCGACCCGCCGCTCGGAGTATCACTTCGTTTCAGCCGGGCCCGGGCAAGGGAAAGGACAGCAACGCGATCGTGATTGACTTCAAGACGGCCGCGCCAAAAACCAAGGTGGAGTTGATCGAGGACAAGCGAGGCCACGAAGACTGTTTCGACTTCACCGGAACGATTCCCAAGAAGGGGCGCGTCTGGGTGGATGCGGCGACCTACGACGTGTTGCGCGTGGAAGAGCAGAGCGTCGGCCCGATCGACGTGCGTGTCCCCTTCGCGCTCCAGCGCCGGTACATGATGCTCGGCGATCCCGTCACCGTCGAGCGCGAGGACACAACGATCCGCTACAAGAGAGTGACCTTCAGCGATCCCGACGAGGCCATGCTGTTGCCGGAATCGATCGTCCAGTTGGTCGTGGTCCGCGGCGGGCTTCAATCAACGCGGCGAAGCCACACCTTCACCGACTACCGCCGCTTCGTTACTGGCGCTCGGCTGGTAAAGTAGTCGCGACGCCCGCGTCCGATCGTTTCAACGTAATCGAGCCGTCGCCGGAGCGAACACGCAGGCTGCTGCCGCCGTCGCCGAGGCGGCCGCGCACGGTGCTTCTCCCCACGCGTCCCGTCACGTTCGTCAGCGTCAGATCCTGCAGGTGAATACGGCCGTCGCCGGTGTGCGCATCGATTTCCGCGCCGAAGCCCTCGGGCAGCGCCAGCGTTACCGAGCCGTCGCCGGTGCTGATATCCCAATCGCCGCTCGACGCACTCCCGGGCTCCACGGCAATCCGGACGCTGCCGTCGCCCGTCCGCGCCCGAACGTTGGTGAAGGTTCCGTCCGCGACGATGCTGCCGTCGCCGGTGAGTGACGCGGAGCGAGCCGTTCATGGACTCGAGCCTGATCGACCCATCGCCCGTGTGCACGTTGACGTCGCCGTCCAGCCGCCGCCCGCGAATGCTGCCGTCGCCCGATCGCAACTCGACCTGGCCGGTGATGCCTTCGACGTCGATCGAGCCGTCGCCGCTCTTGGCCATCACGTTGGACGTTGCAGGTACGGAGACGATCAGCTTGGCCGAGCGATGGTGCACGTGGAGGAAGCCTTCGTGGCGGGGAACCTTGACGTCGATCACGATGCGGTTTGCGTTCTGTTCCGAGTGGATTTCGATTTCGTCAGCCGACTCCTTGTTCGAGGCCCGCTTCTCGACGATGACCTGGACCTCCTGGCGATCCCACGGCCGAACCTCGATCGCCCCGTCGAACGTCGTCAGCGAGACGTCCGGCTTGCCCGTCACGTTGAATTGCTTTTCCTGCCGGTCGACGTAGCGCTGGAAATCCGCTCCAACGATGTCCACACATGCCCCCGTGGTCAAAAGGACGGCCGCGGCACTCACGAGTAGGCCGAGTCGGATCTCATCAGGCATGCGCATAGCGTCCTCCGGGAACGATAGTACTTAGACGGGCGTGGCGAGCGCGGTGTTTCGCGCATAGACCAGGTTGCCGCCGACATAAGTCTGGACGACCGCGAGATTGGCGTCCAGCACGACCAGGTCGGCCGACGCGTCGGGCGCCAGAACCCCATACCCCACCAGGCCCATCTCCCGCGCCGGGGTCGTCGAACAGACGACGGCGGCGTCCACGAGGGACTGACCGGCCGCACCGACCAGCATCTGAAACACCCGATCCATGGTGACCGTGCTGCCGGCTATCGTGCCGTCCTGGCAGCAGCGCGGTCCCGTCGCCGGCGACGATCGGCATGCCGCCCAGACTCGCGCGGGCGCCCGGCGGCAGTCCGGCGGCGGCGGTTGCGTCGGTGATCGCCATCACCCGGGACGGCCGCTTGGCGGCAATCGCCGCGCGCACCATCGCGGGGTGCACGTGTACGCCGTCGCAGATGACTTCCGCGGCGACTTCCTCCGTCTGCAGCACGGCCCCGGCAAGCCCGGGTGCTCGGTGCGTCATGGGCGGCATGCGATTGAACAAGTGCGTGGCCTGCCTGGCACCGGCGGAGATCGCAGCCGTGGCCTGATCGAACGTCGCGGACGAGTGGCCGAGCGACACGCGGTGGCCACGCTCGGTGAGCCAGCGAATCAGGTCGAGACCGCCGTCCAGCTCCGACGCGAGCGTGACGATGCCCACGTCGGGCGCCGCGCGCGCGATCTCGGCGAGGATGTCGGCCCCACTGAACTCTGTGTCTTCCCCTCCTGCCCTTCCTGCCCTTCCTGCCTTTCCTGCCCTCAGCGGGAGCGAGCGCATGATGTGGCGAGCGCAGGCACGCAAGCGGCTGCGCACCCCGGTACTCGGGATTGACGAAGTTGCTTTCCAGATGCGCCGGCAGCACCCGGGCGGCGCGCGCCACCGGGATCGCACGCGCCCGCCTGACCTGATCGAGCACGCGCCGCAGCGCGTCGGGGGCGCATGCCACCGTCGTCGGGCAAAACGCGGTGACCCCATAGCGCGGGAGCCGCGCGGCCATCACCGAAATCGTGTCGTCGGAGTCCAGGGTGTCCACGCCTTCGATGCCGTGCACGTGCACGTCCACGAATCCCGGCACGATGTAGTGGCCGTGAAACGCGAAATGCGACTGGGAGAGACCGCCCGGCGCGTCCGGCCGGATTTCGGCGATGCGGTTGTCGTCGATCACGAGCGTGCCTGGCGACAGCAGGCGGTCGGGCAGCACAATCGTGGCGCCGGACAGCACGATCATCGGCGCACTTCATCAAGTCGTCCCTCGCCCGGCCCCAGTCGGTGTTGATGTGCAGCTTGCGGCCGGTGAGCGGCTGCGCCACCCGCTGGTCCGAATCGTCGAGATGGAACAACTGGCGATCCACGCGGTCCAGCAGCGCCGACAACAGGTGTTCATTCGGCGCGTTGATGACCAGCACGCCCCCACCAGCCTCGGGCGGAAAGCGCCGATCGTCGAGATAGTCGCGATCCAGCGTGACGAGCGTGCGGCGCAGCTGCCCGGCGAGCTCGTAATGCTTCACATCCCGCGCACGTCGCAGGTCGTCGTCTTCGAGGACGAACAAGACATCCCAGCCAAGGCGCAGCCGCATGTGGGCCACGATTCCGGCGGGCACGTTCGCGTCCGCGTAGATGCGAGGGCAGGGCGAGAGACGTTCGGCGTGTTCGGCGAGTTCAGTGGATAGCGTTCCCATGACGTGACGGAATATAGCGCGGGCCTTTTAGGCCCGCGTCGGCGGCCCGAAAGGGCCGCCCCTACGGATGTCCGACTTCGGCCTTGCGTTTCTCGTGCGCCGCTTTTGCCTCGCGAGTGAGATCCGCGACCAGGCGCTCGCGCTGATGCACGAGCTCCTTGCGCGGGCGGCGGCCGTTGGGCGATCCGACGGCGTATTCGCAGAAGAGCGGGAACGCGATCGTCGAGTCGCAGTACGCGACCACCGTGTCGGGAAGAACGCCGGGATTGACTTTGCCCCAGCTCACCGCCTCGGCCGGCGTCGCGCCGGACAAGCCGCCCCACACGACCTGATCGGTCGTGATCTGGATGAAGTAGTCGTTGCCGCCCTTGGGGATCCCGTAGACCTCCCAGAGCGTGGGCTGCGCCTGCAGATAGAAATTCTTCGGCGACCCGCCGCCCAGGATGACGCAGCCGTTCTGATTGCCGGCCAGCACCATCGCACAGACTTCGTTGACGTCCTTGTTGGGATCGATCATGAAGTGGCTGTCGTTCATGAGCTCGTGATACGCGATGTTCATCCCGATCGAGCTGTCGCCGGGCGACGACGTGTAGAGCGGCACGCCGTCTTTCGCGGCCCGCGCCACGACGGAATGCTCATCGCAGCCCGGATACCGCTCGAGCAGATCCAGACCGAGGCGATAGTGGAACTCCGACGTCGCAATCGGCTCGTTCAACCCCGATCGTTCGATGAAGTCGCGAATGTACGAGTCGGTCTCGAGCAGGACGGTCGCGGGAAACAGCACGTCGTAGATGCGGATGATGCCGTCCTCGTACAGCTCGACGTCGTCCACGAACGGCGACCCGCGGCGCAGCGTGAAGTTCAGCGCGTAGTGCAGGTCGTGATAGAAGTTCGCGCCCGTCGCGATGATGAAGTCGACGAGCCCGCGATCCATCATCTCGATGACGCACCCGCCGAGGCCGGCGGGCGTCATGGCGCCGGCGATGGTCAAGCCGATCGTCGTGTTGTTCGCCGGATCGAGCATCTTGTCGGCGAAGATCTGGCACGCCTCCGACAAACGGCCGGCGTTGAACGCCTGAAAGCCTTCGTCGATCAGCCGTCGAACGTCGGCGCTGCCGGTCGGTCGGTAGTAACGAATGGGTTTGCCGGAGAGGTGCTGCTTAGGGGAGTGTCCAGGCGACCCGGGCGCGCGATGCGGCAACGGTCATCTCCTTTGGCGACGTCGAAATAGCTTAACATCTGCTCACCGTCCGCTGCCCGCGCTCGATACGCGCTCGGCGCGGTCACGCCGAAGCTCCGGAGTTCGGTGAGCGGAGGCGGACGGACTCACCGAGGAGACGTTGACCAGCTTGGACGGACTGTCATTGGCGATCGGCGCGCTCATGCTCGTCGTCGTGCTGCTGGCCTTCTGGGTCTGGCAGAAGGGGCGGCCGTTTGCGACCGGCGACGTGTTCCGCGCCAGCCGCATCAGCGCGGGCAACCGCCTGCTCCCGACGCAGGTGCTGATCACGCCGACCAGCGTCGTCCAGCACGTGCCCAGATGGTTCGGACGCCAGCAGGAAACGATCCACATGGCGCACATCGCGTCCGTCAAGGTCCAGACGGGCGTGATGCTCTCGAACGTCCTCATCGAAACGAGCGGGGGCGCCAGCCCGATTGTCTGCCACGGGCACCACAAGGGCGACGCCGTCCAGATGCAGAGCCTGATCGAGCGCTACCAGAGCGATTACTACAGAGGCCCCGGCGGGCCCACTACGACTGTTCCACGGGAACCGATCAGCCGATAACCCATTCGGCGAGATGGACGATCTGACTTTCAGCGCCCGGAGGGGCGCAGTGGCCACGGCGCCGGCGCGTCCGGTTGAGGCTCCGGACGTCGAAACACGTTTCCGCACGCTGGTGCAGTCCCCGCTCCGCGCGGGCATCCTGCGCTACCTCAGCTCGCGGCCCGGCGAGAGCTTCGACGTCGAGGCGCTCATGCAGACGTTCGGGCGGCTCCGCCTGGACGTCGAAAACTGCGTCAACGAGCTCGTGGATTTCGGGGTCGCGTCGGTGGTTCGCGGGTCGTCACCCACCTGCTACCAGTCGGAGCGGCCGACGAGCGAGGTCGCGGCGGAGCTGCTGGATCACTTCCTCGAGCGCCGCGCGACGGTCACCACCGAGGATCAGTCCCCCTCCGTCCAGCGCTTCCGCGAAATGATCGGCCGCGACGAGAAGATGCTGATCGTCTTCGAATGGATTCGGACCGCGGCCAAGTCGGACATCTCGGTGCTGGTCCTCGGACCGACCGGATCGGGCAAAGAGCTCGTCGCCCGGATGATTCACGACCTCAGCCGCCGGAGCGCCGCGAAATTCCAGGCCGTCAACTGCGCGGCGCTGCCCGACACGCTCTTCGAATCGGAGATCTTCGGCTACGAGAAAGGCGCATTCACCGGCGCGCACGACCGCAAGCCGGGCCGCCTCGAGCTCGCCAACGACGGGACGCTGTTCCTGGACGAAATCGCCGACATGTCGCTCATCGCGCAGGCCAAGCTGCTGCGCGTGCTCGAAGAACGCCGGTTCGAGCGGCTCGGCGGACAGAAGTCGATCTCGGTGGACTTCCGGCTCATCTCGGCGACCAACCGTCCGCTCGAACAGTTCGTGCGCGACGGGCGGTTCCGCGAGGATCTCTACTACCGCGTCAACGCCTTCGCCATCCGGCTGCCGTCGCTCCGCGAGCGGCAGGTCGACATTCCGGTGCTGGCGCAGCGGTTCCTGGCGCGCTACTGCGCCGCGCAGGGCCTGCCGCTCGACAGCAAGAACTTCTCGCGCGAAGCGCTCGATCTTCTGCTCGGCTACCACTGGCCCGGCAACATCCGCGAGCTCGAAAGCACGGTCGCGCGCGCCGCGCTGTCGGCCCCGGGCCGGACGATCCGCGCCACCGACGTCGAGTTCCTGCACGCCATGGCGGCGTCGCCGCAGCAGGCCGGCGACCGGCTGCCCTCCCTGGCTGACGCCGAACGCGCGCACATCGTGCGCGTGCTCGAAGCGGTGCAGTGGAACAAGAAGGAAGCCGCGCGCGTGCTCGACATCAGCCGCGGCACGCTCTATCGCAAGATCGTCGAGTACCAGCTCGAGCCCGAGTCGCGGAACGGACGCAAGAACGTCGAAATCGACGGGTAGGTCCGAGAGCACGTGGATCCGGCTTTAGCCGGACCTACCGCTGCTCATCAACCCAGTCGGGACGCGCGCCGGTCAATCCCGTCCAGCAGAGCGCCACACCGGTCGCGCCGGCGACGAGCGCCAGTCCTCCACCCACCACGCCTCGAACGGGCTGAAGAACTCGATCCAGACAGCGGGAACCGCGAGCGCGAGGCCAGCCGCAATCGCCAGCGAGCGACGCCGAACCAATCGCAGGAGCGCACCGCGCGCGCGACGGAGGATCATCTATGCGATTATCCCGCGAGCGGTGACTGCCGTGCTGCTGACGCTGCCGATCCGCGAAGTCGTTGCAGGCCACGCCGCGCGCGACGATTGTCCGCCTCGATCTCGGCGGCCACGAGTTCCCCTACGAGCCGGGTCAGGCCGTGCTGATCGCGGCGCACGGCGACGCGCGACGCCGGCCGTATTCGATCTGCGTCGGCGCCCGAAGACGCCGCGCGAGATCGGATCGCTCGAACTCCTCGTCGGCATCGACGCCGAGCGACACGCCGGCGCACAGCTTCGCTCCGGTCGTCGGCGGGCTCGTGGACGTCGAGGGGCCGTTCGGCACGTTCACGTTTCCGCGACGGCCGGAGGAGCGCCGCTTCCTGTTCATCGCCGGCGGCACGGGCATCGCGCCGCTGCGCGCGATGCTGCGCCATGCGCTGACGATTCCGCACGACGGCATCGGGTTTCTCTACAGCGCGCGAACGCCCGACGAGTTCGCGTATGCGGACGAGCTGCGCGCCCTTGCCGACGCGGGGCGCATCGAGCTGCGTCAGACGATCACGCGAACGACGCCGGCGGAGTGGACGGGCGGCCGCGGCCGGCTGACGCGCGCCGTGCTCGAGGCGCTCGTGCACGATCCGGCGACGCTGTGCTTCGTGTGCGGCCCGCCCGCGCTCGTCGAGGAGATCCCGCGGCTGTTGGAAGAGATCGGCATCGCGCGAACGACGGAATCGAGGGACTGGACGGAGCACTGATCCGACTGCGCCGCCGCTGACGTGAAACCCCGAGTCGACCATCAGGATCTCGCCCGTCACGCCACGCGAGGCCGGGCCGAGCAGGAAGACCGCGGCATCGGCCACTTCGGCGAGCTCCACGTTGCGGCGGAGCGGCGCACGATCGCGATAGACCTGCAGGATGTTCGAGAACCCCGAGATGCCGGCCGCCGCGAGCGTCTTGATCGGACCCGCTGAAATCGCGTTCACGCGGATGCCGCGCGGCCCGAGATCGGCGGCCAGGTAGCGCACCGAGGCTTCGAGCGCCGCCTTCGCCACGCCCATCACGTTGTAGTTGGGAAACACCCGCTGGCTGCCGATGAACGTGAGCGTGACGATGCTCCCGCCGCCGCGCTTCTCCATGAGCGGCGTCACGGCCCGGGTCAGACCGACGAGCGAGTACACGCTGACGTCGAGCGCGATCCGAAAGCCCTCGCGCGACGTGTCCACGAAGGGATTGCTCAGCTCGGGCGCCGGCGCGAACGCGGCGCCGTGGACGAAGAAATCGAGCCCGCCGAATTCGCGATCGATCGTCGCCGCCAGATCGGCGATCTGCTCGTCGCTCGAGACGTCGCACGGCGCCAGCACCGGCTGATCGAGCTGCGCCGCCAGCTCGCGGACGTTCTCCTCGAGCCGCGCGCTCGGATAGGTCAGCGCGAGCCGCGCGCCCGCGGCCGCCGCGGCCTGCGCGATGGCCCACGAAATCGAGCGCTTGTTGGCGACGCCGACGATGAGGCCGTGTTTTCCGGAAAGTCGAGGACATGTGATGGATTTTAGATGCGTGGCGCAGCGCTGTAGCGCTGCGTTCGCAGGCCTGAAGGCTGCGCCACAGCGGATCCGCCGAGGCAGACGCTACTTGGATCGCTTACGGCCGGGACCCGCGCCCGGCCCGCCCTGACGCCGGCCCATGCGCGGCATCGCACCCTGGGGACGTCCACCACCGCCGCCAGACCGCATCCCGCGCGGTGGACCGCCGTTGAAATTGCCGTTGCCGCGATTGCCGCCCTGGAAATGCTGCCCGGCTGACCGCCGCCGCGCTGATGGCGCGGCCGGAAGCGTCCGGGACGTCCGGCCGGCTGACGGATCGTGAATTCCGGGATCGGCCGCACGGGCGGCGGCTGCCCTTCCGGACGCGGCAGCGACGCACGGATCAACGGTCGATGAACGGGCCCTTCTTCCTCTTCTCCATCCTGACCGCCGGGCGCTCCTTCGATCACCGCGCTCTCGTCGGGATGGTCCGCTTCCCCATTCTCGTAGTGCGCGTCATCTCCGTTGTTCGAGACGACATGCTCGTGCGACGGCGACGTTTCATCAGACATATGCTCTTCAATCGTTTCGGCACCTGAGACCATCGTCGTCGTGCAGTGGCGCCGTGCTGGGTGGCCTCGTGGGCAACTCGCTTCGGTCCATTCGCCGCCACTTGCGCGTAGAGCGCGGCGGGCGTGTCGGCCTTGCGACGCTGCCGGGGAACCTTGGCGTGCTTGTACTCGTGCTCGGCGTCGCACGTCGTGCAGCGGGTCTGCTTCACGTCGTCGCCGACCATCGCGACGACGGCGTGGTTGGTCACGCGGCGTTCGCGAGGACAATAATCGTCCAGAATGTCACCAAGCCGAAGCTGGCGCTGTTGCATCTACGCTCCCGAGAGCTTTACCACTGGCGGGGGATGTGGTTGCGAAAGGCGGGGTCATATTAGCAGAGCTGGTTTCTGAAGGGCAATAGCGCCCTCTGGAGGCTACTTCTGACCTATCAGACTGGCTACCCATTGCCGGACCTCGCCCAACCGGGCACCGACCGCCCCGGGCTCGGTGGATTGGGGCGTCCGTTTGGCGGCAACCGACACCGCCGGCGTCATCCGGTCCGCCACATCCGCGCCAAACAGGTCGCTGGCGGCACGCCATTCTTCAAGCGATAGCGACGCGAAATCGCGCCCTTCGGCCACCAGCTTGCGGACCAGGGCGCCAACGACCTCGTGGGCGCGCCGGAACGGCATGCCGCGACCCACCAGATAGTCCGCAACATCCGTGGCGAGGAGCAAGCCGGATGCCGCGGCCGCGGCGCGCGCCCGGTTCAGCGTCAGACCGCCGACCACGGACCGCACGACGCCGAGGCTTCCGCGGAGCGTGTCTTCGGCTCCAAACACTGCTTCCTTGTCTTCCTGAAGGTCCTTGTTGTACCCGGTTGGCAGGCCCTTGAGCGTCGTCAGCAGGGCCACGAGATGCCCGAGCGTGCGTCCGGTTTTCCCGCGCACGAGCTCGAGCGGATCCGGATTTTTCTTCTGCGGCATCATGCTGCTGCCCGTGCTGAGCGCGTCCGCGAGCTCGAAGAAGCGGTGCTCGTCGCCACACAAGATGACGAGATCTTCCGCCAGTCGGCTCAGGTGCACCATCGTCAGCGCGCAGGCATAGAGGAACGTCGCCGCAAAGTCGCGATCCGACGACGCGTCCATGCTGTTGGCGACGACGCGGGAAAACCCGAGGTCGCGCGCCAGCGCCTCGACGTCGATCGCGTAGGCGGTGCCGGCGATGGCGCCGGACCCGAGCGGCAGCGCATCGGCTTCCTCGCTCGCCAGCGCCAGCCGCGCGTGGTCGCGCATCAGCGGCGCCGCGTGCGACAGGAAGAAGTGCGCGACGAGCACGGGCTGCGCCGGCCGAAAGTGGGTGAACGCCGGCATCAAGGCATCGCCGGCGGCGGCGGCCTGCTCCGCGAGCGCGTCCACGACGCCCGCCACCGCCCGTTGCAGCACGGGAATTCGCCGGCGCAGGTAGAGCCGCAGATCGAGCGAGACCTGTTCGTTGCGCGATCGACCCGTATGCAGCCGGCGGCCGGAGTCGCCGAGCTGCTCCACCAGCAGCCGCTCGACAAATGTGTGCACGTCCTCGTCGGATCCGTCGATCAGCGACGGATCCGATCGGCCGCGCTGCAGCAGATCGCTGAGCGCGCCTTCGATACGGCTGGCTTCGTCGGCGGGCAGCACGCCGGCGCGTCCGAGCGCGCGCGCCCAGGCCACGCTGCCCGTCACATCGTCCTCGAACAGCCGGCGATCGAAGCGGAAGGATGCGCCGAACTCGAACGCGGCCGCGTCCGGCGCCGTGTCGAAGCGTCCCGACCACAGCGTTGTCATCGCGCAGCCGCTTTCTTGCCGGTGCCGGCCGGCTTGATCTCGACGATCCGGCATTCCTCGTTCAACAGGTGCAGCCGGACGACGCCGTTCACGGCTTTCTCGAGCTTTTCGACGGCGGCCTCCAGCGCGTGCCGCTCCGAGGAAAACCATGCGCCGGCGGCGATCAGCTCAGCGTATCGACGCGCATGCGACTGCCGATCCGACTGGGCGGACGCGACGGTCTCCTGGAGCCCGCGGTGCGCATCGTGGAGCACGACGGCGGCGGCGCCACGGTGATCCACACGCCCCGCCGGCGCGCCGGTCAGCATGTCGAGGGTGCCAATGAGATCGAGCAAGCGGCATGACCACGCCGTTGATGGCGGTCGGCACGCCGCGGGCGAACGTGAGATCGACGAACGCCGGCTCCGACCGCCGGCCGGAACCAGACACCGCGCCAGGCTCCAACGCTGCGTCGGAGGATCCGAGGATGGCTCGCGGTACCGCGATCACGCTCAGCGTCGCGTCGAGCGCGTGCACGGCGGTCGCGACACTGTGATCCGCATCGCCGTAGGCGTGCGCCACCATGGTTGTCTGCTCGATGGCGGCCGTCTCGACGAGCTTCTGCGCGAAGGTCATGCGCGCGAGCCCCGGCGCATTCGGCCGGCCATCCAGATACAGCGCTCCCGCCTTGAGCGTGGGGAGGACAAAACGCGCGGCGAACTGGTCGGCGACGTCGAGGACGTGCGCGCGCACGGCTCCAGCGGTGAGCGCGCGGTCGCGCAGCGCCTCGAGCTCGCGGCCCTGCCCGAAGTCGAGCATCAGCGCGACCACCTCGGCGTCGTGATGTTCGACCAGCCAGGCGATGGCCTCGTCGATTCGGACCGGATCCGGAGTGAAGCCATGCGGCTCCCGTCCCCAGACGGAGTCGGGATACGCCAGCACGATGCGGGTCATTCCTGGATGTAGTCCTTCAGGCGCTTGACAGGGCCGCCGCGCCACGCGCGCCGCGCCCGATGACCAGGATGGTGTCGTCGCCGGCGATGGTGCCCACCGCTTCCGAGAGCTGCGCGCGGTCGAGCGCGATCGCCAGCGGCTGCGCCTGGCCGGCGCCGGTGCGGAGGACGACGAGCTGCTGCACGCGATCGACGCGGCGGAGATACTCGGCGGCCGCCCGCTCGAGCGCGTCGACCGCGGTTTCCGGCGCGGGCGCGTTGGCGCCGGGCCGTTGATACGCGCCGTCCGCCGCGCGCTTGACGAGCCCGAGGTCGCGGATGTCACGGGAGATCGTCGCCTGCGTCGCGGCGAATCCGCGACGGCGCAAACGGCGGAGCAGCACTTCCTGGCTGTGGAATGTTTCGCGGTCGATCAGATCGAGCAGCGCGGCCTGGCGTTGGGATTTCATCGGCGGACGAATGATTATACATCGATTTTTATTGATCGAACTCGGCCAACTGTGTATAAATATGCTTTCCGGTGCATACATTGAGCCAGCCAGTCCAGACATCCGCGGACGCCGTGTCGAAGACGGCGACGATCGCCGTGGCCGGCGCGACCGGCTACGCCGGGCAGGAGCTGCTGCGGCTGCTCGCGCGGCATCCGGCGGTGCGGATCGCCGCGGCGATGTCGTCGGGATCGGCGTCGGCATCTGCGAGGCCGCTGCCGGCGCTCGCGCGGATCTGGGACGGCGAGGTTCAGCCGCTCTCGCACGACGCGCTGCGCGAAGCCGACGTGGTGTTTCTCGCGCTGCCCGATACCGCCGCCGCCGAGCTCGGACCGATGCTCGCCGACGCCGGCGTCCGCGTGATCGATCTCTCCGGCGCCTTCCGGCTCCGCGACCAGGATCGGCGGGCGCGCTGGTATCCGGAAACGCATCGCATGCCGGCGCAGGTCGCGTACGGCCTCACCGAGCGCGAACGCGCTGCGGTGCAAGGCGCGCAACTCGTCGCGAACCCGGGATGCTATCCCACGGCCGCGGTGCTGGCGCTCGCGCCGCTCGTGGACGCCGGGCTCCTCACGGCCGGGAGCGACGTGATCGTGGACGCGAAGTCGGGCGTGTCGGGCGCGGGCAAAACGCCGACGGAGCGGACGCATTTCTCCGAGTGTCACGGCAGCCTCTCGGCGTACGGCGTCTTCAACCATCGGCACGGCGCCGAGATCGAGCAAGGCCTCGGCCGCGAGGTCACGTTCACGCCGCACCTCGTGCCGCTCGACCGCGGCATTCTGTCGACGATGTACGTGCGCGTGCCGGCGGGGACGACCGAGGAAGCGCTTGGCGACGTGCTGACGCGCGCCTATGCAGGCGAGGCCTTCGTGCGCCTGACCGGATCGGCGCTGCCGGAGATCAAGCACGTCGCGCATACCAACTTCTGCGATATCGGCTGGCGCGTGGATCCGTCGGGCCGCGCCATTCTCGTGTCGGCGATCGACAACCTGGTGAAGGGTGCAGCGGGGCAAGCCGTCCAGAACATGAACGTCATGCTGAGCCTCGATGAGAGGACGGGGTTGCTGTGAGGACGACACGGTAGGGCAGAGAGCAGAGGGTAGAGGGCAGACATCCCTTCAATCTCGTCCCTCTGCCCTCCTCACTCGTCCCTCTGCCCTGTCACCCGGTGGTCCTGAAGTTCGGCGGCGAGCTGCTCGAGGATCGCGCGCACCTCGCCACGGTTGTCGCCGGGCTGGGAACGATTGCAGCCAGCGCACCGGTTGTCGTCGTGCACGGCGGCGGCAAGGAGATCGACGCCGCGCTCAAGACGGCCGGGATCGAGAAGCGGCAAGTGGACGGGCTGCGGATCACCGACGAACCGACGCTCGACGTCGTCGTCTCGGTGTTGGCGGGCGCCGTGAATACGCGATTCGTGGCGGCCCTCAACGCCGCCGGCGTGAGCGCGGTTGGGCTGACCGGCGCGGACGCCGGCTGCGGCTTGTCGGATGCGGCGCCGCCGCACCAGGCGACCGACGGACGCGTCGTGGATCTGGGCCGCGTCGGCATCCCGACGGCGGCAGCAGACGTTCGGCTCGTGAACGTGCTCGTGGGCGCCGGGTTCGTGCCGGTGATTGCGTGCATCGGGATCGGGGTGGACGGCCGGTTGTTCAACGTGAACGCCGACACGTTTGCCGGACATCTGGCGGCCCGGTTGGGCGCGCGGCGGCTGATCGTCGCCGGCACCACGCCGGGAGTGCGGGACGAAAAGGGGGCGACTGCGGCCGCGCTGGACGCGGCGGCGGTTGCACGGCTGGTCGCCGATGGAACGGCGACGGCCGGCATGATCGCCAAGCTGCGGGCGTGCGAGCACGCGCTGGCGAGCGGCGTCGAGGATGTGCTGATCGTGGACGGCCGCGATCGCGTGGCGCTGGAAGCGGCGGCGGCGGGATCGACTCCGGCGACGGCAACCCGGATCGTGGCCAACGCGCCGAGTCGGGTGTAGCGCGGCCCTTTCAGGGCCGCGATCGCAGGGCTGAAGCCCTGCGCCACATTTTGGGACCTGTTCGAGAGGCTGAGATGACTATCGTGATGGAAGACATCGTTGCGCGGGAATCGCGGTTCGTGCTGCAGACGTACCGGCGCAATCCGGTCACGTTCGTGCGGGGCGACGGCGTGCGCCTCTACGACGCGGACGGCCGCGAGTATCTCGACCTGCTCTCGGGCATCGGCGTCGCCGCGCTCGGGCACGCGCACCCCGGGCTGACGCGCGCGATCAGCGAGCAGGCGCGGACGCTGATCCATACGTCCAACCTGTTCTTTCATCCGCTGCAGGGCGAGCTGGCCGAGCGGCTGTCGAGCCTGTCGGGGCTCTCGCGCGCGTTCTTCTGCAACAGCGGCACGGAGGCCATCGAGGCCTGCCTGAAGTTCGCGCGCCGCTACTGGCACACGAAAGGCGCACCGCGGGCGCAGTTCGTGGCGCTCGACGAGTCCTTTCACGGCCGCACCTTCGGATCGTTGTCGGTGACGTCGGACGAGCACTACCGCGCGCCGTTCGAGCCGCTGCTGCCGACCGTCACGTTCATCCCGACCAACGATTCGGCCGCGCTGGCGGCAGCCGTCTCTTCGTCGACGGCAGCCATCATCGCGGAGCCGGTGATCGGCGAAGGCGGCATCCGGCCGCTCACGCCGGCCTTTGCGGCCGCCATCACAGAAGCGTGCGCGAAAACCGGGGCGCTGTTCATCGCCGACGAAGTGCAGAGCGGTCTCGGCCGCACCGGCCACCCCTTCTACTTCCAGGCGCTGGGATTGAAACCGCATCTCGTCGCCGTCGGCAAAGCCCTTGGGGGCGGCGTGCCGATTGGGGCGGCACTGGTTTCGCAGGAAGTTGCCGATACATTGTCTTTCGGCGATCACGGCAGCACCTACGGCGGGAACCTGCTCGCGTGCCGCGCCGCGCTGTGCGTCCTCGGCGAGATCTTCGACGGCGGCGTTGCCGAGAACGTCAAGCGGGTGGGCGCATCGTTCGAGCGGCGCCTGCGCGCGCTGGCGTCATCGCATTCGATCGTGAAAGAGGTCCGCGGCGCGGGGCTGATGTGGGGGCTCGAGCTCACACGCGATGCCGCCGCGGTCGTCCCGGCCGCGCTCGAGCGCGGCCTCGTCGTCAACCGCACGGCGGAACGTGTCGTCCGCCTGCTGCCGCCGCTCGTCATCAGCGAGAACGACGCCGACGAAGCGCTCAACCGTCTCGACGCTGCGCTCGGCGCCGTGGGAGCCTCTGAATGACCAGATCGACGACCCGTCGCATCACGCTGCGCACAGCGGATGCCCAGGACGCCAAGAAGATCTACGCCCTCATCCAGGCGAACCTGGAAGAGGGCCACCTTCTGCCGCGCACGCTCGGCGAACTGACGGTGCATGCCGGCCGGTTCGTCGTCGCGGTTCGCGGCCGCTCGATTGTGGGCTGCGCCGAGCTCGCTCCGCTCAGCCCGCACGTGGCGGAAGTGCGGTCGCTCGCCGTCGATGCGAAGGCGCGCGGCGCGCGCGTTGGCGTGATGATCGTCGACGAACTGCGGCGCCGCGCCCGGCGGTCCGGGTTCGAGAAACTGTGCGCGTTCACGCACGCGCCCAGCTATTTCAGCCGCATGGGCTTCTCGATTGTTCCGCATTCCTGGCTGCTCGAGAAGATCTTCACCGACTGCGTGAAGTGCCCGCTCTTCCGCACATGCGGGCAGTACGGCATGGTCGTGCCGCTGGACTCGGTGTTCGACGCCGACCGCAGCGACAGCGACACCGCGACCGCGGCGAGCGTTGCCTGACAGCCAGATGACGGCCGTCGTTCCGACCATTGCGGGCGGCGTGACTTCGGCGCGCGGGTTCCGCGCCGCGGGCATTGCCGCCGGGATCAAGGCCAGCCAGGCGCTCGACCTCGCGCTGGTCGTGTCGGACACGACCGCTCGCGCCGCGTCGGTGTTCACGACCAACCGCGCCGTCGCGGCGCCGGTCGTCGTCTCGCGCGAACACTTGACCCGCTCGGCTGGTGCGGCCCGCGCCATCGTCGTCAACAGCGGCTGCGCGAACGCGTGCACGGGCAGCGAAGGCCTGCAGGCCGCGCGCGACATGGCGGAGGGTACCGCGCAGCTCGTGGGATGTCCCGTCGAACAGGTTCTGGTCGCGTCCACAGGCGTCATCGGCGTCGCGCTGCCGATGGACAAAGTGCGCGCGGGGCTGCCGGTTGCCGCGCGATCGCTCGGAGCCGACCAGGGCTCCGCGGCCGCGCGCGCGATCATGACGACGGATCCGTTTCCCAAGGAGGCTGCCGCGAAGCTTTCGGTCGGCGCCGGCCGCGCCGAGATCACCATCGGCGGCATGGCGAAGGGGTCCGGGATGATCGAGCCGATGCTGGCCACGATGCTCGGCTTCGTCACGACCGACGCGGACGTGCCGCAGGCGCTGCTCGACCGCGCCTTGCGTGAGGCAGTCGACGATACGTTCAACGCGATCACCGTCGACGGCGAGTGTTCGACCAACGATTGCGTGATGATTCTGGCGAACGGGGCGAGCGGCGTCACGATCGATGAGACCACCTACTCCACATTCGTCGAGAGGGCTCACCGCCGTTTGCCGCGAGCTGGCGCTCGGCATCGTGCGCGGCGGCGAAGGCGCAACCAAGCTCGTCACGGTCGTCGTCACCGGCGCCGCGTCGTCTGCGGACGCGCGTCGCGCGGCCAAAGCGATTGCGAACTCCCCGCTCGTGAAAACCGCCATTCACGGCGGCGATCCGAACTGGGGACGTCTGATCGCGGTCGCCGGGCGAGCGGGCGTCGCGTTCGAGCTCGAGCGCGCCGCGGTCGATGATCGGATCGACGGTGCTGTTCAAGGATGGCCGGCCCTACGACGAAGCGGCGCCGCAGGCCGCCGAGTATCTGAAGGGCGCGGATCTGACGGTGTCGGTCGACCTGGGCGCAGGCACCGCGACGTCCACGGTGTGGACCTGCGACTTGAGCGCGGAGTACGTGCGGATCAACGCGGACTATCGAACATGACTCAGGCCACCACGCAAGCTCGCAAGGATTTTCTGTCGATCCTCGATTTCGACACGGCCGACCTCGAACGTTGTCTGCAGCTCGCGGCCAACGTGAAGGCGGACCGCGCGCTCGGACGGCACGCGCCGACCGCCGATGCGCTCAACGGCCGCCATCTCGCCATGCTCTTCGACAAGCCGTCGCTGCGGACGCGGACGACGTTCGAGATCGCGGTTCGCGAACTGGGCGGGCACGTGGTGCCGCTGCAGGCGGACGTCGCGCTGGGGCGCCGCGAACCGGTTGCCGACGTGGCGCGCAATCTCGAACGCTGGGTGGACGGCGTCATCATCCGGACCTACTCGCAGGAAGTCCTGAAGCAGTTTGCCGCGGCCGCGCGCCGCTTGCACGTGATCAACGCGCTGACCGACGAAGAACACCCGTGTCAGGCGATCGCGGATTTCCTGACGCTGCAGGAACGCTTCGGTCAGCTGCGCGGCCGCACGATCGCGTACGTGGGTGATGGGAACAACGTCGCCACGTCGCTCGTGCATGCGGCGGCCATGCTCGGCGTCCATGTGCATGTCGCCAGCCCCGAACCCTATCAACTGCCGCACGCCGTCGTGCAGCAAGCCACCAGTCATGCACGACATGGCGCGCGGGTCCGTTTGTTCACCGACGCGGCGGACGCCGTCGTCGGGGCGCATGCGGTGTACACCGACACCTGGACGTCGATGGGACGCGAGGAAGAAGCGGAGATGCGGCGGAGCGCGTTTGCCGGCTATCAGGTCAACGACGAGCTGATGGCGCTGGCCAGGCCCGGCGCGCTGTTCATGCACTGCCTGCCGGCGCATCGCGGCGAAGAAGTTACGGCCGAGGTCTTCGAGTCCGAGTCGTCCGTCGTGTTCGATCAGGCGGAAAATCGCCTGCACGGGCAGAAGGCTCTGCTGCTCATGCTGCTCGCCCCGGGCGTAGCGGTTTAGGTAAAATCGTCACCATGAAATTCAGCACGATTGCCGCACTGCTTTTGCTTGCATTCCTCGCGGCGCCGCTGGCGCAGCAGCCACCTCCAGCCCAGGCCCAGCCTGCGGCACAAGGGCAACCGGCCGCCCCGGCAGCACCGGCGCCGGCCGCAGGCACAGCAGAAGCCGTATGTGCCGCTCGCGGCGAGCACGCTGGCGAACAAGCCTGAGGCTTACTACGGCGAGATGGTCACCGTCACCGCCACCGTTGAACAGGTCCTTTCGAAGTCCGCCATCTCGGTCGATCAGGACAAGACGAAAAGCACCGGCAAGGAAATCCTCGTGCTGGCGCCGACGATGAACGGCACGGTCGATCTGAACACCTACGTGACGGTCATCGGCGAGCTGATGGCGTTCGATCCGGCCGAAGTCGCGAAGAAAGCCAAGGGCTACACGCTCGACATCTCGCCCGAGGTTGTTGCGAAATACAAGGGCCGTCCGGTCGTGCTGGCGACGGCAGTCGTGAACAACGCCGGCATCGACGTCGCCAAGAAACCGATCCCGCCGCCAACCGCCGACGACCTCGCCCTGGCCAAGGTCATGAAGCAGGTCGGTCCCGCGAACACCGCGCTCCGCGGCGACATCGACAAGATGGACGTCGCGCTCACGAAGGAACACGCCGGCCTCCTCAAGCGGATGTTCATCGAGACCGAGAACTTCTGGAAAGCGAAGAACAAGCCCGAGCCGACCCAGATGTCGCGGGACGCGGTCAAGGACGCCGAGGCGCTCGAGGCCGCGGTCGCGGCCGGCAACTGGGATCAGGCGCGCACGCACGCGGGGGCGCTGGCCCAGAAGTGCGGCGGCTGCCATCGCACCTACCGCGAAGCGATGGACGACGGGACGTACCGGATCAAGGCCGGTTCGTAACGCCACCTCCCCGCGTGGGGTCCGCCTTCAGGCGGACCTACTCCGGGCTCTGTAGGTCCGGCTAAAGCCGGACCCCACGTTCTGTGCCCGGACCCCACAGTTCTTCGAGCCCACTGACGGAACCATATTTAGACAGCTGTCGTAATTAACTCTTGCGAAACAGACACGCGTCTGTTATCACTGATTCCCTGAATGGCTGAACGCCGCCTCCCTGACGCCGAGCTCGAGGTCCTCACCTGCCTGCACCGCCGCGGCGAAGCGACCGCGCGCGACATTCGGGAGGCGCTGTGGGATCAGCGGCCGATGGCGCACGGGTCCGTGCTCACGCTGCTCGGCCGGCTCGAGCGCCGCGGATTGGTCGCGCGGAAGAAGGGTCCCAGCGGAAAGGCGTTTGTCTACATGCCGACGGGACGCCACACCGCGGCGCTGCGTCCCGTGATGCGCCGGCTCGTCGATCGCGTGTTCGCCGGCAGCCCTGTCGACCTCGTGGCGTCGCTGTTCGAGACGCGGCCGCCGACGCCGCAGGAGCTCGAAGCGATTCAGCGGCTCGTGCGCGACCTTCGCCGCAAACGCGAGGGATCGCGATGACCTTCGAGGGCCTCGTTGCGCTGTGGGTCGACGCCGCGTGGCAGGCCACCGCGGTGGCGATTGTCGCCCTTGCTGTCGCGAAGGTGGCGCGGCGAGCGCCTGCGGTCATCCGGCAGGCCGTTCTGGCCATTGCGCTGCTGAAATTCCTGACGCCGCCCCTCGCCTACACCTCCGTCGGCGTGTTCGCCCTGCTGCCGCGGGCACGACCGATGTCCGCTTCGGCGAACGCGGGAGGAATGGCGACAGTGGACGGCTTCCCATGGACGTCGCTGTTCGTCGCCGCCTACGTCGCCGGCGTGGTCATCGTCGCGGGCATGGTTCTCGTGTCGACGCTGCGGTTGATCCGCCTGCGACGCACGGCACAATCGCCCGCCGACGCGACACGACGCCTGACCGCGAGCGTCGCCGAGCGCATCGGCGTTCGCCGCCGCATTCAGATCGGCGTCAGCGACGATGTTCCGGCACCTATCGCCATCGGCATCCTGAAACCAGCGGTGCTGGTGCCGCGCGCGCTGGAGCAGTCGCTGGATCCTGCCGAACTCCATGCGGTCATCGGCCACGAACTGGCGCATCACCGGCACGGTCACCTGCTGTGGGCCGGCATTCGGTCGGTCGCCTGCGCGCTGTGGTGGTGGAATCCCGCGGTGTGGATGGTGTCCCGCACGCTTCGCCACGTTCACGAGGAAGTGTGCGACGACGAGGTGATCCGGGCCGGCGTCATCGAGCGAGACGCGTACTGCGACGTCCTGCTGCGGGCGGCCGCGGTCAGCGCACCACTCGGCGTGGGCGTCGCGTTCGGCGACCGCCGCCACCCGCTCGCGGATCGCGTCGAGCGACTCGTCAGCGGTCGAGGCCCGGCACGAGTTCGCCCCCTGGTCGCCCATGCGACGACGGTGGCGCTCGCGATCGTCGTGCTGCCGGGTGTCCCGCACGATCGCGGCGAAGCGATGGTCGTTGATGCGCCGGCGCTCACATCGGCTCCAGTGGCGCCGCTCGGGATGCATGTGCCGTCGGAGAGCGCCTCGCGGCCGGCACCGGCGCGCGATGTGCCACCTCGTGCAACGGCACGTCGTCAGGCCACGGCCGACTCCGTCGACGCCGCCGCGAGCGTCGTCATCGACGCAGCGGATCGCGTGTTCGATCGCCTCTCCGGCTCGATCGAGTCGGTCGTCGATCCGGCTCCGTCGCGCGATCAACATGTGGACATCGTGATGGCCGAGGTCAACGAGATCGTGTCGGCCGAGATTCAGGCGCACCTGCCTGCCCTGAGCCAAGTCGAAGGGCCGCCGGCCGCGCAGGACACCTTTGCGGTTCGCCGCGACCCGAGTGTTCCGCCGATGCGGCCGTTCGTGCGCGCGCTGCGCAACGAGATCAGATCGGGGACGCGTGGATTCTGGCGAGGGGTCGGTCGCAGCCTGGGTCGCACGCTGAAGCTGCTGACCGGCGGCGTCGGATCCTCGAGCCCGTCGCCCAGTCCCAGTCCATCGCCGAGTCCGTCCCCGAGTCCGTCCCCGAGTCCGTCCCCGAGTCCAAGCCGCTAACGAGGCACGTGACCATGATCAGCAGATCCGCCATCGTATTTAGACAAATGTCTGCTTACGTTGTCGCCGCCGGACTGATGGCGGCAGCCTCGCTCGTCCACGGCCAGGCCATCCCGGAGCTGACCCAGGAATCGCGCCAAAAGGTCGACGAAATCATCGAGGCGCAGCGCGTCCGGCTCAAGATCCCCGGCGTGGGCGTGGCTTCGCGCTGAATGGCCGCCTCGAGTACGTGAAAGGCTTCGGGTTTGCCGATCTCGAGAACCGCCTCGCCGTGGACGAGGAGAGCCGGTTCCGGACGGCGTCGCTGGCGAAGCCGATCACGGCGACGGCCGTCATGCAGCTCGTCGAGCGCGGCGCCATCGACCTCGACGCGCCGATTCAGCAGGTACTGTCCCGCCTTTCCGGAAAAACCGTGGCCGGTCACGACGCGGCTGCTGCTCGGCCACCTCGCGGGAGTCCGCCACTACAAGAGGCCAGGCGAGTCCACCGGCACCCAGCATTACTTCACGATTCAGGAATCGCTCGCGCTCTTCAAGAACGATCCCCTTCTGCACGAACCTGGCACGAAGTACCAGGTACTCGACCTTCGGTTTCTCCGTGCTCGGGTGCGTCATCGAAGGAGCGTCCAAGGCGACCTACGCGGCCTACCTGCAGACGAACGTCTTCGATCGAGCGCGCATGTCACACACTGCCGTCGACGACGTCTTTCAGATCGTCCCGAAGCGCGTCCGCGGATATCTCCTGCTGACGGCAGACGAGATGAAGAGGCTGCCTCCGGCGGCGCAGGCGATCGCGCGGCCCGACACGGTCTACAACACCGCCCTGCACGACACGAGCATGAAGACGCCGGGCGGCGGCCTCGTCTCGACGCCCTCCGACTACGTGCGGTTCGTGCTGGCGCTGTTCGATCACACGCTGGTCAATCAATCGACGCTCGACGCCATGTGGACCGCGCAGAAAACCCGCGACGGCACAGACGCCGGGTACGGCTACGGGTTTGGCGTGCAGATGCGGAACGGGCGCAAGAACGTCACGCACGGCGGCAACCAGGCCGGAGCGTCGAGCCTGGTCCGCATTTCACCAGAGCGCGGTGCGGTCCTCGTGATCATGACCAACCTCGAAGACGCGCCGCTGGGAGAGATCGCCAATGCGATCGCGGCCGTGGTCCTGGGGCCGGCACGGTAACGGATCGAGTAGGCGCTACTTGATCGAATCGCGCCAGGCCGCCGTCTTGCCGAAGATTTCCGCCCCCTTCTCCGACGCCACGAGCGGCCGAGCCGTGAACGTGAAGAACGTGGACCATGGCGCCGTCGTTTCGAGCAGCTTCTCGGCCGAATCGGTTTCGATGATGGCAGTGCCGCCGCTTCCGTCCGCGTAGTCGTAGAACGCCTTGAACTCCACGCCGGCCGGCGGCTGCCACTTCGAAAACAGCGCTCAGACGAGCGCTTCTCGGATTCCTCGCTCCCCGTCCCCCGATTCACCCAGCTCACTGCGAACACATTGCACGCTCCTCCTCGCAATCGGTTGTTGCTGCTGCGACGTCGTCCGCTTCGGCGCCGCGAGGTCGGCCTTCAACACCTCGACCGCCTTCTCGATCTGCGCGTCGCGGCCCTTCAGGAAATCCGCCGGCGTGTTGTCGACGAAGACGTCCGGCGGCACGCCGTAGTTCTCCATGTTCTGGCCGGTCACCGTCCAGACGCCGCTGCCCGGCGTGCGGATCGTCGATCCATCCAGCAGCGTGTACGACCCGGTGCCGATCACCGCGCCCATCGTCGGCACGCCGATCGACCTTGCCGAGACCGAGCGCCTTGAAGCCGGCCGGGAACATCTCGGCGTCCGACGCCGAGCGCTCGTTCTGCATCACGACCATCGGCCCGTAGAAATTCTGCGGCCGCGGCTGCTGGAAGCCGGCGTCGCGGCCCGATCGTGTACTGATACTGCCGGCCGGCGAGGATCGCGAGCAGCTCCTGATCGATGCCGCCGCCGCCGTTGAAGCGCTGATCGATGACGAGCGCCTTCTTCGTCCGGTTCGCCGCGAGATCGAGCTGGAACTGGCGCAGCGACGGCGCGTCCATCGCGCGGATGTGCAGGTAGCCGATCTCGCCGTTGCTCGCCTTCGTCACCATCTCGCGCCGGTCGTCCACCCAGCGCGCGTACTGCAGATCGGCGAACGCCTGCCGCGCGACCGGCGTGATCGTCACCTCCCACGCGCCGTCCTTCGCCGGCTTGTCGTTGACCATGAAATGGAACTTGTTGCCCGACGGCGATCGTGAAGTGCGCGCCAGTAGTTGTCGCTCGTCTTCAGATCGCGGTCGTCGATCGAGATGATGAAGTTGCCGGTCTCGATCTTCAGGTAGTCGTGATCGGCCGGCCCGTTCTTGTAGATGTGGCCGACCTTGTAGATAGCCGGACGCGTCGCCGACGACGTCGAAGCCCGGATAGCGCGTCTGCGCACGTGTCGCGATGATCGGATCGGGCCGCCGCTCACGCCGGTGTGCGACGCGTTGAGGTGGCCGATCATCATCATCATGACGGTGTGCAGCTCTTCGCTCGTCGACGATGTT
The DNA here is from genome assembly GCA_963731545.1 of uncultured Acidobacteriota bacterium. GTDB lineage: Bacteria > Acidobacteriota > Vicinamibacteria > Vicinamibacterales > CAVVIG01 > CAVSWN01. The sequence continues at coordinate 34,440 of CAVSWN010000014.1, read as the reverse complement.
CGTCGAGCAGCGGCTCGTACATCTCGCGCACGCGCGTTCCAGTTGGCGCCGTGCATCTTGGCGTCGTAGAAGCGGTTCTTCATGATCCGCCAGCCCTCGTTGAACACCTGCGCGCGCAGCGCCTTGCGATCGACTTCGAGGTTGCGCGTGTAGGTGACCTGTCGCGCCGTCGCGTTGCCGCCGGCCGCCGGCGCGTCGGACGCGGCGCTCCGCCGCGGCCGCCGCGCGCCGCCTCGCCCGGCCGCCGCCGCCGGCCGGCGCCGCCGCCGGCGCGTTCGCGCCGGCGTTGAGGTTGATCGGCGCCGCAAACAGGTCGGTTGCCGGATCGGAAGTACAGCGTGCGGCCGTCGCGCGCGAACACCATGCCCGCGCCGGCGCCGACCGACCGCCTGGAGCCGCCGCCGCGCGCCGCCACCGCGCACCGCGCCGTCGACCGCTGCGGCGCCGGCGGCACGCGCGTCAGCTGTCCGCTCTCGACGTTGACGATGTAGATGCCGGCGCCGGATCGTCGTCGCCGGCGGCCGCCGCGCCCGCCGCCGGCGCCGGCCGTCGAAACGGTGAGCGCGACGGAATGGCCTTCGGGCGCCGGCGTCAGGCGCGCCGAGCGTCGTGCCGGGCACGGTCAGCCGCCGCGCGCGGCGCGCGAGGCCGTTCCAGTCGATCCGCACGTCGGGCGGCGGCGCGCTCGCGCCGGCGGCGCCGCCTCGCCCGGCCGTTCTGTCGCGCCGCCGCTTCGGCCGCCAGCCCCTGCGCTTCGTTGTCGATGTCGCGATTCATCGGATCGCGCTCCTGATCGCGCAGCGACAGCGCCCACAGCGCTCATCGTCGTGCCGATGCCGCCCTGCGTCGCGATGCCGTTGCTGAAGCCCTCGGCTCGACGTGAACACGAGATAGCGGCCGTCGGCGGTCCAGACCGCGTTGTTCTCGGAGTAGAGCAGGCCGATCGTCCGAGACGTGCCGCTCCTCGCCGCCGGCGATCGGCGCGATGTAGACGTGCGAGCGCAGCGTGCGATCCTGCTTGGAGAACGCGACCCACTTGCTGTCGGGCGACACCGACGACCGAGCCGATCCGGTTGACGTCGCTCGACGTGACCACGGCGCGTCTTGCCGTCGGCGACGCGTGTAGTTGTAGAGCTTCTTGTCGGCGGCCGTGTAGAGCAGCGACTTCGAGTCGGGCGTCCAGACGAGCGCGCCCTTCTCGTTGTCGAGATCGGTGATCTTCTTCGGGCGTCTTGCCTTCCGGATCGCTGATCCAGATCTCGTCGCGGCCCGACTTGTCCGAGACGTAGGCGATGTACTTGCCGTCGGCCGACCATTTCGGGAACTGATTGCGCGACGCCATCGGTCGGGCGCGACGCGCGTGATGTCGCCGCGCTCGGTGGCGATCGTCAGGATCTGGCCGCGCGCCGAGATCACCGCGCGCCGCCCGGACGGCGAGATGTCGAACGAGTCCACCTCGTTGGTGACGATCTCGACGTCGGTCTCGTTGTCCTTCTCGTCGGCGGCGATCTCGATCCTGATCTCGTTGGTCTTGCCGGACGCGACGTCGAGCTTCCAGATGCCGAACATCTCCTCGTAGACGATCACTTTGCCGTCGCTCGACATCGACGGCCAGAACAGATTGCCGTCCGGGTGGTGCGTCACCTGCACCGGCTGGCCGCCGTTCGCCGGGAATCTTGTAGATGTTGTTGGCGCTCTTGCGGACGTCCGCGCTGCCGGGCGCGACGTTCTTGTCGTTCGGCAGCGGATCGGCGACGAAGTAGATCGCGTTGTCGGCGCCCCACATCGGCCAGTAGCGGTTGTAGCGCTCGTCGGCGAGCAGCTTCGTGTAGGTCTTCGCGCGCCAGGTCCGCGATCCACAGGTCCGCCGCGATAGCTGCCGCGATAGTGCTGGCGCGTCCACGTCGCGGGATGGCGGTTGAAGACCAGCGACTTGCCGTCCGGCGAATAGCTGCCCCAGTAGCCCCAGTCGACCGGAAGCGGCTGCTCCTGCCCGCCGCCGACGGCGACCTGATACAGCGTCGCGACGTTGGGAAAGGCGCCGTCGCCGTGCGCGGCACGGAACAGCACGTGCTGCGAATCGCGCGTCCAGCCGACGACCTCGTCGTTGCCGGAGTGGAAGGTCAGCCGCCGCGGCGTGCCGCCGGCGGCCGGCACGACGAAGACGTCGTTGTTGCCGTAGCGATTGGACGAGAACGCGATCCAGCGGCCGTCCGGCGAGAAGCGCGGGTACATTTCGTGGCCGCGGTTGTCGGTGAGCCGGAGCACGTTCGTGCCGTCTTCGTTCGCCACCCAGATGTCGCCGAGATAGCTGAACGCGACCTTGCCCGCGTGATAGTCCGGATGCCGCGCCAGCCGGATCGGCGCGGCCGTCAGCGAGAGCCGCGACGCCAAACACGAGCAGCGAACGACCTACCGACGCCAACCATGTCACGATTTGCGCCTGGCGGACTCATACGCACCTCACTGCTGTCGCAGGCGCTTCTTCCCTTCATCAACACGTCGACGCCGTCGGGCCGGCCGTTCACGAAATCAACGCGCGTCAGCCCATCGGGCGTTTGTCGAATCACCGCTGGAATCGACAGCCACGTCAAGTACCAGCCGCGCGGCAGCACGACTGAGTTGCGCGGACGCCCGAGGCTTCGCTCGAACGTGAACTCGTCGCCCTCGAAGCGGTAGCTTTGCGGCGCCGTGTAGGTCTCCGATAGGCGCAGGCGCACCGACTGACCCTTCTTGACCGGCGCGAAGTGCGTCACGACCACCTGCTGATCGGGCGCAACCTGATCGCCGCCGGCATCGATTCCTGCCGCTTTCATTTGCGTACCGGTCATGATGTCGCCCTTCAGCGCTTCGCCGGTATCGAGAATCTTCGCCGACGGATTGGAGACCACGCTGCCGGTGCGAACGACGTTCAGGTACTTGTCCACGCCCTCGCGCGATTCCGTGTAGTCGTGGTAGAGGCTGAACGCGTGCGTGTCCGGCTGCTGCAGAAAGTACACGATGTCGCGATCCTGATGGGCGCGCTCGGCGAGTCGTGCGCGTTCCGTTGGACCTTGCGCCGGCGGCGCTTCCCAGCTTCGCGCGTTCGTCAGCGCGCGCGGCTTCGCCGGGTCGCCGGTTGGCGCACCGGGCCGGGCTTTGATGACGAGCGCGGCCGCTCCGGGCGCCTGATTCATGAAGCTGACGCGAACGCGTCCATCGGGCTCCGACAACACCTGCGCGGGCACGCTGCATTCGACGAGATGGAAGCCCGCCGGGAGCACAAAGGCCGCGCGACGGAGACCAATCGACCGGCTGAACACGATGGCGTCGCCTTCACGGTAGTAGCTCTTCGCGTCCTTGTAGGTCTTGACGATGCGAAGGCGGGCCTGACCGCCATCGGCAGGCACCGGACGCGCGAGCCGGATGTCGAGGTACTCGCTCCGCAGTTCGAATTGGAGAGGCTCGCCCGTCATCAGGTCGATCACGCGATCGGGTCCGCCGACAGCCGGAGGCACGGATTGCAGGCCGCTGCCAATCCGGTCGTAGAACCTGGTCGCGCCGGCGGTCGTGACTGCGACCTCATAGTCGGTCCGGAACGCGTTGGTCTCGGGCGCGAGCAGCTCGTAGGTCGCGTACTCGTCCTGAACTGTTTGAGGCGGCGGCTGCTGCGCGCCGAGCGAGGTGGCGAGCGCGATCCACAGCGCGAGCGAGGGTTTCATGTTCGACTACTTTCTCGTAAATGTAGCGGGCGCCGCGAACGCGCCTGGCGGCGTCTGCGCGAGCCAGCGCTTCACCTCGCCGGTCGTCGCGGTGATGACGGCGTTGCGGCGGTCGTCGACGGCCGTGCTCAGGCGGCCGAGCGTCTTTCGCGACATCGCGCGCATGAACCAGTCGTAGTCCAGCAGCGCCACGTCCAACTCGTCGCCTTTGATGGCGAGGCGGGCGATGGTGTGGACCGGCACGAGCAGCGGACCCGGATCGGCGCCGCGCATTTCCGTGAGGTCCAGGAACGTCGACGCGCCGATCTTCGTGAGGTTGCCTTGAAACACACGCGTCGCCGTGCGGTCCACGAAGGTGATCTTGTAGGACCGCCACTCGCCGCGCTCGATCGTCGCGCGTGTGCCGTCCTCGGCGTTTTCCCACTGCCCGAGCAGCGCTTCTTCGAAGACCAGCGATTGATCGTCGTACGCAGGCTGCAGCGTGACCACCAGACAGCCGCTCGACGCCCAGGCCGCGAACAGCGCGATGAAAACAGACCGCATCGCGTCAGGTCAGCTCACGATTGCGCGTTTCAGGAATCCAGATCCACGCGAAGGCGGCGAGCAGGAACGCCGCGCCGGTGATGGAAACGCGGCGCCGAAGCCGCGCGTCTGCGCCACGCGATCCGACCGATGAAGGGCGCGGCGGCGCTCGCGATGCGGCCGAAGTTGTAGCAGAAGCCGGCGGCGGTCGCGCGGACCGTGGTCGGATACAGCTCGGCGACGAGCGCGCCGAGGCCGCTGAAATAGCCGGTGCCGAAGAACGCGACGAACGGACCGAGCAGCAGCAGCGCGACCGGATACGCGAAGAACCCGTAGAGCGGCAGCAGCACGGCCGCGCGCCAGCACGTAGATGACGTAGGTGCGCTTCCGGCCGATCGCGTCGGCCATGAAGCCGAAGCGTCACGTAGCCGAACCACATCCCGACCTGCATCGCGATCACGAACATCGACATCGTCGACGACGACAGACCGATGCCGCCCTGCGCCGGCGAGCAGCCGGAGGTACGCCGGGACCCAGCGCGTTCAGCCCCCACCAGGCGAACAGGCAGCAGGAGTTCATCAACGCGATGGCGACGGTCACGCCGACGATGCCCGGCTTGAACAGCGTGCTGAAGCGGCCGCGCTCGGCCGGCGCCGCCGACTGCCACATCGTCGGCTCCTCGACGCGGCGCCGAATCCACAGCGTGAAGAGCGCCGGCAGCACGCCGACGAAGAAGACGCCGCGCCAGCCCCACAGCGGCATCACGATCAGGTTGACCAGCGCCGCGAGGCCGTAGCCGATCGCCCACGAGCTCTGCACGAACGCGAGCGCCTTGCCGCGGTGCCGTCGCCGGAAACGATTCCGACACCAGCGCCGCGCCGGTGGCCCACTCGCCGCCCATGCCGATGCCCGAGCAGCACGCGGAACACGGCGAGCTGCAGCGCCGACTGCGCGAAGCCGCACGCCGCCGTGAAGATCGAGTAGATCAGCACCGCGGCCATCAACGCGCGCTTGCGGCCGACGCGATCCGCGATGACGCCGAAGGCGATGCCGCCCGGCGGCGGCGGACAGCAGCGTGACCGAGTTCGAGGATGCCGGCGATGGCGAGCGAGAGGTGCAGCGTCGGATCCTCGATGAGCGAGGCGAGCACCATCGCGTAGAGCATCACGTCGAACGAGTCGAGCATCCAGCCGAGCGACGCGGCGATGAACGCGCGGCGGGCGCGCAGGTCGGCCTCGTGCCACCACGCCAAGAGCCTCGCTCGCCAGGGCTGATGGCTGATGGCTGATCGGCTGATCGACAGCTGGTGCGATCGAGCTCGATGGTCATGCCAGGCCGATCGCTTTGACGGTGACGCCGGCCGCTTCGAGGCCGGCGCGGATTTTCGCCGCGAGATCGTCGGAGCCCGGCGTGTCGCCGTGGACGCAGATCGTGTCGGCTTCGAGCGGGACCACCGAGCCGTCGATCGCGACGACCGTCTGCTCTTTCACCATGCGAACCGCGCGCGCGACGACGGCGTCGGGATCGTGGATCACCGAACCGGGCTTGCGCCGCGACGCCAGCGACCCGTCGGGCTCGTACGCGCGATCGGCAAACACTTCGGCGGCCACGCGCAGCCCGGCGGCGCGGCCGGCCGTCAGGATCTCCGATCCGGGCAGACCGAACAGAATCAGCGACCGATCGAACGCCGCCACCGCCCGGGCGATCGCCGCCGACAGCTCCGCGTTGCGCACGGCCATGTTGAAGAGCGCGCCGTGCGGCTTCACGTGCTGCACCGTGACGCCTTCGGCCGCCGCCACGCCGGCGACGGCGGCGACCTGATACAGCACGAAGTCTTCGGCTTCCTTCGGCGTCACGTTCATTTCGCGCCGGCCGAATCCGACGAGATCCGGGAAACCCCGGATGCGCGCCGACCGCCACGCCGTGCGTCTTCGCCTGGCGGATCGTTTCGCGCAGCACCGACGGATCGCCGGCGTGAAAACCGGCGGCGATGTTCGCGGAGGTGATCGATCTCATCAGGCCGGCGTCGTGGCCGATCGTGTAGGCCCCGAAGGACTCGCCCACGTCGGAGTTGATGTCGATGCGCATGGCTCGGAGCGGGCTGGGCGGACAGCCCGACTTCCTGCCTATCGCCTACCTGCCCGTCCGCTCTGCCGCCGTCGTTTTCTTCTGCGTCCGCTTCGGCGGCTTCGGCGGGCGCGGACGAGTTGACGGTCAGGCTGACGCCGCCCCAGAACTGATCGACTTTGCGCTCGACGTCGTGGCGGCCCTGCACGAGGTAGTCGAGGATCGCCTTGTCCCACTGCAGGCCGGCGTTCGCGACGAGCTTCATCCAGTCGCCGCGCGCGGTCTCGTCGGGCGCCTCGGTGACGCCTTCCCAGATCGTCACGTTGGGATTCCTGCGTCATGAAATCGTTCGCCTGCGGATTCGCGCGCGCGCCCTTGATCGACTTGTAGATCAGCACGCCGTTGGTGAAATCGAGCTTGAAGTTCTTCTGATCGAAATCGAAGCTGTAGCGCTTGTAGCGATCGTAGGCGCGCTCGTTCAGGGCGACGGTGCTCGGCGCGATGCTTTCGTGTACTCGGTGATCATGGAGAGCAGCTTCATCTGCTCGTCCTTGTGCCGCGGATAGCGCGGATCGTCGAGCCAGGCAAACCCCGGCATCCACCACCCGCGCATCGTCCAGTAGTCGCGCGTCTCGACCGCCCGCGTGCGCACCCAGGCCGCGTACTCCGAAAAGAGCTGCACCCACTCGTGCGACGGGTAGCCGTGCGGGTTGAGGAAGATGTCCGGCAGCCACGTGCGCCAGATCTTCGGCCGGATGCCGCTCTCGGGATAAATCGGGTCGTTCTCCCACTGCGCGCTCGTCACGTCCACGCCCAGCGCACCCAGATATCCGGCGTGGAGCATGTAGGTCGGGATTGATCTTCTGCAGGTCGTAGGCGAGCTGCGCGCCGTCGGCGTTCGTGATCGGGTGGATCACGACGTTGACCTTGTTCAGCTTTTCCCGATAGACCGGATCGGTCAGCAGCAGCTCCGCCATCCGCAGGACGTGGCTCGTCGACGACACCTCGTTCGCGTGCTGGCGCGCCGAATACACGACCGTCGGCTTCAGCGCCGTCTGCTTGGCCTGCGACCAGTGCGAGGCCGTGACGGGCGGCATCAGATCCATGGCCCACACGTCCTTGCCGAGATAGCTCTCGCCCACCTTGTAGACCGTCGCCTCCTTGAACGCCGACATCTTCGCCAGGATCGCGTAGGCCTCGGGCGGAGGAATCGGCGTGTCCCACTGCACGAGCGGACCGGCATCCGGGCCGGTCGCCGACGCGCGTGGGCGTCCTGCGCGATCCGCCGCGGTCTTGATGTCCGGAAACGGCTTGGGCGATCCGTTGCTGTCGAGCGTCGCGACGGTTTCGCGTTCCGGCCTTGCTCTCGTGCTCCCATCCGACCGTCAGGCGCACCCCGCTCAAGATCGTGGTAGGCGAGAGCATCGCGGTACAGGCCGGCGGCGTGCAGCTGCGCGAGATTGTCAGCGACCGCGCTCACCTGCTCCGCCGAAATCATCGTCCGATCGACGCGCTCCTCGGAGGTGCGCATGACGAGCGCGTCCCGCTCGTCGCGTCTCGGTGTCGACCTTGACGCGGACGTCGAGGCGCTCGATGCCGTCCCGCCCGGCGCGAACCGCGGCCGCCAGCGTTTGCGGCCGGTCGACGGCGATCTTCGGCAGGTCGAGCCGCAGCTCGCCGCGACGGCCGTTCCGCTCCACGTACTCGACGACGACGGATGGGCGCGGCGCGTCGAAGCCGGTCACGGAAATCTTCGCGCGGCCCGGCTTTCCGTCCGCCTTCGGGTGCATCACCGGGATGATGCGGCCTGGATACGTGAGGCCGGCGCCGCGCGTGAAGCGGCCCATCACGTCGAAGAAGTGGATGCGTGTTGAAGTAGATCTCCTCGTGGATCGCCTCCAGGGACGAGACCTGCTCCTGATCGACCGGCAGACGGTACTCCGGTTCGCTGAGCGTCAGGTCGACGTTCAGCTCGCCGAAAAACGGCGCGTCCTCGGCGCGCGGTTTGCCTTTGCCCATCGCCATCACGTGGTCGTAGAGCGCGGGCAGCGTCTTCGACTGGAAGACGATCCCAGAAACGCTCGGGATCCGTGACGACCCGCTCGTTGACGACGGAGCGGCCCGCGATCTCCGCCTTGATCCACCCGGTCGTGACCCGCACCTTCTCGTAGTCGGGGAATCGATCGAAGAAGGCGCGCTCGATCACGGCCGGCTCGAACGTGCGCTTGAACAGCTCGGAGCCGTCGCGCGCGTTCGCCACGACTTCATAGGTCGGGGATCCGATCGGCGTCATCTCGAACCGAATCTTGCCGCGGTCGAGTCGCAGCTCGGTCGCGAGAATCTCGTCGATCGGATAGAGCTCGAGCAGCCAGCGCGTCGGCGCGAACATCCCCTGCTGCTTCCAGCCGGCGGGCGGACCGATCTCCGCAAACTTGATCGTGATGCGATCCACCGCCCGGCCGGCGAGCGCCGGGCGCACGACGTCGTACAGCCAGTGATACCCCTGCTTGTACGCCGACAGGATCGAGATGGTCGTGTTCTTGTCGTCCGCGCCGGCCTTGACGAGCTCGGCGCGCGCCTCCTGTTCGATTCGCTTCCGGACTTCCGGCGGCTCGCTCAGCCGCGCTTCGAGGGCCACCGGCAGACGTTTCTTCGGCTTGAGGCCCGGCAGCACACTCTTGCGAAGCTTCGCCCAGAACTCGTCAACCTCCGACGGAATCGAGAGATCGTCGGTGATGAGCGGCCTGGCTTTCTGCACGTCGAGGTTCTGCACGCTCACGTCCACGGACGCGGCGATCGAGGTGGACACTCGCTTCGTCACCAGCGCCGCCAGCCCTTCGTCCGCCTTCTCGACGAACACACGCACGCGCGCCGACGCCAGGTCCTTGCCGCGCAGCTTCTCGGCCAGCTTGTCGATCTTGTAGAGCGCCATCGCCGCCTGGCCCGCCGGCGATCGGCCAGCCACGAATTTCCTGACATCGTCTTCGACGTCGTCCAGCGTCGTGCGGTCCTTGCCCCTGGCCCAGATGTGCGGCAGCCGTTCGGCGAGCTGCGTGAGCGCGCGATCGACGCCGGCGGCGTCGCCGCCGGTGACGATCAGCGCCGACTTCTCGCCGAACGCTTTCTTCACGATCTGGATCAGCCCCTCGCCCGGCGCGAGCGTCGGGCGTTCCCACTTCCGCGCCTCGCTCAACTGATCGAGCAGCGGATGCGACACGCCGATCACCACCAGAATCGGCTCGCTCTCGGGCGCGGCGATGCTCTTGGGCGGCTTCGCGATCGGCAGCGCGATGCCGGTGGACTCCAGGCCCAGCCGCGCAGCGAGATCCACGACGCCGTCCGTTCCGTCGCCATCCGGGCTGAGGAGGACGTCGATGCGATCCGGAATCAGATTGTTGTCGGAATCGGCGAGGGCGCCTTCGTTGGCGTAGAACGTCGAGAGATCGAAGTTTTCCTTCGCGCCACCGCCGGGCCGTCGGGCCGGCGGCTGTGTGGACGGCGTCGCGTCCGCCACTGACGCCGCGGCCCGCGGAATGTCCACCGTCGACACCGATGTGCCGGCGCCGCGGACGCGGACCCGCACCGATCGGATGTTCGGATACGACAGCGGCCGCTTCGCGTCGCGACCGCCGATCGCCACCATCTGGTTCAGCGCCACCTGCGCTTTGATGACGTCTCCCGCCGACGCCAGCTGCAGGTCCACGACGACGCGTTCCGCGCCATCGGTGTTGTGCTTGACGAAGACCGCCGTCGCGACGGAGGCGCTGGCACTGATGGCTTTCGTGCTCAGAAATTCCTTCACATCGTCGGCGATCTTGTCGGTCGTGGGTCCTTTCTGATCCCAGACGAACGGCAGGCGGCCGGCCAGGCTGAGGGCCGCCGCGGTCGACGCCGTTGTCGTCGCCGCCAAGGACGGCGAGCGCGAGCTGGCCGCCGGCTGAAAACGCGGCGACGAGGCCGTCGCCGGCTTTGAGCGGCGCGCCGCCGAGGAGGGAATCCACCGTGACGCCAACGCCATTGAGTGATTTCACGCCGACGAAAATCGCCGGCTCGGTCCGCGCTAGCGTCCGGCCTTCTCGCGGACCATCGGGAGATCCATGGCGGATGTTTCGAACCCGAGCCGGGCGGCGATGTCGGCCGCGGCCGACAACTCACCGGCGGTCGGCTGCTCCGCCAACGCCACGCGCGCGTTGACGAAGTCGACCAGGCTGTCGCCGTTGCGATCCTGAAAGACGAGACCCGGCTTGAAGAAATCGCTGAGCGCGACGCGGGCGGGCGCAGCTTGCGTGTGCCCGATCGCGCCGGAGACAGCTGTAACGGCAAGAAGGATGAGAACCCGCTTCATGGCTGGATCAACCGATGTAAGTGGATTCTATTCCGGTACAAAACAAAAGGGCATCGCGTCATTGCGATGCCCCTCTGCCCCCACTGATCTGGCTCCCCCAGCATTCACGGCGCCCTGCCGTAATCAGACCAGCGGAGATCCCATGTAAAGGCAAGCGGCGTACCTGGCGCTTTTCTTCGGAAAACGTGGAGTTCGTCGCGGCGAGGGCCCGCGAGCGCGGACCCTTTTTGAACACGAGTTACAGAACGGGCAGCGCGTCCCCGAGCGCGGCGAGCGTCGGATGCCGGCTGTCGCGCGGCGAGAGCTGCGGCTCCCGCGTCGGCCACTCGATGCCAATCGCCGGATCGTTCCAGGCAATGCCGATCTCGCTTGCAGGGTTGTACACCTCCGTGCACTTGTATTCGACCTGCGCGATCGGACTGATGACACAGAAGCCGTGCGCGAATCCCGGCGGCACGTAGACCTGGCGGAAGCTGTCGGCCGTCAGCGTGACGGCGACCCACTTCCCGAACGTGGGGGAGCCGCGCCTGACATCGACGGCGACGTCGAAGATCTCGCCTTCGACCACCTGAATCAACTTGCCCTGTGGACGCTGGAGCTGCAAGTGCAGGCCGCGCAGCGTGCCGGCCGTGGACCGCGACCGATTGTCCTGCACGAAGGGCGCGGCAATGCCGTGCTCGCGGTACCGATCCAGGTGATAGGTCTCGACGAAGAACCCGCGGTCGTCGCGGTGCACGAGGGCTCGATGACGAGCACGCCCGGCAGATCGGTCGGAATCACGCGCATTGACGTGGCCTGGCTACGAATCGGACTCGAGCAGCCCCAGGATGTATTGCCCGTAGGCGCTCGACTCCATGCCCCGCGCCAGCCGGGCGAGATCGTCCATCGTGATGTACCCCATGCGGTACGCGATCTCCTCGAGGCAGGCGACCATCAGGCCCTGCCGCTCTTCGACGGCGTGGATGTAGTTGGCGGCCTGCATCAGCGAATCGTGCGTGCCGGTGTCGAGCCACGCGATGCCGCGGGGCAGCTTCTCGACGAGCAGCTCGCCGCGTTCGAGGTAGGCGCGGTTCACGTCGGTAATTTCCAGTTCGCCGCGCGGCGACGGCTTCAGGCCGGCCGCGATGTCGAGGACGGCGTTGTCGTAGAAATACAGACCCGTCACGGCGTACGACGATTTCGGGTTCGCGGGCTTCTCCTCGAGGCTGACGGCGCGGCCGTCGGCGCCGAATTCGACGACGCCGTAGCGTTCGGGATCGCGGACCTGATACCCGAACACCGTCGCGCCCGTCTCGCGGGCCGCCGCCGCGCGCAGGTAGTCGGTGAAGTGAGCGCCGTAGAAGATGTTGTCGCCGAGCGCGAGCGTGACGCGATCAGCGCCCACGAACTCACGCCCGATGATGAACGCCTGGGCGAGGCCGTCCGGGTCGCGCCTGTTCCGCGTACTGAATCTGCAGCCCGATGTCGCTGCCGTCGCCGAGCAGGCGTTTGAATCCGTCCTGCTCGTGCGGCGTGGTGATCACCAGCACCTGCCGGATGCCCGCCAGCATCAACGTGGACAGCGGGTAATACACCATCGGCTTGTTGTAGATGGGGACGAGCTGCTTGCTGACGGCGAGCGTCAGCGGATGGAGTCGAGACCCCGAGCCGCCGGCGAGGATGATGCCTTTCAGCACGACGATACCAAGCAGCCACGAAAACACGAAAACACGAAACCAAAATGGTCTTCTTCGTGCTTTCGTGATTTCGTGGCAGATCTGATCATCCGAGGCCGAGTCTTTCTCTATCGTATCGCCCTGCCTGCACGCTGCTCGCACCAGTCGCGGTGGTCGATGTACCAGCGCACGGTCTCGCGCAGGCCCTCCTCGAACGTATGTCGAGGCGCCCAGCCGAGCTCGCGTCTGATTTTAGTCGCGTCGATGGCGTAGCGCCGATCGTGCCCGGGACGATCCGGCACGAATGTCTTCAGCGTGCGGCGGCTGGCGCTCGCCGGACGAAGCGCGTCGACCGCATCGCAAATCCGATCGACGATCTCGAGGTTGGTGCGTTCGTTGCCTCCGCCGACGTTGTATTTCTCGCCGAGCCGCCCCTTCGCGAGCACGAGCAGGATCCCGGCGCAGTGATCGTCCACGTGCAGCCAGTCGCGCACGTTGCCGCCGTCGCCGTAGATCGGCAGCGGCCGGCCGTCGATCGCGTTCAGGATCATCAGCGGAATCAATTTCTCGGGAAACTGATACGGACCGTAGTTGTTCGAGCAGTTGGTGATCAGCACCGGCAACCCGAACGTGTGGAAATAGGCCCGGGCCAGATGATCGGCGGCCGCCTTGCTGGCCGCGTAGGGTGAGTTCGGCGCGTACGGCGTGTCTTCCTCGAAGAGACCGCTCGGGCCGAGCGTGCCGTACACCTCGTCGGTCGACACGTGAAGAAAGCGGAACGCGTCGCGCTCGGCGCCGGACAATCCCCCGTGGAACCGCCGCGCGGCCTCGAGGAGGACGAATGCGCCGACGATGTTGGTGTCGACGAAGGGCCGAGGGGTGTCGATCGACCGATCGACGTGCGTTTCCGCCGCGAGGTTGAGCACCGCTCGCCGGCCGGTGCTCGGCGAAGACGCGCGTCATCGCCTCCGCGTCGGCGATGTCGGCGCGCACGAACGTGACGCGCGGATCGTCGAGCGCGCCGTGAAGATTCAGCAGGCTGCCGGCGTAGGTCAGCTTGTCCACGACGACGATGCGATCGGACGTGTGCTGGAGCGCGTGATGGACCAGGTTCGAACCGATGAACCCCGCGCCGCCCGTGATGAGGAGTGTTCCCATGCGAATTAGAACTTAGAACTTAAGAATTTAGAAGGACAGAGCCACAAGGACCGCCCGTCGCAGTCCTTCTACCTTCTAACTTCTAAGTTCTAAGTTCAAACCGCGGCGCCTTCGGGTACATCAACGCGAGCCGCAACTCCTTCGCGAGCGAGTCGACGGTCGTCCCCGTGCGCTTCCAGGCGCCTTCGGTTTCGAACCGCAGATCGCCGATGCGGCGGCCCCACGGCGCGATCACGCGGCCGATGGCGCGGAAGTCGGCGCGATCGGCGTGTTCCTGATCGAGCCGGCGGATCACGTCGGGCGCGACGCGGATGAACGCGCGGAGCGCCGAGGCGCTGCGGATGCTGTACTTGCGGCCGTTCCATGCGCCCTGGAAGACGAGCGCGATCTGCTTGAAGTAGTTGACGAAGAACTTCCGCGCCTCTTCGTGAACGTCGCCGGAGCGCCGCCCGCTGAACACGCCGTCCTCGACGAACAGCTTCTTCAGCTCCTGCGCGAGCGGCGCCTGCGCCACGCGGCCGCGGCCGACACCGAGCAGCTTGATCTCGTCGTAGAGCGGCGAATCCTCGCGGTCGTTCAGCGCGCGCACGATGTCGTGCCCGGCTGCCAGCGATTCGTCGCGATACAACTGACGGCCCGAGAGGCTGACCAGGTGCGACGCGTTGAGCCGCGTGTGCTTCGCGTTGATCGTCACGAACATCTGGACGACGTGATCCTCGGGCAGCCGATCGAAAATGATCGCCGGCACGGCAAACTCTTCGCCCTCGAATCGCTCGATGTCGGCGTGCAGCGCCAGCAGCCGGTGCTGGCCGTCGATCGCGCGCAGGATGCCCTCGCGTTCCGGCACCTTCAGAATCCCGACGCGCGCCGTCGTCGCCGGCCGCCTGGAACGAGAGCTTCTCGTCGCAGGAGATGATGACGGCGCCGGGAATCGACGGCAGATCGCGCGCCTGACGGCACTGCTCGTAGTACTGCACGAGCTCGTCGATTTTCTTGCGGATGATTTGGCGCTGATAGGCCTTGTCGCTCGAGGCGATCCGGCGTTCGAGGAAATCCCAGTTCACCTTCGACGGCGTGACGACCCGGGCTTCTTTCCGCCGCGGACCGGCGCCTGCGCATTCTCGCCGTAGCTCAGGACCTCGAAGCGCACCAACTTGTCGATGTCACTGGCCGTCAGCGAAGCTTGGTAGAATTGCACCCCGAACTGCTGCATCCGTATCGCGGCGACATTAATCATAGGATTGAGTGCGCAGGTCGGAGGTCGGGAAGGCGCTCAAGACTTACTAGCCCACCCGCCTACGGCCAACGCAGATTGTACCGAGCGACTGGTTGCCATCTCAACGCTTTTTTCGGCGTAATTTGCGGGATCTGCAAACACTCTGGGCAACAGCCAACCACTTAAATATCTCATACGTAAGGAGTTCTGTCATGTCATCCCGGTGGCGACACACTCGGCTGCTCGCCGCGATTCTTTTGGTGCTGGGTCTGCTTGGCTCCGGCACTTATCGCGCAAACATCTGCAAAAAAAGCAGTTGCGGCCTCGCAGGCGCCGCGGCCGGTCGATGATCCGGAGTTTGCCCGGCTCGTCAAAGAGTGGACGACCCGCCCGGACTTCATCAGTCCTCTGGTAGATCACCTGCCCAAGGTGGCGGGCATCCCGTCGCCGAAGGATGTGCTCGGCCACCACATCGGCGAACCGAAAAAGCTGACCTACTACGCGGACATTCTCAAGTACTACCGCGCCCTCGCCGCCGCAACGCCGCGGGTCAAGGTCATCACCATCGGCAAGAGCAACGAGGGCCGCGACCTCGTCGTGGCATTCGTCGGTTCCGAAGAGTCGATCAAGAACCTCGAGCAGTACCGCACCTATCTCGGTCAGCTGGCCGACCCGCGAACCGTGACGCGAGAACAGGCCGCGCAGGTCATCGCCAAGGCGAAACCGCTCTACCACTTGTCCGGCGGTCTGCACAGCGGCGAGGTCGGGCCGTCAGAGATGCTGATGGAGCTCGTGTATCGGCTGGCCGTCGAAGACTCCCCCATCATCAACCAGATCCGCGACAACGTCATCGTGTCGATCACGCCGGTGGCCGATCCGGACGGCCGCGATCGCAACGTCGATTGGTATTACAAGTACGGCATCAACGAAACCGAAGGCAGGACGACGGGCGCCGGCGTGCCGTACTGGGGCAAGTACGTTTTCCACGACGACAATCGCGACATCAACTACTCGCAGGTCGAGATGCGGGCGCTGCTCGATTGGTACTTCCAGTATCACCCGCCGATCATGCACGACCTGCATCAGGCGCAGACGCTGCTCTATACCTTCAGCGGCCAGGCGCCGCAGAACCCCAACCTCGATCCCATCCTGTACGGCGAGCTGCCGATGATGGCGAATTTCGAGATGGCGCAGTTCGCGAAATACGGCATGCCGGGCGTGTGGACGCACGGCTTCGTGGACATGTGGTCGCCGGGATATCTCGCGTTCATGTCGTCGAATCACAACGGCATGATCCGCATGTACGAGATCCAGGGCTTCAGCGGCGCGAACACGCAGAAGATGCGCCTGGGGAATCCGAACGCCGCCGGCCGCGGCGGACGCGCGGGCGGACCGGGCGATGACGCCGCGGCAGCAGCGGGACGCGGCAACCAGAGTCGGCGCGAATGGTATCGGCCGTGGCCGGCCACGGGCGAGTTCGATTGGTCGCTCCGCAACAACACGAACTACGGCCAGACGGGCGTGATCACGGCGCTGCAGTACACCTCGCAGTTCCCGAAAATCATCCTCGAGAACTTCTACGTCAAGTCGCGCAATTCGATGGAAACCGGCCGCAAGGAAACGGTCGCGGGCTACGTGATTCCCGCCGGCCAGCGCGACATGACGCGCGTCGAGCGACTCGTCAACCTGCTCCGGCTGCAGGGCATCGAGATCGGCCGCGCCACAGCCGAAGTGAAGCTGCAGGAAGGCACGTTCCCTGCCGGCTCGTTCATCGTGAAACGCGACCAGCCGTACAGCCGGCTGGCGAAAACGCTGCTCGAAAAACAGGTCTACCCCGATCCCAACCTGCGCACCTACGACGACGCGTCGTGGACGATGGGGCTGATGAGTCAGGCGGATGTGCGGGAGATCGCGGACAAGTCGATCCTGGACCTTGCCGTCGATCCCGTGAAGGAGCAGGAGATCCGCCTGGCCGGCTCACTGACTGGAACCGGATCCACGGTCGCCGTCGCGCACTACGGCTCGAACAACATGGTGACGCTGCGGTACCAGTTGAAGGATCTGAAGGTGCAGGTCGCCGAGAAGGAATTCAAGCAAGGCGACATGACGTTCCCGGCCGGATCGTTCGTCGTCTCAGGTGACATGGCCGCGAGTGAAGAGCGCTGTCGAAGCGCTCGGGTTGAAGGCGGCGGCGATGTCCGCGCCGCCGCAGGTCGCCATGCACGACCTCGATCTGCCGCGCGTGGCGATCTACAGCATCTGGGGCAACACGCAGGACATCGGCTGGGTGCGCTATTCCTTCGACAAGTTCGGCATCCCCTACGACCTCATTTACAAGGAGCGCGTCAAGAAGGGCGACCTGAAGAGCGCCTACGACGTGATCCTCCTGCCGAACCAGGGCGGTTCGGCGAAGCGCCTCGTCTTCGACATCGAGAATCGCGGGCAGCCGATTGAATACAAGAAGAGCGAGAAATTCCAGAACCTCGGCATGTACGGCGAATCCGACGACATCACGGGCGGCATGGGGCTGGAGGGCGTCGCGGAGTTCGACAAGTTCGTCAAGGCCGGCGGCGTGCTGGTGACGCTGGCCTCGGCCAGCTACTTTCCGGCGGAGTTCGGACTGGCGCCGAAGGTAGATGCGGCGCGGACGTCGCCGCAGTTCTACGCGCCCGGACCGATCATCGACGCCGAGATCCTGCAGCCGGAGCATCCGATTTTCTACGGCTACGACAAGCGCACGATTCCCGTCCGCTACGGCAACGGTCCGCTGCTGAGCGTGCAGACCGGCGCCAACCCCTTCGAGGCGCCTGCCGGGCCGCCGCCCACGCCGTCGAGTGTGTTGATGCGCTATCCGGGCGGAGACGACCACGTGCTGAGCGGGCTGATGCGCGGCGCGAACGAGATCCGCAATCGCGCGGCGATCGTCGATCAGCCGTCGGGCAAGGGCCGCGTGATTCTGTTCGCCGGGAATCCGTGCTACCGCTGGCAGAATTTCGGAGAGTTCAACATGCTGTTCAACACGCTGTTGAACTACAACGACATCAAGACCCCGCCGGATCGGCCGGCGACGCCGACGGCCGGCCAGTAGTACTCGGGGTCTGATCCGGATCAGACCCGCAATTGGCACGGCGATTGCGCCCGGGACCTGATCCGGATCAGGTCCTTACCAATCTCAGAGAGGCGCCGGATGGATGCGAAGGATGCCTGGAAGCTCGTGCTGGCGATTGGGATCAGCGTCGCGCTGATCCTGCACGCGCTGCTGCCGCGGTACGAGTGGCGCACGGTCGGCGACACGGGCATGGTGATTGTCGTATACGACCGCTGGGCGAACTATTTCCAGCGGGCCGTCTACGACGACAAAGGCAAAGTGACGCCGATGGAGCCCTTCAAACCATTCTGACATTCGAGATCTGCAGGATTGGAGAATTGCAGGATTGCAGGATTGATTGGGACAATTCGACAATCAATCCTGCAATCCTGCCATTCCTCAATCCTGCAATGTCACACGCCAGTCGCGATGTACTTCTTCACGGCGGCGATCGTCTTTTCGATGTCCGCGTGCGTGTTGTAGAAGTGCGGCGAGAAGCGCAGCCCGCCGCGATCCTGGCCGCCGCGCGTCGCGCAGCCGATCCGATCCTTCTGATACAGGGCCGCTGACAGCTTCCGGACGTCGAGATTGCCGGGCTGGAACGACAGCACGGCCACGCGCCTCGTCGGATCCGGGCTCGTCCAGATCTTCACGCCGTCAAGCTTCTTCAGCCCCTCGATCAGCGCCGTCGTGAGCTCGCGCGAGCGCTTCTCGATGTGCGCGCGGCCGATCTGCGTCTGCAGCTTGAGCGCCTCGCCAAAGGCGATCATCGCCGGCTCGTCGCGCTGGCCGAAGCCCTCGAACGTCCGCGACACGCCGACGCGGCCGGGATACGCGCTGAAGATGCTCGCCCAGATCTTCGACTGCGACAGCTTGTTGATGTAGAGGACGCCGTTCTCCTTCGGTCCGCACGGCCACTTGTGCGCGCTGCCGCTGTAGAAGTCGGGCTGCATGTCGGTCAGGTCGACGTCCATGAGGCCGAACGACTGCGCGCCGTCCACCAGCGTCAGGACGCCGCGCTCGCGCGCGACGCGGCAGATCTCCTTCGCCGGAAAGAGATCGCCGACCGAGCTCGTTTGATGCGTGAACGAGATCAACTTCGTCCGCGGCGTGATCGCTTTCGCGAACGCCTGCACGTAGTGATCGAAGCCCGGATGCGGATTCGGCACCGGCAGATCGATCACCGTGAACCCGAAGCGCTTGGCTTTCTCCTGCCAGGCGACGTGGTTGCTCGGGTGGTTGTCCGCCGTCAGCAGCACCTCGTCGCCGGCCTTCAGATCGACGCCAGTGGAGACGAGGTTGTTCGACTCGCTCGTGTTGCGCGTGATGACGATTTCCTCGGGAGTCGACGCGCAGGAACTCGGCGAGCAGCTTGCGCGTATTCTCGCGCCCCTCGCCCAGCTTCTGCGCGGTTGTCCGGCGACGGATCCTGATCCATGTCCTTGGTGACGCTGTAGAGCGTCTCCAGGACCGGACCCGACGAGGGACACAGGTTCGCCGCGTTGAGCATCGTCAGGTTCGGCGGCATGACGAACTGATCGCGGACGGCGCCCCAGAATTTTTCGTCGGGAGACGCGGGCGTCGGCGGCAGCTTGTCGGCTTTCGGCCACGCCAGTGCCGGCGTCGCGGTCACGAACGGCACAGTGCCGCTGAGTGCAAGTAGCCTGGCGAATTCGCGACGGTTCATGAAACCTCCTCTCGAGCTTCGCTGGACGCGAACGCTCGGACGCGTGGAGTGGATTCTACGCGAAACCCCGGGTAAGACAACTTTTTACAATCGACCGGACCTCCTGCCGTGATCATGGACCGCTTCACCTCGGTCAGGCATTTCCATGACGACATTCCGATCGCGCTTCGCTCGTGTGTTCGCCCTGGCTGTCTCGTGCGGCGCCGCCGGACGCGGCGGCCGGCCAGACCGACTACACGGCGCTTCGCAGCGATCGGCGGCTCCAGGCCGTGCGAACCCCGACGCCGCTGACGATCGACGGCGCGCTCGACGAAGCCGCCTGGCGCGACGCGCCGGCGGCGAGCCAGTTCCTCCAGAATGAGCCGCGCGAAGGCGAGCCGGCGTCGGAAGCGACCGAGGTGCGGATTCTCTACGACGACACCTATCTGTATCTCGGCGTGCAGGCGTACGACCGCTCGCCCAAAGACCTCATCGTCAGCGATCTGAAGAAAGACTTCGATCCGTCTGCGAGCGACAGCTTCGAGTTCGTGCTCGACACGTTCCGCGACGAACGCAACGGCTACAACGACAGACGCGACTCGACGACCGGCGACTTCATCGACCGGGCGCTGGTCGCAAAGATGACCTACCTGTTCGCCTTCTGGCCGACGTTTCGACCACCCAGTCGCGCAATCCGATCGCGCCGTACATCACGACCGAAAACGCCATGAAGGCCAGCACTGCGCCCCAGAATGGAAGCTGGCCCCGCCACAGCCAGCTCGCGTAGCCGTAGACCAGCTCGACGTGGATCCAGTAGATGAACAACGACGCGCGACCCATCTTGGCCAGAGGCTCCTGCCACGAAAACACGAAAACACGAAAAAGAAACCATTTGGGTTTCGTGCTTTCGTGATTTCGTGGCTGATCCGCTCGACGCGCGTAAGCACGCCGAGAGCGCGAGCATGAGGATGCCGGTGCGGATCGCAAACCACGTCGGCGAACTCGTCCAGAACGACGAGCTTCGATAGATGGACGGCTGGGCGGCCGCCAGGAAGCCGCCGGCAATGAGCAGCGACTCCCACGGCGGTCAGCGCCAGATGCAGCCGCCGTTCGACCGATTCGCTGCGCACGCCGGCGAGCAGCGTCCCCACGGCGCCGCCGGCGAATACGAAGCCGGCCCACGGGAGCAGCGTGAACGTCGTGAACTCCCCCGCCGGCTTCAGGTACCACTGCACCCAGATCGGAAGCCAATCAATCGCGTGGCTGGCGCGAACGATCGGCGTCGCCATCGCAAACGCGGTGGCGGCGATGCCGTACGCGGCGACGCGTGCGCGCGTGCTCGTGCCGGCGGCCCACAGCAGCGCGGCCGCGACCATCGCCGGCCCCATGACGTTCAGGATGTCGACGCGAAAGAGTTTGAGCGGCGTGCTCGGCGGGCTGACGATGAAGGCCTGCAGCCGGAAGAGGAAGGCGAGCACGAAGATCTCGAGTCCGCGGCGGCACATCGCTTCGACCGCCTGTCCGCGGCTGCCGGTCCGTTCGGCGATGCGCGAGGCGCCGAGGGCGACGCCGAGGCCGGCGAGCCAGAGAAACAGCGGCGCCGCAAACCCGCCGAAGATCACGGCCGCGCTGTACGCGACCGACGTCTTGTCGGCCGGGAGCGTCCAGGCGTCCGTCGTGTGCGCCTCGATCATCAGCAGCACGGCAATGCCGCGCGCCCAGTCGATATACGTCCGGCGGTTCGATGCAGCCACGTCGGCGAGTCGATTCTACCGCCGGCTCATCCGCGCGAAAAGCGGGCACGGGACATGCGACTCGATTGAGGATGCGCCGCATCCTCCTGCTCGTGTGTATGTGCTCGAGCTTGCCCACGGCCGTGCCGGCCGATCAGCGCGTCGCGACGCGCATGCGCGACGTCGTGTTCCGAGTCGGGAACGGAGTGGACGTGCAGGTGATCGATCTCGCCGGGCACCTGTTGAGCACGACGGCCGGGCCGCCGGTCTTCGACAACGTCTCGTCCTATGCGCTCTCGATCGACTCAGCGCGCATCGCGATGACGCCCGAAAGCCTCACGAACCTGATGAACAACCACGTCTTCGGAGAGCACGCGCCGATCAGGAACGTGAAGATCGGCGTCGAAGGCGAGGAGCTGACGCAGTCCGGGACGCTGAAAAAAGGTCTTGCCGATCCCGTTCTCCATGCGCGCCACTGTTGCGGCGACACCGGACGGGCGGCTGCGCCTGCATCCCACGTCGATCAAAGCGGCCGGGTTCGTGTCCAAGCGTGTGCTGGATTTCTTCGGGCTCGAGCTCGAGAACCTGGTGAAGATGAAGGACGTGACGGGCGTGACGGTGGACGGCGACGATCTCCTGCTCGAACCGCAGCGCCTGCTGCCGCCGCCGAGGATTCGCGGCCGCCTCACCCGCGCCTGGATCGAAAACGGCGTCGTCATGCAGCAATTCGGCGGCGCGATCCCGCGAACCGCGATCGCTCCAGCCGGCAAGCGCACCAACTACATGTACTACCGCCACGGCACGCTCAGGTTCGGGAAGCTGACGATGAGGGACGCCGACCTGCTGCTGGTCGACACGGATCCCAAGGACCCGTTCGATTTTTCGCCGGCGCAGTACAACGATCAGCTGGTCGCGGGGTACTCGAAGAACACGCCCGCGCGCGGGCTCATCGTTTATATGCCGGACTTGGCTGATCTGCCTCGGCGATCCACGCGGGCGCAGGCGCCCGACGCCGGCTGCCGGCCGCTGAAACACCGGGCCCTTCGAAAACACGGCCTTGACGAGCACCCAGCCGAGCGGAAGCACAACGAGCAAATACGTCAGCAGGTGGCCGAAGGCGCTGTCGGGCCCCCACGCTTCCGTGCTCGTGTGGATGAATTCGCTGTAGGGCAGGAAGCCCTGCTCCGCCATCTCGTGAAGTCCGGAGATGACGAGCTGCACGACGAAGACGAACAGGAAGATCGCGGTCGCCTGGAAGAACAGCCCGAGGTTGACGAGCCGGCCGTAACGGGACCAGAGCCACGCAATGCCGGCCGCGCCCACGACACCCGCGACCGCGCCCATCGCGAGGTTGACGCTTCGCGCACTTGCATCAGCAGCAGCGCCGTTTCGAGGCCCTCGCGGCTCACCATCAGGAGCGTGAAGAGGAAGACGCCCGCGAACGCCGCCGGTCCGGGCCGGGCGCGTCGACGACTCGAGACGCACCTCGATGTCGCTCTTCATCTTGCGGCCCGCCCGCCACATGTGAACGGTCAGCCAGGTGACCGAGGCCGCGGCGACCAGCGCCAGCGGACCTTCGACCCATTCCTGGTTGGCCGCGTTGAACAAGCAGATAGGCGCCGACGACGCTGAGAGCGAGCGCGGCGACGATGCCCCAGTGGACGGCAGGGATGAGGGCGGTGCGACCCGACTTCCGCAGAAACGACAAACTGATCGCGACGATCAGGAAGGCTTCGAGCCCTTCGCGCCACGTGATGACGAACGCCTGCAGCATGATGAGTAGCGGCCGAGTTCTATAATGAGACTGAGTCTCAGAATGCGTCTTCAGTTTACCCGCGTGATATCCGACCGGTCAAGTCGGCCATCCCAACCTGCTCGGACAGGACCTGAACCGATGCGGTAAGCTGAGGCCATGACGTTTCCGGCCCTTCCGGCCGCCGTTGCGGCACTCACGGTGGCCAGCTCGCTGCTTGTGCTGGCCCAGCAACAGCCGACGTTCAAGTCGGGAACGCAGATCGTGTCGCTGTTCGTCACGGTCGCCGATGCGCAGAAGCGCCTGGTGCCCGGGCCTCACGCAAGACGACTTCGAAGTATTCGACAACGACAAACCGCAGCCCATTGTCTTTTTCGACAACAGCATCCGGCCCATCACGGTCGTGACCATGCTCGACACGAGCGGGAGCATGACGCTCTCGATCGAGCTCCTCAAGCGCGCGGCGGAGCAGTTTCTCATTCGGCTGCTGCCCGACGACAAAGGACGTATCGGCGCGTTCAACGACAAGATTCAGATGAACGGCCGCTTTACGGGCAACCGCGACGAATTGGTGACCTACCTGGCAGACCTGGACTACGGGAATTCGACCCGGCTGTGGGACGCGGCGCTCGCGGGTCTGGACGAGTTGAAAACCATCGACGGGCGTCGGGTCTTGTTGATGTTCACGGATGGCGACGACACCGACAGCCGCACCGGTCTCGGCACGGTGATCGAGCGCGCGCGCGCGGACGAAACGATGGTGTACACGATCGGCCTGGAGAGCAACTACTTCAACGGCCAGCGGTACGTGAAAAGCAAAGCCGACCGTGGCCTGAAGAGGCTTTCGGACGAAACCGGCGGCGGCTTCTTCGAGCTCGACAAGACGAGCGACCTCGCGCCGACGTTTACGAAGGTCGCGACCGAGCTGCACAGTCAGTATGTGATCGGGTTCGCGCCGACCCAGCTGGATAACCGCGTGCACAAGCTGACGGTGAAGATGAAGCAGCCGGGGCTGACCGCGCGAGCTCGTCGCAGCTACGTGGCCGCTCCCGACAAATTTACCGTGAGTGAGAAGTAGCGCGGGCGGTGGAGGCCCGCGGTCCGCCAGGTTAGACGAACATCACCGCGACGATTACCGTAACCAGCAACGCCGCGACAACCCACTCCGCCGACGCCGAAAAGCTCCAGTCCCTCATGATGGTTTCTCCCTGATTTTCTCTTCCAATGGGTTAGACGCACGGCCCCAGCCGAAGGTTTAATAGGGGTATGGCCGTGCTGACTGAGCAGGAATTCCGCGTCAAGAGCGACGAAGCGCTTGAATCCGCACGGCGTGCGCTCATGCAACTAGCGGACAGCGAAGGGTTTGAAGTGGATCTGCAGAATGGCGTTCTCCAGGTGGCATTCGAGGAGCCGAAGGACGCCAAGTTCGTCGTGTCTCCAAATGCACCCGTCCGACAGATCTGGGTGTCGGCGATGGCCCGAAGCTACAAGCTCTCGTGGGTGCCGGAGCTGCATGCCTTTGCACTCGAGAACGAAACCTTGCCGCAACTGCTCGAACGGCTGTCGCGTACGTTTCTCGAGGCCTCATGACGCGCCCTGGCGATCGGCCATCGGGCAATCGGCACCAGACGCGATCGGCGGTCCTCGCCAGAAACGGCATGATCGCGACGAGCCAACCGCTCGCCTCCGCTGCGGGTTTGAAAGTGCTGCAGGACGGCGGCAACGCGATTGACGCCGCAGTCACCGCAGCCGCCGTGCTCGCCGTCGTCGAACCGTCGATGACCGGCATCGGCGGCGATCTCTTCGCCATCCTGTATGACGCGAAGACGAGGACGTTGGGTGCGCTGAACGCGAGCGGTCGATCGCCGTACGGGGCAACCGCCGCGGAGCTCGCGAAGAGACACATCACGAGCGTGCCGACCAGCGGCGCGCTGTCCGTCACGGTTCCGGGTGTCGTCGAAGGCTGGCATCAACTGCTGTCGCGGTACGGGACCCTGCCCATGGCCACGGCCGTGGCGCCCGCGATCGGGTACGCGACCGACGGCTATCCGGTTTCGGAGATCGTCTGCGGTCAGTGGCAGCTCAGCGAGCAGAAACTCGCCGCCGATCGCGCAGCGGCCGCGACCTTCCTGCCGAGCGGCCGGCCGCCGAACGTCGGCGACGTTTTCACCAATCCTCGCCTGGCCGCCACGCTCGAAGCGATTGCCGCCGGCGGGCGGGACGCTTTCTACAACGGACCGATCGCACGCGCCATCGCCTCGGACATGCGGGAACGCGATGGCCTGCTCACGGAGCGCGACTTCGCCGATCACCGCGCGGACTGGATTCAACCCATCTCGACGACCTATCGCGGCTACGAGGTGTACGAGCTTCCGCCGAACACGCAGGGATTCCTCGTCCTCGAGATGTTGAACATCCTCGAGGGCTTCGATCTCAAAGCGATGGGTCACAATTCCGCCGAATACCTGCACGCCCTCGTCGAGGCGAAGCGGATTGCGTTCGCGGATCGCGCGGCGTATCTCGGCGATCCGGATGCGGTACCGGAGGCTGTGCTCCGGATGCTGATCTCGAAGGAGTACGCGGCGACGCGGCGCAAGGAAATCGACCCCGCGCGGGCGGCGCAGACGTTCACCGCCGAAGTCGCGCACGACCTGACCGGCGTCGACCGCGGCGACACGATCTACCTGACCGCAGCAGACGGCCAGGGCAACTTCGTGTCGCTGATCCAATCGCTGTTCTCGGAATTCGGCTCGGGCATCGTCGCCGGCGACACCGGCATCGTCCTCGGCAATCGCGGCAGCGCGTTCAACCTGACGCCTGGACACGCCAACGAGATCGCGCCGCACAAGCGTCCTCTTCACACGCTGATTCCAGCGTTCGTGATGAAGGACGGCGCGCCGTTCTTCTCGTACGGCGTGATGGGCGGCGACCACCAGGCGCAGGGTCACACGCAGGTCCTCGTGAACCTGATCGATTTCGGGATGAACGTGCAGGAAGCCGGCGAGGCCGCACGCGTCACACATGGCAACCTTGGGATTCACGTGGAAAGCGCCATCCCGCAATCCGTGCGCGACGCGTTGATGCAGCGCGGACATCAGGTCGTCGAAACGGGCGGCAGCTTCGGCGGGTATCAGGGCATCCTGCTCGACCCTGGAACCGGCGTGTTGATGGGTGGATCCGACGTGAGGAAGGACGGCCTCGCCATCGGATACTGAGGTATCTTGTGTGTTGCGGATGAAACGCATCAACCGGCGGCTGTGCTCGCTCGCGCTTCTGACGCTGATGGCTGCGACCGCCTGCGGCGGCGGCGGGTCATCCTCTTCTTCGCCTTCCGCGCCCTCGACTCCGCCCGCGGGTGCGGTGAACGTGTCCGGATCGTGGCGCGGCACCGCAACGGACTCGTCGGGGCCGGGTACGATCACGATGCAGGTGACGCAAACCGGCACGGACCTCTCCGGGACGGTGGCGATGACCGTGACCGGCGCGTCGACCACGGGACGAGGCACGCTGACCGGGACGTTGTCCGGGGCGACGATTCGAGTGACGATCACGGTTCCCGCCGGCGGATTCGACGCGCCGTACGGAACCTGCAACGCGTCCGTGTCGGCCGAGGGTCAAGCGTCGGCCTCGTCCATCACCGCCACCTACAGCGGCACGAATTCGTGCTCCGGCCCGGTAACGGGCGGGCAATTGACACTGAGCAAGGGATGAAACGCCTTTCCTTTGTCGCCGTTCTCGTCGTGGTCGCGGGCGGGCTCCTGGCACACGGGCAAGTGCGCCCGTTGCCGCTTCTCGGAATCTCCGCCACCGACGCGCTGTTCGACGAGACCGTCGTCCAGGACATCCGCATCGACATCAACGATCGCGACTGGCAGTCGCTGAAGGTCAACTTCCGCGACAACACGTATTACCCGGCGGATTTCCGATGGAAGGATCAGGTCGTCCGCGGCGTCGGCATCCGATCGCGCGGGCTCGGCACGCGCAGCCCGACCAAGCCGGGCATTCGCGTCGACTTCAATCGTTTCACCACGGGGCAGACGTTTCTGGGTCTGAAGTCGGTCATCCTGAAGAACAACGTCAGCGATCCGTCGAACATGCGCGAGCGGATCAGCATGCTGTTTTTCCGGCGAATGGGACTTCCTGCTTCGCGCGAAACGCACGCGCGGCTCTTCGTCAACAACGTCTACTCCGGCGTGTACACGCTGGTCGAATCCGTGGACAAGGACTTCCTGCAGCGCGCGCTTGGTGAAAGCGAAGGATTCCTGTTCAGCTACCAGTGGACATTCCCGTACTACTTCACGGACCGGGGCACCGATCCCGGCGCCTACGTGCCGATCCCGTTCGAACCGGAAACGCACGAAACCGATCCGAAGCCGGAAGTGATCGTCGAAATGGTGCAGACGATCAACCGCTCGACGAACTTCGCGGCGGAGATGGCGACCTACATGGATCTGCGGAAGTTCATCCGGCACATCGCCGTCGAAACGTTCCTCGCCGACCACGATGACTTTCTCGGCGACGCCGGCATGGCCAACTTCTTCCTCTACCGGCCGGCGGACAAGAAGCAGTTCCAGATGATCGCGTGGGACAAGAGCGAGGCCTTCACACACCCGCAATTCTCGATCTTCCAGCACATCAGGGGCGTGCCGCCCGACCGCGCCAATCAGCTCATGGCACGCGCGATCGCGCAGCCGGATCTCCTCACGCTCTATCTGGACACGATGCTCGAATGCGTCCGCGTGTTCACCGAACCGGCGGCCGGCGACCCGCGCACCTGGATGGAACGTGAAATCGATCGCGAAGATGCGCAGATCCGGGAAGCGACGTTCACCGATCCGGTCAAGCCATTCACCAACGGCGAGTACGACGCCGAGCTCTTCAGACTTCGCGAGTTCGCGCAGCGGCGCGGGGGGTTCATCACCCAGGAAGTGAACGCCGCGCGGTAGGAAGTTAGAAGTTAGAAGTAGAAGGACCGGAAAAAGGTCCGGCCCTGGCTCAGTCCTTCTACCTTCTTAAGTTCTAAATTCGAAACCCGTCCTTCAGCGGATCATCCTCGTCCACGATGAACGTGTGCTCGCCGGTAATCCACGCCGAGCCTTCGATTTCCGGGACGATCGCCTCTCGATCGCCGACCAGTGTGTGCGACACGACCCGGCCCGTGAATCTCGTGCCGATAAGGCTTTCGTGGACGAATGGCTTGTCGGCCCCGAGCAGGCCCATCGCGTGGACAACCGACATCACGGCCGCCGTGCCGGTGCCGCATGGGGAGCGGTCGACTTCGGCGTCGGCGAAGATTGTTACGTTTCTGAGATCGGCGCGGTCGTCGCTCGGCGGTCCCGTGAAGATCGTGCCGTAGATTCCGCGCAGCCCGGCGTCGAGCGGATGCACGATGGTCTGGGTTGCCTCGATGGCGTGCTTGATCTCCATGCCGACGCGGCGCAGCTCAGGCAGATGCGGGACGTCGATCGGCAGGCCAACCGCCTCGCTGTCCACGATCGCGTAGAACGCGCCGCCGAACGCGACGTCGGCGCGAAGCTGACGCGAGCCCACCTTCACCACGAGCCCGCCGTGCAGCACGAACGACGGCACGTTGAGAAACGACACGCTTTCGACGCGCAGCTCGCCCTTCGACGAGCTCAGGGCGAGCGGGTCGGCCACCTGTTCGCTCGTCCTGAGCTTGTCGAAGGACGAGCGCAGCGTGGCGCGCGCGCGAATCGTTCCGGCCGGCGCGTCGTAGACCACGGTCGTGCCGTCGCCTCCGGGAACGAGCAGCCCGCGCTCGAGGGCAATCGTCGTGACCGCGACGATCCCGTGGCCGCACATCGTGCTGTAGCCCTCGTTGTGCATGAACAGCACGCCGGCGTGCGAACCGGGCGCGACCGGTTCGGTCAGCACGGCGCCGTACATGTCGGCGTGGCCCCGAGGCTCGAGCATCAGAGCCCTCCGCACAGTGGTCCGCGTGCCGCTTCACCCACTCGCGTTTCTCGAGCATCGTGTTGCCGCGGGGCGATGGAAAACCGTCAACGATCAGGCGGAGTGGCTCGCCCCCTGCGTGCGCGTCAATCGTCCTCACTCGAAGCATGTGATTACACTCTACTCAAGCATGTATACTGCCGCTACACCCGTGCGCAGCGGAGGTTTGATGTCGGCGGGCCGACTTTTCCTGGTGATCGTGTCCCTGGTGGCGGGAGCTGTCTCTGCGTCCGCGCAGAGCCGGACAGGGACGATCGCCGGCGTCGTGACCGGCGACGATGGCAATCGCCTGCCGGGCGTGACGGTGACGGTCGAGAACCAGGCCGCCGGCATTCGCAAGACCGCCACGACCGACGCCGACGGCCACTACGACGTTTCCGACGTGCCGGCGGACGGGGAGTATGTCGTCGGCGCCTCGCTCGTCGGCTTCGCCGTCGCCACGCCGATGCGCGTGACGATGGGCGCCGACCGCCGCGGCACCGCGGATTTCGTCCTCAAGGTCACGCTGCTCGAATCGGTCGCCGTGACGGCGCGATCGCCGCTGCTCGAGGAAGACCAGTCGCGCGTCCAGCAGACGATCAGCGACGAGCTCGTGCACACGCTGCCGCTCGTCGGCCGGAACTTCCTCCCGCTGGCGTCATTGGCGGCCGGCTTCACCGGCAACGCGAACTTTCCCAATCCCCAGGGCCAGAACTACTCGACCAACAACGTGCTCGTCGACGGCGCCAGCCATTTCTCGAAGTGGCGCAGCGCGCCGCGCACCTTCTATTCCGGGTACAGCCTCGAGGCGATCAAGGAAGTCCGGGTGATGACGAGCCGTTTCTCCGCCGAGTACGGCGACGCGCTCGCGACCGTGACGACGGCGCTCACGCGATCCGGCGATGCGGAATTTCATGGGTCCGGGCTGTTCTTCGTCCAGAACAGCGCGCTGAACGAGCCGCCGGTGTTCGCCACGGGCGAGCCGCCGTCGAACACGGAGCGGTTCGGGTTCACGCTCGGCGGGCCGCTGACGAAGCAAAAGGATCGGACGCACTTCCTCGAGAGCTACGAGGGGCGCGTCTCGCGCTCGAAGAACATCGTCATCTCGCCACAGCTCTTTGGGCAGAGCGTCCCCGATAACGAAGACGAGCACCTGATCTTCTTCCGCGTCGATCATCGGCCGACGCCGAACCACCTGATCATGAGCCGCTACAACGGCCAGTTCCTGCGGTGGCACTCCGAGCGCGGCGGCCTGGATTTGCCGGGGACCGGGACCTCGTACGTCAACGACGTGCACACCTGGCTCACCACCGACCGCCACGCGCTGGGGCGGCGATGGCTCAACGATCTGCGCGTTCAGTTCGCGCGCTTCGTCGATCTCCGGCGCGACCTCAACCCAACCGTGTTCGTGTCGCGCGTCGGCTTTTCGCAGGAGGGCGGATCGATCGGCCCGGTCGGCTTCGGCGCCGATCCCGAAGACACGTGGGAGGCGGCCGACACGCTGTCGTTCCTGTCCAGCCAGCATGCGCTGCGCGTTGGCGGCGGGCTCAAGTACGTGCGCGATCACAATCCGTCCATGAGCTTCGGCCGCGGCGCGTACTTCTTCGCCGGCGACCCGGCTCGATTCCCGCAGCCGTACCTGTTCTACCAGACATTCGCGCCGACGCCCGGACAAGGCGTTCGCCGATCCGCGCAGCACGTCGGCGTTCCTGTTCGTGCAGGACGACTTCCGGCTGACAGGCACGACGACCCTCAATCTCGGCCTGCGCTACGACATCGAGCGCATTTCGAACGTCCGCAACTACACCGCGTCGAGCGATCGCAACAACCTGCAGCCGCGCTTCGGCGTCGCGTGGCGCCCGTTGGATCGCACGATCGTGCGCGGCGGCGTCGGCCTCTACACGCAGCAGCACCTGCTCTACTACATCAACCGCGTCCAGCTCGAAGGGGCCCGACGGCCTCGTGACGCTCGTCGCTCGCGCCGGACTCGCCGCTCTTCCCCAGGTTCCCGAATCCGCTGCAGATCACGAGCGGCTTTCCGGCGCGCGACATCCAGGTGCTCGACCAGGACTTCAGGAACCCGTACTCGCGTCCAGGCGACGGCCGGATTGGAGCGAAGCATTCGGAACGTCAGCGTCGCGGCCGACTACGTCTATCTGAACGGCCACGACTTGATGAGCCTGGTCGACTCAACGCGCCGGCATCGAACATCAAGCCGGCCAGTCGCACCGTCGCCGCCGCCGACGCAACGCGGCCCACGCGGCCCGTTCCCGGCGGCTTCCGCAACATCCTCACGCTCGGCAATCTCGGCCGGAGCTGGTATCACGCGCTGCAGGTCAAGGCGGAGCGATCGACCGGCTCGCTGCATGCCATGGCGTCCTACACGCTGTCGGATGCCCAGGACATGCTCAACTACCAGCTGCCCGAGGACAGCCGCAATCTGGAGGCCGAAAAAGGACGCGCCAACGCCAATGTCAGGCACAATCTGACCTTCGGCGCCACCTGGTCGATGCCCGGCACGGGCATGCTGTGGCGGGATTGGTCGCTCTCGGGGATTGGGGTGTTCCGCAGCACGAGGCCGTATACGATTACATGGGGAGACGATCGCAACGGCACGACACAGAATGATGCCCGGCCTGGCGCGCGCAATACCGGCGACACCGACAGCTATCAGAACCTGGATCTGGCCTTGACGAGACGCCTGACGCGGGGAGCTCGCGTCTACGAGCTGCGCGGCGAAGCGTTCAACGTGTTGAACACCACCAATTTCGACGAGTACGTGGGCGCCTTGCTCTCGCCGTTCTACGCGAGGCCGATCTCGGCATTCCCGAAGCGACGGTTGCAGCTGGCTGTCATCGTGAGGTTCTAGATTGTTCTACCGCCCGATGCGGCGTCCGGGAATCGCGCGCGCGCTGGTCACCGCGGGGGCGCTGGCGCTGTGCCTGGGCGCCATCTCAATGCGGCGGCGGGAATTCCGCGACCGGTCCGACGCCTCCTCCGGGATCGCCGCCGCCCGGCGATCCGACGCCGCCGGGGCCCACATCCCAGCCGCCGCCGACGTCTGAGATTTTTGTCGGCGCCGGCGACATCGCGATGTGCGACCAACTCGACCCGGCGCGGCAGACCGCACAACTGCTCTCGACGATCGGCGGCACGGTCTTCACGCTCGGCGACAACGCGTACTTTGGCTCGGTGCGCGACTACCGGGACTGCTACGACCAGACGTGGGGCCGCGAGAAGGGCCGCACGCGTCCCGTGGCGGGCAACCACGAGTACGACAACGGCGTCGGCGCTGCGCCGTACTTCAATTACTTCGGGACGAATGCCGGGACGCCGGGCCTCGGCTACTACAGCTTCCAGCTGGGCAACTGGCACGCGATCGCGCTCAACAGCAATCTCTCGACCGCCGAGAACTCGCCGCAGGGTCAGTGGCTGAAGGCCGACCTGGCGGCCAATACGAGCAAGTGCACCATCGCCTACTGGCACCATCCGCTGTTCACGTCCTCGCAGAACGGACCGCAGAACTTCACGCGCGATTTCTGGCGTCAGCTGTACGCGGCCGGCGCGGACGTCGTCATGGCCGGACACGATCACATGTACGAACGGTTTGCGCCCCAGGATCCGGACGGACGCCCCGATCCGGCGCGCGGCATTCGCGAGTTCGTCGTCGGAACGGGCGGCGCCTTCCTGTATCAGTTCCCCGTGACCGCCGCGAACAGCCAGGTTCGGCTCCGGGCGTTCGGCGTGTTGAAGCTGACGCTGAACTCCGACAGCTACGACTGGCAGTTCATCCAGGTCGGAGGGGCGATCGGCGACTCCGGCACGACTCAGTGTCACTGAGCACCCGGTTCCGACTTCTCACCGAAGCCGACGTCAAGGCCGTCCTGACCATGGACGACCTGATCGACACCATGGCGTCGGCGCTGCAGCGGTTTTCCACACGTCAGGTCGAGCAGCCGGTGCGATCGATCATCGCCGTCGACGGCGACGCCGCGTTCTTCGGCACCATGCCCGCCTTCGTCCGGCGACTTCACAGTCGCGGACTCCGGCGAGGCCCTTCGACTCGCTCGTCCTGAGCCTGTCGAAGGACGAGCTCGCTCAGGACGGGCAGCAGATACGCGATTTCCAGGGGAGGGCGCCGCGCTCGGCGCGAAGCTGGTCACCGTGTTCGGCGCGAACGCCGCGCGCGGCCTGCCCACGCACCTCGCGTCGATCGTCCTGCTCGATCCCGAGACCGGCGCGCTGCGCGCGCTGCTCGACGGCCGCTACATCACCGAGGCGCGCACCGCGGCGGTGTCGGCCGTGTCGTCGCGCCTGCTCGCGCGTCCGACGGCGGCGTCGCTGGCGATCATCGGATCGGGCGTCCAGGCGCGGAGTCATCTGGAGGCGCTGTCGCGCGTCCACAAGCTGCGTCAGGTCACCGTGTGGAGCCCGAACAAAAACCGCCGCGACCAGTTCGTCGAGTACGCAAAAACTGCGGCAAAACCTGCGGGGTCTGATCCGGATCAGACCCCAATTGGCACGAGTTTCGCGGCGGTCGACCACGCCGGCGAAGCGGTGGTCGGCGCCGACATCATCGTGCTGGTGACCGCGTCGCCGACGCCCGTCATCGAAAGCGGCTGGGTCAAGCCCGGCGCGCACGTGATTTCGGTGGGCGCGTGCCGGCCGACGCAGCGCGAGATCGATCCCGCGCTCACCGCGCGCGCGCGCTTCTTCGTGGATTCGCGCGACGCCGCGCTCGTCGAATCAGGGGACGTCGTGCTCGGGATTCAGGAAGGCCGCTTCGGCCCCGACCACATCGTCGCGGAAATCGGCGAGCTCGTGAATGGCGCGGCGGGCCGGCAGAACGCGACCGAGATCACGATCTTCAAATCGCTGGGAATGGCGGTGGAAGACGTGACGGCGGCCGACCTTGCGTACCGGCGCGCCGTCGAACGAGGGATCGGGACCGAGCTTACGCTGTAGCCTGACTTACCGAGGCGCGAGCGCCTTGGCCTCTTCAGCCAGCCACGCCTCGTACTCGGCGTCGGTCTTGACGTTGATGAACCCGCGCATCCGGTAGTGACCCAGGCCGCACAGCTGCGAGCACGCGATCTCGTATTCGAAGTCGGGCTTGCCGAGCTTCTGCCGCATCTCCTCGGTCGTGACCGTTGGAATGAACCAGAGCGGAATATCCAGACCGGGAACCGCATCCTGCTTGATGCGCATCTCGTAGAGGCCGAAGCTGTGGATCACGTCCTTGCTCGACAGATGCACGAGCACCGGACGATCCTTCGGAACCGTCAGCTGGTTGATCGTCGTGATGTCGTCCTTCGCGGCGGGATCGCTGCGATCCAGACCGAGCGGATTCTCGGCGGACACCAGCTTGATGTCGGACCTCCCGAACACGCCATCGGCGCCGGGATAGTGCATGTTCCACGCGAACTGCTCGGAGACGACGCGCACGATGACCGCGCGATTGTTCGTCGGCATGGGTGTGACCCGCGTCGCCCAGGCCGGAATCGCGTACCCGACCAGCAGCACGACCTCGATGATGGCGACGAGCACTTCCGTGCCCTTGGCGAACTTGCCCTTGGCGCCCGCA
>CAVSWN010000013.1:0-122051 GCA_963731545.1 uncultured Acidobacteriota bacterium | reverse complement strand
GTGGCAGCCCCTTTCTCCTTTTGGTGGACGAAGCCCTGCTGACGGAGCTAATCTCGAGGACGAAGACGTGACGATGAAGCCGACCGCGCCGTTTGCCGGAAAGGCCAAGTGGCATGCGCAACAGCGCCAGCTGTCGCCGCGGGAGAAGATCCGCATTCTGATCGAGTTGCAGCGTCGCGAAGTTGAAAGCAACGGGATCGACAATCGCTCGGCTGGCCGGCTGTCGCGATGAAGCCCTGGGATACTCAGGCGTAATCGCATCCCGCCGCTGCATCGTCCGCCTTCGGACAGCGACTATCCGTATACTGCTCATTTCGCTGACGACGCTGATCCTTCCGAGATGGCTGACGCCGCCCGCCTCCTCATCGCCGATGACCAGCAGGACGTGCTGGACGCATTGCGACTGCTGCTGTCTCGAGAGAACTTCGCGCTCACCCTCGTCGACTCTCCAACCGCGCTGGTCGACCAGATCCGGACCGCAGAGTGGGACGCGGTATTGATGGACCTGAATTACGCGCGCGGCACGACGTCGGGAGACGAAGGGCTGCAGCTGCTCAGCCAGATTCGCCTCGCCCAAAAGGACCTGCCAATCGTCGTCATGACCGCGTGGGGCGACATCGATCTCGTGGTCCGAGCAATGCGGGCCGGGGCGCAGAGCTTTGTCCAGAAACCATGGGAGAACCGCGCGCTCGTGCAAATCCTCGAGCGCGAAGTGGCCGCCGGCCGTGGCGCGCGGGAGCGCAGCGATCATCACCAGCGCGAACAGCGTGATGCGCTCTTGATCCAGCGCGCACTGATGCCGGCGACGCTGCCGATCACAACGAACTTCGAGATCGTCGGCGCCTGGGAGCCTGCAGGGACCCTCGGGGGCGACTGCTACGACGCGTTCATGTTCTCGCCCGATACGATCGGCTTGTCGATTGCGGATGTGGCCGGCAAGGGTCTACCCGCCGCCCTGCTGATGTCGAGTCTTCAGGCCTCCGTCAGAGCCTTCGCGCGCGACGGCTCGCAACCACAAGACGTCTGCGCGAGCGTCAATCGACTGCTCTGCGGCCAGATGATCGCCGGCCGCTTTGTGACGATGGTCTACCTGTACCTCGATGCCGCGAACGGATCCCTGACCTACGCCAACGCCGGCCATAATCCGCCGCTGCTCGCGCGCCCGAACGGAACGATTGAAACGTTGAGCGCCTCCGGCACCGTGCTTGGGGTATTTCCGGATGCAACGTACGAACGCGCGCGTACCTCGCTTCGGAGCGGCGACCGCTTATTGCTGTACACAGACGGCATCACGGAAAGTCGCAACGATGCCGACGAAGAATTTGGTCAGGATCGCTTATCGGATGCGCTGCTCCGTAACCGGCACCTCGACGCGACGTCATTGCACGCCGCCGTCATGAGCGACATCAAGCAATTCGCGACAGCCGGCTTTCAGGACGATGCCACGCTGTTAACCGTCGCAATCCGCTGATCTGCAGTCGGTCGTTCCTCCAGTAGAATCCGGCCTATGCCGTTTAGAGACATTCACCGTGCCGCTCCCCATTGACGTCCATCATCGCCGCGGCGATCACCCTGGGGCCTGCGCTCGATGCGGGCCAGACCGGCGTGCAATCGGTGCAATACCGGTCACCCGAGGGCGTGGAGTATCGCTCGCTTCCCGATACGGACGCCGTCAAGAGCGCGCGAGCCGCTCTCGAGGCCGACCCGAAGAACATTGCGCGCATCATCGACCTCGGCGTCGCCCAGTCCGGTGCGCGGCAGTTTCGCGAAGCCATCGCGACGTTCACGCGGGGGCTCGAGATCGAGCCGAACAACGCGCTGCTCCTCCGATGGCGCGGGCATCGATATCTGTCCGTGCGTGAATTCGATCGCGCGTTCGCCGACCTCACGCGCGGCGGCGCCATCGACAGCACGATCTACGGCATCTGGTACCACCTCGGCGTCGTCCAGTACCTGCGCGGAGACTTTGCCGACGCGGCCGCATCGTTCGCCAAGGCTCAGCCGATCGCCCCGGACGCCGGCGAACTGGCGGGTTCCACGGACTGGTTGTGGATGTCGCTCAGCCGAGCCGGTCGCGGCGCGGAAGCGAAGGCGATGCTCGATCGGCGGCCGGATTCGAAGCCGGTGACCAACGCCTACACGCGGCGCCTGCAGCTCTATCGTGGCGAGATTGGTCCGGAAGCCGTGGTCACGCCGGCGGATACAGACGACGTGCAGGTCGCCACGCTCGCCTACGGCCTTGGCAACTGGTACCTCGTGCGCGGCGACAAGGCGCAGGCGCGCAAGTGGTTCGAGCGATCGATCCAGTCGGGCGGTTGGCCCGGGTTCGGATTCATCGTGTCGGAGGTGGAGCTCCGCCGGCTTCGTTGAGGCCGTCCGCGCCCGGCGCGGGGCCGCGCACGCTGCCTCATTCGCGTTCGGTCAGCGAACGGCGATAGCCGTAGGGGCCGCCGCGGCCTCGGCGGCACCCGACTTGGACGGCTGCGGCCCGGAGCCGAGCGCATATGTTTTCTGAAGCTTCGCTTCGATTGCGGCGCGCCCGCCCGCCGGTGCCGCTGCCAGTTGGGCGCGCAGCTTATCTCGCTTCCGTTTGCGGTGCTGACGTCGATGGGTTTCCGTGGGGTGCAGACTTCTGACTCATGATGATCTCCTCCAACAAATACCGGAAACTCGCTGCCGCGCGCAAATCCGACAAGGTGGTAGGCGTGAAATATCGAGACCTGCGCCACTATACGCAAGGCACAAGAGACAAAGTGTGCTAGATCGCACATGGTGCACGGGTTGCTGCAAGCAAACGGCGGCGTTCAGATCGAGGGCAACGTGATTCGAGCGTTGTACGTCGTGCGCGATCCGGACAGGTTACAGCCACTGGCCGCGGCGCCGGAGGAGCGGGTCTCTGAGCACCCGGCCGTGTATAGTTGCGCCGTGCCTCTGACCGCGGGCGTTTGAGCTGGGCGGCTATGAAATGGTCCGGCCGATCGGCGCAGGCGGCATGGGCGAGGTGTACGCCGCGCGCGACACGAAACTCAATCGGGATGCGAGAATCAGGAGTGTGTGACCGGCCGACGTCAGCCGCCCAGCAGGACGCGAATTGCCCGCTTCGAGCGTGGGCCAGCACGTCGCGGCGCTTTCCCATCCCAACATCCTGGCGATTCACGATTTCGGAACCGCCGACGGCGTGAGCTATGCCCCGTCATGGAGCTGCTCGACGGCGAATGGATCCGTCTGGCGGGCTACGCCGACGGACCGCTGCCACCCCGCCGCGCGGTGGATTATGCGATTCAAATCGCGCGTGGACTCGCGGCGGCGCACGACAAGGGTATCGTTCATAGGTGTACTGCGCGCGCGACACGCAAGCTCAATCGGGATGTCGCGATCAAAGTGCTGCCGGCCGACGTCAGCGCCCGGCCGGACGCGATTGCCCGCTTCGAGCGTGAGGCGCGCGCCGTCGCGGCGCTTTCCCATCCCAATATCCTGGCGATTCACGATTTCGGAACCGCCGACGGCGTGAGCTACGCCGTCATGGAACTGCTCGACGGCGAATCGATGCGCCAGACGCTCGCCGACGGGCCGCTGCCGCCCCGCCGCGCGGTGGACTATGCGATTCAGATCGCGCGTGGACTCGCGGCGGCGCACGACAAGGGCATCGTTCATCGCGATATCAAACCGGAAAATGCCTTCATCACCGCGGACGGCCGCGTCAAGATTCTCGATTTCGGTCTCGCTCGTCAGGATTCGCCCCTGGTCGGCGGCGCGACGGTGGCGCCCACGCTCAACAACCCGACCGAGCCTGGTGCGGTACTGGGAACCGTTGGCTACATGGCGCCCGAGCAAGTGCGTGGCGCGGCCGTCGATTCGCGCGCGGACATCTTCGCGTTCGGCGCGATGCTCTTCGAGATGGTGACGGGCCAGCGGGCGTTTCTGCGGGAGACCGCCGCTGAAACGATGACCGCGATCCTGCGTGAAGATCCGCCGGAGGCCGCGATGGCCGGCGTGCCGCCTGCGATCGAGCGCATCGTGCGGCGCTGCCTCGAGAAGAAGCCCGAGGCGCGATTCCGCTCCGCGCACGATCTCGCGTTCGCGCTCGAAGCTTTCTCCGGCACGACGAGCGCCTCGGCGCCGAACCTCACGACGCCGGTGCCGGCGGTCCCGGCAACACGCAGATCACCGAGCCAACTCGCGCTCGCTGTCGCGGCGCTGGCGGCCATCGCGCTCGCTGCCGCCGCCGGCGTCTGGTACGGCCGGCGCGCGTCGACCGGATCGGTCCGCGCCACGACGCTCGAGCCGCCGCGGTTCCGGCAGCTCACCTTTGACGATGTCGTGATCGACGCCGCCCGATTTGCGCCGGACGGCCGCACCGTCGTCTATGGCGCGCGTCGCGAACTGGGTAACGCCTCGCTCCTGCTGACGCGCCTCGAATTTCCCGGCGCAACGCCGCTCCCGGTGCCGAACGCCGTGCTCTTCAGCGTCTCGCCGGATGCCGAAATGCTTGCCGGCATCAACCTCCAGCGGCGGCGTCTCGACGTCGAGGCGACGCTGGCGCGGGTGCCGCTGCTCGGCGGCGCACCGCGTCCCCTGCTCGAGCATGTCACGCACGCCGACTGGAGTGCCGCTGACGGCAGCATCGCCGCCGTTCACATCGTCGGCTCGGAGTACCGTCTCGAGTTTCCGATTGGCCACGTGCTGGCGTCGTCCCAGGGCGAGATCGCGTATCCGCGCATCTCGCCCGCGGGCGATCGCGTCGCCTTCCTGGCATGGCCGGTGAAGGGCGACGATCGCGGCACCGTCGTCGTCGTCGATCGCGCCGGCCGTCAGGAAACGATTTCACCCACCTATGAAGGCGTTCGCGGGCTGGCGTGGACGCCGAGCGGCGATGAGGTGTGGTACACCGCGGCGTCCGCCGGAACGCAGTACAACTGTGGGCGTCGGCGCCCGGCCGAAAGCAGCGCCGCATTTTCAGCGCGCCGACCGGGCTGTTGCTCAACGACATCGCCAAAGACGGTCGGGTACTCGTGGCGCAATACGACCGCGGGATTCGCGTCGAGGGCGTCTTCGAAGGCGACGCGGCACCGCGCGACCTGTCGTGGCTGAACAGCTCCTTCGCCTGGGACATTTCCAATGATGGCCGCAGCGTGCTTCTGACGCACTTCGGTCAGGGCAGCAGTCAGAATTACGACGTCTACGTGCGCGGCGCACACGATGCGCAGGCGACACGCGTCGGCGAAGGACAGGGCCAGGAGCTGTCACCGGACGGGAAGGCGGCGCTCGCAGTCATCCACGGTCCCCCGTCCCGTGTGGTGATTTACCCGATCGGGACCGGGCAAGCGAAGACGGTGCCCACGGGAAACGTGCTCGCCACCAACGCGCGCTGGCTCGCGGACGGCCGCCACTTCATCGTGATCGGCACCGAACCGTCCCGCGGTGTGCGCGCGTACGTCGTGGACATCGACGGCGCTGCGGCGCCGCGCGCGATCACGCCTGAACAGGTGACCTTCTCCAGTGAGCAAATTGCTCTGTCTCACGACCGACGGTGTGGTGGCCTTCCGGTCGCCCGACGGCGTGATCACGCTGTATCGCACCGACGGAGGCGCCGCTACAAAGGCGAACGGTTTCGCCGCAGACGAGACGCCAATTGGCTGGACCGGCGACGATCGAGCGCTGCTGGTGCTGACCGATGCATCGCCCCGTCAGCTCGTCGCGGTCGATACCGTGAGCGGCCGGCGTACCGTGCTCAAGACCATCGCGCCGTCGAACCCAGCGTTCATCGGACCGACGTCGGTGTTTCTGACACCCGACGGGCGATCGTATGTTGCGAACTACCAGCGCCGGGTGATGACGTTGTTTCTTGTAGACGGGCTGAAGTAGGTCCGCCTACTGGGCTTCGGGCACCTTCAGGATGCGCGTGCCTTCGAGATTCGAATATCCGAACAGGCCGCCCTCGAAGAAAACGACCTGGCTTCGTGTATAGCGGGGCAGGTAGGTGCGGAACACGTCCGCACCTGTGTCGGTGCGCAGCACATACACGACGTCTCGGGCGCGGCCGATGGACAGCGTCGTTGTTTCGCTGATCGCGATGAGCCTGCCAGTCGGGTCGACCGCTGCCGAGGTGACGCTGCGTCCGGTAGTCGTCCGATGACGCCCGGAGCCACCCGAGAGCGACCAGCCGATCTGATAGGGACCGTCTTCACGGTACGCGTCCCACGCCACCCACCCCTGGCCCAGTCGAAGGTAGGTCGAGGACTGCGCGCGAATTTCAGCGGGCTCGAACGGGACGGGTCGCGACTGGCCATCGAAGCCGACAACCAGAGGTCGGTCGTTCCGCCAGACGAGAATCTCCCGGGTCTGAGTGTCGACATCCATCAGCACATACGAGGCCGGCCCCAGGGGGGCCAGGTCCACCTCGACCTCTGGCGCCGTTGACTCCGCGGTCGCTTTGCGCACCTGCACGCGATGAAGCACGGGAGGGCCGGATCCAACGACGGTCTCGAGATACGCCACCGCGTCGCCTCGGTGCGACAGCACCGGCGGGCTCTGATAGCGATCGCTCGAGGCTGCCAGAGGCTGAAGGGCAGCACCTGGATCGACCAGCATCAACCAGGTCCGCACCGACGTGCGCCGGTCCATCTGTTCGATGATGGCGGCGCCTTCTGGCGAAGCGAACTGGAGACTGGTGAAGAAATCGAGATAGCCCTCGGGGCTCTGGCCCGCCTTCGGCATCACGGCGTCAGTCAGCGAGCAGTCGGGAACTCGTAACAACGTGTCACGCCCGTCGGGTGGCAGGGCAGCCCACCACGCACGCGGACCTGGCGAGGCTTGTGTGACCGGCGTTCGAATCGGCCGCAGTTCGGCGCCTCGAACAAAACAGTGTTCGGTCCACGGATTCATCTCCGCCGCAGTGTCTGCTTCGACGAGGAAAAACGAAGGGATCGCCGACAAGTACGCGACGTTCAGCGCCGCCGTGAGCGGGATAACCCCGAGCCAGGCCATCTTGCGCACCCACCCTCCGCCGAGCGACCAGTAGAGGACGACGCCGGCGAGAACCTGCGCGGCGACCGCCACCGCCACATTGGTGGCCATCCACGCGATCTGGGGGTTGGACCCGAAGCCCTGCAGAAGCGACTCGCCGAGAAACCACGCCGCATGTGGGCCCACGAGCGGGATGGCATAGACCCCGAACGATCCGATCGCCGCAATCCATCGTCGTGTGGTTGGTTGAGCCATTCTCGAGGATGTTGAGTCCGATACCGGCCATCTATGAGATGGCTTCTACTTGAAAGTCGCGCTGAGCATGCGCGCGATGAAGAAGCCGGCGATCGCTGACGCCACCAGACCGAAGAGCGCGAGGAGACCGAGGCCGTTCTGAATCCGGCCGAAGGGCTGCGCCGCTTCGTCGCGCGATTTGAGGATCACGGCCGACACCGCCGGCTTGTCCACGAGCGGCACTTCCCGGGCGACGAACTGCTGCACGCCGATCGTGACGTCGGCTGAACGCTCGGGTCCGCCGCCGGAGGCGCGCCACTCGTCGCGCGTGCGCCACGGCGCCGTCGTGCGCAGCGTCGACGCGAGCGCCGACCGATCCGACAGCAGCACCACTTCGTCCTGCGTGGCTTCCCTCAGCGCCGCGGCGAACTCCGCGTCCACCGGCGCGGCGCCGACGACGTATCCGAACAGGTTTCCTCCGGCATCCACGGGCGCGGCCGCCGCGTGATACGGCCGGCCGCCGATCTGGACGACGATCGGCTCGCCGCGTGCGCCGAGCAGCGCGCCGATCCACTCGTCGTCTCCGGGCTCCGACGTCGTGGTGTCTGTGCGCGCGATGATCTTGCTGTCGGTGCCGAGGGCGACGAGCAGCGGCACGCCCGGATTGCGCTGCTGATACGACGTGAGATAGTCGCGCACCGTCGCCGCATCGGTGGCGAAGAGCGCCTTCAATTCCGGAAACGAGGCAATCAGCCGCGCCGTGAGCGAGAGGGCGCCAAACCGTTCGCGTTGAACCCGCCGGACCAGCTGCTCGGCGCGGACCAGGTCGGCGTCGATCGTCTGGGTCACGGCTCGATCGGACATCACGCGCGCGACGATCCACGGCGCCACCGCGAGCACGAGCAGCAGGCCGCACGCGATCGCGAGGACGCGAAGGCGAAGCCGTCGAACGTCCTCGGCCGCCACGGCCGGCGCAGCAGACATTTGGTCCGGCGCCGAGCCAATCGATTCGAGATAGAGCGCGAGATCCCGAGCCGACGAGGGGCGATCGGCGGGTTGCTTCTCCAGGCACCGCTCGAGAATTTTCGCGAGCCCCGAGGGAAGCCCGGCCACGTTCGCCACCAATGGCGGCGGGCTGTCGCGGATGATCGCCGCCGCCGTGTCGGTGACCGTGCCGCGCGAGAAGGGATGCGAACCGGTCAGCATTTCGTGGACCACGACGCCGAACGCGAACAGGTCGGACCGCGACGTCGCCTGTTCGCCGAACATCTGTTCCGGCGCGATGTAGCCAGGCGTGCCGACGACGATGCCGGTCCCGGTGGTGAAGCGGGTTTCCCGAGTCTCCGAGTCGGCGGACACCGGATCGGCCTGCTGCGCGAGGCCGAAGTCCAGAATCTTGACGTGCCCTTCCTGCGTGATGAACAGGTTTTCCGGCTTCAGGTCGCGATGCACGAAGCCGCGCTCGTGCGCGGCCGCCAGGCCGCGCGCGATTTGAATCGCGAACTCAACGGTCTTGGGCACCGTGAGGCGCCCGCGCGCGAGACGAGTGCGCAGCGTTTCGCCTTCGAGCAGCTCCATCACCGCGTAGACGACGCCGTTCTCGTTGCCGATGTCGTGGAGCGCCAGAATGTTCGGGTGGTTCAGCGCCGCAATCGCGCGCGCTTCGATCTCGAAGCGCGACAACTGCCTGTCCTCGATCTCCGATTCCGCGCGGATGACCTTGACCGCGACATCACGCCCGAGCCGCGTGTCGGTGGCGCGATACACCTCGCCCATGCCGCCGCGGCCGAGCGGGCTGAGGATTTCATAGGGACCGAGGCGCGCGCCGGCAGCGAGTGACATGTTTACGGAGACGCCAGCCTGAACCCGGCTTCGAACCACGACGAAGGGACGCGCGCCAGCGGATAGCCGTCGACGCGCCGTTCGAACGCGGCAAAAAGATCAAGTGCGGCTTTCTGGCCCGGGAGGTGCACACCTGCTTCGACGCGGCCGCCGGCCTGACGGTCCCGATTCAGCGGTTTCCGCGCATCGTCCAGCACCGCGGGATCGACGCCGACCATCCCGCCGCTGACCGTCGCAAAAACGCGGACGCGATTGTCGAACGGCTGATCGACGCGGAGCGTGAATTGGCTCAGCCACTTGTAGTCCACGTACGTGTGCTGCACGACGCGATGATATTCGGCGGTGGGCGTCACGACGGAGCGTCCAATCGCAAACGGCCGCTCGACGCGGCCCGCCACGGTGTGCCACGCGACCACGCGTTCGACAGGGCGATCGATCAGGTGACGGGACATGTGATGGAAGACGAATGACGCGTCGACGCCGCCCATCCGCGCGGACGCGGAGCGTTTCGAACATGATGTTGCCGTGATTGAAATCGAATTCGCGCCGCTCGCGCCCCATCACGACCTCGTTGTCGAAGAAGAGGTTGACGCGGCCTCGCGGATACTGCGCGACGTCGAGATCGAATCGCTGGCGGACCGACCAGGCGAACACGGGGTCGCCGCTCGCCATCGGCGCCACGGAGAGCAGCCAATCCGCGCGCGTCAGAAATCCGTTGGCGCCGCCGCTGAAAGGCGCCGGCAGCGCCGCGGTCTGTGCCGATGCGTGTGACGTCCAGGCGAGC
Source organism: uncultured Acidobacteriota bacterium (assembly GCA_963731545.1). Lineage (GTDB taxonomy): Bacteria > Acidobacteriota > Vicinamibacteria > Vicinamibacterales > CAVVIG01 > CAVSWN01. The sequence goes on along the minus strand of CAVSWN010000013.1, from coordinate 112,225 downwards.
ATGGCAAGCGTAATGATGAGCTTGTCGACTGCGCGCACGAGATCAGTGCGGCAGGTAGTGCAGCAACTTGAGCACGTCCGAGAATACACCCATCGCCGTCACGTCGGCGCCGGCGCCGGGCCCCTGCACGACCAGCGGCGTCCTGGAGTAGCGCTTGGTCGTGAACGCAATGATGTTGTCGCTGCCTTTGGTGGCCGCGATCGGATGATCGCGCGGGAATTCCTTGATGCCCGCGCGCGCCCGATCGCCTTCGAGCGTGCCGACGTAGCGAAGCACCGCGCCGCGCGCGCGCGCGCGCTTCAGCCGCGCGGCCATCGCTGAATCCTCGGCGGCGTACGACGCAAAGAAGCGCGGCGAATACTTTCCGCGCGCGAGCCGCGCCGGCACCAGGCTCTCGACGCGCACGTCCTGGATCTCGAGCTTCGATCCCGCTTGCCGCGCCAGGATGAGCAGCTTGCGCGCGACGTCCTGGCCCGAGAGGTCGTCGCGCGGATCCGGCTCGGTCAGTCCCAGCTCTCGCGCCTGACGGACGATCGCGCTGAACGGCACGCTGCCGTCGAAGGCGTTGAACAGGTAGCTCAACGTGCCCGAGAAGATGCCTTCCACTTTCTCGATCTCGTCGCCGCTCGCGATCAGATCGCGCAGCGTGGACATGATCGGCAGCCCCGCGCCGACGTTGGCTTCGTAGAGGAAGTGCTTCTGCCGCCGCCGCAGCAGATCCATGAGCGCGGCGTAGCGATCCCACGGCAGCACGTTGGCGCGCTTGTTGGGCGTGACGATGTGCAGGTTGGCGTTCACGAAGTCGGGATAGGCGTCGACGATCGACGCGTCGGCGGTGCAGTCGACGAGCGCGACGTTGGTCAGCTCGAGTCCCGCCACCTCGCGCGCCAGCGCGTGCCGGATCCATCCGGCGCCGCGACGCGGCCAGCTGCTCCTGCCAGTGCGCGAGGTTCAATCCGTGCGCGTTCAGCACGTACCGCTTGCTGTTGGCGACGCCGACCACCTTGAGATCGAACCCTTGCGACAGCAGGTAGTGCCGCTGCTGATGCAGTTGCCGCAGCAGCGCGCCGCCGATGTTGCCGACGCCGACGACGACCAGCGCGAGCGGTTTGCGCGCTTCGAAGAACGCCTGGTGGATGACGTTCAGCGCGCCGCGTCTGCTGCGCCGAATCGACGACGCACGAGATGTTGCGCTCGGACGCGCCCTGCGCGATGGCGCTGATGTTGATGTTGTGGCGTCCCAGCGCGCCGAACACCTTGCCCGACACGCCCGGCCGCCCCTTCATGCCGTCGCCGACCACGGCGATGATCGCCTGGTTCGGCCGCTCGTCGAGCGCGGTCAGGTGGTGCTGCAACTCGAAGCGGAACTCCTGGTTCACCGCCTTCAGCGCCGCGTCGGCGTCGCGCGTTGCTGACCGCGAAGCAGATCGTGTGCTCGGACGAGGCCTGCGAGATCAGGATCACGTTGACGCGCTTCGACGCCAGCGCGCGGAACAACCGCTCCGCGACGCCCGGCACGCCGACCATGTTCAAGCCCGCGAAGCGTGATCAGGCGCAGATCCGCGATCGAGGTGATGCCCTTGGCCGGATGGTCGTCCGCGCCGCCCTTGCGCGAGATGAGCGTGCCCGGCGCCGACGGCTTGAACGTGTTCTTGATCAGCAGCGGAATCGATTTCGCCACCGCGGGCGCGATCGCCGCCGAATGGAGCACCTTGGCGCCGAAGTACGACAGCTCCATCGCCTCTTCGTAGGTGATCTGCGGCAGGACGAACGCCGACGGCACCGCGCGCGGATCCGCGCTCAGCACGCCGTTGACGTCGGTCCAGATCTCGATCACCGACGCGTTGACGCGCCGCGCCGACGATCGCCGCGGAGTAGTCCGACCCATTGCGCCCGATCGTCGTCGTCCTGCCCGTCCGTGGTCGACCCGATGAAGCCGGTGACGACCGGGATGACGCGGCGCGATCGGGATCGGAGCAGCGGGCCGAACGTGCGCCGGGCCGCGCGGTTGGTCTTGCTGAAAATCACGTTCGCTTCGCGTGAACTGGTCGTCGGTGATGACGAAGTCCCTGGCGTCGACGAAGCGGGCCGGGCGGAAGCGATCGAGGTAGGCCGCGATGATCAGCGCCGACAGCCGCTCGCCGAAGCTGGCCGTGACGTCGAGCGCACGGGGCGGGCAGTGGCGGAGCAGGCGGATGCCGTGCACGGCGTCGCGCAGTTCCGCCGAGCTGCGTCGTCGACCTGTTTCGACGATGCGCGGCGCCTCGCCGCGGGCCCGAGCAGCGTCGCCGCCGCATCGTGATGCCGCGCGGCGATCTTCTCCAGCGCGCGCTCGGCGGCGGGGTCGCCGCGCTCGGCGAGCCGTGCACAATCGAGCAGTTGATTGGTGATCCCCTGAAATGCCGATACGACGACGATGATAGGCTCGGCACGCGCGGCGTCGAGCACGATCCGGCCGACGTCCCGGATGCGTTCAGGGGTTGCGAGCGACGATCCGCCGAATTTGAGGACTTTCATGAGGCGCGAACAATATAGCAGCATCGCTTCACGATCGTGACTGGCATCGAAGGATCTGCCACGAAACCACGAAAACACGAACGCACCATTCCATTCTTCGTGCTTTCGTGTCTTCGTGGCTTACCCGTTCGTCGCGAGACGGACGGATTCGATGAACCAACTGCTGCGGGAGATTCTGACCAGCCGCGTGTACGAAGCCGCGCGGGAGACGCCGCTCGATCCGGCCCCGCGGCTGTCGAACCGGATCGGCAACGTCGTGCTGTTGAAGCGCGAAGATCTGCAGCCGGTCTTCAGCTTCAAGATCCGCGGCGCGTACAACCGGATGGCGCGGCTGTCCGAGGCCGAGCGCGCGCGCGGGGTCATCGCCGCCAGCGCCGGCAATCACGCGCAAGGCGTCGCCTTCTCCGCCAAGCGCCTCGGTCTCCACGCCGTCATCGTCATGCCGCGGACGACGCCGGAGATCAAGGTGGACGCGGTGCGGGCGCTGGATGCCGACGTGGTGCTGGTGGGCGATCACTACGCCGAGGCCCAGCGCTACAGCGAGCAGCTCGCCGAGGAAACCGGATCGACGTTCGTGCATCCGTTCGACGATCCGCTGGTGATCGCCGGTCAGGGCACGGTCGCCGTCGAGCTGATGAATCAGGGTCCGCGCGACTTGACGGCGGTGTTCGTTCCCGTCGGCGGCGGCGGCCTCATTGCCGGCATGGCGACGTACATCAAGGCCGTGCGGCCCGAGGTTCAGGTGTTCGGCGTGGAGCCTGTCGACGCCGACGCGATGTTCCGGTCGCTCGCGGCGGGCGAGCGGGTCCGGCTGGATGCCGTGGGCATGTTCGCGGATGGCGTCGCCGTCCAGCAGGTCGGCGTGCATACGTTCCCGATCGTTCGCGACACCGTGAGCGAGATCATCCGCGTGACCAACGACGAGATCTGCGGCGCCATCAAGGACGTCTTCGACGACACGCGGACGATCGTCGAGCCCGCCGGCGCGCTGGCGCTGGCCGGCCTCAAGAGCTACGTCGAGACGCGCGGGGCGAAGGACCAGCGGCTGGCGGCCGTCCTCAGCGGCGCGAACATGAACTTCGATCGCCTGCGGTTCGTGGCCGAGCGCGCGGAGCTCGGCGAAGGCCGCGAGGCGCTGCTGGCGGTGACGATTCCCGAGCGGCCGGGCGCGTTCCGCGAGTTCTGCGCCGCACTGGGGCCGTGCATCGTCACCGAATTCAACTATCGGCTGAGCGGCCGCGATCGGGCGGAGATCTTCGTCGGCCTCGGCACGCGATCGCGCCACGACGGCGAGCGGATGGCGGAGAACCTTCGATCGCTGGGATACGAGACGTCCGATCTGTCAGGCAACGAGATGGCCAAGCTGCACGTGCGCCACATGGTGGGCGGGCGGACGCCGCATGTGACGAAGGAGCGCGTGTGCCGCTTCGAATTCCCCGAGCGGCCGGGCGCGCTGCTCGCAGTTTCTCGACGCGCTCGGCGGACGCTGGAACATCAGCCTGTTTCACTATCGCAATCACGGCGCCGACTTCGGCAGAGTGCTGGCGGCGTTCGAAGTGCCGGACGCCGAGAGCGCCGACTTCGAGGCGTTTCTCTCGGCGTTGGGCTACGAGTTCCAGTTCGAAGAGAACAACGACGCGTATCGGCGGTTTCTGGGGCGCTGACAGGGAAGGACAGGCAAGGCAGGAAGGCGCAGGAAGGGCAGGACAGGCTGAGTCGCGCTTGCACTAGTGCCGTGCGCAAAGGAGCGTCGACATGTCGAATCTATGGCTCTGCAGTTTCGTCGTGGCAGGGCCCCGTGACGGCGGCCTCGCTCATCACGCGGACACCCGCCGGTTTCGAGGCCAATGCCACGCGCACAGCTGGTTGTCACCGGGCGCGTGGCCCGCGGCAGAGCAAGGCGGGCGCCTGTCACGCTGATCTCACGCGATGGTGTTACCGTTCGGCTCGCCGTCCGTCGCACCGGAGCCCATCTCGGCCGCTGAACCGTCCACGCCACCGTCACCCGAACCCAATCCAGTGTCGGCCGTTGCAACTCAGCCGCAAACGCCGGCGGCAACCCAGGTCACGCCACCCGCGACGACTTCGTCCGCAATCCCCGGCGCCGTCGGGACCAGCGGCACGATTGCCGGGACCGCCCCAGCCGGCAGTTCAGCGTCGACCGTGGACGGCTATCGGCTCAGCGGCGTCGACATGACGACGTGGATCGGACGCCGCGTGCAGATCATGGGAACGGTCAGCCCACCCACTGTGTTGACGCAGGCTGTGGCAGTGGAAACAAGCGAGCGCATGGCGCTGGCCGCGATGCCGGAGTTTCGAGTGATGAGCGTGCAGCCGGTCACTGGACCGTGTCCTAAATAGCAGAGCCGGGATAGGCTGGACTTGGAGGAAGGGCTTTCCCATCCTGCCTTTCCTGCCCTTCCTGCCTTTCCCGCCCTCCTCCTATTCGCAGCTGATGTGCACCTGAGCCTTGCCCGACTCGACGTCGATGCCCATGTCGGTCAACTCGCTGAACACGGCGTCGATGGTGGCGGAATCAAGGTTGGAGAAATCGCAGTCGAAGCCGCGCTCGCGCAAACGCGCGCCGATCTTGTCCCCGAGGCCGCCAGGCAAGAGCGCACCGAGGCGCATGCCGCCCTTCAGAATCGGCAGCGGCACGCGGATGTTCACGTCCTCCGCAGGAGCGCCCTCATTGGCCTTCTTATGGACGACGATTCTGATGAAGCGTGGCTTTCTTGGTCGCGTCGCCCGCAGAAGCGGGTACCGTCCTGCGATGGCGTGGCGCCGAGCGCGCGCAGCAACTGATCCGCTTCGTCGACCGTGATCTTTCCCTGCGCGAGCAGGTCGAGCACGCGTCGTCTCTCGTCTGACATCACTTACTCCTCTCGGGATTGCTTCAACTGTTCGAGCACGTCGGTCACGTTCATCTCGCCGCGCTCGAGCCGCGTCAGCAGATCGCTCGCCGACGGCGCCGGCGCGGGAGCGGGATCCGGATCGATCTCGGCGAACGGCAACAGCGCGCCGATGCGATTGAGCCGGTTCTTGATGGTGGGGTAGCTGACGCCGAAGAACTTCTCCATCTGCTTGATCGACCCGTGGCACCGCACGAAGGCGATGACGAAGACCTGGTCTTCCGCCGTCAGCCGGGCGAGGGGTGGCAGCTCGAACTGGCCTTCGAGCGCCACTTCCGAGTCGACCATCCGGACCCGCTCGACGACGAAGTCGCCGCCAGCGGTGAGCTTGGTGAGGGCTTGCCAGTCGTGCGCGGCCATAGACTGGCTCTATTCTGCTGATCAATTGCTTAAATAAATCAATATGTAAATTGATTTATTTAAGTCGTGGGACCGCCAGAAGCTCGAACCCATGGCGAGCTTTGCGGCCCTCTACGTTCTCGACTTCGCGATCCTCTACATCGGCGGCCGCTCGACCCAATACTCCCAGCTGAACGGATGCGAGCCGCCGTACGCGGGCGGCGGCGCCAGCCAATCCTGATCCAAGTCGCCGATCGGCGCGCCCGGAGGCGCGTCGGGCGCGGGGAGCGGGATGGGCCGCGCGAGATCGAGCGGGCGTTCGAGGAAGCGCTTGATGTCGGCGGCGATCAGCGTGCGCTGCGCGGTGTCGGCTTCGGTCCGCGCCGCCGCCGTCCTGAGCCGCGTGGCGAGCTTCGACAGCTTCAGCGACGCGATCGCGCGCACCTGGCTGTTGGGCGACGCCACCGCGAGCCACATCACGCGATCGACCAGCACGCGCTCTTCCGCTCGCCGCACGGCCGCTTCATACCCGTTCGTCGTCGGCGCATCGAACGTAGCCGTCGTCAGCCGATCGATGACGTCTTCGAGCCCGGGCGCCGCCGGGTTGACGGCGTGCTGGGCCACCATCCGCGCCGCGCGATCGAGCTGCAGCACGAACCCGATCGTCACGTCGGCGGCGATCGTCGCCGGACTCAACGGATCGAACGTATCGCCCGTGGTCCGCGCGAAGAGCTCGCGGTGGACGCCGAACCCTGGCGGACGCGGCGGAATGAGATCGAGCATGCGTTTGGGCACCGTGAGCTCGGCGGGCCGCAGCGTCATCGCCAGCGCGTCGAGCGCCTTGCGTTGATCGTCCACCGACACGCCCTTGGTCGGCGTGCGCTGATCGCCGCGCATGCCGTAGATGTAGTCCTGGCCCGCGACCATCGACGAGGCCGATTCGACGGCGTAGCGGTGATACATGAAGATCGGCACCAGCGGCTCTTCGATCGTCGCGAGCGGCGCGCCGGGGCGGATCGTGTGCTCGCCGATCTTGTCGAGCGCCGCGCGACGCACCTTCATCAGCCGGTAGAGCTCGTCGGCCTGATCGACGCCGTTCGACCACTGATCGACCTTCGGGTTCGAATCGGTGTCCTGGTTCGTCATGTACCGCAGGTCTTCTTTCCACGCATCGTCGAGAATTTTCGCCAGCCCCGCTTTCTCGTCGGAGCCGGCGGGGAACTGGCGGTAGCCGTAGTTGATCGTCACCTTGTCCCAGTCGCCGATGCGCATCTGGTAGGCCTGCGAGAGATCGATGGTGCCGTCCGTGTTCAACTTCTCGAGCGGATGGGGATAGTCCATCACCGAGATCCAGCCCTTTTCGCTGTCGTAGTAGTTGTGGCCGAGGCCCAGCGTGTGGCCGACCTCGTGCGCGGCGAGCTGACGGATGCGCTTGAGCGCCGTTTCGTAGAGGATCGCCGGCCTCTCCGCTCGCCGTTGCCGTAGGGCGAGAGCAGCCCCTCGAAGATCATGTAGTCCTGCCGATCGCGCAGCGACCCGAGCGTCACCGTGGCCTTGATGATCTCGCCGGTGCGCGGATCGGACACGGTGCCGCCTGAGCTCCAGCCTCGCGTCGATCGGTGGACCCAGTTGATCATGTTGTAGCGGATGTCCATCGGGTCCGCGCCGTCGGGCAGCAGATCGACCTTGAACGCATTGCGGAAGCCCGGCGGCCTCGAACGCCTGGTTCCACCAGCCCGCGCCTTCGAGCAGCGCTTTGCGCACATCCTCGGGCGCACCCGAGTCGACCCAGGTACCGAATCGGCTTCACCGGCTCGCTGACCGCCGCGCTCGGATCCTTTTTCTCGAGACGATGGCGGCGGATGAAGCGCATGACCATCGGCTCGCCGATCGGCATGCTGTAGTCGACGTAGCTGATGCCGCCGTAGCCGGCGCGCGGATCGTCGTACGCGGGTCTTGTAGTTGTTGTCCGGCAGTTCCACGAGCGACACGTGCTCGCGCATGGTGACCGCGTCAGGCGTCGGCGTCACGCTGGCGACCGATCCCGAGAACAGGCCGCCGCCGCGTCCACCGCCACCTCCGCCGCCGGCCGCGCCGATCTGCGGCGGGCCCTGCGCGGGTCCGCCCCCGCCGCCACGGCCTCCCGCGGCCTCGTTCACGAAGGTCAGCGTCATCTCGATTTCGCTGTTCTTCGGAAATCCTTTGGTGCGCGGCAGGTAGAACGCGCTGCGCGTGCGATCGACGCGGTAGTTGCCGGGACGCAGGGCGTTCGCGGCGCCGAGCACGTCGCGCAGCAGGAAGTCGGTGCCGTCGACGAGCAGCCGCCCGTTGCTCTCGCCGGCAATCGCGAAGCCCCACAGGATCGATTTCGCGAAGGAGTCTTCGACCGACTTGCGCTCGAGCGGGTTGGCGCTGCTCGAGCGGAACGACTGGTTCGGCTGCACGAGCATGACGCGCGGCCCGACGCGCTGGAAGTAGACGACGCGCCCGCCGCCGCCCGAGCCGCGGTCGAGCCCGATGTCGTTCGAGCCGAGGCCGGCGGCGAGTCCCATCGAGAAGAGGAACTCGGTGTCGAGGCGCGGGATTTCGATGAACAGCGCCCCGGTGCGCTCGTCCCAGTAGAGCGGGAAATAGCCGTCGATCTTCTGCATCCCCGCTGTGCGATCGTCGATCGACGGAATGCGGCGCTCCGCCCTGCTGCCGCCTGTTGCGCCTGCATGGGCGGCGCGCCGAGCGCGGCGAGACACAACACGACTGCGACGGTGACGGAAGAAGCTCGTAGCATAAGGATTGGCCTCACAGAAACGCTGCGATTCTAAACCATGAAATATCTTCGTTCGTGATTTCGTGCGTCCGTCGCTAAGCTGTTCTTCTCGAAGAGGACAAGAACTATGACCGACATCGAATCGCTGCGCTACCCGGTGGGCCAGGCCCCTCGGCTCGAGAAGCTCGATCGCCCGACGCGGACTCGCCTGATCGAATCGATCGCGCAGACGCCGGACCGGTACCGATCGCTCGTCGCCGGGTTGTCCGACGCGCAGCTCGACACGCCGTACCGGCCGGGCGGCTGGACTATTCGCCAGGTCGTGCATCACGTGCCCGACAGTCACATGAACGCGTATATCCGGATGAAACTGGCCGTGACCGAAGAAACGCCGGCCATCCGGACGTACGAGGAAGATCGGTGGGCTGAGCTGCCCGAGGCGAAGGCAGGGCCGGTCGAGATGTCGCTCGCGCTGCTCGAGGCGCTGCATCGCCGCTGGGTCGCGTTTCTCCGCGAGCTGCCGGAGGCTGAGTTCCGCAAGACGTTTTCGCATCCGCAATGGGGCGCCGTGTCGATCGACGGTGCGATTGCGATGTACGAGTGGCACTGCCGGCATCACGGGGCGCATATCGAGCTGGCGATGAGCGTCAAGCCGGAGCCGCGATTCGCGCGCTAAATCCGTGCCAGATGGGGTCTGATCCGGATCAGGCCCCGGGCGCTAGAACGGTGCCAGATGGGGTCTGATCCGGATCAGACCCCGCCGAAGCGGCGGAACGCGGAGTGCATTGGTAGTTCCGCGGAGGTTCAGGGTGGTGGAAACGGCTCACGTATCAGCTCTGCTCGCACCGTTGCTCGCGCGTTCGCTTGGCGTGGCTGGCGGGATTGGTCTGGCGCTGCTGGGCGCGGCGTTGTTCTGGGGATGAAAGCTGACAGCTTGATCGCTGACAGCTACTCGTCGACAGCGCGAAGTACAGCGCCAGCGGCGCGATGACGAGGCATGCCGCCAGACCGAGCGTCAGCGGCAGCGCATACTGCAGGACAAGTCCAGACGCCGCCGCAATGTCGTCGCGGCGGGCGTCGAGCCGGACAATGAAGTCGGCCGCGCTCGTGAACGTTTGCAGCCAGCGCCAGCCAATCCCGCCGAAGCCGACCGCCAATCCAACCGCGCACGCCCCCGCAACTCCCTGCGCCAGCGTAATCGGCTGCGATACCGTGCGCGCCGCTTCAGCTCGCGCGCGAATCGTCGCCCGCCACCAGACGGCGCCCGCCGACGGCACGTGCGCCTCGCGGCAGCCGGCCTCGAGATCGCTCCGCAACGCGCGCGCAACCGTCGCGACTTCCGCACAGCTCTCGCACGCGTCCAGGTGTTCCCGCACGAGGTGCAGCCGGTCGAGCGCGACGGCTTCGAGGACCTCCGATTCCCGCAGGCATTCACGCGCCGGGTCCATCACGCCCTCCCCTCGCCGAGCAGCGCGGCGAGCCGGCGGCGCGCGCGGAACAGCAGGAGCTTGATGCTCGCGGTTTTCAGCCCGAGCGTATCGGCGATCTCCTTGTGCGACGACCCCTGCGCGTAGGCCAGCCAGAGCAGCGCCCGCTCACGCGGCTTCATCCGCGCCATCGCGCGCGACAGATCGACGCGGGCGGCCGCGCCGGCCGCGTGGTCGGCCTGCCGCGGATCGGCGTGCTCGACCTCGGGCATCGGCACGGCATCCAGGCGGGGCCGCCGCCGCGTGTCGTGCACCAGATTCGTCGCGATGCGGAACAGGTAGTTGCGCCGGTGCGCCTCGTCTGCCGGCGCGCCGGTGGCGCGAAGAAAGCGGTAGTAGGTTTCCTGCAACAGATCGTCGGCGAGCCGCGGAGTCGCCGGTCATCCGGGAGAGATACGCCCACACGGGCCGCGACGTCCGCTCGTAGAACAGGCGGAACGCGTCCTCGTCCATCTGGAAGATCTCGTCGACTTCGGTCGCGCCGACGCCGAAGCGTTCGACGTTGGAGAACGTCATGTCACGCATGGGTGGTTGTGGACTGTGCCGGCGGCTGCAGCAGGCCGAGCCGCTGCGACAGAGCATACGCGACGAGCGACGAGAGCACGAACCCGATCCCGAGCGCGATCGCCAGCACGGCGACGACGTAGAGCGCCTGAGAGACTTCGTCGATGACGTTGTTCCTGGCGATGACGAGCCCGATGCCGCCGAGCGCGAGCACGACGCCGATCTGCACCGACCACAGGATGCGCCCGACCGGCGACCCGACCGAGCGGGCGCCGAAATCGCTCGCCAGCGCCGACCCGGCTAGAAAACGCTGGCCGACGGGCGACTGCGCGTAGGCGAGCACGTCCTCGTTCGACGTCAGGCGATCGAGCACTTTGGTGTGGGCTTCGGTTTGCACCTTCGACGCGCGCAGCCACGCGCGATACTCGACGACCGAGCGCGCGATCCAGCCGATCATCCCGACCACGAAGCAGACCCCGAGCAGGAAGAACAACCCCTCGAACGTGTCCTTGACGGCGCGAATGCCTTCCGTCTGCGGCGTCTCCGGCGGCGCCACCGATATCCGCCCTGGAAGCGCACGATGCCGCCCAGAAAGTACGTCGGATTGTGGGCAATCGACGGATTCTTCGCCAGAAAGGCGGCGAGCGCCGGATAGGTCGCGAGGTAGTCCGCCCGCGTGAGCAGCGACGGGTCGAGCCGCAGCACCTGTCCGACCGATGGCGGGTACTGATTGAGCACGTCGCGCAGCCGCTCGCGGGTCTGCTCCGCGTTCTGGTCGTCGATCACGGGCAGCGGCGGGGGCTGGCACCTCGGCGGGCCGTGCTGTCTGAGCCGTCCGGGTCTGCGCGCCGAGCGCCCCCGGCGGCAGGCCGCTCAACAGGGCCGTCATCAGGGCGGTGGCCGACAGGGTTCTGAGGGCTCGTGAGGTGCGGCGGGCGGTGGCGTTTCGCATCACCCTGTAAATACGTAAAGCGGCGGCTCGTGGTTAACAGTAGGATTTGGGTCGAGGAGATCGCTCCATGTTGAAGCGCGTGCTGCCCTTAGTGGCTGTGATCGTCGTTTTTGCGCCAGTACGGGCGCAGGAAAAGCTCAATGCCGACATCAACGCGCGGATCCGCCAGGAAGCGGCGAGCCATTCGCAGATTCTGCGGACGCTGCATTACCTGACCGACGTCTACGGCCCGCGTGTGACCGGGAGCCCGAACCACAAGGCCGCCGCGGAATGGGCCATCAAGCAGATGGAAAGCTGGGGGCTCACCAACGGGCACCTCGAGCCGTGGGATTTCGGACATCCCGGCTGGGTCAACGAGCGGTTTTCCGGGCACATCACGTCGCCGGTGAAGGATCAGCTGACGGCGGAGGTCGTGGCGTGGACGCCGGGGACCAACGGCACGCTGACCGCCCAGGCGTACCACATGGTGCTGCCGGAGCGGCCGACACCCGACGCGCTCACGACGTTTCTCGACAGCGTCAAAGACAAGGTCAAAGGCCGCATCGTCCTCGCGGGCAAATCGGTGTTCGTGCCGGTCAACTTCGAGCCGCCGGCCAAGCGGCGATCCGATGCGCAGGTGCGCGCGCAATACGATCCGAACAACCCCGACGGCGGACGCGGCGGACGGGGAGGCCGTGGCGATCAGGCGCCGGCTGCGCCGATGACCAACAACGAGATCAACCGCCGCATCGACGAATTCCTGGTGGCCAACGGCGCGGCGCTTCGGATCAACGATGCCGGCCGCGAGCACGGGCAGATCATCGCGTTCAACAACCGCACCTTCGACGTCGCCAAGGCGGTGCCGACCATCGTGCTGCGGAACGAGGACTTCGGCCGCATCGCCCGGATTCTCGCGGACGGCACGCCGGTGGAGCTCGAGTTCACGATCGTCAACAAGACCTATCCGGAGGGCCGCACGTCGTACAACGCGATCGCCGAGATTCCCGGCACCGACAAGAAGGACGAAGTCGTGATGCTGGGCGGTCACCTGGATTCGTGGCACTCCGCGACCGGCGCCACCGACAACGCCATCGGCTGCGCGGTGATGATGGAAGCGGCGCGCATTCTGAAGTCGATTGGCGTCCAGCCGCGCCGCACGATTCGCGTCGCGCTGTGGAGCGGCGAAGAACAGGGCATTCTCGGATCGCAGGCGTATGTGAAGGAACATTTCGGTTCGTTCGAAAATCCGAAACCGGAGTTCGCGAAGCTCAACGCGTATCTGAACATCGATTCCGGCACGGGCCGCGCCCGCGGCGCCGGCGTGTTCGGTCCGCCGTCGGCGGCCGCCATCCTGCGGCAAACGCTGGCGCCGTTCCAGGATCTCGGCGTGTTCGGCGCATCGGCGACGCGCAGCCGGACGGTCGGCGGAACCGACAGCACGGCGTTCAACAATGCCGGGCTTCCCGGCATCGGCTTCGGCCAGGATCCGATCGAATACAGCTCGCACACGCATCACACGAACCTGGACAACTACGAGCGCATCGTCGAAAGCGACGTCAAGAATTCGGCCATCGTGATCGCGGCCACGCTCTACCAGCTGGCGATGCGCGACGAGATGGTGCCGCGGTTCGCGCCTGGCGACATGCCGCCGCCGGTCGTGCGAACGACGTCCGCACAATGATGAAACCAGAACCGGTTTCAAAACCTGTGGCGTCCGGCTTCAGCCGGACCTCAGGTCCGCCTAAAGGCGGACACTACGCGGTTTTGAAACCGCTTGCCGTTCTTCTCTCTGCGGCCGTCATCGTCCGTGTGCGCGATGCCGTACTCGCGCGCGCAGACGCGTACGGTGAAGGCGCTCGTCGGCGGCGTGCTGGTGGACGGCAACGGCAGCCGGCCGCTGCAGAACAGCGTGATCATCGTGGACGGCGACCGCATTCGCGCCGTCGGCCAGGTCGGATCGCTCGCGGTGCCGCCTGGCGCCGACGTGATTTCCACGGAAGGGATGACGGTCCTTCCCGGTCTGTGGGACATGCACGTGCACCTGCAGATCGTCGGGCACGCGGACTACGACCACTGGGACAAGACCTATCCTCCGGCGTTCGAGTCGGTGATTTTCCCCGCGTCAGCCAAGCAGTTGCTGCTCGCCGGCGTCACGAGCGCGCGGGATCTTGGCGGACCGCTCGACGTCAGCATCTCGATCCGCGATCGCATCAACGCCGGGCGCATCCCCGGTCCGACGATGTACGTGTCGGGCCCCTTCATCCAGCACGCGCCGTATCCGGGTACCGAGTCGTATCGCTGGGGCGTGAACGGCGCCGACGACGCGCGCGCGAAAGTGCGCCGGCTGGTCGAGGCCAAGGTCGACGTCATCAAGCTGATCGATCAGGACCAGATGACGCTGGAGGAAGTGCGCGCGGTCGTCGACGAGGCGCACAAGGGCGGCAAGCCCGTTGTCGGCCACGCGCACCGGCCCGAGGAAATCCGCCGCGCCTTGATCGCCGGGGTCGATTGTCTCGAGCACACGGGTCTGGCGACCGCGCCCGAATATCCGCCCGACATCATCGAGATGATTCGCGAGCGGACGGCGAAGATGAGCCTCGGCCCCTTGTGGTGGACGCCGACGGTCGAGGGACTGCTCAACTACGAATACTTCCGCGACAACCGCGAAGCGCTCGACGATCCGGCCTGGCAGGACGGCCTGCCCAAGGACATCGTGGACGACGTGAAGAAATCGATCGAGCATCCGGACCGGCTGCCGTACTACCAGCTGACGCCGGCGCGGCGGCCCACGCTCGCGCACAAGTTCAATCAGCTCCGCGAAGCCGGCGTCACGCTGCTCATCGGCACCGACAGCGGCATTCCGATGAATTTCCATACCCACTCGACGTGGCGGGAACTGGATGCGTGGGTCACCGACTTCAAGGTCGACCCGATGACGGCGATCCGCGCCGCCACCTACTGGCCGGCGGTGGCGATGAAAGTCGAATCGCAGGTCGGCACCGTCACGCCCGGGAAGTTCGCCGACATCATCGCGGTGCGCGGCGACGTGCTCCGCTACATGTCGCTCCTGCAGCGCGTCGACATCGTCATCAAGCACGGCGTGCGGTACAAGTAGAATTGAGCGCCGTGCCCGCGAAGCCTGGCGGCCGCCCGCACCTGATCTCGGTCGTCGTTCCCGTCTTCAACGAGTCGGCCGTCGTCCGCGCGTTTCACGAGCGGGCGTCGCGTGTCCTGCGCGCGATTGCCGACTTCGACTACGAACTGCTGTTCGTGGACGACGGGAGCCGGGACGACACCTACGCGCAGCTCAAAGCGCTGGCCGCGAATGACGCGCACGTGCGGCTGTTGAAGTTTTCGCGAAATTTCGGGCATCAGATCGCCATCTCCGCCGGCATCGACCACGCCCGGGGCGACTGCGTGGTGGTGACCGACGTCGACCTCCAGGATCCGCCGGAGGTCATCCCGCTGCTGATCGACAAGTGGCGGGAAGGCTTCGACGTCGTCTACGGCCGGCGCGCCGGCCGCGACGGCGAAACCATGATGAAACGGGTGACGGCGGCCGCCTTCTACCGGCTGCTCTCCAAGGTGTCGAGAATCCAGATCCCGCCTGACGTCGGGGATTTCCGGTTGATGAGCCGTCGCGTGGTCGACGAATTGAAGAAGCTGCGCGAGAAGGATCGGTTCGTGCGCGGCCTGGTCAGCTGGATTGGCTTCAAGCAGACGGGCGTGGACTACCAGCGCGAGAAGCGCGCGGCCGGCGAGACGAAGTTCCGCTATCGCGAGATGATTCAGTTCGCGATCGACGGCGTCGCGTCCTTCTCCACGGCGCCGCTGCAGCTGGCGACCTGGCTTGGCTACGCGGCGTCGCTGCTCGCGTTCGTCTACCTGGTCGGCGTGGTCGTCCAGAAGTTGATGGGCATCACCGTGCAGGGCTTCGCGACGATCATGGTGGCGATGACGTTTCTCGGCGGCGTGCAGCTGATCTGCCTGGGCATCATCGGCGAGTACCTGGGCCGCATCTTCAACGAGATCAAGCCGCGCCCGATGTACATCCTCGAAGACGTGTGGGATCCCGCCGCGAGCGAAGACGGGCGGCCGGTCGACGTCGCCGCCGGCCGCGACAGCCCGCGATGGCTACGGTCTTCCTGACGGGCGGGACCGGATTTCTCGGGCCGCGCGTCTGCGCCGCGCTCCGACAGCATGGACACTCGATCATCCTCCTGGATCGGTCCGGATCTGTGCGCGGCCATCGAGCGGCCTCGAAGTTGTCAAAGCCGATCTGCTGGAGCCCGACACGGTATCGTGATGCCTTGCGGCGGGCCGATGTCGTCGTGCACCTGGCGACGTCCGTCCGCAACGCCTCGAAGCGCGAGCATTTCCGCGTCAACGCGGAGGGGACCGGGAAACTGGTGGACGAGTGCCGCCGTTGCGGCGTGCCAGCGTCTGCTGTTCACCAGCACGATCGCCGTCAAGTTCCCCGACAAGCGCTGGTACAACTACGCGGAGGCGAAGACGCAGGCGGAAGAATCGGTTCGCGCGTCGGGTCTGCGGTTCACGATCCTCCGCCCGGCCGTCATGCTGGGGCAGGGCTCGCCGGCGATGTCCGCCCTCGAGCGGCTCGCCGGTCTGCCGATCATTCCTGTGTTCGGAAGCGGCCGCGCCCTGGTTCAGCCAATTTTCGTCGACGACGTCGTGGAGTTCGTCGTGACGGTGATCGAGCAGGATCGGTTCCACGGCGAAACGCTCGAACTGGGCGGGCCGGCGGTGCTGACCATCGAGGAGTTGCTGCAGCGAATCCGCCAGTCGCGAACGGGCAGTCGCGGCCGTCTCGTGCACATCCCGCTCGGGCTCGTGCTGCCACCGCTGAAGGCGGCGGAGTCGATTGGCCTCGAAGGCCTCTTGCCGGTCAGCGTCGGCCAGCTGTCATCGTTCCGCTACGACGGCACGATCGACAGCAATCCGCTGTATGAAAGCCGCCGCGCGTCGCTGACCGATGTGGCGCGGATGATCGCCTGAACCGACTCATGGGCGCGTCCGTCGTATATTGGTGAGAGGAGATTCATGGCTGAGCGCACGTTCAAGGAATCGTTCAAGGTTGCCGCCGATCAGCTGGTCGACGCCGTCAAGCGGCTCGTCCACGAGGGCAACGTCCGGCGCGTCATCATCAAGCAGGAAGGCCGCACGGTCGTCGAGTTTCCGCTGACCATCGGCGTCGTCGGCACCGTGCTCGCGCCCGTGCTGGCGGCGGTTGGCGCCATCGCGGCGTACATGACCGAGTGCACGATCGAGGTCGAGCGGATCGCCGACGACGACGACAAGCGCGGAGCCGCGTGAACTTTCTCCTCCGCCTGCTCGTCAACGCCGCGGCGCTCTACATCGCCACCCGCATCGTCGACGGCGTGCACTTCGAGGGCGACTGGCTGACGCTCTTCGCCGTCGCCCTGATCTTCGGCGTGGTCAACGCCGTCATCAAGCCGGTCACGAAGTTCGTGACCTTTCCCATCATCATCCTGACCTTCGGGCTGTTCCTCCTGGTCATCAACGGGCTGATGCTCCTGCTCACGAGCCGCGTGTCGGCCTGGTTCGACCTCGGCTTCACCGTCCGGAGCTTCGGCGCGGCGTTCTGGGGCGCGCTCGTGGTCAGCCGTCGTGAATGCCGTCGGGAGCATGGTGATCGGAGACAAGAAGAAATCACGACGCCACGACTAGGGCGGGCCTGTACAGCGGTTTTTCGTTTTCGTGTAGCGCGGCCCTTTCAGGGCCGCGTTCGGACGCGGGGCTGAAAGCCCCGCGCTACAGCCAGAGCGAAGAGCGCTCTAGCCCGACCTGGGGAACCGCGCGAGGAGCGCGGCGGCGCCGCATCCCGCAAACACGAGAATCAACGGGAACACGTAGAGCAGATACCGTCCGTCGCGGTCGGCGAACGTCAGCGCGACGACGGCCATGTGTCCGGCAATCACGGCGAGCATCCAGCGCGACAGCGGCTGGCGTCGCTCGCGAATGAATCCCGCCACGGCGAGCGGATACGTGACCGCGAGGACGGCGACGATGATCGCGTTGTGCCGGAATGAGTACTGCGGCCGCACGTGGGCCAGTTCCATCAGCAGGCGATTGGCCGACTGCGCGAGCCGATTCTCGCCCTCCGGTCCGTAGCCGAACAAACCAAGCCAGACGTCCGCGAACGCCCGCGCGTTGTCCCACCCTCTCGGTGGGTTGACGATCACCGCGCCGTAGCGCTGGTACAGGACGATCGAGACGATGCCGCCAAGTCCTGCGAGCAGCGCGCAGGCGACCGCGACTCGCGTCCATTTCCCGAGCGCCGATCGGCCGATCCAATAGACGGCGCAGAGCGGACCAAATATCCACCCGTTCGGGCGGATCGACGCCGTCACGAGGGCCGCGAGAGCCGCCATCGCGTACGCACCCCAGCCGCGTTGGGCCGCGCGATGGATGAACCACGTCGCGATCACGACGAACGAGATGTAGAGAGAGTCGCTGAGGATGTACGCATGCCACCGGGCGATGTCGAAATCGATGATGAACGCGGCCGCCGCCAGCATCCCCGCGAGACGGCCACAGAGTTGGCGGCCGAGATCGAAGAGCGCGAGCGCAGCGAGCGCGGCGGCGCCGAGCTGCACTGCGACCACGCCGGTCAGTCCGGTCCCCGCGACGCTGGACAGCGCAACCAGACCGACGTAGCCGAGATACTGCGACATGATCGGGACCCGTGAACGGGCGGCCATTCAGCAGGTCTTCGGCTCCGGTCATGTAGCGAAAGCTGTCGTTGCCGGTGTGGATGCCAAACCAGGCCAGGAAGAGGATATTGACGAGGATGCTGGCGAGGGCCAGGCACACAAGGAGGCGCGCGTCTGTTGTTCGGGAGGCCCTCATCTAGCTGGCGGAGAAGTCGGCCGCATTGTACTTCGGTAGAATTCGAGCATGGTGACGAAGACCTTCTCAGGCGTCGCGTTGCAGGACTCGCGGCTCTTCCGCCAGGCGGCGTACGTCGATGGCGCGTGGATCGAATCGACCGCGCACGGTGTGATCGACGTCGACAATCCGGCAACGGGCGACATCGTGGGCACGGTGCCTCGGCTGGGACAATCCGAGACTCGCCGCGCGATCGATGCCGCCGCGCGAGCCTTTCCGGCGTGGCGGAAGACGACCGCGAAGGCGCGCGCCACCGTGATGCGCCGCTGGTTCGATTTGATGATGGCCAACCAGGAAGACCTCGCCCGCCTGATGACGACGGAGCAGGGCAAGCCGCTCACCGAATCGCGGGGTGAGGTCGCGTATGCCGCGTCATTTCTCGAATGGTTCGGCGAGGAAGCCAAACGCGTCTACGGCGACACGATTCCCGGCCATCAGCCCGACAAGCGGATCGTGGTCATCAAAGATCCGATCGGCGTCGTCGCGTGCATCACGCCGTGGAATTTTCCGTTGGCGATGATCACGCGCAAAGCCGGCCCCGCGATCGCCGCCGGCTGCACGGTGGTGCTGAAGCCGGCGTCGCAGACGCCGTTCTCCGCCCTCGCGCTGGCGGAGCTCGCGGAGCGGGCCGGCGTCCCGCGCGGAGTCTTCAACGTCATCACCGGTTCAGCCGCGGAGATCGGCGCCGAGCTGACCTCGAATCCGGTCGTGCGAAAGCTCTCGTTCACCGGGTCCACGGCCACCGGCAAAGTGCTGATGGCGCAATGCGCGGGCACGGTGAAGAAGCTCTCGCTCGAGCTCGGCGGCAACGCGCCGTTCATCGTGTTCGACGATGCGGATCTGGACGCGGCCGTCGAGGGAGCCATCCAGTCGAAGTATCGAAACACGGGACAAACGTGCGTCTGCGCGAACCGGCTGCTCGTGCAGGACGTGGTGTACGACGCGTTCGCCGCGAAGCTCGCCGCGGCGGTGCAGACGCTGACGCCGGCGCCGGGGTTCGACGCCGGCGCGACGCAGGGTCCGCTCATCGACGACCGGGCGGTGGAGAAAGTCGAAAGCCACATCGCCGACGCGACGTCGAAGGGCGCCACCGTTCTGGTCGGCGGCAAGCGCCACGCGCGCGGCGGGCGCTTCTTCGAGCCGACCGTGCTCACCGGCGTGACGCCGGCGATGGCGGTCGCGCGCGAGGAAACCTTCGGGCCCGTCGCGCCGCTCTTCCGCTTCGCGACCGAAGCAGACGCGATCGCGCTGGCGAACGACACCGAGTTCGGCCTGGCCGCGTACTTCTACGGCCGCGACGTCGGCCGCATCTGGCGCGTCGCCGAAGCGCTCGAATACGGCATCGTCGGCATCAACACCGGGCTGATCTCGACGGAGGTCGCGCCGTTTGGCGGCGTGAAAGAGTCGGGGCTCGGGCGGGAAGGATCGAAGTACGGGATCGAGGAGTTTCTCGAGATCAAGTACCTCTGTCTTGGCGGGATCGCGTAGGGTTCAGTGGGCGGTGCGCAGTGCTCAGTGCTGCAGTGCTCAGTGCTCGATGCCAGTGCTCGGTGCGCAGTGCTCGGTGCGCAGTGCTCGGTGCTCGGTGCTCGGTGCGCAGTGCTGGGTGCTAGCGCCGAGTGCTCGATCTGGGGCGCTTCCTTGACCGGCTCGGCCAACGCGATGGCGCGTCTGTGGTCATCAAGTAATCCAGCCAGCGACCAGCCGCCTTCCTGGCTTGTTCGGCCAGGTCCTGTAGGGGCTCTGCCTGTTCCTTCGTCCTGTGATGCCGATCCACACCGTCTCCCAGGTGATTGTGCGTCTCCGTGAGCGAGGAGCGGGCGATTCGCACGTAGCGGGCCGCTTCTGGATGTCCGTACGCGCCGAATGCTTCTGAGATATTGCTCGGTCCAGACGCAGCGGCGCCCGTGATTTGATCACGAAATCTGAAGTCCTGCTTTGCCGCGGAACCTTCAACGAGCGCGTAGACCTGCTTCTTCAGTGAGTCTGCAAGTTGCCAGGCCACGAGATCTTGATACCGTCGAACCACGCGTCGCCAGCGGCGCAAGTTGCGTGCCTCTAGGCAATCACTCTATTTCCCAGCGTTCCAGCCGTAGGGGCATGCCGTTGCCGGGAACTTGCTACCCGGCGGGGAACCTCGGACCCCCGCGCACTGGGCACCTGGCACTAAGCACTGCGCACTAAGCACTGCGCACTAAGCACTGCGCACTGCGCACCGTGCACCGCGCACCGTTTGTTACTTGATCCGCCGCGGCCGAGCGCTGTCGCGGGGAGCGGCCGGCCGAAGCAGTCCGCCGAGCGCGAGCTTGGCGATCTCTTTCGCCACTTGTTGCTGCGTGAGCCGGCCGTTCTGCCGGAACCAGCGCGGCAGCCACAAGATCATCCCAATCAGGCTGAACGCCGCCACTGTCGGATCGACGTCGCGCAGGCGGCCCGCCGCCTTGAGCTCGACGAGCGTGTCGCGCACGATCTCGACATATTTCCGCATGCGCTCTTCGAGCTGCCGGCGCGCGACGGGCGGCAGCGCGCGGATTTCGTCGCCGAGGTGGGTGACGGCGCCGCGGCCCTGCGTGGCGATGCAGGCGTGGCGCATCACGATCTGGTGCAGACGCTCCTCGGGATCGCGAATCGCGCGGCACCGGCACGACGACTTCGTCGCGCACGCGGTCGAGACCGTAGCTCATGATCTCGAACAGCAGCGCTTCCTTGCTCTCGAAGTAGTGATAGAGCCCGGCCTTGGTCATCCCGAGCGCGCGCGCGACGTCGCTCACCGACGTGGCGTCGAACCCGCGATCGCGGAAGAGCTGCGCGGCCGTGCGACAGATTTCGGCGCGGCGGGAGGGAAGCGGGGCGGCCAGCCAGCGCGCGGAGGGTCGCCATGGCCGGCGCTTATACCTCGCTGTAGACGCTCCGTCAAGGCGGTGCTATGCTCCCCGCCGACCGACCGGTCGGTAGGTCGGGCAGGGAGGCGCCGCTTACCAAGACCGAATCCACCATACGGAAAATTGGAACGGCTGGCGCTCGACGCCATTTTGGCCGGCGAAATCCTTCGGAAAATGGCGACAATGACTCGGCACGACTGCTGCTACACGAAAGGCCCTTTTTTTCGGCGGATGGACTGGTGATTCTGAGGAGGGAGCTGCGCATGCGCACGTTTGTTCGGATCATGGCTGGGGCGGCGTTTCTCGCGCTGCTACCCGGCGTCGTCTCCGCACAAGGCACCAGCACGATCTCCGGCGTCGTCAGGGACGCGTCGGGTGCGGTGCTGCCCGGCGTTACGGTGGAAGCCGCGAGCCCCGCGCTGATCGAGAAGGTGCGGTCGGTCACGACCGACGGGTCGGGTCAATACGCGATCATTCAGCTCAGGCCCGGTATCTACACCGTGACCTTCACGCTTGCCGGGCTTCAGCATCGTGAAGCGCGACGCCGTCGAGCTCACCGCGGACTTCACCGCGACGATCAACGCCGAGCTCGAAGGTCGGCACGCTCGAGGAGACGATTACGGTCTCCGCTGAATCGCCGATCGTCGACGTGCAGAGCATCACGGCACGCACGGTCATGACGCGCGACGTGCTCGACGCCATTCCGACGGGCCGCAACATCCAGGCGGTCGGCATCATGATTCCGGGCACGACGATTGCGGTCGGCGGCGGCGGCGCGCTGTCGCGCGACGTCGGCGGCTCGGGCAACCTGCAGCAGTCGCCGCTGCAGTACCGCGGCTCCGGCGACACCGTGCAGACGATCGAAGGTCTGCGGCTGAACAACCTGTGCGCGCAGGGCGCCTACAGCGGCGTGTACTGGAACGACGGCAGCTTCCAGGAAATCAGCTACGTGACCGGCGCCGACTCGGCCGAAATGGGGCAGGGCGGCATCCGCGTCAACATGGTGCCCAAGGACGGCGGCAACACGTTCCACGGATCGATGATGGCCAACTACGCCGGCGAGTCGTGGGCGGCGAACAACCTGCGCAGCAACCTGGCCGGCGACCTCACCTTCAACCCGAACAACCGCCTCACCAACGTCGGCAACATCAAGAAGGTCTGGGACTTCAATCCGTCGATTGGCGGGCCGATCAAGAAAGACAAGATCTGGTTCAACTTCACGTTCCGCCACTGGGGCGTGAACAAGTCGGTCGCCGACAGCTACTTCGACGCCGATCCGTCGCCGTTCCGCTACGTCCCCGATCTCGACCGGCCCGGCATCGACGACGGCCACATCGTGAGCCGCGCGGGACGCATCTCCTGGCAGATCTCGCAGAAGGACAAGTTCTCCGTCTACCACGACGACCAGAACAAGTACCGCGATCACTGGGGCATTTCGGCGAACGTGCCGCCCGAGGCGTCCGGCATTCAGGTGACGCCGACCAGCTTCGTGTCACGTGTGGAAGTGGACGCGGACGCACACCAACCGGCTGCTGTTCGACGCCGGCGTCGGCATCTACGACCAGGAATACACCGAGCTGTACCAGCCCGAGGTCACCGGTCAGACCGAGAAGGTCTGGGATCTCAACGTCATCCGCAACGCGCGCGTCTACACGCTCTGCGACAACTCGACGGGCGTCTGCGCGGCCGGCACCGGCAAGATCGCCGGCGCCTGGAACAACCCCGCCGATCACTTCTCGCTGCTGCGGACCGTTCTCGGGCTCCGCGTCGTACGTCACCGGCTCGCACTCCTTCAGGTTCGGCGGCGCGGTCACCGAGGGCAACTGGCGGCTGGTCCGGCAGTGGACCGGCGACGTGCAGCCGATCGAGTACCTGAACGGCGCGCCGACGGCCGTCACGCTGCGGCTGCCGACCGATCGGCGCAACGGCATCAAGGCCGACACCGGCATGTTCGCGCAGGATCGGTGGACGTTCGGCCGCGCGACGGTGAACGCCGGCCTCCGCTACGACTAGTTCATCGGCGAGTCGCAGGAAAGCGACGTGCTGCCGAGCCAGTTCAACGCGGGCAGCCCACTACGGCAAGTGCGCGGACGGCAAGAACGATCCGAAGGCCGGCTGCGTCGGCACGGTGCAGAACTGGAAGGACATCTCGCCGCGCGTCGGCATCTCGCTCGACGTGTTCGGCGACGGCCGGACGGCGCTCAAGGCCAGCGTCGCCCGCTACGTCGCCGGGCAGCAGATCGCGGTCGCCGACGACATCAATCCGGTGTCGGCGTTGAGCATCACCGACCGCCGTCCGTGGACGACCGACCTCGACGGCAACGGGTCGCCGCTCGACGCGAACGGCAACATCCAGTTCAACGAGCTGGGCACGTCGACCGCGACGCCGACGTTCGGCCGCAACGTGTCGACGACGTCGTACGACCCGAGCGTGCTGAACGGCTGGTTCAAGCGCGGGAACAACTCGGAGTACACGATCGCGGCGCAGCATCAGCTCGGCGCCGCGCACGTCGATGAACGGCGGCTGGTTCCGCCGGTCGTTCGGCAACCAGACGTTCACCGACGACCTGCGCTTCGACAGAGCGAGCTACGACGGTCCGTTCTGCGTCAACGCGCCGGCCGATCCGAGGCTGCCGGGCGGCGGCGGCTATCCAGGTGTGCAACCTGTTCGACCTGAAGCCGGCGGTGTTCGCGCAGGGCCTGCCGGCGAACAACCTGGTCCGGTTCTCCGACGACTTCGGCGGCGAGACGAACGTCTACCAGGGCTTCGACATCAACCTCGAATCGCGCTTCGCGAACGGCGCGTTCATCCGCGGCGGCATCACGGCGGGCACGCGGACGTTCGACAACTGCAACCTGCAGAACGCCGGCTTCGACGCGGCTCCAGCGGCGGCGTCGTCGTGCAGCCCGAAAAGTACGCCGACGGCACGTCGTACTGCCATCGCGACTATCCGTATCGGCCCGACGTGAAGGTCCTCGGGTCGTACACGCTGCCGCTCGACATCCTGTTCAGCGGCACGTATCAGTTCAGCCGCGGCGTCCAGACCGGCGGCGCGGGTCCAGCGATCCTGGCGAGCTGGTCGGTCGCCAGCGCGCAGTTCGGTCCGACCGGCACGGTCGGCTCGACGCTCGGCCGCACGCTGAACGCCGGCGTCCTCCACCAAGACGATCGCGCTCATCCGCGAAGGGTCTCGAGTACGGCGATCAGAACCTGCACCAGCTCGATCTCCGCGCCTCGAAGCGGTTCCGCTTCGGACAGCACCGGGTGCGGTTCGACTTCGACCTCTACAACGTGTTCAACAGCAACTGGCCGTACACGGTGAACAACGACGTTCTCGACCGCCGCCACGTCGGCGTGGCTGCGGCCGACGAACGTGCTGCAGTCGCGGTTCTTCAAGTTCGGCGGGCAGTTCGACTTCTAGGCGCGAAGGTCGCAAGGAGCAGTCGCTGGACGCAGAGCCCGCAGGGACCGCCTCCTGCGGGCTTTTCTCATGCGAAGCCGCCACGAAAGCACGAAAGCACGAAAAAGAAGTACATTTTGGTTTCGTGTTTTCGTGTTTTCGTGGCTGATTGCATGATCGATGCTGATGATTCGCTCGCGCTGGCGCTCGCTGCTCAGGCGGCGCACTCGCACCCCGCGCCCGCCCGCGTCCCCGACGGTCCTGGAGATCGCGGCAGCGCCCCGTCACGCTGCGCACCGGCATCGGCGCCGCGCACGACGCGGTGGGAACGACGTCGAAGGACGCGCAGGCGTTCTACGACCAGGGACTCGCGTATCTCCACTCCTACGTCTGGCTCGAGGCCGCGCGCTCGTTTCAACAAGCCCTGCGCCTCGATCCGAATCTTGCGATCGCCTCCGCCCGTCTGGCGCTGGCCTACACCGAGCTCAACGCGCCGGCCGCGGCGCGCGACGCCCTGGAACGCGCCAAGGGACTGGCCGCGCGCGCGAACGCGCACGACCGGCGGCATGTGGACCTGGAGGTGCTGCGCACGGCCGCGGAAGCCGCGCCGCAGGATGCGTCGAAGCTGGCGGCCTACCGGACAGCGCTCGATCAGGCGCTCGTCGCACATCCAGATGATGAGGAGCTGTGGCTGGCGCGGGGGCTGGCGGAGTCGAGCGATCCGGCCGAACGCGGGCAGGGCAGCGTGGCGGGATCGATCCGCTTTTACCAGAAGGCGCTCACGCTCGCTCCCGGCCACTTCGCCGCGCATCACTACCTGACGCACGCGTACGAAAACACCGGGCGGATCGACGCCGCGCTCGGCGAAGGCGCGGCGTTTGCGAAAATGGCGCCCAGCGTGCCGCATGCCCGGCACATGCACGGCCACAGCCTGCGCCGCGTCGGACGGATCGGCGAAGCGATCGCGGAGTTCACTGCGGCGGACAGCCAGGCGGCCGCGTATTTCAAGGCGGAGCGGATCCCGGTCGAGTACGATTGGCACTACCAGCACAACCTCGATCTCCTCGGCACGTCGTTTCAGTACCTCGGGCAGATGGCGAACGCCGAGGCGCGGCTGAAGGCGTCGTTCGGCATTCGATCGACGCTCCTGGTGCAGGAGTTCAACAAGCGCGAGTGGCCGGCCTTTCTGCTGGCGCGCGGGCGCGCGCGCGAGGCGCTGGAGGCCGCCACCGTGATGGCCGGGCATCGATCGCCGGTGGTCAGCGCCGCCGGCCACGTCGCGATCGGCGAGGCGCGTCTGGCGCTGGGCGAGTTCAAGGCCGCGGCCGACGAAGCGAATGCCGCGCTGCGATTGATCCGCGGCGTCGAAGGGGGCGGCCTCGTGGCGACGCCGCTGCAGGCGCTGCAAGGCGCGTTTTTGCTGCGAACGGGGCAGAAGGACAAGGGGCGGCCGCTCATCGAGGAGGTCGCGCGCAAAGTCCGCGGCATGCCGGGGCCGGACGCGTGGACGCAGGCCCTGTTCACGCTCGACGCCCTCGCCCGGGCGGCCCGCGAGGCCGGCGAGTGGGACCTGGCCGGATGGGTGGCGGCCCAGATGCTCGAGCACGATCCGAACTACGCGGGAGCCCATTACGCGATGGGCCTGGTCGCGCAGCACAAGGGCGATACGGCCGGGAGCCGGGCGGCGTTCGCGCAGGCGAAGAAGTTCTGGTCGAACGCGGACGCGGACCTCGCCGAGCTCAAGCAACTTCGGTAGCCCTACAATGGTGGGGTCAGAAGAGGAGACGTCAATGACGAAGAGAGATGCAGGTGGCAGCCGACAGCCATGTTCGTGGTCGCGTTCGCGACGGTTTACGTCGCGGCGCAGGCGGCAAAGGTCGACCTGACGGGCAAGTGGACGTTCACGGTCCAGACCGACGCGGGCACCGGCGAACCGACGGTCACGCTGAAGCAGGAAGGCGAGAAGCTCACGGGCCACTACTCGTCGCAGGTGCTGGGCGAGGCTGACCTGACCGGCACGGTGAAGGGCCAGCAGATTCAGTTCGCGTTCACCGCGAACGCGCAGGGCACCGAGCCTCGAAGTGAAGTACAGCGGCACCGTCGAGAGCAAGGATTCGCTGAAGGGCACCGTGGACCTCGGCGGTCTGGGGTCGGGCACGTTCACGGCGAAGCGACAGTAGAGTGGGAGCCAAGGCGCCGATTCGTGTCGATGCCGTCATGGACGGGATCGAAACGTCGGTGCGCGACGAGCTCCGGCGCCGGCTGATCGCGCGAGGAGGGCCGTCGGAGTTCCGCGAGGCCGAGGTCTTCGCGCATGTGCACGAGGTGCTCGCGCGCGCGGCGGATCGCCGCGATCTCGACGTCCTGCTGCTGCCCGAACTGCTCGCCGACGAAGACGCCTGGAAGCCCGCCGTCGAGCTCCGCCTCTCCAGCCATCGGCCGATCGTCGGGCCGGTGATCGTGTTCTTCAAACGGCGCGTGATCCTGCCGCTGGTGCGGTGGCTGTTCGAGTTCACCGAGGACAACTTCCGGCGGCAGGACTACGTCAACCGGGTCGTGATGGCCTGCCTCGAGGAGCTCGCGATCGACAACGCGCGGCTGCGACGCGAACTCGAAGGCCGTCGCGGGCCGTGAAGCTCGCCTGCGTCATCCATCGCTTCGGCGCCGACATCGCGGGCGGATCGGAGAGCCATTGCCGCGCCGTGGCGCTGCATCTGGCCGAGACCCACGACGTCACGGTGCTCACCTCGTGCGCGCACGATCACGTCACCTGGGACAATCACTATCCGGCCGGCGACTCGATGGACGGACGTCTGCGCGTCCGCCGCTTCCCGACCGTGCGCCGGCGCAATCTCGCGCGCTTTCGCGACATCAGCCGGCGCGTGTTTTCCGGCCGCTCGTCGAACGGCGAGCAGGACGACTGGTTCCGCGAGAATGGTCCGCTGGCGCCGGCGCTCCTCGACGAGATTCGATCGCGCGGCAGCACCTACGATCGCGTGCTGTTCTGGTCCGTACCGCTACTTTCCGACCTACTTCGGTCTGCCGCTGGTGGCCGACCGCGCGATTCTGCTGCCGACCGCCGAGGAAGATCCGCTGATCCGCGCCGCCGCGCTCGAGGAGTTCTTCCAGCTCCCGGCCGGGTATCTGTTTCTGACACCTGAAGAAGCGGACCTCGTCGCCGAGCGCGCGCAGGTGCAGGTGCCGGCGTCGGTCATCGGCTGCGGGATTGACCCGGCGGATGGTGTCAGACAGCCATCGGCGCTCGACATCGCCGAGCCGTTCGTGCTCTACCTCGGCCGCGTCGATCCCAACAAAGGCTGCGAGTCGCTGTTGCGCTATTTCTCGCGCTACGTCGCGGGTGCGCGGCCGATCACGCTCGTCCTGGCCGGACCCGTCAACATGCCCGTTCCCGATCACCCCTCGATCCGGACGTTGGGTTTCGTGGACGACGACGTGCGCGATGCGTTGCTGAGCCGGGCGCGCGTGCTGCTGATGCCATCGCCGTACGAGAGTCTGAGCATGGTGCTGCTCGAGGCGTGGAACCGCGGCGTCCCGGCGCTGGTCAACGCGCGCTGTGCCGTGCTGCGCGGCCAGGTGCGCCGCGCGAACGGCGGCCTGCACTATCGCACCGGCGCCGAGTTCGCCGCGGCCCTCGACTACCTGCTCGAACGCCCGGACGAGGCGCGCGCCCTCGGCGCGCAGGGGCAGGCCTACGTCGAGCAGGAATACCGGTGGCCGACGGTCATGGGCAAAATCGAACAGGTTCTTGCGGATGCAAAGAAAGCGTAACGAGCAGGTTCTTGATAGGATCCGGCGAATGCGACAGGGTGTGTTCGCGGTATTCAGCTCTGGCTGTGGTGTGCGCGTCGTGCAGCAGCGCGCCGCGAGCCGCCGCCGTTCAAAGCGGTGGTCGACAACAAGCTCTTGATGCAGGCGGTCGTCGATCCGCTGGCCGACGTGGTGTGGGACTCGGTCAAGACGATCATCACGGCCAAAGGGGTTGAGGACATCCGCCCGAGGACCGAAGAGGAATGGACGGCTGTTCGCAACGCGGCGGTCGGCCTCACCGAGTCGGGGAACCTGCTGATGCTCGTGCCGCGCGCGAAAGACGGCGGCGAATGGATGAAGGCGTCCCAGCAGCTCATCGCCACCGGCGAGGCCGCCATCCGTGCGGCCGACAGCCAGAACGCCGATCGGCTGTTCACCGTCGGCGGCGACATCTACGAGGCGTGCTCGAACTGCCACCGGCAGTACGTCGATGCTATCGTTAACGCCAACAAGTAACGACACCGACAACACGCGACGAAAGGAAGACACGATGCAGATCGGATGGGGGCGAGCGAAGTTTGCGGCTGCGGTGACGATCGCCTGGCTGGTTGTCGTCGGGCTGGCGATCAACGGCAGCGGAAACGGGATGTCCACGCCCGCGGCGGCCGCAAGCGCCGGTCATGCGGCCGCGAAGAGCGAGCGCAGCGTGTTCAACCCGGCCTGCGGCACGCCCGCCGCCTACGCGCAGTCCGGCGCGCAGGCTGCACCGGCGCCGGCCGGGACGCAAACGGCTGGCGCGGCGTTCAAGAACGTCCAGCAAATGAAGGGCATTCCCGTCGACGAGTTCATGGGCACGATGGGACTGTTCTCCGCCGCCCTCGGCATGTGCTGTCTCGAGTGTCACAACGAAGCGTGGGAGTTCGATACCCCGCGGAAGAAGACGGCGCGCCGGATGATCGAGATGACCAACTTGATCAACCAGACGAATTTCTCGGGACGCAAGGTGGTGACGTGCTGGACCTGCCATCGCCAGAGCGATCGGCCGACGACGACGCCGCCGCTCGACGTGATTTACGGAGAGCCGATCTTCTGGCAGCCGGACGATCTCTTTCAACAGGCACAGGGCGCGCCCAAAGCGGACGAGGTGCTCGACAAGTACATCCAGGCGGTTGGCGGCGCCGCGGCGGTCGCGAAGCTCACGAGTTTTGCCGGCAAGGGGATCGCCAGCGGCTTTGCCGGATCCCTCAGGAGCCCGGCCGAAATCTTCGTCAAGGCGCCCAATCAGCGCATGACGATCATCCACACCGACGACGGCGACAAGACGACGACCTACGACGGCAAGAGCGGCTGGCTGGCGTCGAATGTCACGCCGGTGCCCGTGATGACGTTGACGGGCGGGGAGCTCGACGGCGCCCGGCTCGACGCGGAGCTGACGTTTCCCAGCCGCATCAAGCAGGCCCTCACGCAGTGGCGCGCCGCGCTGCCGATGACCCTCAACGGCCGATTGGTCAACGTGCTCCAGGGCTCGGGCAAGGACATGTCCGCCACGCTGTACTTCGACGCGCAGACCGGACTGCTGACGCGGGTCATCCGCTACGCGGCCTCGGCGATGGGCCGTGTGCCCACGCAAATCGATCTCGAAGACTACCGCGACGTCTCCGGCGTGAAGATTCCGTTCAAGTGGTCGTTTGCGTGGACGTCGGGCCGCGATCTCTACGAGCTCAGCGAGATCCAGGCGAACGTCGCGGTCGACGCGGCCAAGTTCTCGAAACCGCTCCCGGCGAAGTCGAAGATCCGGTGATGCGCATCGCGCTGTGGCTGGTCGCGGTCGCCGTGCTGCCCGTCGGAGTGGCGGCTCAAGCACCTTCGCCGCCGGCTTCGGCGGCTCAAGGGCCTCGCACCATGAGCGACATCATGGTGAAGGTGCTCTACCCGACCGCCGACGCGATCTTCTACATCGAGACGCGGACGCCGACCGACGAGGCGAGCTGGACGCAGCTGCAGCAGCAGATGCGGCTGCTCTCGGAAGCGGCGGTCGAGCTCACGATCCCGCGCTGGGCGCGCGGGCGCGAACAGTGGCTCGCCGACGCGAAGCTGCTCGTGGACGCGAGCGCGGCCGCCGCCGCAGCCGTGTCGCGTCGAGACGTGAAGGCGCTCGTCGAGTTGAACGACGCGCTCTACAACTCGTGCGTGCAATGTCATCAGCACTACCGGCCCAACTACGGCCGGCGGCCCACGGCCGCGCCGGCGACGGTGCCGGATCTCGAGGGCATCTGGAGCTTCGCGACGCTGACGCCGCTCGAGCGTCCCGCCGAGTTCGGCGACAAGGCGGTCATCACGCGCGCAGAGGCCGACGCCTGGGTGCGCGAGACGCTGGAGCGGACCAACCGCGATCGCCGCGACGGGGGCGCCGAGGCCGACCTGGGGCGCGCCTACAACGACTACTGGTTCGATCGCGGGAGCGCCCTGGCGTCGGTGAACGGGCAGATTCGAACCTCGCTCATCACCGACCCACCCGACGGCAAGCTGCCGGCGCTCACCCCTGACGCACGCGCCCGGACAGCGGCCCGCGCCGCCGACGTGCGCGAGCATCCGGCCGACGGCCCCGAGAACCGCTCGCTCGCCGAGCGCTGCCTGTCGTTCAACGCCGGCCCGCCGATGGTGCCTGGCCCGTACAACAACTTCGTGCAGATTTTTCAGATGCCGGGCTACGTCATCATCGCCAACGAGATGATTCACGACGCGCGGATCATTCCGCTCGACGGGCGTGCTCACCTCTCCTCGCCGGTGCGGTCCTGGCTGGGTGATTCCCGCGGCCAATGGGAAGGCGACACGCTCGTCGTCGACACGACGAACTTCAACGGCAAGACGAGTTTCCGAGGTGCGGACCAGAACCTCCATCTCGTCGAGCGCTTCAAGCGCGTCGACGCGAACACGCTGCTGTACGAGTTCACGGTGGACAATCCGACGGCGTTCACGAGGCCGTGGAGCGCGGCGGTCCCGATGACGAAGTCGGACGACCGGATCTTCGAGTACGCGTGCCACGAGGGGAACCACGCGCTGGTCAACATTCTTCGCGGCGCGCGGTATCAAGAACGCGTTCAGAAGCCGTAGGCGTCATGTCGCTGCGAAATGCCTGCCAATGGCTGGCCGACACGCGCGTGACCCTCATACGGGCGTTCGTCGTCCTCTGCATGTTGCTTCCCCGCCTGGCGTCGGCCGACATCACGACCGGCCTGGTTGGACGCTGGGCTCTTGACGAATCGTCCGGCACGACGGCGACCGACTCATCGGGCTTCAACAACAACGGCACGCTGGTCAACGGCCCCGCCTGGAACAGCGGCGGAAAGCTGGGCGGTGCGCTGTCCTTCGACGGCGTCAACGACTACGTCACGCTTGGCAATCCCGCGTCCTTGATTCCCGGAAGCACCATCACGCTGGCAGGCTGGATGAGGCTGACCGACATCTCGGTCAACCGGTTCGTCATTTCGAAATACGACGGCCTCAATCCCCAAACCGATACGTTCCTGCGTTATCAGGCCGGGACAGGTGTGATGTGTTCGATCGGCGGGACCGCGACCACCGCCGCGGCCAGCGTCGTGACCGGACAGTGGTACCACGTCGCCTGCACATATGACGGGTCGCTCATTCGCGTGTATCTCAATGGCGTGCAGGTGAAAACCGCCGCCAAGTCGGGCCCGATCGCGGATGAAGTCGGTACGGCGTGGCTGATCGGGGCACGGACGCCTGCCAATCCCGGCGCGTTCATGCACGGCCTGCTCGATGATGTGCGCGTCTACACCCGCGCGTTGACCGGTGCGGATGTCGCGGAGCTCTTCAATTTTGCCGGGCCGGATCTGACCCCACCAGTGCGCAGTAACGGTGCGCCTTCGGGGACGCTGGCTGCGGGAACGACGCAGACGACGCTCTCGCTGAGCACCAACGAAAATGCGTCCTGCCGATACTCCACCACCGCCGGGACGGCGTATTCGTCGATGGTCAAAGTGTTCTCCACGACGGGAGGAACGTCGCACTCCACCGTGGTGACGGGACTGTCGAACGGAAATTCCTACACGTATTACGTCCGCTGCCAGGACGGATTGGGAAATGCGAATACCGACGACTTCCCGATCAACTTTTCGGTCGCCTCATCCTCAGGCGGGGGTGACATCACGACCGGCCTGAAGGGTCACTGGGCTCTCGACTCGACATCGGGCATGACGGCGTTCGATTCCTCGGGCTCGAACAACAACGGCACGCTGATCAACGGTCCCGCCTGGAGTAGCGCAGGAAGAATTAGTGGGGCGCTTTTGTTCGACGGCGTGAACGACTACGTGACGCTGGGAAATCCAGCGTCGCTGATTCCCGGAAATGCGATCACGCTCGCGGCCTGGATCAATCTTGCGGACCTCTCGTCCAACAAGTTCATCATCGCGAAACACGATACCCTCGCTCCGCATAACCAAACGTTCCTCCGCTACGAGACAGGAACGGGTGTCACATGTTCGGTCGGCGGGACTGGCCTGGTCGCCGCGGCGGGCATCGTTGCCGGGCAGTGGTATCACGCCGCGTGCACCTACGATGGCTCCGCGATACGGGTCTATGTCGATGGCGTGCAGGTGGCGACGCAGACGATGACAGGGCCGATCGCGGACGAGGTCGGCGTCACGTGGCTGATCGGCGCCAGGCCGCCCGCCAACCCTTCTTCGTTCATGCACGGCCTGCTCGACGACGTGCGCGTCTACAACCGCGCGCTGACACCGGTAGACATCACGCTGCTCGCGAACCCCGATGGCGGTCCGCCGACGGACACGACGCCGCCGGTCTTGAGCAACGGCGCCCCGACGGGCACGCTCCCTTCCGGCACGACGCAGACGACGCTGTCGCTGACCACCAACGAAAACGCCACATGCCGGTATTCCGTGACGCCCGGCACGAACTTCGCGGCCATGACCGGCACGTTCACGGTCACCGGGACGACAATGCATTCGACCACGCTGACCGGCCTGGTTGATGGCAACGCGTACACGCGCTACATACGCTGTCGGGATGCGGCGTTGAATGCGAACGGCGCCGACTATCCGATCGCGTTTTCGATTGACATCCACTCGATTCCTCAAGACAAGCAGCTGGGCGGCGTTTACACCGGCGGCCAATGGCGTCGGGGCGTTTGCCAAAGGCTTCAGACAGGGCGTGTTCGACGGCCGCTACGCCTACTTCGTGCCGAGCGTCATGCAGGGGAACACCGAAGTCATGCGCTACGACACGACGGCGCCCTTCACAGCCGCGTCATCGTGGGTCACGTTCGATCCGAATCCGCCGTCGGGCGGACAGTACATCGGCGGCGCGTTTGACGGCCGCTACATCTATTTCGCGCCATACCGCAATCCAACCCAGAGCATCGGCGAAGTGCTGCGCTACGACACGCAGTCGTCCTTCACCGCGCAGGCCTCCTGGTCGACGTTCGATCCGAGCGCCAACGGCGTTGGGACATCGCCGAAAGGCTACTGGGGCGCGTTTTTCGACGGCCGCTACGTGTACTTCTCTCCCGAGTGGCAGAAGGGCGCGATTCAGGAACACGGCGAGGTGCTGCGCTTCGACACGACGCTTCCGTTCAACCAGGCGGCGTCGTGGCGGACCTACGATGCTGGAGCGCATGGTGTCGGCACCGATCCCGATGGCTACAAAGGCGTCGGGTCCGACGGCACTTACCTGTACTTCGCGCCGTACTACAACGGCACGGCGAGCCACGGCGAGGTGCTGCGCTACGACAGGCGGGGAGCGTTCGACGTCGCCTCGTCGTGGACGACGTACACGCCGGCCGCCAACGGCGTTGGCAACATCGCCAAGGGCTTCGAAGACACCGTGTTCGATGGCCGCTACATGTACTTCGTGCCGAGCTACTCGGGGGCCGGCACGAACGCCTACCACGGCGAGGTGCTGCGCTACGACACGCTCGCGCCGTTCCACACCGCGTCCTCCTGGGCCGCGTTCGACCCCGGCTCGAACGGCGTCGGCGTGGACCCCGACGGCTATCACGGCGCCACGTTCGACGGCCGCTACATCTATTTCGCGCCAAGCAACAACGGGACTGGACCGCACGGCGAAGTGCTCCTGTACGACACGACGAAGCCCTTCAACAGTCCCGGATCGTGGCTGACGTACGACCCGGGCGCCCACGGGATTGGCACCGATCCGGATGGCTTTGGCGGAACGATCTTCGACGGACGATACGTGTATTTCGTCCCGGATCGGAACGACACGGGCGTTCCGGGCGGCGAGGTCCTGCGCTACGACACCGGTGCGGTGGCTCAGGCCACCACGCTGGCGATGGCCGCACGCTCCGGTTCTTCGCGGTCGGTCATCCAGACAGTCGCCGAACCCGCGGCGGTTGCGCAGGTCAGCGCGGGCCGCGTCTTCGCGGAGGTCGACGGTCCGGTGAACACTCGTATCACGCTGGCGAATCCCACCGACGCGTTCGCGGAAGTGTCGTTCTACTTCACCGACAGCGGCGGACGCCGCGTCGGTTCGGGAAGCCTGATCGTTCCACCTCACGATCAGATCGCGGCGCTCGTGGATGGGGCGCCGTATCACGCAGGCCCATCCTTTGTGGGCACCTTCACATTCGAATCGTCGCAGCCGATTGCTGCGGCGGCGATGCGGGAGTTCGTCAACGAACGTGGTGAACCGTTGATGACCCCGGTGCCCGTGGTCGGGCACGGCGCCGGACACGAGAATCTTCCGATGGCCGCCGGCGATGGGTGGAGCACGCAGGCCGTTCTCGTCAACCCGACCGATCGGGAAATCTCGGGAAGCGTGGTGGTGTCCGACGACCGAATCAACTACCGCATCCCGGCCGGCAGTGCCTGGCGACTATCGACATCGGAGGCGGGTCCGCTGCAGCGCGGCTACGCAGTCATTGATGCGGATGCCGGCAGCGCTCGACCGTTCGCATTCGCCCTGATGTCATACAAGCCACAGCAGACGACGGTCGCTGAGTCGTCCGTCATGGCGGTGCCGGAGACGAGAGCGACGCGCGTCTTCGTGGAATCGACAGGGCTGCAAACATCGATTGCGATCTCGAATAGTTCGGATCGAGCGGCCCGCGTATCGCTCGAACTGACCGGAATCGACGGTCAACCGACGGGAGTGCGCGGCGTCGTTGATGTGCCAGGAGGCGGCCAGATATCGACGCTGGTGAAAAACATCCCGGGCTTCGAATCGCTGCCTTCGTCTTTCACCGGCGCGCTGCGAGTGACGTCGCCGCTCACGCCCGTGACGGTGGTCGGCTTCCAGGAACGCACCGACGATCGCGGCGTGTCGCTGGTCAGCACGCTTCCGGCCATCAGCGACGACGCCCTCACCACGTCGCAGTTCGTGGTGTTCAGCAGCAAGCGCTGGGAACGGTGAGGCTTACTTCCTGGAGGTTTCGTTCGCTTCCTTCAGCCGCGCGCCGCGCAGGATGTTCATCAGCGCGTAGTTCCCCTCGTGGCACGCGTACTCGTAGAGGTGCTCATCGGTCGCCGGCCAGGTGTACTCGCCCGTCCAGGCGGTGGCCCAGGTCGCGGGATCTTCGATCGTGAAGCGATAGAGCAGCGTCTTCGCGTCGAGGCGCGTGAACCGCTCGACGATGCGCAGGTTCTCGCTCGACCCGCGGAACCGAGTCTTGTCCGTGAAGTTCGTGGTGTCGACGACGAGCGTGTCGCCCTCCCAGCGCCCTACCGAGTCGCCCAGCCACTTGCGCATCGTTTTCGGCAGGTGCGGCGCGTTCATCCGCACGACGCGGACGTCGTGCACCATCTCGTTGAGGATGAGGATCGTGTCCCTCGTCTGCACGATCTGATGCAGGTTGTTGTAGAGCACGGGCAGGGCAGGCGGTCCTGACGTGGATCCGAAGCCGACGAGACAGCGCTCGCCGAGCGGCCGCCGCTCCGGATCGTCGTACGCGCCGGGCGTGGGATCGAAGCCGGGATCGTCTTCGCGCGACTGCTGGTCCGACGTGCTCGTCACCACTCGCGCCGCGGCGCGCTGGCGGGCTTCGGCCGTCAGCGCCGGAATGCGTCCGTCAGGAGGATCGACGATGAGCGACATCCGCTTGCGGCCGTCGACGGTGACGTAGCGCTCGCCGTTGTCGATCCAGAAATTGTTGTAGCCGCCGACGTTCCCGGCCGCTCCCGTCGATCCGTCGCCGCCCTTGGGCGGTGCGTCGCGGTCGCCGGCGCTCGGCAGGCCGGCGCGGAACTTCCGATCGGCGACCTGTTTCTCGAGGCGTGCCGCTTCTTCGTCGGTGAGCACGAGCGGCTGGTTGGCCGCGCGTTCGAGCGGCGTCAGCGTCGCGAGGTCGTAGACGCCCTGCAGATCAGGATGGCCGTCGGGAGTGCGGGGGATTGGCGGACGGGATTGACCGGAGACGAGTGCGGATGCTGAAAGCACGACTGCGGCGAGAGTCAGAGGCCGCAAGGCCATCTCAGCCCTCCGTGAAGAGTAGCGGCGCTCATCCTTCGACAAGCTCAGGATGAGCGGAGCCTGAATTCATCGCTCGTGGTGAGCCTGTCGAACCACGAGCGCTCAGGGTGGTCTACTTCTAACTTCTACCTTCTAAGTTCTAACTTCCTACAGTCCTCCGCGACCGCGACCCCGCCCGCGACCGGCCTCGGTGGGATCCGCGCCGTCGGTCGGCGCGCCGGTGCCGGACGAGCCGAGGAACAGCTTCCGGCCGTCGGGGTACGTGACGTTCCGGCCGTTGGCGCGATTGACCGAATGGTCCCGCGCCTGATAGCCGTCGATCACGAGCTCGGTTCCGGCCGTCAGCGAGTCGCGCGTGATGCCGCGGCGGAGCAGGGTGTTCGGCGTTCCGCCCTCGACCATCCAGGTCTCGCATTTCGAGTTCGGCGTGAACTGGCAGGAGTCCGGGCCCTCGGGCTTGGGGACTTCCACGTGGATCCAGGCGTGCGGGTTGACCCACTCCAGCTTGACGACCTTGCCTTTCAGCAGCACGGGACGGTTCGGATCGAACTCGCCGCCGAATGCGTGATGTCCGATCAGCGACGTGCCGGCCAGCATCACGCCAAGCCCAGCCAGCGTCATCGTCAGCTTCGATCGCATGCTCTTCTCCTCGTTGATTTACTTGCTCTTGCTCTTCGCGTCGGTCGCTTCCTTCAGCCGCGCGCCCTTGAGAATGTTCCCGAGCGCGTAGTTGCCTTCGTGGCACGCGTACTCGAAGACTCGATCCTCAGTCGCCGGCCAGGTGTATTCGCCGGTCCACGGCTGAGCCCACGTGTTCTTATCTTCGATAGT
Source organism: uncultured Acidobacteriota bacterium (assembly GCA_963731545.1). Taxonomy (GTDB): domain Bacteria; phylum Acidobacteriota; class Vicinamibacteria; order Vicinamibacterales; family CAVVIG01; genus CAVSWN01. Next base: position 74,493 of record CAVSWN010000013.1, on the reverse strand, counting down.
AAACCGGTAGCGCAGTGTTTTGTCGTCGATTCGGGTAAAGCGCTCAACCACATGCAGGTCGGCTGTTGAGCCCCGGAAGCGCGTCTTTTCGGTGAAGTTCGTAGTGTCCACCACCAGCGTGTCGCCCTCCCAGCGCCCGATCGAATCGCCCAGCCACAGGCGGATCGAGCTCGGCAGGTGCTGCGCGTTCATCCGCACGATGCGGGCGTCGTGCACCATCTCGGTGAGGATCATGACGGTGTCGCGCGTCTGCACGATCTGGTGGAGGTTGTTGTAGAAGTAGTTCGGCAGGATCGGCGGACCCGAAGTCGAGCCGAACCCGATCAGGCAGCGCTCGCCGAGCGGGCGCCGCTCCGGATCGTCGTAGGCCGTCGGGCCCTCGAAGCCGGGATCCCGTCCGCTCTCGGAGGCGTCGGACGTCGGCCGCGCGTTGCGGTTGGCCATCAGCCGATCGCGACCGGCCTGCGTCATCTGCGGCACGCGGCCGTCCGGCGGATCGATGACGAGCGACGTACGCTTCTGCCCGTCGATCTCGAAGTAGGCGCTGCCGGGATCGAGCCAGAAATTGTTGTAGCCGCCGACGTTCCCCGCGGCGCCGATCGATCCGTCGCCGCCCTTGGGCGGCGCGTCGCGGTCGCCCTTCGACGGCTGCGCGAGCGTGTCGCGGCGGTCCGCCGCCTGCTTTTCGAGCTTGGCGGCCTCCTCGTCGGTCAGCGTCGCCGGCATGCCGTTCGGACGTTCCACCGGCGTCAGCGTCGCGAGGTCGTAGACGCCGTTGAGGTCGGGATGACCGTCGGCCGTCCGCGGAAGGGCCTTCTTGGCGGCTGCCGCCTTGGCCGGCTGCGCCGCAGGCCGCGCCTGACCGGCCGCGCCAATCGACGTGGCGGCGATCACACCCGCGACGCCCGCCGCACCGATGACTGCAAACACTCGATTTCGCATCAAACCTCCGAACCAATCGATGTAGGGGCGGACCTACGAGCTCACCTGCTCAGCGGCCGCTTCCGGTACTGGCCGTACATCAGCTCCTCGACGAACTCGACGCACTTGAAATCCAGGAGCTGCGCGTTTTTCTCGGCGCGGCGATAGAGCGGCATGCTGATCTTCCACGCCTTCGTGAAGACGACGGGATCTTCGATCGTCGCCTCGTAGTTCATCACGTCGGCGGACGTGCGCGTGAAGCGCTCCACGACTTTCAGCTTGTCGCTGTGGTGATTCCCCGAGCGATCGAACCACGTCGAATCGTTGAAACCGGTGTTTTCGATGACCAGCGTCTCGCCTTCCCACTTGCCGACCGCCTGGCCCATCCACGAATCGATCGGCGCCGGGCCCGGGTCCTTCAGGTAGATGTTACGCACCGCGCCGGTGTACTCGTAGGCGAAAAAGATGGCGCTCTGGCTCTGGAAGATCTGGAAGGGGTACGGCATGTAGGTCGCGCGCGGGATGCCGGGGAGATAGCACTTGATCTCCGGATCGCGCTCCAGCCACTTGTCCTGGTTTTCCTTCTTCTTGGTGAGCGCTTCCGGCTTGTATGGGATCTCGTCGCCTTCGACCACGCCCATGCCAGGCGGCACCGCCCCGACCGCGCCGAGCGCGAGAACGGGCGCCGCGGGAACCGGACCGTAGGGACCCGCGCGCAGTGCCATCGCGGGCCGCGCCATGTGCGCCTGCAGGTCGTAGTGCGCCTCGTTCATCGCCTGCCAGATGCCGTTCAAATCCGGCTTGCCGTCGGCGGTGCGGGGCGCGCGATAGGCGGCGGTTTGACCCGCGACCGGCGCAGTCGCGTTGAACAAAATGGTCAGCGCCGCCGAGGTGAAGACGGCCGCGATCACGCCGGTTAGCGTCGTGCGCATCGGATGGAAGCCTCCTCGAAAAGGGCTTGATCATAACATTGTTGACTTCACCCGCAGACGCGTCCGCCCAGTCACCCACGTCGAAAAACACCCCGGAAATCGTGGCATTTTCGCAACCCGACAGCAGTGAAGAGGAGGGCATCTACGACTTCGTGTCCTTTGTGGTTTAAGCTTCGGGACACATATGGTTTCTTCGATCCTCTTCGCCATCGCTCTGGCCCAGGCCCCCAACGGCCAAGCTCTATTCGAAAACGCGTGCGCCACGTGCCACACCGCCGCCGGCGATGCGCGGACGCCATCGCTGGCCGCGCTCCGGCAGCGCACGCCCGAAGCGATCCTCGAGTCGCTGACGACCGGCGTGATGCGCGAGCAGGGCGCCGATTTGTCCGACGCCGAGCGGCGCGCGATCGCGCGATACCTCGGTGTCGCGGCCGCGCCGCCGCCCGCCGCCGCGGCCGCCGACGACGGGCAAATGCGCGGCGACTCCGGCGTTCGACCCCGGCGCAGGACCGCGTTGGACCGGCTGGGGACCCGACCTCTCCAACACCCGATTCCAGCCTGCGGCGCAGGCGGGGCTCACCGCGGACCAGACACCGAAACTCGTCTTGAAATGGGCCTTCGGGTTCCCCAACGCCAACAGCGCGCGCGGGCTCCCAACCGTGGCGGGCGGCCGCGTGTTCGTCGGCAGCCAGAGCGGCGCGGTCTATGCGCTCGACGCGACGACCGGTTGCATCATCTGGACGTTCCAGGCGAAGTCCGGCGTGCGGACCGGCATCGTCATCGGCCCGAAGGTGGCAGGTGGCCCAGGTGGGGCAGGGTTTGCGGCGTATTTCGGCGATGGCCGCGCGAACGCGTACGCAATTGACGCCGCAACAGGCGAGCAGATCTGGACGCGGACTCTCGAGGAGCACCGCGGCGCCAACATCACGGGGACGCCGGTGCTCCATGACGGGCGGCTGTACGTGCCAGTTGCTTCGATCGAGGAAGCGACCGGCGCAAACCCGACCTACGAATGCTGCACGTTCCGCGGCAGCCTGGTCGCCGTCGATGCGGCGACGGGCTCGCTGATCTGGAAGACCTACACGATCGCGACCGAGGCCAAGCCGATCGGGAAGAGCGCGACCGGCGTCACCCGATGGGGACCGTCCGGGGCGGGCATCTGGTCCTCGCCCACCATCGACGTCAAGCGCAGGGTCGTCTACGCGACGACCGGCAACATGTACACCGAGCCGCAGCAGCCGACGAGCGACGCTGTCATGGCGTTCGACCTGGCCACCGGCGCCGTGAAATGGACAGCGCAGGTTACGGCGAACGACATCTTCATCATCGGCTGCAGCGAGATCCCGGGCCTGGTTTCAGCGCGATCGCCTGGGCCCAATTGTCCGCCGGCTGGGGACCTCGGTCCGGATTTCGACTTCGGTCAGCCGGTCATGCTCGTCACGGCTCCCGGCGGTCGCGACCTGCTCGTCGCGGGCCAGAAGTCGGGTCTTGCGTGGGCGTTCGATCCCGACAAGAACGGCGCCATCGTCTGGCAGTACCCGCGCGGCGAAGGGCAGTGCGCTCGGCGGGCTCGAGTGGGGATCGGCCGCTGACGCCGATCAGGCGTACTTCCCGGTGTCGGACACCATCGGTTCGCAGCAGCCGGGCGGCCTCCACGCGGTCAAGCTAGCGACCGGCGAGCGAACCTGGTTCACTCCGCCGCCGACGCCGAAATGCGGCACCGCGCCGCGGCTGCAACGCCGCGATCCTCGCGGCCATCACGGTGATTCCAGGCGTCGTGTTCACCGGGATCGAACGACGGCGGCGTGCGCGGCTGGTCGACGAAAGACGGATCGCTGCTCTGGGAATACGACACCAACCGCGACTTCCAGACCGTGAACGGCGTCGCCGCGAAAGGCGCGTCGATCAGCGGCCCCGGACCGGTGGTCGTCGGCGGGATGCTCTATATCAATTCAGGCTACGGCGCGCTCGGCGGACGCCCGGGGAACGTGCTTCTCGCGTTCGGAGTGCAGTAGGCGGGAAGGACCGCGATCTTCACGGCTGTGAAGTCGCCTTCACGCTCTTCTTGTGCGCGTTGAAGAACTCGATCGCGCCCGCGAGGTTCGGCGCGACGACGTCGCTGTGCAGGCCGCCGGGCACTTCGACGTAGCTGTGTTCGACGCCTAGCTCCTTCAGCTTCGCGACCATGTTCCGCGAACCCGACACGTTGACGGTCGGATCGGCGTCGCCGTGCACGATGAACTCGGGGATGTGCCGGATCCGCTCGAGCGTGGCCGGCGTGCCGGCGCCGGCGAACGGCGCAAGCGCTGCCCAGATGTCCGGATACTTCGCCGCCAGCAGCCATGTGCCGATCCCGCCCATGGAATGTCCCATGAGGTAGATGCGCGACTCGTCGATCTTGTACTGGCGCTTCACCCGCTCGAGCACCTGCATCACGTCCTGCTCGCTGAGCTCCAGCACGCGGCGCCGGACCAGATCGGGCGGCGGATTGTTGACGCCCCAGCCGTACGAGCCGTCCACGCGGTATCCGAGCGGCGCCGCGACGATGTAGCCGTGCTGTTCGGCGAGCGGCGGCAGCTGCCGGTTGTAGTTGTCGAAGAACGAATCTTCAGTCCCGCCCAGACCGTGCAGCGCGACGATCAGGGGGAACGCCTTCGCGCCGGTGTAGGCCTTCGGGACGTACATCCGGTACGGCATAATCTCGCGCGCGGCGTCGAGCAGGTAGTGGCGCTTGAGATCGCCGGTGCGGCCGGCGAACGGATCCTTGCCGCCCTTCAGTGCAGCCGCCACCGCGTCGGCCGCGGCGAAGTCCTTGTCGGCGTCGAACGTGCGCGCCTCGAGCCGCCCGCGGTTGATGTTGGCCGTGCGGTCGACCGGGAAGAGGATCTCCGCGCGAAGATCGTCCGGCGCGCCTTTCGCGGCCGCCTCGAGCCGCGCCACCTGTTCGTCGAGCCCCTTCCGCAGGGCGATGTTCACCGACGCGCCGCCCAACCCTTCGACTCGCTCGCCCTGAGCCTGTCGAAGGGCGGGCTCGCTCAGGGCAGGCTGGGCGCTGACCTCGACTGTCAGCGCGTACGGACCATCGGCGATGTCGCGCACGTCCAGCTCGAAGGGAAACGGGGACTCGCGCAGATCCCGTCCGACACCTTCGAACGTTCCGAGGTCCTTGACGACCTCGCCGATCTGCGCCGGCGTCGTGCCGGTGGCCGGCGTGGGACGCTTGCGAAGGACGACGTGCGCGGTCAGCGTGTTGTTGAGCGCGATCGACGGCGCGAAAATCTGTTCGAGCCGCACCGGTACGGCTTGGACGAATCGGCCACCACGCGGTCGGTCCGCAGCACGAGCGATGCGCCGAAATCCGCCGCATCGGTCCACGGGCGGCCGGCGAGCAATGAGATGCCCTTCGCGTAGAGCCGCCGCAGCTCGCCGTTGCGCCCGAGCCGCGCCGCCTCGGCGATCTCGGCGTCGAGCGCGTCGATTTGTGCTTTTCAGTTCACCTTGCGGCTTGACCGTGTTCTTGCGGGTGACGTATCCGACGCGCACCGACGCCAGGCTGGTCAGCGCCTGCGGGAGCGCCGGAACCGGCGAGAGCACGAGAACGAGAACGGCGACGAGCGCAGTTCGAAGTGTCATGGCTTCTCCCTACACGGTTTTGGGCGCGTTCCAACCCTGCGCCGTCATGTACTCGTGGAGCTCGCGGTACGCGGGGCGCTCGACCTTGAGGGTGTCCATCAGGAGCTGGATGAATTCGCGGTTGCCGCGAAGCGTCGGCATGATCTCGCCGACGTGCATCTCGAAATGCGCGCGCGACGGGCGGCCGCGCTCGGGTCCGCGCGATCGTTCGACGAGCTCATCGAGGAACTTCAGCAGCTCCTGCTCCTGCGTGCGGGTGGCGCCGAACTGCTCGAGCACGTTCGACAACGGCCGCGTCATCGACATCAGACGAAAGAGAAGATCCTGCATCATCTCGAGGTGCGCGATGCGCGCTTCGAGATCCGGACGGTCGCTCTGTGACATGAGGAACCCTGTCTCAAGATTTCTGTGAAATGCGCCCAGGCCAGCCCTGGTCGATCATGTGGTCGTGCAGGCCGCGGTAGGCCGAACGTTCGACCCGCAACGTATCGATCACCAGCCGCAGGAAGTCCACGTCCTGACGCAGCGCCGGCAGAATCTCGGCCATCCGCGCCTGGAACTCCTCGACCGTCGGCTGCTTGGTGCGCTCGAGGCTGTGCACCCGCTCGGCGAGCTCGTCGAGGTACTGCATCAGGTCCCGCTCCTCGGTGGCGCTGGCGCCATACTGCGAGAGCACGTTCGAGAGCGGGTGCATGATCGACAGCAGGCGCAGCATCAACTGCTGAATCATTTCGAGCTGCGCGACGTGCGACTCCAGCTCCGTGAGCCGCTCGTCGACGCGATCGATGATGGTGGCCGGGCTGTCGGGTCTCATGTCTTCGCCCCTTCCGCGGTGAGCGTGGGAATTATACCCATCGGTCCGCGGCCGTGGGTGCGGCGTTTTTGTCAGCGGGTCAGCCGTGCTTTGAGCTCTTCGAACCAGTGCTCGACCACCACCAGGTTCGGTGGCGGCGACGTCTTCTCGTCTCCGCTTGGGGCCGCGTCCTTGATCATCAGAAACCGCTGCCCGTCGGCCGAGACGTCGAATGGCCGCGGACCTGGAAGCGCAAAGTATCGCGGCTCGAGAATCCTGGTTGGATTCCCCGAGCTGAAGGTCGTCCCCGACGTTTCGACCGGTACTGCCGTGAGCGCATTCAATACATCGAGATAGATGAGCTCACGACCGATTCGGCTCCACATCGGGCGCGTGCCGCCCGCCGTCGAGACTTGCCATCGGCCGTCGTCCACTTTGGGAAACGGCCGGACGTAGACTTCGAATCGTCCCGACTCGTTCGAAAAATACGTCACGTACTTGCCGTCCGGTGAGATCTCCGGCAGCACCTCGACGAAGTTCGTCTTCACCAGCGGATCGACGCGCCGCTGGCTCGCATCCTGTGGATTGTCGAGATGGAACAGCACGATGTCGGGACCTCCGGTCGTCACTTGATAGCCCGCCAGACTCTTGCCGTCCGGCGCGATCGACGTCGCATAGTGGGGCGTCTGGCCCGTCGTCAAGCGCTCGACGACGCCCGTGCCGTCAGCGGCCTGGGCATAGAGGTTTGCAGTACCGCTGCGGGTCGAGGAGAAGATGATGCGCCGCCCGTCCGGCGTCCACACCGGTTCGGCGTCGTTGCCGGAGTCGAAGGTGAGCCTGGTCAGGGTATGTCTGTCGACGTGCCACACCCAGATGTCGCTCTCCTGATCCCTGATGTCGAGCGCGATGCGCGTGCCGTCGGGTGACAGCCGAGGAGCCGCGTACGCCCGTGCCGGCGCCACAATCGGTTCTTCGCGTCCCTTGCGATCGACCCACACGAGTTCTCGCGCAGCCGCATTGCCTCTGACGCTGCCGGGCACGTACACGAGCGTGCCCTCACGGGAAACGGCGAAATTCGCCGCCGCACTCGTGGCCGTCGAGATCTGCTCGACCATCGGAACGGGAGTGCCGACAACCTCGAGCCGGTCGAGATCGAACTGTGTCGCAAACAGTGTCCCGCGCGACGCGTACACGAGATACCTGTTGCGCGTTGCCCGAACCCACGGGAATGCTGACGAGCGGGTGACCGTTTCCACGAAGTGAGGTTGACTGGCCCCGCGAATGAGCGTTTTCTTCTCGCGCGTCGCCAGGTCCAGGACCGCAATGAGCGTATCCTCGGCGCGGGCCGCGGCCGTGGGCACGACGGTGAAGAGGACGCCGCGATTGTTGGGCAGGACCACCGGGAAGAAGTGGTCGCCTTCCCGCATCGGCATCTCCGGCCTCGTCAACACCTGTGGCTCGCCCCCGTTGGCCGAGACCCTCAACAGCCCCGTGGACAGGTCGCCGGTAGCGAACACGATGGTGTCGTCGTCGCCCCAACTCGCGCCTCGCGGATTGATGCCGGTCAGACGACAGAGCGTGGTTGCGGCGCCGCCGTCAATCGAGACTTTCTTGAGGTCGATCCCCTCGAAGAATCCAACCCACCGTCCGTCGGGGGAAAAGAAAGGCGAGCGAGGGTCCCAGAGATCGGGACGAGCGCTGCCGGCCAGGACGCGGGGCTCGAGTTGATCGATCCGGCGGACGACGAGTTGCGTCCGCTCAGCGCCCGCACGGTAGACGATGTTCGTGCCATCCGGAGAGATGGCGATGTCGCGATCCTGGCCTTGCAGCGCCAGCAACTGACTGGCCGGCGGCACGATGGAAAAGCGCGTCGGCACGACCGTCGGCGGCGGCGCGCGGCCGCATCGCGAGCCATGTCGCCACTGCGGCGAGCAGTGCAGCGCCGAGCATCGCGGCGACGACGATCCGACTTGCGGCGCGCGTGGGTGTCGGCGGCGCGGTGATCGCGGATGGTACGATCGCGGCGCTGCTCGACTCCTGTGAGCCGGAAAGAATGTCGTCGAGCAACAGGCGTGCCTCGCCGATGTCGCGCATCCGCGCTTTGGGATCTTTCTTCAGGCAGCGCCGGATCAGCGGTGCCATCCGCGCTGCCTCGGCCGGCAGCGCCTGCCAGTCCGGTTCCTTGCTGACGACCGCCACGATGGTGTCCGTGACATCGGCGCCCGGAAACGCGCGCGCGCCGGTCAGCATCTCGTAGAGCACGCATCCGAAGGCCCAGATGTCGGCGCGTTTGTCGACGGATTTGCCGCGGGCCTGTTCGGGCGGCATGTACGCCGCGGTTCCCAGGATGATGCCGGCCTGCGTCGCGTGCAGGGACAGCGTCGGCGACATCGTTGCCGTGCTGGCGGACGACGCGATCGGGTCGAGCGCTTTTGCCAGGCCGAAGTCGAGAATCTTGACGGTCCCGTCGTCGCGAACCTTGATGTTGGCCGGCTTCAGGTCGCGATGGATGATGCCCTGTTCGTGCGCGCTCTCGAGGGCGTCGGCGATCTGGCGCGCGATCGTGAGCGCTTCGTCCGGCGCGATCGGTCGCGTACCGATCCGTTCCGCCAATGTCTGGCCTTCGACGAGCTCCATCACGAGCGCGCCGCCGCGTTCCGGCGGACTCCTCGAGCCCATGAATGTGCGCGATGTTCGGATGGTTGAGCGCGGCGAGCATCTGCGCTTCGCGACTGAAGCGCGCCAGCCGCTCCGGATCGTTCGCGACGGATGCCAGGAGGACCTTGATGGCGACGTCGCGATTCAGTTTGGCATCGCGCGCCCGATAGACCTCGCCCATTCCGCCGGCCCCGACCGGCGCGACGATTTCGTAGGGGCCGATCCTGGCGCCCGGTTCCAAGGGCATAAATGAAGGTCGCCCGGATTATATCTATGGTTTCTTGGCGACGAACCGCAGCGTCTTCAGTGCGCTCCGCGTAGATGGCCTCGCCGCGCTTCGCGCCCCGATGTACACGCCGTCCCAGGTCGTCCGCGCTTGCGAGCCACCAGAACAAAGCATCATCACAGAGGACACAGACACAAACGGAATTCACGGAAAAACTGATCCGTACAAGAAACAGTGTTCTCCGTGTAACCACCGTGACCTCCGTGGTTGGCTCTACTGCTGCGTGAGGGCAGCAGCCTGCGACGCGAGGTACGCCACGCGCTCATCGAACTTCGCGAACCGCTCGTCGGTGGTCTGCCCGCTCACATAGCGAAAGTAAATCTGTTGAATGACGACCGCAATCTTGAAGACCGCGAAGACGTGGTAGAAGCGGATGCCCGAGAGATCGCGGCCGGATCGTGCGGCGTATCGCTCGAGAATCTCATCGCGCGTGAAATACCCCGGCCGATGCGTCACCGTCGTCAAGCGCGTCGCGCTGGAGCGGCGGCGCGGTCGGGACCCAATAGGCGAGCAGAATCCCCAGATCCACCAGCGGATCGCCGAGCGCGCTCATCTCCCAATCGAGCACCGCAACGATCCGCCCGACGTCCTCGGGATCGAGCATCACGTTATCGAGCTTGAAATCGCCGTGGACGATCGAGGGAGACGGCGGATCGCCCGGCAAGTGGCTGCGCAGCCAGGCGGCCAGCGCGTCCATCTCGCTCATCGGCTTCGTCTGGGAGCGCTGCCACCGCTCCGACCAGCCGCGCACCTGCCGCTCGACGAACCCGGCCGGCTTCCCGAGGCCGCTCAGGCCGTTGGCGGCAACGTCGATGGCATGCAGGTCCGCGAGCGTGTCGACGAGCGCGGCGCTGACCGCGCGTCGGGCCGTGGTGTTGTCGGCCAGCTCGGACGGCTCCTCGGCGCGGACGACCAGGCCTCGCCGGCGTTCCATCGCGTAGAACACCGACCCGATGATCGACGTGTCCTCGCACAGCGCGTACGGCCGCGGCGCCAGCGGAAACACGCGGTGCATCGCCGACAGCCATCGGAATTCCCGGGCCATGTCGTGCGCGGTCGGCGCCACCGGACCGAGCGGCGGCCGGCGCACGACGATGTCGATGTCGGCGAAGCGGATCAGATAGGTCAGGTTGGAATGGCCGCCGGGAAACTGCGCGACCTCGAATGTGCGCGTGAGATCCAGGCGCGGGATATCAAGCGCCGCCAGGTGCCCGCGCAGCCACTCGACCAGCTTGGCCCAATCGAGTTGCTCGCCCGGATGACGCACCGTGCAGGACGCGTCGTTCTTTCCAGCGGCCGCCTACACTATCATGCGCTTCATGCATTTCGATCAGAGCGCCCGGTCGCAGGACCTCCAGACACGTGTCGCCGCGTTCATGGACGAACACGTCTATCCGAACGAAGGCACATTCCATCGTCAAATCGCGGAGGGCGATCGCTGGCAGCCGACGGCCATCGTCGAAGAGCTCAAGCCGAAAGCGAAAGCGGCCGGCCTGTGGAATCTGTTTCTCCCTGAAAGCGAGTACGGCGCCGGCCTGACCAACGTCGAGTACGCGCCGCTCTGCGAAATCATGGGGCGCGTGCCGGGCATGGGCCCCGAAGTCTTCAACTGTTCGGCGCCGGACACCGGCAACATGGAAGTGCTCGTCCGGTACGGCACCGAGGCGCAGCGGAAACAGTGGCTCGATCCGCTGCTGGCCGGCGAGATCCGCAGCTGCTTCGCGATGACGGAGCCGGACGTGGCTTCGTCGGACGCCACGAACATCAAATCGAGCATCGCGCGGGACGGCGACAGCTACGTCATCAACGGCCGCAAGTGGTGGATTTCCGGCGCCGGCGATCCGCGATGCCGCATCGCGATCTTCATGGGCAAGACCGACCCGAACGCCGAGCGGCACAAGCAGCAGTCGATGATCCTCGTGCCGATGGACACACCCGGCGTGACCATCCGCCGCATGCTCCCGGTGTTCGGCTACGACGATGCGCCGCACGGACATGCGGAGATCACGTTCGAGAACGTCCGCGTGCCGGCCACGAACATGCTGCTCGGCGAGGGCCGCGGCTTCGAGATCGCGCAGGGCCGGCTGGGGCCCGGCCGCATCCATCACTGCATGCGGCTGATTGGGGTCGCCGAGCGCGCGCTTCAGGCGATGTGCCGCCGAGTCACCGCGCGCGTCGCCTTCGGGAAAACGCTGGCCGAACAGGGCACGATTCGCGCCGACATCGCCGAATCGCGGATGGAGATCGAGCAGGCGCGGCTCCTGACGATGAGGGCGGCGCACTTGATGGACACGGTCGGCAACAAGCAGGCCCGCGGCGAGATCGCGATGATCAAAGTCGTGGTGCCGCGTATGGCGCTTCGAGTCCTCGATCGCGCCATTCAGGCGCATGGCGCCGCCGGCGTGTGCGACGACTTTCCGCTCGCCAGCGCCTGGGCCCATACCCGCACGATTCGCCTGGCGGACGGTCCCGACGAAGTCCACCGGGAAGCGATCGCCAAGCTCGAACTGTCCAAGGGCAGGTAGGGCAGGAAAGGCAGGAAAGGCAGGAAGGCGGGCTTGCCCGCCGAAGCTGCGAAGCCTGATCCAAGCGAGCGTATGCGGGCTTGCCCGCCGTAGCTCGCCGCGAACTGTCATGCGCGGCGAGCGAAGGCGGGTGTATGCTCCGCGGAACGCGGATTCATCCATCCCTAATAGGAGGCCGGCCAGCCATCATGTAAACCCACAACGACAAAAGGAGGTTCCATGCGGCGCAGCATCTTCCTGGCCACGTTGGGGCTGCTCGCGATCGCAGCCAGCCCCAGCCTGGCACAGCAGGGGCAGTTCTCGGCCATACAAGGACGTGTGGTCGACGAATCCGAAGGCGTGCTACCCGGCGTCGTCGTCGTCGTCACCCACCAGGCGAGCGGGATCTTCCGGCAGGTCGTCAGCAACACTGACGGCTCCTACTACATCGCTGGAATCGTGCCCGGCCCCTACCGCGTCACGGCAGATCTGCAAGGCTTCAAGAAATACGAGCGGCCCGACGTCGTCCTGACGATCGGCAACACCACCAACCTGGACATCAAACTCACGGTCGGCGGTGTCGAGGAGAACGTCACGGTGACGGGCGAGTCGCCGCTGCTGGATGTCACCTCCAAACAGATCGGCGCCAACATCGGCCAGGGCGAGTTGAACGCGCTGCCGATTCTCAACCGCAACTGGATGTTCGCCGTCGGGCTGACGCCCGGCGTGCAGATTCAGTCGTCCACTGCGTCGTTCGCCTGCGAGTCGCTGATCGTCGGCGGCGGCAGCAACCGCAGCGGCAACTTCTCGATCGACGGCGGCGGCAACAACGACGACTATCTCGGCTCGTCGTGCGGCAGCCAGGTGCGGCCCGGCGCTCGAAGCGGTGCAGGAATTCCAGGTGCTGACCAACCAGTACGACGCCGAGTTCGGGCGGACGCGCTGGCGCGGTGGTCAACGCGATCACCAAACAGGGCACCAACGCGCTGCACGGCGCGCTGTTCGACAGCTACACGAACGACAAGATGACGGCGAAGGATTTCTTCGTGGCGCAGCGCAACCTGGCGAAGCCGAACACGGCGCAGAAGAATTTCGGCGGGACGCTCGGCGGGCCGATCAAGAAGGACAAGATGCACTTCTTCTACAGCCTGGACCGCATCATCTACGACGAAGGGCGCAGCAACACCTTCGACGCGCGGCCCGAGCTGAACTACTCGAACACGCAGAGCATGAAGCTCTGGAACCACATGATTCGGGTGGACAACCAGGTCAACGCCGGCAACAGCTGGACCGGCCGCTACCTGGTGGAAGTGTCGCCGACCTACGATCGCGTGGCCGGACGCTGGACGCTGGCGTCTCGCGATCAGGAATACGACGTGGACCGCACGGTGGGCGGCGCGTGGAACAGCGTGTTCGGCAACACGCGCTTCAACCAGGTGCGCGCCGGCTACACCTACGAGCGGAACGGCTTCACCGCGAAGGAACTGCAGCAGGATCCGCCGATCCCGATGACGCAGCTGCCGCCGACGCTGAGCATGCTGACGTTCACCGACGGGACGCGCAACGCCGCGCTCTTCCGTATCGACAACGCCTACGAAATAAGCGAGACGTTCACGCAGTTCGTGCCGCAGAAGTTCGGCGGCGAGAACGATTTCAAGTTCGGCGCGTCGTTCATCTACTCGCAGATCGAGCTGCCGGACCAGACCGACATGAACGGCCGCTTCACCTTCTCCACCGACCTGGCGTTCGACGCGAACAATCCGCGGACCTATCCGGAGCGGCTCGTCCATCCGCGTCCCGGCCGCGAGCGGCATCAAGATGCCGACGCAGGTCCTGGTGATGTTCGCGCAGGACAAGTGGCACCGGAACAACCTGACGCTCAACCTCGGCGTCCGCTACGACCTCGAGATCGACGAAGATCTCGAACGCGAACAACCCGCTGTTCAGCGCCGGAAACTATGCGGTCGACAAGAACAACGTCGCGCCGCGGCTCGGCGTGACGTGGCAGCCGGGCGGGAGCTCGACGTCGCTGATCCGCGGCGGCTACGGGATCTTCTTCGACAAGATCACGCTGCAGACGACGACGCCGTTCGTGTCGACGGGCGTGTTCAGCGATTCGTTTACCGCGAACTTCCCGACGTCAGCCATTGATCCCGGACCGCGCGCGGGACGGCTGCCGACCGACCCGATGCTGGTCGGCGGCCCGGTCGTCAATCGGGCACTCCTGAATGCGCTCTTTCCGCCGGGCTCGATCGGCCGCAACACCGGGACGGTCTTCCTCGACAGCCCGGACCGCGCCGTTCCGGCCATCCATCAGCTCACGCTCGGCTACCAGCGCGAGCTGAACTCGCAGATGGCGCTGAACGTCGACTACGTGCACAGCTGGAACCGCCAGCAGTTGATCAACTTCGATCTGAATCCGGCGCAGCGCGTCGACACGACTCCCAGCGGCCGCCTCGTGTATACCGATCTGCTCGGTCTCGCGCAGCAGCTGGGGCTGTCGCCGTTCGTCAACCCGGTGATCACGCGGAAGAACATCGGCTCGTCGCAGTTCGACGGCGCCAACTTCTCGCTGGAGAAGCGCTTCAGCCGCGGCTGGCAGGCGCGCGTGTCGTACGCGCTCGGCTACGCGCGCGGCAACTCGGAGGCGAACCAGACGCCGGACAACAACTTCCAGGTGCTCGGCAATGCGAATCTCGACGCGAACTTCGGGCCGCTCGACGCCGACCGGCGGCAGAACCTCACCGTCAGCGGCCGCGTGGAGATTCCGCACACGCGCGGGCTCACGCTGAGCGGCATCTACCGCTATTTGAGCGGCGCGCCGATGAGCCTGTTCGATTCGTCCGTTGACGCCGATCGCAACGGCCGGCTGTTCGACCTGCTGCCGGCGGGCAACTATTGCGGCGTCGGCCAGAACTCGATCTGCGTCGACAACGACGGCGGCCGCAACGGCGCGCGGGGCCCGAGCTACAAGCAGATGGACGCGCGGCTCGCGTACCGCTTCCGGCCGGCCAAGGACAAGACCCTGGACGCGAACTTCGAGCTGTTCAACATCCTCAACAACGCGAACTTCGCCAACCCGGGCGTCGCGTTCGGAGCCGACAAGCGATTGACCGACTTCCTGATCCTGACGGCGCTGCGCGGCGGGAACGGGCAGCCGCGGGCGGTCCAGTTCAGTGTGCGGTTCGGGTTCTAGGGAGTGCTACGGTGCCACGTGGGGTCCGCCTTCAGGCGACCATGGCACGGTACCGGCACCATAGCACTTTGGCACCTTTGGCACCGCGGGATGGCTACGGCTTCAGCGCATCGATGAAGAATTCCATCATCCGATCCTGATTGACGCCGCTGTGGCCGCGGTCGGGGCCGACCTGCAGGTCGAAGCTCTTGCCCGCGGCCTGCAGCGCGTCGATCAGCTGCAGCGTGTTCGACGGATGGACGTTGTTGTCGGCGGTGCCGTAGTAGAGCAGCAGGCGGCCCTTCAGATCCTTGGCGTAGGAGATCGCGCGGCCCTTCGCGTACCCGTCCTTGTTCTCCTGCGGGATCCACATGTAGCGCTCGGTGTAGATCGTGTCGTAGTTGGCCCAGTCGGTCACGGGAGACGACGAGGAGGCGGCGGCGAAGACGTCGGGATGGCGGAGCAGTCCCATCAGCGCGGTGTAGCCGCCGTACGACGTGCCGAAGATGCCGACGCGCGACTTGTCGACGTAGGGACGGCTCCACAGCGACTTGATGCCCGCCGCCATGTCGTCCATCTCGACCTGGCCAAGTTTCTGATACAGCGAGTCGAGCGTCCGCTTGCCGAGTCCCGGGATCGCGCGCGAGTCGAGCGTGAGGAACAGGAACCCGTATTCGGTGAGCGGGTTCGGCGTGACGAAGGTTTCCCGCGCGGTGTTGTTGGCGAACTCCGGGCCGCCGTAGACGCTCACGAGCGCCGGATAGGTTTTCGACGGATCGAACGTCGAGGGAAACTGCAGCAGCCCGCGAAGGGTCGTCGTGCCGTCGGCGGCCTTGTAGGTGAACAACTCCGCTTTCTTCAGCCCGAGCTCGGTGAATTTCGAGACGTCGCTCTTGACGATCTCCGCGACCACCGCGCCGCTCGACGCGTCCACCAGCCGCGTGGCCGGCGGCGTGTTGTGCGTCTGGTAGACGTCGATGAAGTGCGCGCTGTCGGGGGAGAGACTGCACGGCGCGAGCACCGGCGGCTGCTCGGGCCGCGAGCCAAGATTGGGTATGCAGCCGCCGATGGTGTGATGGAACGCCGGATCCGTGAGCCGGCGATCGCCCTTGCCATCGAGTCCGACGCGGTGCAACTGCAGCTTCAGCGGATTGTCGCCGTCGCGCGCCGTGTAGAAGAGGATGCCGGCCGGCCTCGTCGACCTTGACCAGCGCGGCGGCTTCGAACGTCGTCGCGGTCGTGATCGGTCCCAGGAGTCCGCGGGACAGGTCGTAGAGATAGAAGTTGTTCCAGCCGTTGCGCTGCGATTCCCAGACGAAGCGGCGGCCATCGGCGAGGAACAGCATGCGCGGCTCGGAGTTGACCCAGCCGGTCGGCCATTCTTCGCGCAGCACCACGCGGCACACGCCGGTCGAGGGATGCGCGGCGGCGACCTCCATCACGTTCTGGCGGCGGTTGGTGCGAAAGAACAGGAGCTCGCGTCCGTCCGCGGTCCACTCCACGTGGTAGACGTAGTGGCCGACCACAGAGTTGTCGAACGGCTTCCCGTCGCGGACGTCAATCCGGGTCGACTGTTTCGAGGCGACGTCGTAGACGAAGAGGTCGACGATCGGATTGGCGCACGCCCGCTTTGGGGTAGGCCTCGGTATCGACGGTTGAATACGGGCGCGTCTGATTCAGCGCCACGTAGTAGTCGGGCACCGGCGCCTCGTCGAACCGGTAGTACGCGATCTTCGTGCTGTCCGGCGACCACCACATCGCGCTCGTCTGGCTCAGCTCTTCGCCGTACACCCAGCTCGCCGTCCCGTACTTGACCCGGCTCGAGACGCTGCCGTCGGTGGTGATCGCGCGCTCGCCGCTGCCGTCGGCGGCGCTCAGCCAGAGGTTGCGATCGCGATAGAAGGCCTTCAGCGTACCGTTGGGCGACGGCGCGGACTCGAACTGGCGGCCGCGCTCCGGCGTCTCGCCGCCGCGTCCTCGGCCGCGCCCTCCACGTGATTCCACGAGCGGCACTTCCCAGGCGACGCGCGACGCGACGTCGTAGTGAAACCGCTTGCCGTCGCGCGAGTACTCGAAGGCCTTGCCGTCGATCCAGGTCGCCGCGAGGGTTCCGCCGCGGACCGCCGACGGGGTCTCGCGCGCGAAGCGCTGCGCGCGCTCGTAGCCCGGCATCGATTTCAGCCGGTCCTGCGCGGTCAGAACGCCGGATGCCGCGATCAAGAGCGCGCCGAGACCCAGGAATCGCCTAGCCCCTGCGCATGAGCTTCACTATCGCCGATTTTTGACCGTTGCGTAAGGGTTCCCTGATGGGGTGGTCCGACCCTTGCTGGCGATCGGCCGTTGGAGGAGCTGAGATGAAATCGGCTACATACGGTCTGTTCGTGTTCCTGACGCTCGGCAGTATCGGGTCGCTCGCGATGACCACGGTGTCCGCGCAAACCACCGAGATCAAGAAGGCCGGGTCGAAGACGAAGAAGGTGGTGAAGAAAGCCGGCCACGAAACCAAAGAGGGCCTGAGCAAGACCGGCGAGGTGATCACTGACGGCTGGATCACGACCCACGTCAAGGCGAAGTTCGTCGACGAGGATCTCCTGAAGGGCAGCGACATCGACGTCGACACGAAGGACAACGTCGTGACGCTGAACGGCACGGTGCTCACCGCAAGCCGGCCGCGCGCGGGCCGCTCAGCAGGCCAAGGAAGTCGAGGGCGTGAAGAGCGTCGTCAACCGGCTGACGATCGGACCGAAGAAGTAGAGTCCGACCTGAGTCTGAAGTAGGGCGGTCTCGGACGACGCGGAGGGGGAGGAGCGCCTCGGCGCGGTCGTCGCCCGCCGCGGCGTCGATCGCGATCAGGAAATCGCCGCGCGCTATCGAGGCCAGCGGCACATCGATCTCGTAGACATTGCCGGCATCCTCTGGCGCCGTCATCGTGAGCTTCCGCAGTTCGTCCCCCCTCCGGCTGAGCAGCCGCGCGGTGACGACCGCGCCGGCCGCGTGCTCTCCGTACACCGCGAAGCGCACGAACAGTCGATCGGTTCGACGGAACTCCCGGCCGGCGAAGGGCATCGAGCTCGCGCCGAGGTTCTTCAGCTCCGACGGGTTGCGGGCGACGATGGCGATGGGCGAGCTCAGCGCAAGCGTCGAGCGCGCCAGATCCGGAACCGCGACCTGGCGTATGTCTTCGTCGATCGTGTCGCCGCGTTCGTCGCGCACCGTGAGCTTGAGCTTCAGCTCGCCGGGTGCGGCATCGAACGACATGCGATGTGACGCCAGCGGCGCTTCCAGCGTTTCCTTTCCGCTCACGCCGTCTGCGATGACGACAAGGCTTCCGTTCCTGGCGGCGTTCTCCGCGCCCGGGCGAAGCGTCCAGGCCATCGTGACCTGCGCGGATCCGTTCGGACTTCGCGCGGTGCCCACCCACAGGTCGAGTGCGCGCTCGGGCCGCGTCGCCGACAGCGTGGCGATCGCGGTGGATACGTGTGACGGCGTCTCGTTGGCGGCTTCGCGCGCCGCCTTGTCCAGGTCCGTCGGGCTCGGCGCCCAATAGCCTTTGCGCGCCCGGACGTCGATGCCCGGCCGCTTCACGCGGACTTTGATCTGGTGGAACTTGCCGTCGGCGGGGTTCTTCGTCGATGCGTAGCCGAGCAGATAGAACGCGCTCGCGTCGACCACCACCTGCCGCAGCGATTTGGCCGGGTTGTTGGTGTTGACGAACGCCGTCGCGCCCGTGTTGGCCGGCGAGCATCCACATCACGTCGGCCACGCCGTAGCCGAGCCCGCGCGGATCGAGCGTGTAGATGGCGGTGTTGTTGTCGTTCGCGGTGCGCACGAGATCCTGGAGCAGCGATGACTCGTCGTTCCGATCGAGCGACGGCAGCCCCTCGCTGACGAACACGATCGCCTTCCGCCCCTCGCGCAGGCTGCCCAGGTAGCTCGCGGCGGACTTCATCGCCGAGATCGTGACTTCCGATCGCAGGCGTTCGACGTCGCGGCGATACAGTTGCGCTTCCTCGAGCACGCTGCGCGCCGGCATGTAGACGCGGTAGCGGCCCTCGAGTTTCTGCACCGCCTGGGCGAGATCGGTCCGGTTGCGCGTCCAGCGGATCGCGTCGGTCGGCAGCAGCGGATCCATCAGCGCGACCAGGTCGGTGGGACCGAAGGCCGAGGTCACGAAATCGTTGAGCGCGGTGCGCGCCTGAATCGCGCTGGCGAAGCGGCCGATGTGGTACTCGTCCCAGAAGATCAGGAAGACCCGCGTTTCGTCGCGCGCGGCCTCGGCCGCCGCGTGCTCCGGCGACCGAATCTCGAGCGACGTGTCATCGTCTTCAGCCTGACGGCCGTCCGCGGAGACGAGTTTGAAGGTCTCGACGGTTTGCGGCACGCCGTCCTCGGACACCTCGAAGTCCTCGGCCGTCAACGTCGTCACCGGCTCGCCATGGCGATCGATCACGGTCACGTCCACACGGACGAGGCTCGCGCCGGTGCGAAAGACCGGTGGTGGCTGCGGCGTATCAGTTTGCGGCTGCGGCGGTTGCGGCGGCGGTTGCGCGAAAAGGATGAGATGTGATGGCGAGACCAGCGCCATCGCGCTGATAAGCCCGCAGCGCATCGCACGGCTCATGAAGCGATGATAGCGCAGCGCCCACGAAGAGGTTGAACCACAGAGACACAGAGACACAGAGGGGCGCGCCGCAGGAGATTCGGCGGGCGCCGCGCAGCGGCGCTCAGCCGGATCGGACGGAAATGCGAACGCCTGGCGTTCCAGAGGCGCTCGCATTTCGTCCGATCCGGCTGACGCAGCCGCCTGCGACGCGGCCGCCCCGCCGAATTCACCGCGCGCCTTGGCGTCACGCTGCAGGTACAGCGTGTTCTGTATTGAAGCTCTGTGTCTCTGTGTCTCTGTGGCTTGAAATCGTGGGCTCGATCGCAGCGTGACAGGACTCTCGGGACTCAGAAGGTGACGTCCCCTCCGATATGCACGCGCGTGGTGGCATGCTTGCCGTGCGCGACGGCGACGTTGAACCGGAAGAACGCCGCGGTCACCCACACGCCGACGCCGTAGCCCTGCTTGAAGACCTGTTTTCTGATGCTGGCGCCCTTGTCGTACGCGGTGCCGGTGTCCGCGAAGGCGCTGACGCCGAACTTGCCGATCGACAGCGCCGGCCCGATTGGGACGATGAGCTCGGCCGAACCGGTGACGAGGGTGTCGCCGATGGCGGTTCCCGCCTTGAACCCGCGCACGCTGCCCATCCCGCCGAGCATCGGCTTCGTGTACAGCGGCAGCGGCTGATCCGCGTCGCGGCGAACGGCCCGCACGGCGAACACGGTTTGTCCGAACAACCCCAGATATCCGCGTCCGTCGAGGTCGGTGCGATTGAGGCTTCCGCTCGTGTGCGTCCCCGGCCGCGCGGCATCGCCGAACCACAGATGCTCCCAGGCCGCGCGCCCGTAGACCGCGTTGCGCGGCAGGCCGGGATCGACGCGCGTGTCCACGATGACGTCGGTGCCGAACTGCACCAGACGATCCCGCAGATCCATGAACGACACCCGCTGCCAGCCGCCGGTGGCGCCCACGCGGAGCGACCGCGTGATCAGTTCCCGTTCCCCGCGCAGCCAGACGCGGACGCGGTCGTCGGGCGTGTCGTAGTACAGGTTCGAAATGCGCGACACCCACGCGCCCGCGGCGATGCGATCGATCGGCTTGTTCTCGATCGACTTCTCGAACTCGACCGCCGCCCGCTTGACGCCGCCCCAGGTGAGCGGAAAGGCGAGCCGGCTGCGCTTGCCCACCGGGTCGGGAAGCGCGAGGCGCACGCCGTACGAACCGCCATATCCGTCTTCGGCGCCGAAAATTGGCAGCACGAGCAGGCGCGGGAAGCGGTTGCGCACGACGCGCGTGGGGTTGTCGGGATCGCCCGTCATCTCGATGTGCACGGCGCCTTCGTCGACGATGATCACGAGCAGGATCTGCGACAGATCCGAGATCGAGGCGAAGCGCTTGAGCACCTGGACGCTCTTGAATTTCCTGGCCGCGCGCAGCCGTTCGGTCACCGCGTCGATGGTGGTGGTTTCGAACGGCGCGCCGATGGTGACGCCGGCGAGCCGGCGGACCTCGTCGTCGGGCGTCAGAAGATTCCCGTGGATCTGGATGGCCGTGATGATTTCGTCCGCCTCGAAGGTCCGCCTAAAGGCGGACCCCACGTACGAAACGATCGGTGCCGGCAATCGGTACGTCGGGGTCCGGCTTCAGGCCGGACCTGCAGGGGTCGCCGATGGCGAGGGCCAGTGCGAGGAGCGCCCACACGTCAGTGGTCTTTGATCGTGACTTTGGACTTCACGTCCGGGCGCCTGTAGTCCGTGTAGTCGAGCGCATAGCGCATGTCGAACTGGCCGGCGGCCATCGTCATGCCCAGCGACAGCTCGAGCGCGCGCGGCAGCCAGATGTCCTTGTTCTCCGCGAACGGCTGCATCATCGTCATCGTCGCCTTGACGTCGTCGAGGTGCAGCAGCCATTGCGCGGGGAGGAAGTCGAAGCCGATGTTGTCGAACGTGAACTTCACGATCTGGTGCGCCTTCGGCTCGACCCAGAGCGTGACGAGCGCCACTTTGTTCATCAGGCGCCGGAACGCTTCGTCGCGCGCCTGCTCGTCGCCGCGCCGCTCACGGCCCCGCCGGCGGTCGGAGCCGGTGAACAACCGCGTGGGGTAGTACTCGATGCGCAGCGTGTCGATGCCGTCGAGCGTCTCACGGCCGACCAGCGCGTACTTGCCCTCCTCGAACTTGAACCGGAGAAAGTAGGCGGATGAAATGAACTGCGGCTGCCGCGTCTGTTTCAGGATGCCATCGACGTCGCTCGGCGCGTCGACGGCGGGAGTCGGGTCGTCGGGAGTTTCGACGACGATTCCCGAGCCGGTAATGGCCACCATGCCCTGCTGCGCCCGCTTTTCGCGTTCCTGCTGGCGCTTCAGGTAGTCCGCCTCGTACTTCTTGCGCTCGTCCTCGCCGACGACCACGCCATTGGCTTTCACCGGGCTTCGGATGAAGAAGCCGTCGCGGATGTACCACGTGTAGTCGCGCCGGTCGCCCCACATCGGGACGCGATTCGGTCCGCGCAGGTCGATCGATTCGTGCTCGTCGAGGATGTATTGCTGGAGCTTCTTCCAGTTGTCGTCGCGTTTGGCGACGACCTGGCGCATGAAGGCGTCGAGATCCGTCTGGGCGCCAGCGGCGACGACCCAGCTCGGCGACGCCTAGAACAGCCACGAAAACACGACAACACGAAAACAACACCTGTCGGTGATCTTTTTCGTGCTTTCGTGCTTTCGTGGCTGATCCATAGACCCTTCAGACGATTCTCAGCTACTTGTGGTTCTCTCGAACAGGAACGCCTCGAGCATATCGGCGCGCGCCTTTTCGTCGGAGGCAATCACCGTCAGCATGTCGGTCACCGACAGCATGCCGCGGAAGCCGCCGCTCTCGTCCACGACCAGCAGGTGATAGATGCCGTTCTGCTCCATCAGCCGCAGGCACTCGGTGAGCGGACGATCCGGCGTGACGGTGACGAGGCCCGTGCTCATGATCTCGCTGACGCGCATCCAGGCCGGGCACTTGTTCTCGGCCGCGACCTTGTCGGAGATGTCGCTCTGCGAGACGACGCCGACCAGCCGGCCGGCGGCATCGAGGACGCCCACGGCGCGGACCTGCCGCTCGCGCACGTAGCGCGCCGCGTCGTGCACGGTCGTATCATCGCGAATGGAATAGACGTCGGAGCGGGAACCGATCAAGTCGAGGACAGTCATTCGTCCTCCGTGCGGCGAGCCGGCGAGGTCGTGGGCGACCCGCGTGTCCGCCCCGGGCCGACACATGGGTCGGCCCCTACACGATGATCACCAACCGACAGTCTGTCCTTTCAGCTGCTCGTCGAGCCACGTGTTCAGCGGCGCGAAGTAATCGAGAATCGCGGTGGCGTCCATCTGCTTCGAGCCGGTCAGCGCCTCGAGCGCCTCCTGCCACGGCCGCGACTGTCCCATCGACAGCATGGCGTTGAGCCGCTGGCCGGCCTCCTTGCTCTCGTAGATCGAGCAGCGGTGCAGCGGCAGCGTGCATCCCGCCGCCTTCGACAGCGCGCGATGGAACTGGAACTGCAGGATGGCCGCCAGGAAGTACCGCGTGTAGGGCGTGTTGTCGGGGACGTGATACTTCGCGCCCGGATCGAAGAACTCTTCGCCGCGCGCCGAAGGCGGCGCGACGCCCTGGTACTTCAGCCGCAAATCCCACCACGCCTTGTTGTAGGCGGCCGCGGTCGTTTCGCCCGAAAACGCCTTCCATCGCCATTGATCGACCAGCAGACCGAAGGGCAGGAAGGAGATTTTTTCGAGCGCGCGGTTCATCAGCAGCCCGAGATCGCGCGACGCGTCCGGTGCCTTGTCGAGCAGTCCGATCTTGACGAGGTACTCGGGCGTCACCGACAGCGCGATCGTGTCGCCGATGGCTTCGTGGAAACCGTCGTTGGCGCTGTCGCGGAAGAGCGGCGGCAGATTCTTGTAGGCGCGCTGATAGAAGTTGTGCCCGAGCTCGTGGTGGATCGTCGTGAAGTCTTCGGCCGTCTGCTCGATGCACATCTTGATGCGGATGTCCTCGTCGAGATCGACATCCCACGCGCTGGCGTGGCAGACCACGTCGCGATCCTTCGGTCGGACAAACAGCGAGCGCTCCCAGAACGTCTGCGGCAGCGGCGAGAATCCGATCGACGTATAGAAGCGTTCGCCCGTGCGGACCATGTCGACGGCCGGTATGTTCCGCTTCTTCAGAATGTCGGTCAGCGAGAAGCCCGGGTCGGCGTTCGCCGGCGCCACGAGCGGGTAGATGTTCGTCCAGTCCTGCGCCCAGATGTTGCCGAGCAGGTGCGCCGGCATCGGGCCCGTCGCCGGCACGAGATCCCCGTACTTCGCGCGCAGTTTCATCCGCGTGTACGCGTGCAGCTTCAGATAGAGCGGACGGACCTGTCCCCACAGCCGGTCCAGTTCCTTGGTGAACTCGTCGGGCGGCATGTCGTACTTCGCCCGCCACATCGCGCCGGTGTCGGCGAAGCCGAGCTCCTTGGCGCCCTTGTTCGAGAGCTCCACGAAGCGCGCGTAGTCCTTGCGCATCGGCGGCGCGATCGTGTGCCAGCCTTCCCACGCGGCGCGGATCTCTTTCTCGTTTCGCGACTCGGCGAGGATCCGCGTGATGTCGTCGATGTTCTTGCACGTATCAGGTTTCGACGGGTCGGGGCACCATTTGCCCTTCCCGTACGCTGGATTGCAGGCCGGCAAGAATCTTCGACAGCTCTTCCGACTCTTTCGGATCGGACGGCGGCGCCATGACGAGCGACACCTTCAACAGCGTCAGCTGCCGGCGCTGGTCGGGCGGCACCTCGACCTTGTCGAACTTCGTCGCCTCTTTCGCAAACCTGGCGATGGCGTCGGCGAACTCCTGGTTCGCCCGCGCGCTGATCGCTTCAGTGTCCTGGGTGATGTAGGTCTGCTGGACCCAGCCGGCCTGGCCCTGCGCGATGCCGAGCTTCAGGAGCGTCGCGTTGACGTTGTCGAGGAAGGACTTGGCATCCGCCGGTGTGGGCGTGGCGGAGGGCGTCGGCGCAGCGACCGTGCAGGCCGCGGCGGCGATGCAGAGCAGGACGACCGCGGCGGCGCGAGGTCGGCGATACGTCATATCGGCGATCGTAGCTGAAAACCGGAAGCCTGGGGTCTGATCCGGATCAGACCCCGCAGTTCTTGCGATCGACCGGCTCAACACCGCAGTTTGCGACCGCGGGATAATACGCCCCATGCGAATCGGCATCGACCTCGGCGGCACCAAGATCGAAGGCATCGCCATTGGGGACAGCGGCGAGGAGTGCGTGCGCCTGCGCATTCCCGCGCCGCGGGACGCCTACGACGCCACCTTGTCCGCGATCGTGGGCCTCGTGCACGACGTCGAGCAGCACGCGGGCGAGCGCGGCACGATTGGCGTCGGCATCCCGGGAACGATCTCGCCCGCAACCGGCCTCGTGAAAAACGCGAACTCGACGTGGCTGAACGGCCAGCCGCTCGGCGAGGATCTCCCTCGCCTGCTCGGCCGGCCGGTACGGTTCGCCAACGACGCCAACTGCTTCGCGCTGTCGGAAGCGACGGATGGCGCCGCGGCCGGCGCTCACTCGGTCTTCGGCGTCATCATCGGCACCGGCACGGGCGGCGGCCTCGTGTTGAATGGCCGCGTCGTCACCGGCGCGAACGCGATCGCGGGCGAGTGGGGACACAATCCGCTGCCGGCGATGACGGACGACGAGCGGCCGGGGCCGCCGTGCTACTGCGGGCGGCGCGGCTGCATCGAGACGTTCCTGTCGGGGCCCGCGTTGTCGCGCGACTATGCCGCCTTCGCTCTGCGAGCTTCGGCGTGCCAGGGGCCGAAACGACCGCCGAGGAGATCGCGCGCCGCGCCGAAGCAGGGGAGGCCGCCGCATGCGACGCGCTCGCTCGCTACGAAGAGCGGATGGCGCGCGCGCTCGGCACGATCATCAACGTCGTGGATCCCGAGGTCATCGTCCTCGGCGGCGGCTTGTCGAATATCGAGCGGCTCTACGAATCGGTGCCGCGGCTGTGGGCGCCGTACGTCTTCTCCGATCGCGTGGACACGCGCCTCGTCCGCGCGAAGCATGGCGACTCGAGCGGCGTGCGGGGCGCGGCGTGGTTGTGGAATGCAGGAAGGGTGCTGGGTGCTCGGGGTGCTGGAGTGCTGGGTGCTGGGGTGCTGGAGTGCTGGCGTGCTGAGGCGCGAGAGGCATCGCGGATCGACCCGGCGTCCGCGCTCCGGGCACCTGGACTCGGGCATCGCCGGCACCCGAGCACCCGAGCACCAAGCACCCAGCACCCAGCACGCAGCACCCGTTTCAGCGCGTGAGCGTCCAGAGGACGGCCAGCGCGACGCCGGCGCCGGCCGCCTGCAGCCAGAGCTCGACGCGCTCCTGCAGGAACACCAGCCCCAGCGCCACGAACACCGCCGCGGCGAAGAGCAGCCGCCAGTAGAGCTCTTCGTTTTCCACCTGCACGCCGCGCGACCCCGCGCGGCGGCGCGCGGCGTCGATGATGCGGTTGGAAATCTCGCGGTCGCCTTCGCGATCGAGCTCGAGGTACTCGCCGCCGCCGGCGTTGGCGATGTTCGTCAGCGACGCGCGGTCGAGCGCCGAATGAATCGGCGCGGGAGGCGGCGACGTGTCGCGCGGATTCCGCGGCGGCTCGGGAATCCGCCCGCCGACCGTGGTGCCGACGCCGACGACGAAGACGGGGAAGTCGCGGCCGCGGGCGACACGAAGCGATCGCGCCACCTCGCCGCTCCACGCCTGGCCGTCGGTGACGAGCACGAACGCCTTCGCGTTCGGCGATTTCCCGTAGAGCTCCTCGTCCTTCTCGACGAGCCGCATGCCCCAGGCGATGCCGAGCTCGATGTTCGTATCCCAGGTCGTGTCGTCCTCGAGGCGGAACGGCGATTCGCGGTTCAGATGATCGAGGAAGAAGAAGAACGTGTTGGGGTCGCGGGTGAGGCGCACCTGCGGAGAGGCGATGTGCGCGAAGAGCGCCATCGCAATCCGGTCGTCGCGCCAGGCCAGCGATTCGCCGAGGACGCGCAGGAACCGGACGGCGCGCTGCCAGCGATCGCCGAGCACGTCCGGCGTGCGCATCGACGCCGAGCCGTCCTGCAGGATGACGAGGTCCACGCCGGCCGTGCGCACCAGCGCCGCGGCCGCGACCGGCCGCGCCAGCGCGACAATCGTGCACGCGCACGCGGCGATGAGACAGAGCCAGAAAACCAGGTTGCCGAAGATCGGAAACCGTTCCCGCACCGGCAATCGCCGATGCTGGCGGTACCGCCGCGCATCACGCCGTCGTGACGTGAACTGCCACACCCAGATGATCAGCAACACCCCGGGCGCAATCAGCAGCCACAGAAACTCCGGCTGCGAGAACCGGACGCTGCTGAGATCAAAGCTTGGGAGCACTGAATCTCAAATCCTCGAATCTCAGCAATCAATCTGAAATCTGAACTCTGACACTCTGAACTGTTCCTATCCCTTTCGAATCTTCTGCCCACCCTTCCCGGCTTCAGGATTGTCCTTGCGCTCGTCGCCGCGCTTCGGGATGACGATCTTGAACTGGCTCATCTCGGTCTTGGTGGGCGGCCCGCCCGGATGGCCGTGCAGCGTCGGCCCGCTGGGCAAGTCCCTGGGCTCCAGCGCGGCCTGCTTCGTCGCGGCGGCCTTGGGCGCCGCGGCGCGCGATCGGCCCATCGAGTCGCGCAGGCGGACCGTGTACTCGTAGTTGAAGGCGGTGTCGACGTCCTGCCCGTTGGCTTTGAGCGCGTCGGTGTAGCTCTTGATCGCGCCGTCGAGCTTCCGGATCGTTTCCGCGCGGTCAGCCGACGCCTGACTGGCGCGGAAAGCGGCGTTCGCCGCGAGCCGCAGAACCGCCGGATCGGTGTCGGTGATGGTGCCGTTGGCGTCGTGCTGCGGCTGCACACCCGCGTAGTCCGACTCCCAGTAGCGCGCCGTCGTGGCCGCGTCGTGCACGTCCACGGCCGCCTGCGGTCCGACGATCGGCACCCGCCGCTCGAGATCCAGCGATTCCTCGACCGCGGCGCCGTTTTCGGCCGCGGCGGCGTACTGGAGCGTGGCGAGCTGGTGATGCACGTCCGCCACCCGGCGATCGGCTTGTCCAACCAGCCAGAACGCCTCGCCCGCCACCGCGAACACGATCGCCAACACAATCGGAATGACAACGGATCTCATGATGCCCTCACGGAAACTTCCTGAAATACGGAACGGTCAACTGCAGAAACAGCGCGATCGTCCAGAAGCCGGTGGCCATGAACGCGTAGGGTGCGAACTTCGGCCGCTGCGTGCTGTACCGCCGGATGTCCACTCGTCCGGTCGACCGGCGATCGATGTCCTTGATCGCCTCGAGAATCGTCGCCTCGCTCTCCGCCGCGTAGAACTTGCCGCCGGTCGACTCGATCGCCGGCTTCCAGATGTCGTCGGGCAGCACGCCGCCGAGCGCCTTGTTGTAGCTCGTGCGGATCATGTAGACAGGAATCTTCGTCTGCACCGCGCTCATCATGATTTCCTGGACCGGCATGCCGTGGATCTGGACCTGCGTGTCCTGGCCATCCGTGAACAGCACCATCAGGTTGCCTGACGCATCCAGGAAGTCGAACGCCTTGAACAATCCCGTGCCCTGCTCGACCGCTGCCGCGATCGTCGTGCCCTGATCGGGAAACTTCATGAACTCGGTCCAGTCGCCGATCAGCGACAGGCTGAGCAGGATGTTCTCGTAGTCGGTCGTGAAGGGCGTGACGACGTAGGCTTCGTCGCCGAATTCGATGAGGCCGATGAGATCGTGGTACTTGCCGGAGATGCGCTGCCGGATGAAGGCTTCGGCCGCCGCCACGGTCGTGAAGAACGTCGCCTCGTTCGGCGCTTTCTTGTTCAGGTTCGCCGCCGGAAAGCGCGCCATCATGCTCGACGAGGCGTCGATCATCACGGCGATGCGGCGTCCGGGAAACGAGACGTCCTCGCGCGTGATCGACGAAAACGGATCGGCCAGCGCCATCACGAAGAACGGAAGCCCCGCCAGGAAGAGCAGCAGGGCGCCGTGGCGCACGAACGAGGTCGAAAAGAAGGTGCGTCCGCCGCTCCACTTGAGCACGGCGGGGAGGGCGACCTGCGTGCGCCCCGCTTTCCGCCGCGTCAGCGCGCGGGCGGCGATGATGGCGATGGCCAGACCGATGATGACCACGAGCGTCAGAATGGCGGTGTCGCGCTGCACGAAGAGCAGCGTCGCGGCGCGGGTGTTGCGCCATTCGAGGATCGTCTCGCGGATCAGCGTGGGGACCTGCGTTATCGGGACCACGCCCGTGCTTCCACTTCACGCGCCGGCGGGCGCGACCCGAACTTGCGCATCAGCCAGGTCTGATCGAGCGCGACGCGGCGTACGGCGGCGCGGCCGGCGGTCAGCGCTTCGTCCAGCGCGGCGCTGTCGAGCGTTTCGGCGCGGCCGTACTGGCCTGCGGTGAACTGCCCGAGCGCGCGATCGAGCGATTCGAGCGTCTCGGCGCGCTTCGCCGAGCCGAGGCCACGCGCGCGCTCCTGCGTAATCGATCGAGTGGTCGGCGCGCCCGACACGGCCACCTGCTTGCGGCCCAGCAAGCCCGACTTCAGAACCAGTTCTCCCGCGCCGTCGCTCGCGATTGGCGACGCTGAGGCCCCGACGACTCGCCGGGCCACGGGTCGTCCCAGCGCATACGCGGCGGCCACGCGCAAGGCGGTGAGGGCTCGGGCCGCCAGTTCGGGCGTCCAGCCCGCGCCTTCGCGGTCGCGCTGCACCGATGCGAGCGCCCGTCCGGCGCCGCGGAGAATGGCGCCGTCCGAGATGAGCTTGTCGGCCGCCGCCGTCGGCTTCCGCAGCCGCGTCACGAGGCGCACCAGCGCCAGCAGCGCCAGCAGTCCGGCGAGCGCGAACAGCACGCCGCCGATGACGATCAGCAAGTTCGCGCGGAACGCCCGCTGATCGAGATCCGCGAACGTTGCCGCCGATGCGTCCCGGATATCGCCGGCGTCGGCCGGGACGAGCGACAGCACGCGCACCGACTGCGCCGGCAGCACGTAGTTTTGATCGCGGCCCTGAATCGACGTCTTGTCGCCGACCTTGCTCTGCACGCGGTATGATGAGCTTCGTCTCCGGCAGCGGCACGTCCTTGCCGAACTGGCCCTCGGCGATCAACCGCATCCGGTACTCGTACTGAAAGAACCGGCGCAGATCGGTACGCAAGTCCGCGGCGTGCTGCCCGCCGAGCACTTCGAAGGGCGCAAACTGCACGACCGACGGCTCGAGCTTCGACTGATCGACGACCACGGTGGCGTCTTCTGTTTCGAGCACGGCACACGTGAGCACGACCGTGAACGTTTCGCCGACCCGGACCGCGCCGGCGCTGGTGCGCCACCAGCATTGGAGAGGATCCGTTTCGACGGTTTGGGCGTGGACGCTCGTCGCGCCCATCGTCGCACGCGACGAACAACGCCAGCACGATCGACACGACACAATCGCATCACTCGATCACCTTAGATCAGCAACGAAACCACGAATGCTCAGTTCATCGACATTTCATTCCAGTGTCCTTCGTGTTTTCGTGGCCAGACGCTACACCTTGCGGAGCCGCCTCTCCGCTATGAACTCACTCATCGCAATCGCCGTCTGCTGCTCGTCGACCCCGATTCGCAGCACGTCGAGGTCGTTGTCCTTCGCCATCAGCGCCACATCGTCCTGCCACGCGCGCGTGCGGCGCGAGAGCGCGCCGAGCGCGTGACGCGACAGCACCTGGGCTCTGCCGGTTTCGACGTCGAACGTTTCGATCCAGCCGGCCGAGACCTTGGGCAGCTCGAACGCGAACGCGCTGTCGATCAGCACGATGAACACGTCGTGCGCCGAGTTGAGCTGGCCGAGCTCCTTCATGACGTCGGCCGCGTTGTCGAACAGGAAGTCCGAGATGACGGGCACCATCGACGTCTTCCGCATGAAGCCGGCGAGCGACATGCTCAGGCTGTCCGCGCGCTTCAGCGGCTGCAGCCCGGTCTGGAACTGATACGCCTCCAGGCAGTGAATCACCTGATTCTTGCCGATTCGCGGGCGCACCGCAGCCAGCTGCTCGAAATTCGCGTCGAACGTGACGATGCCGAACTGATCCTGGAAGAAGACCGCCGACATCCCGATCGTGCCGATCGCGCGCGCGATCGCGGCGGCAATCGGCACGCCGTCGATGCCGCAGCGGGTGGACAGCGACCCGTCGGCGATGACGATGATGTTGGCCGTGCTGCGCTGCTCGAAATCGCGGACGACCATCGGGCTGAAGTTCGTCAGCGTCGACTGCGGCCAGTCGATCTGCGACATCCGATCGCCCGCCTGCCAGTCGCGCAGGCCGACGAAGTCGAACCCCGATCCGTGAAACAGGCTGCGATGCTCGCCGATGGTGAACTCGCGCATGCGACGCAGAATCAGCAGCTCGATCTCGGTCAGCTCCGACAGATTGACGAACGGCTCGACGTCCTGTTCGCGCGTTCTCACGGAATCGGGAACCCGCTCGATGACGTCGTTGATCACCAGGTCGGTGGTGAGCCCGTGGCTGGCGGCGTGCGGGCCGAGCCAGATGCGGTGGCTCAGGATGTACGGCGCGAGGTCCTGGATGTCCTCCGGGTACACTTCCGTCCGCTTCCGCACGAGCAGCGCCCAGACCTTCGCCAGGCGTCCCCAGCAGATGATGGCGCGCGGCGACGCGCCGAGATCCACGCCATGCTCGACCAGATCGGACGGGGAGTGCTTGTTCCAATCGGTGTCCGGGTTGTAGGGCCGCGTGGCGGCGACCAGCCGCTGGATGTAGAGCCCAAGCCGTTCGTGCAGGAACACGTGCTCGGTGATCGCGCCGCGCAGCTGGACGATCCGCTCCTTCGACAGCAGCTCGTTCAACCGGACCTTCTTGAAATCGAAGTGCACGAGCTTGGCTTCCTCCGCCGGCGGCAGGTAGCCGATGTTCACCATGATGGCGAACCGATCGGTGGCCGCTTCCGACAGCGGGAACGTCCCCTGCCCGAGCTCGACCGGGTTCATCGTCGCGATCGCGAAGCTGAACGCGGGCAGCTCGTAGGTTGTCTTGCCGACCGTCACCGTCCGATCCTGCAGCGCTTCGAGGAACGCGCTCTGTGACTTGAGCGGGATGCGGTTGATCTCGTCGAGCAGGATGACTTCGGCCTCGACGAGTGGACCGAACTCGGTCATGAGCTCGCCGGTGGCCGGGTTGATCATCTGGAAGCCGACGACTTCGGTCGGCTGCAGGTCGGCGCGGCCCTGAAGACGGACGAATTTCGCGTTGCTGATCGCGGCGAGAATCACGCCGAAGAACGTCTTGCCGACGCCGGGCACGCCGCGCAGCAGAAGGTTGCCGGCGTTGACCTGCCGCTGCTCCTTCTTGTCGTACGACGTCGGGATCTCCGACATCAAGACGACGTTGGCGAGGGCCTTCGCCGTGTCGTAGCCGACGAGCGCTTTCCCGCCTTCGGCGACGATGGACTCGTGGAAACTGATGGCTTGTTCTAGGTCTGAGTGCAAGGGACGAGTATCTTACTTGATAGAATACCGCGCGATGAACAAGGTGCTGTCGAGCGCCGAGGAAGCCGTGGCGCTCATCCCCGACGGCGCGTCCATCATGATGGGCGGATTCGGTCTGTGCGGCATCCCCGAGAACCTCATCGCCGCGCTTCGCGCGCGCGGCACCAAGGACCTCACCGTCGTCAGCAACAACGCCGGCGTGGATGATTTCGGCATCGGCGTCCTGCTCCGCGCCCGGCAGGTGCGGAAGATGATTTCGACCTACGTCGGCGAGAACAAGGAGTTCGAGCGCCAGTTCCTGACCGGCGAGCTCGACGTGGAGCTCGTCCCGCAGGGCACGTTTGCGGAGCGGATTCGCGCCGGCGGAGCCGGTATTGGCGGTTTCTTTACGCCGACCGGTTATGGGACGCTCGTGGCGGAGGGGAAGGAAACGCGGACCATCGACGGCAAGCCGCACGTCCTGGAACAGCCGCTGCGCGCCGACTTCGCGTTCGTGAAGGCGTGGGTGGGGGACCGGCACGGCAATCTGGTCTACCGCCGGACCGCCCGGAACTTCAACCCGGTGATGGCCACCGCCGCCGAGGTCACGATCGCGGAGGTCGAGCGCCTGGTCGAGCCCGGCGAGATCGATCCCGACCACGTCGTGACGCCGGGGATCTTCGTGCGGCACATCCTGCAGGGGAAGCAGTACGAGAAGCGCATCGAGAAACGCACCGTACGCTAGTAGCTGCGACGTGGCACTAGAACAAATGCAACCACGAAAACACGAAGACACGAAAGAAAGCTAAGGGTTCTTCGTGTTTTCGTGTCTTCGTGGTTGCTTTCGTGCCGCGAAGCAGCGTGACAGTCGCATGGCTGACGTCCGCGATCGCATCGTCAAACGCGTGGCGCGCGAGCTCAAGGACGGCGACTACGTCAACCTCGGCATCGGGATGCCGACGCTCGTGGCGAACCACATCCCGCCGGGCGTGCACATCACGCTGCATTCGGAGAACGGCCTGCTCGGCATCGGGCCCTATCCGACCGACGCCGAGGTCGATCCGGACCTGATCAACGCCGGCAAGGAAACCGTCACCGAGATCCCGGGCTGCTCGTACTTCAACAGCGCCGACTCGTTCGCCATGGTGCGCGGCGGCCACATCGATCTGGCCGTGCTCGGCGCCCTGCAGGTGGACGAAGCGGGCAACCTGGCGAACTGGATGATCCCCGGCAAGATGGTGAAGGGGATGGGCGGCGCCATGGATCTGGTCGCCGGCGTCCGCCGCGTCATCATCGCGATGGAGCACACGACCAAGGACGGCGGGCACAAGATTCTGAAGCAGTGCACGCTGCCCCTGACCGGCATGAACGTCGTGCACATGATCGTCACCGAGCTCGCGGTGATCGACGTCACGGATCGCGGTTTGGTCCTCCGCGAAATCGCCGAGGGCGCAACGGTAGACCAGGTTCGTGCAGCAACCGGCGCGACGCTCATCGTCGAAGGCACGCCCGGAGTGTTTTGAGCGCACGTCGTACGTGGCGTCCGCCTTCAGGCGGACCTCCTCGGCGCCGCCTCGAGGTCCGGCCTAAAGGCCGGCGCCACGTACGCATCATGCGCCTCGCAGACAAAGTCGCAGTCGTGACCGGCGGCGGGTCCGGGTTCGGCGCCGCCATCTGCCGCCGCTTCGTCGAGGAAGGCGCGCGGGTCGTGGTCGTGGATTGCCAGGACGCCGGCGCGCTGGCGCGCGAGCTTGGCGACGCGGCGGTCTTCTGCCGGGCGGACGTCGCGCGCGACGCGGACGCTCGCGCCATGATCGGCACCGCCCTCGAACGCTTCGGGCGCCTCGACATCCTGATCAACAACGCCGGCGCGCCGCAGGCGCCGCAGTCGTTCGTCGACACGTCCGAGGACGACTGGGATCGGCTGTTCGCGGTCAACGCCAAGGCGATCTTTCTCGCGGCGCGTCAGGCCGTGCCGATCATGCGGCGGCAGGGCGGCGGCGTGATTCTGAACACGGTCTCGGTCGCGGCGATCCGTCCGCGCCCGAATCTGCTCGCCTACAACAGCAGCAAGGGCGCGGCGCTCATCGCGACCAAGTCGATGGCGATCGAGCTGGCGCCGGACCGCATCCGCGTCAACGCGGTGTGCCCGGGCCCGGGCGACACGCCGATGCTGGCCACGTTCGTCGGCGGCGACAGCGAGGCGCACCGCGCGGGGTTTCTGTC
Source organism: uncultured Acidobacteriota bacterium (assembly GCA_963731545.1). Taxonomy (GTDB): domain Bacteria; phylum Acidobacteriota; class Vicinamibacteria; order Vicinamibacterales; family CAVVIG01; genus CAVSWN01. The sequence goes on along the minus strand of CAVSWN010000013.1, from coordinate 40,200 downwards.
GACGATCCCGCTCGGCCGGCTCTGCTCGCCCGATGACGTCGCCAACGCGATGGTCTACCTCGCGTCGGACGAAGCGGCGTTCGTCACCGGGGTCGTGCTAGAAGTGGATGGCGGGCGGTGTCATCTAGAACGATGTAGATGGCCGACTCGCGTCCGAGCTCGTCGAAGGACGGAGCACGTGGTTCGCAGGCTCACCACGAGCGTTGAAGGAGACGTTTCGTGCACCAGTACGTGAACCACATCAACGGACGCGACGTGCCGGCGGCGGACGGGCGGACGTTTACGGCATTCAATCCCACGACCGGCGGGCCCATGGGGGACGTTCGCGCTGGCCGGCGCGGAGGACGTCGACAAGGCGGTGACCGCGGCGTCGACCGCGTTTCGCGAAGGTCCGTGGAGCGCGCTGTCGCCGACGCGCCGCGGCCGGCTGCTCATGCAATGGGGCGAGATGATCGCCGAACACGCCGAGCGGATCGCCGCCATCGAGACCGAGCAGAACGGCAAGCTCGTCGCCGAGATGCGCGCGCAGGCGCGCACGGTCCGCGACTGGCTCTATTACTTCGGCGGGCTCGCCGACAAGATCGAGGGCGCGGTCATCCCGCTCGACCGGCGCACCATCTTCAACTACACGCTGCGCGAACCGCTCGGCGTCGTCGGCGTGATCACGCCGTGGAACTCGCCGACCTTCATCGCCGTGATGTCGCTCGCGCCGGCCCTGGCCGCCGGCAACACGATCGTGCTGAAGCCGTCGGAGATCACGTCGGCGTCCGCGATCGAGCTCGCGCGGCTCGCCGAGGAATCCGGCGTCCCCGCGGGCGTGATCAACATCGTCACCGGCTTCCGCGAAACCGGCGAGGCGCTCGTCGATCATCCGAAAGTGGCGAAGGTGTCGTTCACGGGCAGCGTCGGCGCGGGCCGCGCGATCGCGGCGCGCGCCGGTCAACGGCTCGTGAGCTGCATGCTCGAGCTCGGCGGCAAGAGCCCGAACATCGTGTTCGCCGACGCCAATCTGGATCAGGCCGAAGCGGGCGTGCTGGCCGGCATCTTCGCCGCCGCGGGGCAGACGTGCGTGGCCGGATCGCGCGCGTACATCCAGCAGCCGATTTACGACCGGCTCGTCGAGCGCCTGGTGAAACGCGCGAAGCAGATCACCATCGGCGACCCGCTGCTCGCCGAGACGCAGATGGGCCCGATCGCCACGAAGATGCAGCTCGAGAAAGACGAGTCGATGGTGCGGCGCGCGGTCGAAGAGGGCGGCGCGATCCTCACGGGCGGCGCGCGGCCGAAGCTGGCGGCGTTTCCCGACGGCTATTTCTACGAGCCGACGATCGTGCACCAGGCGGCGAAGGACAGCTTTCTGATGCGCAACGAAGTGTTCGGCCCGGTGCTGGCCGTGACGCCGTTCACCGACGAGGCGGAGGTGCTGGCGCTGGCCAACGACACCGAGTTCGGCCTCGCCGCCGGCGTCTGGACGCGCGACATCAACCGCGCCCACAAGATGGCGCGCGCGCTCGAAGCGGGCACGGTGTGGGTCAATACCTATCGCGCGCTGACGTTCAACTCCCCGTTTGGCGGCTACAAGTCGAGCGGCATCGGCCGGCAGAACGGCATCGAAGCCGTGCAGCAGTATCTGCAGACCAAGAGCGTCTGGGTCGAACTTGGCGAAGAAGTGCAGGACCCGTTCATAATGAAGGTATGAGCTTCTGCGATCATTGCGAGGGACAGCGGTTCGACCGGGCGCAGATACTGCGGCTGCTGCGGGCGACGCGCAAGGACCTGCGAACGCGAAATCCGAAATGCCGCGCCGACGAGGCGCTCCGCCTGGCGATCGACGCCGTGCGCGGGTTGGAGATTCCTCACCTCGAACGGATGGACGAAGTCGTCGGAAGACGAGGTCGATTCATTAATCGCGGCCCTCGAAAGGGCCGCGCTGCGACAGGACAAGTACGTGGCGTCCGGCTTTAGCCGGACCTACATCTACGGGGCTGCTGGCTTCGGCTGCGCCGGGAATGACGTTCAGCGACAGCCTGACGGGCGACGGCGGCTTCGGCGCCGGCGCCGTCGCCGTCGGCGCCGCGAACGCCGCGGACAGCAGATCCGGATCGCGGAGCGTGGCCACCACCTCGATGCGCGACCCGCGCGGCAGCGCGAGCGGGCGCTCGAACCAGTAGCGGCGGTTCCAATCGGCGCGCGTGTTCAGACGGATGATCGGTGCGCGCGAGCCGTCGGGCCGCACCGCTTCCACCTGCAGCGTGATGTTCGGCGGCACCTGGTCGGGGCTGAGCGCGAGCGCCTGCACATCCTGATCGACCGTCTGCGTGAACGTCACCCGATCGGATCCGCCAGTGGCAGACAGCGCCGGCGACGTCACGGGCAGCGCGAGCAGTTCCTGCGCCGTCGTGCCTGACGCGAAGTAGACGCCGACCGTGCTCCGGTCGGTCAGCGGTTTCCCCTCGAACTGCCACGTCTTCTTGTAGTGGATGCGCAGCCCGAGCTGCGCGCCGGCCGGCAGCCGCAGCGCGAGGCCGTTGCCGATCGGCTCGGGGTCGTGACCGGGAATCCACCGCGCCAGCACGCGTTCGGCACTCAGCCCCTGGCTCGCCGAAGCCGAAGGCGGCGCGTCGCCCGTCGTCTTCACGTAGATCACCGCGCTGCGCACGATCGTCGGGTTCCCCGGCAGCAGATCGACCGCTCGAACCCATCGCGGTTCCTTCGTGCCGGTCGGAATCGTGAACTCCTGCGTGTCGTCCATCTTGTCGGCGGCGAACGCGAACTCTGATGGAAGAGGAAGCGCGAGATCGGGTGCGCCCAGGGCCCACTCGTTCTTCAACGCGACCGGCGGCAGCTTCTGATCGAGCGCGCCGCGGGGATTCCCGCCCGACGCCCACGTCAGGATCACGTCCAGCTCCTGCGGCGTCAGCGTGTGCGCCTGCTTCAACTCGCCGAACGCCTCGTCGGCATGCCACGGCGGCATGTGCGCGGCAATCAGCTCCCCGCGGATCGACTCGGCCCAGGGAAACGCTTCTTCGTAGGTCATCAACGACATCGGCGCGACGCCGCCGGGCACGTGACACCGGGAGCATCGCTCCTTGAGGATCGGAAACACATCGTCGTTGTAGGTGTATTTCGACGTGATGGCTTTGTGCGCTTCGCCCGTCTCAAGCGCAAAGACCGCGAAGATCGCAAAGACCGCAAAGAAAACGAAGCTCGGCGCATCGTTACTTCTCCGGAAATGACGCGAGGATGTCCGTCACCGCCGCCGTGAACAGCGCGAACGCGTCGACGACCTGCTGCTTGTTGCCGAGATCGCCGAACGCGTCGAGCAGATAGGCCGATCGCACGAGCTGCGCGATGGCCGGCTGCGCGATCTTCTGCTTCGCCGGCGGCAGCGTGTCCTTCTTCGCCGCCAGCGCGAGCGCGAGATCCTTCGCCTGGAACGCCGGAACGTAGATGCTGGCGAACGACCCGCGATCGATGAATGTCTTGATTTGATCGGTGCGCGTGCGGAGCTGGGCGATCATTTCGGGAACCGTCTCCGGAATCGGCACCGGCACCAGCGCCGGATCGACGCCTGACGCGATCTCGATCGTCGAGCCCTCCGTCGTCACCGGCGCTGACGAGACCGGCGCGGCCGCGGCCGGCGCGGGCGCCGCCGGTGCGGGCGTCGGCATCGGCGTCGCGGTTGTCACGCGCGCGCCTGCGGCCGGCTCTTTCGAGAACGCCTCGAACGCGAAATCGAACACGTGCTCGGGGTCGCCCTTCTTGAACGCGATCTTCGCGGTCATCGGCGCCGGGAGCGGGAGCTTGCCGATTTTCGCCTCGAGGAAGCGCCCGTTGCGAACCAGCGGCATCGCCGCCAATTCCTTCGTCGTCCGCGTCGCCGGGTCGAACGTCTGCTTGGTGACGACGCGCGCGACGACCTCGCGCATCTGATCGAGCGGCAGCGGCTTGGTGAAGTCGTCGTAGAGGTGCAAGCGGAAGACGCCGTTCGGCAGATACGTCCCTTCGAGGTGATGCCAGTTGTCGGGCGCCATGAAGAACTGGCCGCCGTGCTGCGCGTTGTGATTGCCGTGCGCGCGCGCCGCGTAGCGCTTGATCATCGGCGCGCCGTCGGCGCAGGTTCCCGGCTCGAGCGTGTCGACCGACGGCTTGTCCTTGCAGGTCCACGAAATCGCGGCCGTGACCTGCACGAGCGGCGTGCCATCCACCGGACACTTGCCGGGTTTCGATTCGACGACGAGCAGCGGCCGCGTGGCGCACGTCCACACGGTATCGAGACGTGTCGGTATCAGCTCCATGCCGCACTTCCTGCAGACGCCGGCCTTGTCTTCGATGACGTCTTCGTCGCCCGCCATCGGGCAGACGTAGGAGAGCGGCGGCAGTTGTTCAGCAGCCGGCCGCGCGGCCTGCTGCGCGAGCGGATTCGCCGCAAGCATGACAACGACGAGAAGAGTGCCCAGCCTCATAGGTGCTTTCTCAATTATGTTACAGTCCGCGCCGGTGAAACAGAACACGGTTGCTGGCCGCTGGGCGATGTTGGCCCTCCTGCTCTGTGCGGCGGCGTCGCTGACGGCGCAATCCGCCGTCGACACCGCCTTCACGCAGTTCTGGGCCGCGAAGAACCCAACCGAAGCCCGGCAGTGGGTTGACGCGATCGTCAAGAGCCGCGTCGCATTCGACGAGCGCGTTCCGGCGACTGCAAAGGGCGGCCCTACACGTCGCAGCCGACGGGACAGGTGCGGCTCAGCGAATCGGACGTCCGACGGCATCGAGCACCAGTTCGTCCTGAACATCCCCGACACCTACGATCCGGCGCGCGCGTACCAGGTTCGATTTCAACTCCACGGCGGGGTGATGATGCGAGCCGACAACAGCATCGTCGGCCCCGGCACCGTCGGCGCGCTGACCGGCGCCGAGCAGATCTACATCGTGCCGTACTCGTGGAACGCCGCGCCGTGGTGGAGCGACGACCAGTTGCTGAACCTGGCCGACATTCTCGACACGGCCAAGCGCACCTACAACATCGACGAGAACCGCGTCGTGGTGTCGGGCGTCTCGGACGGTGGCACCGGCGCGTATTACGTGGCGATGCGCGAGACGACGCCGTTTGCGAGCTTTCTGCCGCTGAACGGGTACTGGATGGTGCTCGACAGCCCCAGCTTGAACGTCGACGGCCCGCTCTACGGCAACAATCTCCGGAACAAGCCGTTCTTCATCGTCAACGGCGGACAGGATCAGCTGTATCCGACGGCGCTCGTCGATCCGCATATCGAGCACTTCAAGAAACACGGCGTCTCGCTCGTGTACGAGCCGCAGCCCGATGCCGGGCACAACACGCGCTGGTGGCCGGACGTGAAGGACCACTTCGAGACGTTCGTGCGCGAGCATCCGCGCCGTCCGCTGCCCGACACGCTGACGTGGGAAACCAGCGACACGGCGGCGCACAACCGGGCGCACTGGCTGGTGATCGACAAGCTGGGCGCGACCGAGAGCGACTGGAAAACGCTGGACGATCTCAACGAGGTGCCGATTTCGCCCCGTCCTGATTTCGGGCTTCAATCGGTCGGCGGGCGCGTGGTCCGCGTCGATCCCGGTTCGAATGCCGACAAGATCGGCTTCAAGGTGGCCGACGCCCTGGTGGAAGTCAACGGCGAAACGGTGTCGATCAGCGCCGACATTCTCGAGACGCTGTCGTCGGTGAAGCCGGGCAGCTACGTCGATTTCGTCGTGTCCCGCAACAACAAGCCGGTCGAGTTGAAGGGTATCTACGATCCGCCGATCGTCTCGTATCCGCCGCGCCAACTCTTCGACCGGCCGGTTCCGTCTGGACGCGTCGATCTGACGCGGGAAGGCAATACCGTTCGTGCGACGTCGCGCGGCGTGACCGCCTTCACGCTGCTCGTGTCACCCGATCAGTTCGACTTCGACAAGCCCGTGAAAGTGTTCGCGAACGGCCGCACGGTGTTCGACGCCAAGGTCAAGAAAGATCTGCGGACGCTGCTCAAGTGGGCCGCGCTCGACAACGATCGGACGATGCTGTTCGGCGCGGAAGTACGCGTCGACCTGACGCGCTGACGCGTCGCACGACGAACGACCAACGACTAACGACTAACGACTAACGACTAACGACCAACCACCGCGATGCCCCACGGCCTCTGCCCGGCCGCAATCTTCTTCACCACCTGCTTGGTCACGAGATCGATCACTGACACGTCGTTCGACGGCCCGTTGGCCGTGAACGCGGTCTTGCCATCGGGCGTGACCGCGACGCCCCACGGCCGCTGACCGACCGGTAGCGAATCGTTCCCGGCGTTCTTCGCGGGATCGAGGAAGAACAGACTGCCGAACGAGCCGGCGGTGACGTAGACCGTCGATCCGTTCGGGTGCACCGCGATGCCCATCGGGCGCGGCTTCGGCGTGTTGCCCTGACCCTCGAGCTGAATCAGTTTCAGGAACTTGTGCTGCTGCGCGTCCACCAGCGCGAGCGCCCCGTCGTTTTCGAGCGACACGTAGGCGCGCGATCCGTCGGGAAGGAAGCCGATTGAGCGCGGCCGCGACCCGACGGGAATGCGCTGGAGCACCTTGTTCGTCGCGGTGTCGATCGCGTAGACCGCGCCATCGTCTTCGCTCGTCACGTAGACGACCTTGCCATCGGGCCTGATGGTCACGCCCTCGGGCTCCTCGCCAATCTTGACCGTGGCGACGACGGTCCCCGGCCGCGAGATCGACGACGCTGACCTGCGCGGAGTCCTCGTTGGCGACATACATGCCGCTTGCCGTCGAGGCTGACGTCGACGCACTCCGGATCGTTGCCCGCCCGGATGATGCGCCGCACCTTGTAGGTGTCGGCATCGACCTCGCCGATGCCGTCGGCGCTCCGGTCGGGCGGCGGCAGCGTCTTCGGATCGACGCCGGGCCCGGCGTTCGGCGATCCGCTGAGCGCGACATACAAGCATCTTCCCGTCCGGGCTGGCCTTGATGCCGCGTGGGCGCTTGCCCAACGGCGCCGTGGCCAGCACGGCGTGTGTCGCCGCATCGATGACCGTGAGGTCCCCGGACGCTTCGTTCGTGACGAACATGCGAACCGCCGGGGGAGGCGGCGCGGCTGGCGTGGTTGCGGCGGGCGCGGTCCCGGGCGCTTCGGCGACCCGGGTTTGGTTGCATCCTGCGGCGATCACCGCGGCGCTCGCGACGAAGATGATGCCAACGAATCGATGACCTGCACTCATGGGGGTCATGATATCGCAGCACACGTTGAGCATCTCTGAAACAGATGGTTCACATTCATAAGTTCTATTTCCCTTATCAGGGGGACGCAGCGATAAATACACGTCCATGTGTCACGACGCATGCGGCGTCGGATTCATTGCCGACACGCAACACCGATCCCGTCACGAACTCGTCGTCCACGGCCTGACCGCGCTCCGCCGGGTCGAGCACCGCGGTGCGCCGGCCGCGCTCGGCGTCGTCGATGGCTGCGGCGTGATGACCGCCATCCCCTGGTCCCTCATCGCCCCGACCGCGGGGCCGGCCGGACCGACGCGCGCGGTGGGGATGATCTTCGTGGACGCGGACGGCCGGCGCCGCGTGGAAGACCTGATCCAGCGCGAGCTCGAGGTCGCCGGCGCTCGCGCCATGTCGTGGCGCGAGGTCCCCACCGATCCGGCGGCGGTGCTGCCGGCGCAGCGCGCGACCACGCCACGCGTGCTCCAGGTCATCGCGGCGTTCACCGACGGCCGCACCCGGGCCGACGCAACGCTCTACCGCGCGCGCCTGCGCATCGAGCGCGTGATCCGGGCGGAGGCGCTTCGCGCGTGCATCGCGTCGCTCTCCACGCGGACCATCGTCTACAAGGGCCTGGTGACGCCCGCCGGCCTGCCGCAGTTCTACCCGGACCTCGAGGATGCGCGGTTCGCCACCGACTTCGTCGTGTTCCACCAGCGGTTCAGCACCAACACGTCGGCCGACTGGGCGCTCGCGCAGCCGTTTCGGGTGATCGCGCACAACGGCGAAATCAATACGATTGCCGGCAACCGGGCGTGGATGCACGCGCGGATGGCGGACTTCACGTCGTGCCCGGGTTTCGAAGGCGAGGCGCCGGTGTCGCAGGACGGGTCGGATTCGCGATCCGCTGGACGATGCCGTGGAACTGCTGCGGTATCACGGGTATTCGATCGCTCATGCGCTTGCGCGGCTCGTGCCGCCGGCTTGGGAGCGCGACAGCGATCTGGCGCCCGATGTCCGCGCCTTCTTCGAGTTCCAGTCGCTCGTCGGCGAGCCCTGGGACGGGCCGTCGGCGCTCATCTTCGCGGACGGCCGCTTCGTCGGCGCGGCGCTCGACCGCAATGGATTCCGGCCGGCGCGCATCGTGCGGACCGAGGGCGGGCTGGTAGCGGTTGCCTCGGAGGTTGGCGTGCTGGCGGCCGACGAGCACGTGATCGTCGATCGCGGGCGATTGGGTCCAGGCGATGCGATCGTGGTCGATCTGCAGCGCGGCGAGGTGTTGAGCACGGATCAGATTCGCAGCGGGCTCGCGGCGCGACGGCCGTACCGGCGGCTGGTGGCGGACATCGTGCGGCCGTTGGTCGACGACGGTCCGCCTAAAGGCGGACGCCACGCACGGAACGACGGTCCGCCTGAAGGCGGACACTACGTACCGTTGGGGCCCACGCTCGCGCAGCGTCAGGCGGCGGCCGGCTGCACCCGCGAGGAAATCGATCTGTTGCTGCGGCCGATGATTGCCGACGGTCACGAGGCGGTCGGGTCCATGGGGGACGATACGCCGCCCGCCGTGCTGTCGTCGCGGCCGCGGCTCTTCACCGACTTCTTCCGGCAGCGCTTCGCGCAGGTGACGAACCCGCCCGTGGATCCGTACCGCGAGGCGTCGGTCATGTCGTTGACCACCATGCTCGGCGCTCACGGCAGCTACGTGGACGAGCGCGGCGCGAGACAGCCGCGAATCCAGCTGCGATCCCCCATCCTCACGACGAATCAACTGGGGGCGATCGAGCAGGCGCGCGAACTCGATCCGGTGGCGATCGATCTCGTGTTTCCCATCGAGCAGGGCCCTGCCTCGTTCGAGCGGCGTCTGGGCGAGATTGTCGCCTTGGCGTGCGACGCCGTCAGGCGCGGCAGCGCGATTATCGTGCTGACCGACCGCGGCGTCAGCGAGACGCATGCCGCGCTGCCACCGCTCCTGGCGACCGCCGCGGTTCACTACGGCCTCATCAAACACGGACTCCGCATGCGCGCGAGCCTCGTGGTGGACACAGACGCCGCGCGCGACGCGCATCAAGTGGCGGCGCTCTGTGCGTACGGAGCGTCGGCCGTGCATCCCTCGCTGGGGTACGCGACGGTCGCGGCGCTCGAGGACGAGGCCAGCGCCGGATATCGCGTGGCGCTCGAGCGCGGGCTGCTGACGGTGATGTCCAAGATGGGCGTCTGCACGTTCAGCGGATACTGCGGCGCGGCATTGTTCGAGGTCCTCGGGTTGGACCGAGCGCTCGTCGATCGCTTTTTCCCTGGCACGCCGTCGCCGATCGGCGGCGCCACGCTGGCGGACGTCGCGACAACGGTGATCGATCGTCACCGGCGCGCGTTTTCCCTGGCCGAGCCGCCAGTCGCCGATTATCCCGGTCTCCACAGCTACCGCCGCGACGGCGAGTATCACGCGACCAATCCGCTCGTGGTCCGATCGCTGCAGCGCGCACGCAACGGTCACGCCGAAGCTCGCGAAGCGAGCGAAGGCGGAAGCCCTGCGTATACAACGTTCACCTCCCACGTCTACAACCGCCCGCCGGCCGCCGTCCGCGACCTGCTGCAATTCGTTCCCGCATCGCCCATCGCCGTCGATGACGTCGAGCCGGTCGATGCGATCTGCCGCCGCTTCTTCGTGTCCGCGATGTCGGTCGGCGCGCTCTCGCCGGAAGCCCATCGGACGATCGCGACGGCGATGCACCTCCTCGGCGCCCGCAGCAACAGCGGCGAAGGCGGCGAGGAGCCGGATCGCTTCGGACTGCCGGACGGCAACCGGACGAAGCAGGTGGCATCGGCCCGCTTTGGTGTGACACCCGGCGTACTCTGCGGTCGGCCGACGAGCTGCAGATCAAGATCGCGCAGGGATCGAAGCCGGGTGAGGGCGGCCAACTGCCGGCGCTCAAAGTCGTGCCCCACATCGCGCGGCTGCGTCATGCACAGCCGGGCACGCCGCTCATCTCGCCGCCGGTCCATCACGACATCTACAGCATCGAAGATCTCGCGGAGTTGATTCACGATCTCCGCGTCTTTCATCCGACCGCGCGGATGAACGTGAAGCTCGTGGCATCCTCGGGCGTCGGCATCATCGCGACGGGCGTGGCCAAAGCCGGCGCCGACGCGATTCAGATCAGCGGTCATGACGGCGGAACCGGCGCGTCGCCGCGCGGGTCGATCAAGCACGCGGGGATGCCGTGGGAGCTTGGGCTCGCGGAGGCACATCGGGCGCTGGCGGCGGCGCGGATTCCGTGGTCGCGTCGTGTTGCAAACCGACGGCGGGCTCAAGACTGGCCGCGACATCGCGATGGCGGCGGCGCTGGGCGCCGACGAATACGGGTTCGGCACGGCGGCGCTCGTCGCGCTCGGCTGTGTGATGGCGCGGCAGTGTCATGCGAACACGTGTCCGGTCGGCATCGCGACACAGCGCGCGGATCTACGCGCAGCCTTCAACGGCACACCAGAGATGCTCGTTGGCTTCCTGCGTCTGGTGGCGGCGGAGGTCCGCACGATCCTCGCGGCGCTCGGGTCTACGTTCGACTCGACGATCTGGTCGGGCGCGTCGGATCTCCTCCAGCGGCGCGAAGGCGTCAAGGAATCTGTGGTGTTGGACGGCCTGCTGTCCCCGTGTCATCACCTTCGAACGTGGCGTCCAGCTTTAGCCGGACTCCACCGTCACGCGTGCACGCAGACTTAAGGCCCGCCTGAAGGCGGACTCCACGTACCGAGGTCCTGCAAAGCTACCCGTCACAGGCGATAGCGACAAGCCGGACTAGCCGCAGTCCGGCTAAGCCGGACCCACGTACCGACGCGTCGACGAACGTACTGGCGTCCGCTTGCGTACCATCGGTCGCCGGACATCGCCGGCGAGATCGCCGCGCGTCATGGCGACGCCGGGTTGCCGGAAGGATCCGTGCAGCTCTCCGTGACCGGAAGCGCGGGACAAAGCTTCGGCGCGTTCTCCGTCCCGGGCATGCGCCTCACGCTCATCGGCGACGCCAACGATGGTCTCGGCAAGGGCATGCACGGCGGCGACATCATCGTCGCGCCGGAAGCCCGCGAACGCGGACGGCCGGGACAGGTGCTCGTCGGCAACGCCGCGCTCTACGGCGCCACCGGCGGCCGCGTGTTCATCGCCGGTACGGCCGGTGAGCGCTTTGCCGTGCGGAATTGCGGTGCGGTCGCGGTTGTCGAAGGCGTCGGCGACCATGCCTGCGAATACATGACCGGCGGTACCGTCGTCGTCCTGGGACCCGTCGGCCGGAATTTCGCCGCCGGGATGACCGGCGGCGTCGTCTACGTGTACGACGCCCGCCGCGTGCCGGCCGTGCCGGCAACGGCCGCGCTCGCCGTCGGCGTGCCCACCGCCTCCGACCTGAACATGCTGCGCGCGCTCCTCGCCTCGCACACCCGGCTCACGGGCAGCCGTCTGGCGCGCGCCATTCTGCGGCGGGATCGCCACCTGTCCGGCTTCCACCGCCTGGCCCCGCGGGCCGCCGGGACCTCCGCCGTACTTGGACCGGGCAGGGCCGTCAACGAGTAGTATCATCTTCGGATGCCCCTAGGTCGGCCGTTTCTGGTTCCGATCCTGCTCCTGGCCGCGGTCTCCGCGTTCGCGCAGACCGACGTAGCCGGCAACTGGCGCGTCGAGTTCGTCGTCCCCACCGGCGAAATGGCGACGAACATGACCATCAATCAGAAGGGAACGACGCTGTCGGGACGCGTCGTGAACGAGGACGGCGAGTTTCCGCTCGAAGGCAAGATTGTCGACGATCAGATCACCGTCGAATGGACTGTGCCGGAGCAGGGGCAGCCGATGAAGATCGTCGTGCGCGGCAAGGTCCGCGGCGAGGAGATCGAAGGGACCGCGCGCCTTGGCAACGTCGGCGAAGGATCGCTGTACGCGCGTCGCGTGAGCCGCAACCCGTAGTTGAACGAAATTTCAAGGAGCTTCTATGCCCCGTGCAGGACTCGCCGTGCTGTTGGTCGCTTTTCTCGCGTCGCCCGCCGTCGCGCAGGTCAGCGTGACCGGCGACTGGGACGTGACGATTGAATCGCCGCAGGGCACGAACACCGTCAAGATGACGTTGACGCAGGAGGGGGAGAAGGTCACCGGGCTGTTCAAGTCCCCGATGGGCGAGATGCCGTTTACCGGCACGCTCACCGGTGTGGATTTGAAGATCGGATTCGCGTTGCCCGTGCAGGGGCAGTCCCTCGATATCACGATGACCGGCAAAGTCGACGGTCAGTCGCTCGCGGGCAAGATGCAGTTCGGCGGCTTCGGTGAAGGCGACTGGACCGCGAAGCGCGCGCCCGCGGAGACCGCCGCGCCGGCCGCACGACCACGGCCCCCGACACGACCACGGCCCCCGCGACCACGACGGCCCCTGCGACCACCACGGCCGGCGGCGGAGCGTCCGGCGAATGGGAGCTGACGTTCAAGACGCCGAACGGCGACATTCCCGCCACCGCGAAGGTCACCGAGGACGCTGGCAAGTTGAACGGCACGCTCATCAGCCAGTTGGGCGAAGCCCCGTTCACCGGCACGCTCGAAGGCAAAGCGCTCAAGGTGTCGTTCACCATGGTGACGCCGCAGGGCAGCATGCCGATCACGATGACCGGCGACATCGAGGGTGATGCCATCCCCAACGGCAAGGCCGAAATCACCGGCATGGGGACGATGGAATGGACCGCAAAGAAAAAGCAGTAGCGGCGATCGTTCTGCTCGCGCTGGGGACCGTCCTGTCGGCGCAGGCGGGACGAGGCAACGCCTCTCCGCAGGACCAGCTGAACAAGGCGGCCGACGCCATCCTCAAGCTGAAGAGCGCGCAGTTCACGCTGACGCGCGAGGGAGCGCCCGCCTTCCTCGATGAAAAAACGGCATCACGTTTACCGCCGCACAGTGTTCCTACGCGGCGCCGGACCGGGTTTCGTGCAACGTCAAGATCGCGAGCAAGACCGGGACGATCTTGCAACTGACACGCGTCTGGGTCCCCGAAGGCACGTTTCAGAGCAATCCACTCACTCGTCAATTCGGCAAGGCCCCTCCGGATGCCAGCTTCAATGGCGCCTTGCTGTTTGCCAAGGCCGGCATTGCCGAAATTCTTCAGACGTCGGTTCAAAAGCCTCAACTGGCCGGCTCTGAGACGATTCGCAGCAAGAGCACGCTTCACATCAAAGGCGAGGTGCGAGGCGACAAGCTCAGTCCGCTGATGGGTACCGGTTCCACGATCAAGCCGGAGCTGACGTATCCGGTCGATCTCTGGATGGAGGACCAGTCCGCCATCCCCGTGCGGCTTCACGTCACCGAGCCCGCGGGCAACGGCTGGCTGATCGACATCTTCGCCGTGAACGAACCGGTCGACATTCCAACGCCGAAACTTCCCGAGCCGCCGAAACACTAAACACTGAATGGCGCGTGCCCATCAGTACCCGCGGCTGATTCTCGCCGTCGTGTGCCTGCCCGTCTTCATTGGCGCGCTCGATCTGACAATTGTTTCAGCGGTCCTGCCAGAGGTGATCCGATCGATGACGATCGAGATCCAGAAGCTCGACATCGCCGGTTGGGTCGTCACCGGCTACTTCGTGTCGTACGCCATCAGCATGACCTTCATGGGGCAGGGTGTCCGACATCTCCGGCCGTCGCGTCGTCTACCTCGGTTGCCTGGTCATTTTCTTTATCGGGTCGTGGCTGGTCGCGGCCTCTCCGGGCTGGCCCGCCGGGATTGCCGCGCGCATCATCGCGGTCTTCGGCGGGGCGGGCCCTGATCCAGCGTTTGCCCCGTTGTATGCGTTGATTTTCGGCCGTGTCATCCAGGCATTCGGGGCAGGAGCGATGGTGCCGGTGAGCATGGCCCTGGTCGCTGATCTCTTTCCTCCAGAGAAGCGGGCGCTGCCGCTGGGAATCGTCGGCGCGATCGATACGGCGGGTTGGGTCCTCGGGCACCTCTACGGCGGGATCATGGTGCAGTTCATGACCTGGCCGTATCTGTTCTGGATCAACCTTCCCATCATCGCGGCGATGTTCGCCGTGACATGGTGGGGGCTTGCCGGCTTGCCACGCGCAGACGCGAAGGGCGGCATCGACTGGATTGGGGTCACGCTTCTTGGCATCGCTCTGGTTCTGCTCAATGTCGGCCTGGGCTCGCCGGAAATCGCCTCGGAAGTATCGCCGAACCCGCCGCAGAATCAGATGTATTGGGTTGTCGGCGCGGTGGTCGCCTTCGTGATCTTTCTGATTTCACAGCGCCATATCAAAGAACCGATCCTCAATTTGAGCATCTTCTCCAACCGCAACGTCTCCGCGGCGACCGGAGTCAATGTGCTCGTCGGCTTTTGCATCATGGTGGCGCTCGTCAGTGTTCCGATTTTCATCAACGTCGCCGGCGCGTCGGAAGACACGAGAAAAGCGGCGTTGGTGACGGGCTACTTGCTCTGTGCCTTCACGGTGCCGATGGCACTGGCGGCAATTCCTGGAGGTTGGCTCTCGTCGCGGTTCGGCTATCGCTGGTCCGTCGTCTGCGGCCTCGTGGTCGCCGTCCTTGGCTTCCTGATGATGAGTCTCTGGAAAGTGGAGATGGCGAGGCAGGCGGTCGCGTTCTTCGAACATCCGGGCGGTCCCGAACGAGCCGATGTCCTGGGAACCGGTTTCATGGCGGTGGGGCTGGCGTTGGCGGGAATCGGCATCGGACTGACCATCGCGCCGATCGGGACGGCCGTTGTCAACGGAGTCCGGGAACAGGAACGGGGGATGGCCGCATCCCTGGTCATCATCGTCCGCCTCGATCGGCATGAGCATCAGCATGAGCTCGATGACCGCGTACGGGCTCCGGCGCACGACGATCCTCGGCAGAGAGATGTTGCGTCCAGAAGATGCCCTGGACCTCGAAAAGACCGCCCGAGTGGCGCTCGACGCCGTGACACGGGTCACAGGCGAAATCGCGCTGATTGCTCTGGTTGTTGCCGCAGCGGCTGTAGGGGTCGCCTTCTTGCTGCGCAGAGGAGATCTGCCTGCGCCGTGCGCGTCGTAGTCGTTAGGCGTTAGCGCTAGCCGCTTAGTCATTAGTTCGCTGAGCCAACGACCAACGACCGACGACCAACGACCAACCTACTTCTATTCCTCTTTCAGCGCCACCGCCGGATCCGTGGCCGCCGCGCGGCGCGCGGGCCACCACACAGCGATGCATCCTGCGGCAGCGAAGGCAACAGCGGTCGCCGTCAGCACGATCGGGTCTGCCGGTCGCGTGCCGAACAGTTGGCTCTCGAGCGCACGTCCCGTTCCGATTGCCGCGGCGATGCCGAGTGCCGTTCCCGCGGCCAGCACCACGCCGCCCTGGCGGAGAAACATGCCCGTGATTCGGCCGGGTGCGGCGCCAAGCGCCAGGCGCACGGCGATCTCGCGCTCGCGCTGGCGCACCGCGTAGGCGATGACGCCGTAGACGCCGACGAGCGCGAGCAGTCGCCGCCACGGCCGCAAACGCGCCCAGCAGCCAGGCAAGGAATTTCGGACGAGCGGATTGTTCGTCGATCGCGTCCTGAAGCGCACGAACGGGGCCGATCGCCATCTGTGGATCGATCTGCGTGAACGCCGCTCGAAGCGCCGGCGCTGAGCTGAGCGGGCTGCCGGCGGTGCGCAGATAGTAAAAGGCGAATCGACCAGGCGTTTGCAGCAGCGGCACGTAGAGATCGGCCAGATCCTCGTCGGCCGGCGTTTGCCGCACGTCTCGCACGACGCCGACGATCCGTCGAACAACGGGAGCGGCATCCGGTTCTTCGCGGTCCGGAACGGACATTCGCGCACCAAGTGCCGGCGCGTTCGGCCACAGCCGTCGCGCCACGGTTTCGCTGACGATCGCCACAGGCTCGCTGCCGAGTCGATCGGCCGGCGTGAAGCTGCGGCCCGCGGCGATCGACAGCCGCAGAGTGTCGAAATAGTCCGCCGACACCCCGACGACGCTGACCCTCGCGGTCAGGCGGCCCTCGCGACCGTCGGTTTCTACGGACATCGGCCTCGACTGCTGCAGCGGGTAGTAATCGGTGAGCGCGACGGTCTCGACACCGGGAATGGCGCGCAGGCGATCCATTGCCCGCTCGTAGAAGGCGAGACGCACCCCCGCATCCGGATACGAGCGTTGCCGAAGCGTGAGCGACGTCGCCATGACTCGATCGCCGCGAATGCCCAGGTCGACGCCCAGGAGTCGGACGACGCTTTGGACCATCAACATCGAGCCGGTCAACAACGCAACGGATGCGGCCACTTCCACCGCAATCAACAGCGCGCGGGTACGCTGCGTGCCACGCTCCTCGGTGGAGGCGCGGCCGCTGCTGTGCAGCCGCTGCAGGCCGGAGCGCCATGCTGCGGCCAGCGGCGCGAGACCGCAGGCGAGACACGTCAGCGCCCCGAGGATCGCGACGCCAGCGATCACCGTGCCGTCGGTCGCAAATCCTGCGACGCCGCCGGGCGCCGATCGTCCGAGCTGCCGTTGGATCAGCGGCGCGAGGCCGTTGATCAGCAAGTCCGCCGGCGACGAGACCGATGACCGTCGCCGCCGTTCCCAGCACGGCGCCCTCCAGCAGCAGCAGCCGCGCGATCGCGCCGCCGCCCGCTCCGAGCGCCATGCGCACGGCGATTTCCTTGCGGCGCCGCGCGGCGCGGATCAGGAGAAGACCGGCGACGTTCGCCCACGCGGTGAGCAGCACCAGGATGGCGGCGCCCCAGATGGCGCGGAGGATCGGACGGATGGTGGTCACGTATTGCTCGTGCGCCGAGACGATCTCCACGCGCCAGTCGGGCGTCAGGCCGCTCGCGCTGCCGCGAACGAGCGCCGTCATCCGCGCCGCCGCGTCGCCGGGTGCGACACCTTCGCGGAGGCGCACCAGATACGGATACGTCGGCGCGCGCAGCGGAGCAAGGACCTCGGTGTACGGATTGACATGCCAGAAGTCCGCCGGCAGCACGCCGACGATCGTGAAGGCCTCGGCCTCTTCAGGGCGGTCGCTGACGTACGCCTCGAACCGCCGGCCGAGGATCTGCGGGTCGCCCGAGAAGCGGCTTTGCCACAGGCGATGGCTGATCAGCGCGACCTGTGGACTTCCGCTGACGAAGGCGCCGGCGTCGAACCCGCGGCCGAACGCGGGCTGGATGCCAAGCCCCTGCATGAAGCCCGGCGTGACCCAGGCGCCGGGCGCGGCCTCGGCGTGATCGCCGCCGAGCAGGTAGAACATGTCGAGGTCCCACGCAATCGTGTGCTCGATCGCATCGCCCAGCGCCGCCCAGTCCAGCGCCTCCATTCCGCGCGGCTGACTGGCCCCGGGCGCCGCGTACCGCACGTTGTACAGGCGCTGCGCGCTCGGATACGGCAGCGTGCGCACGAGGTAGGCGTTGACCACGATGAGCGCCGCGGCCGAGAGCGTCATGCCCATCCCGAGCGCGATGAGGGCCGGGATGGTGAAGCCGCGATCCTTCAGCAGCGTCCGGACGGCGAGACGGAGGGCAACGGCCAGATCACGGACCATGTTTAAAGGACGCGAGAGAACCCAGGGATGTTAACGGGGCCAACCGCTGAGCAGGTCTTCTCACGGCGCCCGCCGCTCCAGCACCCAATACGACGGCGTCCCGTCACGCGCGCTCAACGCCTCGCCCGTCACGAAGCCTCCCGCAATCAGCGCATTGACGGTGTCATCTGACTGCCTCGAACGCCTGACGACGGCTATGGTGCCGGAAGGAAGCTCCGGCAACCGGTTCAGTTGGATCGGGGGCCCGATTGTTCCGCCCACGAGATCCGGCCGGTGATGCTTCAGCGCGAAGAACCGCCAGTACATCTGATCCAGTTCCTCGATCCGCAGGGTACACAGCCGGCACCACTCGACCCTGCGCGCGCGTGAGCGCTGTCTCGAAGGCCGCCCGCTGCGGCCTGGTGCCGGTGTAGTCGTTGACGTACACGCGCGCGAATTGCGTCGCTACGACCGCGATGAGGGCGGCGGCCGTGATCTGGCCCAGCGTGAGTCGAGCACCGTCGTCCGCTCCGCGAAGACGCGCCAGGCCAACTGAGCCCAGCAAGACGACCATCGCCTGAACGTACCGAGGGGCGAAGTCCGGAAAAAAATCGAGATAGTAGTAGGTGAGCTGGGTGACCACCAGCGCGACCAATGCGATGCGTGCGCGTCCACGAATCGCTTGATCCGGCCCGATTCGCCGAACGAGCCAGACCACCGCCGCGAACGCCGTGCACGCGGCGAGAAATCGCAGCGCTGCGACCGAGATCGAAGGTCGGATCAATGCGATCGACCGGATGTTCGTGTAATCGACGTACACGTGGACGAACAGGCCCGCGACCAGAGCAAGTGCCGCGACGGCGAAGCTCGGGCGGCGGCCAACTCGATCGAACGCAGGGGGCCACAAAGGCGCGAGACACACCGTGGACACCAGCACCACCGACGCGCTCATCACGGTTTCGTAGGAAAGGATGCGATACGCGATCTGGAGCGCAATCAGGACCGGTAAGCCGACGGTGGCCAGTTGGCGAAACCCGAAACCTTGCGTCTCCACGTGCTTCAGGATCGCCGCGAGCCCCGCTACCGCGAGCGGTACAGTGGCGGCGCGAATGATCGCTTGAGCGTCGCGAAGATCGGCGCGGTAGACGAGCGCCAGGCCGATGATGCTGGCCCACGCGGCGACAAAAGCCATCGCCCTGGCGCGAGGTGTCGCCGCCGCGTGCACATGCTCGAGACCGATCATGGCGATCAGGGCGCCGAACGGCACCATCGCAAGGACGCGATGGATCGACTCAGGCTGGGGAACCAGACTGGCGGGGATCGGTGCGCAGAGGAATCCGCCGACCAGAAGCAGCAGTGGCGCCGTCGGACGCGTGATCAGACGCAACAACGCCGCGACGAACAGTCCGGCAACGGGGATAAGGAACGGTCTGCTCAACTGAGCGTGTTCTGGCGGCCCGACGAACCAGAAGTGAGGCGTCACGAAGCTCGCGTAGCACGCGGGCGTAATCGGCCAGGCGAGAAAGCGCGAACCCCTGCGCCGGCCCGAGCATGCCGCCGAACGAGCCTTCGTTCTGCTGATAGTGCATGAAGAGGTCGATCGCCCCTGTCGTGCGCCAGAACAACACGATCGCACCGATGGCGGCAGGAAGCGTGAATCCGGCGGCCCATGCGAGGAGACTGCGCATGCGCTTCGGCCGCGCGGACACGACACCACAGGTGAGAAGGGCATAGAAAGGCATCAGCACGTACTGCGGCGATGTAGGTATGAAGTCCGATGCCCAGAATCAGACCGCCGCCGAACAGCCACACCCGACGCTCTTCACGCAGATAGATGAGCAAACAGAGCACCCAGGCGAGGACAAACGGCAGGTGCGCCATGTAACCCACCGCGTTGTTGCGGTACATGAAATGCGCAGGGGCGAGCGCAACGAACGCGGCGGCGCCGATCGCGGTCTGACTGGCGTGGAAAGAGTCGCCGGCCGATCAGATAGACGAGCGCGATGTCGATGATCGCGAAAATCGCCATGGGCAAGCGGATCGTGGCTTCCGACAACGGCAGCACCGCGAGGACGGCGGCGGCGCCATAGATGGGGATCGGCGGATACCAGAATTCCGGCCTGAACGGCCGCGGCATTTGAAACAGGAGCGGCATGAATCGACCGTTGAGATCCCGCCCGGTTGTTGCAACGGAATGCGCCGTGAGCGCCGCGAACAACTCGTCTTCCGTGAGATAGGTATCTGGATCGGAGAAAGGAGGCAGGTAGAGCGCCGCCGCGACGGCGATTACCGCGACGGCCGACACGATTCCTATCAGCGGGCGATTCATGCCATCCACAGCTGTTCGCATTGTTCGCATTCGAACAGTAGCCATATCCCGGCTGCCGGTGTAATGTGAATCACCTTTTTTCAAGGAGCCAGATCATGTTTCGCGTTCAATCGTCGCTCTGTCGTGCCCTGGCCTCGTGCGCGGCCATGTCAGCGCTGCTCGCTGCTCCGTCGACCGTCCGCGCTCAAGATGTCATGACGAAGGAATCGGTCGCAACGCTCAAGACGGCGTTCGCCGCCGATCTCGCGGCGATGCAGGAGAAGTTCCTGGGGCTGGCCAACGCGTTTCCACAGGACAAGTACACCTGGCGGCCGATGGAAGGCGTGCGCTCGGTGAGCGAAGTGCTGATGCTCGCGGCGTTCGAGGGCTACGCGTTCGTCCCGACCACGATGGGCGGCAAGCGCGCGGACCTGGGCACGCCCGAAGAGGCCGCGAAGCTGCGCACGCTCTCCGACAAGGCGCAGGTGATCGACCATATCAACAAGGGATTCGCGCACGCCAAGAAAGAGCTCGAGGCGATCGATCCGGCCACGTTGACGGGCAAGCGGAAGGTGATGAATCAGGATCGGTCAGCGGCCGAAGTCGCCCTGTTCGTCGGCGGCGATCTGCACGAGCATCTCGGTCAGCTCATTGCCTACGCGCGCATGAATCACATCGTGCCGCCGTGGAGCAAGTGAGGGATTGAGCCGCGGATCTTCCGCCGCGTGGCGCACCACGCGACGCGTCGCGTGAAGGCGGGCGTGCCCCACGCTTCGAGTGAGCCCGGGGCGCGAAAGATGGTACATGTCGAGCCTCGGCATGCGGAGCGCCGCATCCGAGTTCGTCATGAATCGAAGCTCGGTCGTGTGGCCATATCGGAAGTATGTGCCCACCCGCGCCTCGACGGTGTCGTTGACCTCCCCGTACGGATAGGCCAGGTGCGAGCTCCGCGTCCCAAGCCGGGCGTGGAGCTCGTTCTGACACCCGCCCAGTTCCTCGTCCAACGCCGACTCGGAAAGGGCAGTCAGCGCCGTATGACTGCGTGTGTGCGCTTCGACCGCGGCGCCCGCAGCAACCAGCCGTTCGAGATCGCCCCAGCCGAGCAGCGGCAGCGTGGGAATCCCTCGCTGCGGCTTGCCGCCCCAGGCGTTGGTTCCGCCGATGCAGCCGCTGACGATGAAGAGTGAGACGGGGAGGCCGTGGGCCCTCAACTGCTCGATCGCCTCGCGACCATTCAGAAACCCATCGTCGAACGTCACCGCCACCGCATCCGTTGAGTCGTCTGCGTGCGCGATCAGTTGATCGAGCGAGAGCACCCGGATGCGGCCGCTGGTGAGCCAGGCGAGATGCTGCGCGAAGATGCGCGGCGCGACGGAGATCGCCGAGCCGCTGTCGTCGAGGGAATGGTAGGTGAGCGTCGCCTTCACGCTCTAGCCGCCGGCCATCGCCCCCACGACCAGAAACGGCTCGACGCCGCGCACCACTTCGTCGGGCAGCGGCGTGTCCGGCAGATCGTGGGAGAGGTCCTGCTCGCACGCGAAGAATCGCAGATACGGCCGGCGCTTGAGCGTGGTGTGGTCGCGGATCGTCCCGCGCAGCACCGGATAGGATGCCTCGAGCGCATCGAGCACCGAGCGCAGCGTCGGCTGACCCTCGACGTCGAGCGCGACCTCGTACGGCACGCGCGCCAGCGTTTGCAGATGTTGCGGAAGCTGCACTCGGATCATGTTCGTCTCCGCGACAGCGGTTAGCGTTTCCTTTTGGGGCTGAGAGCCCCGCTACACCAGAACGAAAATCGCTCTACGGGCAGCGTCTGCACTTCCACCGACAGCACCGGCGGCAGGTCGCGGACGATCGGCGCCCAGGTGTCGCCGCCATTCGGCGAGGCATAGACCTGGCCGCCGGTCGTGCCGAAATAGACGCCGCATGAGTCGAGCGAGTCGACCGCCATCGCATCGCGCAGCACGTTGACGTAGCAATCGCGCTGCGGCAGGCCGTTCGTCAGCGCTTCCCATTCGTTGCCGCCGGTGCGGCTGCGATACACGCGCAGCTTGCCGTCCGGCGGAAAATGCTCCGAGTCGCTCTTGATCGGCACGACGTAAATCGTTTCGGGCTCGTGGGCGTGCACGTCGATCGGGAAGCCGAAATCGGTCGGCAGATTGCCGCTGACCTCCTGCCACGAATCGCCGGCGTTGTCGCTGCGCATGACGTCCCAGTGTTTTTGCATGAACAGCACGTCCGGGCCGCGATTGGTGCATGGCGATGCGGTGCACGCAGTGCCCGACTTCAGCGGTCGGGATTCGGGATGCACTTGCCGACTGCAGGCCCTTGTTGATCGGCTGCCACGTCGTGCCGCCATCGTCGGTGCGGAACGCGCCCGCGGCCGAGATGGCGACGAACATCCGCTGCGGATTGCTCGGATCGAGCAGATCGTGTGCAGGCACAGGCCGCCAGCGCCGGGCTGCCAGCCGCTTCCGGTCTGGTGCTTGCGCAGCCCGGACAGCTCCTGCCAGTTCTGTCCGCCGTCGGTGGAGCGGAAAAGCGCCGCGTCCTCGACGCCGGCGTAGACCGTGTCCGGATCGGTCAGCGACGGCTCGAGATGCCAGACGCGCTTGAATTCCCAGGGGTGCGGCGTGCCGTCGTACCACTGATGCGTGCCGGGCACGCCGTCGTACTCGAACTTGTTGCCGACCGGCTCCCAGGTTTTGCCGCCGTCGTTGGAGCGCTGAATGACCTGGCCGAACCAGCCGCTCGATTGCGACGCATAGAGCCGGTTCGGATCAACCGGCGATCCTTTGAGGTGATAGATCTCCCAGCCGGCAAAGTGGGGTCCGCTGACTTCCCATTTCTCGCGTTTGCCGTCCGACGTCAGGACGAAGGCGCCTTTCCGTGTCCCAACCAGCACGCGTACGCTGCTCATGCGTCACTCCTTCTGAGTATTGTCGTATCAGGCCATGGCCAAATCGACAGCTGTGCTAACGTTTTTGGTATGAGACGTGTGCTGGCGATCGCGGTTCTGATCGCGATCGGTCGAGCCGTGGCCCAGCGCGACGGAGTAGCGGCCGCGCCCGATCAGCCGACCTTCACGCGCGACATCGCGCCGATCCTGCACGCGCGCTGCGTCACCTGCCATCGCGCGGGTGAAGTGGCGCCGATGGCGCTGCTCACCTACGAAGACGCGCGGCCGTGGGCGCGGTCGATCAAGAACAAGGTCGTCTCACGCCAGATGCCGCCGTGGATGGCCGACCCGGCGGTCGGCGTGTTCGCCAACGATCCGCGGCTGAGCGAGGACCAGATCGCGACGGTCGCGAAGTGGGTGGATGACGGCGCACCGCAAGGGCGATCCCAAGGACATGCCGCCGCTGCCGACGTTCACCGACGGCTGGCAGCTGGGCGAGCCCGATCAGATCATCGAGCTGCCGGAGGTACAGATTCCCGCGACCGGTCGCGACTACTTCCCGACGCCGACCATCACGCCCGATCTCAAGGAGGATCGGTGGATCCGCGCCGATCGAGATCCGCCCGAGCGCCCGGCAGGTCACGCATCACTCGGTCATCTTCTCGGCGAACGCGATGGCGCTCTGAGCGGCAGACGCCAGCGGCTCTTCGACGTGCTCGGCGTGTGGGCGGTCGGCACGCCGCCGACCGTCTATCCCGAAGGCACCGGCCGCTGGGTGCGGAAGGGCCAGGCGCTGCGCACCAACCTGCACTACCATCCGAACGGCACGGCGCAGACCGATCGCACGCGCGATCGGCCTCTACTTCGGCAAGGGCGAGCTGAAGAAGGAAGTCGTCGCCGCGCTCGCCGGCAACGTCACCTTCTCCATTCCGCCGAACGCGCCGAACTTCGAGTTGCGCGGCGTCTACGTCGTCGATCAGGACATCAACGTCGTGTCGCTCTTCCCGCACATGCACCTGCGCGGGAAGGACATGAAGATGACCGCGACCTATCCCAACGGCAAGCAGGAGACGCTGCTCAACGTGCCGGCGTACGACTTCAGCTGGCAGCTTTTCTACTACCCGAAGACGCGCATCAAGCTGCCGAAGGGCACGCGCGTCGATCTCGTGGCGCACTACGACAACTCGGCGGCGAACAAGAACAACCCTGATCCGACGAAGGCGGTGACCTTCGGCGAGTCGTCGACGTCCGAGATGATGTTCGGGATGTTCGAGTTCACGGCCGACGCGGGCGTCAGCCCCAAGCCGTCGACGCCGCGGTCGCGGATGCAGGCGCTGGTCGCCACGTTCCCGCGCGAGTCCTCGTTCCTGATCGATCTGCCGTTCACGACGCCGCCGCAGCCGGCCGTGCTCTACGTACCGCGCACGGGCGACGCCGCGTTCTACACGCAAGCTGGAGGGGTGATCCTGCCGCAGCCGGTGCCGAAGCTGGTGTGGGACGGCAATTTCTTCCAGTTCAACACGCTGTTGCGCGTGCTCGGCGGCGGCGGAGGGTTTTACACCGTCAACGGTACGATCGGCGGCGACGGCACCGTGCGGGGCAAGTTCCAGCGGCTCGGTGGTCGAGGCGGCGGGCCGCAGCCTTCCTACGATTACATCGGCCGCCATACTCCTCGCGTAGCGCGGCCCTTTCAGGGCCGCGACGCAGGGCTGAAGCCCTGCGCCACGTACTGAGTCCGGTCGGGCCGGTATATTCCGACTGCGGCCTGATCAACTTGTCTTCGCGCAATTGCTCCAGGCAATGCGCGGCCCAGCCGGCGACGCGTCCGACCGCAAACGTCGGCGTGAACAGCTCCGGCGACAATCCCAGACCGTGCAGCAGCAGGGCGGTGTAGAACTCCACGTTCGTGTCGAGGCGCCGGTTCGGCTTGCGCTCGCGCAGGAGACGCAGCGCCGTGGCTTCGACCTGCTTGACCAGCTCGTACAGACCCCGCTCGCCGTCGGAGTTGTAGAAGCGCTCGGCGGCGTGCGACAGGACGTCGGCGCGGGGATCGCGCACGCGATAGACGCGATGGCCGAATCCCATCAGGCGCTCGCCGCGATCGAGCTTCGCGCGAATCACGGCCTCCGCGCGCTCGGGCGTGCCGATCTCGAACACCATATCGAGCGCGGGACCAGGCGCTCCGCCGTGCAGCGGTCCCTTCAGGGCGCCAACCGCTCCGGTGATGGCGGAGATGACGTCCGATCGCGTGGACACGATGACCCGCGCCGCGAACGTCGACGCGTTGAGCCCGTGGTCCACGACGGTATTGAGATAGGTTTCCAGCGCGCGCGTCCGCTCGCGCGACGGTTCCTCGCCGGTCAGTTGATGCAGGTAGTGGGCCGCGTGCGAGAGATCCGTGCGGATCGGAACCGCGGCTTCGCCGGCTCGATACCGCCAATACGTCCCCACGATTGCCGGGAAGGCGGCGATGGCGGTCAGCGCTTCGTCTCTCGCGCTCCCGGCGCGGCCGAGGCTGAGCAGGGGAGCCGCCATCCGAAGCGCGTCCATCGGCGGGGTGTGAGCGGCCGCCGCGTCGCGCAGCACGTCGTGCGCGATCGGCGGAATCGCGCGCCGCGAGGCAAGCTCCTGCGAGAACGCATCGCACTCGGATCGGTCGGGCAGGCGTCCGTGCAGCAGCAGAAACGCCACTTCCTCGAAGCTGGCGCGCGGCGCCAGGTCGTCCACGTCGTATCCGGCAATCGTCAGCCGGCCCGCCTCGCCCTCGACCCGGCTCAGGCGGGTCGTCGCTGCGACGACGCCTTCCAATCCTTCGACCATGTCTCCATGGTGCGAATCGCGGCTGTATATTGTCAATATTGATCGTAGAATCAACATAATGCCCGCCGATCGCCGATTCCTCTCCGCCCGGCAGGCCGCCGACGCCCTCGGCGTGACACGGGCGACGCTGTACGCCTACACGAGCCGCGGCCAGGTGCAGTCCGAGCCGGCGCCGGGCCGGACGCGGGAACGCCGCTACTACCGCGAAGACATCGAGCGGCTCCGCGAACGCAAGGACGTGCGGCGCGACCCGGCCAAGGTGGCCGAGCGGGGCCTGCATTGGGGCAGCCCCGTGCTGGCGTCGGGGATCACGCTGATTCAGAACGGCGCGCTGTACTACCGCGGTCAGGACGTGCAGTCGCTGGCCAGCACGGCGACGCTGGAACAGGTGGCGGAGCTGCTCTGGGACGCGCCGCCGCCGGAGCGCGGGCGACTGTTCGACCAGCCGTGTCCGCTGCCGGCGCGCGATCTGGCGCGGCTGCGAACGCAGGCGCGCGACCTCGTGACGTGCATCCACATGGCGCTGCCGCTCGCCGCGTTCGTGGATCCCGCAGCGCACGATCTCCGGCCCGCCGCCGTCCGGCGAACGGGCGCACGCATCATGCGGCTGCTGACGGCGATCGTGTCGGGACGCCAGTCGCCGCCGGCGGCACACCTCGCGCTGCACGCTGCGTGGGCGCCGCGATCGCCAGCGGCGGCCGACGCGATTCGCACGGCGCTGGTCGTCTGCGCGGACCACGAGCTCAACGTGTCTGCCTTCACGGCGCGATGCGTCGCGTCGGCGGGCTCGTCGCCCTACGACACGGTCGCGGCGGCCCTGTCGGCGCTCAAAGGCAGCCGCCACGGCGGCGACAGCGGGCGCGTGTCGGCGTTGCTCACGGAGATCGGGACGCCGAACCGGGCGCGAAGCGTCGTGGCCAATCGGCTTCGGCGGGGCGAGGGCATTCCGGGATTCGGCCATCCGTTCTACCCGGCTGGCGATCCCCGGGCGACGCATGCTCGTGCGGTTGGCGGAGAGCGCCGGGGACAAGAAGGCGTGGGCGCTCGTTCGCAGCCTGCACGCGGCCGCCTCCGACCTGCTGCAGGAGGCGCCGAATCTCGATTTCGGCCTGGCGGCGCTCGCGCACGCCTTCCGCTTGCCGGCGCCGGCGCCGCTGGTGATCTTCGCGCTGGGCCGCACGGCCGGCTGGATCGCGCACGCGATCGAGCAGTACGCGACGGAATCGCTGATCCGCCCGCGCGCGCGTTACACGGGACTGGTGCCCAACATGTAGGTCCGGCTAAAGCCGGACCCCACGTACTCTGCGGTAGGTCCGGCTAGAGCCGGACGCCACGTACTGTTGTCGTAGGTCCGGCTGAAGCCGGACGCCACGATCGCTGAAGGTTCTAGGCGTACGTGGGGTCCGCCTTTAGGCGGACCTGCAGGCCGCAATTTTGCTCTACTGTTTTTTTGGCGCCCGGCTCTGTTTGAGATAGTGCGGGCTGTACTGCATGCCGTACGGCGTGTTCACCTTGAATGCCGCCTTGTCGCGCGAGAACTGCTCGGCCGACTTCTTGATCGCGTCGATCTCCTCGGCACTGCAATCCCGAAACGTGACGTCCTCGCGCGGCACGAAGAACACCTGGCCGATCGGCATGCTGTGCGACCCGGAAATACCCTCACCCGGCTGCAGCACGTACCGGAACTCGGTTTCGTGCGCGTACCAATCCGTCTCGACGCGGACGATGAGCATCGGCGCCACGGGCCGCTCGATCATGTTGAACACCGGCGTGTAGACCGTGTCCCACCCTGGCGGGGTTTGAAAATTCGTCGCGCCGCGCAGCGAAAGCGCGCCCGGCGGCGTCCCCAGATCCTCGGGGACGATGAAGGTCCGGGCGGCGAGGGACGCGTCCTCGCGCGTCATGTGCGGCTCGGGCGTCATGAACGCAACCTCTTCCTTGATCATCCCGAGGCTGCCGACCGGGAGCACGATGGTCACCGAGAAGACGGGCTCCCACTTGCCGCGAGGCGAGTTCACGAAATAGACGAACTGGTACCGTCCCTCTCCCTGGAACTCGAGGTGATACGACTCGTTGGGTTCGAGCGGCGGGTAGACGAGAAATCCAAGCGCGCTGCCCGCCTCGAGCACCGGGCAGTTGCGCGCGTGTTGCGGCAGCATCGGCCGCTGGGCTTCGCGGCGCGGCTTCAACCCGACACCGGGACGCCTCGAGTTGGGAAACAGGCGAACTTCCATAGGGGCGTATGTTACTGTCGGACATAAGGGAATCGTTGCAGTGCCGCAGAAGGTATGTGAAAATCGGCCGCCTTCACTCAACAGAGGAGCCATCCCCATCATGCGTCGCACAGCTTTGGGAGTCATCGCGGTGTTCGTCGTCGCCTCGGCTGCGTTCGTCGCCGCGCAGAATCCCGGCGGCAATCCGACCGCCGCGAAGATGAAGAACCCGGTGGCGTCGTCGCCCGAGTCGATCAAGGCGGGCCAGGCGCTCTACCAGAAGAACTGCCGCTTCTGCCACAACGCCGACGCCAAGGGCAACGGTCCGATGGCGCCGGAAGGCACGAAGCCGTCGGACCTCACCGACGCGAAATGGGATCGGGGCGGGAGCGACGGCGAGATGTTCGTGGTCATCCGGGACGGCGCCGGGCCCAAGTTCGACATGAAGGGCTACAAGAGCAAGATGACCGAGACCGACATCTGGAACGTCGTCAACTATCTCCGGAGCCTCCAGGCCAAATAATGCGGTGGTTCGTCGTCGTGTGCGCCCTGAGTGTCGCTGCCTGCGGCACTCAGACACCGGCCGCCGTGTCCTCGACGGTGTTCACGCCGGCCCATCGGACGTTCGGGGAAGCGTTGAGCCATTTCTTCAACAGCCGGCCAACGCCGAACCAGCCGATCCCGTTCCCGCACAAGATTCACCTCGAGAAGAAAGCGGTGTGCACCGACTGCCACGAAAGCGTGGAGAAGGGCCCGGTTGCCGGCATTCCGAGCGTGAAGACCTGCATGATCTGCCACAGCCAGATCGCCACCGACAAGCCGCTGATCAAAGAGGTCACCGCCTACTCGGAGAAGGGCGTCGAAATTCCGTGGCAGCGCGTGTACGGCTTCACGCACGAAGCGCACGTCCGCTTCAATCACGCGCCGCACGTGCGCGCGAACGTGGAGTGCGCCACGTGTCACGGCGACCTCGCCACCCAGACCGTCGCTGAGCGCGTCGTCGATCACAACATGGGCTTCTGCGTGAACTGCCACACGCAGAAGAAGGCGTCGAACGATTGCCTGACCTGTCATTACTGAGGCCAGTCGACAGCGAAGTTGTCAGCGCGGCCACTTTCAGGGCCGTCGATCGCGGGGCTGACCCCGCACTACGACCGTGAACTCGATACATGGACCGACGCGACTTCATCAAGCTGACCGCGATTACGGGCACGAGCGCCACGCTCGCGAGCTGCGGCAGCCCGGAAAACCAGATCATCCGGTTCATCCCGGAAGACGATGTGGTGCCGGGGATCGCGGAGTGGAAGCCGAGCGTGTGCCCGATGTGCGGCGCCGGGTGCGGGATGACCGTGCGTGTCATGGACGCGGACGTCGAGACCGTCCGCAACGGCCAGCATGGCGTCGTCGCGATGGCGGTGGCGAAGAAGCTCGAAGGCGACGCGAAGCATCCGATCAGCCGCGGCGGCCTGTGTGCCCGCGGGCAGGCGGCGATTCAAGCTGACCTATCACCCCGATCGCCTGCGGCAGCCGATGAAGCGCAATGGCCCGCGCGGCTCCGGCACGTTCAGCGAGATTGGCTGGGACGCAGGCCATCGGCGAGCTGGTCGCCAAGCTCGACGAACTGGCCGCGGCCGGCGATCAGACAGTCGCTGGCGCTGGTGTCCCGCGCGCGGAGCGGCCGGCGGCTGGAGCTTCTCGCCGAGTTCGCCCGCCGGTTCGGGGCGCCGCCGCCGATGGGGTTCGAGCTGTTCGGCGACGATGTTCTGCGCCGCGCCAACGCGCTCAGCTTCGGCCACGCGCAGCTGCCGTCGTTCGACCTCGCGCGCGCGCGATTCGTCATCGCGTTTGGCGCCGATTTCCTGGGCACGTGGAACTCGCCGGTGTCGCAGTCGGCGGACTACGGCGCCATGCGGCAGGGGCATCCGCAGACGCGCGGCAAGTTCGTCCAGGTCGAGCCGCGGATGTCGCTGACCGGGGCCAACGCGGACCAATGGGTGCCGGCCAAGCCGGGGACCGAAGGCGTCCTCGCGCTCGGCCTCGCGCACGTGATTCTGCAGAACAAGCTGCGTCCCGCGGATGGCGGAGGCGCCACAGCGCTCATCGAGGGCTGGTCCGCCGGGCTGACGAGCTACACGCCAGAGCGCGTGGAGCAGATCACGGGCGTGCCGGCGAAGCGCATCGATCGGCTGGCGCGGGAGCTGGTGGAGTTTTCTCCTGCTGTCGCGATTGTCGGCGGCGCGCCGCTCGCGCATACCAACGGCCTGTTCACCGCGCTCGCCGTGAACGCGCTGAACGCGCTCGTCGGCAGCGTGGACCAGCCCGGGGGGATGTTCTTCACGCCCGGCGCCGGCCGGCCGCTGGCCGCGAGCCTGCAGTCGGCGGTTGGCGGTTTGCGCGCGAAAGTGCTGGTGATCGACGAAGCCAACCCCGTGTACGGCATGCCGAAGGCGATGGGATTCCGCGAAACATTGGACAAGGTCCCGTTCATCGCGAGCTTCGGCAGCTTCGTCGACGACACGAGCGCGTATGCGGATCTGATTCTGCCGGATCACTCGTTCCTCGAAACGTGGGTCGCGAGCGCGCCGGAGTCGGGATCGCGTGAAGCCGTCTCGACGGTAGCCGGGCCGGTGATGAAGCCGCTGCACCAGACGCGCGCCACGGTCGACGTGCTGGTCGAAGTCGGCGGCAAGCTGAAATCGCCGATCGCGCTGCCGTGGAAAAGCGCGGAAGAGCTCGCGAACTCCGCGCCGCCGCCGGTTTCCAATCGACAACCGCCGGCCGCCAGTCCTCAGTCGTCGGCGGAAATTCGCCGGTCGCCGGCGGCGTACAGCGAGCCGCGCTTCGAGGGCGACGCGGCGACCTATCCGTTTCATTTCCTGCCCTACGAATCGGTCGCGTTCGGCGACGGGTCGGCCGCGCACCTGCCGTGGCTGCAGGAGCTGCCGGATCCGCTCACTTCCGCGATGTGGAGCAGCTGGGTCGAATTGAATCCGCAGACCGCGGCGAAGCTCGGCGTCACCGACGGCGACGTCATGGAGATTTCGTCGCCTCACGGATCGCTGCGGGCGCCGGCGGTCATCTTTCCTGGCATCGCGCCGGACGTGGTCGCGATGCCGGTCGGCCAGGGGCACGAAACCTTCACACGGTATGCGAGCAAACGGGGCGCGAACCCGATGACGATTCTCGCGCCGGCGACGGAACCCGAAACCGGGGCGCTCGCCTGGGCCGCCACGCGCGTGAAGATCGCGCGCGTCGGCGGTCCCGATGGGTCGTTGATCATGTTTGCGGGCGAGATGCGGGAGCATCCGCACGAGCACGAACGTTGAGAGTGCTAGTGCTAGCCACGGAGGACACGGGCACGAACGGAGGTTACGGATCTTTGTACAAAGAAAAGCCGTGTCCTCCGTTTGTGTCCGTGCCCTCCGTGGTGAGTGCAGTAATGCTGCGAGAAGTGTAGATGCCTCGAAAATGGGGAATGGCCGTCGATCTGGATCGCTGCACGGGGTGCGGCGCCTGTGTCACGGCCTGTCATGCGGAGAACAACATTCCGACCGTCGGACCCGAGCAGGCGGGCCGCGGCCGCGCGATGCATTGGATCCGCGTCGAACGGTACTGGGAGGGCGACTTCCCCGACGTCGCGCTCAAGTTCCGCCCGGTCATGTGCCAGCAGTGCGACGCGGCGCCGTGCGAGCCCGTGTGCCCGACCTACGCCAGCCATCACACCGAGGACGGCCTGAACGCGCAGGTGTACAACCGCTGCATCGGCACGCGGTACTGCGCGAACGCGTGCCCGTACAACGTCCGGTTCTTCGATTTCTTCAACCCGGAGTGGCCCAAGCCGCTGCACCTCCAGCTCAATCCCGACGTCTCGATCCGCGAAGTCGGCGTGATGGAGAAGTGCACGTTCTGCGTGCAGCGGATCAACGCGACCGTCGGCGACGCCAAGGCGGAGAAGCGCGAGCTGAAGGACGGGGACATCAAGCCGGCCTGCGTGCAGTCGTGCTCGGCGAAGGCGCTCGTCTTCGGCGATCTCAACGATCCGGAGAGTGAAGTATCGCGGCTGGCGAAGTCGCCGCGCGGCGCCAAGCTGCTCGAAGATCTCGGCACCCTGCCGAAGATCACCTATCTCTCTCGCCAGAGCCAGGAATGAGCGAAGCGGTCGCCAAGCGTCTCACCGACGATCTGCTGCGCCCGCTGATGCGGACGTCGTGGCGCTTCTACGCGCTCGTGATGTTTCTCGGCGCGATCGTCGCCACGGGCGTGGGCACGTGGTTCTACCAGATGTACATGGGCTTCGGGATGACCGGGATCAACAACCCCGTCTTCTGGGCCTTCTACATCACCAACTTCGTCTTCTGGATCGGCATCAGCCACGCGGGCACGCTCATCTCCGCGATCCTGCGCCTGGTGAACGCCGGCTGGCGCCGGCCGGTCACGCGCTGCGCCGAGGTCATCACGGTCTTCGCGCTCATGATCGGCGCGTTGTTTCCCATCATCCACCTCGGCCGGCCGTGGCTGTTCTTCTGGTTGATGCCGTACCCCAACCAGCGGCTGCTCTGGCCGAACTTCAGGTCGCCGCTCGTCTGGGACTTCTTCGCGATCACGACCTACCTGACCGGCAGCCTGCTGTTTCTCCTGCTGCCGATGATTCCGGATTTCGCCCTCGTTCGCGACAAGACGACCGGATGGCGGCGGCGGGTCTACGGCGTGCTCGCGCTCGGCTGGCAGGGGACCACCAAGCAGTGGCATCGCCTCGAGTCGGCGATGCAGATCATGGCGATCGCGATCATCCCCGTCGCGGTCTCGGTCCACACGATCGTCTCGTTCGACTTCTCCATGGCGCCGGTGCCGATGTGGCACTCCACGATCTTCGGTCCGTACTTCGTGGCGGGCGCGATCTTCAGCGGCATCGCCGGCCTCATCATCGCCATGGCGGCGCTGCGCAAGTTCCTCCACCTCGAGGATTACCTGCACCCGGTGCATTTCCAGAACCTGAGCAAGCTGCTCCTGATGATGAGCCTGTTGTGGGGATACTTCGTCTTTGCCGAGCGCCTGACGGTCTGGTACGGCAACGAGCCGAGCGAAATGGAAGTGTTCTGGGTGACGCAGCGCGGCTCGTTCGCGCCGCTCTACTGGACGATGGTCGTGTGCAACTTCGTGCTGCCGGTCATCATCCTGTCGTCGAAGAAGCTGCGGACGATCACCGGCTGCGTGATCGCGTCCTGCGGCGTCCTGGTCGGCATGTGGCTCGAGCGGTTCCTCATCGTCGTGCCGTCTCTGAGCCACAAGTACCTGCCGTACTCGTGGGGACACTACAGCCCGCGCCCGGTCGAGATCATCATCACGACGGCGACGTTCGCGGCGATGATCCTGCTCTACACGCTCTTTGCGAAGCTGGTGCCGATTATTTCGGTGTGGGAGCTCAAAGTCGGTGAGCAGCCGTTTCGCTTGAACGTCGAAGAGGATGAGCGCGAGCACGCCTTGTGGGCCGCCAAGCCATGAAAGCGGTGTACAGCCTCTACGCCGATGCGCGCGATGTGCAGCGCGCCTTCCACG
The DNA here is from genome assembly GCA_963731545.1 of uncultured Acidobacteriota bacterium. Lineage (GTDB taxonomy): Bacteria > Acidobacteriota > Vicinamibacteria > Vicinamibacterales > CAVVIG01 > CAVSWN01. The sequence goes on along the minus strand of CAVSWN010000013.1, from coordinate 6,659 downwards.
GTCTGCTCGCCGCCGGACTGCCGGAAAGCCAGATCATCGTCATCTCGTCCGAGCCGATCGAGGAGTACGAGTTCAGTCACCGCGACCAGGCCACGTCGATGTATTGGATTGCCGCCGTCGGCGGGGTCGTTGGTCTGCTCGCTCGCGACGTGGCTCACGCGCATGACCGAGCTGGCGTGGCCGCTGCCGACGGGCAACATGCCGATCGTGGCCTGGTGGCCGAACCTGATCATCATGTTCGAGATGACGATGCTCGGCAGCATCCTCGCCACGGTCATCACGCTGCTCGTCACGGCAGGACTTCCCAAGCGCAGCGCCGGCGCTGTACGACGCCGCGATCGCGGACGGCAAGATTCTCGTCGGCGTCGAAAACCCGCAGGAGGGCGCCGTCGCCAAGATCGAGCAGGCGCTCTCGTCCGTCGGCGCGGCGCAGGTCAAGCGCGTGTAGCCGAGCAGCACCATGCGCGCATCGGCTCTCCGCTCGGTGCTGCTGTTCGCGCTGTTCGTGGCGATCGCCTCCGGTCTCGTCTTGTTCCTGCCGCGCGGCCCTGGAGATCAGGAGCGTCTGGCGTTGGCCGCCACGGCGCATCAATTCGGACCGGTCGGCTATCGCGATCCGGCCGGCGCCATTTCTCCTGACGGCAAGTGGATCGCGTACTCCGAAGGCCGATTTCTTCGCGTCAGGCCGATTGACGGCGGCCCGATTCTCGATCTGCCTGCCGGACCCGCACAGATTCGATACGTCACCTGGCGGCCCGACAGCCGCGCGATCGCGACCGACGGCGATCCCGCCTTCGGCGGGCACGTCGTGTACGACATCGTCGCACGCACGCGCGGCCCGCTCTTCAGCGCGCCGCCTGCCCTGAGCAGGGTCGAAGGGCTGTCGGCGGTGAGGCAGCCCGCATGGTCGCCGGACGGCAAGACGATCGCCGCTGCTCGTGAACACGCGCGAGGGAAACGAGCTGTGGCGATACTCGACCTCACCCGATCAGCTCGCCATCGACGGCTCGAGCGGCCAGCGCGTGCGAGCGCTGCCGGGCCTGGCCAGCTTTCCCGCCTGGACGCCGGGCGGCGAGATCGCGTGCGTCATCACGGCGCAGGGGCGATCGCGCATCACGATTCCGTGTGGCGAAGCGCCTCTTCGCACGCTGCCTGATGTGGACGCGTACGGGCCGATTGCGTTCAGCCCGGATGGAAAGACTGTCTACGTCGCGCTGGCCACCGATCGCGGGACGGTCGACATGTGGGCCGCCCCGGTCACGGGCCGGCGCGGCCGGCGGCTGGCGTCGTTTGCGCGCGACTCGTACGGCGCGAGCGTGGCCGCCGACGGCTCCGTGCTGTTCAAAACGCAGAGTTATCGGACCGCGGTCGCGATCGTCGATGCTGAAGGCGGCCCGACCTCGCCGCTGGCGACGTTTCAGAGCGAAACGCCGTCCTGGGATCCGAGCGGTCTCTGGCTCGGCATCACGTACGGCACGTGGCGGCGGATTCCCGACGATGCGAAGTATCCGGATATTGCGCAGGAGGCGGGCATCATCGGCGCCAGCCCGACGAGTCCCGCGACGCAGCCGGCACGCATCGTCGACGATTCGGCGTCCGAAGATCAGTCGCTGTGCTGGTCGCCCAACGGGAAGTGGATCGCGTACCACTCCCACAAGGATCAATCCGACGACATCTGGCTGCGCCCAGCCGACCCTTCGGCTTCGCTCAGGGCTGGCAGCGGCGAGGCGCGGCGCATCAGTTTCCTGGGACGCGGCGCCGAAACCGGCTGGCCTCGCTGGTCGCCGGACGGGCGGTGGCTGCTGTTCGACGGCGCGAATCGAACGACCCGCGACTCCGTGCTCTACGTGCTGGGTGTGAACCAGGACAGCGGGACGACCGACCAGGAGGCGCGCGAAATCCAGGTCCGCGGTCTCGACGCCGAGATGAGCCACGGCGAATGGCTGCCCGACAGCCTCCAGGTCGTCGCGATTGCGAAAGAAGCGCCGGGCCGACATGTGATCTTCACTGTGGACCGCGACGGCGGCGACGCGCGCGTCGTACACCGCCTGGAGTCGGAGCACGATGCGCCGGGGCTCGCGGTGGCGCCTGACGGAAGCGCGGTCGCGTTCATCGCGCCGGCCTCCGATGGCTTTTTTCAGGTATTCAGAATGCCGCTCGGCGGTGGGGCGCCGGTCCAAGTCACCACGGATCGAACCCACAAGACACAACCCGCGTGGTCACCGGATGGCAAACGGATCGCGTTCACCGTCTGGAACTACGACGCCCAGTTCTGGAAGTATCGATGATTGTGGATCCGTAATGCCAGAACCCTCCTGCTCGCCGGCTTCGTGGCCCTGTCGACCATCATCGGCCGCGGGTTCACCGTGTTCGATCCGAACGGAACCGACGCGCAGCACTACATCTACATGGGCAGCCAGTGGCGTGCCGGCGTGGTTCCTTACGCCGACATATGGGAGAACAAGCCGCCGGGCATTTTCGCGACGTTCGCCGCACTGTTCTCACTGTTTCCTGACAGTTTCGGCGCCATCGCAGTGGTGGAAGGCGTTGGGATTGCGATCGCCTGCTCTCTCGATCTTCGCCCTGATGCGGACATTCGGAATGCCCTGGGATGCGGCCGCGGTGGCGACCGCCGCGTCCGCGATCGCGTGCAACCTGCGCTTTTACAACGCGGCTGGCGGGTTGACCGAAATCTACCTGCTCGGTCCGGCTGCGTTGAGCATGCTGTGCTTCGCCAAGGCATTGCGCGAGCGGCGCTTCAGTTCGATGTCGTGTCGGGCATCTGTTCAGGCATCGCGGGGCTTTACAAGACGACGGGCTTCTCTCCGCCCCTGGCTCAGGCGTCCTTTCTGTGCGTGCTCGCGCTCCTGAACGAGCAGAAGTGGGCGGCTGTTGTCGGCTGGCTGCTCGCCATCGCCGCGGGGATCTGCGCCGCCTGGCTGCCGTTCGTTGTGTATTTCTGGCGGCACGGCTCTTGTTCGAGCTGTTCAATGCGACGCTGCTCTATAACTTGACGTACGGCGCCAATGCGCAGCCCGGGTTGCTCGCAGCCGTGCGTCGCATTCTGGAGCAGATCGAGCGCGTGTCGACATTGGCGGTATGCGCCGTCGTCGTCGCTGCCGTGGTTGTCCACAACCTGCTGGCGCGGCGTGAACCAGCGCGCGGTCAGCAGGTCGCGCCGCCGTGGAGCATGCTGGCGGTCTTGTGGGTCGTCTTCGATCTCGCCGGCGCCAGCGCCGGCGGCAACTACTTTCCTCATTACTTTCTGCCGCTCACGCTCAGTCTGTCCTTGACCGCCGGATTCGCGTACTGGACAGCTGCCGGGCGTCTTGATGCCGTGCCGGGGACGTCCACGACGCGGGCGGTCGTCGCTGCGGTAATCCTCGGACCGCTGCTGTTCCTTCAGGTGGACGACGCCCACAAGCTGCGCGAGGCGATAGTGGGCCCTCGAGCCCAGGGTCCGATGGATCGGGCGATCGCGTTCGTGCTCAACACGCGGAAGCCAGGCGATACCCTCTTCACCTGGGACTTCATGCCGGTGTTCTATGCGGGCTCCAAGATGCGCAGCCCGTCGCTGTATCTGAGCGCGTTCTACGTGCTCGACTCGCCCCGCACGGCGAAAGGTGTCCGCGATCGGATCGTCAGCGATCTCGAACGAACGCCTCCGACCTTTCTGGCCGAGATGACCCCCACGTATCTGACCAGCGACCCGGCGTCGTCCCGCTGGCTCCGCTGCTTCGTCGATCAGAACTACCGGTTGGGGTTTTCCGAGGCCCACATGCGAGTCTACGTGCTGACGGCCGGACCCGGGTTCGTCAATCCTGTGGGACTGCTGACGCCAGCTGACGCAGGAACAACCCCACGTCGGTCACGATGCCGATCGTCTGCGACGATCCGCGGTCGGCAAGCTTCGTCACGACCGCGGGATTGATGTCCACGCACACCAGCCGCACCGACGCGGGCAGCATGTTCCCGACGCCGATCCCGTGCAGCATCGACGACAGCACGAGCACCAGCTTCACGCCCTGCAGCGCGGCGGCATAGCGATCCTGCGCCTCGACCAGGTTCACCACCGTGTCGGGCAGCGGTCCATCGTCGCGGATGCTGCCGGCCAGCACGTAGTCCACGTTGCGGCGGATGCACTCGTGCATGACGCCGGACGTGAGCACGCCTTGCTCGACCGCCTGGCGAAGGCCGCCGGCGCGGAAGATCATGTTGATGGCGCGCATGTGATGCCGGTGGCCGCCTTCGATCGGCTTTCCGGTTTCGAGATCGACGCCAAGCGAGGTGCCGAAGAGCGCCTGCTCGACGTCGTGAACGGCCAGCGCGTTGCCCGCGAGCAGGACGTCCACGTATCCGCGCCGGATCAGCTCGCAGAAATACGAGCCTCCGCCCGTATGCACGACCACCGGCCCCGCAACGAAAGCAATGCGCCCGCCGGCCTGCCTGGTTTCCTTCATCATCGCCGCGATGCGCGTCACGCCGACCTCGACCCGGCGTTCCGACGAGATTTCGTTCGACATGAACGCGAAGCCGAGCCGGTCGCGCGCCTGGAACTCCGGAACGATCTTGATGCCGTGAATCCCGCAGACGACGGCGTCGCCCTTTCGGATGTCGCGAAGCTTGCGGCACAGCCGCGCCTTCGCGCTCGGCGCTTCCGCTCGCTCGACGACGATGGCCGCGTCCATGCGCTGGTGTTCGACGGCGATCCATTGGCCGTCTCGCCGGATGAAGGTCTGGTGGTTCGTTGTCGAGTAGAAGTCCTCCGGCGCACAGCCGTCGCGGTCTGCGGCGATCGTGCGCGCGTCCTCGGCTCGCGCCACGCGGCACCCGAGGCCCACGAGCTCCGCGAGCAGCTCCGACAGCACGTCGTCGGCTCGGCGTGGTGACGCGCATCGAGACGAACGACGGCTCGTCGTTGGTGCGGCCGATCCGAACTCGAGCACCTCGAACGCACCATCGTGGCGGACGACGGTGTCGAACATGGCGTTGAGCAGTTGTGAGTCGATGAGGTGGCCTTCGGCCTCTACGACTTCTGAGACGGGCTTGTTGGTCATGGTGCGCTTGTATGGGCGGACTCGCGTGTCCGCCCGGACCGACGCATGGGTCGGCCCCTACGGAAACATGAGATCTAGTGGGTCAACCCGTAGAGCACGATGTTCACGCCGATGGCGTAGCCGTCGGGTGAATAGCGTTCGAAGTACTCGCGGTTCTCTCCTTCGCGCTCCCAGGTGTCGGAGATGTCGGTGTTGTGGGTCATTACCACCATCAACCGCCCTTTGTCGTCCGCGATGCCCCGAAAGTCGGAGTGCGGGCTGTCGCCGTTCGCTCGCGCTCGGAGATGCTGCCGCCGGAGCGATACCAGTACTGGATGGACGACACCTGTTGAATCGACTTCACGTCGTAGAGCGTGCGCATGATCGCGTGGTCGCTCGGGATGTCGAAGATCGGATACTGGCCCGGCGGGAGCACGCGGGAGATCTCGTCGGTCCACTGCTCCCAGGCGTCCGATCCCCAGAAGTCGTCGACGTACAGGAAGCCACCCTTCATCAGGTACGACCGCAGCCCCTTGACCTCGTCGTCGCTGAGACGCATCGTGCCGACGTCTTCCATGTAGAGCATCGGGCAGCGGAAGAGCAGCGGGTCGTCGAGGCGCACGACGACGTTGTCGGGCTGGCCGTCGGGATTGATCTTGACGCGCACGAGCGTCAGCTCGGCAAGGCGGACCGAGAAGTTGTTGTCGGCGCCCGGATAGTCGGTGCGCCACCCCTGGCCGCCGTCTTCGTAGCGATTCTGATCGTAGAACCCGCGACAGTAATTCCACTGACCGTCGAAGTCCGACGGCTTGGCCCACTTGGGCGGGTCGCGGTAGAAACGGCCGCCGCCGACCCAGATTCGGGGGTTCCAGTCCGGATCGCGCTGCTGCCCGCGCTGCGCAAAAGCAGCCGTCGCGGCGGTCGCCGTGACGGCGACAACCAGGGCACCTACGAGCCGGCGGAAGGACAGCGGCGACATGTCGAGGCTGATGCCAACATGATAGACGCCCCGTTGCGTTTTACAAACCTCTTCTGTCGAGAGACGGTTGACTTTGGAGCCAATGGACGACAGGATGGTTGGACCGAGCCAGACAAGATAGGCCTCAATGTGACGATACTGCCGAGCGTCGCGTGAGCAAGCGCTTCTGTTCTTCTCACGACGTTCTACCCTCCGTTCAACTTCGGAGGCGATGGCCTCGCGGTGCAGCGGATGGCGCGTGCGCTGGCCCGCCGCGGCAACGAGGTGACCGTCGTCCACGATGCGGACGCCTTCTCGGTGCTGAGCGACGAGCCGTCGCCCGACGAGGCCGGTGCGGATCCGTTTGGGTGCGCGTCATCACGCTGCGCACGCGGTTACCCTTGCTCAACACGCTCTTGACGCATCAGACCGGCCGGCCCGTCGTCAACGGCCGGCGGCTGCGAACGCATTCTGGACGAGGGCCGCTTCGACGTCGTGAACTTCAACAACATCTCGCTGGTGGGCGGGCCGGGGTTGCTCGCCTACGGCCGCGGGGCGGTGAAGCTGTACTTGGCGCACGAGCATTGGCTGGTCTGTCCGGCTCACGTGTTGTGGCGGCACAACCGCGAACTGTGTGATGGACGCGAATGCGTGCGATGCCAGAT
>CAVSWN010000012.1:0-65964 GCA_963731545.1 uncultured Acidobacteriota bacterium | reverse complement strand
GCGCGAGAACGGCGCTCTACATGGTCTGGCCTTTGGCAGCCCGGCGCGGCGTCTTCGACGGTGTGAAGACATCGTACGAGACAGCCGCTCGCGACGTCGGCGGGCTTTTTCTGCCGGTCGGCGAGGCGTGGCGCGCCGTCTGGCGGCGCGATGCCGCATCGCGCTGTACGGCCCAGACAATTTCACCCCTCAACCGAGGCCACCTACCTGGCTGCGCTCGTCATCTATCAGCGCCTCACGGGCAGGCCGGCGCCGATGACGCCGCCGCCGTTCGCGATATCATCCGGCCGATGACCGTGTTGCAGCAGGCAGCGGGCGAGGTGAACGCAGCACCGTGACAGCGGCGCTGGCAACCGTGTTCGCCGACGTGCGCTTCGCGCTCCGCGGGCTCGCCAAGCATCGGGCCTTCGCCGCGACCGCCGTGCTGTCGCTGGCGCTCGGCATCGGCGTCAATACCGGCATCTTCACGGTGCTTCGTGCGCTGCTGCTCGAGCCGCTGCCCTACAAGGACGCCGATCGGCTGGTCATTCTCTGGAACCGATCGCCGGGACTGAACATCGCCGAAGACTGGTTTTCGACGGCCCAGTACTTCGACATCAAGCAGGGCTCGTCGGCGTTCGATGAGGTCGCGATCGCGATCGGCGCGAACTACAACCTCGCCGGCGACGGCGCCAATCCCGAGCGCATCGGCTGCATCCGCATCTCGTCGAATCTGCTGCCGATGCTCGGCGCCGGCGTCGCGGCTGGACGCCTCTTCGACCCCGAGGACGACGTGCCGGGACGATCCGGGACGGCCATCCTGAGCTACGGCACGTGGACGCGGCGCTACGGTCGCGATCCCTCCGTCATCGGTCGCACGATTCGGCTCAACGACCAGCCCTATCAAATCATCGGCGTCCTGGGTCCCGCGTTTCAGCCTGCCGCGCGAAGTGATGCCGACGCTCGGCGTCGTCGAGTCGGCCGAGATTTTTCTGCCGCTGCCGCTCTCCGCGGCGGCCCGGACGACGCGGACGGCGGAGGATTACAACATTCTGGCGAAGCTGCGGCGCGGCGTGAGCGTGCAGGCGGCGCAGGAGACCTGGACGTCATCACCGCGAGGCTGCGCGCCGATCTGCCGACGTCTACCCGCCGAACGGCGGGCTGACGTTCGGCGTGGTGCCGCTGCTGGATCAGGTGGTGGGCTCGGTGAGGCGGCCGTTGTGGATCCTCCTCGGCGCAGTGGGCTGCGTGCTGTTGATTGCCTGCGCGAACGTCGCCAACCTGATGCTCGCGCGAGCGCTCGAGCGACAGAACGAGTTCGCGGTACGGATCGCACTCGGCGCGAGCCGCGGCCGCATCGCCGTCCAGTTGCTGAGCGAGAGCGTGGCGCTGGCGGCGCTCGGCGCGTTCGGCGGCCTGCTGATCGCGGCGGCGGCGGTCCAAGGTCTGCATGCGCTCCAGCCGGCGAATCTGCCGCGCCTTCCCGACATCGCGATCGACGGCGTGGTGCTCGCGTTTACGACTGCCATCACCCTTGCGACCGCGATCCTCTTCGGACTCGCGCCCGCGCTCGGCGCCGGCCGCGTCGGTGTCGCGGGATCGCTGAGCACGGCCAGTCGCGGCTCCACGACGACCGGCGGGTTCGGCGCGCGACGGCTGACGCACCGGTTTGCGCTCGTCGTGCTCGAGTTGTCGCTGTCGCTCGTCCTGCTGGTCGGCGCGGGATTGCTGATCAGGAGCTTTGCCAAACTCCAGAACGTCGCTCCCGGGTTCGATCGGCAGGGTGTGTTGACGTTCGAGTTGATGATGGCAGGCCGCGAATACACCGACCCGGAGGCGGTTCGGAATGCCTATCGGCGGCTGTGGACCGAGCTCGATCGGCTGCCGGGCGTCGTCGCGTCGGGCGGCGTCACGTCGCTGCCGCTGTCAGGCTTCTTCGCATGGGGACCGATCACGATCGAAGGGCGCACGCCGCCGGCCGGAGAAAAATTCATCAACGCCGATCAGCGGGTCGTGAGCGGACGCTATTTCGAAGCGATGGGGATTGCGCTGCGGCGCGGGCGGTTCTTCGATCCGGCCGACACGCCCGACAAGCCCAGGGTGGCGATCATCGACGAACGCATGGCGGAGGAGTTCTGGCCCAACGCGGATCCGATCGGCAAGCGGATCCGCAACGGCGACGCGCGCGCGACCACACCCTGGATCACCATCGTCGGCGTCGTCGGGCGCGTGAAACAGTACGCGCTCGACAGCGACAGCCGGATTGCGTTCTACGTTCCGCAATCACAAGGCGTGGGGCGGTCGCTCTACGTGGTCGTGAAGGGGAGGACGGATCCAGCCGCGCTGACACCGGCGGCGATACAGGCCGTTCACACCGTGGATCCGAATCTTCCCGTCTACCACGTGCGGCCGCTCGAAGAACTGGTCCAGAGGTCGATGTCGGTTCAGCGATTCGCCACGCTGTTGCTGACGCTGTTCGCCGGGACGGCGCTGGTGCTCGCGCTCGTCGGGATCAGCGGCGTCATGTCGTATCTCGTGTCAAGGAGTGCGCGCGACCTCGGCATTCGCATGGCGTTGGGAGCCACAGAGCGAATGATACTGACCTGGGTCCTGCGCCACGCCATCGTCGTGACGCTGGCCGGGACCACGATCGGGCTCGGCGTCGCGGCGGTCATGGCGCGCGTGATGCGGGGGCTGGTGTTCGAAGTGGAACCGACCGACGCGCTGACGTTCGCGGCCGTCACCTGGTGCTCGTCCTGGCCGCGTTGATCGGCAGCTATCTGCCGGCCAGGCGGGCCACGCGCATCGATCCGCTCACGTCCCTGCGCGGCGATTGATCGGGCCGACGCATGGGTCGCGCCCCTACAGCGATTCGTAGGGGCGACCCACGTGTCCGCCCGCAAATCCTAGTTGCAGCCGCGCAGCAGGAAGATCACGAAGAGCACCGACGCCGGCACGCCGAGCAGCCACATGAAGATGTAGCCTACCGCGCCGTCTTCTCGAAGCAGTCGTTCATTCAAAGTCTTCATACTGCCCATATCGTGGTGCAGGACGCATGCCACCGAGCGAGCTCTTGACACCACGCCTGAGCAGTTTGCAGTGGTGAATGCAGAGTGAGTTGTGGTTTGTTTGTGTAGCGCGGCCCTTTCAGGCCGCGGAGGTCGCGGGGCTGAAGCCCCGCGCTACACCGGAACAAAAACCGCACCATTTTCGGATACGTTAGCGCCCGAGCAGGATGGCGACGGAATTCCCCTCGAAACTCGGCGCCGCGAGATCGAGTTTCCCGTCGCCGTTGATGTCGCCCGCGGAAATTCTGTAGGCGCCCGGACCGGTGCGGAACGGGGAACCTGGCGCCGGCGCGAACTTCCCGCGGCCGTCGCCGAGCAGCACCGTCGCGGTGGCGGCGGTTCCCGCGAGCAGGTCAGGTCGACCGTCGCCGTTCGCGTCCGCGACGATGACGCCGAACGCCTCGTCGCCGATGTCGAGCGGTGAACTGGCCGCGGGGGTGAACCTGCCGGCGCCGTCATTCAACAACACGCTCAGCAGCCGCGCGTTGGCGTGAGTGCTCACGAGGTCGACGCGGCCATCACCGTTCACGTCCGCGAAAGTCATCGAGTTGGCGCCCGGCGGCAGCGTGAGAGTCGTCGTCATTTCGGTGAACGCGCCTTTTCCATCCCCTCGAAGCATCGCGGTGCGTTCGGGCGCCGAGCTCTCCTCGTTGACGCGGGTTGCAACGACGGCGTCGGCGTGGCCGTCTCCGTCCACGTCGCCGAACGCGAAGACGTGCCGTTGCTCGTTGGTTGAGCCGCGCCGGACGACGAGCCCCGGCGCAAAGCCGCCGCGGCCGTTGCCGAGCAGGCTCCCGAACGTATTGTCGCGGCCGTTCGTGGTGACGATGTCCAGGCGCCAATCCGCGTTGACGTCGAGGAGCTCGAGGCCTCGCGTGAAGAACTCGCGCGAGGGGCTCGCGGCAAACGGCGATCCGTCGGCGCGGGCAAAGCCGCCCCTTCCGTCGCCGAGGAAGACGTCGACATCGTCGCGCTCGCTCTTCGTGGAAACGAGGTCGGCGATGGCATCGCCGTTGACGTCGGCGGCTGCAATCCAGCCCGGCTGATAGTCGAGCGCGATTGGCGAGGCGGCGGCGAACCCACCTCGGCCGTCGCCGCGAAAGACGCCGAGCCTCCGCTGCAGCAGGTGGCGGGTCACCATGTCCAGGCGGCCGTCACGATCGAGGTCGAGCAACAGGATCTGCCCCGAGCCGGGCCCGACGGCGACCGGAGGCGCCTCCACGAACATGGGTCCCTGCGATTGCGCCCAAGGCGCCGAGGCAAACGCCAGCCAGGCCGCACAGGTGAGCGTCCGTCGAGTCATACCATCCCTCATCAGGAAGACGTATGGAGCGTACGGATGTTAACCGGTCTCAATTGCGTGCCCCACCGGCCCGTGCTAGCCTTCGCTTCTCCCGGAGGAACGGCAAATGATTTCATCCAAAGACGATCCCAGCGCCGCGGCGAACGAGGCGAGCCGCGCCAACGGAGGCGACCGCGCGGGAACGCCCGCTCCCCCTGAGGCCGGCGGCGCCGCCAGCATCGACAAGGTGCGCGACATCCTCTTCGGCAACCAGGTGCGCGAATTCGAGCGGCGCTTCGCGCGGCTCGAGGAACGCATCCTGAAAGAGACCAGCGATCTGAAAGCCGACGTCTGGAACCGGGTGAGCGCGCTCGAGGACTACACCAAGAAGGAAATGGAGTCGCTGACCGAGCATCTCAAGGCCGACCACGACGATCGCGTCGAGTCGGATGCGACGCTCTCGCGCGAGATCAAAGACTCGGCCGCGTCGCTCGGCCGCCGCATCACCACGGTCGACGAGCAGCTGGCCAAGAGCCAGCGCGAGCTGCGGCAGCAGATCCTCGAGCAGAACCAGCGGCTCAGCGACGACATCCGCAAGAAGATGGACGAAGTGCTCGCCACGCTCGCCAACGAGGCGCAGACGCTGCGGAGCGACAAAGCCGACCGGGCCACGCTGGCGGCGCTGCTGACCGAGATGGCGATGCGCCTCACCAACGACTTCCCGATCCCGGACGCCGAGGGCAATGCCTGATGCCGGCGCCGAGCGCGAGCGGGAGCGCGTCCCCGACGGCAACGGCCGCGCCATCAACGACCTGGGCGACGGCGACAGCTTCTCCGAACTCCGGTCGCTGATCGTCGGGCCCGAACGGCGCGAGCTGAAGGCGCTCCAGGCGCACTTGCGCGATCCGTCGATCCAGACGCGCGACGTCAGCCGCGTGCTGCCGGACGCGATCGCGCTCCGCGCCACCGATCCGCAGCTCACCAAAGCGCTCGCCCCCTCCATCGAAGTCGCGGTCACGGCATCGGTCCGCAAGGATCCGCGACCGCTCGCGGACGCGTTGTTCCCGGTCATGGGCCCCGCCATCCGCAAGGCGATCGCGCACACGCTCGCCTCGATGATGGAGTCGCTCAATCGAACGGTGGAGCACAGCTTCTCGTGGCGCGCGCTGCAGTGGCGGTGGACCGCGTTTCGCACCGGCAAGCCGTTCGCGGAAATAGTCCTGCTGAACACGCTGGAGTACCGCGTCGACCAGGTGTTCCTCGTCCACGCCGAGACGGGACTGCTGTTGCAGGAGGTGTGGTCGGAGCCGCGTCCCTCGCGCGACACGGATCAGGTGTCGGCGATGCTCACGGCGATCCGCGATTTCGTGCGCGATTCGTTCAAGACCAGCGACGGCGACACGCTCGACGCGATGCGCGTGGGCGAGCTGTCGGTGCTCGTCGAACAGGGGCCGCACGCACTGCTGGCCGGCGTGGTGCGCGGCACAGCGCCGCGTTCGCTGCAGTCGACGTTTCAGAATGCGCTCGAACGCATCCACTTTCAGCTCGGGGTCGAGCTGCAGGCGTTCACGGGAGATTCCGCGCCGTTCGAGCGCGCCCGTCCCGAGATGGAAGCCTGCCTCGTCACGCAGTTCCGTTCGCGTCAAGAGGGCGCGTCGTATCGAAAGTGGGCGATCGCCGCCCTCGTCGTGCTGCTCGCGGCTGGTGCGTGGGCGTTTCTCGGCTACCGCGAGCGGCAGCGGTGGAACACATACCTCGATCGACTGAGCGCCGAACCCGGCATCATGATCGCGTCGAGCGGACGGCGCGGCGGGAAGTTCTTCGTCGCGGGCTTGCGCGACACGCTCGCACGGGATCCAGCGTCGCTCGTGAGCGCCGCGGGGCTGTCGGCGGACGGCGTCGAGAGCCGCTGGGAGCCGTATCAAAGCCTCCACCCGAATTTCGTCACCGCGCGAGCGCGCGACTTGCTGCGCCCGCCGCCCGGTGTGACGCTGGACTATCGTGACGGCGTGCTCGGCGCTCAGGGATCGGCGCCCGATCGGTGGATCGTGGAGAGCGAGCGGCTGGCGCCGGCGATCGCCGGCGTGCGGCGGTTCGCGTACAGCGGGCAGAGCCCGGAAGAGCGCCTGAAAGAACGGCTGGAAGCGATGACGGTGCAGTTTCCGAAAGGCCGCTCGCAGATCGTCGCCGATCAGAGCGACGAGGTCAGCGGCGTCGCGGCGCTCCTGCTCGACCTCAACGACGTGCTTCGCGCGCGCGGCCGGCGGGCGGAGGTGGCGATCACCGGCCACACCGACACCGATGGCAGCGATTCCGAAAACGGACCGCTCAGCAACGCGCGGGCGAATATCGTGCTCTCCCAGATCCGGTCGCCGGCGCTCACGGCCATTGCGTTCACGGCGACCGGCGTCGGCAGCACGCGCGCCGCTGACGCCGGGCACGACCGAGGCCGACAAGCAGCGCAACCGCCGGGCGTCGTTTCGCGTGACGCATCTCGGACGATTCAGGACAACGGAGCAGCCGCCCGTGATTCAGAAGAAAATTTGCATGCTCGGCGGGTTCGGCGTCGGCAAGACCAGCCTCGTGTCCCGCTTCGTCCACAGCATCTTCTCCGACAAGTACCTGACGACGGTCGGCGTGAAGATCGAGAAGAAGAGCGTCGACCTCGGCGATGAGAGGGTCGATCTGATCGTGTGGGATCTTCACGGCGAGGACGAGTTTCAGAAACTCCACATGTCGTACCTGCGCGGCACCTCCGGCTACCTGCTGGTCGTGGACGCGACACGCCGCACGACGCTCGACACCGCGCTCATGCTGCACGCGAAGGCGCAGTGGGCGATCGGTCAGCCGGTTCCGGCGATGCTCGCGATCAACAAGACCGATCTCGACAGCACCTGGGAGCTCGATCAGAGCGCGCTCGATCAGTTGAAATGTCCCGTCGTGAAAACGAGCGCCAAGAGCGGCATCCACGTGGACGAGACGTTCTCGGCGCTGGCGCGGGCGATGGTGGCCAAGTAGCACACGGACAAATCCCATGAGCGAGGATCTGCTGAAAGCGTTGATGAACGGGCTCGGGATCGCCGTGTTCGAGCGGCGCGCCGATGGGTCCTTCGGGTCGCTGGCGCCGCTTCCCCGTTGGTTCGCGCGGCTCGCCGGCGACGGCACGTTTCCGTTCCTCGGCCACATTCTCGAGGAGGCCGGCCTCTTCTGGAACAAGGGCGAGCCGATGCTGCGCGAGTGGGGGCCGTGCGCGGAAGTGGACGAAGTGGGGCACGAGTTCCACTACAAGGTGACGGCGGTCACCATGGCGCCCAAGCACTATCTGATTTTTCAGCTCGATCCCGGCAGCGATCGCATGCAGAAGATGCTGCAGAAGGTGAGGAACGATGCGCTCGCATCGGAGCAGCGCGCGTCCGCCGATGCCGCGTTCGCGATCGCGATGGAGGAGGTCAAGATCGCGGCGGAGCAGGTTCGCGATGTGCTACGGAGCTTTTCGCCGGCCGCCGCGGCCTCGGCCGACGTCGAACAGCGCACGCAGCTCGCCGCCACGTGCGACGAGCTGCTGAGGCGCGTCGAGGCGTTCAAGCGCCTCGCCTCGTCGTGATCGAGATAACGGAGATGACGGAGTGCACGGTATTCACACAGAGAAACGGAGGAACGGAGGACGAACGGAGAAGACTCCGGTTCGACGGGTCGGCCGGCATGGCCGGCCGAGTAGCGGGGAGAAATGAAACGGCGAAAACGAGCACCTGCGCGATTAGCGGTGTTCGTTTCCGCCGTTTCATTTCCCCGCGCGCGTCGCTTCGCGACGCCCGTCGAACCAGTAGCGTCACGCTGTCTTCTCCGTTGCGTCTCCGTTGCTCCGTTCCTCCGTGTGAATACCGTTCCTCCGTAACCTCCGTCGCCCTGATCTCAGTTCACCGTCCACAGCGCGATCGTCGAGATGTCCTTCACCAGAATCCGATTGCCCGAAAACGCCGGCGCGGGCCAGGTGGCGCTGTCGGCGACGGTGTAGGTCTTCAGCGGTTCGAATCCGCCCGGCGCGCTGCGCGCCACCATCAGCTCGGCATCGTCTTTCAGCACGAAGAGCAGGTTGCCGCTCCGGACGATCGCCGCGTTCGAGGCCTGACGCGGGCGCGACGTCCACAGCGTCTTGCCGGTCTTCGCGTCGGCCCAGAAGAACTGGCCGCTGTTCATCGCCGACATCGAGAACACGGCGTCGCCGACCAGCACGGCGTTGCTGAACGACATCGACAGCTGCGGGTTTTCCCAGGCCATCTCGGCGGTCCACTGGCCGTCCTTCTTCGCAATCGTGTACGCCGTCAGCGGCTTGCCCTGGCCCGAGACGATGATCGTGCGGCCGCCGTAGACGAGCGGCGTGATCGAGTTCGTGATGGAGCGCGCCGTGAACGGCGTGCGCCACAGCAGCTGGCCGTTCGAAGCATCCACGCCGACGAGGTTGTCCTGTGAGAACACGATCACCTGCCGCGTGCCGTCGATCTCCGCGATGATCGGCGACCCGTAGGCCGGACCGTCGCCGTTCCAGCTCCACTTCACGGCGCCGGTGGCCGGATCGAACGCCGTCAGCGCGCCGTCTTTGTGGCCGCCGACGTGCAGGATCACCACACCGCGATCGACCAGCGCCGACTGCGACGTGTGAAACAGCGGCTCGACCGGCCCGGCAGGTTTCTGCCACAGCTGCTTGCCGGTTGCGGCGTCGAAGGCGGTGACGATGCCGCTGATGCCAAGCGTGAACAGCCGGCCGTTCGCGTAGGTCGGCGTCGATTTCGGTCCGGGGCCGTGCCGAGACGTCGCCGGGTTCATCTTGAACGACGCCGGGTAGCTCGTCTCCCAGACGATCTTTCCGGTGTCGACGTCGATCGCCCGCAGCACTTCGTTGTCCTGCTGGCGCGAGAACGCGTAGACGCGGTTGCCGACGATGATCGGGGTGGCGTAGCCGGTGCCGACCTCGATCTTCCATTTCTGCGTGAGCTGTTCGGGCCAGGATCGCGGCTCGGTGAATGCGGTCAGCGTGCCGTCGCGATTCGGGCCGCGCCACTGCGGCCAATCGGCGCCGGCGTTCTGCCCACCGACAGTTCCAGTCAGCCCCGCGATGATGATGATTCCGGCAAGCGCGGCAATATGACGTTTCATGATGTACTCACCCCCGGCGTCGCGTTATCGCAGATGAAGATACCCGATTTGGAGGATCACATGCGCACGAACGCTGTCCTTGCCGCCACAGCCGGGCTGTTGCTCGGCTTCGTCTCGACTACCGCACTGCCTGGCGATGCGGCCCAACAACCGCCGAGCGCGCGTCGAGTGATTCGCCCTGAGCGGGCGCCGAACACGGGGCTGCCGTTCAGCCCGGGCATCCTCGTCGGCAACACGTTGTACGTGTCGGGCCATCTCGGCCGCGATCCGGTCACGAGCGCGCTCGTGCCAGGCGGGATCGAACCCGAGACGCGCCAGGTGCTCGCAAATATTCGCGAAGTGCTCGAGGACGGCGGGCATGGATTTTACGCACGTGACGTCGGTCACGGCCTACATCGCGAGCTTCGACGACTTCGCAACATTCAACGCGGTGTACCGTCAGACGTTCCCGACCGATCCGCCGGCGCGGGCGACGGTGCAGGTGGCGGCGCTCAATGACAAAGCGCGGATCGAACTGCAGATGATCGCGGTCAAGCCCTAAGAGGGAGGAGGTTTCCATGGATCGCTTGCTCGAAGAACTCGTCGCCTTGGAGCGTGCTGCGCTCGACCGCTGGATTACCTTGGACCCTCAGGGTTACCTCGACATCATGGCGCCAGAGGTGACGTATTTCGATCCGTTTACGGAAACGCGGGTCGATGGCCTGGAGGCGCTGCAGGTTCGGGTGGCGCCGATGAAGGACATGAAGCCCCCGTTCACGGATCCACGGTACGACATGATCGACCCGAAGGTTCAGGGCCATGGGGATGTCGCGCTCTTGACGTTCAACCTTGTGAACTACGGAAAACTGCCGGATGCTCCGGAAAGTGTCCTGGCTCGCTGGAATGCCACCGAGGTCTACAGCCGGATTGGCGGCACGTGGAAGATCATCCACAGCCACTGGTCATTCGTACAGCCGGAACTGAAGCAGACTTAGATTTGAGTCCGTCGCGACATTCTCCATGAGCGAAACAAACGACTTGATTGACGTGGCAACGCCTGGGACCGGGCGATGGTCAGCAATGACGCCGCGGCCATCGGCCGGTTCATGTCGGACGACTGGACGATCATCGGCTCCGACGGCGGCATCATCGACAAGGCGACGTTTCTGGGGTTGGTGTCGTCCGGGACGGTCACTCACGACGTGATGGAGTCCGACGACTTCCACGTCCGCGTGTACGGCGACGCAGCCGTGGTCACGTCGCGCGGAGTATCGGGAGGGACCTACCAGGGACGGCGATTCCGCGAGGTGGAACGGGTGACGTGTGTTTTTGTCCGGCAACAGGGCGCAATGGACCTGTGTCGTGACACACCTCTCCCGGATCCCCCAGACATAGTTGACACCCGCCCGCATCCCGTCACAAGATTCGAGCGGCTCTCGCCTTCCACACGGCTTTGCTGTACGCCATCAAACGTCTTGCCCTCGGCGTGCTGCTGATCGCAGCCGCATCCGCGATTCTGCTGCTCGCCGATCGCGAGCACCGCTCTGGAGGCGTCGGCGTCCCGGAAAGTCCAGCGCATCGCGATTCTTCAGCACGCGAACACGACGGTCCTGGACGAGGGCATTCGCGGCACCATCGACGGGCTGGCGTCGCGCGGCTATCGCGACGGCGACAACCTGACGATCGAACGGTTCAACGCGCAGGGCGACATGCCGACCGGCGTGGCCATTGCGCGGCAGGTGACTGCCGGCGGCTTCGATCTCGTCATCACGTCGAGCACGCCGTCGATGCAGGCGGTGGCGAACAACAACCGCGAGGGCAAGGTCAAACATCTCTTCACGCTCGTGGCCGATCCGTTCGCGTCGGGCGTCGGCCTCGACCGCGCCAATCCGCTGAAGCATCCGCCGTACATGGTCGGGCAGGGCAGCTTTCCGCCCGTGGAAACGGCGTTCGCGCTCGCGAAGCAGATGCTGCCGGGGCTCGAGCGCATCGGCACCGCCTGGAATCCGTCGGAAACCAACTCGCTGATCTTCGTCGAGCGCGGACGCAAGATCGCCAAGGAAACGGGTCTGACGCTGCTCGAGGCCAACGCGGACACCACGTCGGCCGTGGGCGACGCGGTCAACTCGCTCATCGCGCGCGGCGCGCAGGCGATCTGGGTTGGCGGCGACAACACGGTCATCGCCGGAATCGATCAGGTGATCGCCATCGCGAAGCGGTCCAGCGTGCCGGTGTTCACGATCCTGCCTGGCGCGCCCGACCGCGGCACCCTGTTCGACGCCGGCCCCGACTTCTATCAAGTGGGGCGCCAGGGCGGCCTGCTCGCGGCCGACATCCTCGAAGGCGCGGACATCGCCAAGATTCCCGTGCGCGACGTTCTCGATCTCGTACCGGCCTTCCTCTCGGTCAACACGACCGTGCTCAAGGGACTGAGGGAGCCGTGGCGCGTGCCGGACGAAGCGCTGGCCCGCGCCAGCGTCGTGGTGGACGAGACGGGCGTGCACAAGAAGGCGGTGCCGGCGGCTCCTCCGGCGAACCAGGCCGCGGATCGGAAGCCGCTGTCGAAAACGTGGCGCCTCAGTTTGATCGAGCTCAATCGCGTGGCGGAAGTCGAGGAAGGCGAGCAGGGCGTGCTCGACGGCCTGAAGGAGTCGGGGCTCGTGGACGGCCGCGACTACAAGTACACCGTCAGGAACGCGCAGGGCGACATGGCGACGGTCAGCGGCGCTCGTCGACGCCGCGCTCGCCGACTCGGACCTGCTGATCACCTTTTCGACGCCGACGCTGCAGGCCGCGCTGCAGCGCGCCAAGCGTCTCCCGGTCGTCTTCAACTACGTCGCCGATCCGTTCGTCGCCGGCGCGGGGACGAGCGATCAGGATCACGCGCCGAACGTGACCGGCGTCTACCTGCTCGGCGCCTACGATCAGATGCTGCCGATGATTCGCTGCGTACATGCCGAACGCGCGGGTGCTCGGCACCGTCTACACGCCGGCCGAAGTGAACATGGTCTCCCAGAAGGACCTGCTCGAGAAAGCGGCGCGCGCCAACGGCTTCGAGATCAAGGCGGTCGCGGCCAACTCCACCAGCGAGGTCGCCGACGCGGCGCTGTCGCTCGTCTCGGCGCACGTCGACGCGATCTGTCAGATCCCGGGGAACCTGACGGTCGCCGCGTTCCCCAACATCGCGCAGGTGGCGCAGCGGTCGAAGGTGCCGATGTTCGCGTTCCAGAGCAGCCAGGCCAAGCACGCGGTGCTGACGCTCGCGCGCGACTACTACGAGAGCGGACGCCAGGCCGCCGCGCTCGCCGCCCGCGTGATGCGCGGCGAGTCGCCGGCCTCGATCCCGTTCGCCTCCGTCAGCAGCACGCACGTGATCGTCAACCAGGCCGCGGCGCGCGCCGCCGGGTCTGACGACGCCGCCCGCCGTGGTGGCGAAAGCCAACAAGGTGATCGACGAGTAGCATGGAGGTCACGCGGTCGACCACCGGCGATGTGCTGCTCATGAAGGTCGACGGCCGCGTCGACGGCTATTGGGCCGATCACCTCGACGCCGCGATTCGCGAAGCGATCGCGGAAGGGCATCATCGGATCGCGCTCGACTGCTCGAAGGTCAGCTTCCTGAGCTCGGCCGGGATCGGCGTGCTCGTCAAGCATCATCAGCAGCTGGGACGGATCAGCGGCGGCTTCCGGGTTGTGTCGCCCTCGCCCGCGGTCGCGACGGTCCTGCGCATCACGCGCCTCGCCGAAGTCCTCATCGGCGACGTCTCGGTGGTGGCGACCACCAAAATCATTTCGCCGCCGCTTCATCTCCCCCGATTGTTCGAGACCGACGAGCTCTCGCTGGAGGTATTCCAGCTCGACGCGCACGCGTCCCTGGCGTGGCGGCCGCTCGGGACGCCCGAGCCGCTGCTCCGCGCGGCGTTCACCGAGGAACAGTGTCTGAGCCTCGAGGGCACCACGCCGGCGTTCGCGATCGGCGTCGGCGCGTTCGGCGACCACTTCGCCGACTGCCGCACGCGCTTCGGTGAGTTGATTTCGGTGGCCGGCGCCACCGCCTACCAGCCGGCGGACGGCACCAACGTCGCCGACTATCTGATCGCCAAGGGCGCGCTGGGATCGGCGATCCGCGTGCTGTATGGCCTCGCCTGCGACGGCGCGTTTTCGCACCTCGTGCGGTTCGAGCCGGTGCACCAGGGCGCTGGCGTCACGCCCTCGCAGCTGGCGAGGGCGTGCCTGCACGTCGCCGACACCGACATGATCGGCATCGTGATCGTGGCCGAAACGGCCGGGCTCGTGGGCGCGGCGCTGCGGCGCTCGCCGACGCAGCCGCTCGCGAGCGGCGACTTCTTCGCGCACCCATCGGTGCGCGGACGGCTGTCCTTCACCGCGGAGCGCGCGTTCACCCCGAGCGTGTCGCTCGCCGCAGGCGTCGTGGCCGATGCGCTCGCGCGACGGCGACGGCGCGCAGCTGCGGCCCATCGGCGCGGACTTCCAGGGCCATCTGCACGCGGCCGCGTTCCGGTTCCGCCCGATTCAAAAGGGATTCATCGATCTCACGGAAACCGTCACGCGGCTGTTCGAACCGGATCAGCTGCTGGGCGTCCTGCACCTGCTGCAGCGACGATCGCGGCGCGACGGGCGCCGGCGAGAGCGAGTTCGTCCGCGGCGCGTGCTGGATCGGGCCGATCGCGGCGCAGTGACGGGAGATCTGACATGCTCCTGCTCATTGGCGCGCTTCACGATCGGGCTGATCCTCTCGCTGCTCGCGCTCGGCGTCTTCATCAGCTTCCGGATCTTCGCGTTCCCGGACATCACCGCCGACGGATCGATCACGCTCGGCGGCGCGGTCGCCGCCGTGCTGCTCGTCGCCAGCGTGCACCCCGGCCTCGCGACCGCTGGCCGCATTCGGCGCGGGCGCGCTGGCGGGCACGACGACCGGCGTCCTGCACACGCGCTTCAGGATCAACGGCCTGCTCTCCGGCATCCTCGTGATGACCGCGCTCTACTCGGTCAACCTGCACATCATGGGCAAGAGCAACGTGCCGCTCATGTCGGAGCGGACGCTCGCGTCGATGGCGGACAGCGCCGCGCAGCGGTCGTTCGGCGCCGAGCGGCTGCACATCGTCGGCTGGGAGGTCAGCACGCGCGACGCCGGCGTGCTCGTGCTGTCGCTGCTCGTCGCGGCGGTCGCGGTCGGCGCGCTGCTCTATCTGTTCTTCCGCACCAACCTCGGCACCGCCATGCAGGCCGCCGGCGACAACGCGCAGATGATCCGCGCGCTCGGCGTCAACGTGGACAACATGATCGTCCTCGGCCTGGCGCTGTCGAACGGCCTCATCGCGCTGTCGGGCGGCGCTGCTCGCGCAGTACCAGGGATTTGCCGACGTGCAGATGGGCATCGGCATGGTCGTCTGGGGCCTGGCGAGCATCATCATCGGCGAGGCGCTCGTCGGCGTCCGCGAGCTCGGGTTCGTGATCACCGGCGCGGTCGATGGGCTCGGTCCTGTTCCGCCTGCTCGTGGCGATCGCGCTGCGCGGCGGGCTCGACCCGAACGACCTGAAGCTGATCACCGCGGTCTTCGTGTTCGTCGCGCTCGTGCTGCCCGTCGTTCGTGCGGCAGGTTGCAAGCGGCAGCCGGCGCCGTCGCCAGCGCAGGACGCGTAGCCATGCTCGAACTCGCAGCAGGTCTTCAAGACCTTCAACCCCGGCACGCCGAACGAGGTGCGCGCGCTGCACGGCGTCGACCTGACCATCGACGAAGGCTCGTTCGTCATCGTCATCGGCACGAACGGCTCGGGCAAGTCGACGCTGCTCAACGCCGTCGCCGGCGGCGTTCCTCGTCGACCGCGGGCACGATTCGCCTCGACGGCGCCGACATCACCGCGTGGCCCGAGCACCGGCGCGCGTCGCTCATCGGCCGCGTGTTCCAGAATCCGTTCAGCGGCACCGCGCCGTCGATGTCGATCGCCGAGAACCTCGCGCTGGCGGCGCGGCGCGGCAAGCCGCGCGGGCTTGGCTGGGCGCTCGACGCGGTCGATGCGCGACGAGTTCCGCGACCGCGTGCGCAAGCTTGAACATGCGGCTCGAGGATCGGCTCGACAACCCGATCGGCAGCCTCTCGGGCGGCCAGCGCCAGGCGCTGACGCTGCTGATGGCGTCGTGGCTGAAGCCGAAGCTGCTGCTGCTCGACGAGCACACCGCCGCGCTCGATCCCAAGAGCGCCGATCAGGTCATCCAGCTGAGCGAGGAGATCGTCGCGCGCGACCAGCTGACGACGCTGATGGTGACGCACTCGATGCAGCAGGCGGCGCAACCTCGGCGACCGGCTGGTGATGATGCACCGCGGCGCGGTCATCCACGACTTCCGCGGCGCCGAGAAGCAGCGGCTGCGCGCCGACGATCTGCTCGAACCGGTTCGAGGACGTCCGCCGCGCCGAGCAGCTCGACGAATCGGCGGCCGACATGCTGCGGCGGCTGTATGTGTAGCTGGGTATCGTTGAATCGTGGCGTCCCTGTCCATCGCGCTCCGTAACGAACGCCAGGAGCTCGTGCGCCTCGCCGATCTCGTGGAGCGCTTTGGCGCCGACCATCACCTTTCGGACGACGTGGTGATGAACGTCAACCTGGTGCTCGACGAAATCGTGTCCAACGTCATCAAGTACGGCCAAGCCAGCGACGGCGCGGACGCGATCGGCGTCTCGCTCGCGCTCGACGGCGGCGTGCTGACCATCGACATCGCCGACGACGGGATCGCGTTCAATCCCCTCGACGCGAAACCGCCCGATCTCGATCTGCCCATTACCGAACGCCCCGTCGGGGGACTCGGCATCCACATCGTCAAGGCCCTCACCGAAACGATCGACTATCGCCGGGACCACGACCGCAATCGCCTCACGATGACGATGCGCGTCGGAGCGTCGTAGAGATATTTCAGACTTCAGAGAACTTCAGAGTTCAGATTTCAGATTGAATTCAGATTGGCCGATTTGACCGATTCAGTGCTTGAATCGGCAAATCAATCTGAACTCCGAAATCCTCTGACACGAATTCTGAAATGTCGGCTTCAGCTAGTCCGCCCTCAGGATCTCCACCGGATCAAGCCGCATGGCGCGGCGGGCGGGCACGTAGCATGCCGCCGCGCCGACGGCGAAGAGGATCGCGGCCACGGCCAGGTACGGCAGCGCGTCCGCTGCGCGCACGCTCGGCAGCAACGCTGCGAGCGCCTGCCCGGCGCCGATGGCCAACACGCTCCCGATGACCATACCGATCGCGATCAGCGTCAGCCCGCGGCGGATCACGATCCCCAGCACGTCGAGCGGCGTCGCGCCGAGCGCGAGCCGGACGCCGAATTCCCGCGTCTGTTGGGTGACGGCGTACGACGTGACGCCGTAGATCCCCACGCTGGCGAGCACGAGAGCGAGCATCGCGAACAGCGTCATGATCGCCGTCGCCGTTGTGTTGGGCAGCATCGCCGCGTCCACCAGCGATTTCATCGACTTCACGTGATAGACCGGCTGTCCTGGGTCGACCTTCGCCAGCGACCCGCGGACAGCGTCTACAAACCTGTCGGGATCGCCGGCCGTCCGCGCGGCGAGGAACATCGTCGACGCCGGAGCCTGCGCGAAGGGCACGTAGATCTCCGGCTCGGGCCGGCCGGTCAGCTCGGAGTGGAGCACGTCGCCGACGACGCCGACGATCGTCCGCATCGGACTGGTGGATGTCACACGACCAAGACGGAACTGCTGGCCGATGGGATCGGCGCCGCCGAACACGCGGCGCACGAATGTCTGGTTCACGATCGCGACCGGCTGCGCCGTTGCCGCGTCTCGCGAATCGAAGCCGCGACCGGCGCGCACGGGGATTTCGAGAGCGTTGAAGTAGTCCGCCGTGACGATGCGGAAGGCGGCCGTGGGTTCACGCCCTGCCTCGACGGCCGCGGCCGGACAGCGTGTAGCGCGTGCCCCCGTCGTAGGTACTGAGCGGCAGGACGTTGACGAACCCGGCGGCGCGCACGCCTGGAATATGCTGCACGTTGCTCAGCGCCGACGTGAAGAACGTACGCCGCGCATCGGCGTCGCCGTATCGATACTCGGGCAACGCGATCGTCATCGTCAGAACCGAGTCCGGATTGAAACCTGTGTCCACGTGCCGTAGGCGTCCGGCGCCGCGAACGAGCAGCCCGGCGCCGACGAGGAGCACGACCGATATCGCCACCTCTGCGACCATCAACGCCGAGCGAGCGCGTTGGTGACGCGGCGACGCGGTGCCGTGACTGCCGGCCTTCAATGACGTGAGCAGATCGATCCTGGCGGTGCGCAGCGCCGGTAATCCGCCGAACAGCAGTGCGCTCATCGTGGCCAATCCGGCGGTGTAGACGAGCGTGCGGCGGTCGACGCCCAGGTCGAGCACGTTCGGTTGCGAGACCAGCAGCAGCTCCGGCAGCGAGGCGCGGATCCACTGCAGCACGATCGCCGCGACCGCGAGCCCCGCAATCGACCCCGCGGCCGAGAGGAGCGCGCTCTCGGTGAGCAGTTGTCTGACCAGGCGGCCGCGGCCGGCGCCGATGGCGGCGCGAACGCCGATTTCCCGTTCGCGCGAGACCGCCCGCGACAGGAGCAGGTTGGCGACGTTGGCGCACGCGAGCAGCAGCACGAAGCCGACCGCGAACAGCAGGACGATCGAGATCGATCCCGTGCCGTACTCGTCGCCGAGCCGGCGCATCTCGAGGATCCGCGCGCCCAGACCGCGATTGCTGCGCGGGTAGTCCGTTTCCAGCCGCCGCATCACGGTGTCGAGCTCCGCTTGCGCCGTGCGGTAGCTGGCGTCGGGCCGCAGCCGAGCGATCGCCACGACCGACGGCGACGACTCGCGCGTGATGCCCGCCGCTTCGTCGATCTTGAACGGCGTCCAGGCTTCGCCTTTGAAGTTGAACACGGGGAACTCGAACCGGCGCGGCATCACGCCGACGATGGTGTGCGCGCGCCCGTCGAGCGTGACCGTCTGCGCCCACGCTCGCCGGCGATCCGCCGAACCGCCGCTGCCACAGGCCATGGCTGAGGACGACAACGTCCGGGGCGGCGGGGAGGCCGTCGGCCGCGGCAATCGTGCGGCCATGTTCCGCCTCGACGCCGAGCAGCGCGAATGTGTTGGCCGTCACGCGGTACGCCTGCACACGCTCGGGATCGGCGGCGCCGGTCAGATTCGCGCTCCAGTACTGATAGCCAGCGACCATGGCCAGCGATCGGGTGTCCCTGCCGATATCGAGCGCATCGGCGAGCGGCAGGTTGAAGCGCCGCTGCTGACGTTCAAGATTCCACCCGAAGACGAAGGCGACACGCTCGGGGTCTTTGTAGGTGAGCGGTGTCAGCGCGAGGATGTCCACGATGCTGAACGTGGCCGCGTTGGCGCCGATGCCGACGGCCAGCGTCAGCACAATAGCCGCCGTGAACGCGGGTGCGCGGCGCATCAGCCGGAGTCCGTACGCGAGGTCTTGCAGAAGCTGCTGCATGAGGCCGTCTCCATTGGGCGCGCGGCGATCCGTATTCGAGCGGTCGTGCTCGCCGCGCAGGCGATGCCGCCACCAGGCGGCCAGCGAGGCGATGGTCATCCGCCAATACCGGCTGCGCGAGGGATGCTGCGCCCAGGTTTCCTCGAGATCGCCGGCGATGACTTCGCGAACCTCCGGCGGGAGCAGCAGGCGGAGTAGACGCCCTGGGAGGCGCGGTGGCGCGCCTTCGCTGACGCTTCCGCGCGCAGGCGCGTCATTGCGTCTGCAGCTTCGGCTTGATGCCGTGCGTCATGTGGGTCATCGCGTTCTGCGCATCCCGCAGCGCCGCGCTGCCTTTCGTCGTCAACCGATAGCAGCGCTTGCGCTTGCCGCCGCGCGCGGGTGTCGGGTCCCCGAGCTGGGAGCGGACGAGGCCGCGGCGCTCGAGGCGATCGAGCGCGGTGTAGATCGCGCCGGGCGAGACGAGCCGGCCCGTCCGCGCCTCGATCTCGTCGCGGATCGGCACGCCATAGGTGTCGTCGCCCAGGCGGATGAGGGCGAGGAGGAGGAGGTGTTCGAAGGCGCCGAGGCGAATCATGCCTGCAGTGTAGGTATTATAGCGCGCACGGAGGAGACGGAGGAAACGGAAACGGAGGGGACGGAGGGAACGGTATCACAAGGAGGAACGAAGGAACGGAGGTTTGAACGGAGAAGACCTCATTCTCTTTTTCTGTCTAGGTTCCTTCGATTGAAAAACTCGCATCAAGGCCTCGCTAGCAATCGCAGAAACTGCGCTCTTTTGCGACCCGGATCTAAAGAAAGCTGGGATTTTCTCGCGGCTTGCTCCTTGCACGACGCCGGCGCATGCACATCGACCTTTCGGCCTTCAACGATCTCACTCATGGAATTCTCGGCGCCGCGATCGAAGTTCATCGCGTGCTCGGACCCGGGCTCCTTGAATCGACATATCTGCCGTGTCTGCGCTTTGAGCTGGGTGCGCGCAAGTTGAAATTCGTGACGCAGCATCCGATCCCGGTCGTCTACAAGGGCATCGCCCTGGACGCCTCATATCGGCTCGATCTCATCGTCGAAGACTCGGTTGTCGTCGAAGTGAAATCCGTAGCCACGGTGCTGCCGGTATTCGAGGCCCAGCTCCTGACGTACCTGCATTTGACGCGCTGTCCGGTTGGACTGTTGATCAACTTCAATGTGCCGAGGCTGATGGATGGTGTGAGGAGGTTGGTCAACCCCCGCGCCGAGGTAACGGAGCGGACGGAGGGAACGGTAATTACACAGAGGAACGAAGGAACAGAGGTTTGAACGGAGAAGACATTATTTTGTCTTCTCTGTTCAATTCTCCGTTCCTTCGTTTCTCTGTGTAATACCGTTGTCTCCGTCGCCTCCGTTACCGTTCCCTCCGTCACCTCTTGACCATCGACAAGAATCCGCAGTAGCCTCATCCCTCAATCTTCGACAGGAGCAACCGTGCACGACGGCACCGATCTGCGGCAGGGGACCCTCGACATGCTGATTCTGAAGGCGGTGGCGCTGCAGCCGCTCCACGGCTGGGGCATCGCGCAGCGCATCATGCAGATCTCGAAGGACGTCCTGCAGGTGAACCAGGGCTCGCTGTATCCGGCGCTGCATCGGCTGGAGCGGCGCGGGCTGATCGACTCCGAGTGGGCCGCGTCCGACAACAATCGCCGGTCGAAGTACTACCGGCTCACCCGCGCCGGGCGCGCGGAGCTCGCCCGTGAGCAGGCGGACTGGGAACGCTTCATGGGCGCCGTGCAGCGCGTCATGCAATCCGGCTAGCCGATCGGGGTCACACATATGCGTCTGTTCGCCGAGTTTCGTAGCCGCTGGCGCGGCATCGCGCGCCGTTCGCGACTGGAAACGACCTGAACGCCGAGCTGCGCGACCATCTCGATCGCGAGATCGAAGCGCGCGTGGCTCGAGGCGTGCCGCACGACGAAGCGCGACGCACGGCGCTGCGCGACTTCGGCGGCGTGGAAGTGCACAAGGACGACGTGCGCCGCAGCATCGGCGTCCAGTTGTGGGACGACCTCGGCGCGGATCTCCGCTACGCGCTCCGGTCGCTCGTGCGCGAGCCCGGCTTCGCCCTGGTCGTCATCCTCACGCTCGGCCTCGGCATCGGCGCCAACATGACGATCTTCAGCGCGATCGAGGCCGTGCTGCTGCGGCCGTTGCCGTATCCGAATCAGGACGAGCTCGTCGAGCTGCGCCAGCACAACATCGCGCGGCCCACGGAGCGCGACGATGTCGCGCCGGCCAACTTCGTGGACTGGCGCGAGCGCACGTCCGATGCGCTCGCGATCGCGGCCGTTGAACCGTGGAGCCGGACGTACTCAAAACCCGATGGTCCCGAGCGCGTGCCGACCTGGCTGGTGACCGAAGGGTTCTTCGAGATTCTCGGCACCCGCCCGTTTCTGGGCCGCACCTTCACGCGCGAGGAGTTCACGGCGGACCGCGACAACGTGCTGGTCCTCGGCTACGGCATCTGGACGCGCGAGTTCGGCGGCGATCCCGGCGTGATCGGCCGGTCGGTCGTGATGGACAAGGAGCCGTACACGATCGTCGGCGTCATGCCGCCGGCGTTCAATTTTCCGCGCGGCCGCGATGTCTGGGGTCCCAAGGTCTTCAGCGCCGAGGAGCTCGCCCGCCGTGCGTCGAGCTACTACCGCGTCGTCGCTCGCGTGAAGCCGGGTGTGACCGTGGCGGCGGCGCAGGCACGGCTCGATACCGTGGCGCAGCAGCTGCGGAAGGAGTATCCGCGCGAGAACGCGGCCATGGGCATCAGCGCGGTCCCGCTCAAGGAATCGATGGTCGGCAACGCTCGTCCGATCCTGATGGTCTTTCTCGTCGGCGTCGGGCTGCTGCTCCTCGTCGCCTGCGTCAACGTCAGCAACCTGCTGCTGGTGCGGCTGCTGCGGCGCGACCACGAATTCGGCGTCCGGGTCGCGCTCGGCGCCGGCGCCGGACGCGTCCGCCGGCAGATATTGACCGAGAGTCTGCTGCTCGCCTCGTTCGGCGCCGTCACCGCCTTTCTCCTCGCACGGTGGAGCACCAGTCTGTTGAGAACGGTCGTGCCGTCCACGCTGCCACGCGCCGAGCAGATGATCGTCGGCTGGCAGACCGTCGCCGTCGGTTGCGGTCTCGCTGTGGCCACGGCGATTGCCGTCTGCCTCGTCGCCTTGTCGAGGGCGGGCGATACGCGGCTGGCGCTCAGGCTCTCGTCGAGGATTCGCACCGCCACCACGGGCAGCCGATCGGTTCAGCACACGTTCGTCGCCGCGGAGCTTGCCGTCGCGATGATTCTGCTCGTGACCGCCGGCTTGTTCGTGCGATCCCTGGTCACGCTGTTGTCCGAGGAGCGGGGCTTTCGCGTGGAGAACGTCGCCGTCGCGACGCTGCACGCGTGGCAGGAGTATCCCGACGCGGCGCGCCGTGGATCCTTCATCAAGCAGGTGGTCGATCGGCTGGCCGAAGTCCCCGGCGTGGAACTGGCCGGCGCCGGGTCGTCGCTGCCGCTGGCCGAACGCATCGGCGCGGAGATCGCCACCTTCTCCATTCCGGGTCAGCCGGCGACGACGGCGCAGCCGGTCAGCGCGCAGGCGTCCATCATCACGCCCGGGTACCTCGAGTCGTTGGGCATCGCCGTTCAGGGCGGCCGGCGCTTCGAGTGGTCCGACGATACGCGCGCCAAGCCGGTCGCGATCGTCAACGAACGCCTGGCGCGGCAATACTGGCCCGATCGATCGGCCATCGGCCAGCGGATCGTCGTCCGCTTCATGGCCGCACCCGTCGAGCGCGAAATCGTCGGCGTCGTCGCCGACGTGCGGCGCGAGCTCGCGAAGCCGGCGGCTCCTTCGCTCTATATCCCGCACGCCCAGTCGCCGACCGGCAGCATCACGTTCGTGGCCCACACGAACCGCGACGCGTCGCAGATGCTCCCGTCGATCAAGCGCACGATCACTGGCGTGAACGGGTCGATTGCCGTGACGTCGGTCGTCACGCTGGATCAGGTGCTGCAATCGACGGTCAGCGCGCGATCGTTCAATCTCCAGCTGGTGGGCTTCTTCGCGATCGCGTCGCTCATGCTCGCGACGATCGGCGCCTACGGGGTGATGACCTACGCGACGAACGAGCGGCTGAAGGAGATCGGCATCCGCATCGCGCTCGGCGCTCGTCCGCGCGACGTCGTCCGCGCGATTCTCACCGACGGCGTCAAGATTGCGGTGGCCGGCGTGAGTGTGGGGCTCGTGATGGCGCTCGCGATGAGCCGGCTCGTGCGAGGAATGCTCTACGGTATTGCGCCGCTCGATCCGCCGACCTACGCGGGAGCGGCGCTGGTGATTGTCGCGATCGCGACTGCCGCGTGCGGCTTGCCGGCGTGGCGCGCGGCCCGCACGGACGTGCTCAAGGTGCTGCGCGCGGATTGAGATGTATCACTGGCCGTTCGTCGCCATGGCGTCGCGCGCGGCTACCTCATCGGGCGTGGATCAGGCAGTGTTCGCGGACTGGTACCGCCGCAACAGACAGCGGTCCCGCGCGCTCTTCGATCTGCTGACCGAGGAGACCTACTACTCGCAACCGATCGCGCTCCGGCATCCCATCGTGTTCTACGAGGGGCACCTGCCGGCGTTCAGTTTCAACACGCTGATCAAGCGCGCGCTCGGACGGCCGAGCATCGACGAGCCGCTCGAGCGGTTGTTTGCGCGCGGCATCGATCCGTCGGAGGCCGACGCATCGACGCGGACGACGCGCGACCTCACTGGCCGACGCGCGCCGAGGTGCATGCGTTCGCCGACGAAGCCGACGCGCGGGTTCTTGCGGCGCTGACGTCAGACGAACTCGATCGTCCTGGTCATCCGCTGCTCGACCGCGCGGAAGCGGCGTTCGCGATTCTCGAGCACGAAGCGATGCATCAGGAAACGCTCCTGTACATGTGGCATCGGCTCGCGTTCGATCGGAAGCGGCGACCAGCGGGCTACCGGCCGCGCGTCGAAGGACCGGTGCCGCGCGACGAATGGATTGACGTCCCGGCCGGACGCGCGACGCTCGGCGTGGATCGCGATCGATTCCGTTCGGCTGGGACAACGAATTCCCCGCGAGCGCCGCCGATGTCGACGGCGTTTTCGATCGCGCGTCACAACGTCACGAACGCGGAGTTCCTGGAGTTCGTGGATGCCGGCGGCTACTCGAGCCGACTGGTGGCGGCTACCCGACGATTGGGCCTGGCTTCAGCA
Organism: uncultured Acidobacteriota bacterium; assembly: GCA_963731545.1. Classification (GTDB taxonomy): domain Bacteria; phylum Acidobacteriota; class Vicinamibacteria; order Vicinamibacterales; family CAVVIG01; genus CAVSWN01. Next base: position 41,744 of record CAVSWN010000012.1, on the reverse strand, counting down.
GGAGCGCATCGCCATCCGCTCTTCTGGGAACATGTGGAGGAGCCTGGTACTGGCGCGGGATGTTCGACCTCGTTCGGCTGCCGCTGTCGTGGCCGGTGTACGTCAGCCAGGCTGACGCCGACGCGTTCGCGCGCTGGCGCGGTGCGCGCCTGCCGACCGAAGCGGAATTTCAACGCGCGGCGTACGGCACGCCTGACGGTCGCGAACGCCGCCATCCCTGGGGCGACGCACGAGCCGGCCGCGAGCCACGGCGTGTTCGACTTTTCGAGCTGGGATCCAGAGCCGGCGGGCAGCCATCCGGCCGGCCGGAGTGCCTGGGGCGTGGACGATCTCGTCGGCAACGGCTGGGAGTGGACCAGCACGCCGTTCGCGCCGTTTGCGGGCTTTCGCGCGATGGCGTCGTATCCGGAGTACTCGGCGGATTTCTTCGACGGCGAGCACTTCGTGATCAAAGGCGCGTCGCCGGCGACCGCGCGCGAATTGCTGCGCCCGTCGTTCCGCAACTGGTTCCGCTCGCGCTATCCGTACGTCTACGCGACCTTCCGGCTGGTCAAGAATCCTTAGATTCCTGAGGCCGGACACGCAGGACCAGCCCCTAGCAGGCTGTGCGACCGTTGCGTGGCCGACCCATGTGTCGGCCCCGCTACGGCACGATCGCCATGGCGCGCAGCGGCGCGCCGCTCCCGCCTTTGATCTTCATCGGCAGCGCCACGACGATCGCGCCTTTGGCGGGCAGACGCTCGAGCGTCGCGAGATTCTCGAACGCCGGAATGTCGTGCTCGTACAGGATCCGGTGCGACTCGTACAGCGTTGATTGCCCGTAATCGATGCTCGCCGTGTCCAGGCCAATGGCCTTGATCCGGCGCGACTCCGTCAGCCATTTCGCCGCGTCAGGATGCAGGCCGGGGAAGTGGAGCTTGGCCACCGCGGCGTCGCCGCGCTCGGCGGTGCCGAGATACTTCGCCGCGTCGGGCCAGAAGCGCGCGTAGCCGGTGCGCAGCAGCACGATCGCGCCGTCGGGAATCCGGCCGTTCGCCCGTTCCCACTCGGCGAAGTCGTTCGTCGTGACCTGATAGTCCGGCTGCGACGCGCACGCGGCCGTGACGTCCACGACGATCGCGTCGCCCACGAGTTGATCGAGCGGGATCTGATCGACCGTTCGATGGCCTTTCGCGAAATGCACCGGCGCGTCGAGGTGTGTGCCGCCGTGTTCGGAGGTGGCGAAGTTGTTGGCGGCGTAGTAGTAGCCCTGCGGCGTCATCCCGTCGGCAACTTTTTCGAGTTTGAAGGATTCCGCTGTCGGCCAGAACACGGTCTGGTCGCTGTAGTCGTGAGACAGATCGACGAGCGTGCCCGCGGGGAATGGCCGCCGATCCACGGTGCGCGAGCACGCCGCGGCCGTGATCGCGAGGAAGACAATCGCGATGATCTTCATACGCTCTGAATTATTGCGGAATCGCCACGCTCTTGGTAGCGTGAGGTCCTGTCCATGACGGATCTCGTTGCTCGCCTCGCCGACCACCGCACGCTCGCCGGCGCGCCCCGCGCCGAGCTCGAATGGCTCGCCGCGCGCGGCCGCGTCCACCACATGGAGCCCGGCGATCTCCTGATCAGCGTGCCGGAGATGTTCGAGAGCCTGTCCGTGCTGTTTTCCGGGCATTTCGCCATCTACGTCGACCACGGGGCCGGCCCGCACAAAGTCATGGAATGGGGCGGCGGCGACGTCACCGGCTTTCTTCCCTTTTCGCGGATGACCAAGTCGCCGGGCGACATGGTGATCGACGAAGCCGGCGACGCGCTCGATCGTGCACTCGCGACACTTTCCGGAGCTGATTCGCGATTGCCCGGTCGTCACGACCCGGCTCGTGCACGTGATGCTCGATCGCGCGCGGCAGTTCCGGTCGAGCGAGCTGCAGGACGAAAAGATGCTGTCGCTCGGCCGGATGGCCGCCGGACTGGCGCACGAGTTGAACAACCCGGCGTCGGCGGCGGCGCGAAGCGCCAAACTGCTCGGCGCCGGACTGGCCGAGGTCGAAGCGGCCGCGCGAGCGCTGGGCGCGGCGCGTCTGAATGAGGAGCAGCTCGAGGCGGTCGATCGCGCGCGGTATGCGTGCGTCATGGCGCGGCCGGCCGCGTTGACGCCCCTCGAACATGCCGATCGGGAAGCCGCGTTCGAAGACTGGCTCGAGGCGCACGGCGCCGATCCGGCCGCCGCCGCGTCGCTGGCCGACACCGCCGTGACGCTCGAAAAGCTCGACACGCTGGCGTCGATGCTCGACGGCGAGACGCTCAACACGGCGCTGCGCTGGGTCGCCACCGGCTGCACCACCCGCGCGCTGGCCGCGGACGTCGAACGGGCGGCGACACGCATTCACAACCTCGTGGGCGCGATCAAGCGGTTCACCTACATGGACCGCGCGCAGGTGGCCGAGCCGGTCGACGTCAGCGCGAGCTTGAGCGACGCGGTCGCCCTGCTCCTGCACAAGGCCAGGAAGAAGTCCGTGGGCGTCGACCTGCGGGCGGAGCCGAATCTTCCGCCGGTGCTGGCGATGGGCGGCGATCTGAACCAAATCTGGACCAACCTGATCGACAACGCGCTCGACGCGGTGCCGGAGTCGGGGCGCGTGACCGTGTCGGCGGATCGACAGATGAACCGGATCGTCGTGCGCGTCGTGGACAACGGATCGGGGATCGCGCCGGCGATCCGCGAACGCATCTTCGATCCGTTCATCACGAGCAAGCCGGTCGGACAGGGCACCGGGCTCGGTCTCGACATCGCGCGGCAGCTCGTCCGCCGCAACAACGGCGACATCGAGGTCGACTCGGAGCCCGGGCACACGGAGTTCCGCGTGACGCTGCCCATCGCGACCGACGCCGTTCCCGCCCGCCCCGCGTAGCCTGATGGCTGACGCCGCGCCGCTTTCCACAGACCGCATCATTCGCGCGTACTTCGTCATCAGCGGCGTCTACACGCTCGCGGCATCGCTCATCTGGGGCATCAACACGCTGTTTCTCCTCGGCGCCGGCCTGTCGCTGATGCAGGTGTTTCTCGCCAATGCCGTGTTCACCGGCGCGATGGCGATCTTCGAAGTCCCGACCGGGGTCCTCGCCGATACCGGCGGGCGGCGGCTGTCGTTTCTGTTGAGCGTCGCCGTGCTGTTCGTCGGGACGCTCGCCTACGTCGCCATTCCGCTCGCCGGCGGCGGGCTGCTGGCGTTTTGCCTGGCCTCGATCCTGTTGGGGCTCGGGTACACGTTCTATTCCGGCGCGACGGAAGCGTGGCTCGTCGATGCGCTCAAGGCGGCGGGGCACACCGAACCCGTCGATCGCGTGCTGGCGCGGGGACAGTTCGTGTCGTCGGCCGCCATGCTCGTGGGATCCATTGCCGGCGGGTTTCTCGGCAGCGTGAATCTGGCGATTCCGTACGTGATCCGGTGCCTGCTCCTGTTGATTGCGTTCCTGGTCGGATTCGTCACGATGCACGACGTGGGTTTCAGCACGCGGACGATGGCCCGGCGCGATCTCCCGAAGGCGATGGCACAGGACCGCCGAGGAGAGCGTGCGGTTCGGGTGGCGCTCGCCCGGGGCGCGGCTCGCGATCCTCGCCGGCGCCATGCAGGCGATCTTCTTCGAGTGGGGCTACCACGCATGGCAGCCCTACTTCCTCGGGTTGCTGGGTTCAGACGCCGCGTGGATCACCGGCTCGATCGCCGCGGCGATCGCCGTATCGATGATGGCCGGCAACTGGCTGGTCCATCGGCTGACGAAGTACTGCGGTCACCGTTCGACGCTGCTGATCGCGGCCGCGATCGGCTTCTCCGTCGCAGCCGTAGGTGTGGGTCTCGCTCATTCGTTCTGGCTCGCCGTGTCGTTCTACATCGTCGGCATGATCAGCTACGGCGTGTTCCAGCCGGTCCGACAGGGGTACTTGCACCTCGTCGTCCCGCCGGCGCAGCGCGCAACCGTCCTGTCGTTCGCCTCCCTCGTGTCGAGCGGCGGCAGCATGGCGGGCCAGGCCGGCATCGGTTGGCTGTCGGCGCGGACGTCGCTCGGCAGCGGATATGTCGTCGGTGGCGTGATCACGGCGCTGGCCATTCCGCTCTTGTTCTCGCTGCGGCGTCTCGGCGGGATGCCGGATCAGATTCTGGGAGAGGTGGGGCGGTTCAGCCGATGCCCCGGCCTCACGTCGCCAGAGGGCACGACGATCGCGACTTGATCGGCCGACGGGACACCTCGGCTGTTTTTTCTGTATCAAATCCGCTGGATCGATGTATCCTCCCTCGCGGGACTCTCTACTACACAGTAGCGGGCTCTCTCTCCTACAGCCGGGATCGCAGGTCGTTGGTTGTATCAATACTGGGCTTTTCTTGTATCCAGATAGCGTCCAAATGACCAAATTGTCATCGTAAGGACTCTATTTTCCTATACTTAGAGCACTTAAACACACTGTATAGTCCATCGCCAGAGTCGCTCAGCTGCCCACGATTTCTCGACCCCGCACTCCGAAGCGTTCCCCCACGTCGTCGCACTATTCGACCCTGTGGATCGGCTTCGTCTTTCTCGCGACGCTGCCTCTCGTCGGGTGTGCGGAGCTGACACCGACAGAGCCATCGACCGCGACGACGGAGCATGCCATCGCGGACCCGGTTTCCGGGCTTTCGCTCCGAGCGAGTGGCTGGGACACGAGCAGCAACCCGAAGATCGCGCTGCGAAACGACGATGGCCGGAGAACTCGTGTTCGATTTTCCGTCCACCGGATCGATCAACTACCTGTACGCCACTCGTTCGCCACAAGAGATCGCCGGCAGCGTCTACATCACGCTTCAGGTGACGACGACGGGGCCGGTGTTTTTCAATCATCTGACCGACCCGGCCAACTTGTGCGCACGCCGCGCGGCGGCGCGGCCGTTCTTCTGGTCCAACGGCAACGGGAACGGCGAATTCGATCGCTGGTGGTCGTATCCGATCGCCTTCGATCTCGCTCCTGGGGCGACGACGCTTGCAGTCCGGCTCACGCCCGACTCGTGGTTGAGCCTGTTCGGGAAGATGGGAAATGCCGACGCGGCGGCGCAGTCAGGATTCGAGCGAGCCGTGAAGAATGTCAGCCGCATCGGGCTCACCTTCGGCGGCGGCTGCTATTTCGGCCACGGCGTCAACGTGCAGGGCGGACAGGCGCAATTCCGGATCGTCAGCTATCGAATCGAAAATTGATCGCAGGCAATTCCTCACTCCGACACCCGCGTGATTCGACTACACGTTTCGATCTTCATTTTGAGACACGACTTACAGAATTAGTCGTCGCTCGGCTAGGCGGTTGACTCGGCTGGCCAGCATTCTGGCCGCGCACACCAATTCACTGAATTTCGTATCTATCGATCGCCAGCTGAACATTCGAAAAGCTGGTTGACGGATGGCGTCATTGTTTCAGACAGTCATAACTGGTTTGGAGAAGAGTCGCATGCGGCCGCGATCGTGTGTGCAACAACGAGTAACTCCAGCGTCCGTCGAGGACTGAAGTGACGTATCCGACACGAGCGTTGCGGCGTTCTGTTGGTCAGTCGGTGAACGACAGTTTGGACTCAACCGTGCGATTTGGTGGATTCGACAAGAAGAGACTTCGAGCGCATGGCGGCGGACTCGGGCCGCTTCGCCCGCTCTGCGTCATACACGCGGGACGCCTCGAGGCGTCTTGGCAGCGTCGCCCGTCTCGCCATGCTCAAGCAGACCGGTCTGCTCAATGTGCCGGCCCAGGAAGTGTTCGAGCGCATGACGCGGATGGCGGCGCACACGATGGCGGTTCCGGTTGCGCTGGTGTCGCTCGTCGACGAGCATCGGCTGTTCTTCGCGGGCTCGTACGGGTTGCCTGAATCGTGGGCATCGTCTCAGCAGGCGCCGCTGACCCACACGATCTGCGACCGCGTCGTCGAGTCAGGATCCGCTGTCGTGATTGCCGACGTCCGCACACGGGGCGCGGCGATGGAGAACAAATCGCTGAGCGCGCTCGGGATCACCGCGTACGCCGGGATGCCGCTGACCACATCCACCGGACAGGTGCTTGGATCCTTTTGCGTCATCGACCGGCAGCCGCGCGTCTGGACCGGCGACGAGATCTGCGTGCTCAAGGACTTTGCCGCTCTCGCCCTGAGAGAGCTGGAATGGCGCCTCGAGGCGAACGAACGCGCGCACCTGGAGAGAGGCAACGGTCACGCGGAGGAGGAATTCCGCAACCTCGCCGAATCCATGTCGGCCGCGATTCTCATCACGGACGGCAGCCGCCTCCGCTACGTCAACTCCGCCATGGAACGCGTCACGGGCTACTCCCGAAGCGAACTGCTCGCGATGGAGGCCTGGGGCATCGCCCATCCGGATTTTCGACCGCTCATCCAGAATCGAATCCGCGCGCGCCAGCGCGGTGAGCGCCTCGCGCCGAATTTCGAAGTGAAGATTCTGACCAAGGACCGGCGCGAGCGGTGGGCCAACGTGAGCGTGGCGTCGATCCAGTTCGAGGGCGAGCGTGTCGCGGTCGCAACGGCGTTCGACATCACCGATCGCAAGGCCGCTGAAGAGCAGGTGGAGCGATCGCGCATGCAGCTCCGCGCGCTGCTGCGACGGCTCGACGAGGTGCGGGAAGAAGAGCGGCTCCGAATCTCCCGGGAAATCCACGACGAGTTGGGACAAACGCTGACCGGCCTGAAATTCGAGATCTTCGCGCTCGCCCGCCAGCTCTCCGGCGATCAGCCGACTCTGGCGGGCGTGGCCGAGAAGACCGACTCGATGATCAGTCTCGTGGACATGACGATGGGCACGGTTCGCGCGCTGGCGGCCGACCTGCGCCCGGCGGTGCTCGATGAATTGGGTCTGCGGCCGGCCATCGAATGGCAGTTGGAGACGCTCCGCTCGCGAACCGGTATCAGCTATCGCTTCGACTCCAACGCCGAAGAGATCCCACTGGACGCGAAGCACGCCGTGATCATGTTCCGCATTCTCCAGGAAACGTTGACCAATGTCGCGCGCCATGCCGAGGCGACGGCGATCGAAGTGATGCGTGCGTCAGGAGAACGGAACCCTGACTCTCGCTGTCACCGACAATGGCCGCGGCATTCAGCCGCACCAGGCGTCGGATCCACGCTCGCTTGGGCTCGTGGGGATGCACGAGCGTGCACTCCAGATCGGTGGAACCGTGTGCATCGACGCCGTGTCGACCGGCGGGACGACGGTCGTCGTCAAAGTGCCGGTTCCCGCGGAGTCGATGCTCGAATCGAGGACGAGTGTTCGCGAGCGCACGTGAACCTCAGCCGATGCTGCGAGTCCTGATCGCGGATGATCACCCCATCGTCCTGTCCGGTCTGAAGCAGATTCTCTCCGCCGAGGCCGACATCGGTCGCGTCGGCGACGCCCAAACGCCGGCCGAGACCCTCGATCTGGCGCGCCGGCAACCGTGGGACGTCGTCGTGCTGGATCTGTCGATGCCGGGTCGCGGCGGGTTGGAAATCCTGAAGGACTTGAAGCACGAACATCCGACGCTGCCGGTCCTGATTCTCGAGCGTCCACCCGGAAGATCAATTCGCCGAGCGGGTTCTCAAGGCCGGGGCCTCGGGCTACCTCACCAAGGAGAGCGTTCCCGAGGAGCTCGTCAAGGCGATTCGCAGGGTCGTCGAAGGCCGCAAGTACGTGAGTCCTGCTCTCGCCGAAAAGCTCGCGACGCGCCTGGGCGCGGCCCCGGAGCGGTCGGCGCACGAGGGTCTGTCGGACCGCGAGTACCTCGTCATGACCATGATGGCCCGTGGCAAGACGATTCGTGAAATCGCTGCCGAACTATCTCTGAGCGCGAAGACGGTGGCCACCTACCGAACCCGGATCTTCCGGACGCTGCAGGTGAAGCGCGCCGCCGAGTTGATTCGGTACGCGATCGAGAAAGGGCTGGTAGAATAGCGCGCACTTGTAGTGATCGTTCGACTGAAACCTCAGCCTTTCGCCTATTCCGCTGACGCCGTTGCGACCCGTATACTCGCTTCCTTGCTGTCCTCGGCCATTCATAGCGTTGTTGCACGAATCCTTGACTCCCTCTTTCCGCGATGTCGGCGTCCTGACGCACGGCGAACACCGCTGATGCAGTAATGAGCAAAGGTCTGAAGATCCTCATCGCGGACGACCATCCAGTGGTTCGGGCTGGCTTGCGACAGATTCTGGCTCGAGACGTCGAGGTTTTGCGAACGGAGGAAGCGTGCAACGCGCGAGAGGTGTTGGAGCTCGCCGGTCAGGATGACTGGGACATCGTGATCCTCGATCTCAGCATGCCTGGACCTGGCGGCTTCGAAGTCTTGAAAACGCTGAAGGCGAACCATCCGAGCCTTCCGATCCTCGTGCTCAGCGTGCACCCCGAGAACCAGTTCGGCCACCGCGTCCTGAAGGCCGGAGGGTCCGGCTACTTGTGCAAAGGCGCGGCGCCCACGGAGCTCGTGAACGCGGTCCGGAAGATCATCGGCGGCGGGACGTACGTCAGCGAAACGATGGCGGAGCGGTTGGCGGAGCAGCTCGATGGCACGATCGGACAGGCCGCCACACGAGCGACTGTCGGCTCGCGAGTATTCCGTGATGACGATGCTTGCGTCCGGGAAGAGCGTCGGCGACATCGCGAGGGAGCTCTCGCTGAGTGTCAATGCTGTAAGTACGTATCGCGCTCGCGTCCTCGAAAAACTGAGCTTCAAAACCACCGCGGAACTGATTCGCTATGCGCTGGAGATGGGCCTGGTGCCGTAAGTCAGGATCTCACTACGTTCCCCCCTTCACTCTCCTCCCACAACAAATCGAGTCGCTCGCCACACGTAGAACCAGTCTCTCAACTATTTCGCGTTCGCTCCGGTAGCCCTATCGTGAACATAGCCGTATCACACGGCGCACGACTGCGCGATGTGATACAGCGCGCGGCTTGAAAGGGTCGATCGGGATCGAATGCATACATGTAAGTCAGAGGGCGGAGCTGTAGAGACGTGGGCGTGACAGTCTGGGCGGCGGCGGTTTGTCTTGCCGGCGCCAGTTTTCTCGGATGCGCGTCCCCGCCCGAGAACGAGATCGAGGCGCTCGGCGGCCGGATGCGCGCGACCTACAGTCCAGAGACCTCTCGCCTTCAACAACTGACCTACGACCTCGACAACGACGGCAAAGTGGACGTGCGCGCCTACCTGGAAGGCGAACGACTCGTTCGCGCCGAGGCTGACGAGAACGGCGATGGCCGAGTGGATCGCTGGGAGTACTACGTCGCGGACGGACAGCCCGTGCGCGTGGCCGCCGCGGCGGTGGCGCCCCAAGCCCTTCCCTGGTCGACCGCGGTCGTCGATCGCATCGAGATGTCGACGCGACGAGACGGCAACATCTCTCGCCGCGAGTTCTACGAGAAAGGCGTCCGCGTGAGAGCCGAAGAAGACACCAACGGCGATGCCCGGGTCGACAAGTGGGAGACCTACGTGAACGGCACGCTGTCGACGATCGGGTTCGACCTCTCAGGCAAAGGTGTACCCGACCGCCGGCTCGTCTACGGTCCCGACGGCGCCCCAACCAAACTCGAAAAATAGCGACCGTGCCTACGAGACACGAAACCGCCGCGACGTACAGCCCTGAGGCCGATGCACGCATGCGCCATGATGACGATCTCCGCGGATTCGTTCCTCGCGGCGCCGCCGCTCCTCTTCGTTCCCGAGGATCCGTCATGTGCGGTGTTCGGTGTGTCGCAAGCCATGCACCGGGTCGTCGCGCTGATCAAGCGCGCGGCGTCGCGACGCTGCGGCGTGCTGGTCTGCGGTGAGGACGGCACCGGTCGCGCGTTGATCGCGCGGGCGATCCACGCGTGCAGCGCGTCTCAGAGTCCCTTCGTCGTGCTCGACTGCGCAGGTCGCACGCCCGACGACATCGAGCAGGAGCTGTTCGGCGCGGTGGCCGCGCCGCAAACCGACACCCAGGCCGAACGCCATGGCCGACGATCGAATCGCGCGATCGGGCTGCGCCTACCGCGCCCACGGCGGCACGCTCTTCCTGGAGAACATCGCCGAAATGCCGGCGCGTGTTCAGTCGAGACTGAGCCGCCTGCTGCGCGACAAGGAAGCGCGGATCGCCGACGAAAAAATCGTGGCCCGCGTCGACTTCCGGCCGATCGCATCCGTCGGACCGTCGCCGGAGACGCTGCTGAAGGACGGACGGCTCCGCATCGACTTGCTCGACCAGCTGTCCGCCGTCCGCATCCACGTGCCGTCGCTGCGGCAGCGGCGCGAGGACGTGCCGCTCCTCGTCAATCACTTCTTGAAAGAGATCGGACGCAAGACCGGGACGCCGCCGCGCGTGGCGACGCAGCCGGCCGTCACGCTGCTGACGGCGCTGCCGTGGCCAGGGAACGTGAGCGAGCTCCGGGATCTGCTCGAGCGGCTGGTGCTCTCGGGTTCCGAACCCTCGATTCGGCTGGAAGACGTCCTCGCTCACGTGCACCTCGAACACAGCCTGACGCTGTCGGGATCGCCGACGACGCTGCGGGATGCGCGCGCGCAGTTCGAGCGCCACTACATCGCGGCGATCCTGCAGCAGTTCCACGGGCGCATGGACGAGGCCGCCCGCGCGCTGGGTCTGCAACGCACGAATCTGTATCGAAAAGTCCGCCGGCTCAATCTGGTCCGGCGGAAACACGCATGACGCCTATGGAGGGCTCAGAGATGTCTAGCCACGCCACCATCCGCCGCATCCGCCGCTTATGACGGCCGTTCTCCTCGCCGGCATGATCGCCGTGCCGTTCCATGCCAGCGGGCAGCAACCAGCCGACGCCGGGCAAGTCGACTGGCGTCCTCGAGGGGACCGCGAAGAAGGAAGCCAAGAAGCCGTTCCCCGACTACGCCGTCTGGGTCGTCGATCTGGATCGGTCAGGCGTCGTGACGCGCACGCCGCTGACCGAAGAAGGCGGATTCTCGTTGAGCGCGCTGAACGTGCCGGGCAACTACCTGCTGCAGCTCGTCCACGTGAAGAAGTCGGAGGTCGTGTGCACGGAGGGTCCGTTCGTCCTCACGCCGACGACGTTCGAAATGCGCAAGCTCGAAATCGAGTGTGGAAACAAAGTGCCGGTGGGCTACTGGCTGCTCGGCGTCGCCGCCGTGGCCGGGCTGGTGTCGGCCCTGACCGCCGGCTCGGTCATCTCCGGCGCGCAATAAACGTTCGCATGCGAGAGCGATTGCGTGACTCCTTCGAGGCATGCGTGGGTCGTGGCGTTCCTGCTGCTGTGGGCGACGGCGGCCCGCGCACAGGAACAGCCTGACGCGTTCAGCACGGCCCGCCTCCGGATTGGTCCGGTGGCCCTGACTCCCACCGTCGTGCTCAAGACGATCGGAATCGATACCAACGTGTTCAACGAGATCGTCAATCCGAAACGAGACTTCGTGACCGTCGCTGGTCCCCGCGTCGATGCCTGGTCGCGCATCGCCCGGACGCGCACGACCGCGACGGCTGCGGTCGACTACGCGTATTTCAGCCACTATGCCAGCGAGCGTTCCTTCAATACCGATGCGCAAGCCCGCGTCGCCTACCCGCTGCGGTGGTTCACGCCGTATGTGATGGGGTCGTTCGTCCGTTCGCGGGAACGCCAGGGCTACGAAATCGACGCCCGGGTGCGACGCAAGACGACGGACGCGACAAATCGGCACCGACAGCGACCTCGGGCCCAGGACGCGGATCGGCTTCTCCTGGCAGACGGCGCAGCTCGACTTCGACGGCGCGGCGCTGTTCCACGGAACGTTCCTCAGCCAGACGCTGAATCGCACGCAGGAGTCCGTGACCGCGTCGCTGAGCTACAAGGTCACACCCATCACGACGTTCGTCCTGTCCGGCGACTCGGGGCGCGAGCACTTCCAGTTTCTGCCGATCCGCGACGCCGAGAGCGTGCGGATGACATCCGGCCTCGAGTTCGACCCGCTCGCGCAGTTGAGCGGCAAGGCGCACATCGGCTATCGCAAGCTGGATTTCTACGACCCGGCGATCGGTGATTTCACCGGGCCCGTCGCGTCCGTGGATCTCGGCTACCGGTTCCGCGAGCTCACGCGGTTCGGCGCCCGCGTCGAACGGGACGTCGGCTACTCATTCGAGATTCAGCAGTCCTATTACGTGCTCAATGCGATCACCGCGTCGGTGACCCAGAGCCTCCGCGGCCGGTGGGACACGCAGGTCCGACTGGGCCGTCAATGGCTCGACTATCGCGGCACCGTCGCGACAACTGCTCCCCAGGCAACGCGAACCGATTCAGTGGTTGTTTACGGCGCGGAGATCGGCCGCCGCACGAGCGGCGGAACGCGCCTCGCCTTTGTCGTCGACCACATACGCCGGCGGTCGCCGGCATCGGATCGCGCCTTCAACGGCACCCATGCGGGCGCCTCGGTGACTTATGCGTTCTAAATACTGGCTGTGGCTCTTGGCTGTGGCTCACATCGTGTCTGTTGGCGGCGCCGCTCGCCGCGCAGCGCAGCAACTACGTCGTCGGACCGGAGGACGTGCTCGCGATCACGGTCTTCGAGCAAGCCTCCCTGTCCGGAAAGTTCACGGTGGAAGCCGACGGCACGTTCACCTTCCCGCTCGTCGGACGCGTGAAGGTGGGGGGCCTGCTGCTGCGGCAGGTCGAAGAGGAGTTGAAGAAGCGTCTGTCCGACGGCTTTCTCAAGAACCCTCAAATCAGCGTGGCCGTCGAGCAGTATCGCAGTCAACGCGTCTTCGTCATGGGCGAGGTGCACACGCCAGGCACCTATCCCATCACCGGGGACATGACGCTCATCGAAGTCCTGGCCCGCGCCGGATACACGACGACGAACGCCAGCGGCGAGGTCGTCATCCTGCGATCGAGCATCGCCGGGAACAGCGCGCCGATCCTGCCGGATCAGGATGAAGCCGCCGAGGTGCTGAAGATCGATCTCCGCGAGCTGGCGGCCGGAGCCCTGGCGACGAATGTCGCGCTCCGCGACGGCGACACGGTTTTCGTGCCGACCTCGGAAGTCATCTACGTCTTCGGCCATGTCAGAAACCCCGGCGGCTATCCGATCAAGAAGGGCACGACCGTCCTTCAGGCGCTGTCACTGGCCGGCGGCGTGACCGATCGCGGGTCCACGGCGTCGCATCAAAGTCGTTCGCAATGTGGACGGGAAACGCAAGGAGATTGGGATCAAGCTGACCGATCTCGTGCAGCCCTTCGACACCATCATCGTTCCGGAGAGGTTCCTGTGATGACAGGCAACACTGCCCGAATCCTCACGCGTCGCAACCGGAAGAGACAGCCGCGCCAGGCTCCGTCGATCCGGCCGCATACGATCAGTCCGAAGGGACGCACCTGCTCGACTATGTCCGCGTCCTCTACAAGCGGCGCTGGATTGCCCTGACCGTCTTTCTACTGGTCGTGGGCGCCGTCACGGCCTACGTCTTCACGGCGACGGCTCGTCTACGAAGCCCGCGCTCAGCTCCTCATCGAATCCGAGACGCCGAACGTCGTGGCATTCAAGCAGGTCATCGAACAGGACAAGACGACCACGGACTATTACCAGACGCAGTACAAGATTCTCCAGAGCCGATCGCTCGCGCACAAGACGATCGACGCGCTCGGCCTCTGGACCCTCGACGAGTTTGCGAACGACGACGAGTCGGAATGGAAGCGAGTGGTGTTCTCGTGGGGCCGGCGGCTGAGCGGCGATCGCTTCGAGCGGTCGGTGAAGGCCGTGACCGACTTCCTGGGGATTGGGAGGCGCGGCCGCCGAACAATCGGCGGCCGCGGCCGTCGGATTGGAGCCGGGCGAGACGGCGGCCCAATCGCGGACCATCGATGCGTTTCTCAAACGCCTCGTCATCACCCCGATTCGCAACAGCCGCCTGGTCGACGTGCGGTTCGTGTCGACCAATCCCTCGCGGGCGGCGCAGGTGGTCAATGCCGTGGTTCGGGCGTACATCGACTCGACCATGTCGGTGAAGTTCATGGCGTCGAAGGAAGCCAGCGACTGGCTCGGCCAGCAGCTGACCGAGCAGCGGGCGAAGGTGGAAGCGAGCGAGCTGGCGCTCCAGCAATACCGCGAAAGGGGCGACGCCGTGGCCCTCGAGGACCGCGAGAACATCGTGGTGCAGCGGCTCGCGGACTTGAACGCCGCGGTCACCAAAGCGCGCGCGGAGCGGATGCAGAAAGAGGCGCTCCACAATCGCGTGCGCTCGATCCAGGGCGATCCCGCGGTCCGCGACTCGATTCCCGCCATCCTCTCGAACACGTTCATTCAGCAGCTGAAGGGCGACCTCGCCGAGCGCCAGAGCCAGCTGGTGCAGCTCGCGGAAAACCTCGGCGACAAGCATCCCGACATCCTCAAGATGCGCTCGACGATCGCAGGGCACCGAGGCGAGGCTGCAGGCCGAGATTGCCAAGGTCGTCGACTGCCATCGAGAACGATTACCTCGCGGCCGCGGCGCAGGAAAAGGCGCTCACCGGGTCGCTCGATGCGCAGAAGGCCGAGGTGCTGCAGCTCAGTCGCAAGGGCATCGAGTACGGCGTGATCCGCCGCGAGCGCGAGACGAACCGTCAGGTCTACGAGAGCCTGCTGCAGCGCGCCAAGGAAACCGGCATTGGCGGCGAACTGAAAACCAGCAACATTCGCGTCGTCGACGCCGCGGAGATCCCGCGGCGGCCGTCCAGGCCCAACAAGTCGATGGCGATCCTCCTCGCCGTCTTCGGCGGCGCCATCCTGTCGATCGGGCTGGCGTTCACGATGGAGTACCTCGACGACCGGATCAAATCGCCGTCCGAGGTCAGAACGCATGCTGCACCTGCCGCTGCTCGGCATGGTCCCCGCGCTGTCGCGGAAGGAAGCGGCCGTCGGCACACCGCTGCTCAGCTCGGCCAACGTGTCGCCGGGTTTCACCGAAGCCTTCATGAACGTGCGAACCGGCGTCCTCTTCTCATCTGCCGAGGAGGGATCGAAGTCCCTCGTCGTCACGAGCTCGGCGCCGCGCGAAGGCAAGACGCTGCTGTCCAGCAACCTGGCGATCACGCTGGCGCAGGCGGGTCTGCGCGTGCTGTTGATTGACGCCGACCTGCGGCGTCCGCGCCTCCACGATCTGTTCGACCAGGACCTCGAGCCTGGTCTCTCGAATCTCATGGTCACCAACGTCGAGGCGAGCCAGGTGATCCGCGAGAGCTTCATTCCCGGCCTCTGGCTGATTACCGCAGGTCCGGCGCCGCCGCGACCGGCCGACCTGTTCGGCTCACCGCGGTTCAAATCGTTTCTGGCGTCGCTCCGCGACTATTTCGACTGGGTCATCCTCGACACGCCGCCGGTGATGGCGGTGGCCGACGCCTCGGTCATCGCGCACACCGCCTCGGGCGTCGTCTTCGTGGTCGGCTGCGAGATGACCAGCCGTCACGTCGCTCGCGCGGCCATCGACAGTCTGACGGCGACGGCGAAGGGCAAGCTGTTCGGCGTGATCCTGAACCGCGTCAACATCGAGAAAGACTCTTACTACTATTCCACCTACTACCGCCGCGACTACAAGTCGTATCAGGCAGCCGCGAGCAGTCAGGCGCTGCCCGTTCAATGACCTTCCCCGGCTGACGCACATCGCTCCCCGACGAGGATTCCGCCATGACAACACTCTCCATTTCGTTGAACCGGCCGCGCGTCGCCCCGGCTGCGGCCGCTGGCGAATCGCCGAGCGCCGGAGTCGATCAAGCGGGCGTTCGACGGCCTGCTGTCCGGCGTCGGCTTGCTCGGATCAGCCCCGCTGTGGGGACTCTTCGCCGCAGCCATCAAGCTCGAGGACGGTGGGCCCGTGTTCTACCGGCAGGAGCGTGTCGGCCGCGACGGACGGGTGTTCAACGTGCTGAAGTTCCGATCGATGGTGGTCAACGCCGAAGACGGCGTTGGCGCCGTCCAGGCCCAGCGTCACGATTCGCGCGTCACCCGCGTCGGCCGCGCGATGCGCGCGACGGCGATGGACGAGCTCCCGCAGCTCTGGAACATTTTCCGCGGCGACATGAGCTTCGTCGGCCCGCGCGCGCTTCGGCCCGGGGAGATCGAAACCAGCGGTGACGGCGAGTTCGTTCCGCTCGAAGCGGTGCCCGGATTCGTCGAGCGGTGCGCGGTGCGCCCGGGTCTCACCGGCATCGCGCAGATCTACGCGGCCCGCGACATCCCCCGTCGCAACAAGTTCCGCTACGACCGGATCTATATCTCCAGGCAATCGATGTGGCTCGACCTTCGCCTGATTCTCGTGTCGTTCTGGATTTCTTTCCACGGAACCTGGGAGAGCGCCCACGACGAGCGATTCACACGATCCCGGCGGGCGGGCGCGTGGAGAAAAGCCAAAACCGGACAGGGGGACGTGTGCGCGACGTCGTAGTCATCGGCGCGGGTCCGGCAGGACTCACTACGGCCCGGGTGCTCGCCGAGTGCGGGCACGACGTCATGGTGCTCGAAGAGCACGCGGCTGTCGGATATCCGGTGCACTGCACGGGTCTCATCGGCGCGGAAGCGTTCGACGAGCTGGACCTGCCGCGTGCAACCATTCTCGGCACCACCGGGTCGGCGCGGTTCTGGTCCGCCAGCGGACGGTCGCTGCACGCCGACGCGGATCACACGCGCGCGGCGGTCATCGACCGGCCGGCGTTCGACCGCGCGCTGGCGGATCGCGCGATGCGCGCCGGCGCTGAACTGCGCACGGGGAGCACGGTGGAGGGATTGGCGATCGGCACCGGCGGCGTCTCCGTGAACGTGCGCGGGGAGACCACGGCGCTTCGCGCACGGGCGTGCGTGCTGGCCTGTGGAGCGCGCTACCGCTTTCATCGCGAGCTCGGGCTGGGGACGCCCAAGATGTTCATGCAGACCGCGCAGGTCGAAGTGCCGTTTCCACGTCGCGACGATGTGGAAGTGAGCTTTGGCCAGCATGCCGCACCGCGCGGCTTCGGCTGGCTGGTGCCGTTGCAGAGAGGCGACTCGTGGCACGCGCGGATCGGCCTGATGTGCGCCGACGGCGCGCGCAGCTGCTTCGTCCGCTTCGCACGACGACTCGCCGAAGCGGCGGGCCTCGACCCCGACAGCCTGCCGGCGCCGCATCTGAAAATCCTGCCGCTCGCCCCGGTGCGAAAAACCTACGCGCCGCGGCTGCTGGCCGTCGGCGATGCCGCCGGCCTCGCCAAGCCGACAACCGGCGGAGGCATCTATTACGGGGTGTTGAGCGGTCAGATGGCCGGCGAAACCCTCGACGGCGCCTTGCGGCGCGATGCGCTGGACGAGTCCAGTCTGCGCGTGTACGAAAAGCGCTGGCGGAAGCGCCTCGGACCGGAGATTCGCGCGGGCCTGGCGTTCCGCGCCATCGCCGGCCGGCTGAACGATCCGGCCATCGACGCCCTCTTCGACGTCGCGCAGTCCAACGATCTGATCGCGCTGCTGCGCCGGGAAGCGAACTTCAACTGGCACCGCAGTGCCGCCATGGCGCTGCTGAAGAACCGATCGTTTCGGCACGCGATTCTCTCGGCTCTCGCCATCGGCTAGCCCTCCACTCCGATATCGATGTTCCGATTTCCCAAGCTCGTCGTGGCCGTCCTCGGTTGGGGCGCACTCGCGTTCGGCGCAGTCTATGACTGGGCCTACGTGCCGCTGCTGGTGGTGAGCGCCATGCTGGGCCTGGTCGGACTGCTGGCCCGCCGGAGCCGTGTTCAGGCATCAGTCGGTTGGCCGGTGATCCTCGGGCTGCTCGCGACGGCGCTGGTTGTGTCGCTTCAGCTCGCTGCCGCTGCCGCAGGCGATGTTGCAGCGAATCAGCCCGGCGACGGATACGCTCCTGCGCAGCTACAGCTTCGCGTACGCGCAGGGCGTCGCGGACGCCACGTTCGCCGCCTCACCCGGTGTCGATTGCGCCGCGCCTGACATTTGTGGCGCTGGCCTTTTTTCTCAGCCTCAGCCTGCTGCTCGTCGGGTCCGTCAGAATCCTCTCGCGCCAGGATCTCCTCACCATCGTCCACGGCGTCATCGTGATCGGCGTCGTCCTGGCCTTTGCCGGGATGATGCAGCGCGCCAGCTTCAACGGAAAGATTTACGGCTTCTGGCAGCCGCGTTACGTCGAGCAGCCCGTTCGGGCCGTTCGTCAACTACAACCATTTTGCCGGCTGGATGCTGATGGCGATTCCGCTCGCGATTGGCTGCCTGTGCGCCCGGCTGCGGCGCGCCACGAGGAACGTGGGCCCGGGCTGGCGCGATCGGCTGGTGTGGCTTGCGTCGCCGAAAGCGAACCAGGCGATTCTCATCGGCGCGGCGAGTGTCTTCATGACGTTGTCGATGTTCCTGACGATGTCGCGATCGGGGATGACCGGGTTCGCGCTGGCGGCGGCCATTCTGGGATGGGTCATGTTGAGGAAGCACGTCGTCCCATCCCATCGAATCGCCGCGACCGCCTATCTGCTGCTGCTCGCCGTCCTCAGCATCGGATGGACCGGGGCATCCGCGGTGTTCGATCGCTTCTCGGCCATCCAGGGCTCCAATCTTGGGAACCGTTTCGGTGTGTGGCAGGACACGCTCGGCGTCATCAAGGACTTTCCGATCACCGGAACCGGGTTGAACACGTTCGGCGTCGCGATGTTCTTCTACCAGCGGCACGACGCCATGAGCCGGTACCTCCAGGCGCACAACGACTATCTGCAGCTCCTGTCCGAGGGAGGGCTGCTGCTGGCGATTCCGGTGCTCGTGACCATCGGCCTGTTTGCGCGTGCGGTGTGGCAGCGGTTTCGCGATCCCTATCCCGATCCCACCATGTACTGGCTTCGCGTGGGCGCGGTCACCGGTCTGGCAGCGATTGGACTGCAGGAAACCGTCGACTTCAGTTTGCAGATCCCTGGCAACGCCGTGCTCTTCACCGTCTTGTGCGCGATTGCGCTCGGCGGCGGCCGCGACACCGGGATCGTCATGGAGGCAAGTGGATCAAGGCATCGCACGGCGTGACGGTGTCGCGGCTCCGTTCGCGCCAGCGACGCGGCCGGATGCGCGCATCGACCGCTTGTTCGCCAAGTACGACTATGGCCGTCCCGACTTCATCGATGGCACGGCGCTGTTTCACCGGCTCTGCCGCGAGTCGATTGCGGAGGGCGCGGCGATTCTGGAGATCGGCGCCGGCCCCTCAAACGCCACGTCCGCGTGTCTCGCCACGATCGGACGCGTCGCCGGCCTGGACGTGTCGGACGAGGTGCGAATGAATTCCCACCTCACGTCCACGCATGTGTTCGACGGGACACGCGTTTCCCTTCGAGGCGGAGTCGTACGACGCCTGCGTCTCGAACTACGTGCTGGAGCATGTTGCCCACCCGGCGCAGCATTTTGCGGAGGTCAGCCGGGTGCTGAAGCCCGGTGGCGTGTATTGTTTCCGCACCCCCAACATCTGGCACTACATCGTGCTCGCGTCGCGATGCGTCCCGCACGCGGTCCACGACGCCCTGGCGAATCGGATGCGTGCGCTCGTCGACGCGCACGATCCGTATCCGACTTTCTATCGCGCCAACACCAGGCGCACGATCGAGCAGCTCGCGCGGTCGGCGGGACTCGCGACGGTCGCGCTGCCGACGGTCGAAGCGGAACCCTGGTACGGACGCAGCCACGCGCTGCTGTTCTACCCGATGATGGCGTACGAACGCCTCGTCAACAGTTCCGCGCTGCTCGCTGGCCTGCGAGCCAACATCTTCGGAGTTCTGCGAAAGCTGCCCGCCTGATCAGGCGGATTCCATGGGTCTCATCGCCATCCTGTCCGAGATCGTCCTGATGTGGGTCGTGTTCCGGCTCCTGCGCAGCCGGGATGTGTCCTTCGTGCTGTCGGCTTCGATCGCCTGCTTCGTCCTGATGTGGCACGTCGTGCCGGTGTTCATCTCGGTGCCGATGTGGAACGGCCTGACCCGCCTCGCGATCGTCGACCTCGACGCGTTCGCGCGAGTGGCCACCCTGGACGCGATCACCATGGCGGTGAGCCTGACGGCGTTGCTCTGGTCCAAGCCGTATTTCGCCCCGTTCACGCGCAGCGCCATGGCGCGCGTCGGCGTCGGCGCCAAAACGGCGCTGGTCCTGGTGCTGCTCGGGATGGCGCTCGACTGGTACACCGCTGATCGGGTACGGCGACACGCTCGGCAGCACCTATGGCGAGCGGAATGCGTTTGCGGTGACGGGTGGCGAGACCGCCGCGTTTCGCGACATCGGGCTCCTGAGCTTCGGACACGTGCTGCTGACCGGCTTCGCGTTCGCCGCATTGATGACGCGCTGGCCGTCGAGCATGAGCGGCCGCCTGGTGCGAAGTGCCGTGATGGTCTGGGTCGGGCTCATCACCCTCCAGGGGCTTGGTCGAAGGCAGCCGCATCGCGGCGTTGCTGCCGCTGATTCTCCTGCTCCTGTACGGCGCAGCGATGCGCTGGCCGGTCCAGCGATTCGCCGCGCGTCTTGCCGCCGCCGGCTGCGCCACGCTCGCGGTCGGCGGCCTCGCCGTCCTCGTGATTGGCGAGTACCGCAGCGCCGAGTCGTCGATGACGGGCGGGGACATCGTGTCCGGCGCCGTCGAGCTCGTTCAGACCAACCGGTCGCCCGTCGCGCTGGGGCAGTCGCTGCTCGGCGAGATCGTCACGAAATTCGACAGCTTCTCGACGGGAGCGCTGCTGATCGAGCGGCTCGGCGTCGGCGCCGCGGGGTGGCTGCCGTACGAGGGCGCGGTGCTGTCGCTGGTTCCCAGGCGTTTCGTCGAGTCCAAACCTGTGCCGGGCAGTATCGACGGCACCTACGCCGGCCATCCCTCACGCCTCGTCGCGGTTGCGGTGGGCATGGCGCCCGACAGCGGAAACGTGAACGTGTCGCCGGCAGCGATCGCGATCTGGCAGCTTGGGTATGCGGGTCTGATCGTGCTCGCGGTGACCAACGCGCTCTACCTCTACACGCTCAACACGCTCTTGCTCTCGCCCGGTGTCATTGCGCGCGGAGTCGGCCTGTCGGCCATCGCACTGCCGACGTTGCTGACGCTCTACACCACGCCGGAGACCGCGATCATGCAGCTGATGCGCGTGATCGCGCTGTGTCTCCTCATTCTGCCTGCGCCTGTTGATCGCGAGACGGCTTGCGGCGGCAACGTCCAGTGGCCGTACCGCGCGGTGGGCGAGCCGCGCCGAGTTCGAACCGCTCGCGCGATAGACGTCATCATGCGCGTACTCATTTTGGGCGGAACGGGAATGCTGGGGCACAAGCTCTGGCAGGTCTTCAACCCGCGCTTCGATACATGGGTCACCGTGCGCAACGCCGAGGCGGATGCGCCGGCGGCCTTCTTCGATCCGGAACGGCTCGTCGACCGGGTCGACGCGATGGACTTCGACACCGTCGTTCGAGCCATCGACGCCGTGCAGCCCGACGCGGTCATCAACGCCATCGGGATCGTCAAGCAGCGGCCGGCGGCGAGAGATGCGATCGCGTCGCTGACCGTCAACTCGCTCTTCCCCCACCGTCTGGCCGGCGTGTGCCGCGCCGCGCACGCGCGCCTGATTCACATCAGTACCGACTGCGTGTTTTCCGGACGCAAGGGGATGTACACCGAGAGCGATCCGACCGATGCGACGGATCTCTACGGCCGCACCAAAGCGGTGGGCGAGGTGGACGAACCGGGCTGTTTGACGCTGCGCACCTCCATCATCGGCCGCCAGCTCTCCGGAACGACCGGCCTGCTGGAGTGGTTCCTGAGTCAACGCGCCGGCCAGGTCCGCGGGTTCGTTCGCGCGATCTATTCCGGCATGCCCACGATCACGCTGGCGAGGATCGTCGCCGACGTGGTCGAGCACCACGCCAGCCTGGAGGGGCTCTATCACGTCTCGTCGGACCCGATTACGAAGTACGCGCTTCTCACCATGGTGCGCGACCTCCTGCCGGCTGACATTTCCATCAAGCCGGACTTCGAGGTGAGCGTGGACCTGAGCCTGGACTCCAGCCGGTTCCGCGCCGCCGTGGGTTTCACACCTTCTCCGTGGGAGCACATGATCCGCGAGATGCTCGTGGATGCAGCGCCCTACGACTTCCGGAGGCGACAATCATGTTCCTCGATGGCAAACGCGTCCTGATTACCGGCGGCACCGGATCCCTCGGGCGACGCATCGTCGATCGCATCCTGACCGGCGAGATGGGGCGCCCGGCCAAGGTCTGCATCTTCTCGCGCGACGAGGCGAAGCAGCACGTCATGCGGCTGTCCTACTTCAAGCGGCGGGCGGCCACCGACGAGGTGATCTATCGAATCGTCGCGGGCCCTGCTCTCGTTCTGCATCGGCGACATGCGCGACTATCCATCCGTGCTGCGGGCGGTACAGGACGCGGATGTCATCGTGCACGCGGCGGCGTTGAAGCAGGTGCCGACGTGCGAGTACTTCCCCTATCAAGCCGTGCAGACCAACATCCTGGGCGCGCAGAACCTCGTGCGCGCCGTTCGCGAGAATCAGACGTCGGTCGAAACCGTCGTCGGCATCTCGACCGACAAAGCCTGCAAGCCGATCAACGTGATGGGCATGACCAAGGCCCTGCAGGAGCGAATCCTCATCGAGATGAATATGAGCGCCACGCAGACACGGTTCGTCTGCGTGCGCTATGGCAACGTGCTGGCGTCGCGCGGGTCGGTCGTCCCGCTTCTTTCTCGAGCAAATCCGGGAGGGAGGGCCCGTCACCGTGACGGTGAAGGAGATGACGCGCTTCCTCCTGAGCCTGGATCGCGCCGTCGATACGGTGTTTGCCGCGATGACCGGGGCCCGGCCGGGCGAGACCTACGTGCCTCGGGTCACGGCGGCCCGCGTAACCGACGTGGCGCTTGCGATGATCAACGGTTCCGCCATCCCGATTGTGTACAGTGGAATTCGGCCCGGAGAGAAGATTCACGAGATTCTGGTGTCGGAAGAAGAGTGTCACCGCACGATCGAGCGGGACGGGTATTACGTGATCTGCCCGCTGCTGCCCGAACTGCAGCGCGATCCGATCGAGCCCGCGTTGACCCGAAGAGTACTCGTCGGCGCGCGTGACTGCAGACACCAAGATGCTGCGGGAGATGCTCGCACCGTACATCGAGCACCCGTATCAAGAGGCCGTCGCATGAAAGTGGCCACGGTATTCGGCACCCGGCCGGAAATCATCCGCCTCAGCCAGATCATTCCGCTGCTGGATCGTCACTGCGAGCACACGCTGATCCACACCGGGCAGAACTACGACCCTGCGTTGAGCGACATCTTCTTCGAGGACCTTGGCCTCCGGGCGCCCGATACGCATCTGGGCGTGCAGGCCACGTGCTTTGGCGAGCAGATGAGCCAGATCGTCCAGCGCGCCGCGCAAGTCTTCGACGAGGTCAAGCCCCATCGCCTGCTCATCCTGGGCGACACCAACAGCGGGTTGGCGGCGCTCGTCGCGGCCCGCATGGGCATCGGCGTGTACCACATGGAAGCCGGCAACCGATGTTTCGACAACCGGGTGCCCGAAGAGATCAACCGCCGCGTCATCGATCACTGCAGCGACATCCTCATGCCCTACACGCACCGCAGCAAGGAGAACCTGCTGCGTGAAGGCATCGACCTCCCACGCATCTTCGTCGTGGGCAACCCGATTTATTCCGTGCTCAAGGCGCATGAGGAGCAGATCGAAGCCCGCGACATCCTGGAACGCCTGGGCGTGATCCGCGGCGACTATTTCCTCGCCACGCTGCACCGGTCCGAGAACGTCGATGATCCGGCGCGCCTGGCGTTGCTGCTGCAGGGCCTGTCGCTCGTCGCCGACACCTTCGCCGCGCCGCTCATCGTCAGCCTTCACCCGCGGACGGCGGACAAGATCTCGCGCAACGGTCTGCGCGTCGCGTCCTCTCGCGTCCGCATGGTGGACGCGCTGGGCTTTTTCGATTTCGTCAAGCTCGAACGTCATGCACGCTGCGTCTTGACGGACAGCGGCACGGTGCAGGAGGAGTGCTGCATCGCGGAAGTGCCCAACGTCACCATTCGCGATGTCACCGAGCGTCCCGAAACCCTCGACGCCGGCAGCAACATTCTCGCGGGCGCCGATCCGCAGACCATCCTTCGGGCCGTCGAACTGGTGCTGGGCACGGACCGCGCCTGGACGCCGCCGAGCGAGTATCTGGAGACCAACGTCGCCACCACGGTCGCGAAGATCGTGCTCGGGTTTCAGCGACCGCAATAGCATCTCCTCACCGCTCCCGACCAGCACGACAACCCGAATCACCCCCAGGCGAAGGTTTCTCCAAACCATGTGCGGAATCGCAGGCTACCTCGGCCCTCCACTCGAAGGACTGTCCGCGCTCGGCGACGCGCTCGGGCGCTCGATGCGGCATCGCGGTCCTGACGAGGAAGGGCAGCAAATTCTCGACGTGTCGAGGCCGGACCGCCGGCTGATGCTCGTGCATCGCCGCCTCGCCATCATCGACATGTCCGAGAAGGCGCGCCAGCCGATGTACGACCAGGGCACCGGCAACTGGATTGTGTACAACGGCGAAATCTACAACTTTCGCGAGCTGCGCAAGACGCTCGGGCAGCCCGAGAGCGGCTGGACGTCCCAGAGCGACACGGAAGTCCTGTTGAAGGGGTACGGCCTTCGCGGACGCCGGATTCTGGACGATCTCTGCGGCATGTTTGCGTTCGCGATCTTCGACCGCGCCGCCGACGAGTTGTTCCTCGCGGTCGATCCGATGGGCATCAAGCCGCTTTACTACCATTCCGATTCGGACGGGCGCTTCCTGTTCGCGTCGGAGCTTCGGAGCCTGCTCGGGACCGGGCTCGTTCCGAGGCGGATGGATCCGGTCGGCCTGGAGAGTTATCTCAGCTACGGCGCGGTTCAAGCGCCGAACACGATCATCGCGGGAGTGTCCAGCCTGCTGCCAGGCACGTACCTGCGTGTTCGCGCGGGAGGTGAGCTCGACGGCCCTCATCCGTACTGGCATGCGCCGTACGCCAGGATGGACAGCGCCGCTCAGCAGCCTGCCATCGACGGCCCGGCGCTTCGCAATCTGCTGGAACGCGTGGCCGGCCAGCACCTGATCAGTGACGTGCCGACGGGCGTGCTCTTGAGCGGCGGCATCGACTCGAGCGCGGTGCTCGCGCTGGCGAGCCAGCAGGAAAGCTCCCTGCGCACCTTCTCGGTGACCTTTCAGGAGCGCGAGTTTTCCGAGGCGCCGTATTCGCGCGCGATGGCCCGGCAGTGTCAGACCAACCACGAAGAAATCTGCGTCTCCGAACAGGGCTTGCTGCAGATGCTGCCCGACGCGGTGGAAGCGCTCGATCAACCGAGCGTCGACGGGACGAATGTGTTCGTCATCGCGAGCGCCGTTCGGCGGGCCGGCGTGACCGTCGTGCTCTCCGGCCAGGGCGGCGACGAGCTCTTCGCCGGCTACCCGACGTTCCGGCGGGTCGCCGCCGCTCAGGCGTGGCGGAAACGGCTGCCGATGCCGTCGTGGATGATGCGCGCGCTGACGCGGCCGCTCGAAACCCAGAAGCGCAGCAGCCGTGTCTCCAAGCTCGGACAATGCCTCTCCAGCGGAACCGATGCGCTGACGACGTATCTGCTCCTGCGTCAGCTGTATCTGCCTCACGTCCGCCGCGCGCTGTTTCCGGCCGGCGGTGATGGGATGGTCCACGGGCTGCCGCACGGCCTCCATGAATCGCTTCATGCCGACGTCGACGGACTCGATCCGGTGAACCAGGTATCGCTGCTCGAGAGCCGCACGTTTCTCGCCAACATGCTGCTGCGCGACGGCGACGTGATGAGCATGGCCCGCTCGCTCGAGCTCCGCGTGCCGTTCCTGGATCGCCGCGTCGTCGAAGCCGTCGCCGCCGTGCCCGGAGACTTGAAGCTGGATCGCCACCTGCCGAAGCCGCTGCTGTTGAAGGCTCTCGAGGGGTTGATTCCCACCGAGATCTTTGCGCGCCCGAAGCAAGGTTTCACCTTCCCGTGGGAACGGTGGCTGCGCGTCCACCTGCGCCCGTTTGCCGACGAGGCGTTCCGCAACGAGTCGCGGTTCGCCAATCTCGGGCTCGACCCCTCCGTGGCCGCGCAAATCTGGAAAACGTTTCTCGATCGGCAGGCCGGCATCACCTGGTCGCGCGTCTGGGCCCTCGTCGTGCTCAGCGAGTGGTCAGAGCGAAATCGCGTGACGATTTGACGGCCATGCGAGTAGGCATCGACGCGTCGAATCTCCGTCTGGGCGGCGGAGTGACCCATCTCCGCGAATTGCTCGGCGCGGCGCGCCCCGAGCGTCACGGCGTGACGCGCGTGGTGATCTGGGCCGGCGCGCGCACGCTCGCGGAGCTGCCGGCGAGGCCCTGGCTCGAGTCTGGCGCACGACCCGATCCTCGACGGCCCGCTCTGGGCGCGCATCCGCTGGCAGTCGCTCACGCTCTCGAAGCTGGCGCGCGCGTCGTGCGATGCGCTGTTCGTGCCGGGCGGCTCGTATGCCGGCACGTTCCGGCCGTTCGTGACGATGTCGCGAAATCTTCTGCCGTTCGAAAAGCCGGAGCGCGATCGCTACGGCTTCTCCTCGATGCGCGTCAAGATGCTGATTCTCCGCGACGCTGCAAGCCGCGACGTTTCGCCGGGCGAGCGGCCTGGTGTTCCTGTCGGGTTACGCCCGCGCGGTCGTCGCGCGCACGATCGGCCTCGACGGGCGGCAGCCGATTATTCCGCACGGTGTCAGCGAACGCTTTCGTCTGGCGCCGCGCCGACAGCAGCCGCTCGGCGCGTATTCCTTCAGTCGACCGTTCAAGCTTCTGTACGTCTCGAACGTCGACGTCTACAAACATCAGTGGCACGTGGTTGATGCCGTGGGCCGGCTGCGGCAGCAAGGCCTGCCGGTCGCACTCGATCTCATCGGGCCGGCGTATCCGCCGGCGCTGTTGCGACTGCGAAAGGCCATGCGCCAGGCCGACCCGGACGGAGCGTTCATTCGCTACAACGGGCACGTCCATTCCTCCGAGCTGGCGTCGCACTACCACGGCGCCGACGGCCTGGTCTTCGCATCGAGCTGCGAGAACATGCCGAACATCCTGCTCGAAGGGATGGCCGCGGGTCTGCCGATCGTCTGTTCGGCGCGGGGACCGATGCCGGAAATCCTGGGCGACACCGGCACGTATTTCGACGACCCGGAACGCCCGGCGGAGATGGCTCGAACCCTCGACGAGTGGCTGCACGATCCCGACCGTCGGGAGCGGCACGCTTGGTCGGCCTACGAGCGCGCTCGCGAGTACTCGTGGGAGCGCTGCGCTCACGACACGTTCTCCTATCTGACCGAAGTGGCCCGTATCGCATGACGCGCAGACAGCGAATCTATCTTTGTATTTCCTGCGACTCCGATCCCGACGCCAACCCGAAGACGCCGTCACCGCCAGCCGGATCATGGAATGCGAATTGGCGGGGCATTTCGACCGGCATACCGGCGCTGCGCGACCGGCTCCGCGAGAGCCCGTTCACCGACACCTACGGGCAGCTGCCGATCACGTGGCTGCTGCGCGCGGATCGGCAGATTCGTACGGTCTATGGCGATCCGGCGTTCTGCTTCAAACGATTCGAACCGATCTGGGACGCCGAAATGAAGCTCGGCGGCGAAGTCGGATGGCATCCGCACCTGTATCGGTGGGGCGATCGTGAAGGCCGTTGGGTGGAATACCTCGGGCAGGATGACGACCTCGAAATCGTCGGCAGCTGTCTCGCGGCACTGCGCCGCTGTGCAGAGATCCGCGCGGTTCGCATCGGCTGGGCGTATCAGTCGAATGGTCTGCTGCGGCTGCTCGCCCGCGAGCGGCTGGCGGTTGATGCGTCAGCGGTGCCGGGCACGGTTCAAAGCGGCACGTGGTATTTCGACTGGCGCGGCGCGCCGCGAACGCCCTACCTGCCCTCCAGGGAAGATTACCGGTTGCCGGCGGCGACCCCCGACGAGGCCGTCGGAATTCTCGAGATGCCGTCGCTGGTTCGAAGACTGGGTCCGACGCTCCACGGGTCCCGTTATTGCCTCCGCCGGCTGCGAGGGCTGCGGAGCCAGACGCCGGACCTGACGGACTGGACGAGCTCGGGGTACCAGGGTGTGCTCCTGACCGCGCGCCCCACGTCGTTCGGGCAGGCGCTGGAAGAGAGCGTCAACGGTTCATCCCACGCCAGCTTCATCAGCACCTATTTCCACGCCGATGATCTGCTGTCGCCAACCATGCGCGATCGACTGGTCACCAACGTGGAACAGGTCGGCCGCCTCGCCGAACGACTGGGCCGCGTGCTGGTGCCTTCGACGCTGTCCGCCGCAGCCGACTGCGCGCGCCGGCACCTGGTCGCCTCATGATGCTCGGATACGAGGTCGCCGCCGTCACCCAGCCGAGCAGCAAGATCCGCATCGAACGTGCGACGCGCGTCCCGACCGAGCACCTGGAGCGCTTTTACGAGCGCATGTTTCCGGCGAGGGCATCCTTTCTCAACCGGCACTGGCGCTGGCTCTACCGGATCGACCGCGACCGCCCGGAATGGTCGCCGCTCGTCGCGACGAACCGGAACGAGGTCGTCGGCCATCTGGGACTGATCCCCGTCACGCTGCGCCGCGGCCGTCACGAGTGCTCAGCGGTGTGGTTCGTCGATCTTGCCGTGTTGCCCGAGCACCAGGGACGGGAAATCGGAACCGCCCTGGCGCGGGCGGCGATGCCAAGCTGCCCGGTGCAACTGGGCTTCGGGAACTCGCGTTCGATGTCGTTGCTGGAGAAATGCGGGTGGACGATCCAGCAGCAGACCGTTGCGCTCAGGTTGGACCTGCGGCCCGAGCGACATCCCGACTGGAGAACCGGCCGGCGAAAGGCGCTGGCTGCGGCGCTCGGGTCGATCGCGCGCATCGTGAGCCGGGCGCGGACGACGTCGCAGGAGGAACCGGTGGTGTCGCCGGCCGCTGACCTCGACGACTTCACGCGACGCGAATTCGGATCGACATTGCACGTCCAGCGATCGTGCGACTTCCTGAAATGGCGGATCACCGATCATCCACACGCCGGCGAGTATGCGTTGATCGAGCCAGCCCCGTCGGACGGGCGATCGATGCCGCGCCCTGGCCAGGGTGGTCGACGGCCCGTGCCGCCGCCTGCACCTCTTGAGCCTCGACGGCGAGATGCGGCAAGAGACGCTCTCACCGTTCCTGGCGAGCATCGTGCGGTGGGCGTTGGGCCGCGACATCCATCAAATCGTGTACGTCACGCTCCAACCCGCACATCGCCCGGGTGGCGCGCTGGTGGCTCCCGTCGGTGAAGCGCCTGACGTTCGCATCGCACGCCAACGATCGGCAGGCCCAGGCATTTCTCGATCAGGGCGACGAGTCGTGGGAGTCGCTCGACAGCGACTTCGACTTGATGTACGTCGGCCGAGGATGAGGATATCGTGACCGTCCCGCATTCACCTCCGCGCACTTTCGTCTCGCGACCGGCGGCAACGCACGGCGATGTGCTGTTCGATCGGCTCCACTGGCGCGATCCGCTGAGCGGACTGCCGCTCCAGCCGAGGATCACCGCTCGCAACCCCGCCGGCGTGCCGATCTGCGGAGCGTTGGCGATTCCCAACACGAATGTCGGCTATCCCATCGTCGATTGTGTCGCGCGGTTGACGCCGGAGCTCGCGGCGCGGCATGCGGAGTGGCTTGCGCCGCTGGGTTTGACGCCGCCGCCGCAGCGATCCACGTCGTCCGGCAACTCGTTTCAATCGGAGGCGACCGTCGACAGCTTCGGCTTCCAGTGGACCTGGAACAGCGCGACTCGCTCGGAAACCGACTTGCGCTGGCGTGTCGCCGACCGGTTCCGTCTGGAGCCCAGTTCGTTTGCGGGCAAGGTCGTGCTGGACGCGGGCGCCGGGAGCGGCGACCAATCGCGATGGCTGCTGTCGAATCAAGCCGACGTGGTGTCCGTCGACTTGTCCAACGCCATTGACGTCGTGGCGCGGAAGCTGCGGCTGAACCCCAACTGGGTCGGCGTGCAGGGCGATCTCACCGCCCTCCCGCTTGGCCCCGATCAGTTCGACGTGGCGTATTGCGAGGGCGTCATCCCGTTCACGTGCGACTCGGCCCGCGCGGTCGAAGAACTGAGCCGAATGGTGCGGCCGTCGGGGTTGATCCTCGCGACGCATTACACGCGATCGACGCGGCTGGTCGGCCGCGCCAAGCTCGCGTTCGTGGAGTGGCTCCGTCGCCGTCTCTGCCGACTGGATCGTTTCCCCTTGCTGCTGGTCACGGGCAACATGGCCGCACTCGCGTACGCGCCGATCGTCGGCCGGCTGGCGCGGATGAGCGGAATCGCGCTGCATTCCGCATTGATGCCCGATTTCAAGACCGCGTGGACCAATACGTTCGACATGTACGGGGACCATGCGTATCAGCGCTACGTCCCCGAAGAAGAGTTCTGGCAGTACTTCGAGCAGACCGGACAGCTGGAAGCCGTGTATCGAGACTCCGGGGTCGTCGTCGCCCGCAAATCGGCTTCGCTGCCGGTCGAGCGCGAATCGATGCCCCTCGGACAGCACACCGCCCGCTGATGCGCCAACCCGCCATTTCGGTACTGACGTCGTGCTACAACGCGGCGCCGTACCTTGCCGAATCGATCGAGAGCATCCTCGGCCAGTACCACCGCGACTTCGAATACCTGCTCATCGACGACGGGTCGACTGACGGGACGCTCGAGATTCTGAAACGCTATGCGGCCCGCGACAGCCGGATTGTCCTGATTGCGAAGGAAAACACCGGCCTCACGGATTCTCTCAACGTCGGGTTGCAACGGGCGCGCGGGGAATGGATTGCCCGGCTGGATGCCGATGACGTCGCGATGCCCGAACGGCTGCACGCGCAGCTCGATTTCGTCAACCGCCACAGAGACGTCGTGCTGGTCGGGAGCAGTTCGATTGAAATCGACATCGACGGGCGGCCGCTCAAGGTCCAGCGTTTTCCGTCGCGGCACTCGAGGCTGTTCCGGAACCTCGAGCACCTGCATCGGTTTTTTGCCCATTCCGCCGCCTTCTACAACACCGGACGCGCACGCAACCTCGGTGGCTATCGCCCGAGGATGTTCCTGTCGGAGGATTGGGATCTCTGGCTGCGTCTTGGCGCGAGCGGCCGGCTGGGTTGCCTGCCGGAACCGCTGGTCAAGACACGGCTCCATCCGACCTCCATCTGTCATCAGAATCGGCGCGCGCAGGCCGTGATGGGCGTCGCCGCGACGATCTGCCATCTGCGGCGCCGGGCTGGCCTGTCGGATCCAAGCCGAAATCTGAGCGACGAGAAGTGGGCCGAGTTCCTGGCCTGGATCGAGGCGCGCGAGGAGGAGGAAGGCTATTTCTCCAAGCTCGCCACGCGCCAGGCCCTGCACGCCATTCTCTATGGCAACCGCGCATCTGTCGATACCGAAGAAGGCGGCGTCGATCGTCTCCCGCTTGACGCACGACCCGTATGCGCTGGCCGTGATCGCCGAGAAAATCGCCGGCTGCGATCTCGCCTGGACGCTGACGCGAGAAAGCGCCGGGATTTCCTGGCTGGAGGCCAACGCCTCGTGATGTTTCGCCGTCTGGCGCGTGACGGCTCGCTGGTCGCGGCCGGCGCGCTCGTCGCAGGTCTGGCCGGTCTGGCCCTTCGCTCGGTCGTGGCGCATCGCTTTGGCGCCACGGTGCAAACCGATGCGCTGCTGGCCGCGCTCGTTGCCGCGGACGTCTTCACGATTCCTCTCACATGGATCCTGACCACGACCTTCGTTCCGACGTTCACCCGGCTCGCCGGATCCGATCCGGCTGAAGCCCGGACCGTCGCGCGCACGGTGCTGGCGCTCGCGACGGCCGTGCTCATCGTCCTGGCGATCGTCGCTGTCGCCTTCGCCGCACCCGTCTCGCGGATCATCGTCGGCGGCGGCCATGAAGAGCTCGTCAGACTCACCGGCAGCCTGCTGCCGTTTCTCGCCGCCGCCGGCGTGCTCGTGTGCCTGGCCGGGCTGGCCACGAGCCTGGTCCAGATCCACAACAACTTCTGGCTGCCCGCCGTGCTGCTGCCGGCCCGCTCGGTCGCGGCAATCGTGGCGACCGTCGCGCTCGGATCGACCTTCGGCATCCGCGCGGTGGTCGGCGGCCTCGTCGTCGGCTATGCCCTCCAGGTGACGCTCCTCGGCGTCACCGCGGCGCGGCTCGTGCCGCTCGCCGGCCCGATCGAGCTGCGTCATCCGGCGATTCGCGAGATGTTCCGGCGCATGCTGCCGATGATCGGCGGCACGCTGGCCTTCCAGGTGAATCACCTGATCAGCCTGCGTTTTGCGTCGGGCCTCGACGTGGGCAGCATCACGCAGTTCAACTACGCGGCAGCGGTCGCGACCATGCTGGCCGGCGTCGTCGGCGGAAGCCTCACCGAGGCCTCCTTTCCCAGCGTTTCGCGATCGGCCGCCGCCGATGATGGCGGACGCGAGCTGCGCGACGGTATTTCGCTGCTGCTGCGAACGGTGATGATCGTCACGGCCGCGGTGTCAGCAGCCGTTGTCGCCTCGGCCCACGACATCGCCTCACTGCTGTTCGGCCATGGCGGCTTCGCCGGCGCGCCGGCGGCGCGAACGGGTGCGCTGTTGCAGCTGTTCGGAATCGGCCTGCTCGCCCTGCCTGGCCCCACCGTGCTGTCGCGGATCTTCTACGCGATGGGGAATACCGTGACGCCTCAGCTCCTCGTGCTGCCGACGGTGGCGCTGCATCTCGGACTGACCTGGCTGCTGGTGCCGCGCTACGGGATCGCCGCGATCGCAGTGGCGACGGTCTGCTCGCACGCGTTCCTGTCGGCGACGCTCCTGCGGGTGTTGGGCGTCCGGTACCGAGTCCTCGACCGGCCGGCGCTGGCGCGAGCGGCGGGCATCGCTCTTCTCACCGGCGTCGCGGTGCTGGCGGGGATGGTCGGGACGCGCCAGATCATGGGTGGAGCAGCGTCCGGCGCGTTCGCGTGGCACGTCGGCCGCCTGATCCTGACTGGCGCGGTCGGCGCGATCGTCTTCATCACGTGCACCGTGGGTTCGACTCGCCGCGGCCCGTTTGGCTTCGGATGCTCCTTCATAGGAGGGTAACGCGCATGCATCTCCTGTTTCTCACCGACCGGTACGCGCCAGAGGCCAGGGCGGCCGCCTACCTCTCTCAAGAGCTTGCGGAGGCCCTGGTAGCGGACGGGCACGAGGTCACTGTTGTGACGCGAATGCCAAGCCGATATGTCCCTGGAGGGATCACTGCGCCGAAAACCGAGACGTTGCATGGTGTGCGGGTGATTCGCGTCGGCGGTCTCGGCTTCTTGAATCGGGCGCTCTTTCTGCGGCCGCTCGATCACCTCGCGACGAGCGCGGCGCTGACCCTTCGAAGCTGGATGGTGAAACGACCCGACGTGGTGGTCGTCTACTCTCCGCCGCTGCCCATGGCCATGACCGCCGCGTTGACGCGGTGGTGGCGCGGCGTTCCCTACGTTCTGAATCTGCACGACCTCTATCCGGCGACGGTGGTGGAGCTGGGTCTGCTGAAGAATCGACTCCTCATCGGCATCGCCCGGTGGATGGAGGCGGTCGCGTACCGCCACGCGTCGCAGATCGTCGTCGCCGCGCCGAGAAGCCGCCGCATCCTCGAAGAGCAGAATGGAATTCCCGCAGCGAAGCTGCACTACGTTCCGAACATGGTCAACACGGAACGGTTCACACCGGGCCCGCGGGACAATGCGTTTCGCCGCGCGGAAGCACTCGGCGACAAGTTCGTCGTCCTGTATGCGGGCCTGATGGGCGTGGCGCAGGAGCTCGGCACCATCGTCGAGTGCGCGCGGCGCATGCAGTCGCGCCAGGACGTCATGTTCGTGTTGATGGGCGACGGCGTCTACGCGCAGAAGTGGAAGGCGCTCGCGCAGGATCTGCCCAACGTGCGGTTCTGCGGTCCGGTCGCGAACGACGACTACCTCGAGGCGCTGCGCGGATCGGACGTGTGCCTCGTGTCGCTCTCGGCGGCGCTGAAGTCGCCCGCCATTCCCGGAAAGATGGCGACCATCATGGCCGCCGGCAAGCCGATGATCGCGGTCGTCCCGCCGTGGAGCGACGCCATCGAGGTCATCCGCGACAGCGCCTGCGGGATGGTGAGCGCGCCCGGGCATCCCGAGGAACTTCAACGCGTCGTCGAGCGCCTGGCCGACAACCCCGAACTGGCCGCGGAGCTTGGCGCGAACGGCCGGTCTTATGCGACGTCCCGATTGTCTGTTGCTGCCACGGTTCCCCAGTTCGAGCGCGTCGCCGCAAGTGCGACGACGCCTAAAGTTGTCCCATTGCACGAATGGCGAGGAGTATCCTCATGATTCTCAAGTCCGCGCGAATCACCTCATTCAGATCGATTGAAGACTCGGGCGAGTTCTCGATCGATCGCGTCACCGGTCTGGTCGGGGAGAATGGCGCCGGCAAGAGCACCATCCTCGAAGCCCTCTACAAGCTCAATCCCGTGTCGTCGAGCGACGAGGCATTCAGCCAGTTCGACTACCCGCGGAAAAAGTACGCCGCCTACCGGTCGCAGCACGCGACGAAGCCCGCGACCGTCGTCTCGACGACGTGGGAGCTGGATCGCGCCGACCGGGATCTGCTGGCGCCCATCATCGGCATGCCTGCGGCCGACAGTCTGACGATCCAGATCAGCAAGGGCTACGACAACCAGCTGAAGTGGGTTGTCGACCTCGACGAAGGAGCGGTCGTTCAACGTGAGCGCTTTGCGAACGGCGATCTGCAGACGATCATCGTGGACAAGCTGAAGGATCGGCTGCCGAAGTTCGTCTACGTGACGGAGTATCCCAAGGTGCCGGGCGACGTGGCCCTGGATACGTTCATGGCCCTCCGCGCGGAAGAGCGGTCGACGATCTCCAACAGGGTCTTCCTGGCGCTCCTCAAGCTTGCCGGTTTGGATCCCGAGGTGATGCAGCACATCGATCATTCGGAGGAACTGATTGCCGAGTTGGAGGCCGCCTCCGAGTGCGTCACCCAAGAGGTGTTCCGCCACTGGGGAGACGGCAATCAGCTGCGGGTCGAGTTCCGCTGCGAGGCGGCGCGCGCCGGCGATCGCTCTCCGGCCGGCGGCGGATACGTCTTTCGCACGCGCGTCCGAGACGCCCGCCTCGGCTACACGCTGGGTCTCGAACAGCAGGGAGCCGGCATTGTCGGCTATCTCTCGTTTGCCGTCTGGATGTGGCACCTCAAGCAAACGTACGGCGAGCGCCTCGTGTTCCTGCTCGATCAGCCGGGGAACACCTT
Organism: uncultured Acidobacteriota bacterium; assembly: GCA_963731545.1. Lineage (GTDB taxonomy): Bacteria > Acidobacteriota > Vicinamibacteria > Vicinamibacterales > CAVVIG01 > CAVSWN01. The sequence goes on along the minus strand of CAVSWN010000012.1, from coordinate 6,448 downwards.
GCACGCGCAAGCCCAGCAGGACCTGGCGAAACACATCTCGCACACCTGTCGATCCGGCGACACGATCGTCTACACCGCGCCGTCGATAACGATGATGAGCGACGACGACCTTACGAGCATCAGGGTCGTTGCGATGGCCCGAGCCGACGAGTCAGCCGAGGGAGCGCGCGTGCTGGAAGAAAGGCGATTGCCGGCGTTGCGCGCGGCCGTCACCTCGGTCTCGTCTACCGAGACACGCGTGCCGGTTCCGCCCGTGTCCCGAGATCTCCCGCCGGCGTCGTTCGATGCACCGATTCGATTGCTGGATGCACCGGTGCCAGAGATGCAGAACTTCCCTGCCCGAAGAGCAGGAAGTCGGCGCCGCCTCTCGCGCCACCCAGGAGTCGTGGCAGGACGAGCTTTCGTTCTTGCGTCGCCGTGAGCCTCATCGCGAAGCGCGCTGAGGCTTCGTACTACCGAGTTCCCGCCTGTAGTTTCCGGCCGCGGCCTGGCTGCGGCCACACCCACCTGCTGTCCGTCCGCGTTCCCGCCTGACAGCCTGATCTACCGCGTCTGACCCTCTCGGTCCGCTCGTCCTCACCACGAGCGATGAGGGACGTGTGTCAGCGGGCGGTCACTTGCGCGATCGACCAGCGTCTTGAAGCTGGCGATTTGATACGCGTAGCCCACCGAGAGATGACCGCGGCCGTTTCGCAACGCACGCTCGCTGAAAAACGGACCAAAGCTATCGCTCGCGCGCTCGACGGTCCCGAACCTCGGGCTGAAACGATAGACGAATCCGCCCGACGACGATGCAACCGGAATGTTCGACAATGACTGAATGCGTTTTTCACGGGACCGCTCGACGGTTCTTTGCGATAATTTGATCGGTCATTCATGAAAATGTTGCGACGGTCGCTCGACGTTCTGAACCAGATCGTCCTGACCACCGCGACGCCCAGCGACCGACAGCGGGTGCGCGAGTATCGCGCGCTCGCCCAGACGGGCAGCCGGTGGTGTTCACCGTGAACGTCTCCATTCTCCTTGTCGCTCAGCGAGGACCAGGCTCCTCCAGCGTGCCTCGCTGACCATCAAGGCTGGTGCGCGTGAGCCGTCACAAGAAACTCGCCATCCTTGTCGGCGGCGGACCCGCACCCGGCATCAACAGCGTGATCGGCGCCGCGACCATCCGCGCCGTGCTTGAAGGCATGGATGTGGTTGGCGTGCGCGACGGATTCGAGGGGCTGATGCACGGTGACATCGAACACGTCACGCCCCTGACGATCGACGCGGTCAGCCGCATCCACTTTCGCGGCGGCTCGCACATCGGGATATCGCGCGCGAATCCGACCTCCGATCCGAAGCATCTTGAAAACGTCGTGATCTCGCTGCTACGACTCGATGTGACCGGACTGCTCACGATTGGCGGTGACGACACGGCATACTCGGCGATGAAGGTCGAAGAACGCGCCGGCGGCCGCATCCACGTGGTGCACGTGCCGAAGACGATCGACAACGATCTCGATCTGCCCCCCACGGTCGACACGTTCGGGTTCCAGACCGCTCGGCACCACGGCGCCGAGATCGTCAAGAATCTCATGGTAGACGCGAAGACCACGTCGCGCTGGTATTTCGTGATCACGATGGGACGCAAAGCCGGCCATCTCGCGCTCGGGATCGGCAAAGCAGCCGGCGCGACGCTAACGCTGATTCCCGAGGAGTTCCCGAAGCCGCTGCGACTGAAAACGATCGTCGACACGCTCGTCGGCGCCATCATCAAGCGTCTGAGTTATGGACGGCGCGATGGCGTCGCGATGATTGCTGAAGGCGTCGTGCTTGATGTCGAGCCGAAGGACCTGTCCTCGCTGCACGAAGTCGAGCGTGACGCGCACGGGAACATCCGCATCGCCGAGGTGAACATCGGCGAGATCCTCAAGGCACAAGTGGCCGCCCGGCTGAAGGAACTGGGCATGAAGGCGACGCTCGTGGCCAAGAACATCGGCTACGAGCTCAGGTGCGCCGATCCCATCCCCTATGACATGGAGTACACGCGCGACCTGGGCTATTGCGCGGCCAAATACCTCCTGGCCGGCGGGAATGCGGCGATGATCTCGATGCAAGGTGGCCACTTCGTGCCCATCCCGTTCGTGTCACTGATCGACAGCGAGACGGGCCGGGCGCGAATACGGCTCGTCGACACGCATTCCACCCGCTACGCCATCGCGCGCCGCTACATGATCCGCTTGCGCCGCGACGATTTCGAGGATCCGCACGAGCTCGCGAAGCTCGCCGCCACCGTGGGCATTCCGCTCGAGGAGTTCCGCCGGCAGTTCGAGTATCTCATCGGGTACGAGCCGCCTCCGCTCGTGATGGACGCGGAAGGCGAGGCGAGCAGGTAATCCTTTCCAATCAGGCTTGAGCCAGGGCGTCGAGCGATTCCGGCAGAATCTGCCCACCGTCCACGATGATTGTCTGCCCCGTAATAAATCCAGCTTCCTTGGAGGCGAGGAACAACGCCGCGTGCCCGATGTCTTCAACGGTGCCAAGCCGCTTCAATGGAATGGACGCGGCCATTGTCTTGAGATAGTCCTCGCCAAGGGCGGCGAGTCCCTCCGTGATGATGTTTCCGGGCATCACCGCGTTCACGGTGATGCCATATTTGGCAAGCTCGATGCACGCCGTGTGCATGAAACCGAGCTGACCGGATTTGGAAGCGCCATAATGCGACCAGCCCGGAAAGCCCGTAACTGGTCCGGTGATCGAGGACGTAAGGACCATTCGTCCTTGATCGGATTGCTTCAGAAAGGGGATGCAGGCCTTGACCGAATGGAAGCAGCCTTTGAGGTTTGTGGTGATGACCTCATCCCATTGATCGCTGGACATTTCTTCCAGCTTCGCTTGAGGAAAGATACCCGCGTTGGCGCACAACACGTCGATCCCGCCATTGCGATCCGCAGCCGCCTTCGCCACGGCTTCCATGTCACTCAATTTGCCGACGTCTCCGGAGAGGCCGAAAGCGCCATGGCCGATTTCTTTTGCTGCAGCGGCGGCCTGATCGAGATTGCGCGCCACGATGACAACCTTGGCGCCGGCGTTGGCGAACACGCGGGCAATGCCTTTGCCAATGCCTTTTGATGCGCCGGTCACGATAACCGACCGGCCCCTCAGCGAACTTGTCATGCTGTTGCTCCGTTAGGCTCACGGCGGCTGCGGCGCACGCAATCAGCAGTTTCACCGCTCTGCCTCAAGAGGTCAGCGCTGAGAGTCTGGCGTTGACGGCTGGGAGCCGCTCTTGTTCTCCTCGGGCGCTTTCTCCCACGGGTAGGGACGCTTGGTCGCGTACTTCTCGAACCACTCGATCTCCGTGTTCATCTTGAACAGCTGGTGCCGCAGCTCGGCCCAGCCGTGCGGCTCGCGCGGCGCGACGTAGAGGTGCGTCGGCACGCCGTTGGCTCTTCAGCGCCCGGTACATCTCGACCGACTGCGGCATCGGCACGCGCGGATCCTCGTTCGCCGACGAAGAAAATCGTCGGCGTCTTCACGTTGGCGACGTCCTTCAGCGGCGAGTTGTTCCAGTAGACCTCGATCGGCGCGTTCTTCTGCCACGGCGTGCCGCCGAACCACGGCGTCCGATAGAAGCGCGACGTCGCTCTGCGCGTACATCGAGATCCAGTTCGCGGCGCCGGCCCCGGACGCCGCCGCCTTGAAGCGGTCGGTGAAGGTGATGATCTTGTTCGTCATGTGCCCGCCGCCGCTCCAGCCCATCTTCACCATGCGGTCGGGGTCGGCGATGCCGCGGCGAATCACCTCGTCGACGCCCGTCATCACGTCGAGGTGGGCGTTCTGGAAGTAGTGGCCGACCATGTCGCGCAGGAACGGGTCGCCGTAGCCGGTGCTGCCGCGATAGTTCGGCTGCAGCACCACGTAGCCCTTGCCGGCCAGCACCTGCATCTCGTTGCCGCAGCGGCCGAAGCTGAACTTGTCGGACGCCTGCGGCCCGCCGTGCGTCATGCACGACCAGCGGATACCGCTGGCCGGGCTGGTAGTCGACCGGGTAGTCGAGCATGCCTTCCACGGTCACGCCGTCGGCGCCCTTCCACTGAATCGCCTCCTGGCGGCCGAGCTTGAAGTCGCGCGCGAGGTAGTCGAAGACGTGGCGTCACCTGCGCCGGCGCGCGCGGTGCGCTCATCGTCACACACGTCGCCGGCGTTGGTCGGATCGTCTGATCGTGAAGGCGAAGCGGTCGCCGCGACTGGTCGACAGCGCGCCGATGGCGTGCTTGCCGTCGTCAGCTGCCTTGCGGCGTCCCGCCGGCGGCCGGGATCGACGAACAGCTCCTCGTGCACGCCCAGGTTGGCGAGGAAGTAGATCGACCGGCCGTCCTTCGACCACGCGCGCGTCGACGTCTACGGTTCGTTCTCGCCGACCGACGACGCGCGCCGCGCCGCCGGCGGCCGGCACGACGAACAGGCCGGCCGTTGTAGTAGGTCTCGAAGCCGCGTTCGAGCCCGACAGGAACAGCACCTGCGAGCCGTCGGGCGACAGGCTGGCGCCGCTCTCGGGGACCGCTGTTCTTCGTCACCTGCACGGCGCCGATGCCGTCGGCGTCCATCACCCACACCTCGCCGTCGCGCCGCGTCGCCGAGCAGCGGCGTCGGCGCGCGGTGAAGGGCGATCCGCCGCCCGTCGTCCGACAGCTCGTAGGCCGTGATCGAGTAGTCGCCGCGCGGTCATCGCGCGTCTCGGTCTTCGTCGGCGACGCCGACCTTCCACAGGTGCGTGTGCTTGTAGTTCTCGTCGTACGCGTAGACGTCGTCCTTGGCCTTCTCGCGCGCCTTCTCCTCGGCGGTCTTGCGCCTCGGGCGCGTGAAGTAGAGGGCGCGGCCGTCGGGCGACCACGCGATGTCGCGAGACCGCGGTGGCGTGCGCCGTCAGCGGCCGCGCTTCGCCGCCGTCGACCGGCAGCAGATAGATCTGCGCCATCTCGTCGCCGCCGCGCTTGGCGATGAAGCGATCGTCTTCCCGTCGGGCGACCAGCGCGGGCCGGTCTCGCCGTCGGGCCCGTTGGTGAGCTGGACCGGCTGCCGCCGCCCAGGCCAGCGCGCCAGATGTGGGAGACGCGCTTGCCGCTCTTCCAGTCCGCGTCGCCCTGACGAACACGGCCTCGCGGCCATCGGGCGAGAGCTGGGGTTCGCCCAGCCGCGGCACGCTGAACAGATCGACGATGCCCATCGGGCGCGGCGTCTGAGCGAGCGCGGGCGCGAACGCAACGTAGCCGCCGAGGAAGGCGCCGAGAAGCAAGCGAATCAGGTGGGAGCGGGTCATGGTGTTTTCTCCTTTATCGCTGCTCTGAACACGTCCGCGGACTGCTGGCCAGCTCAGGTGTGCTGCCATTTTCGCGCACTGCGAATCCAACAATGCGTTGGCACCGAGACGACATCTCGAAAACCCGTACACACACGTTGACAACTCGCCGGACGCGATTATAAATGCGTTCAGAGTCCCGATTCGGTGACCGCTTTTCGGAGGCTGAACATGAACCGAAGTGTCGTCGCAGCATCCTTGGTGGTTGTCCTTGGATTGAGCGCCGTGGCGACGGCGCAGACCGGCGCCGGGAGCCTTCGCGGCTACAACGGCGCGAACGAGCAGTTCAACCCGAACTAGCTGGGCATGCGAAATCAGCAGCCCGCGCGCGCTCTGCAGGTGACGGTGGTGTACCGCTTCTAGCGGGCGTTGGGTGGACAAGCACCCTACTGTGCTCGTTGAGTTGACGCGACGTACAAGCCAAGCCGATCGCGGTGCCACCAGCGCCGCGTCTGCTTCCGTTCTTCCGGTGTGGTGAATCGATACGTGTAATACGCCGCGCGGACGTGGCGCGGGGGGCGATCCGGGAACGGGTTCGTGCGGAGGAGACGCAAAGTCTGAGCGTCGCCCTCGAGCAGCTTCGCGAACAGCGCTGAAAACCATCGATGCTGCGACGGGTCGGACATCGCCGCAAACCACATCAGCCAGTCGAGCCGCAGATGATACGGTGCGATCTGCGGCGCACGGCGCGACACGTTGCCCGGTTTCCCTGTGAACTTGTACTCGCGCCATACGGTGTGCGCGGTGATTTGTTCGTCGTCGGTTCCCTCGATGACGATTTCGCGCCGATCGCGTGTCACGCTGCCGAACGCACCGTAGGTGTTCACGAGATGCAGCGGCTCGAACGACGAATTCATCATCTGGCCTGGCGAGATCATGTTGAGGATCGGCCGGATGCTGAGCGCGCCGACGAGCGCCGTCACCGCCACGGTGACGCTGTGCTGCACGGCGCCGGGTGGCGTGAGTGCCGGAACGGCGATCGGCAGCCACGCGAACCATCGATCGTCCAGGGTGGGAATGGCGAGCACGATCGTGAGCCAGTTCAGCCAGGACAGGTTGCCGCTCGCGATCAGCACCAGTTGAAACGCGATCGTGACGAGGCCG
>CAVSWN010000011.1:0-8380 GCA_963731545.1 uncultured Acidobacteriota bacterium | reverse complement strand
GGTGGTGTGCCGGCGGGCGCTTTATATCGGCTTCATTTCGCCTGCTGGCGGCGCCTTAACTGGAGCTGGCGCTAGTTCCTTCCGCGGGTTCGGCACAGTCAGGGAAATAACGCCCGTGCGGACTAACACGTACCTGTGTGCTGGTCCGTCCAGAAACTCGGAGATTTGAATGACCGTTCGCTTCCACATCGCAGTGCCTCTTCTCGGCCGCGTCGCCGGCTTCCAGTTCTCGGGTCAAGCCTGGCGGTCGTCACTCAACAGCAGTCCTGGTCGGCCGAACCGACCTGCGCCAGAGCCAATACTCTTCTCCGAACGGTCCGTCTCAACGCGAGACGACGAGATGGACACCACTTTTGCGGCAGACGGCAGACGATGGACTTCACGCGGAACCACATCGGCCAGCGACTAGGAGTAATCCTCGAGTCGAAATACCAGAACGGCAAATGGGGGCCACCGGAAGTCGCGTTGTTTTCGGGGCGGTTTACCGACTACGACCCGTTCATCTCGACGACTCGATTCGAAGCTTTTCTTCGCCTCGATTTGCCCGACGACAGGATCAGCGAAGAAGGATTTCGATATTTGGTTCGTGGAGCGCAGCGGGCAGGGCTGGAGCGAGGCGAAGGGCCTCGGCGATCCGATTAACACTCCCCAGGACGATTTCTACCGGAAGTAGCCGCCGACGGCACGCTGTACTTTAGCGCGACCCGTTCTGACACTCGCGGCCGATCGGAGATCTACCTCTCCAGATGGCGAGACGGGAAGTTTGCCCTCCCAGAGAACCTCGGCGCCGGTGTGAACTCGCCAGCGCAGGAGGTCGACAGCTACGTAGCGGCGGATCAGAGTTTCATCATTTTTGCCGGCTTCGGCCGGCCCGATGATCTGGGCAATGGGGATCTCTACATCAGCGAGCAGGTGAATGGGATATGGTCGCCGGCGCGGCATCTCGGCGCGGGTGTCAATTCCGCCGCGCGCGAGTAAATCGTCCGGCGAGTATTGCCCGACGGCAAGTATTTCTTCTTCACGAGCTTCAGAGGCTTTGGCCACCGCGTTCCCGATAAGGCGTGGACGTATCGCGATTTCCGCGCTGGCATGGACTCGGTTCCCGAACGGCTTTGGGAACATCTATCAGATCGACATGGCCGCAGTCCGGAATAGTTCCCGATGAACACGTTCAGGCACGGGCGGCAGGCACCGCGGCGTGGGGCCGCCTCAGGAACGCGGGGGCACCGGCGAGGAACCATGGCGCGATCATGCTGTCGAAAATCAAGCAGCCGAACGCGGAACTCGGCATGAACGGCCAAATGGGATTGCCCTAGAAGTGGTGCGCAATGTCCCAACCGCGTGCACCAGCCAGCCGACACCGATCTATCGGTACGACCGCAAGCACGGAACCCAATCGCTGTACCGATGACCGGGTAGATCAATTCCCATAGCCCGAAACCGCCGCTCAGTACACACCGCTGGCGCCGGCCAGGATGATCGCGTTGAGAGTGCGACGGGTCGGTTCCGCGACAAGCGACATCAAGGCGACGAACACTAGAGCGGCGACAGCCGGGCCCATGTAGTCGACGGCAGCGAGTGCGACAGGGTGCATGAGTATGTCCTCCATGGCGCAATGCTACGAGCGTGGCAGAATACGCCAGTGGCTAAAAAGACGATTATCGCAGGATTCAAGCCACGGCCGGCACGTGAGCAACGGCCGCATATGGTCGCGGTCGTCGCCTTCGATGGCGTGGTGCTTGGTGACCTATCGACGGCGTGCGAAGTGTTTGGACTGGCCACGAGAAAGGACGGGCGGCCTGCGTACGAGGTCCGCGTCTGCAGCGAGTCGCCGAACGTCGAATCCATGCACGTTGCGCTCAGTGTTCCGTGGCGGCTGTCGTCATTGGCTCAGGCAGACACCGTCATTGTGCCGGGAGTCAACGACCTCAATCGACCGGTCGCCCCTGCCGTCTTGCGCGCCATACGCCGGGCCGCCCGTCGAGGCGCCCGCGTGGCGTCGATTTGCACCGGCGCGTTCGTGCTGGCCGCAACCGGCGTTCTCGACGGCCTCCGGCCACGACGCATTGGCTTGCCGCCGCCGATCTTGGCCGTCGTCATCCGTCCATCGATCTCGATGCGAACGTGCTCTATGTGGACAATGGCCGAATGCTGACTCGGCGGGCGCAGCCGCCGGCTTCGACCTCTGCATTCACATGATTCGTCGCGATCTGGGTGCCGACATCGCGGCGCGGTCGCCCGGTTGGCGGTGATGCCGCTCGAACGCGCTGGCGGGCAGGCACAATTCATCGAGCATGCGGCTCCATCCGAAGCGCCGGCGCCATGACGCCGTTGCTGACCTGGATGGAGCAGAACCTCTCGCGCGAGCTTCCGTTGCCGGTCATCGCGCGACGAGCGGCGATGAGCACGAGAACACTCAGCCGCCGTTTTCGCGAGCAGGTGGGAGCGACGCCGGCCGCATGGCTCGCCCGCGCGCGCGTGCGTCGCGCGCAGCGGCTGCTCGAAACGACGGACCTGGCCATCGAGCAAGTCGCGGCGGAGGCAGGGTTCGGATCTGCCGCAGTGATGCGCGAGCACTTCGGAACCGTGGTCGGCACGAGCCCGCTGTCATACCGGCGGGCGTTTTCCAGAGTTGATCGCTCGGCATGAACGCTCACCGCGATTGTGAGGACGCATGTTGGTGTGCCGTTAACGGCGAGCGTGCACCGCTCATTCGAGTCGGACCCCGTGATGGAGGTCCGACTCAACCTGATCCGACCGAGCAATTCCGCGGCAGCCGATCAGCTAGCCTCGGAATACCGGAGTGGACCCAGCACCGCTGCGTCGATCACCCGAAGCATCCAACACGCGCTTGATCTCGCGGATGTTGCGTTCGCCGGCGGCCAGTGCTTCTCTCGACGTGTGCACCGAGTGCGAGCCGAGGTGCAGCTCGTGCCGATGGGGCACGGCCGACCCGAGGACGAACGTCGTCGCCGTAGCTCCCGCACCCTCGAACGTGATCGCGGTCGCTGCCAGGTTCGAAGATCGCCAGCTCGCCGTTCGATATCGCCTCGCCGGCGCTCAGCGCGCCGCGGCCGATCGGCCACCCACGCGACGTCGTGACCCCGAGGCGGTTCATAGAGTCCACCGTTCGCCCGGTTGGAGCGTGACCACCAGATAGTTGATCCCGCTCGGCGCGCGCACGGGACTCTTCGCTCCCGCGTACTCGCCGAGGATCAGACGCGCCGGGCCGACGCTTGGCGTCGACTGGCGGTACTGCGCGTCCGGCGGACCGTTCTCGAGATCCGGCGGGAGCGCGAGCCACAGCTGGAACCCCTGCACGGTGGGCGAGGTCCCGCCGGACAACTCCTTGCCGTGCCAGACGCCGCTTCCGGCGCGCACGAATTCGACGCCGCCGTAGCCGAGGGTTCCGTGACCCGCTTGCGGATCGTCGAAGGTCGCATCGCCGCTGGTGAAGACGGTGACGGTGGCAATGCCTGAATGCGGATGCAGCGGCATGCTCCCCGACAGCGCGTTCAGATCGGCTTCGAAGCGATCGAGGAACACGAACGGCTTCAACCGTTCACCGAGATCCGAAGGGCTCATCAGCCGCGCGATCGGACCATGACTGGATCCGCGCGTGCGGTAGACGACCTTGCGCGTCGGTCACACCTTGAGTTGGCAGAACTGGATTCATGACAGTCTCCTTGATCTAAAACACGACGTGACAGAACCGCGAAGAACTGATCGCGGCGTGCCCACCAGACGCCCAGCGCTCCGAGCAGGAGGACGAGCGGCATGGCCGGCGATCCCCCGACGATGAACAAGTGGGTCGTGACGGCGCCGGCCATCGTGCCGACGAGAGCCGCCGCGCCAAAGGGCGCAAGGGACGGAACGAGGAGTGCGATGGCCGACGTCACCTCGATCGTGCCGGTGACATATCGGAACCACTGGCCGATGCCGATCGCGTCGAACAGCCCGATCATCGCGGGCGCACCGGTGAGCTTGCCGGTGCCGGCCATGAGAAACATGCCGGCCAACGCCACTTGGACGGTCCAGAGGGCGATGACCGCGATGCGTCCGCGGCGGGCGGGGAACATTTGATTGGTGACGGTTGCTGTGCTGTTCATGACGAGGTCTCCTTGTGAAATATTTAGAAATCTAACTAAATGAGTAAAATTTTTAGGCCGCTCAGTCGTCGTCCGTGATCCGCTCGCCGGTCGTGCGGCGCGCATGGTGACTGAGCCGGCGCAGCAGCCGAGCCGCCTCGCGTTTCTCCGCCGCGGACAACGGCGCCATCAGCTCCTGGAGGCGCTCGACGTGGACGGGAAAGAGCCTGTCCATCAGCGCTGTTCCCTTTTGCCGTCAGCTCGCCGAAGACCACCCGCTGGTCCTCCGCGCACGCTCGACGCCGCAGCAGGCCGCGTTCTTCGAGCTTCTTGACGACGTAGGTGGTGCTGGCGCCGGTGACGAGAATCCGATCCCGAATCTCGCCGAGGGGCAGGGCACCCTTGTGGTACAGCACCTCCAGGACCGCGAACTCGGTCGTGCCCAGGCCGTGCTCCGCCATTTGCGTCCGCGTGCCTTGCTCGAGCGCCTGGTAGGCGCGCGCCAGGGCGATTACCAGCTGCAGCGTCGCCGCGCGGTCACGATCGGGTCCTCCCTCAGCAGCCTGATTCGGTCTTCGACATACAATAGTTAGAATTCTAACTATATTGCTGCGCGGTGTCAAGCCAGCGAACAATTCAGCGGGCATGGCCATTGCTTTGGTTTCGACTCGAGGGAAAAAGGTGAGTAGAAATCAGTTTTTGGCTTTGCCACGCCGCCTAAGCTGCGGGGAAACCTGGTCGGGCAGCGGAGCTATCTCCGGCGTCATGATGCTTCCCGGTTTGGAGGTCTGGGTGCAATCGGTGCCCGCTGGAGCCGCGCATGCGGGCGGTGACGTTCACTTCTTTTCGAACTGTCCACAATGCCTCGTCTCGCGCATCGCCTTGGCGGATGTGAGTGGTCATGGCGATGACGTCGTCGCGTTTGCCGACGCGCTACGGCCGCTGATGGTCAAGCACCTGTCCGCGCTCGACCAGGAAGCGTTGATGCGAGATCTCAACCAGGTGGCGCGCCGGGCGCTTGGCTCCTTCCACTACGCCACCATGCTCGCGTTCGGATGGCATAGCCGAAGAGGCCTCCTCGTGACCACGAATGCGGGTCATCCGCCGCCGATGTGGTACCGCGCCGCTAGCAAGACGCTGGACGTGGCTGGATACCGAACGCGGCTCTGAAAAGCCTGCCGGCGTTCCGCTCGGTTTGCTGGAAGACATTCAGTACTTCCGGCGAGTGATCAAGCCAGGGCCAGGATGATCTGGTTGTCCTCTATTCAGATGGCGCATCCGAGGCCGTGAACCCTGCCGGAACCGAGTTGGGACGTGACGGTCTCATCTCGCTCGCCGAGGCGTCCGACGTTCAATCGGCCGCGACCTTCGGAGCAGGACTCGCGCAATCACTCGCGTCGTTTCGCGGCGGCGCCCCGCAACCGACGATCAGACGGTCATCGTACTGCGGGCTCTGTGAGCTCACCGCACACCAAGGACCACGGACAATAGTTTGGCGTCATTCTCAACAGGCATGTAGTGAACTGTCGAGCAGGCGCCGCAGGATCCTCGCGAGCGCTCGCTGATCGGCCTCAGACAATCGCCCCAGTGTGGGAGGCGACGACGTCATTCGCTCGAGCAGCGCCGCCCTGATTCTCGCGCCGAGCGGCGTGAGGCTGAGGACCTTCACTCGCCGGTCCTCCGCCGATGGACTGCGCTGCAGCAGCCCCCGCGACTCCAGGCGATCGACCAGTCCCGTCACGTTTGAGGCGTCACAGGAGAGCGCACTCGCCAGCTCTCCCATCGGCATCGGCCGATCCGGCTCGATCAGGTTCAGGAGGTGGCATTGCGCCGGCGACAACTCGAGCTCGGCCGCCAGGGCCGGCAGGGTCGCCCGCTGCGTGAAGGAGAACCGCACGAGGAGCTGCCACGCCTCACACGTCGGACTCTTGGACTTCGCGCACATCGCCGCCATTATAGTTCATCATCTCAATAGTTGACATCATCAAGTAATAGGCGTAACGTCGAAACATGACTTCCTATCGACTGATTCCCCTGGACGACACCGTGGTATTCCCCGGCATGTCGGTGACCCTTTCCGTCGATCCCGGCGCCGACACCCGCGTGTTGCTGGTGCCGCGCCGCGGCGACGAATACGCGAAGGTCGGCGTCGTCGCCGAGGTCGCCGAGCGCGTCAAGCTCGGCGGCCGCCGCTACGCCGTGTCGCTGATGGGCCTCCACCGGGCGCTGCCCGGCGCCGCCGCCACCGACCGCGACGGACATCTGCGGGTGGAAGTGGACGAGCGGCCCGATATCGCGCCGCCCGCCACTCTCACCCACGAACTCGAGCGTGAATACCGCGCCGTCGTCGAGGAGCTGCTGCAGTTGCGTGGCGACGATGGCCGGATCAGCGCGTTCCTGCGATCGATCACCGGCGCGAGTGCGCTGGCCGACACCGCCGGCTACTCGCCGGACATCAGCATCGAGCAGAAGATCGACCTGCTGGAGACGCTCGACGTCGTCGAGCGGCTGACGCTGGCCGTGCGCCTGCAGAAGGAACGCCTCACCGAGCTGCAATTGCGCAAGCGGATCCGTGAAGACGTGGATTCCGGCGCGCAGAAACAACAGCGCGAGTACTTCCTGAACAAGCAGATGGACGCGATCCGCAAGGAGCTCGGCCAGAACGAAGCCTCGGTGGCCGAGGAGTACCGCAAGAAGATCGCCGCGGCGGGGATGCCCGAGAAGGTCCAGCAGCAAGCGGAACGCGAGCTGTCGCGCTTCGAGCGCATGGGCGACTCGAACGCCGAATCGTCGATGATTCGCACGTATCTCGATTGGCTCCTGGCCGTGCCGTGGTCGAAGCGGTCGGAGGAGCGGCTCGATCCGGTCCATGCGAGGCAGGTGCTCGATGCCGACCATGCCGGCCTTGATGACGTGAAATCGCGCATCACGGAATATCTCGCGGTGCGCAAGCTCCGCGCCGACCGGGGGCTCTCTGATGACAAGCGCTCGGGCGCGATCCTCACGCTCGTCGGCCCGCCGGGAACCGGCAAGACGTCGATCGGCGAATCGATCGCGCGGGCGACGGGCCGCCAGTTCGTCCGGATGTCGCTCGGCGGCGTTCGCGACGAGGCGGAGATTCGCGGCCATCGGCGCACCTACATCGGCGCGCTGCCCGGACGCCTCGTTCGCGCGCTGCGCGACGCGGGCACGATGAACCCGGTGATCATGCTCGACGAAGTGGACAAGCTCGGCGCCGATTGGCGCGGCGATCCGTCGTCGGCGCTGCTCGAAGTGCTCGACCCGGCGCAGAACCACGCGTTCGGCGACCACTACCTCGACATCGAGCTCGATCTGTCGCACGTGCTGTTCATTGCCACGGCGAACGTGGCCGACAAGATCCCTGGTCCGCTGCTCGATCGCATGGAAGTGATTCCATTCGACGGCTACACCATCGACGAAAAGGTCGCGATCGGCCGCGGGTATCTGTGGCCGCGGCAGGTTGAGCGCAACGGCCTCGTGGCCGACGACGTGACGATCGCCGATGCGGTGCTGCGCGTGGTGGTGAATGACTACACGCGTGAGGCCGGCGTCCGTCAGCTCGAGCGCGAGATCGGGACGCTGTTGCGCAAGACGGCGGCATCGGTCGCATCAGCGACTGCGGCCAAGCCGGTCGTGATCGATGAGGCGTTCGTGCGACAGGCACTGGGCCGCGCGAAGGTCTTCCACGAAGTCGCGGCGCGCACGGCCACACCGGGCGTTGCGACGGGGCTCGCCGTCACCGGCGTCGGCGGCGACGTCCTCTTCGTCGAGGCGGCGACGATGGCCGGCACCGCCGGACTCGTGCTCACCGGCCAGTTGGGCGACGTGATGAAGGAGTCGGCGCGCATCGCGTTGACCTTCGTCCGCGGCAACGCGGCTCGGCTCGGGATCAAGGACGAAGCCTTCTTCGGCAAGGAGTTCCACCTCCATGTGCCGGCCGGCGCGGTACCGAAGGACGGCCCAAGCGCAGGTGTCACGATGGTGACGGCGCTCGCATCGCTCCTGACCGGACGCAGTGTGAAGAACACGGTGGGCATGACCGGCGAGGTCACGCTCCAGGGTCTCGTGCTGCCGATTGGCGGCCTGAAACAGAAGGTCCTGGCGGCGCATGCGGCCGGACTGACCGAAGTGATCCTGCCTGCTCGCAACGCACCCGACCTGGACGAGGTCCCGGCCGACGTGCGCGAGCACATGACCTTCCATCCGGTGAGCACGGTCCACGAAGTGCTGGCGCTGGCGCTCGAACCCGAATCGCTCGCGAAGGCCGCTTA
>CAVSWN010000010.1:0-132287 GCA_963731545.1 uncultured Acidobacteriota bacterium | reverse complement strand
AGATCGGCCCGGTCTTGTAGCGCGCGGCTATTTTCAGCGCGTCCGCGTGCAGTTCCGGTGTGAAGTCGATCAGGTTCTCCGGCGTGACCCCTGGTGATCGTGAGGCGGTGGTTTCGTCGGAAACGGCTGTGTCGGCGACGTCTTCTTTCCCGGGACGTCGCACTCGGCACGGGCCGTTCCTGGATAGAAAGATCGGCGCGCCGGTGGCGCGATCGAACAGATACAACATCGCCTGCTTGCCCATCGCCGCGACGCCTTCACCGGCTGGCCGTTCACTGTGATGTCGACGAGCATCGGCGCCGCGGCGACGTCCATGTTCCAGATCGGGTGATGGACGAGCTGGTAGTGCCACTTGCGCTGACCCGTGCGGTAATCGATCGCGACGAGGCTTTCGGCGAACAGGTTGTTGCCGGTCGCAGGCCGCCGTAAAAGTCCGAGCTCGGCGTCTCGACCGGCAGATAGGCGAGACCGAGATCCTCATCGACGGAAATCTGATTCCAGACACCGGTATTGCCGGTGACGGCCCACGACTCCTGTTGCCACGTGTCGTTGCCGAACTCGCCCGGCCGCGGAATGGTGTTGAACGTCCAGAGACGCCTGTCCCGTTCGAACGTCGTAGCCCCGGACGAGACCTTTGGTGTTGTTGTGCGTTTTAGGCGTGCCGCCCTCGAGGAACGACGAGCCGATCATCACGACGCCGTCCTTCGTGATCGACGGCGTGGAGTGCACGCCGATCTCGCCCGTGACGAGATCGATCGGCTGGCCCTTGCCGAAGACCGCGCCTTCCTTGAGATCGACAATGCCGTCCGTGCCGAACCCGGGAATTCTCGCGCCCGTCTTCGCGTCGAGCGCGACGAGCCGGTACCCCGTCGTCACGTAGAGGATGCGCTCCTCGCGCGGCCGTCGGTCCAATAGCCGACGCCGCGCCCGGACAATTGACGAGGCGACGCGGCGGCGCGCGCTCCCCGCGCTCCGCATGGACCCAGCGCAGTTCGCCCGTCGCCGCATCGAGCGCGACGACGGCGCGCCGCGTCCCGGCGGTCGTGTAGAGGACGCCGTTGACGACGAGCGGAGTCCCTTCGAGCTTGAACTCGGGCCGCGGCCCGAGGCTGTCGGTCTTGAAGCGCCAGGCGACCTCGAGGCTGTTGAAGTTGCCGGCATCGATCTGCGCGAGCGGTGAATAGTGCTGATGCCGAAGGTCGCCCGCGTAGGCGCGCCACTCCACGTTCGTCGGGCTTCCTGGCGCCGGCGCGCGTTGCCCCGAGAGCGTTGCGGCCAGCGCCGCACCGGCAAGAACGACCGGAATGACCGTCTTCGATGTACATGTCGTGCTTCTCCGTCTGGCGCAGTATACGCGACTGCGCGAGATCGGTTGTACTCATGACGCTCCATCGGGGTTCCGTGTGCAACCCACGTATCGTATCAACTCGCGGATGGAGCATTGTCCGCCCAGAGAGCACCGAAAAGATCATCGCTGTAGGCCGTGAAAATGTGCCTTGGTGGGGAGTCGACGCGAACTCATTGGACACGCAGCCGCGATCGGTTGCAAAGAAGTCGATCGCATGTAGGTCTCCAACGCCGTCCCCAGCCGCGACGCCATCGCGAGCATGTCGGCAAGGCCACGCGGAGGCGGCGTGGGTTCGGCTTCGGGGAAGAAGGTATTCATCGGATCGGGAAACACGTCCCAGTCCGGCGTGTAGTAACGCATCCGTGCCGTAGTCGTGTTCGCTCGCTCGATCACCTCCACGGCTCCAACCGTGCCGGCGAACGTGTGGCACTTGTACTCGACGGGAAGGCAGATATTGCCCATCCGCCGAGCGCACGAATTCCTCGGCCAGGATCGGCCGGGTCCACGCCATGGGTCCAGCGCGAAGGATGCTTCGGTAGAGCGCGGCGACCGAAAACGGCTCTTCGCGGAGAAGGTCGTGGCCGTCCGCGACGACGAAGACGCCCCGCCGGCTCGCGCCCCACACCGGCCTGAGGACGAAATGCGACGGGAGCGCCTGCACGCGGCGCTTCGACGGCAGGTGCGCGAGCCAGGTACAGCTCCGGCACCATCCCGCCGTGCTTGGATTACGAACTCGCGGCTGTTCCACTTGCTGACGAGGGTGCGCTGCCAGAAGGGACAGCAGCGCCACACCTCGTCGGGTTCGTCACGGCGCCGTAGAGTGTAGCGCTCGCGCAGTTGATGGAGCGAGGGCAGACCCCGCCGGGATCCCTCGCCGTGGACGTATCCCCACCACGCGCGCAGCCGGCTCCTATCCGGTCCGAGAAGGTCGGCAGCAGGCGTGGATGCTACCCCGCCGCGTGACCCGCCGGCCCGCAGGCCGACCTAGAAAATCCGCCGGATCTCCACGCGGAACGCGCCGTCGTTATCGGTCAGCACGGAGTCGTTGATGCCGAGCATCAACTGGCCGGACTCCGGCATCTCGACCTGCGCTTGCGTGCCGATGCCGAACGGGTGGCCGTTGCCAATCCTGCCGATGAGGGCGCCCGAGAGCACTTGCGGCAGCGGCGAACCCGGATCGTTCTGTCCCGAGCCATCAGGTGAAGCGGTCAGGCCCGTCGTGCTCAACCGAATCTGCCCGCTGGTCTGCAGCGCCAATCGCTCGCCTTGCCTCACCCTGAGTCCGGTCGTCGTCCACTGTTGCCGCGCCGACACGTTGACGACCCGTACGTCGTCGCCGCCGACGGTGCCGACGGCCGTGCTCCGTAACCGGCCGGTCCCCCGGCCGGTGTTCATCGTCGCGGTTGGTTGGCTGAAGTAGACGCGCGACACGTCGGCGCCGGCCAGTTGCCGCTCCTGGCCATCCGACGTCCGGAATGAAATCAGGTACGGCGATTTCGGATCCTCCTGGTTCGTGTGCGCGATCCTCGTCACCTGACCTCTCAGGACGTTGCCGTCACGCATCACGACCGCATGCTGAGAACCTCGGAACATGACGGCGTTCGCTTCCCCACCGCCAAAGTCGATGTAGGCGACTTGACCGATCGGAAATCTCGGCTCCTCTTCGAAGCTCGTCCGCACGATGAGCTCGTTGCCGTCGAAGAAGCCGATGTTCTGCGCGGGCCGCTCTTCTCCTGACCTCAACACGATCTTCGCCTGTTGCTGGGCGAGGACAGGAAGCACCAGCCCAACCATAAGCAGGGTGAGTAACAGCAGCCGCGATGACGTTCTCTGGCTCATGATGTCTCCTCCCGCGTCCGAAAACGCGCCGACACCAGGCCCAGCTGCAATTCTTCAGCCGTCTGGCTACTGCGGCACGGTGAGGCGTTTGACCAGCTCGTACAGGAACGTCTGCCCCTCGTAGAACGACTGCACCTTCAGGCGCTCGTCGCGGCCGTGAAACCGGATGTCGTCCCGGTCGTAGAAGAAGCCCTGGACGCCGTAGGTCGGGATGCCGGCGACGCGCAGATACAACCCGTCGGTCGCGCCCATCACCATCATCGGCACGGTCACGCACGCCGGGCCACAGCGTGCTGCGTGACCGTGCTGACCGCGGTCATCACATCCTCGCGCATCGGCGACGGCGGCCCGCTCGAGACCTCACCGGACCATCGACCACGATCTCACCTGATCGTCGGCGATGACGCTTCTTCAGCGTCTGCCGTGACGTCACTCGAGCGCTTCTCCTCGGGCAGCACGCGGCAGTTCACGTTCGCCGCCGCGAGTTGCGGCAACGCGTTCTTCGCGTGTCCGCCTTCGAGCTGCGTCGCCACGCACGTCGTGCGCAGCGTCGCGTTCCAGGCGGTGGTCGCGCGCGCGACGCGTTCCATGGCGGCCGGATCGCCGTCGGCCACCTTCGCCAGGTCGTCGCCGATCGCCGCCTCTTCGATCCTCGCCATCGCCGCGGAAGTACGCCTGCGTGACCTCAGTTGGTCTTCAGCGGAAAGGCGAATTTCGACAGCCGATCGAGCGCGCCGGCGAGGTGGTAGATCGCGTTGTCCGGCACCGGCAGCGAGCTGTGGCCGCCCTTGTTCGTCACCTCGAGCCGGTAGTTGACGACGTATTTCTCGCTCACCTGCACGTCGTTCGACAGCCGCTTGCCGCCGACCGACTCGCCCCATCCGCCTTCGTTCAGGCAGAACTCCGCGTCGATCAGCGTCGCGCTGGTTCTTCAGCAGCCACTGGACGCCGTTGTACGGGCCCGCCGCCCTCTTCGTCGGCGGTGAGCGCGACGATGATGTCGCGATCGGGCTTGAAGCCTTCGCGCTTGTAGCGGATCAGGTTGGCGATCCAGACCGCCGCCTGCGCCTTGTCGTCGCCGGTGCCGCGCCCGTAGAAATAGCCGTCCTTCTCGGTGAGCGTGAACGGATCCATGCGTCCAGTCTTCGCGCTTGGCTTCGACGACGTCGGTATGCGCGAGCAGCAGCATCGGCCGGCGGCCGCCCGTGCCGCGATAGCGGACGACGAGGTTGGCTTTCGTCGGGATCGCGCCGCCGACGAAGATGTCGGCGTCCGGAAAGCCCGCGGCCTTGAGCCGGCGCGCCGCGGCTTCGGCGACCGGCGTCGTCGCGCCGGTCGTGAAGCCCGAATTGATCTCCACCATCTCCTTGTAGATCTCGCGCGCGAGCTGCTGTTCGGCCTCCGGCGGCATGGTCTGAGCCGCGAGCCCGGATGCGAACGAGATGACGAGAACGGCGACGCAGGTCAGCAATCTGGCGACCCTGTTCGGAAATCCCATGGTGCCGAACAGCGATCGCACAAAAGCGCTCAGCCCCGCTCAGGATCGAGACGCTCGCCCCGGACGCAAGCCGGCTACCGGCTCGTCAGGCCTCGTCGTCGTTCAAGAAGCGTTTGGCGTTCCTGTTCGAGCAGATCCTGAAAAGATCTGTGCCGGTTGGCGCCGGGGATCCAGTGGGCCAGATACAGAGCCTCCCACTCGCCGTCGGCGTCGCGTACCGAAGGATTGAGCAGAAGGACACCGGTCCCGACCAGTTCTCGTTCGCTGATCAGCAAACACTCGCCGAGTTGACTCTCGGGCGATCCCGGTTCGGCGAACTCGGCCCAGGTTGCGATGGTCTCCGGATCCACATCTCGATACCAGGCCACTTCCGCGGCCGCAAACACGCGCGGAACGATGAGACCGGGAAGCAGGAAGCCGTTCGAGGCGGCGAGGAACGATCGGTACGATGGCGGAAGGGCAACTCCTAAACGCGTTTCGAGTCCTGCGAGTCCTGCATCATCGAGCCCCGCCTCGCCCAACCAGCCCGAAGCGACGCGCGCAGCGGTCACGGCTTCATGGCGGAATGCGTCAGGTTGATCGAGATCAAGGCGGTCGATCAGCTCGGTGCTGAACTGTCTGAGCCAGATCGACCACTCCGCGCTGTTCATCGCCACAGGACTAGAGTGTACGATCTGGCTCGTGCGCGTCTACATGCTCGCGCTCGTGCCCGAAGGCGCTACTGATTTCCGCAGGTCTGCCCGGTCGGCTTGACCGTCGTCACTTCCAGCCGCCTGACGTCGACTTCGCTCCGCGTCTTCACCGCAGGTGTGCCCGCCGTCCCTGCCGGCGTCGTCTCGGTGGTAGTGCCGGACGAAGCCACGACTTGCTGCGAGCGGAGCATGCCCGAGACTTCCACTTCCTGACCTGCGTAGCCGCGGAGCTCGATGCCGGGTGTACCGATCAGCTCGTAGTTGGCGGTGCCGAGCGATCCGGCGGTGCGGGCCTCGTGGAGGACGAACGTGTTCTCGGCCATGCTGGCGCGCAGGCAACCGGTGACCGTCGCGGGCTGGTTCAGTGCCTGTTCAGCTGTTTTCGTTTGACGTTCCGGCGCCCGGTTGGCGTCCGATGTACAGGCGCCCGCAATGGCGGCCGCGGCAAGCCCGACGATTCCAAGGCTGCGACTGAAACTCATGAGATCCCTCCGGTCGAATCCAGGTGCAGGATTCGGACCGGCTGCTACCGTTTGTCGACGCGGAGAACGGACTGGCTCACGTCTTCGATTCCGCCGGCAGGGGTCTGTCCCTGCAGCGTGAGGAGGTAATCGCCCGGCTGGAACTGCCCGGCTGGAACAGTGAGCGTGATGGTCCCGCCAGAGCCGGCGGGTGTCGCTGTCAGCGGGCTGCGGCGCTCGACATCACCTCCGCCTGCCGCGCGGAGGATCACCCGATGCGTCGCATACCTGTGCTCCTGGATGGTCAACTGCAGCCTGTACTTCGGCAGTGCCCACAGGGATGACGAGCGGAGTTGGTGAGGCTGCGTCAGCGGTTCTGGCGCCTGGACCAACCGTGAGCGAAAAGACCACAACAGCCGGTGAAGGCGCTTCCGACTCGCGGTTTCGACTTTCCTGATCCGCTCGTGCGGCTTCTCGCTGAACAGCCTCTTGCTTCTGGCGCGTCCGCGTGACCTCGAAGGCCAGCCAGACCCCCGAAACAATCACGAGAGTCGCGAAAGCCAAGCCCAGGACCGGCATCGGCCTGCGCAGTCCGTCGAACCGCATCAGCCATTATCACTCCTCGAGCGCGTCGGGCACCGAGGTGTGGGACGATAGCCTGAACCGACCATAGTCTCATGTTCCCCTACCACGACGAGAACGAAACGCAGCGGCCGCCGTACGTGACGATCGCGCTCATCGGCGATGAATGTGTTCGCCTGGCTGCTCGTCCAGGGCGCCGGCGCGCGGAAGTCGCTCGCCGCCTCGGTCTGCAATCTCGGGCTCATCCCCGCCGAGCTGACGCGATCGGTCCCGCCGGGCACGCGCGTTCCCGTTGGGCGAGGGCCTCGCCTGCGTCACCGACCCCGGACGCGCAGCCGTCTCACCTCTTCACATCGATGTTCCTGCACGGCTCCTGGATGCACCTGCTCGGGAACATGTGGTTCCTCTGGCTGTTCGGGAACAACGTCGAGGACTCGATGACGCGTCCGCGCTTCGTGGTGTTCTACCTCGTGTGCGGACTCGCGGCGGCCCTGCTGCAGGTCGTTCGTCACGCCCGATCTCGATCGTGCCGATGGTCGGCGCCTCCGGGGCGATCAGCGGAGTGATGGGCGCGTATCTCGTCCTCTATCCCCGCGTGCGCGTGTTCACGCTGGTGCCGCTCGGCTTTTTCATCACGACCATGGCCTGCCGGCGTGGGCGATGCTGCTGTATTGGGCGTTTCTGCAGTTGGTCAGCGGCTGTTCACCGGTGTGACGGGCGCGCAGGGCGGCGTCGCGTTCTGGGCGCACATCGGCGGGTTTGTCGCCGGGGTGGTGCTCGTCCGCATCTTCCGCCGCGCCGACCACGTGGTCGCGCATCGATCGAGTCCGTGGCGGCCGAGCCACGGCGGCTGGGCCTAGCGGGACTTAAATTTAAAGTTAGAACTCAGAAGTTGGAAGTCGCAGTCCTTCTAACTTTTAATTTCTAATTCTAATTCGTGCGCCTATTCCTGACGCAGCGTGAGCGCCGGATCCACTCGGCTCGCGCGCCGGGCCGGCAGCCATCCCGAGGCCAGCGCCACGCCGGCGAGCACGCCGGCCGCGACGACGAGCGTCTTGACGTCGCGGCCGCCGATTCCGTAGAGCTGCGATTCCACGTAGCGGCCGAGGGCGAGCGCGAGGACTGCCCCCATGGCAATCCCGCCAGCCGCCATGCTCGCCGCCTCGCGCAGCACCATTCGAAGGACGTCGCCGCGCTCCGCGCCGAGCGCCATCCGGACGCCGATCTCGCGCGTGCGCCGGGCGACCGAGAAGGCCATCACGCCGTAGAGACCGATGGCGGCGAGTCCGGTCGCCAGCAGACCGAACGAGAGCGACAGCGACGCCACCAGCCGCTCCGGCCGCAGCACGCGATCGATCTGCTCGTCGAGCGTCCGGTAGGCGGCGACCGGGATCGCGGGATCGTGGCGTTTGACCAGCTCCTGAATCGCCCGGCGCAGCAACGCGGGTTCGCCCGCGGCGCGGACCAGGACGAACGAGGAACTCAGGACGTCGAACTGCGTGTACGGCAGGTAAAACGTGCGCCGTGGCTGGTCGCGAATGTTGTTCAAGCGGGCATCCTTCGCCACGCCCACGATTTCGTGAGTAAGGCGAGGCGGCCGGCCGTAGTCGAGCGTCAGCGTCTGGCCCAATCGGATCGCTGTTGGGGTAATACTTGTCGAACGAACGATTCGCTGACGATCGCCACGCGGCGCGACGTCGCCGTATCGGACTCGGAGAAGTCGCGGCCACGGACGAGCGGCGTGCCGACCACGCCGAAATATCCTGGCGCGACCGCGTTGGCCACGGAGCTCCGGCTTTCGCCGGCGGCAGGCGTGTAGCCTTCGACGTCGAGGCCGAATCCGATCATCGCGTTGCTCAACACCGGCGCCACCGCGAGTGTCGCGCTGCTCACGCCGGGGAGCGCGCGCACATCTTCGACGACTCCTGCGAAACAACGCTTCGGAGCGGGCGCGATCGTAGCCGGCGGCGCCGGCGTTGAGATGGAATTGGACCAGGTGATCGGTCCGGAAGCCGGCGTCCGTATGCCGCAGGTTGGAGAACGTTCGGAGAAACAGTCCTGACGCCGCGACGAGCACCAGGCCCAGCGCGACTTGCGCGGTCACGAGGATGCGGCGGAGGCGCACGTGACCGCCGATGGCGGAGGCGGCCCCGGCTTTGAGCGTCGGCGCGACCGCATGGCGCGTCGCGAACAGCGCGGGAACCAGCCCGAACACGATCCCGGTCGCCGCCGACACGCGCGAGCGTGAACGCCAGCACGCGCGCATCCAGGAACGCCGTGACCAGTTGAAGGCGGCCGGCCGCTTCGCCCATCTCGGCGACGAGCAGGCGAATCGTGACGGACGCGACCGCCAGGCCGGCGAGTCCGCCCAAGGCCGCCAATCACGGCGCTCTCGGTCAGCAACTGCCGGAGGACGCGGCCGCGCGATGCGCCGATCGCCAATCGAATCGACATCTCTCTCGCGCGCGATGCCGCTCGGGCCATCTGGAGACCGGCGATATTCGCGCACGTGATCAGCAGCACGAGTACGGTCATCGCCATCACCGCCTTGAGCGGCGTTTCGAGCTCGGCGCGAAGGCCGGACGTCCCGCGGTGGGCGTCTTCGAGAAGGAGCCTGCCTTGCCTCCATCCATCGCCGGCCGGCGCACGCGGGCCCAGGCTGCGACGTCCTGCTCGAGTTGCGCCAGATACAGCGGCTGGAGCTGCGCCTCGGCCTGCTCCGCGTCACGCCCGGACGGAGCCGTCCGTAGACGTTGAAAATGTACGAGCTCCGCGCGTCGAGCGCAGCGCCGTACGTCACCACTTGCGGCAGCATCATCGTCGGCACGAAGACGTCGATCGATCCACCGACCTCCAGTCCGTTGAAGCCCTTCTCGCTGATGCCGACGACCGTGAACGGATGGCCGCCCACGCGGACCGTCTGACCGACGACGTCGGCGCGGCTGCCGAGACGCTCGACCCAGAAGCCGTGGCTGAGCACGACGGCGGGATGGCCGCCCCTGATCGATCGTCTGCGTCCGACAGCAGCCGGCCGGCCAACGCGTGCACGCCGAGCACCTCGAAGTAGTTGCCGCTGACGATGCTCGCGACGGCGCGCAGCGTGGTGCCGTCGACCGTCAGGTTCACGGCGTCGGTGCGCTCGGCGATCAGACCGGCGAAGACCTGCTGGTGTTCGCGCAGGCCGCGATAGGCCGGATACGACCAGGTCTGGCCGCCCGCCGTCCATCCATTGCGCAACCCCATGGGGTTGAGTAGGACCAGCTCGCGCGGGCGTTCGACCGGCAGCGACTCGAGCAGGAGCTTGTCGATGATGCTGAAGATCGCCGTGTTCGCGCCGATGCCGAGCGCCAGCGACACGATCGCCGCGGCCGCGAATCCCGGGCTTCGCAGCAGCGCGCGACATGTAGCGAACGTCCTGGATCAAGTGCTCGACGAGCTGCATGCGCCGCATATCGCGACATTCCTCCTTCCGCTGCTCGATGCCCTCCATCGCGCGAAGCGCGACGCGGCGGGCGTCATCGGGCGACGCGCCTCGCGCGATTTCGAGCTCGATCCGCTGCTCGACATGAAACTGGAATTCTTCGTGGAGCTCGCGTTCGACCCGTCCACGGTCGAGGAGTGTTCTCAACCGAAGCGTGAGCCGATGGAGCCACCGCGACTCGATCACGGATCAGATCTCGCTGAGGCGGACGACGCGGGATATCGCGCCGGCGAGGCGTTCCCAGCTGGCGGTTTCGCGTTCGAGGGCGCGGCGGCCGGCCCGCGTCAGCGCGTAGAACTTGGCGCGCCGGCCGTTCGCCGTGACCTTCCATTCGGCGCGAAGCCAGCCTTCCTGCTCCAGCTTGTGGAGAGCCGGGTAGAGCGCGCCATCGCTGACCTGGAGGACGTCGCTCGAGATCTGCTTCAGGCGCTGGCTGATCGCCCAGGCGTGGAGCGGCTCGAGGGCGACGATCTTGAGCAGCAGGAGATCGAGTGTGCCTTGAACGAGATCGGCGGGCCGGCTCATCTCACCCCTTGGTTACCGAGCCCAATGTGCCACAACTGCCCTCGGTAAGCAAGGGGAACGGCGTCCGGATGGGGCGGCTACTTCGGCCGGTTCTGATAGAGCGCCGCGGTCACGTCGTACAGCGAGCGCTCCTTGTAGCCGGCGGCCTTCAGGTGCTCGAGCACGCCGGCGCGATCGCCCTCGCTGCGCTCCTGCCCGAGCTTGAACTTGCCCTCGAGCGCATCGATTTCCATTTCGAACGGGCTGATGCCCTGCATCATGCGGTCGACGTACTCGCGCGGCTGACCCGCGAAGTCGTAGCCGGTCGAGCCGGCGCGCCGTTCGTTGGTGCGGATCAGCGTGGCGAGCAGATCGTAGGCCTTGTCGCGATCGGCGATCAGCCGCGGCCGGCCCGAGGCGTGGACCACGCCGAAGTTCCACGTCGGAACCACCGAGTTGCGGACCGCGTACCAACTCGGCGAGATGTAGCTATGAGGTCCGCGGAAGACGATGACCGCTGGATGTGAGCCGTCGAACGCGGCCTTCTGCGGATTCTGCGCGGAAATATGGGCGCGAATCGTCCCGAACCGTCCGCGCGAGCGGTCGAGGATGGTCGGGATGTGCGTGATGCGGAGTGTGGGCGTTGTCGTGATCAGCGACACGAACGCGTATTCCTCCATGAAGTCGTGGAGGTAGGCTCGCTCCTCGACCACGTGCGCTCGTGGGATGTAGAGCGTCGGGTCGGGCGACGTGCGATTCCTGCGCACCGATCGGACGCTCGTCCCACACGGCGGCGGCGGACACCAGTCCCAACAAGACGGCGCGGCGATTCATTTCGGTCGGCATGGGCGTAGTCCTACTGCGGGCGTTTGAACAAGCCTCCGTACACCGCCTTGCCGAGCATGTGTCCCTGCATCGCCTTCATGACGTTGGCGCGCGTCTCGAAAGCGTCGGCGGCGGGCTGGACATCGAGTTTGATGTCGAGCGCGTAAATCTCGAACATGTAGTGGTGAAGCGGGCCGGTCGCGGCAGCGCCGGGACCGCGATACATCGGGCCCGTGGCGCTGATTTGATGACTGCCGTCGGGCCGCGGCGATCCCTTGGGAACGCCTTCCGGAAGCCCGGTCGCCGTCGCCGGAATGTTCCACACGACCCAATGCGCCTGATCGTCGGTCGTGCGATTGCGCGCGACGTCCTATCGTGCATGTGGAGCACGAACGATTGCGTGCCCGCCGGCGTGTTGGTCCACGTAATCGCCGGCGACAGTGCCCTCGCCGGGCGCCGCGCCTTCGGCTGCCTGGCTGAACTTCACCGGAATCTGGCCGCCGTCGGGAAATCCGGCCACGGTGAGCGTCATGGGCGGGCCCGCCGGCGCGCCGCCGCGCTGCCCACCGCGCTGGCCGCCGGCTGTTTGACCGGCACCTGGCGTCGCCGCGAACAGGATCGCTGTCGACACTACCGAAAAGGACGCTGCAAAGGACATTCGTGGCATGTCGCTCTCCTGACAATTAGTGTGGAGTCATGGCCGCGACGTGCGCGGCGTGATCGACAACTCTCCCGCGCGCACCGCTTTCAAGCGCCTCGCGGAACGGCGCCGGCAGCGGCGTCTTCTTCAACGTCTCCGCCTCGACGAGCACGTACACGGTTTCGATAGTGGTGACGATCGCGTCGGCGTTCGCAGCCCGGAACGTCGCCCGGCAGGTGAACGACGTCGTCCCCATGCGCACGGCCTCGATCTCGATCTCGAGCACGTCATCGAAGCGCGCGGCGGCCTTCCATTCGATCGTCTGCTTCACGAGCTGAAAGTCGAGGCCGGACTCGAGCAGCCGCTTCGTGTCGTAGCCAACGGCGCGAAGAAACTCGTTCAGCGCAACGTCGACGTACTCGGCGTAGCGGCTGTTGAACACCACCTTCTGCGCGTCGCATTCGGCGTATCGAACCCGGAGGTAATACCGGAACGGCCGCACGCAACCATTCTACTCACCGGCAAGGCTGGCAGCTCAGGCGCCACCACCAAATTCGGTGAGCTCCGAAAAGACCGCGCCGTCGACTCGGACATAGTAGACGTCGCCATCCTGGTGCACTACGTAGAACGGCTGATACGGTGAATGCGACTGATCGCAAGGTTTCCAGACCAGAGTCGACTCCACGGTACGGGCGCCGGACGCCTGGCCTGGCTCGCTGCGCTCCCGCATGACCTGCTCGACGTCGCTGGCGGCGATGAGCGGCGGCAGATTCCCGGCCCGCGTGACCGGCGCCGGACGCGTCGATGCCGGCGTATTGCCCGCCCACGCGCTGTCGCGCGTCGAAGATCATTGCCGCGCGGTCGGACGGCCGTCGGTCCGGAAGTCGACGAGGTAGTAGTCCCGGTGCGACTCGGTCAAGTCGCGAACGAAGTTCGGATCGTTCGCGGCCGCGCGGCCGACCGACGCCTCCCACTCGAGCGTCTTCAGCAACCACTCGGCATCGGCCTCCGCCTGAGCCCTGATTTGCGCAGGCTCGACAATCGGCGCCAGCGCCGTCAACTTCACCGCGTCAGAAATCAGCCTGCGGCGCCGCTCTGCACCACTCGTCACGCCAAGCGAAAAAGGCATGAATCTGCCACACCGAATCTCGGTGAGCTTGAACGCCAGCCAGTGCGACATCGTGATGAGTGTCGAGGGCGCGTTGAACTCTGAATCCCGAACCAGGAGGTGCGTCAGCGGCTCGTCTTCCGCCGGATCGACGGGACGATATCCGTAGACCACGACCCAATGCGTTCCGTGAAGGACCATGGCACCGGCTGCGAGTCCATCGTCGACTGACTGCACGAGGCGTGCGGTGATGTCCCGTTCGAGCGTTTCCTTGTGAACGGCGACTATGGTCGCGCCGAGGTTGTCGTTCAAGGTGGCGGCCAGCGCGGCCGGAAACGTGCACCAACAGAAGGGTGGAGTGAACCGGCACTGCTCGCAGAATCTGCGAGGGAACTGTCCGCACGGAGCAAGTCTGCGGTTTCTGCCGTTGCCCGGCGCTTCCCGGGTCGTGTTCGCTTTGATCTGCTCCCACAATGATTCAAGGTCACTCGGCTCAGTGCCGACCAGCCCCCTGGCGTTCAGAATCATCTGCGCGCACGCCGCCCCGCACAAACCCGGTGTTTGAGGGAGCCAGACGACGGGCAGTGGATTGCTCACGGGCCGCCGATCAGATTTCGCACCATCCACCCGCGCCGCCGCCAGTCGGACACATCGGATGGTTCTCGCGGACGAAGGTGAACACCAACTCGAACGTGTCCCGGCTCACCGTCTTTCCAAGCGTAAACATGCGGCACACTTTGCCGGTGTCTTTCAGCGACCTGCTTGGTGGCCTTCTCCGCGTCCTTGTCGAAATACCTCGCCCCTATGTCACATCTCCTGGATCTTGTCCAACAGCGGTTGCTCGAAGTCTTCTGAAGATCTCCGGGCCGAACTTCTTCCCCAACCCGAGCCCGCTTTTCGAGGAGTCCAGCCAGGAATCGAAGATCTCCTGCGCGGTGATCTCGCGCCGTCGCGCCCTCTTTCGCTTCGTCTTTTTCGCCATCGCTCACCTCCCTGGAAGCTGGGTTGTCGGACGCGAGTCTAGCTCAGCGGGAATTCGGTGCGCAATTGGCGGAGGCGGCTGAGGAACCCGCGGGCATCGGGCGGCCGCTTCAGCGGATCGAGCGCCAGGGCCGATGCGAAGAACATCGACAATTCCGGCGAGGCGTCAGAGCGGTGCACGCGAATGTCAGGTGGCGGGCCGCCGAGGACGTTGGCGTGGATCGAGCCGATATCGTGGCCGTCGAAGGGACGCTGCCCTGCCACGGCCTCGGACAGGACGACGGCCAGCGCCCACAAATCGAACGACGGCGCGGGACGCATGCCGCGAATCGCTTCTGGAGACATGAAATGGGGCGTGCCGAAGGCGTTCGCTGTCGGCTCCACAGGTGCGGCGGCGGCCTCGTGCGCCGCGCGCGGCTCGGTCGTGGACCCGTCCGAGTCGACACGCAGCTCGCGGAGCACGCGTGCGAGGCCGAAGTCGAGCACTTTCAGATCGCCACGCTCGGTGAAGCCGATGTTGCTCGGCTTGATGTCGCAGTGCACGACGCCGCTGCGCATGCAGCTGATCGAGGAACTCGGCGAGCGTGATGCCGAGATCCAGGGACCTCCTCGATGCGCAGGCGCCGCGTCGGCGAGCCGCTGCGTCAACGTGCCGCCGGCCAGGTACTCCTGGACGAGGAACGGCGTGCTCCCGCCAGGTCTCGACGCCGTGGATAGCCGCCAGATTCGGATGAGTGACGCGGCCATCGCGCGCGCTTCGCGCCGCAGCAGCGCGACCATGCTGCGGGTTGACGCTGCGGCAGCGCCTTGATCGCGACGTCGCGGCCGAGATTGAGATCGATCGCTCGATACACCACACCCATGCCGCCGGCGCCGACGCGCTGCTCGAACCGGAAGACGTCCGCGAGCATGTGGGGCACGCGCCGCCGGTACCACGTCGCCGCCGCACGCGCAGCGTGCCGTGCTCGGACGCACTGAGCCGGGAGCACTCGAGGCATTCGCGGGCCGGCGGCTCGCTGGGTGCGTCGGGGGTGCTGCGCAGCCGCAGGCTGTCGAAGTGCGAGGCTCGCAGCCGACGCAACCGCCGGCGAGCAGACGCCGATCGTCGCCGGAATACTGCAGGCCGCTCCGCTTCGGCGTCAGCGCGAGCAGCCCTGCGGCGCCGCCCTGCCGCGGCGGAGCGCGACGATCAGGGTGAATCGCCGCTCTCGAGCCATCGGCGTTCGACGGCGGGCAGCCGACGAAGCGGCGATGTGGCATCGTGCAGTGTCGACGTCCATCGGCGCGGATCGCCGAGCGCGAGATCGGTCAGCTTGGCGGCCAGCGCGACGGACGGCAGTTTATCGCCGACGTGGCGCATGCGCGTCCGCGGCTCATCGGCGAGGAACACCTCGGCTTCGGCGTGCAGACGCGAGCTCGATTTCGCCGCGGATGCGCGCGGCGATTGCATCCGCCGTGACTGCCGGGCAATCCGTGACGACGAACTCGCGCAGCGTCTGTTGGGGCGTCGTACCACTCGCGAAAGTAGCGGCGGTCGAGCGCCGCCAGCCATCGGCGCGCGCAGTCGCAGCGCGGCCAGTCCGAGCACGATGACGATCGCGGCCAGCAGCAACGGACAGGGACCGCGTCGATCAGCGATCGCCGCCAGCGATTCCTGCGCGATGGTCGACAGAAAAACAGGCTGAGCGCGGCAAACGGCACCAGCGTCGCCATCCGACGATGTGTATCGCGCGCGAGCGCGTACTGGAGGGCGGCGCGCAGCACGACCCGCACGTCGACGACCCGGTCGAACAGCACCGAGTAGTCGTGACGAACGGCACGATCGCCAGTGCGCCGAAGAGGACGGTGCCGATCCACGGTTCGACACGGGGCGCATGTGCGAACGCCTTGTAGGGCGGCACGATTTCTTCGACGATGACCTCGAGCGCGAACGGGGCGAGGCCCGCGAGCAGCCCGCCCGTAAACAGCCTGACCCGTTGAGCGCGCTTCGTCGGCCGCAGTCCGCCCCGCGACCACAGCAGCGCGGGAAACGCCGACGGCCCCAGACGCCAAAAACCACGAGCCAGTAGATGCCGGCGGGGTTGAGCGTCGACGCCACAAAGGCTGTCCACCAGCGCGGCGCGTCGGCCATGGAGACCCACGGCGTGGCCAGATTCGCAGCCATACACCAGGCGCCGATCGCCGTCGCGGCTCCATCCGGCGAGGCGGATGAATCGTCCTCGCCGGGCATCGAGGTCGGATGGAAAGCGGAGGAGGAAATACCAGAAGAACACGCCGGTGAACGCCTCGGGTCGCGTGTAGATCAGTGCTGGCACGATGGACCGGGCGCGCGCGTCGATCAAGGCGGTTACCAGCGAAGAGATCATGGGGTGAACAATTCGCACCAGCCACTCGGCGCGAACATCGCGACGATTCGCCACGACAAGACCGATGCCGATCGCCACGAACGTAAGCGCCAGGCCAGCGTACGCCCAGGGAGGAACCTTCCACTGAAGCGGCGCAGGCGCAGACCAGTACACTGCCAGTGCCGTGCCCGTCCGCAATACGGCGATTGCAACAATGACCCGTGCCCAGACCGGCACGGTCGAATTATAGGCGCGAGCCGCTCGGCGCACTGACCGACGTAGTCGTGAGCGAAGATCCGGCTGCGGTCACGCTCGTGAGTGGTGAAGAGCGCGTCGTGATTGGCCAGCTCGCGCGCTGCTGCAGCGCCGAGCGTCTCGACGGCGCCAGAAGAATTCTCGCCGGCGCATCGGGCGGCGAGCCACGCCTCGGCTTCGTCCAGCTGCTCGATCCGGATGTCATCGTCTCGCCCTGCGGCGGCTGGCGCCGCTGCAGCGCCTGCGCGCGGCGACGCAGGCACGGCTGATCCACGGTGCGGGTTGGAACGAATCGTTGACTGCGGCCTGCGCTGGCTCTCTGCCGTCAGTCAGCGCCTGATGCGCGTCGAGCTCCAGGCTACTGGGATTTGAGCCTGATGCTGCCGTTGACCGTCGACACCTGCAGGTCCTGGCCACCGCTTCCGATCGTGCCTTCGACTTTCCGGCGGTTCATCGTGCCGGTGACGGTGATCGGGAAGTCCGACTCGATGCTGCCATTCTGCACCGACGCCCGCAAGTGCGCGTTCAGGTAGGACGGCACGCGCAGCGTGATGCCGCCGTTGACGGTCGAGAACTTCGCGCCGTCCGGGAAGTCGGCGCGCCCCATCGCCACGTCCAGCGATCCGTTGACCGTGTTCGCGATCGCGCTGCCCGTCGTCGAGACCTTGACCGATCCGTTCACCGTGTGGCCCTCGGCGTCGCCGTTGAGCGACTCTGCCGTGACGTCGCCGTTCACGGTTTTGCCGACGAACCGCACGCCGGCCGGCACACTCACATCGAATCGCACGACCGTGTCGTTGTTGTTCGTATTCGAGCGGTGCCTCGGCCCGGGGTCGCACGTGTTCTGCTCGCGGCCTTCGGCGGTGGGATAGACGGCGCACACGAGGACGCCGCCCGCATGTGGAACGACCTCAACGCGCACCAACGCCGGGTCGCTGCGGTTCGCCGACTTGGCGGCGCGTACCTCCGCGTCGCCCGAGCCGGAGACCTTGGCGTTGATCTCGCCGTTGACGCCTCGGATTTCCAGGGTCTGGCCCGATCCGATCTGGCCCCGCCAGTTGAAGTCGGCTTGAGCGAACGCCGGGGACACGCCGCACAGCACCAGGACCGCCGACAGGATCGCGCGCATGGAACCCTCCGCCCCGCTTAGACGGGAGGCGGCTGCAGATCGTTGTCCCGGCGCACCCATGCCTGCGGCGACCCCATCGCCTTCTCTAAGGCTGCGCCGTCGGCGGCTTCCCCTTGGCGGCGATGGCTTTCCTGATGAGGTCCGCGGTGCGTGTCGCGCGCGCATCGACGATCTGTTTCGCGAGCTCGAGCGATTTCGCCTTGTCGGCAATCGACACGCCGTTGATCGTCGCCTTGCCGGCCTTCACCCGCTGCTCCCAGCGAACCGAGTTCGGATCGGTCAGCATCATGTTGAGGGTGATGCCCGGACTGTCGTGCAATCCATCGTCCGGCTGCCCGTCTTTCACGACGCCGAGAGCGCGCAGCACATTGGGCGTGCCGGGCGGCGCCGTGTAGTACTCCCCGATGTGCGCAACCACCGGCGTGCCGTTCCATTGCGCGGTGAGCTTCTCGGCGACGGCCTTCTGCCCGTTCTGGTTCCCGCCGCTGTCGCCGATGAAGATGATGTTCTGAAAACCGTGCATCTTCAGGCTGTGCGCGGTATCGGTGAGGATGGCCTGGAACGTTTCCTCTCGCATGCTGATCGTGCCGGGGCTGAGCATGTGGCCGCGCGGCGGCTCAATGGCGCCCTCCGGCACCAGCGCGATGATCGGCGCGCACAGGGCGTTCCCGAGCTTGCGGGCGATGACGTCGCAATTGGTTCGCAGCACGTAGTTGTGCTTGCCCAGCGCGAGCCACGGACCGTTCGGCTCCATCCCGCCCGTCGGGATGATGACGGTCGTCTTGCCCGCCTTCAGTGCATCGCGGACATCCATCCACGTCATCTCCTCGAGCCAGACCGTATCCGGAGCCGGAATGGGATTGGGCGTGTCCGCGCAGTTGTACGGGTTGGCCCGGCAATCGCCGCCGCCGCGGGAGCGCGGGTCGGGAGCCTGGCGTGGAGCGGATTGAAAGGCGGTGGACGCGAGCGGACCCGACAGGACCAGCATCGATCCGAGGATGAGGATGGTCGGTTTCATCGTCGCATTGTATCCTTCGGGCTCAGCGCATGTGATCCATGAAAATCATCACGCTGCAACAGATGAAGACGGCGCTCGCGGGCGTTGATTTGCTGCCGGAGATCGAAGCCGGGTTTGTGGCGTACTCCGAACGCCGTGCCGAAGTGCCGCCAGTCGGAGCATTGCGCTTCTCCAATCCGCCAGGCGACGTGCACATCAAATATGGCTATCTGCATGACGATGATTTTTTCGTCGTCAAGATCGCCTCCGGCTTTTACGAGAATCCGAGTCGCGGCTTGCCGTCCGGGAATGGGCTGATGCTGCTCTTCAGCCAGAAGACGGGCGAACTGGCATCGGTGCTGCTCGACGAAGGGTACCTGACCGATCTGCGGACGGCCGTGGCTGGCGCGATCGCCGCGAAATATCTGGCGCCGAAAACGGTGACGTGCATCGGCATCCTCGGCACGGGAGTGCAGGCGCGGCTCCAACTGCAGCTGCTTCGTGCCGTGACGCCGTGCCGCGAGGTACTGGTGTGGGGCCGCAACGCGCAGCGCGCCGCGGACTACAAGGCTGAAATGGAGCGCGAAGGGTTTACGGTCGCAATCACGGGCGACGTGCGCGATGTGCCACGTGCGTGCAATCTGATTGTCACGACGACGGCGGCGACGGCGCCGCTGATCGCCGCGGCGGATGCGCGGCCAGGCACCCACATCACCGCGGTCGGAGCCGACAGCGCGCACAAGCAGGAGCTCGACGCGGCGCTATTTCCCAAGGCGGACGTGGTTGTGGTCGACAGCGTCTCGCAGTGCGCCGATCACGGCGACCTGTCGCACGCCGTGCGCGCCGGTTTGATCCGACCGGATGATGTGCGCGAGCTCGGCGCCGTGATTGCCGGCAAGGCGCCCGGCCGCACGTCGCCGGAGCAGCTTACGATTGCGGATCTGACCGGTGTCGCCGTGCAGGATGTGCAAATCGCGAAGGCCGTCCATCGCGCATGTCTGTAGTCACCCACACCTGGAATCAAGCGCCCTCACGGACTTTACGGTCACCTTGGGCAGGTCGACCTGGCCAGTCGCCGAATAGGGACCGCCGGGCTGCGCGGCCATCGCCGCGCGAACGGGATCGATCGCCCCGGCTTGTCCGGCGGCATTCGGCGTCGGCCACAAACCGCCCTTCACCTTGAATTTTGAATTGTCGGAAATGCCGGCGATCTCGACGCGCTGTCCCACGTATCGACCGATGCGCGCTCCTGTCACCACGTACTTGCCGGACTCTTCGTCCGCCAGCGTAAATTGATTCGGCAAGCTGCCTTTTTCCACGCAGCCCACGAGCGTCAGCGTCCTGTTCGTCTTCGCCGCGGCTTTGTCGGCGGACTTCTGCGCCGACGCCATCGCGCCGGCCGCCACCAGACACAACGCCGTCATGAAAGCGCGCATGGCTCTTATCCGATTCGGCACGTGGGTAGTCTATCGCAGCCAACCGTCCTCAACGTTTCAGCACGTAGATATTGCCGCCCGGCCGGAGCCAGCCGGCATACGGGTACCGCTGGACGATTGTCCGATTCGGCATCGGCCGATCGGCGACGGTGTATGGGAGTTCCGCAACATCATTGACCATCGGCACGATGATTCGCCCTGTGGCATCACGGTACGCTTCGTCCGGATGAAGATATTGGAGAAATCCATTGACGACGTAGCCGCCGTCGATGTCCGCTGGAGGGACGCCTTTCGCGCGCAAATCGGCCACGGCCGACCAGACGGCGCGGTTATAACGCAGGTGATCGTGCGTGCCTGCCAGGGCGATCGCCGCGTACAGGACAACGCACCCGATGGTCAGACCGTAGCGCGTCGGCGGCTGGCGCCCGAGAACAAGAGCAGCGGTCAGCGGTACGAACACGAGGCCATACCGATCGTAGGTGAGCCACAGGATCGCGACGAACATCACCTGCCCGGCGATGTTCCAGATGAGGAACGTGTCGGCCTCGCGCAGCGCACCTCGCGGCCATGCGGCCACGAGGATCGCGGCTGAAGTGAGAGCCACCGCCACTGCTGACGCGGCCACCCACCACGGAAACGGGTCGGCCTGCCATCCCGGCACCATCGACGCCATGGCGCCGATCTCTCGCCAGGCCCAGATGCCCCCTGGCCCGAATGGGATCGACGCGTCAAGGCCAGCACGCCTGGCGACGATCCATGCGGCCGCAAACGATGCGAAGACAAGCGCCGTCCGCCGCACGATCTGTCGGCGCACCAGACCCACAGCAATCGGCAGCAAGGCAATGCCTACCAGCACCAGCACGAACAGTAGCGTTTCAACGAGCATCCCCGGAAGCATCCCACCGAAGGCGTAGCGGAGGTTGGCCAGCCGTCGCTCGGGATTGACGGCCAGCCACGTGATGTCTGCCGACGTGAACACGCGCTCCGCGTCCACACGAGCAGCCACGCCGCGATCGGACCAACGAGCACCGGCGGCAACAGCACGCTGACGCGACGGCCCCATCCGCCTGTATGGAACAGCAGCATGGCGATCATCGCGCCCGCGACACCCAGGGCGATGACTCGGATGCCCACCGACGCCGCGCAGACGGCGGCCGCAAGCCAGACGAGCCCGACCTGCCGGCGGTGAAGCGCACGACTGAACAGAAGCGCGGACCAGAGCATTCCGGCCAGGACTGGAACATCGGCCATGAAGGTGGCCGAGAGGATGAAGAACGTTGGATAGAACCCAACCACCGCGGCCGCGACCAGCGCGCTCCGCCGTGTGCCGCCATTTTCGCGAACCAACAGGTAGAGCGCACACAAGGCAAGGACGCCGAGCACCCATGTCGACACGCGAAGCGTCGCAAGGGAGAAGCCAAAGGGCAGGCAAAACAATGCGCCCCACACGACCTGGGTCGCGACGGGGTTGGCCACAATCTCCGGAAAGCGAAACTCGCCGGTGTCGAGCAAATGCTGCACAGACCAGGAGTAGGCCCAGTCGTCGATGAATGGTGTGTTCTGGAACGGCCGGAGGACAACAGCTACGAGCAGCGCAACGACGGCAATCGCAGCGCAGTCACGCACCGACTCGGGTAGGCTTCGCCGCGCTGCTAGCCGACGCCCAGCATGGCTGGGACGACGGTCAGCCGCGGCCACGTTCGTTGCCACGTCGTCGACAGAATATCGCCGACCCACGCGACGTAGCGGCCCATGACTCCCAGGGGACGAGAGTCTGTCGGGAGGCCGTCGGGGAGGATCTCGGCGGTTGGCAGGTCGATCGGCACGTTGTCGGCGGCCCACCATTCGGCCGCCCAGGGCGGCAGAGGCCGGAGTGAGCCAATCTCGCTGATCACGATCGGCATCAGCGGACGACGCGCGTCGCTGGGACGACCCCACGGCCGGCCGGCAATGGCATGCGCGTAGACCTCCGAGTACCAGCCGAGACGCGACGGATGCGGCACGACGTGAAAGACCAGCTGTTGACGTTCGACGATCAAGAGGATGTCGCCGGCATCGCTCATTTTCTGAAGCACGTCGCGAATTTCCAGAACGGTTGGGAGCGGCGTATTCACCATGGCGATGTCGAACGCGAGGCCGAGCGCATGCGTCGGGACGTCGGTCGTCGCATTGAGATTCGTCATGCGGAGCTGCTGCTGATACTCCAGATGCCGAACCAGGCTGGTGACTTCGATCGGCCCGGATTTCACCCGCGACGCGACGTCGAGCAGACAGCCGATCGTCGCGGCGCGCGCGGCGACGTAGCTCGATTGGTGAGCGATGTCCTTTTCGCCGATCGGGCTGGTTCCATCCAGTCGGACGCGCACGTTGAAGCGCGGATCGAGCGGCAGTCGAACGAGGCCGCCGGTGGCCAGGCCTTGCTCGATCTCGTTGTAATCAGCGAGCGCAAGCGGCTCGATGTACGGCTGGTAGACGTCCCGCATCAACGCGGCATCGTGCGCGCTTCGCGGCGCCTGCTCCGTGACCATGGCGGCCACCGCCAGCAGGTACTCGACCTCCGGGACAGCTCTTTGCGGATGCCGCGGCCGTGTACGCGAGACAGACTACGAGTGCCGCGACACAAGTAGCGCGCTTGGTGTGTGAGATCACGTCCCTCAATTGTGCGGAATCGCGCGCCAGATTTCGAGCTCGACAGGGACGTCCCTGTGGATGAGCTCTCGCTCGCGATCGCACGGTACCGAGACGCGTCCCGGTTGATACAATCTGATGAGCCGCTGCTTGGAGCGGCGATTCGGGAAGGACAGCGATGTCGGCGAGAACTCGAGGCTGGGTGGAGTCCTGGAACCGCGTGAAGAATCTGCCAGAGGCGGAGCTGCACGACTATCTGATGAAGAAGTGCCGGAACGGCTTTCAGATGGCCAAGAAGCCCTCGCGCGCTCAGAAGGACGCGTGGGTGACCTTGCTCGCAGAGCCAGACGTCAGCCGGGACGAAT
This sequence comes from uncultured Acidobacteriota bacterium, assembly GCA_963731545.1. Classification (GTDB taxonomy): domain Bacteria; phylum Acidobacteriota; class Vicinamibacteria; order Vicinamibacterales; family CAVVIG01; genus CAVSWN01. Next base: position 109,173 of record CAVSWN010000010.1, on the reverse strand, counting down.
TGAGTCCCGTGGCGATGCGGGCGATCGACCACGTGCGCCGCAGTCTCGAGGAGGAAGGCTACGACTTCGAGTTCAACCTCGACGAGACGGGCGGGGTCGCGTACGCGGAAGTCCATTTCCGCACGCTGACCAAAAAACATCGGGCCGCCTGACCAGCCATTTCCACCGTTCAGCGCAGACTGAACGTGAACTTCTGGACGCGGCGTCCCGTCGACGCTTCACCGACGAAGAGGTTCCCCTGCGTGTCCACGCTCATGCCGTGAGGACGCAGCATCTGTCCGACCTGGCGTCCGCCATGGCCGAACTCGCCCACGACCTCGAGGTCGGCGCGGCGCAGAATCCACACTTTGTGATTGGTGCCGTCGGCGAGATACAGCCACTGCTCCTGCGGATCGGGCGATAGCACGATGACGAACGCGGAGCCCGACGCGAGCGTCTTCGGCGCGATGATTTTTTCTGCGAGGAACTTGCCCTGGTGGTCGAACACCTGGATGCGGTTGCCCCGCCGATCCGCCACGTAGATCTTCCCGTCCTTCGATCCCGTCAGCCCGTGCACCGTCGAGAACTGCTTCGGCAGCGCGCCGTCGGCCATCGTCTTCGGGTCGAACCGGTAGGCGTCGTCGGGCCGTTCACCGTACGCGCCCCAGTGGCGCAGGTACTTCCCCGTCGCGCCGTCGAAGACGACGACGCGGCGGTTGCGGTAGCCGTCGGCGATATAGACCTCGTTGTTCCTCGGATCGACCCAGATGCCGGCCGGGCCGCCGAGCAGTTTCTCGTCGCTGCTGCCGGCGTTCTTGTCGTACTCGCCGATGGTCATGACGAGCTTGCCGTCGCGTGTGAACTTCATCACGCGGTGGTGCATGTAGGTGCCGACCCAGACGAAGTCGTTGTGGTCGACAAAGATGCCGTGGGGGTTGCGCGGCCAGGCCGACGTGTCGGTCATCGGGCCCTGGCCCCAGCCCTGGACGACCTTGCCCTGCGCGTCGAATCTCGATGACCGGCGGCGCCGGCGCGCAGCAGGTGGCGATCGGCGGGTTCTGCACGATCGACGTTTCTTCTTCCGTGAGCGTTTCGGGCAGGTGCGTGACCCAGACGTGGCCGCGGGCGTCTACGAAGACGCCGGTGACCGCGCCGAGAATCCAGTTGTTCGGCAGTTCGAGCGGCCAGGTCGGGTCGACCTTGAAGGACGGCGCGGCGCGCGCGCTGGCCGCCTTCGCGCGTTGCGCTTCGGCGCCCAAGCGCCTGCGGCCCGGCGAAGCCAGCAGAGAACGCGGCCGCACCGGCGGCAATACGAGGCTTCTGCATGGCCGCAACCATACCACGCGCGTTTCGAACTTACCGCCCGCCGTTCGCGATGAACTGCCGCAGGTGCTGCTCCAGCACCGGCAGCGGTACCGAGCCCAGCGCCAGAATCGTGTCGTGGAATCGCCGCTGGTCGAACGCCGGGCCGAGTTTTTCTTCCGCCTCGCGGCGAAGGCGGCGGATCTGCAGTTCGCCGAGCTTGTAGGCGAGCGCCTGTCCCGGCCAGGCGATGTAGCGTTCGACCTCGGTCGTGATCTCGTGCTCGGCGAGCGCCGCATGCTCTCGCAGGTAGTCCATCGCGCGCTCACGGCTCCACCCGAACTGGTGGATGCCCGTGTCGATGACGAGCCGGACGGCGCGCCACATTTCGTACGTCAGGCGTCCGAAATCCTCGTACGGTGTTTCGTAGATCCCCATCAACGTGCCCAGCCACTCGGTGTAGAGTCCCCATCCTTCCGCGTAGCCCGAAAATCCCGTTCCCCGGCGGAACGGCGGGCGCTCGGGCCCCTCGAGCGCGAGCGCGGCCTGGAAGCTGTGGCCGGGCGTGCATTCGTGCAGCGTGAGCGACGCGAGCGTGTAGAGCGGACGCGCCGGCAGGTTGTAGGTGTTCATGAGGCACGTCTCGAGCCCGCCGCGTCCACCCGTGTAAATGGGCGCGAGCGCGTCGGGCACGGGGCGGATGCCATGACGGCGGCGTGGAATCGTCCCGAAGAACTCCGCGAGCCTCCAGTCGGCCTTCTTGGAGACGTACGCCGAGTACGACAGCAGTTCACGAGGCGTCTTCGCGTAGAACTGCGGATCCGTTCGCAGGAACTTGAAGAACTCCGCCATCGTCCCCGTGAAGCCGGCGCGCTGCTTGGTCGCCTCCATCTCGGCCTTGATGCGCGCGACTTCGGCCAGACCGATGTCGTGGATCTGCTGCGCGGTGAGGTCGAGCGTGGTGAACTTCTCGATCTGTGCCTTGTAGAATGCCGGTCCGTCTGGCAGCGACGTTGCGGCGAGTACGGTGCGCGCTTTCGGCAGGTACTCCTCGCGCATCATCGCCAGAAGCTTGTTGAACGCCGGCGCGACGACGGTCTGGAGCATCGCCAGCGCGTCGCGGCGCATCGCGGCCTGATCGTCGGCCGGGATCGTGGCCGGCATCTGCGCGAAGGGAACGTAGAGCGGGTTCGTCGCGTCCCCCTTCACGTACGGCTCGATCGTCCGGTCGCGGCCGACCACCGACACGCGCGGAACCGTGTACCCGCGAGCGAGCCCGGCGCGCATGTTGGCGATCTGCTCGTCGAAGTAGCGCGGCACGTCGCGGAGCCGCGCGAGATAGTTCCGGTAGGCGTCGGCCGTCGCGAAGCCCTGGCGCGGCGTGAAGTCGGTCCAGAAGAACGTGTCGCTGTTGAACGGCGCTTCGTAGGTGCGGAACCTCACCTCGTCCGCGAGCGCGCGGATGGCCGTGCGGAAGACCTGCGCATTCACCTTCTCGTCCGGCGACAGCTGATCGAAGGGGATGCTGTCGAGCGTGGCGAGCGCGCGGGTCCAGTAGGCGAGCCGCGCCTGCTGCGAGGCGTCGTCCACGCGAGGGAAGCGATTGTCGCCGCGCACGAATTCGCTCTGCCGCCACGTCCACTCGGACGTGTACAACTCGCGCAGGCGGCGATCGGCGTCGGTGGCATTGCCGGTCACCTGCGCCCCTGCCGGGACGACTCCGGCGAGTGCGGCGACTGCGAAACAGATCAAGTACCAGGCCGTCAATGCCGGTCGCGACATTCCAATCCTTCCTTCTTCGACGGCCTCAGAACGTTCCCTCTTTCGGGTCCTCTCCCGCGCTTGGCGATCTGCCTGATCGCGCCGATGTGATACGCAAGGTGCGCGATGCTGCCGATCATCCCGCTCAGCTCGATGTCGTTGACTTCACGCGGCGAGCCGAGCGCTCGTAGCCAGGCATGCGCTTCGTCGCCCAACCCGCTTCGAATCTCGTCCCAGGCACTCGCATCGACCTCCCCCGTGCGCCACGCCTCGTCCCATTTCGCATCGGCGAACGGGTTGCCTCCTTCGGTCGCCCACCGGTTCATCAACGACAGTCCGTAGCGCAGGTGTTGTGCGTGCGCCGCAATGGTCGCGCCGTCGTTGACCGATTGCGACGCCTCGGCGGCCGAGAGCTTTTCGAGTGATCGCAGCAGCCCGACGTCTCCGGAATTGAGAACGAAGGCACCTTTCGGATCGTTGGCGCCGTCGACGAGCTCAGCGAACAGGCGAGTGAGGACGAGGCTCGTGTCGAGAGTTTGCATGAGGATTTCGACTCTTGCCAATTCTATTGACAATTCCACCGGCCCGGCGCCGGCGATCACGATCGTGCGGAGGTTCACCTGGGGCACGGCAATGACGATGAACCGATGGGCCATCCCCCCCGCGACCTAAGCTCACTTGGCGATGCTCCCGTGGTGGTTGACGGGGCCGTCTTATCCGGCCGCCTGGAGTTCCGCCAGATAGCGCTTCGCCCATCGCAACGGATTGTCCGATCGAAACGCTTGAGAGGCGACGACAGGTGCTCGTCGGGGATCCGTCTCGCCGATCACTCGCATGATCGTGTCGTAGTTGTTCATGTACACGCGTGCGGCGCGCAGGGGCTCGGTCGCACGACATGCGCTCAAGGCGATGCTCCGCGCGACCTGCGGATGCGTCTCTTTCGCCAAAGCGAGGACGGCTTCGAATTTCTGGAGCAGCTTGCGGGCCGTGGGTAAGGGCTCGGCGCCCAAGCTGGCGATCGCGGCCAACGACCGAGCGATGCTCGGCTCGACTCCGGTGGACGTCAATTCCGCCACGACCGCATCGTGCTTGGCGATGAAGCCTTCTGCGGCCTTGATCGGATCCGTGGCCCGGCACGCCGCTCTGGCGACGGTGCGCACGAATTCGACATCGTCGCGAAACCGCGTCATCAGATCAGCGAAACGCTTGAAATGCGACATCGCCTTCTCACGGGGAGCGTGAGCCATGAACGTGGCGTTGGCGAACGTCCGGGCGATTCCGGGATCGATGTTCCTGAGTTCGCGAACGACCGCGTGGAACTCGCGAGGTAACGCCGCGCGGCCGCTACGGGTCGGCGGCATCAAGAGCGGTGTTGAGGATCGTCCGGGCGATCGTCGGATCGCCGCTCGGAGCTCCTCGAGAAGATCCTCGATCTGCTGCGCCGAGAGCTTGGGAAGCGCCACGACGATCTGCCGCTCGACCAGGCCGACATGAGTCTTCAGCCGTTCGACGTCGCGCCGGAGCAGTTCACCGAGGCGCGCCACGTACGCACGTCGCCGACTGCGCCGGACCAAACTTGAATACGAGCTGAAACGCGATCGGTCGGCCAGACGCTGCGGCACGCCGCAGTCTTCGATCGTCCTGGCGATATTCCAGCGCAATGCCGCCTTCGCGTCTCGCAGCCGGCCGTGCGCCATGGGCGTCCGCGGACGTTCTCGAGCAGGGCAGCGGCCTTCGCTGTGGGGTTGCGTCGATGCTTGCCACGTCGATTCCTCCGCGACGGAGCTGACGACGGCGCATGGCCGTTCAAAGATTCCTGCGTGAGATGTTCAAGCGTTACCGGGTGGCTCGGTCGAGTGCCGTTCGCGCCGCCGAGAGCGCGTTTCCGTGCAGCGCGGGTAGATCTCGGTTCTGCGCCGCGCAGGTCGTGACCCAGTCACGGCTCGGCCCGTTGCCGTCCACCGAGCCTCGCTGCACACCCATCCGCTCGTAAGATCGCCTGTTCCAGCTCGTTTCGATCTCAGGTCACCCGTCTGTAGCGCGACGACGGCCTGACTGGGATGCTATCAACGCATTCTGATTGCCCTTGTATTGACGACGCTTCGGCTAACACGGAAGAAACGTGAACGCCGCGACGCCCATGACGAACCAGAGCGCCGCGAAAATCAGCCGGTAGCCGAACATCAGCCGGAAATCGACGCGCGCGATGCCGGCGCCGACGACCGCCCAGAATGGCGTGATCAGGTTGCCCATGTGATCGCCGACGCTGAGCGCCAGCAGGCCGCGCTGCGCGCTGACGCCCGACCAGCTCCGCGGCCTCGACCGTGACCGCGCCCTGAATCGCCCACTGCCCGCCGCTCGTGGGGATGAAGATCGCCACGATGGTGCTGACGAGCGCGATGAACAGCGGATACGTGTACGCGGTCAGGACCGGATCGAAGAGCTTGACCAGGAATCCGCCGACCGGCGTGAACTGAATGAGCCCGGCGAGCCCGGCGTACACGTGATACATCAGCACGATCGGCCAGCAGAGCGCCACTGCCTGCTGCGTCGCCTTCGTGAACCTGTAGATGTTGCCGTGCAGCACCAGCGCCGAGCAGCAGCACGATCGGTATTGACCGAGTTGATGTCGAGGCTCAGGTTCCGGACGAAGAAGTGATGGTAGATCCAGCCAGCCGAGCATGAGCGCCAGCGGCACGATCATGAGCGGGTTGTGCTCGAGCCTCTGCGCGAATGTCAGCGGGCCGTGCGGGGCGTCGGTGACGTCGGCTGGCCGTTCGCTCATCGACGACCTTTGCCGCCTGCGGGAACTCCGATACCGGCCGCGACGTTCTTCGGCATGAACACGACGCCGGCGAACATCACCGCGGCGATGAAGCTCGGTACCAGCACATCGCCGCCGGCGACCAGATGGTCGTGCGTCAGCGGCATCACGCCGGCCTGCTGCTCCAGGAAGTTGCCCGGCGTCGCCATCAACAGCGGCGCGCTGCCCGAGAAGCCGAACTGCCAGATCGCGCCGGCGCCGGCCAGCGTCGACATCAGCAACAGGAAATCGATGGCGATGCCCTTTCGTTCGGCTTCGCGTCGCGAAATGGATCGCGATCAGCGGCGACAGCGCGATCGACAGACCCCAGTTCAGATAGGCGACGAAGCCGCCGCACAGAACGGCCAGCGACATCACCTGCGCCTGCGTCCTCGGCAGCCGCGACAGCGCGGATGATCGCGTTCTTGAACGCGGGGTCGCGCCGAGGATGAGGCTCAGCACGAGGATGAGCGTCATCTGCATCGTGAACTGCGAGCAGCATCCACAGCCCGCGGTAGTACGCGTCCATCGTCGCCGTCAGCCGGTCGCCCAGCGACCAGCGACAAGCCGAACAGCAGCGACGAGCAGCATGATCGACGTGGTGATGGCGTCGGGGACGACGCGCTCCATGAATCCGGCGAGCGTGTCGACCCAGTGGTGGTCCGCTGCGGTGTTGTTTGCGGTCGTGTGGTCGGGGAAGGTGTCGGCACGGGCGGCATCATATCCCGTCGCCGGGAATCAGGCTCGGGGGTCCTACTTCTTCTTGTCGCCCGTCTGCTCCTTCTCGCGATTCAGCTCGACGATGTCGACGCTGTCGGCGGATTGGCCCAGCAGGTGCCGCGCGAAGTAGTCGCCGCGCAGCCAGTTGACGTAGCCCGACACCGGCTGGAACGAATGCCGCACGCCCGGCAGCACGAACATGTCGAAGCGCTTGTTGGCCTTGATCAGCGCGTCGGCCAGCCGATAGGTGTTGGCCGGATGGACGTTGTTGTCGATGTCGCCGGTGATCAGCATCAGGTGGCCCTTCAGGTTCTTCGCCAGCTCCGAGTTCTTCTCGATGTCGTACTCGAAGGTCACCTTGCCGTCCTTCTCGACTTCCTTGACGCCGTGGTGCTTCTCGCTCCAGCTGTTGTTGTAGATGTTGTTCTCGTGGTTGCCCGACTCGGACCAGGCCGACCTTGAAGAAGTCCGGGATAGACGAGCATCGCCGCCGCCGACATGAAGCCGCCGCCGGAGTGGCCCCAGATGCCGACGCGGTTGATGTCGACGAACGAATGGCGCCGGGCGAGCTGCTCGATGGCCGCCTTCTTGTCGGCGAGTCCGTAGTCGCGCAGGTTGCCGTAGCCGTAGTTGTGGTACCACTTCGACCGCTGCGGGTGGCCGCCGCGGTTGCCGACCTCGATGACGATGAAGCCGAACTGCGCGAGCGAGATGTTGTTGCTGCGCGGGTTGAACGTCTTGGTGACGCTCTCGGTCTGCGGGCCGGGATAGACGAACGCGATGATCGGATACTTCTTGCCGGATCGAAGTCGAACGGCTTGTACATCACGCCGTACAGATCCGTGATGCCATCGTCGGCCTTCACCGTGAACGGCTCCGGGAACTTGAAGCCGGCCTCGTCGAGCGCCGAGCAGGTCCGGCGTTTCGAGCTTCAGCACGCGTTGCCGAGCGTGTCGTAGAGCGTCGACTCCGGCGCGCCGTTGACGCGCGACGCGTTGTCGACGAAGAACCGCGCCGATTCGGTGACCGACACGCTGTGCGACGCGTCGCCGGGGTTGAGCAGCTTGAAGCCGGTGCCGTCGAAGCCGACGCGATAGAGGTGCGTGTAGTACGGATCCTCGCCCTTCTCGCGGCCGCCCGCCGAGAGGTACAGCACGCGCGCCTTGTCGTCCACGCCTTCGATGGCGGTGGCGACGAACTCGCCTTCGGTGATGCGATTCTTCAGCGCGCCGGTCGCCGCGTCGTAGAGATAGAAGTGTCCCCAGCCGTCGCGCTCGGACCAGAAGACCAGTTCGCGCGCCGCCTGTTGACGAGGCGCAGCGGCTTCGACTCGACGTAGGTGTTCAGCCGCTCTTCGATCAGCGTCTTCACCTCGCCGGTGGCGGTGTCGGCGACGACGACGTCCAGCCGGTGCTGGTCGCGGCTCAGGCGCGTGAAATACAGCTTGTCGCGGCGTGTCGCTCAGCCACTCCGCCGGAATCGGCCGCCGCGGATCGCGCTGGATGTTGTTGCGCGGCGCGCGCGTCGCGATCTGGACGGTCTGATCGGTGAACCGGTCGTCCTTGACCGTGACGCGCTGCTTCGAGTCGTCCGATCGAACACGTGCATCTCCGACTGCGGGATGTTCGCCTCGCCGGGCATCGCGTAGCGATAGGTTTCGAGCGTCGGCCGCGGCTGCGCCAGCGCGTTGATGACCCACAGGTCCGCCACCTTGCGCGAATCGCGGCGGACCAGCGCGAACTTGTTCGAGTCGCGCGACCAGATCAATGGGAATCGCCGGCATGCGCGCGTTCGGTCGGTGATGTCGCGCTCCTCGTCCTGCTGCTGCTCCGCCTTCGCCGTCCTCGCTGTTGCTGCTGTTGCTGCTGCTGTTCCTGCTCGCGCTGGTTCTGGATTTCGCGCGCGGACCGGCCGTAGCTGTAGTGTCTCCTCGCCGTCGGTGGTCAGCTGGACTTCGACGATGCGCGGGTCGTCGGCCTTCTTCAGCGCCTTGGCGTAGTTGTCGGCGTCCATCATGAAGAGGTTGTCCTTGCGCGCGAACACCACGGTCTTCCCGTCGGGCGAGAGCGCGCCCAGCGCGGCAGCCGCGGCTCGTCCGTGTAGTCGTCGAGGAGCGTGACCGCGGCGGTCGCCAGGTCGTACTCGAAGTGCAGCGTCCGGTTTCTCGGCGGGCGGCGTCGCGGCGTGCCGCGCGCCGCGCGCGCTGCGGCCTGGCCTGGACTCGGCTGCGGTCCTGGCTCGTCGGGCTGCCGCACCGCGCCTTGGCTCGCCGCGCGCCCGGTGCTGCTCGGTGGTGTCTCGCGTTTGGCGGCGCGGCGATCACTGGCGTCGGCCGGCACCTGCACGTCGAACTCGATCGCCGTGTCCTTCTTCACGAACCGCACGTCGTGAACGGCAGGTGCTGCGCGTCGTACGGGATGCGCGTGATCGAGGTGAGCGTCGCCGCCATCTTCGCGTGATCGAACAGCGGCGCCTTCGTCCTCTTGATCGGATCGACGATCGAGAACTCGCCGTCCCTCGCGCGTCTGATAGGCGTACCAGAAGCGATCGCTCGTCTCGAGCCATCGCGGCGTCACGCGTCGTGTCGAAGACGAGCTTGCCGCACTTTCTGCGACGTCCACTGCGCCGCCAGGTCGTAGTTGGGCGACGCGACGCGCTCGGCTCGAGGCGCGCCGCCTTGACCTGCGCCTTGTTGGGCAACCAGCGATGACGCTGATAGGACCGCGAAAATAACGGCGGTGAAGGCAGCGATGAGCGTGGGAATCGGGAACGGGGACTCCTTTGGAATCGAACGGGGCCATATTTCTAGAGCCACATCGTCGCGCCCTCAAAGAAAAAGGGCGGCGAGTCTTTCGTCGCCGCCTCCAGTCATCGGCCGACGCGTTCCGGTTTGCGCATCTGCGGTTGGCCCGGATCCATGCGCAGCCCTCCCCGTTCACCGATCCGGCACCTCTCCGGCCGATGGTGCAGGCATGCGTCGTAGTTGGCGTCATCGTCGGCGTTGGAGTGCGGTCGAGCGCGACCCTCCGTTTCAAATGTCCGGTGCCGGACGGATGAAAGCCGCCAGTCGGATGATCCGCGCGCGAGGCGCTGCGCGAGCCGCTGACCGAGGCGCAGGACTCAGCTCATGGCCCTGATCAGGCGTCGCATGAGGCCGATCAGAGTGCTGGCGTCCGTAAACTGCCCCTTGACGGACTCCGACGAGCCGCTCCCTCCCAGCACGGCCCGCACGGTAATCAGCCATTCGTGGTTTCAAGTCGCCATCACATTGTCGAGCGACCCGGCCGGCCTCGACGGCGCCGCGGACATTGAAACCGACCCGTACCGGTCCGGCGGCGTCACTTGTGCGGCAGCGCCCGGAAGCGCCGTCGTCGCAAATGTCTGCGTCCATCCGTCGGCGTCGGATCCGGAAGCAGCAATGGGCCGCCTCGATCGTCAGCGCTCCTCGGCGCTCACTGACAGAGATGCACGGGTATGGATATCGAGGCTTCTGGCCGGACTGCCCGGCGCGGACCTCGTGCGGCCCATCCGGACAGCACTTCGAGGTCCACGGGCCCGGAGACCCGGCGTGTTCGTGGATCTTGTGGCCTCCTGCGCGTCAACGGGCAGGGGAAGACGGCGCAGGAGAGCTGCTGTTGCGAGCGATCGGGGTGCAAAAGACGAGGTGTGTGCATAAACGTTCCTCGGGAAGATTCGACGGATTCAGGCCCGAGACGTTGACGCGTTCGGCAAAAAAATGCGGCGATCTTCCAGCTTTTCTGCGGTAATTGCGACGTGCGCGCTCGGCTGTCCCAGCGGCCGTCATCGTCGCCGTCCTGGCGCTCGGATGGCCGCAGCTCTTTCGCACCGGCTACTCGCCTGACGAGGAGTACACGGTGTTCGCCGTGCGCGGCATCGAGGAATCCGCGGCGCACCTCCCGTTGCTGCCCTCTGGTCTGCTCTACGATCGCGGCCTCGCGTACCGTACGCGAGCTGGGCCGCCGCGCACGTCTCCGGAGCAGAGCTCCCGTCGTATCGTGCGCTGGCACTGCTCTCGCGCGGCTGCGTCGGTGTGGCTGTCTGGCTCGTCGTGTCACGATCCGCATCGACGATGGCGGCCACGCTGGCAGTGTTCCTCGTGGCGGCGTCATTGCCGTTCTGGGCGGCAGCAACAACCGGGCGCTTCTACGCTCCGCTGCTCGCTGTCTTCACAAGCACTTGCTCTCGCTCTGCACGCTTGGCCGTTCGGCGATTCACGCACCTTTGGCACTTCGGCCGCCTTCGGCATATCTTGGGACGCTCGCGTTTCTCGCCTTTCTCGGCCGGCTCGTGCACGAGCTGATGTTTACGGTGGTCGCGATTCCGCTTCTCTGCGCTGCCGTCGCGCATCGAGGAGGCCGAGCGAAGTGGCTCGCCGCCACTCTCGCGATCGCTGCCGGCCTCATCGCCGCGCAGGTGCTGATCCTGTCCTTCACGCGCTCGCTCCGCCATCGAGCGGTCAAACGATGGTCCAACGGTTCTTCATCTGGCAAGTGATCAATCTTTTCGAAGTGCCGCCTGGTGGTCAGTTCGGCATTCCCTGATCATCCTGCTTCTCTCCTGGTTGATCGCGCCGAGGTGGGCGCGGCTGAATCTCGCGGTGGCGCTCGTGCCTTGTGGCGGTAATCGTGGGCGTCTCGCTGACTCGAGCGCTCACGACCGCGCCGCTCTCGCGAGCGCTCGTCGCGAGCGTGTTCACCGAAGGTTTGCGCTATCCCCTCGACATGTTCTGGCACATCGTGCGAGCAACCCCGCTCACGCTCGCGCTCGCCGGGATTGCTGATCGCACGACTCGCCGGCGCAGGTGGCGAGTGGCGGCCGGTCGAACGTGCCGCGCATCTGCTGTGGATCGGCTGGGTGCTGTGGTTTGGCGTCATCGAATCGGGCATCACGCTCAACTATCTGCTGCTGCCGGTCACGCTGATGCTCGTGGCGATCGCCGTCGACGCCGCCGCGATCGGGTCGCACAACATGTCGCGCGCGCGTCGACGGCCGGCCGTGTCGCTTCCTGGTGTATCTGCACGCTCGTCGTGGCGGCCGTCGCGGCGGATCAGTGGCGCGGGGACGGACCGCTGCAGATGCGGCTCGAGGCCGCACGGCCACGATCGACGTCGACGGAATCGAGTCGATCCGAAGCAGCCTTCAACCCGGCGATCGCGTGGCCTGCACCGACGAACTGGCGTGCCTGATGCTGGTCGGCCGCATCGACGCGTGGCTGGCGCTGGACGACTACGTCCGCGAACGGTTCGTGATCCGCATGAGTGACGGGCAACTCGTTGGCGTGTACACTGGCAAGCCGGCATGTTCCGCCCGGCTCAACTGTTCGACGTGCCGCGCGCCGATCGCACGCTGATCGTCGATGTCTTCAAGGAGCTGGCGATCGGCAATACGCGCGCGTGGCTGCCGCGCGCGCTCGGACCGCGACGGCCTGCGCGCGAGGATTCTGCTGAAACCTCCTCAGGCCCGCGTCGTCGAGGTCGCTTTCAAGCCATGAGCACTTGAAAATGTGAGAGGACGTATGGGCACATTCGAGATGGATGTGATTCCGGTCTGCTGGAGACCGGGAAGGCCGGCGACGCGTCGCGTCTGCAGTCGTCCTGATCCGAGCCGGCGGCAGTTCGTGGCGTTGGTACGGGAGCGCCTAGCCGGTCGGCTTGACGCGTATCACGCTGTTCATCACGCAGCGTGGCCGTGCCGATTGTTCAAGATACGCGGCGACACGGCAGTCTTCGAGCAGTCTCGAGGGGGGGGAGAAGAAGATGGTAATGCCAGCGGCAGGCACGACGACCGACTGGACGCATCTGCGGTCCTTCCGGGTGAAGAACCTGCCGACGATCGATACGTATCAGGCCGGCATGGATGCCGAAAGCGCGCAAGTGGTGCGGACGAAGCGCAACGAAAGGCCAACAGCGAGCGATCCGCAGGAACTCCGAGACGGGTGCGGCGCGAAGACTGGACCGAGAATTGCGGTAGTGATCGCCGATGGTGATCGGCCTCGTTTCCGACACGCACGGCCTCTTCCGCCCGCAGCTGCGGGCGGCGCTGGCGGGCGTAGACCTCATCATCCATGCCGGCGACGTCGGCGGCGCGGACGTTCTTCGCCAGCTATCCGAGATTGCTTCGATCGAAGCCGTCTCAGGGAACATCGATGATCGGCGAGACCCGCTCTTACCGCGAGAGCGCACGCTGCGTGTGGGCGGGCTCACGATCCACGTGAGCCACGGCGACGAGGTCGGCAGCCCGCGGCCGGAGCTGCTCCTGGCTCGGTATGCCGCCGACGTCCTCGTGTACGGTCACACGCATCGGCACCTGGTATTCAGGTCCGCCGATAACCGTCTGGTGGTCAATCCCGGAGCGGCCGGACCGCGGCGATTCGAACTCAAACCGAGTTGCGCCAGGCTGACGATCGTGAACGAGCGCGCCGATGTTGAGTTCGTGGACTTGTGAGCTCGTGGGTTATCCTTCCCGGCCATGAAGCACATCGTCGCTATCGCCGTCCTTGCACTGGCCGCAGGCGCGGAGACGCCCGCTCAACAGAAACCCGCGACCGCGTCGAAGCCGGCCGCGTTCGACGTGTTCGAAGCGAGCATTCCCGAGATGCAAGCCGCGATGAAGTCGGGCCGGACGACGTCGCACGCGATCGTCCAGCAGTATCTGACCCGCATCGCGAAGTACGAGGATCTGCTGCATGCGGCGATCACGGTGAACCCGAAGGCGCTCGAGGAGGCAGACGCGCGCGATCGTGAGCGGGCGCAGGGTCGCATCCGCGGGCCGCTGCACGGCATTCCGATCGCCCTCAAGGACAACATCCACACGACCGACATGCGGACGACAGGCGGTGCGCTGGCGTTCGAGTGGCTGGTGCCGCCGTACGAGGCGACGCTCACGAAGAACCTGAAGGACGCCGGCGCGATCATCATCGCCAAGACCGGCTTGACGGAGCTGGCGAACTACGTCGCGGCCGGCATGCCGACCAACTACAACGCCGTGCACGGCTACGGCATGAACCCCTACGATCCACGGCGCGATCCGCGCAACGACGGCCGCCCGATCCTGCAGACCGGCGGCTCGAGCTCGGGTATCGGCACCGCGGCGAACTTCTGGGCCGGCAACGTCGGCACCGAGACCTCCGGCTCGATTCTCAGCCCGTCGAACCAGAACATGCTCGCGGCGATCAAGCCGACCGTCGGGCGCATCAGCCGCTACGGCGTGATTCCGATCACCGCGGATCAGGACACGCCGGGACCGATGGCGAAGTACGTCAGCGACATCGCGATCATGTTCGGCGCGCTCGAGAGCGCGTCGCCCGATCCGAACGACGCGGCCACCAAGACGTGCACCCCGCCGCCCGGACGCGACTACACGAAGTTCCTGAAGGCCGACGGTCTCAAGGGGGCGCGCATCGGCATTCCGCGCAAGAACTACTACGAGGCCTTCGATCCGCCCGTCGTCAGGTCTGAGCCGGCGGCCGGCGCTCCGGCCGCTCCAGCGCGGCGGCGGCCGCGGCGGCGGACGCGGCGGCCTCAACCCGGAGCAGAGGAACGTGATGGACGAGGCGATTGCCGCGCTGAAAGCGGCGGGTGCGGTCGTGATCGACGTGGACATTCCGAGCCTGCTCGCGACCGACCCGAAGGAGAACCTGGCGACGGCGGGGCAATCGAGCGTGCTGAACTACGGCATGAAGCGCGATTTCAACACGTGGCTCGCGTCGCTCGGTCCGGCCGCGCCGGTGAAGTCGCTCACCGAGCTGCGCGAGTGGAACACCGCGCACGAGCGACTCGGCGCGATCAAGTACGGGCAGGCGCAGCTCGACAACTCCGACCGGATCGATCTCGAAAAGGACCGCGCGAAGTACGAAGAGGATCGCGCACGCGACATCCGCGTCTTCGGCACCAACGGCATCGACGCCGCGATGAAGGCGAACAACCTCGACGCGCTGCTGTTCCCCGGCCCCGGGAGCGCCGGCATCGCGTCGAAGCCGGGCTACCCCACCGTGCTCGTGCCGTTCGGCATGATTCCGAATCCCGCAACCAACGTCGGAGCCGGAGGCCGGGGCGGCCGCGGTGGCGACGGCCGGCGGCGACGCCCGGCTCCGCCGCCGCTCCCACTCCCCGCTGGGTTCGACCCGAAGCCGCAGCCGTTCGGCGTCGGATTTACCGGGGGCGCGTGCAGCGAGCCGAAGCTGCTGCAGCTGGCGTATGCGTTCGAGCAGGCGACGAAGAAGAGAACGCCGCCGCCGGGGCTGCGATGACAGCGCCCGAGGTGTGGCAGCGTGGACCGCTGCCGGCCGTCGATCCGCTGCTGATGCCGGTGGCGCACGCGTTCGTCCAGGTGTCACGAGGATTCAGATGCTGGATGCCGGCCAGGCGATCACGCCTGCCGATGCGGTCGGCCGGTGGCAGCGGCCGGTGCGCAGCTGGCGGCCCACCAATCGGCTTGGATCGGCACCGGACCGGGAACGTACTTCGTCACCCAGCCACCGTCCCAGCTTGCGATGTAAACGTTGCCCGTCTCTATCGACATCCATCTGATGTGGCCGTGACAGTCCACCGGCGAAGCCGCCTCGCGTGCCGCCATACGCTCCCCAGTAATACTGCAGCGCGCCATCGCGGTTGTATTTGAGGATCCGGTTCAGCGCGGCCGACACCACCCACACCGCTTCGCATCTCGTCGATGTAGACGCCGACCGGATCGCTGATATCCGGCCATTGCTCGATGAACGTGCCGCTCTCGGTGAACACCTGAATGCGATTGTTCGAGCGATCGGCCACGTAGACGCGGCGATCAGTTCGACCGCTACCCGTGGACGAGATCGAACTGTCCCGGGCCTGTGCCGAGTTCACCCCATTCCATCAGGTACTCGCCCTTCGCGTTGTATTGGACGATGCGCGAATTCCAGTAGCCGTCGGCAAGGAAAAAACTGCCGTCCGGGAGAAACGCCAGACATGCGGGATCGCCGTAATCGAACGGGCCCGGTTTGGGGTTGGCGCGTGCTTCCGCGCGCGTACGCGGATCGTTGCCGTCGCCCAGACGCATCACCAGGCGCTTGCCGTCATTCGTGAACTTCAGGACAGTCATCGGGACGTTGCGGCCGCCGCCGCGTTCGACGATCCAGACGTGGCGCTCGGGATCGTACGGACTGATGTAGACCTGGTGCGGTTTGTTGAGGATCGAGTCCCACTGCTGCCAGCGCTCGATGATGTCGCCGTTGCGATTGACCACGACGAGATAGTTGGTCCCGTCCGGTCGTTCCTGATTCTGACGATTCGCGATCGCCCCACACGGCGACGATGATGCGGTCGGGCGTATCGGCGGCAACGCCGGACACCTCGCCCCAGGTCCAGACGGCGTCGTGCTCCGGCGCCGGCTTCCACCAATTGGCGACGGCTTCGTACGCCCCGTTGCGATCGTCCCCGCCCTTGGCCGCGGTGGTGCGCGGCTGCTGCGCGGTCATTGGCGCGAACATCGTGACGCTTGCGAGAAGGACGAGAAGCGTTCGGCCCGTATCGATTCTCGGCATGCCCACGAGACTGCTACTGTTTCTGCAGCGTCACGGGAAAGACGCCGCGATCGATCTGGCCGGCCCCAACGCCGGCCCCAATCCACGTAAGCGTAAAAGTACCGGTCACGACGTCGCCATTGAGCGAGCCGGCAAAGTCGTAGGTAACCGTGACATTAGCGTTGCCATGACTCCCGCTGAACGTGAAACTCGATGTCGTCCCTTGCACGGGCGGCGCCGGAGTGCAGCAGCCGTGGGGTTGTGTGCCGGCGTTGATCGCGCAGATGTTTGGGCCTGAGAACGACACCATTTGCGTTGTGCCGTTCACCCCGCCTTCACCGGTGACCCTGCCGTCGCTGCCCACCTCTACGTCGATCTCCACGGTCCCCGCATTTGCCATAGTCCTGGAACAGAATGACAACGAAGCAGGGAACACCGTGTTGACGTTGCCCGAGTAGTTGCCTTTGTACGTCGCGCCGGACTGGGCGACCAGTTCCTTGGCCACGAACGCGCCGCCCGCGACGGCGCCGGCGATGACGCCAATCGTCGTCGAAGAAAGTCCGCCGCCACCCGCACCGGCGCCTGCTCCTGCGGACGCGCCGCCGCTGGCCCCGCTCGCGCCCGCGCCCGAGACGGCCGCTGCCTGCGCAACCGTCGTCACGGTGGTTTGCGCGATCGTGACCGCCGCCGCCTGGCCCTGGAACGTCGCGGTGGCAGTGATCTGCAGTGCTCCGCTGCCAGTCGGCGCGAATCCGGTCGCGACCGCCCGACCGGCCGCATCGGTGGTCACGGACAACGTGCGGGCGCCGCCGAACGCGGCCCGCCCGCTGCGGATGCCGAATCGCACCGCAGCGCCGGCGACCGGCAGATCGTTCTGGTCGCGCACTGCGATGACCGGGGGGGTCGCCGTCTTCTGCTGGATGATGTTGATTGCCCCTTCACCGTCGAGGACGACGATCTTCAGGGCCGCCTGGCCCGGTGCATTCTGCGGCCGCGGTGAGGTCAGCCGCGTGCGCAGCGTCGCGCGGCTGCCGGCTTTCACAGTGACCAGCCGGCTGTTTTCCAGATACCCCAGCCGCACGAGCCGCACGCGGTGCTCGCCGGGGCGAAGCGTCTCGACCGTCAGCGGAGTCTCGCCCGCCAATCGACCGTCGATGTACACCGATGCTCCCGCTGGCTCGGATTCGATGAACAGCGAGCCGACTGCCTCTGAGGCCGACAGCTGAAGCTGCGACATGCTCGCGATGAAAGAAAGTGCGCCGAATCCTGCGACAAACAATCGCAGGACTACTTGAAAGGCTCTGCGACGCTTCACGGTGTTCGGTTGATAGAGAACGGAGTCCATGGCTATCGCTGAGCTGGTGCGCATAGGATAGCCGATCGGGCGGGTTTCGCCGCCGTCAAGCCGGCATGCGAAATGTCTTCTTCACGTATTCGATGTTCGCGCGGGTGTCGGCGACGATGTCCTTCGTCGGCGAGCCGGTCTCGAGGACGTACCAGCCGCGGTAGCCGATGTCGTAGAACTGCTGGGCCATGCGCGGCCAGTCGATCCGGCCGCCCGGCTGCGACAACAGCATCTCGGCGTTCTTGACATGAATCTGGTTGATGCTGCGGCCGAGCATCTTCGGCTCCGCGTAGATATCGCCTTTCACGCGCGTGACCAGGTTGTGTGCGTCGTAGTAGATGGCCACGTGATCCGAGCCGATGGCGTCCAGCAATCGGCGATTGTCCTCCGCGGAAATCCAGTCTTCGATCGCGACGACGACGTCGTGCCGCTCCGCGTGGCGCGCCACCTCTTTCATCATCGCGACGAACGTGTCGACCTGCGACTGGCTCGACATGTCGATATGACTGTCGCCGAGGATCGGCAGCAGGATGTTGTTGGTGCCGATGTTGCGCGCCACCTCCACGGCTTCGACGAGCAGGATGGCGGCAGCCGGATTGGTGTGCAGGGGCAGCCGCGAACGCCCCGGCGACCCAATCGCCAGCGAGCAGATCTGAATCCCGTTGTCGAGCGCGGCGCGCCGGAACGCGGCCTGCGTCGCGGGATCGCGCAGCGTCGGCGTCCTGCCGTCGGTCGGATACGTGATGCTGACCTGAATGCCGTCGAGCCCGATCTCGCGCGCGAGCGCGATCTTCGTGATGTCGCCCCGCTGGCCGAGATTCCAGTCGGTCATCCCGACGCGGACGCGCACCGGACTCGGGTCTGTCGTCTGCGCCCGGCCAATCGCCGGGACGAAGGCGGATGCGGCACATGCGCGCGTCAGAAAATCGCGGCGGGTCATGTCAGCGGCTTCAGGATGTCGTGCCAACCCTTTCGATACTCGCGCCGGATGAACGGTTCGGCCTCCGGCGCGTTGCGCGCGCGCAGCTTCTCGTAGTCCCACTCGATCTTCTTTCCCGTTCGATAGGCGACATTGCCCAGATGGTTCGCTTCCGTCGTCCAGCCGGAGTACTGGAAATCCGAGCCTGGCACGGGCCCCAAACCCTTCGCGTAGTTCACCCACTCGACCCAGTGACCGGGCGAACGCGGCAACGTCTCGGGCGGCATCTCGAAATCCTTGAATTTCTCTTCGGGCAGCAGCTTGCCGTTGCCGAGGAGCATCCCGTTGTCGCCGACGAACAGCTGCGAACGGCCGCCCCACTCCGGCACCCAACCGGGCGGCTTGATGTCGCCCTGATACCAGATCAACTTCACTGGCGGCGCGCCGGACGGCGACGGTGCGAATTCGTAGACCGCTTTCATCGTCGCCGGCGCGAGCTCCTTGTGTGCGACGCCGTTCGGCGACGTCGCCTCGATCGTCAGCGGCTGCCGGAAGTCGAGCGCGGTGTAGAACACGTCGTTGTCGTGGCTGCCGAGATCGCTCATCGTCCCGTTGCCGACATCCCACCACCGGTACCAACGCGGTCCGGGGAAATACGTCTCGTGGTACGGACGCGCGGGCGCCGGTCCCAGCCACAGGTCGAAATGCAGCGTCTTTGGCGGCCGGCATCGCATTGGTCGGGCGGCCCGTGATCGGGGCGCCGTCGTAGTAGCCCCAGCGTGTGTCGAACTTCTCGGCCGATGCCGGGTCCTGGAGTCCCCAGGCGCGGTCGACCCAGACGTGCACTTCACGCACGGGACCGATGACGCCCGTCATCAGGATTTCCTTGATGCGCCGCCGGATCGGCGCCGCGTGTCCCTGGTTGCCCATCTGCGTCGACAGCTTCGGGAACTTCGCGGCGGTCTCGCGAATCAGGCGCGCTTCCCAGATGTTGTAGGTCAGCGGCTTTTCGCAGTAGACGTGCTTGCCGTGAATGAGCGCGAGGTACGTCGCGAGCGCGTGCGTGCTTTCCGCCGTCGACACCACCACGGCGTCGAATGCCTTCGGCTTGTCGAAGACGCGCCGGAGATCGTTGAACGTCTTTGCTTTCGGAAAGCGCGCCGACGCCGCGTCGACCGCCATCTGATCCACGTCGCACAGCACGGCGACGTTTTCGTCCGGGTGCCCCGGTTGCGGAGCGCCGGCGCCCGGCGTGATCGTCAGCTCGGCGAGATTGGCGAGCCCCCGTCCGCCGCAGGCGATGAACGCAATGTCGAGCTTGTTGTTGAGATTCCGTCCGCGCAGGATGGCCGGGGCGCCGGCCACGATACCCGTCGCGATTGCGCCGCCGACGAACTCGCGTCGCGTGATCCTCATGCCGCGTATTCTACGGCGCCCGTCCGGCTTGTCGTCGACTGCTACTGTTTCTGCAGCGTCACGGGAAAGACGGCGCGATTGACCTGGCCGGCCCCATGCCGGCCCCAACGCCCGTAAACGTAAAAGTACCGGTCACGACGTCGCCATTGAGCGAGCCGGCAAAGTCGTAGGTAACCGTGACGTTAGCGTTGCCATGACTCCCGCTGAACGTGAAACTCGATGCCGTCCCCTGCACAGCTGGCGCCGGAGTGCAGCAGCCGTGGGGTTGTGTTGCGGAGTTGATCGCACAGAGGTTTCCGCCTGAGAACGACACCATTTGCATTGTCCCCTCCACCCCGCCTTCACCGGTGACCCTGCCGTCGCTGCCCACCTCTATGTCGACCTGCACGGTTCCCGCATGGGCAATAGTCCTGGAACAGAATGACAACGAAGCAGGGAACACATCGTTGACGTTGCCCGAGTAGTTGCCCTTGTAAAGCACGAGGGGCTGGGAGACCAGTTCCTTCGCCACGAACGCGCCGCCCGCGACGGCGCCGGCGATGACGCCAATCGTCGTCGTCGAAAGTCCGCCGCCACCGGCACCGGCGCCAGCTCCTGCGGACGCGCCGCCGCTGGCCCCGCTCGCGCCCGCGCCCGAGACGGCCGCTGCCTGCGCAACCGTTGTCACGGTGGTTTGCGCGATCGTGACCGCGGCCGCCTGGCCCTGGAACGTCGCGGTGGCAGTGATCTGCAGTGCTCCGCTGCCAGTCGGCGCGAATCCGGTCGCGACCGCCCGACCGGCCGCATCGGTGGTCACGGACAACGTGCGGGCGCCGCCGAACGCGGCCCGCCCGCTGCGGATGCCGAATCGCACCGCAGCGCCGGCGACCGGCAGATCGTTCTGGTCGCGCACTTCGATGACCGGGGCGGTCGCCGTCTTCTGCTGGATGATGTTGATTGCCCCTTCACCGTCGAGGACGACGATCTTCAGGGCGGCCTGGCCCGGTGCATTCTGTGGGCGCGGTGAGGTCAGCCGCGTGCGCAGCGTCGCGCGGCTGGCGGCTTTCACTGTGACCAGCCGGCTGTTTTCAAGATATCCCAGCCGCACGAGCCGCACGCGGTGCACGCCGGGGCGAAGCGTCTCGACCGTCAGCGGAGTCTCGCCCGCCATTCGACCGTCGATGTACACCGATGCTCCCGCTGGCTCGGATTCGATGAACAACGAGCCGACCGCCTCTGAGGCCGACAGCTGAAGCTGCGACATGCTCGCGATGAAAAGAAGGACGCCGAATCCAGCGACGCACAATCGCTGGGCTGCATGAAAAGCCATGCGACACCGCCCGGCTTTCGACTGAGAGGGAACGGAGGTCATGGATATTGTTGAGCTGGTTCCGCTCAGGATAGTCGAACGCGCCAGCAGATCAAGCGTTGATTTCAGGAGGACAGTCCACGCGAATCAGCGCAAATGAAAAAAGGGCGACGATCTTTCGACCGTCGCCCCGGAATCGCGACCCTGAAAGGGTCGCGCTACACCCTATTGATCTACTCGCCGAGATCCCCCGTCCGCGGCGCCAGCGGCACATCGTCCGGCTCCACGAAGTACTCCATGATCGCGTTCCAGCTCCAGCTCGTCGTCGCTCGGCTGCGGCGGCGCCGGCGGCGGCGGCGGCTCGTCCGGCGGGATCCGGACGTTGCGGTAGTACTCGAAGCCGGTCCCCGCCGGGATCAGCCGGCCCATCGTCACGTTCTCCTTCAGGCCGCGCAGGTGATCGACCTTGCCGGAGATCGACGCTTCGGTGAGCACGCGCGTCGTTTCCTGGAACGACGCCGCCGAGATGAACGAGTCGGTCGAGAGCGACGCCTTCGTGATCCCGAGGAGCAGCGGCCGGCCCTGCGCCGGACGTCCGCCCGCCGTGATCACGCGCTCGTTCTCTTCGAGGAACCGGAACTTGTCGACCTGCTCGTCGACCAGGAATTCCGTGTCGCCGACGTCCTCGATCTTCACCCACCGCATCATCTGACGCGCGATCGTCTCGATGTGCTTGTCGTTGATGTTCACGCCCTGCAGCCGGTAGACCTCCTGGATTTCGTTCACCAGGTACGACTGCAGCGCCTTTTCCCCGAGCACGTTCAGGATGTCGTGCGGGTTCGACGGACCGTCCATCAGCGGCTCGCCCGCCCGGACGCGCTCGCCTTCCTGCACGTTGACGTGGACGCCGCGCGGCAGCGAGTACTCCCGCGGCTCCGCGCCCGGCTCGTCCGGCACGATGATGATCTTCCGCTGACCCTTGACGATGCCGCCGTGCTTGACGATGCCGTCGATTTCCGAGATGACGGCGGTTTCGCGCGGCTTCCGCGCTTCGAACAGCTCCACCACGCGCGGCAGACCGCCCGTGATGTCCTTGGTCTTCGTCGTTTCGCGCGGGATCTTGGCGAGCACGTCGCCCGCCGACACCATCTCGCCGTCCTGCACCATCAAGTGCGCGTGCGACGGCATGTGGTACTTGCGGTTGACCTTGCCGTCCTTGCCCTTGATCTCGACCGCCGGCTGCTTCTTCTCGTCCGGCGAGTCGACGATGATCAGACGCGACAGGCCGGTGACTTCGTCGACTTCCTCGTGCACCGTGATGCCTTCGAGGATGTCCTTGAAGCGGATCTGGCCCGGCTCCTCGGTGAGGATCGAGAACGTGTACGGATCCCACTCGACCAGCACCTGGCCCTGCTCGATCGCCTGCCCTTCCTTCACCTTCAGCCGCGCGCCGTAGACGATCGGGTAGCGCTCGCGATCGCGCCCCTTCGCGTCCTGCACGACGAGCGAGCCGCTGCGGTTCATGACGACCAGGTTGCCGTCCTTCGCCTCGACGGCCTGCAGGCCGTGGAATCGGACGGTCCCGCCATTGCGCGCCTCGAGCGTCGACTGCTCGGTGACGCGCGACGCGGTGCCGCCGATGTGGAACGTCCGCATCGTGAGCTGCGTGCCAGGCTCGCCGATCGACTGCGCCGCGATGACGCCCACCGCCTGTCCGAGCTCGACCAGCTTGCCCGTGGCGAGGTCGCGGCCGTAGCACTTCGCGCACACGCCGCGGCGCGACGTGCAGGTGAGCACCGACCGGATCTTCACCTTCTCGATGCCGGCGTCCTGAATCGCCGACGACAGCTCCTCGTCCATCATCTGGTTGACGTCGATGATCGTCTCGCCGGTGAACGGATCGACGATCTTCTCGAGGGTCGTGCGGCCGATGATGCGGTCGCGCAGCGGCTCGATCACTTCGCCCTGCTCGACGATGGCGCGGGCCTCGATGCCGTCCACCGTGCCGCAATCATCCTCGTGGATGATCACGTCCTGCGCGACGTCGACGAGACGACGCGTCAGGTAGCCTGAGTCCGCGGTCTTGAGCGCGGTGTCCGCGAGACCCTTGCGCGCGCCGTGCGTCGAGATGAAGTAGTGCTGCACCTCGAGGCCTTCGCGGAAGTTGGCGGTAATCGGGGTCTCGATGATTTCCCCCGACGGCTTCGCCATCAGCCCGCGCATCCCGGCGAGCTGCCGGATCTGCTGCTTCGATCCGCGCGCGCCAGAGTCGGCCATCACGTAGACCGGATTGAAATTCCGGCCTTCCTTGTCGATGGCTTCCATCTCGCCGAACATCGCGTTGGCGATCTCTTCGGTCGCTTCCGACCAGATGGCAATCACCTTGTTGTAGCGTTCGCCGTTGGTGATCGCGCCTTCGAGGTACTGCGATTCGACCTTGATCACCTCGTCGCGCGCTTTCGTGACGAGCGTGGCTTTTTCCTTCGGGATGATCAGGTCGTCGATCCCGATCGACAACCCGGATCGCGTCGCGTACAGGAACCCCAGGTTCTTGAGCGCGTCGAGCATCTCGACCGTCTTCTCGAGTCCGAACTTGAGATAGCAGCTCTGCACGAGCTGCTGCAGGCCCTTCTTCTTGAGCAGGCCGTTGACGAACGGCATCTCGTTCGGAATCGCCTGGTTCAGGATCACGCGCCCGACGGTCGTGTTGATGATCTTGTTGTCGACCGGCTGAATCTCGGTGCGCAGCACGTCCTGATCGTCGCGCGCGGCGGTCAGGTCCTGCAGTTCACCGGTGTAGCGAAGCCGAATCGGCGACAGCGTCTCGAGCTCTCCCGCCTCCAGCGCCAGCATCACATCGTCGGGGTTGCCGAACGCGCGGCCTTCGCCCTTCGCGCCCGATTTCGACTTCGTCAGGTAGTAGATGCCCAGGACGATGTCCTGCGACGGAATCGCGATCGGCGACCCGTGCGCGGGCGACAGGATGTTGTTGCTCGACAGCATCAGCACCGACGCTTCGATCTGCGCCTCCGGCGACAGCGGAATATGGACCGCCATCTGGTCGCCGTCGAAGTCGGCGTTGAACGCCGTGCACACGAGCGGGTGGATCCTGATCGCCTTGCCTTCCACCAGCACCGGCTCGAACGCCTGGATGCCGAGGCGATGCAGCGTCGGTGCGCGGTTGAGAAGCACCGGATGCTCGCGAATCACTTCCTCGAGCACGTCCCACACTTCGGGCCGCTGCAGCTCGACCATCTCCTTGGCCTGCTTGATGGTCTGAACGAGGCCCCGTTCTTCCAGCTTGTTGTAGATGAACGGCTTGAACAGCTCGAGCGCCATCTTCTTCGGCAGGCCGCACTGGTGCAGCTTCAGCTCGGGACCGACGACGATGACCGAGCGGCCGGAGTAGTCGACGCGCTTGCCGAGCAGGTTCTGGCGGAACCGGCCCTGTTTGCCCTTCAGCGTATCGGACAGCGACTTGAGCGGTCGGTTGTTTGCGCCGCGCAGCACACGGCCGCGGCGGCCGTTGTCGAACAGGGCGTCCACCGCCTCCTGCAGCATGCGCTTTTCGTTGCGGATGATGACGTCGGGCGCCTTGAGCTCGATCAGCTTCTTCAACCGGTTGTTGCGGTTGATGACGCGGCGATAGAGATCGTTCAGGTCGGACGTCGCGAACCGGCCGCCGTCGAGGGGGACCAGCGGACGCAGTTCCGGCGGAATGACCGGGATGACGTCGAGAATCATCCACTCGGGCCGGTTGCTCGACTTGCGGAACGAATCGACGACCTTCAGGCGCTTGGCGAACTTCAGCTTCTTCTGCGCCGAGTTCTCGCCCTTCATCTTCTCGCGCAGTTCGACCGCGAGCTTCTCGACGTTGACGCGCTTCAGCAATTCCTTGATCGCTTCGGCGCCCATCTGCGCGCGGAACTTCGTCGGGCCGTGCTCTTCACGCGCCTTGCGGAAGCCCTCTTCGTTCAGCAGCGAGTTCTGCTTCAGCTCGGTGTCGCCCGGATCCACGACGACGTACGCTTCGAAGTAGAGGACGCGCTCGAGATCCCGCAGCGAGATGTCGAGCAGGTGGCCGATGCGGCTCGGCAGCCCCTTGAAGAACCACACGTGGCTCACCGGCGTGGCGAGCGTGATGTGGCCGAGGCGCTCGCGCCGCACCTTCGCCTGGGTCACTTCCACACCGCACTTGTCGCAAATGACGCCGCGGTGCTTCATGCGCTTGTATTTGCCGCACAAGCATTCCCAGTCGGTGATCGGGCCGAAGATCTTGGCGCAGAACAAGCCGTCGCGCTCGGGCTTGAACGTGCGGTAGTTGATCGTCTCCGGCTTGGTCACCTCGCCGTGCGACCACGACATGATCTTTTCGGGCGAGGCAAGACTGATGCGAATCGCATCGAAGTCGCTGGTCAGCGCGCCGCGTTCATGAAATGAGGGTCGCATCTATTTAGACCTCCTCCAAAACGGGTTGAGGAGTGACGTCCACAACTTTCTTCTTCGTCTTCATCAGTTCCACGTCCAGACAGAGCGACTGGAGCTCGCGGATGAGCACGTTGAACGACTCGGGCAGGCCGGCCGTGAACGACGCGTCGCCCTTGACGATCGCTTCGTAGATTTTGGCGCGCCCGGTCACATCGTCCGATTTCGCCGTGAGCAGCTCCTGGAGGATGTGCGCCGAACCGTAGGCTTCGAGCGCCCAGACCTCCATTTCCCCGAACCGCTGGCCGCCGAACTGCGCCTTGCCGCCGAGCGGCTGCTGCGTGATCAGCGAGTACGGCCCGATCGATCGCGCGTGGATCTTGTCGTCCACGAGGTGCGAGAGCTTGAGCATGTAGATGTAGCCGACGGTGACGTCCTGCTCGAACGCCTCGCCGGTCATCCCGTCGAACAGCCTGGTCTTGCCGCCCTTCGGCAGACCCGCGCGATCCAGCCAGTTCTTGATCTCCTGCTCCGTCGCGCCGTCGAAGACCGGCGTCGCGAAGTACAGGCCGAGCGCATGCGCGGCCCAGCCGAGATGCGTCTCGAGAATCTGGCCGACGTTCATACGCGAGGGAACGCCGAGCGGGTTGAGCACGATCTCCACCGGCGTGCCGTCCGGCAGATGCGGCATGTCCTCCTCGGGGAGGATGCGCGCGATGACGCCCTTGTTGCCGTGGCGGCCGGCCATCTTGTCGCCGACCGACAGCTTGCGCTTCATCGCGACGTACACCTTCACGAGCTTGATGACGCCCGGAGGCAGCTCGTCGCCGCGGCGAATCTTCTCTTTCTTCTCCTCGAAGAGATTGCGCGTCACCTCGACCTGACGCTCGGTCCGCTCTTCCAGATCGCGAAGGTCGTCCTCGAGCCGCGAATCGTCGGTCGCGATCTTGAGGCGCACCATCGTGTCGTAGGGCATCTCCTGCAGGAGCTCCGGCGTGAGCTCGGTGCCCTTCTTCAACAGCCGCTCGCGGCCGTACTCGTCGAAGAGGTCCGACCGAAGCTGCTGCCCCTTCAGGATCATGACCACGCGCTTCTTCGTTTCGTCGTGAAGAATGCGGATCTCGTCCTGCAGGTTCTTCTCCATCATGTCGAGCTCTTCCTGCTCGATCGCTTTCGCACGGTCATCCTTTTCGATGCCCTTGCGGGAGAAGATCTTCACGCCGACGATGATGCCTTCGATGCCGGGCGGGCAGATCAGGCTGGCGTCGCGCACGTCTCCGGCCTTCTCGCCGAAGATCGCCCGCAGCAGCTTCTCTTCCGGCGTCAGCTGCGTTTCGCCTTTCGGCGTCACCTTGCCGACGAGGATGTCGCCCGGCTTCACGTTGGCGCCGATCCGGATGATGCCGCTCTCGTCGAGATCCTTGAGGAAGCTCTCCGAGACGTTCGGAATGTCGCGCGTGATTTCTTCCGGACCGAGCTTCGTGTCGCGCGACTCGATCTCGAACTCTTCGATGTGAATGGACGTGTAGTAGTCGTCCTTCACCATCCGTTCGGAGACGAGAATCGCGTCCTCGAAGTTGTAGCCGCGCCACGGCATGAACGCGACCAGCACGTTCCGGCCGAGCGCCAGCTCGCCGAGCTCGGTGCACGGTCCGTCGCCCGAGCACCTGTCCCTTGTGCACCTTCTGGCCGACCCGGACGATCGGCTTCTGGGTGATGCAGGTGTTCTGGTTGGACCGCTTGAACTTCGTCATCGGGTAGATGTCGGCGCCCATCTCCTTGCTCGTGTCTTCCGTTCTCGCTCTCGACGCGCACGACGATGCGCTGGGAGTCGACGTAGTCGATGGTGCCGGACCGCCGCGCGACGATGACCGCGCCCGAATCGCGCGCGGTGATGTACTCCATGCCGGTGCCGACAAACGGCGCCCGCGCCCGCAGCAGCGGGACTGCCTGCCGCTGCATGTTCGATCCCATCAGCGCGCGGTTCGCATCGTCGTTCTCGAGGAACGGAATCAGCGAGGCCGCGACCGACACGAGCTGCTTCGGCGAGACGTCGATGAACTGCACGTTGGCGCGCGGTGACAGGATGAAGTTGCCGGCCTGCCGCGCGTTGACGCGCTCCTGCGACGAGGCGGCCGTCGGCGTCCACCGCCGCGTTCGCCTGCGCGATGATGTACTGGTCCTCTTCCCACGCCGACAGATAGAAGGAGAACGGCTCGAACTCGACGCCCTTCTTCTTGGCGCGGCCCTCTTCGCTGACCAGCTCATCGGCCTCGACGATGTCGTTCGTCTTGTACTTGGGGTGGCCGCCCGCGTTGGTCACGACCACGTAGTCGGTGACGCGCCCGTCCTTCACTTTGCGGTAGGGCGACTCGATGAAGCCGAACTCGTTGATGCGCGCGTAGCACGACAGCGACGAGATCAGCCCGATGTTCGGACCTTCCGGCGTCTCAATCGGACAAATGCGCCCGTAGTGCGTCGGATGGACGTCGCGGACCTCGAACCCGGCGCGCTCGCGCGACAGACCGCCGGGCCCGAGGGCCGACAGGCGGCGCTTGTGCGTGATTTCCGAGAGCGGGTTCGTCTGGTCCATGAACTGCGACAGCTGCGACGACCCGAAGAACTCGCGAATCGCGGCCATGACCGGCTTCGCGTTGATCAGGTCGTGCGGCATCGCCGTCGCCATTTCCTGGTACACCGACATCTTTTCCTTGATGGCGCGCTCCATCCGGACCAGCCCGATGCGGAACTGGTTCTCGAGGAGCTCGCCCACGGAACGGACGCGGCGGTTGCCCAGGTGGTCGATGTCGTCGACGTTCGCCGGGTTCTTGCGCAGCTTGAGCAGGTACTTGATCACCTCGTAGAAGTCCTGCGGGTGCAGGATCTTCTCGTCGAGCGGCGTGTTCAGCCCGAGCTTGGTGTTCAGCTTGAGGCGGCCGACGCGCGAGAAGTCGTACTTCTGCGGGTTGAAGAACATGTTCTCGAAGAGCGACCGCGAGCTGTCGAGCGTCGGCGGATCGCCGGGCCGCAGGCGGCGGTAGATCTCGATCAGCGCTTCTTCGTGCGTGTGGATCGGATCCTTCTTCAGCGTCTGCCCGATGATCGGGCCGACATCGTCGCGTTCCGGGAAGAAGATCTCGATGCGATCGACGTTCTTCTCCTGCGCCATCGAGACGACGCGCGGCTCGAGCGGCTCGTTGGCTTCGAGGATGACTTCGCCGGTCGACGGATCGACGACGTCGGCGGCGGCGAAGGCGCCTTCGAGCTCGGCGTCCGAGATCTCGATCGCTTCGACGTTCGCCTTCTTCAGCGCTTCGATCGCGTTCTTGGTGATCTTCTTGCCCGACTGGATCGTGAACTCGCCGCCGGGCACCTGGATTTCGGTGGCGGCGCGCAGCCCGACGAGGCTGTCGGCGACGGCCCAGTACAGCTTGCCGTTCTTGATGTGCAGCTTGTCGACGCCGTAGAAGGCCCGGATGATCTCGTCGGCGCCGCGCAGGCCGAGCGCGCGGAGGAAGACGGACGCCAGGAACTTCCGCTTGCGGTCGATGCGGACGTAGAGCAGGTTCTTCGAGTCGTACTCGAACTCCACCCACGATCCGCGATACGGGATGATCTGCGCGACGTAGAGCGTCTTGTCTTCCGAGTGGAAGAACGCGCCCGGCGAGCGGTGCAGCTGCGAGACGATGACGCGCTCGGTGCCGTTGATGATGAACGTGCCGTTCTCGGTCATCAACGGGATGTCGCCGAAGTAGACCTCCTGCTCCTTGATGTCGCGGATGGTCTTCACGCCGGTCTCGGGGTCCTTGTTCCACACCACGAGCCGGATCGTCACCTTCAGCGGCACGGCGTAGGTCATGCCGCGCTCCTGGCACTCGTCGACGTCGTACTTCAGCTTCAAGCCGACGGTGTTGCCGCAGATGTCGCAGACGTCGCCGCGCGCCTGGTTGGCCTTGCCGCAGCGCGGACAGAGGACCTCACGGTCGCCGTACGGGTCCGCGATCAGCGTCGCGCCGCAGTTGCTGCACGGCTTGCGCAGGTGATGCAGCCCCTGCAGCTTGCCGCACTTGCACTCCCAGTTGCCGATGGAGTACTCGATGAACTCGAGCGACGAGTTCTCGCGGAAGTCGCTGATCGGAAAGACCGACTTGAACACCGACTGGAGACCCGCGTCCTCGCGCTCGCTCGGCAGACGGTTCATCTGCAGGAAGCGTTCGTAGGATTTCTTCTGGATCTCGATCAGGTTCGGAATCGGTACGGTGGTCTTGATTTTCGAAAAGTCGATGCGCTCGCGGTAGACGTTTTTGGGAAGACTGTACATTCGTTAGACCTCGAGGAAAAAGAGCGCAAACCGAACGCGTGACTCGCGGATTCGGGATCGTGAAATCGGGATTCGGTCCGAGATCCCGATCACGATCCCGAAAACCCGACCCCCAGATCCCGGTGGTCGTCTACTTGACCTCGACCTTCGCGCCGACTTCCTCGAACTTCTTCTTGATCGCCTCGGCCTCTTCCTTGGGGATCGCTTCCTTGACGGCCTTGGGCACGCTCTCGACGAGGTCCTTGGCTTCCTTCAGGCCGAGCGCGGTGATCTCGCGCACGACCTTGATGACGTTGATCTTGTTGGCGCCGAAATCGGTGAGCGTCACGGTGAACTCGGTCTTCTCTTCCGCCGGCGCCGCCGCCGCGGCCCCGCCGCCGCCCATCGGCATCGCCATCGGCATGGCCGCCGCGGCTGACACGCCGAGCTCGGTCTCGAGCGTCTTCACGAGCTGGGACAGCTCCAGCACGCTGATGCCCTTGATGTAATCGACAACTTGCTGCTGCGTCACTTCGGCCATTTTTCCTGTCTCCTTCGTAGCTACCTGAGAGCCTTACGACTCAGATCTTTTCTTCTCCGCCTGCACCAGCACGCTCATCAGATCGCGCGGGGCGGCGTTCAACACGCTGACAATCTGGACCATCGGCGCCTGCAGCACGAACAGGAGCTTCGCGTACAGCTCCGGCTTGCCTGGCAGCGCGGCCAGGTCGGTCACCTCCGCCGGCCGGATCGCGCGGCCCTGAACGACGGCCGCCTTGATCTTCAGCATCGGCGCGGTCTTCACGAAGCCGGTCAGCGTCTTGGCGAGCGCGACCGGATCGGTGGTCGTGTAGGCGACCGCCGTCGTGCCCTCGAAATGCTTTTCGAGGGATTCGAACGCCGTCCCCTTGAGCGCGCGCCTGGCGAGCGTGTTCTTGACGACCTTGTAGGTCGCCTTCGCGCCGCGCAGCTGCCGCCGCAGTTCGGTCACCTGGGGCACGTTGATGCCCTTGTAGTCGATCAGGATCGCGCTGTCCGATCCTTTGAACGCCGCATGGAGCTCCTCGAGCTCGGCGACCTTTTCAGCTTTCGAAACAGACATGTCGGATCCTTAATGCTTCGCGGTGGCTTCGATGTTCGTCGTGTCGATGCGGATCCCCGGGCCCATCGTCGAGGACACCGTGACGCTCCGCAGGTACTTGCCCTTCGCCGCCGACGGCTTCGCTTTCACGATGCTCTCGACGAGCGCGTGCGCGTTGGCGACGAGCGACGGGGTGGCGAACGAGGTCTTGCCGACCGGCGCGTGGATGATGCCCGTCTTGTCGACGCGGAACTCCACCTTGCCGGCCTTGATTTCCTTGACCGCCTTCGCGATGTCGGTGGTCACGGTGCCGGTCTTCGGGTTCGGCATCAGCCCGCGCGGGCCGAGCACCTTGCCGAGCTTGCCGACCGCCCGCATCATGTCCGGCGTCGCGACCACGGCCTCGAAATCCATGAAGCCGCCCTGGATCTTCTCCACCATCTCCTCGCCGCCGACCACGTCCGCGCCCGCGTCCGACGCTTCCTTCTGCTTGTCGCCGCCGGCGATGGCGAGGACCCGCTTGCTCTTGCCCAACCCGTGCGGCAGGACCACGGTGCCGCGCACCATCTGGTCCGCGTGCTTCGGGTCGACGCCAAGCCGCAGCGACAGTTCGACCGTCTCATCGAACTTGGCGAACTTGACTTTCTGCATCAGCGGCATCGCGTCTTCGATCGAATAGGTCCGATCGGCCGCGACTTGCGCTCTGGCGGCGGTGAATTTCTTCCCGTGCTTCTTCATATGGTCCTCCTGTGGTTCTAACGAGCCCTGCTTTCGCGCTCTCCCACGTAGGTCCGGCTAAAGCCGGACCCCACGTACTGCTCGAGTTCACGTAACACTGGAGTCGTACGTGGGGTCCGCCTTCAGGCGGACCTACCCGATCACATCCAACCCCATGCTCCGCGCCGTGCCGGCCACGGTCTTCATCGCCGATTCAAGCGACTCGGCGTTCAGGTCCGGCAGCTTGATCTTCGCGATCTCCTCGACCTGCTTCGCCGTGACCGTGCCGACCTTGTTCTTGTTCGGTTCGGCCGATCCCTTGGCGATGTTGGCCGCGCGCTTCAGGAGCACGGCGGCCGGCGGCGTCTTGGTGATGAACGAATACGAGCGGTCCGCGTACACGGTGACGACGACGGGGATGATGAGGCCTTCGTCCTTCGCCGTCTTCGAGTTGAAGTTCTTGCAGAAGTCCATGATGTTCACGCCCTGCGGACCGAGCGCGGTCCCCACGGGCGGCGCCGGCGTCGCTTTGCCGGCGGCAATCTGGAGCTTCACCATTGCCTGAATTTTCTTGGCCATACGCGCCTATATCTTTTCCACTTGCAGGAAATCCAGTTCGACGGGCGTCGATCGGCCGAAGATCGTCACCATCACCTTCAGCGTGTTCTTGTCGAGATTCACTTCGTCGACCACGCCGTTGAAGCTGGTGAACGGGCCTTCGTTGATCCGCACCTGCTCGCCCTTCTCGAACATGTACTTCGGCTTCGGCTTCTCCGCCGCCGTCCGCACCTGCTGCAGAATCTGCTCGACTTCGTCCTTGCTGAGCGGCGTCGGCTTGGCGCCCGCGCCCACGAACCCGGTCACTTTCGGCGTGTTCTTCACCACGTGCCAGGCGTGGTCGGACATGTTCATCTCGACCAGGATGTAGCCGGGAAAGAACCGCTTCGCCGTGACCACTTTCTTGCCGCCGCGCATCTCGACGACGTCTTCGGTCGGAATCAGCACTTCGCCGATGTCCTGCTGCAGTCCGTAGGCCTTGACCCGCTCGGTGAGCGACTCGGCCACCTTCTTCTCGAATCCCGAATACGTGTGGACGATGTACCAATTCTTCTGAGCGTCGTCGGTCATCACGCCGCACCGAACCTGCGAAAGATCCACTGGACCCCGCTGAGCAGCACCTGATCCAGCGCGAAGAGATACAGGCCGAAGAAAATCGACGTCAGGATGACGACCACTGTCGTGGCATACACTTCTTTCTGCGACGGCCAGGTGACGCGCTTCAGCTCGTTGCGCACCTCGCTGAGGAACAACCGCGCGCGCTCGATGCGCCCGCCGGTCGCCTCTTTCATCGTTTCGAGCGTTGTCGTCTCAGCCATGTCTTTCTACTTCTAAGTTCTCACTTCTCACTTCTAACTTCCCGAAGGGAGCTGGCAGGCCAGGAGGGAATCGAACCCCCAACCCCCGGTTTTGGAGACCGGTGCTCTGCCAATTGAGCTACTGGCCTTCACTTGCTCTCCCGATGCGGCGTGTGTTTGCGGCAGAAGCGGCAGAACTTCGAGAACTCGAGCCGGTCCGTCGTCTTCTTCTTGTTCTTCGTCGTGCTGTAGTTGCGCCGCTTGCACTCGGTGCAGGCGAGCGTGACGATGTCTCGCATGGCTATTCAACGACCTCGGTCACGGTTCCCGATCCGACCGTGCGCCCGCCTTCGCGGATGGCGAAGCGCGCGCCGGCTTCGAGCGCGACCGGCGCCATCAACTCACCCGTGATGGTCGTGTTGTCGCCCGGCATCACCATCTCCACGCCTTCCGGCAGGTTCAGCGTGCCGGTGACGTCGGTCGTCCGGATGTAGAACTGCGGACGATAGCCGTTGAAGAACGGCGTGTGCCGGCCGCCTTCTTCCTTCGACAGGATGTAGACGGTGCCCTTGAACTTCGTATGCGGTTTGATGCTGCCCGGCTTCGCCAGCACCTGCCCGCGCTCGACGTCGTCTTTTTCCACGCCGCGGAGCAGCACGCCGATGTTGTCGCCCGCTTCGCCCCGGTCGAGCAGCTTGCGGAACATCTCGACGCCGGTCACGACCTTCTTCTCCGTCGGACGGAACCCGATGATCTCGACTTCCTCGCCGACCTTGACCAGGCCGCGATCCACTCGGCCGGTCACGACGGTGCCGCGACCCGAAATGGAGAACACGTCTTCGATCGGCATCAGGAACGGCTTGTCGATCTCGCGCTGCGGCAGCGGCACGTAGGTGTCGAGGGCTTCCATCAGCTTCATCACGCCCGCGACGCCTTCCGGATCGCCCTGCAGCGCCTTCAGCGCCGACAGGCGGACGACCGGGACGTCGTCGCCGGGGAATTCGTACGTCTTGAGGAGCTCGCGCACTTCGAGCTCGACGAGATCGAGCAGCTCGGGATCGTCGATCGCGTCCACTTTGTTGAGCGCCACGACGAGGCACGGCACGTTCACCTGGCGGGCGAGGAGGATGTGCTCGCGCGTCTGCGGCATCGGACCGTCGACGGCGCTGACGACGACGATGGCGCCGTCCATCTGGGCCGCGCCGGTGATCATGTTCTTGATGTAGTCGGCGTGACCCGGGCAGTCCACGTGGGCGTAATGCCGGTTCGCCGTCGAATACTCGACGTGGCTCGTCGCGATGGTGAGAATCTTCGTCTCGTCGCGGCGGCCCTGCGACTCGGACGCCTTCGCGACCTCGTCGTACGACACGAACTTCGCCCAGCCCTTGTCGGCCGCCACCTTCGTGAGCGCGGCCGTCAGCGTGGTCTTGCCGTGATCGATGTGTCCGATGGTGCCGACGTTCACGTGCGGCTTGCTGCGATCGAATTTTTCTTTGGCCATGTCAACGATCCTCGTCGTTTACGAATCAATGCGCTGGAGCCGATGACCAGGATTGAACTGGTGACCTCGTCCTTACCAAGGACGCGCTCTGCCAACTGAGCTACATCGGCCTTTCGGTCCTAACGCTCGCTTGCGTCTTCGTCGCTTCGGCCGTCCAGTCAGTCCTTCGTCCGCTCCCAAGCTCCCTGTCCGGAGTCCGGCGATTGCTCGGACCAAGGCTCCTTGGACCATGAACGGACCAGGCGCTTACCATGGCCGAAGCGACCAAGCGACTGGCGAGTCTGGAGCGGGAGACGGGGATCGAACCCGCGACCAACAGCTTGGAAGGCTGTGACTCTACCACTGAGTTACTCCCGCCTACGCGCTCGCCCGATTCCTTCCGCGTGGTCGCGAAGCCCTTCGACTCGCTGCGCTCGCTCAGGGCATTCGTCGCTCGGCCTGCCATGCGCGAGGCCCGCAGGGCCGAGTCGAATGGTGGCGAGGGAAGGACTCGAACCTTCGAAGCCGCTAGGGCGACAGATTTACAGTCTGCTGCGTTTGACCGCTTCGCTACCTCGCCAACTGGTCTGTGTTATGGAAACGCGTGCGTTCGGTGCTTTCCCGTTCGGTGCTTACCCTGACGCCCGGTGTACTCGGCCGATGGAGCTGGCGAAGGGATTTGAACCCCCGACCCGCTGATTACAAATCAGCTGCTCTACCTGACTGAGCTACGCCAGCCAGAGACAAAAGGTGAACTTTAGCACGTCTCGTGCCACCCGCGCAACCCCGACGCGTCGGATGGCAACAGCCGAGCCACGGCCGTACCCGCAACTCTCCATTGTACACGTGTTATCGCGCCTTGCGATTTCTTTGCCGGACGGCCTCGAAGAGGGCGACGCCGGCGGCGACCGACACGTTCAAACTTTGAACGTGCCCGGCCATCGGGATCGAGACCAGCCAGTCGCACCGCTCCCGCACCAGCCGGCGCAACCCCACGTCCTCCGCCCCCACGACCAGGGCCGTCGGCAGCGTGAGATCCACCTCGCTGTAGTGTTTTGAGGCATCCCCCGCGAGGCCGACCGTCCAGACACCAGCGTCCTTCAGCGTCTCCAGGGCCCGGGCGATGTTGACGACCTCGGCAATCTTCACGTGCGCGACGGCGCCGGCCGACGCCTTCGCCGCCGCCCCGTCGAGCCGGGCGGCGTGCCGCGACTGACGGACCACCCCGTCCGCGCCCGCCGCATCCACGCTCCGCAGAATCGCGCCCACGTTGTGCGGGTCCTCGATGCCGTCGAGGACGACGATCAGCGGCGCGCGCAGGTGCGCCGACGACGAGATCCTCGACGCTCACGGGCTCATTGAGCGAACGAAGATCCGCGACGACTCCCTGGTGGCGGCCGCCGCCCGCCGCGCGATCGAGCTCGGCGACGGTGACGCGCTGGACCGCCACTCCCTGCGTCTCGGCCAGGCGGACGAGCTCGGTCAAACGCTCGTCGGCGCGCGGCGACACACGAATCGCGGTCACGCGGCGCGCGCGCAGTGCTTCGAGAACAGGATTGATGCCGTAGATTCGCATCGCAGTAGGTCCGCCTAAAGGCGGACCCCACGTACCGAAACTGAAGTTCGCCTAAAGGCGGACGTCTACGTGCTGACACTGTCTTCTGTGACGTGGGGTCCGGCTTTAGCCGGACCTCTCCAGCGCCGCCGCAAATGCCGCCGCGCGCTCACGGTTCCCGATGATGCCCGGCGTCGTCGATCCCTCCGGCAGCTCCGCCCCGCGATCGATCGCCGGCACCGCGAGGTCGAGCTCCGGACCCTCGGCGCGCCCGGTCAGTGCCACGCGGATCGGATGGAAGAGCGCCCTCCCCTTCAACCCCGTGCGCGCCTTGACCTGATTCGCAACGGCGCGAAAGCGTTCGCGGTCCAATCGCGGCGCCGCCGCCAGCTCCGCCGCCAGCGCGGCCACGACCGCCCGCGCGCCGGCTTCACGCATCTCGCCGAGAACGGCCGGCACGCTCAGCGTGGCGGCCGCGTCGTAGTCGAACAGGAACGAAAGGCGCGCCGGCACCTGGTCGAGCCGATCCACGGACGCGGTGACCATCGACATCGTCGACGCAAGAAACGCGCGGCCGGCCTCGTTCGGTGTGACGCGAATCCCCGCCTGCTCGAAGAAGGGAATCGACAGATCCGCGATCCGCATCGGATCGGCGATCTTCAGGTAGTGCCGGTTCACCCACGCCAGCTTCTCTTCGTCGAACACGCCGGCGCTGTGGCCGACGGCTTCCAGCGTAAACCGGCGCGCCAGCTCGTCGATCGGCAGCAGCTCGTCGTCGTTGCCCGGCGACCAGCCGATCAACGCGAGATAGTTGACGAGCGCCTCGGGCAGGTAGCCCTTCGATCGGAACTCGGCCACCGACGTCGCGCCGTGCCGCTTCGACAACGGACTGTGGTCCGGCCCCATGACGAGCGCGAGATGGGCGAACGCCGGCGGCGCGAATCCCATCGCCTCGTAGATCAGGATCTGCCGGGGCGTGTTCGAGATGTGATCCTCGCCTCTGATCACATGCGTGATCTCCATGAGCGCATCGTCGACGACCACGGCGAAGTTGTAGGCCGGGCGGCCGTCGGCGCGAACGATCACGGGATCGCCGATCACGCTGGTGTGAAACTTGACGTCGCCGCGGACCACGTCGGTGAAGACAACCTCGCGATCCTCCGGCACGCGGAAACGGATCGCGGGCCGCTCGCCGGCGCTGATGCGCGACGCCGCTTCCTCGCGCGACAGCCCGCGGCACGTCCCCGCGTAGCGTGCGACGCGGCCTTCGGCGAGGGCCTGCCGGCGTTCCGCTTCGAGCTGTTCGACGGAGCAGAAGCAGTAGTACGCCGGCCTCCGCGCCGAGCAGCTCCTTCGCATACGACTGGTACAGATGCAGGCGCTCGGATTGCCGATACGGACCATGGGCGCCTCTCGAATCCGGACCCTCGTCCCAGTTGAGGCCGAGCCACTGCAAATCGAGCTGGATGGCCATCTCGGATTCCTGCGTCGACCGCTCCACATCCGTGTCTTCGATTCGCAGGATGAACGTGCCGCCCGATCCGCGCGCGAGCAGCCAGTTGAAGAGCGCCGTCCGGGCGTTGCCGACGTGCAAGTGCCCTGTCGGGCTCGGCGCGAATCTCACTCGCATGATGTGATCAGCCACTCAAGAACGCAAAGGCCGCAAGAGTTTATCGCGTGCGTATCAATGCGACCGCGTGGGCGGCGATCGCTTCGCCGCGCCCGACGGCGTCGACGCCTTCGTTCGTCTTGCCCTTGACGCTCACGTGCGCGGCGTCGAGGCCGATCGCTCCGGCGATGGCCTCGCGCATCGCGCGCGACGTGGTCGCGGATCTTGGGCGTCTCGAGAATGACGGTGACGTCGACGTTGCCGACTTCGTATCCGCCCTCGGCGACGATCGCGGCGGCGCGCTTGAGCAGGTCGAGGCTCGACGCGCCTTTCCACTGTGGATCGGAATCGGGGAAATGACGGCCGATGTCGCCCAGTCCCGCGGCACCGAGGATGGCATCGGTGATCGCGTGGCAGGCGACGTCGGCGTCTGAATGGCCGACGGCGCCGCGATCCGACGGGATCGTGACGCCCCCGATGATCAGCGGACGACCTGCGGCCAGCCGATGCAGGTCGTAGCCCGTACCGGCGCGCCCGGTCCGGATCGGCCGTCGATCGCCAGCCACGCGCGATGGCGTCGGCGACGACGAGATCCTCCGGCGTCGTGATCTTGATGTTCGACGCGTCCCCTTCGACAAGGCGCACCGGATGACCAGCCCCCTCGGCCAGCGCCGCTTCGTCGGTGCCCTCCGCATTGGTGCGCGCCGCGAAGTCGAAAGCCGCGGCCAGCACCTCGCGCCGGAATGCCTGGGGCGTTTGCGCGAGAAAGATCGTCTCGCGCGCCAGCGTCTTCACCGATCACCGTACTCGACGCGGTCGGCCTGTTAGGCGGACCTGCAGCCGCTTGACCGTGTCGCGCGCCTGCAGCGCCGCCACCGCGGCGCCCGATTCGGCCGCGGCGGCGATCGTGCGCGTGATCAGGTCGGCCGTGACGAACGGCCGCGCCGCGTCGTGGATGACGATGACCTCGGTCTCGCGCAGAGCGGCGCGGAACGCGTTCGCCACCGAGTCCTGCCGCCGATCTTCCGCCGGCGACAAGGCGCAGGGACTTTCCGCCGCGCAGGTAGGCCGGCGGATCGTCAATCACCGTCTGCGGGAGCGCGACGATGACCTCCGTGATGTCCGGATGCGTGAGAAATGCGCTGACGCTGCGGTCGAGCATCGCGCGGCCGGC
Source organism: uncultured Acidobacteriota bacterium (assembly GCA_963731545.1). Lineage (GTDB taxonomy): Bacteria > Acidobacteriota > Vicinamibacteria > Vicinamibacterales > CAVVIG01 > CAVSWN01. The sequence continues at coordinate 70,427 of CAVSWN010000010.1, read as the reverse complement.
GATCGGCAGCAGCTGCTTGAGCGCGCGTCCGCCGAGGCGCTCGCCTCGTCCCCCGGCGGCGATGATGGCGGTGACCTGCAAACCCTGATTATAGCGGCCGCTGGTCAACCGCCCTCCGGCGCGAGCCGTCTAAGCGATCCATGATCGAAGACCTGCGCTACGCCCTCCGCACGATCATCAAGCAGCCCGGCTACTCAGCGGTCGCGGTCGCGACGCTCGCGATCGGCATTGGCGGCACGGTGGCCATGTTCAGCGCGTTTCACGCCATCCTGCTCGCCGCGCTCCCCTACCCCAACGCGCGCGAGATCGTCGTGCCGGTCTCGACGAACAACGCTCGAGGCTTCGATCGCGCGAGCGTTCCCTATGCGGACTACGAAGACTGGCGCAACGAGCGCGATGTGTTCGCGCACGTGGCTGTCTGGCGTCCAGTTGCCGTCGATGTCGCCGGAGTCGATCAACCCGAGCGTGTCGAGGCGGCGCAAGTGTCGAACGAGTTCTTCGACGTCCTCGGCATCACGCCAATCGTCGGGCGGACCTTCGCACCGCAGGAGCACGAGAACGCCGCCGCGCGCGTGGCGATCGTGTCGTATGGCCTGTGGCAGAGCATGCTCGGCGGCGCGCCCGATGTGCTGACCCGACAGCTCCGCATCGGCGGCGTCCCGGTCGCCATCGTCGGCGTGCTCGCGCCGAAGGCCGTGTGGCCCGACGAGCACAAACTGTGGCTGCCTCTGAAGCCGGGCCTGTTCGCCGCGGAAGATCGCGAGCGCCGCGACAACATGATTTTCCAGTCGATCGCCCGGCTGAAGCCGGGCGTGGCGCTCGACAGCGGCCGCGCGCGTGTGAAAACGATTGCCGAACGCGTCGCGGCAGATCACCCCGAAGCGCGAAAAGGCTGGAGCAGCGATCTCATTCCGCTGCGCGACTACGTGGTCGAGCGTGAGCTTCGCGACGCGCTCATCGTGCTGCTGGCCGCCGTGGGCATCGTGCTGCTGATCGTCTGCGTCAACGTCGCCAATCTGCTGCTCGCCCGCGGCACGGCGCGCGCGCGCGAGATGGGCGTGCGCACCGCGCTGGGCGCCAGCCGTGGCCGCCTCGTGCGCCAGTTGTTGACTGAGAGCCTGCTCGTGGCCGCGATCGGCGGCGCGATCGGCGTGGGCCTCGCTGCTGCGTTGATTCGTGCGCTCATCCGGCTCGCACCCGAAGGGGTGCCGTTCGTCGACGAGATGAGTCTCAGCCTGCCCGCCCTTGCGGCGGCTGTCGCGCTCACCCTGGCGTCGGTCCTGATCTTCGGTCTGCTCCCGGCGCTCACGACCGCGCGATCGAAGCCGGTCGACGCGATGAAAGAAGGCGCCGCGGCGGGCGGCGCCAGCGGGCGCGCGCTTCGCTTCCGCGACGCGCTGGTGGTCATCGAGATGGCGCTGGCCGTCGTGCTCCTGATCTCGGCCGGGCTGTTCGTTCGCAGTTTCGCGCACATCATGACGCGCGACGCCGGCGTCGACGTGGATCACGTGGTCGCGGCACGGTTGTCGCTCCCGGGATCGCGATACCGGACGCCGGAGGATCGTGTGCGGTTCTACGAAACGCTCGTGCGTGAGCTGGCCGCGTTGCCGGGCGCGACGGCCGCCGCGGCCACGTCGTTCCTGCCCGCCGGCGGCGGCGGCTTCGGGCTCGGACGCGTGTTCCTGATCGAAGGGCAACCCGAACCGCCATCAGGCCGCGACTACGCGGCGCAATGGAACGTGGTCACGCCCGACTACTTCCGCACGCTCGGCATTCCACTCCTTCGAGGACGCGTCTTCACGGATCGCGACGCCGACGGCGCCACGCCAGTCGTCGTGGTCAACGACACGATGGCGCGGCGGCTGTTTCCGGGCGGCGATGCGATCGGACACCGCATCCGCTCGTGGCGCGACGAAAATGTCTTGCGCGAAATCGTCGGCGTGGTTGCGGACGTTCGCTACGGGGGCCTGGCGGACAACGACTACGGGCTGGTGTACGTGCCGCATCGCCAGGATGTGTGGAGCAGCCTGACCATCGCCGTGCGCGCCGCCGGCGATCCGGCGGCGTTGGCCGCGCCGCTGCGGCAAACCGTCAACCGGCTCGATCGCGATCTCGGCGTCGGCCGGCTCGGCACGCTCTCGGACTTCGCGCGCGCCTCGGTCGCGCGCGAGCGATTCAGCGCGGCGCTGCTCGCCGCGTTCGCGGCGATGGCCGTGGTCCTGGCGGCGATCGGCATCTACGGCGTCATGGCGTACGTGGTCGCGCGCCGAAGCCGTGAGCTGGGCCTGCGGTCGGCGCTGGGCGCGACGCCGCGCGAACTGCTCGCGCTCGTCCTGCGCCGCGGGCTCGTGCTCACCGCCGCCGGCGGCGCGATCGGCGTCCTCGCGGCGCTGGCCGTCGGGCGCGCGCTGTCGGGCCTGCTGTTCGACATCAGCAGCCGCGATCCCATCGCGTTCGCGATCGCACTGATCGTGTTGCCGGTGGTTTCGATGCTGGCGTGCGCCGTCCCGGGCCGCCGGGCGGCACGCGTCGATCCGATGAGCGCGCTGCGCGGCGAATAGACAGGATGCGGAGGGCTTATACGTCTCGTTGGATCGGGTCTGGTCGGGCCGCCTTAGGCAGACCTACGGCAACGCGATCGTCACAGGTCCGGCTGAAGGCCTGCCCCACGTACACGGCCGTGTTGCCGCGCGTCGACCGTGGCCGCTACCACGGCGTGCACTTTGTCGGCGAGCGCTTTGGCGTCGCGCGCCGTCGGATTGCTGATGGCCGGCGGCTGAATCGGATCGTGAATGACGAGACCGACGTCGGCGGGTTCGGTCCGAAGGCGCCCTTTGGGCATCACCTGCCGGGTGCCGATGACCGCGACCGGCACGATCGGCAGACCGGCCTGGATGGCCAGCAGAAAGCTGCCCGCCTTGAACTTCGCGACCCGGCCGTCCCAGCTTCGCGTGCCTTCGGCGTAGATGATCAGCGAGAGGCCTTCCACGACGAGCGCGCGCCAGCGGCGCAGGATTCCCGCGCGATCCGGATTCCTGCGATCGACGAACAGATGGCCGCCGCGTTTCAGATGCCATCCAAGAACCGGGAATCGCGCCAGCGATTCCTTCGCGATGATCCGCAACTGATAGGGCAGCGACGCGAAGATCACGGGCGTGTCGTAAATGCTCTGGTGGTTCGACACGAACACGTAGGTGGTCCCTGGCGTGATGCGCTCCAGGCCCTCGACGGCGACCCGGACTCCCGTCGTCTTCAGGATCAACCACGACCAGGCGCGCGCGCAGCGGTGCGCGAAGTAACCTCGACGGTCGAACAGGCTCGACAGGAGCGACGCCGCGCCGAGAACGATCGTGTAAAGCGTAATCGCCGGAATGAGATAGAAGACGGTGCGCCACCAATGAAACGGAGGGATCGTCCGTCGGCGAACGGCGATTGGGTGATCGGCGATTTGGGTTATGACCTACAATTTACCACTTCGGCGAAGACGCAACTTCTATAGAAGGAGCACCTGATGGAACGAAAGCAAGCGTCCGATTACCCGCAGGAGCTGCTCGATCTCTTCCACGAGTACCAGCACGGCGACATCTCCCGGCGCGACTTTCTCGATCGCGCGAAGAAGTTCGCCGTCGGCGGCGTCACCGCCCTGGCGCTCTACGAAAGCCTGAAGCCGAACTACGCGTGGGCGCAGCAGGTGCCGAAAGACGATGCGCGGATCAAGACGGAAGTGGCGACCGTGCAGTCACCGGAAGGCAACGGCAGCATCAAGGGCTTGTTCGCGAAACCCGCGAACGCGACCGGCAAGCTGCCCGGCGTGCTCGTCATCCATGAGAACCGCGGGCTGAACCCGTACATCGAAGACGTCGCGCGGCGCTTTGCCGTCGCGAACTTCATCGCCTACGCGCCCGACGGTCTCACGTCCGTCGGCGGCTGGCCCGGCAACGACGAGCAGGGCGGGGTGAAGTTCCGCGAGGTGAACGGCCCGAAGATGTTCGAGGACTTCGTCGCGGCGGCGAAGTGGCTGAAAGCGCGGCCGGATTGCAGCGGCAAGATCGCCGCGGTCGGCTTCTGCTTCGGCGGCGGCGTCGTGAACAACCTCGCCGTGCGCCTCGGGCCGGACCTTGCGGCCGGCGCGCCGTTCTACGGCCGTCAGGCCGGCGCCGCGGACGTCCCGAAAATCAGCGCACCGCTGATGCTGCACTACGCGTCGAACGATCAGGGTGTGAACGCCGGGATTGCCGCCTACGAGGAAGCGCTCAAGGCCAACAACAAGAAGTACGAGATCTTCACCTACGAGAATTCGCAGCACGGCTTCCACAACGACACGACGCCGCGCTACAACGAGGCCGCCGCCAAGCTCGCCTGGCAGCGGACCGTGGAGTTCTTCAACAAGAACCTGCGAACGACGTAACAGGGCAGGAGAGGGCGGGAAAGGCAGGAGGGAGAACACGGAGGCTTCTCCCGTCCTGCCCTTCCAGCCCTTCCTGCCTTTCCTGCCCTACGTCTGCGCGGCCGCCTGCGCGGAGACGCGCACCGGCTGCGGCGCCGCCGATTGCATCGGCGCGGCGGCTTGTGCCGGCGCTGCCGCCGCTTCGACGTACCGCCCGAAGATCATCTTCCCCGCCGTGGTCTGCAGCACGCTCGTGACGACGATGTCGATCGTCTTGCTGATCATCTTGCGCGCGTTGTCCACGACGACCATGGTGCCGTCGTCCAGATAGGCGACGCCCTGGTTGTATTCCTTCCCTTCCTTCAGCACGAAGACCTTCATGATCTCGCCGGGCAGCACGACGGGCTTGATGGAGTTCGCGAGCTCGTTGACGTTGAGCACGGCGACGCCGCGCAGCTGCGCCACCTTGTTCAGGTTGAAGTCGTTGGTCACGATCTTCCCGGGCAGCGTGCGCGCCAGCTCGATCAGCTTGAGGTCGACCTCGCGGACGTCCGGGAAGTCGATGTCGGAGATGACGACGTCGAGCCCGGCCATCTTCTGAATCTTCTGCAGGATGTCGAGGCCGCGCCGGCCGCGATTGCGCTTCATCGAGTCGGCGGAATCGGCGACGAGCTGCAGTTCCTTCAACACGAACTGCGGAATGACCAGCGCGCCGTCGATGAATCCGGTTTCGCAGATGTCCGCGATGCGGCCGTCGATGATCACGCTCGTGTCGAGGATCTTGTAGTGGCGCTCCGGCGCGGTCGCGCGGAACAGGCCGACGAGCCGCGAGGGCTCGAGCCATTCGCCGTTCTTGCCGCCGAGCACGAGGCCCAGGTACGGCAGCACGATCAGCACGAAGCTGTGAAGGAACTCGACGCGGCGATTCGCGCTGTCAGCCCAGAACAGTCCGGTGGCGATGGCGTGCGCCAGCGTGAGCCCGATGGCGCCGCCGATCAGCGCGCCCAGGATCCGCGTGAGCGCGGTTTCGCGGAGCCGGCTCTCGAAGACGACGACGAGCGCCGCCAGGACGAGGCCGAAGGCCACGTTTGCCGCCAGACCCACGGGTACCGGCTGGAGGAACGCCGAGGCATACGGCCACGGCCGCCACGAACAGGACGCGAGCGAGTGTGAACCAAGACATGAGGGCACCGTTTGTGGATATCCGTCTATGAATGTAAACAAACGTAACGGCCGATGCCGACAGACTACACCAACTGCGGTGATTTTGGCGTAAGGATTAGGAAAAGGTGTGGTTAGGGAATTAGCCCAAAGCGGCGTCGAGAGCTTCGCCAATTGTTCGTACGCCGACCAGCTCCAGGGCCGCGTCGCGAGCCGGCTCGATGTTCGCCTCGGGAAGAATGCATCGCTTGAACCCGAGCTGGGAGGCTTCGCGGATGCGCAGCGACGCCTGCGCGATCGCCCGCACTTCGCCCGCGAGGCCGACCTCGCCAAACATCGCCGTCGTCGACGGGACGACGCGGTTTCTCACGCTCGACGCGATCGCCGCGACGACGCCCAGATCCGAGGCGGGCTCGTCCACCGTCATCCCGCCCGCGATGTTGACGAACACGTCGTCGCCGATCAGATTCAGGCCCGCGCGCTTTTCGAGCACCGCGAGCAGCAGCGACAACCGCTGTTGATCGATCCCGTTCGCGGTTCGTCGCGCGGTCCCATAGGCGCTGGAGCTGACGAGCGCCTGTACCTCGACGAGGATCGGCCGCGATCCTTCCACCGTGCACAACACCGCCGAGCCGGGCGCATTCACAGAACGCTCGGCCAGGAACATCTTCGACGGGTTCGGCACCGCCCGCAGGCCGCCCGACGTCATCTCGAACACGCCCAGCTCACTGACCGCACCGAACCGGTTCTTGACCGCGCGGACGACACGGTGCGAGTGATGGCGCTCGCCTTCGAAGTACAGGACGGTGTCCACCACGTGCTCGAGCGCCTTGGGTCCGGCCAGGCTTCCGTCTTTCGTGACGTGGCCGACGAGAAACGTCGGAATGTTGCGGCCCTTCGCGGCAAACAACAACTGCGTGGCGGCCTCGCGAACCTGCCCGATGCTGCCGGGCGCCGATTGAAACTTGAGCGAGAAGACGGTCTGCACGGAATCCACGATCACGAGCGCCGGCTTGATGCGCGCGATCTCCTCGAGGATCCGCTCGAGGCAGGTCTCCGCCAGGAGATAGAGCGGCGCGTTGCCCACGGCGAGCCGTTCGCCGCGCGACTTGATCTGATGCTCGGATTCTTCGCCCGAGCTGTACAACACCGGGCCGATCGTGCGAGCCAGGTTCGCGGCGGCCTGGAGCAGCAGCGTCGACTTGCCGATCCCCGGCTCGCCGCCGAGCAGCACGAGCGAACCGGGAACGATCCCGCCGCCGAGCACGCGATCGAACTCACCGATGCCCGTCGTGAGCCGCGCATGCTGCTCGAGCTCGACGTCGGCGTACAAGCGCGCGCCCGCAGCGCCGGCCAACGCATAGCGATGATCGGCCGGTGGAGCGCCGCCGGCTTCCTGCGCGCGCTCTTCGACCAGCGAATTCCAGGCGCCGCACTCGAAGCATCGCCCCTGCAGCTTCAGCGACTGCGCGCCGCACTCCTGGCACACGAAAACGGTTTTCGACGCCTTGCTCATTCGTACAGTCTCTCAATCCTGCTGCCGATGCGACAGAGGATTTCGTAGGGGATCGTACCAATCTGTGCAGCCATCTCGCGGACGTCGATCCGATCGTCGCCCTGGGGGCCGATGATCACGACCTCGTCGCCGGGCGAGACGTCGAGGCCGGTGACGTCGGCCATCAGCATGTCCATGCAGACCGATCCGACGATCGGCGCACGCCGGCCGCGAATGAGCACGGCGCCGCGCCCGGCAAGCCGCAGATCCAAACCGTCGGCGTAGCCGGCGGGGACGATGGCGATCTGTTTCGGCGCGTCCGCCGTGAACTTCACGCCGTAGCCCACGCCTTCGCCGGGCCGGATGCCTTTCACGGCCACGATGCGGCTGCCGAGCGTGATGACCGGCGTCAGCGGAATCGTCGACGCGAGCGGCGGCGGCACGAGGCCGTACAACAGCAGCCCGGGCCGCACGCGGTCGTACCAGACACGTGAGTCGCGGAGCAGCGCGGCGCTGTTCGCGGCATGGCGATACGGACGATCGGTGCTGCGGCCCCACCGCGTGTCGGCGAACACGTCGTCGAGGCCACGCTCGAACCTGACACGCTGCTGCTCGAACAATGGCGACTCCGGATCGTCCGCCGTGGCGAAATGCGTGTACACCGCCTCGAGATGAAGGTTCGGGCTCGTGAAAAGCTCGGGCAGCGTGCGCCGCAAATTGTCGAAGCGGAACCCGAGACGATTCATGCCGGTGTCGATCTTCAGGTGGTACCGCAGCCGCTGATTGTGGCGCGCGGCCGCCGCCTGCACGGCCCGCGCGGCGCCCGGCGTCGAAATCGTCGGCGTGAGGCGGCAATCGAACACGCCATCCAGATCGCTGACGCTCAGCGCGCCGAACACGAGGATGTCGGCGCGGACGCCCGCGGCGCGAAGCGCCGCCCCTTCCTCGATGTCCGCGCACGCCAGCAGATCCGCGCCGGCGTCTTCCAGCGCCAGCGCAACCTGAGGCGCACCGTGTCCGTACGCGTTGGCTTTGACGACCGCAATCAGGCGCGGCGCGCCGCCGCCGGCTTCGGCCTCGACGTGTTCAACGATGTGCCGGTAGTTCGATTTCAGCGCGTCGAGATCGACGCGCGCGACAGTCGGACGAACCACGATTCGATCATAACGGTTTCAAAACCTGTGGCGTCCGGCTTTGAAACCGATCCTATCGCCCGACCAGGACCTTGACGCGTCCGACGAGCCCGCCCAGGTTCGACTCTTGAAATGCCTGGAGCGCGCCGCCGATGCCAACGGTTTGCGGGGCGCGCGTGTATTGCACTTCGAACGCCGTCGCCACCCACTCGTTGCGGAATTCGATCCCGCCGAGGATGTGGACACTGGAGAACCGCGCGTCGACTCTCTCGCCTTCAGCCGCGAATGCGGACTGCTCCTTGTAGAACATCCGCCCGACGCCGGCGCCGATGTAGGGCGTCGCGCCGTCGCGCTGGATTCGCCACCCGGCCGATACGGCGACCGGCACGATCGTCACGGTTTCCGGAATGCCCAGCTTGAAGACCTCGCCGTCGACGACGAGAATCCGCTGGCCGGTTTTCGCGAAGCGCTCGATCGACGCGCTCAGGAACGCCGGTCCAACGCGCACCTCGGCGCCGCCGCCGAAGAATCTGCCGCCCGCCCGGCCCATCACCGCGCGGAAACTCTGCTCCGCGGCGAACTGGACGTAGCCGAACTGCCCGATCCCGAAGACCCCGAAGGTGTCCGACTGCGCCGCCGCGGAGCTGGCCGACCCCGCCACCATCCACGCGATCAAGACGATGGTTCGCATGTTCATTTGACCAACCCGATTCCAAGGAGCGCCGACCGCGGCTGCACGAGCCCGTAGCCGTACTCGTCGTTTCGCCCGGCGCCATCCGGCGCGCCGAGAGGCCGCGCGGTCTTCTTGAGCGTTTTCTCGATCGCCGCCGGATTCGACACGCCCTGACTGACGAGCAGCGCGGCCACTCCCGCCACGTGCGGCGATGCCATCGAGGTGCCTTCGTACGCCGACTCGACGTAGCGATCGAAGCGCGGCGCGATCACCGCGAGCGGCATCGAATCGGTGCGGGAAATCGTCGACTGCCAGATCATGCCCCTCGCAGCCGCCGTCGCGGTCGTCGCCGCCAGGCGCGGAAATCTCGATGTGCGGTCCGGTGTTCGAGTAGAACGATCGCTTCAACGACGGCCCGACCGCGCCGACCGACATCACACCGTCCATCTCCGCCGCGTCGGCTGCCGGGTACTCGACGGGATTTCCGTCCTCGAACTCGTTGCCCATCGCGATGGCGACGAAGGCGCCTTTGCCGACGGCATACGCGATGGCGTCGCGAATCAATGACGAGGGCTCGGGCCCGCCGAGGCTGAGATTGATCACCTTCGCCCCGCGATCGGCCGCGTAGCGAATCCCGTCCGCGATCTCCGAGGTCGGGCAGCCGCCGATTCCGGGCGGCAGAAACCCGCGGTAGCCCGAGGCCGCCATCACGAACTGCAGCTCCCAGAAGCCCACGCACACCTTGACCGGCATCAGCTTCACGCGATACGCGATGCCCGCGAGCGCGATGCCGTTGTTCGTCTCCTCGCCGATCGTCGACGCGACGTGCGTGCCGTGCCCCTCCATGTCGACGACCGGTCCGTCCCAGAACACGAAGTCGCGCGGGCTCACGATCCGCGACGCCTTGATGTCCGGATTGATCGAGAACGGGACGCTGACGTTCTGAATCGCCCGCCCGTTCCACGTCTGGAACGCATACGACCGGCGTGACGGACGTGATGCCGGTGTCGACGACGGCGGCAATCACGGTGTCGTTGCCGCCGGGGTTGATGTCCCACGTCCGCGGCATGTCGATCGCGTGCAGATTCCATTGCCGCTCGGTGAAGCCGGGATCGTTGGGCGTTGCGCTCGGGTGGTACAGGAAGTTGGGTTCCGCGAATTCGATTTCGGGCTGCCGCTGCAATTGCGCGGCAAGGATCGTGGCGTCGGGCTCTGTGGGATCGACCAACACGGCGGCATCGCCGATCCAGCGCAGGTCGCTCGGCGCCGGCCGGCTGCGCAGCGACATCAGCGCCCGCTGCTGGCCCGCCGGTGTGACCCCGGCGCGAAACCGCACCACGACCTCGCCCGGAACGTAGGTCAGCCCGCGGTCCGATGCCATCAGCATCGCGAGCGCGCGGGTCGGCGTCAGCAGCATCGGATGCGGCGACGTCCAGTCCCCGGTTTGAGCGCTCATCGATGTCGCCGACGCGAGCAGCAGCGTGACGATGGCTCGTCTTCCCCGCATGTGGCACTCCTCGGGGCCCCCGCCGCGCGTCCTGTGCGCGGTGGGGCGGAGATACAGATTGCGCGGCCCGTTGCCGAATTCGTAAGTCGGTGGCGGCGCGTCGATCCACCAGCCGTCCTGTCAAACTGCGGCAGTCCAACTGGTTGGGCGATACGACCGGCCGTCCTTACCCTCGCGGGCAAAGGTTCGGAATCATCAGGCGTGCCGGGATGAGGTCGTGGCGGGGACGATCAGTAGTTCTTGCGGAGATCCATGCCCAGGTACAGGCTGGCGACCTCGTTCGCGTAGCCGTTGAACATCTGCGTCTTGCGCATGAAGAACTCGCCGAGCCGGCGCTCCGTGCTCTGGTCGCGAAAGGTCGAACTCGTGGACTCCAGGATTCACGTTCGAATAGAAGGCGTAGTACCTCATGGCGCCGATTTCTCCCAGGTCGTCTTCGGCTGTGTGTCCGCGAACCGGATCTTCACGATGGACTTGATGCTCTTGAATCCGTATTTCCAGGGGACGACGAGCCGCAGCGGCGCGCCGTTCTGGTTCGGCAGCTCCTCGCCGTACAACCCGACGGCAAGAATCGTCAGCGGATGCATTGCCTCGTCGATGCGCAAGCCCTCGACGTACGGCCACGGCAGTATCGCGGGAAACCGGCGGCGCTGCCCGGGCATTTCCTCGGGGCGCAGCACCGTCGTGAACTCGACGAACTTCGCGTTCCCGGTCGGCTCGAAGCGCTTCAGCAGATCGCCCAGCGGAAATCCGACCCAGGGCACGACGATCGACCAGCCTTCGACGCAGCGGTGCCGGTACACGCGCTCCTCGAGCGGGTGCGGCTTCACGATGTCCTCGAGCGTGTAGGTGCCCGGCTTGTTGCACGCGCCTTCGATCGCGACCGACCATGGCAGCGGCTTGAACGCCTTCGAGTGCTTCGCCGGATCCGCTTGCCTCCCCTTGTCGCTGCCGAACTCGTAGAAGTTGTTGAACGTCGTGATCGTGTCGCGCGAGCTCAGCGCTTCGTTCGTGGTGACCATGCGCTTCGCGATCACGAGTTTCTCGGCGGCCGCGACGCCGGCGCCGCCGATGCCGGCCAGGAGGCCCGCCGTCCCGATACCGGTTGCGCGAAGAAATTCGCGACGATTCAGGTAGAGGCGCTTCGGCGTGATCTCGGAAGACGCGATGAGTCGACGCGTGTCAATCAGCATGGAATTCCCTGACCGATCTCGCCGTGAGCGCGCCGATCACCAACCCCGACGTCGCCATGACGGCACACGCCACCAGAAGCTCCGGCCAGCCTGCGGGTCTGCCGAGCGTCCTCACGACCGTCTCGACGGTGTCCGACCTGATCGGTTCGCGCGAGCAGATGCCCGGCCAGCGGGTTCATGCCGGCAAAGGTGCGCTGCATGGCGGCCGAGAACGAAAGCGCGCCGGTCGGCACGGCGACGGCGGTTGCCAGAATCCACCATCCCGGCTCGATGCAGTCGACGGCGCAGCGCCAGCCACTGGCCAGCCGCCACGAAGACGCCGAGCACCACGCCGCGGCCAACAGGTCCAATCGCGTCGCCGGACAAGCCGGCGATGAGAAGGCCAAGCGACGAGCCCTCCAGATACGGGTGATAGAGATAGCTGAAGCACCACGTCAGGCCGCCGGCCACAAGTCCCGAGACGAGGATGCCGAGCGTGCACGCGACAATCCACTGCAGCACGAACCGCCGGGCGCCCGATCGACACGCGTCGAGCTGCGTCCGGCCGACCGAGCGGCACAAGTCGGTTACGACGAACATCCAGAACGCAGGCCTCGTTCGCCCGCGCGCCCGAGCATGTCGCGAAACGCCTCGAGCATCGCGTCGCCGTATTCGTGCCGGAACGACTCCGGATAGAGCGCGAGCAGCGCCGCGTACACGCGTTCGGGACTCATGATGTGGATGGGAGGAACCCGCGCCTGCGCGCGACGCGCACCAGTGCTTCGAGCCGCTGCGCTTCCTCGACGCCGATGGTCTTGCCCTTCCGCGTCAGGCGGTAACAGCGCCGGCGCGTGCCCCCGGCGTCGCTCTCCTCGATCAGTCCGGATGTCCGCAGCCGCTTGATCGCCGTGTACAGCGTGCCAGGCCCGAGCCGCACCGAGCCGCCCGACAACTCCTCGACGTCCTGCATGATTCCGTACCCATGCCGGGGACCGTCCCGGAGCGCCAGCAACACGTAGAATTCCGCGCGCGTCGGCGTCATCGTGGCTTACGACCGTCGATATATCGACGGAGGATATATCGCGACGAGGCGCTCGTCAAGCCGAGGCGAGGTTTTCGAACCTGGTGAATTCCCGAATGAACGCGAGCTTGACGGTCCCGGTGGGGCCGTTGCGCTGCTTGCCGATGATCAGTTCCGCGACGCCCTGCGCGTCGGGTGGCGGCTGGTTCTTGTCGGCATACTGATCTTCGCGATAGATGAAGAGCACCACATCCGCATCCTGCTCGAGGGCGCCCGACTCGCGCAGGTCCGACAGCTGCGGCCGGTGATCCGAGCGCGATTCCGGCGCGCGGCTCAGCTGCGACAAGACGACGACCGGCACGCTCAGTTCCTTGGCCAGGCCCTTCATCGATCGCGAGATCGACGCCAGTTCGAGTGTCCGGTTCTCGAACCGCCCGCGCCCCTGCATCAACTGGATGTAGTCCACGATCACGAGGTGCAGGCCATGTTCGGACGCCAGACGCCGGCACTTCGCGCGCATTTCGAGGACGCCGATCGACGCCGAGTCGTCGATGAAGATCTTGGCCTCGCTCAAGGTGCCGATCGCCTGCGACAGACGCCCCCAGTCGCGCTCGCCGAGGAAGCCGCCGCGGAGGCGGTGCGCGTCGATGCGCGCTTCGGAGGTCAACATGCGGAGGAACAGCTGTTCCTTCGACATCTCGAGGCTGAACAGGCCGACGGTCATGTCCGTCTTGGTCCCCACGTGCTGCGCCATGTTCAGCACGAGGCTGGTTTTGCCCATCGACGGCCGGGCCGCCACGATGATCAGGTCGGACGGCTGCAGCCCGGACGTCAGCTCGTCGAGGTCGGCGAAGCCCGTCGGCACGCCGGTAATGAGCTCCTTGCGCGAGTGCAGCTTCTCGATAGTGTCGAGGCTCGACTGCGCGAGATCGCGCACCGAGACGAAGCCGTCGCGGACGTTGTCGTCGGCAATCGCGAAGATCGCGTGCTCGGCCTGATCGAGGATGACGTCGGCCTCTTCCTCGGCCGCGTAGGCCGTGGTCAGAATCCGGTTGGCCGAAAAGATCAGGCTCCGGAGCGTCGCCTTCTCTTTGATGATGCGCGCGTAGTGCTCGACGTTGGTCGAACGCGGCACGCCGTCCACGAGCGCGGTGATGTAAGCGGGACCGCCGACTTCGTCGAGATCGCCCGATCGCCCGAGCTCCTCCTTGAGCGTGACGAGATCGATCGCGTCGCCCCGCTCGGCCAGCCGGACCATCTTGTCGAAGATGCGGCGGTGCGCGTCGCGGAAAAAATCCTGCGCGTCGATCACTTCCGCGGCGAGGTTGAACGCGTCGTTGTGCAGGAGAACCGCGCCCAGCACCGAGCGTTCGGCCTCGAGATTGTGCGGAAGCGCCCGCTCGGCGACGACGGTTTCTGGCATGTCTGGAAGTGAGAAGTGAGAAGGTAGAACTTTAGCTCAAACCTCGGACGTCCAGCTGCGGCGTACAGAAAAAAACTCGGGCGTTGGTTGGCCAAACGCCCGAGCACTTCACACTTCAGACTTCTACCTTCTAGACTTCCAGCTTTCTTCTCCTCTCCGCCCTCCGCGACGACGTGCACTTTGACGCGCACCGTGACCTCGCGATGCAGCTTGATCGGCACCTCGTACTCGCCCAGCTTCTTGATCGGCTCCTGCAGCTGAATTTTTCGCCGATCGATGTCGAAGCCTTTCGCCTGCAGGGCCTCGCCGATGTCCGCGGTCGTGACCGATCCGTACAAGGCTTCGGTCTCGCCCACCTTCCGTCTGATCTCGAGACTCTCGATGGCGCCGAGCCGGTCGCCGATCGCGGCGGCCACTTTCTGTTCTTCGGCCTCCACCGCGTCCAGCTTCGCCCGCTCGCGCTCGACCTGCTTCTTGTTGCCGTCGGTGGCGAGCAGCGCGAGCTTGCGCGGAAGCAGATAGTTCCGCGCGTAGCCGTCGGCGACCTTCACGATTTCGCCGCGGCGTCCCAGGTTCTCCACGTGCTGTCGAAGGAATGACTTCCATGACTGTACTGCCTCTGAATCCGTCAGTCCGTACTGGAATCAGCGCGATTTGTCTCGCGCGCTTGATGGCAACCTGCAGCTTCCGCTGGTGCATCGCACAGGTCCCCGAGATCCGGCGCGGCAGAATCTTGCCCCGCTCCGGGACGAAGGGCCCCAGCAGCTTCACGTCCTTGTAGTTGATGTCGTCGATCTTGTCCGCGCAGAACTTGCAGACCTTGCGGCGGCGGAAGAGTGTACGGCGCTGACCCTTCTCCTTGTCCGTCGATTTCTTGTCGCCGCGTCCGCGGCCGCCGCCGCCCGATCGTCCTTGTCCGAATGGCATGGCTTAAACCTCCACTCCGTCGAAGCGGTCATCGTCGCCTTCGTCGAGATCAGCCGCCGGACGGCCTTCGCCCGGCTGCCGCTGCGGCGGCAGGCCGCGTTTGACGCGCCGGCGCTCCGACGTGGTGCGGCGCCTGGTCTGGGTCCGATCGACGACCTTCTTCTCCTCGTCGACGCGGACGACCATGTGACGGATCACCAGGTCCATCACCTTCAGACGGCGATCCAGCTCTTTCATCAGTTCGCCCGAGCCGTTGATCACCTCGAGGACGTAGACGCCCTCTTTGTGCGGGCCGATTTCGTAGGCGAGGCGCTTGCGACCCCAGTTCTCGGTGCGGTCGAACACCCCGTTCATCCGCGAGACCACGGCCTCGATCTGGCCGTGCAGTTCGGTCACCTGCTGTTCGGTGGTCTCGGGAGGAAGAATGTAGACGAGCTGGTACTGTCGATCAGCCACTGCAGTGCTCCTTCTGGACACGGCCTGCGCCGCGGCCACCTCGTTGGGTGGCAAGGGTTCAGATTTCAGGCTTCAGGTTGCCAGATTTCAGATCGTCTTCGTTGCCTCCTCAGGCGCGTTGTATCGGTTCATCGCCGCAATCACGCCATCGGTGATGAAGGTTTCGGCGGCATCAGCGGCCCCTTCACCGTCAGCGCTCGACGACTTCGGCCCGTTCCTCGGCCGTCGAACTTCCCGAGCACGTGGTCCGCTCAAATCCCGTTGCGCCCGACCCTCGCCGTTTCCGGCCCGCGGCCGACGCCGACGCGCAGCCGCGGAAACTCTTCGATCCGGTGCTGGCGATCACCGACTTCAACCCGTTGTGGCCGCCCGCCGATCCGCGACGCCTCGCCCGCAGCCTTCCGAGCGGCAGCTGGACTTCGTCCACGACGACCAGCACATCAGCAAGCGCCGAGCTTGTAAACACCATGCATTCGCCGATCGCCTGCGCCGCTGAGGTTCATGAACGTTTGCGGCTTGATCAGAAGAACATCGTCGATCCTGCCGAGCGAGCCCCCGCCGCCACCGCGCCATAGCGCCTCGGCGGCGACGATTCGAACGACGAGCGACGCCGCGCTTCGCCAGCTCGTCGATCGACCTCGAACCCAATGTTATGGCGCGTCCGCTTGTATCCGTTCCCCGGGTTTCCGAGTCCAAAAATCGCCTTCAAATCCAGACTTCAATCTGAACTCTGAACTCTGAAATCTGAAATGCGCGGCGGCGCTACTTCTTCTTCTCCGGCGCCTCTTCCTCGGCTTCTTCCTTCTTGCCCTTCTTGATGACCTCGGGTTCGGCCGGCGTCGCCGTGGCTGCCGCGGCGACCGCATCCGCCGGAGCCGCCACTTCTTCAGCCTTCGGCATGATCACGTGGACGAGCATCGCCTCGCCTTCGGTGACCGCTTTCCATTTCGGATCGGTGGCGACGTCGCGGACGCGGACGCCCTGGTGCAGCATCAGGTCGCTGACGTCGATGTCCACGTGCTCGGGGATGTCGCCGGGCAGGCATTCGATGACGATCTCGCGGCGGATGAACTCGAGCAGACCGCCCTGCTGCTTGACGCCCTTTGGCTCGCCGTGCACGGTCACGGGGATGGTGACTTGAATCAGGCGATCCATCGCGACGCGATAGAAGTCCGCATGCAGGACCTGATGCGTCACCGGGTCGATCTGGAAATCTCTGACGAGCACGCGCGTGTCGCCCGCGCCGGGCAGCTTCAGCGCGATGAGCGTGTTCTGTCCCGATTCGGAATGCAGAATCTTGAGCAGCGCCTTGGGGGCGACCGAAATCGGCGTCGCGTCCTTGCCGTCGCCGCCGTAGAGCACGGCGGGCACCTGGCCGCCGCGGCGCGTGCGCCGCGCTTCGTTCTTGCCGAATGTATCGCGTGGTATGGCTTCGAGTACAGCTTCCATGATCCTCGAATATCGCTTCGGCCTCAGCTGAGCTGAAAGCTAAAACTGAGCTAAACAAATAACGATGACACCGACGTCTCTTCGTGAATGCTCTTGATCGCCTGGCCGAGGAGCCGCGCCACCGAGAGCACGACGATCTTGCTGCACGCGGCGGCATGCGGCGACAGCGGAATCGTGTTGGTGACGATCAGCTTGTCGATCGGCGACTTCTCGATGCGTTCGACCGCGGGGCCCGACAGCACGCCGTGCACCGCGCACGCAAACACCTGCGCCGCGCCGTTCGCTTTGAGCGCGCTCGCGCCCTTGGTAATCGTGCCGGCCGTGTCGATGATGTCGTCCTGCAGAATGCAGGTCCGGCCTTCGACGTCGCCGATCACGTTCATCACTTCCGCCGTGCCATCGTCCGATCGCCGCTTGTCGATGATGGCCAGCTCGGCATCGAGCCGCTTCGCATAGGCCCGCGCGCGTTCGGCGCCGCCGGCGTCCGGCGACACGAGCGTCCGCTTCGGGTAATCGAGGCGCGAGAGGTAGTCGATGATCACCGGCGCGGCAAACAAATGATCGACCGGAATATCGAAGAACCCCTGGATCTGCGCTTTGTGCAAATCCATCGTGAGGACGCGGTTCGTGCCCGCGGCGCTCAGGATGTTGGCCACCAGCTTGGCTGAAATCGGGACGCGCGGCTTGTCCTTGCGGTCCTGCCGTGCGTAGCCGTAGTACGGAATCACGGCGGTGATGCGCGACGCCGACGAGCGCCGGAACGCATCGATCATCACCGTGAGCTCCACCAGATGGTCGTTGACCGATCCGGTTTGGGTGGCGCACGTCGGCTGCACGACGAACACGTCGGTCCCGCGGATGTTCTCGTCGATCTGAAACGAAATCTCGGAATCCGGGAATCGCCGCAGCCGGGCCTGTCCCGGCGAAGCGCTCAGGAAATCGGCGATCTCCCGGGCGAGCGCTGGATGGGCGCTGCCGGAAAAGACTTTCAGCTCGCCGAATCCGGTGGCCATGAACACGTCATCCATCACCAGGTCAGCCTCTCGCGTTGGCTGGGGCGGAAGGATTCGAACCTTCGAATACGGGATCCAAAGTCCCGCGCCTTACCGCTTGGCCACGCCCCACCGTGTCCCATTCAATGCCCATCCGCTTATGTGAGTGCTGACCTTCAGGAGTGGCCGCAACTACGTGGTGCAAACGGTAAGTGTATCCGATGGGCTCAGGTGCCATCAAGTCGCCGGTAGGCAGCGCGTGTCAGCGTGCGCGTCACGACCGTCCGGCGGCAGAGGCGCGGCGAAAGGCCGCGGGCGGCCCTGCGCGCAGTGGACTCACGGCCGAACAATCCGAATACCGCCGAGCCGCTCCCGGACATCGCGGCGTGCGAGGCGCCGGCGCGGCGGAGGGCGGCGACGATGCGGGCAATCGCGGGATGACGTTTGGCGACGGGCTTTTGAAGATCGTTGGTCATTCGATCGCGGCCTGAAAGGGCCGCGCTACAGCCGGTCCCGGAGCGCCCGTGGTCCGCCTAGGCGGAGCCGCGGGCCTTTCAGGCCCGCGATCGGTATCGAACCATTTGTACGCCTCCGCCGTGCTCACCCCGAAATCCGGCAGCGCCAGCACGACCCACGCGGGTTTCGCGTCTGGCTGCGGAACCAGCACGTCGCCGCGCTCGACGCCCAGCACCGTTCCACCTTCCAGGAAGTACGGCACGTCGGCGCCCAGCGTTGGCGCGATCGCGCGAAGATCCGCCGTGTCCACGCGCCAGATTTTTCCCAGTGCCCGCAATGCCGCGGCGGCGTCGCTGCTGCCGCCGCCGAGCCCGGCTTCGAGCGGAATGCGCTTGATCGAGATCAATTGCCACTCCGCGTGGCGCGCCGCGGCGGCCGCTCGCCTTCCAGACCGCGCGCGCCGCGCGCACCACGAGATTCCGGCCGTCGACCGGGAGCGTCGGATCGTCGCAAGTGAGCTGGAACGCGCCGCGACGCCGTCGAACCGTCAGCGTGTCGTGCAGCGCGAGCGATTGGAAGCGCGTCTGGAGCTCGTGAAACCCGTCGGCCCGCGTCCCGAGCACGCGCAGCGACAGGTTAATCTTGGCGAACGCCCGGACGCGCACGTCTCAACTCGTCGATGGTGATCGGCTCGGCGTCCGAAGGAATCTGGACGCGGAACACCTCGGGGCCGAGGGTCGTATTCGTTTCAACCTGCGAGAGCGCGAGCCGCACGTCGAAGCTCTTCGGCGCCAGCCCCGCGAAGCGGACCGATCGCGGCAGACCGCTCTCGAAATCACGGTACTCGGCCCTCCAGCCACGGCCCGATGGCGGGGCATGGACGATGGCCACGAGCCGCCAGGCGGGCGGCTTGCCGTCGCGCCGCAGATAGACCTGATCCGATCCGTCGGCGAGCAGGCGCCAGTCGTCGGCCACTTGTCGTGCCGTACCTGCGTCCGGCGACGAGGGACATCCGACGAGCGCGCGGCGAAGCTGCGCGGCGTCGAGCGGCAACCCGGCGAGCGCCTCGAGCACCTCCGCCGGCCGGCCGTGTTCGAGGACGCGGCCGTCGTGCGGCATCAGCAGCGTCGCGTCGTCGCCGCTCGCGACGAAGATGAAGATCGGCGCACCGAACGGCGCCGCCGCTTCGATCCGCGCCGACGCCGGTGGTGCGAGACCGGCCGTCATGCGCGCGCGGAACCGTTGGCCGCCGATCGATCCGCTGCCCCCGATTTCGGCGGTGATAGTGGAAACGGCACCGCAGGCGCGCGTGGCGTCCGCGAGCGCAGCCGTCGCGTCCGGCGCGGGCGCGCCGGGGCCGGTCGGAAGCTTCATCAGGCCGGGTGCGCAGCCCGAGCAAAGGAAGAGAGCAACCAACACCAAGCCAGACCTGAGCGACACGCGCATCCTTCGACAAGCTCAGGATGAGCGGGGAGTCGAAGGACTCAGGGCGAGCGAGGTCATTTCTTTGGGGCTTTTTGTCTGGCCGATCGGATCTTCTTGTCGATTTCGCCGCGATCGATCGAATCGCCGTCCCCGGACAGCGCGCGCGTCCACGCGGCGATCGCGTCGGTGTAGCGTCCGAGCTTGAAGAGCACGTCGCCGTAGTGATCCTGAATGACCGAGTTGCCCTTCAGCTGATCCGCGGCCTTGCGCAGATTGTCTTCGGCGAGATCCAGCCGCTCCGACTTGAAATACGCCCAGCCGAGGCTATCGAGGAACGAGCCGTTCTCGGGCTCGATCTGCAGCGCCTTCTTGAGGTAGTTCACCGATTCGTCGAGCCGCTCCCCGCGCTCGGCCAGCATGTAGCCGAGATAGTTGAGCGCCGCCGCGTTCTCGGGCTCGCGCGTCAGCACCTGTCGAAACGCCGCTTCGGCGTCGGCGAACTTCTTCTGCTTGTCGAAGACCGAGCCGAGCTCGAACGCAATCGCGTTGTCCTGCGGAAACTTCGCCTGCGCGTCCTGCAGCACCTTGACTGCCTGCGGTCCGCGATCGGCGTCCGAGTAGGTCTGCGCGAGCGCGATGTAGACAAATGGATCGTCGGCGTGGGATTCGATCGCCGACTCGAGGATCGTGATGCCCTCGTTCGCCTTGCCGGCGCGATTGAGCGCCTGCGCGTGCAGCCGCATCAGCCGCAGATCGTCGGGATGGTCCACGCGCGCCACGCGCGCGGCCTCGACGGCGGCCGGGTATTTCTTCGCCGCGATGTTGGCGCCGACGACGTAGGACGCAAGCGACGGATCCTTCGGCGACAGACGGCGGGCCTCCTCGAACGTCGCGATCGCCTTGTCGTACTGCGCGAGCTCCTGGTACGCGAAGCCCAGGTGCGGCAGCAGGATGCCGATATCGAACGCGTCGTCTCCCGACGACCGGCCGCGGTTGCGAGCGACAACCGGCGCCAGTTCATCGACCACGGCCTGGAATTGATGACGTTCCTCGAGGGCCTCGGCCAGCGCGAAGTACCCGCGCGGCGACCGGCTGTTCTGCGCGATCAGGCGGCGGGCGGTCGCTTCGGCGGCCTGTCCATCGCCCGACCGGCGCTGCGCCTGCGAGAGGAGATAGAGCGCGAATGCGTCCGTCGCGCGGCCGGCGACGACCTCGGTGAGCACGTCCCGAGCCTTGACGATGTTGTCGCGTCCGCCGGCGTTGAGGAGCGTCTGCGCGTAACGAGTCTTCAGATCGAGATTGCGCGGCGCGCGCTGCACGATCCGGCCGTACACGCCGGCGGCATCGCTCCAGCGACGCTCGCGTTCGTAGAAATCGGCGAGCGACGGCAGCAGACGCGGATCGTTGCCGGCCCGCTCTTCGAGCCAGGAGATCGCTTCGGCGGTGCGGCCCGCGCCGGCGTACGCCTCGGCGAGGAGCATCGGACCGTCCTGCCATCCCGGCTCCTGGTTGACGAGATCGGTGAGCATCCGCACGGCCTTGTCGTACGCGCCGGTGCGCAAGTACAGACGCGACGAGCGTCGCCCGAACGTTGGGATCCGGATCGCCGATCGGGCGCTCGATCGCGCGCTCGAGATGCTCGACCGCTTTCGCCGCGTACTCGCTCGATTGGTCGGAGGGGTTTGACCGCCCGCGCGGCTCGCGCCCGGTATCGGACATCGCCGCGTAGACGATGCCGAGCACGCGATTGCCTTCGCGGTTCTCGGGCTCGACCTTCAGCGCCTGCTGCGCCGTCGTCAGCGCGTCCTGAATCTTGTTCTGTTCCAGATACAGCCCGGCGAGCTCGGCGGGGATATCCGCGGCCGTCGGATCCAGCTCCATGGCCTTCTTGTACGCCGCAATCGCACCGGCTTCGTCGTCGTTTTCCGCGAGACGATGGCCGATCAGGAACTGCGCGTACGCCTCGGCCGCTTTCGCGGACGCCGGCGGCGCGGTTTGCGCCGCGGCCGCGGTGGCCGACGCAACGAGGACAAGGAAGAGGACAGACGACTTCATAGTGGAATTGTTCCACAAAAGCGGGAAGGTGTCATATATTCCGACCATGGCCGTCGATCCCGAGCTGCTCGAGATTCTCGCGTGTCCCAACTGCAAAACGCCGGTCACGCTCGTCAAGAACGGTTCGGCTCTCAAGTGCGCCACGTGCAAGCGCGTCTACCCCATCAAAGACGACATCCCCGTAATGCTCATTGACGAAGCCACTATCGAAAACGACTGACTTCTCACGAATTCTGTTAGTGCGATTGCGCCTCATCGGCGACGTCGTGCTGACGACTCCTGCAATTCGCGCTCTCCGGGAAACCTATCCGCACGCGCGCCTGAGTTATCTGGTCGAGCCGCTCGCCGCCCCGATCGTGCGGCGCAATCCGCATCTCGACGAGGTGATCGTGGTGGCGGCGCCCGGCGCCCCCGGCCGGCTCCGCGACGACCTTCGGCTGGGATTCGACCTTCGCCGCCGGCGCTTCGACCTCGCGATCGACTTCCACGGCGGCCCGCGCAGTTCGTGGTTCACGTGGGCCTCGCGCGCGCCTCGGCGAATCGGCTACGAAGTTGCCGGCCGCGCGTGGATGTACACGACGCGAGTGGCCCGGCCGCGCACGCTGCGGCCGCGGCATAGCGTGGTGAATCAATGGGACTTGCTCGAGCCGCTCGGCATCCCGAGTCCGGCGCCCGCACACGCACCCAACCGAGTTCGTGCCCGACCCCGTCGCCGCAGACGCCGTCGAATCCTGGCTGCGTGAAGTCGGGACTTGGCGCTGAACATCGGCTGGTGATCGTCCACGTCGGCGCGCGGATAGCATTTCGTCGCTGGCCGCCGGAATGTTTTGCGGAAACGATCGACGCGATCGCCCGCGCGGATGCGCGAACGCGCTTCGTGGTCATCGCCGGCCCGGGCGAGGACACGGCCGAACGGGTCGTCGCCGATGCTCGCGGCCGGATGCCTGAGTCGATGCGATCGGCGGTTCTCGATCCGCGGACCTGGACGCTCGACGAGATGCACGCGTTGTCCGCGCGCGCCGCTCTCTACATTGGCTGCGACACAGGACCCGCGCACATTGCCGGGACGACGGCCGTGCCGATCGTGGCGCTGTACGGGCCGACGCTGCCGGAGACCTGGGCGCCGTGGCGGCCCGCGGGCCCCGTCACGATCCCGCTGGCCGTGCAGGGACTGCCGTGCCGCCCCTGCGATCAACGCGTCTGCGAGCCTGGCGACTTCCGCTGCCTGAACTGGATTCAGCCGGAGCAGGTCCTCGAGGCCGCGATAAAATGTCTGCATCCATGCAGCCATAGCAACGCCGTCGCGCTGGACGCGCCGCAGCCGCTCCGATCCGATCGGTTCGAGCACGCGGGATATTCTCGCGCTCATCGGCATCGCCGCCGCTCTGCAGTTCTCGATCGCGGCGGCGCAGATTCTGCTGACGATCGCGCTCGTCCTGTGGGTGGTGCTGCTCCTGGTGCGCCACGAACGCGTCGAGGCGCCATCGTTCTTCTGGCCCCTGGCCCTGTACGGCGGCCTCACGCTCGTGTCCGCGGCGTTTTCGATCGAGCCGCGCACGAGCCTGGTGGACTGCAAACAACTCCTGCTGTTTCTGATCGTGCCGCTGACCTTCCGGCTCGCAACAGGATCGCGCGGTATCACGCTGGTCACGGTCGTCATTTCGGCCGCCGCCATCAGCGCCGCGTTCGGCATCATCCAGTACCGGCATCCTTCATTACGATTCCCTCAATCAGCGGCCTCGGGGGACCCTCGGGCACTACATGACGTTCTCGGGTCTGCTGATGCTCGTCATGTGCGTGGCGATCGCGCGCATCCTGTTTCTGACCTGGGGACGGGCATGGGCGGCGCTCGTCATGCCGGCGCTGGCCGTCGCGGTGGCGCTGACCTCGACGCGCAGCGCCGCGGTCGGCGTCTGCGTGGCGGCCGCGCTGCTGTTCGCGTTGAAGGATTTCCGGCTGTTCACGCTCGTGCCGATCCTCGCGGCCATCTTCTTCGCGTTCGCGCCGCAGTTGATCATGCAGCGCTTCGTGTCCATGTTCGATCGGAAGGATCCGACCCGGATCGATCGCGTGGCGATGCTGCGCGAGGGCGGGCGCATGATCGCGGCGCACCCGTTCGTCGGCGTCGGCCCGAACATGATCGAGAAGCGCTACGCGGAATATCGCGGACCGGACGCCGTGAACACGGTCAATCCGCACCTCCACAACAATTTCGTCCAGATCGCGGCCGAACGCGGGTTGCCCGCGCTGGCCGCCTGGCTCTGGTTCCTCGTCGCGCTCACGCGCGACCTCGTGCAGCGCTTCCGCACCGGCCGCCACCCGTTTCTCGCGGCCGCGGCACTGGCCTGCCTGGTGGCGCTCATGACGGCCGGACTGTTCGAGTACAACTTCGGCGATTCGGAAGTGTTGATGCTGTTCCTGATGCTGGCGACCCTGCCGGCGGCGGCGGATCGGTCGTCGGCGGCGCTCGGCTGACGCATTCCGCTCCATGGAACTTCCGCCGCTCGATCCCGCGCGCGCACGCGATCTCATTGCCCGATTTCCGGATCTGCCGGTGCTCGTCGTCGGCGATGTGATGCTCGATCGGTTCATCGTCGGTCGGGTCAACCGGATTTCTCCAGAAGCCCCCGTCCCGGTCGTCCACTTTCAGTCCGAGCACTATCGATTGGGTGGAGCGGCAAACGTGGCGCACAACATCGTCACGCTCGGCGGAAAGCCCTCCCTGGTCGGCCTCGTCGGCGCCGACGCGGCCGCGGAGACGCTGCGAACGCATCTGGCCGCGGCGGGCATCCGGATCAACGGGCTGATCGAGGATCGCAATCGGCCGACGACGGAGAAAGTGCGGATTGTCACGGAGCGCAATCAGCAGGTGGCGCGCATCGATCGCGAAACCGACAGCGAGGCGGGCGGCGACGTCAGGCAGACGCTGATCGGGCGGGTGAAATCCCTGGCGCGCGGCGTCAAAACGCTGCTGGTGTCGGATTATCTGAAAGGAACCGTCTCGAGCACGGTCATGAAGACGCTCGTGACGATCAGCCGCAGCCACGGCGCAACGGCGTCAATCGATCGGCCCGACATTCCGTTGATTGTCGACCCGAAGATTCCGCATCTTGATTGCTATGCCGGGGCCTCCGTCGTCACGCCGAATCATCATGAAACCGAGATGGCGACGCAGCGTCCCCTGCGCACGGACGAGGATGCGGCGGCGGCCGGGCGCCTGCTCCGCCGGAAGGTCAAATGCGACGCCGTGCTGATCACCCGAGGGGAGCACGGCATGTGGCTCGCGGAGCGGGAAAACGAAGGCTCCATCCCGGCCGTCGCGCGCGAGGTCGCCGACGTGACCGGCGCCGGCGACACGGTCGTCGCCACGCTCGCGCTCGCGCTGGGCGCCGGCGCGACGCTGACCGAGGCAGCCCTCCTGGCCAACCACGCCGCGGGCATCGTCGTCGGAAGATTCGGACCGGCGACGCTTACACCGAGAAGACTTGCTCGCAAGTTTCAAGTCCGACGTCTGAAGTCTCGAGTCACTTCCGGACGAACTTGAACTCGCCCGACGGCGTGGACCGCTTGAGCTCGGTGACCCGTCCATCGCTCACCGTGAACTCGAATGTGACGTCCGGGAATTCCTTGATGCGGAAACGGTGCGGCCGCCATGGGATCAGATCCTGAAACGTCCCGTCCGCGTTGCGGATGGCGAGCGTGCTGTTCGGGCGCAGCACGACGTCGAACTTGTTGCCGTTCGGCGATTCGTAGGTGGCGACGTATCGGTTCAGCGTGGTCACGCTCGTGAGCACGGGCGGCACCCGCCGCGTAAAGATGACGGCCGACTCATCCAGGGACATTTCGGCGCGGTCGATCTCGCCCTGGGCGTTCGTCAGGAAGTTGACCGAGGCCTTGCCGTCCTCCTCGTCGTCGGGCGTGTCGAAGCGATCGTAGTGAAAATGAGTGAGCGGCTGCTTGACCTTGTGGAAGTCGAACGTCAGCCCGGGATCGCCCTTCGCGATCGTCAACACGCCGTACGCGGGATGCTCGAACTCGCCGATGTAATCCTCGAGCGCGTGTGATGGTTTGGTCCCCGCGACGCGCCCGCCGCCGGCTTTCGCGCGGGCCTGCATCCCGAGCTCCTTGTTCTTCAGGCGGATGGTGTTCTGCCGCTCGGACCACGGCGTCAGCGACATCCCCAGCAGCCGCTCGTAGACGTTGTACGACACGATGTTGTAGAGCGGCGCGGCGTGGTTGCCGATGACGAACACGATGACGCCGAGCCCGTCGTACGGCATCGTCGACACCTGCGAATGGAACCCGGGCAGATCGCCGCCGTGGTACGCCATCAAATGGCCGCGATACGAGGCGGTCCAGCGTCCCATCCCGTATGCCGCGTTGAGAAGCTCGCCCCAGCCGCGCACTTCGAGCCCCGTGTTGGGCAGCGCGATCGACGGCGCGAGCGTCTGCCGGATGACCGCCTTGGGCAGGACTTGCTTGCCGTCGACCTGTCCATCGTTCATCAGCGCGATGAGCCATTTGGACATATCCACGATGTTCGAGTTCATCGCGCCCGCCGGCGCGACGCCGATCGCGTCGCTGTAGTACGGGATCTGATACAGCTCGGTGGTGTCGCGGCGCTCGGTGAACGGGACGCCGGGCTCCGCCGTCTTGAGCATGTCGGCGATCGTGAAGGTCGTGCTGGTCATGCCGAGCGGCGCCAGGATGCGGTCGCGCACGAACGCTCTCCCACGGCTTGCCCGACAGCAGCTCGATCGAGTAGCCCGTGCCCGCATACATCATGTTGTTGTAGAGGAACACCGAGCGCGGCGGCTGCGCGGGCTCGAGGTACTTCAGTCGTTCGAACAGCTCCTTCTGCGTGAAGTCCGACTTGTACCAGATGGAGTCGTGGCGCGTGATGCCGGTGCGATGCGACAGCATGTCGCGCACCGTGACCGTGCGATCGAGATCGTCGTTGTGGAACTTGATGCCCGGCACGTACTGCCGGATCGGCTTGTCCCAATCGAGCTTGCCTTCGTCGACGAGCAGGCCCGCGGCCACCGCCGTGAAGAGCTTCGTGTTCGACGCGATCGGCGCCGTCGTCGCCGGCGTGAAGGGAATCTTCTTGCCGTAGTCGCGGTATCCGTAGCCCTTCGCGAACACGAGCTTGTCCTTGACGACGATGCCGACGCCGATGCCCGGCACGTTCCAGTCCTTGAGGACCTGCGCCATGTAGGCGTCGAAGCCTTCGAGACGCTTCTCGATCGGAGGGCTGCTGGGCGCTGAGAATCGGCGCCATGACCAGAACGCCGCAAGAGGACCGAGAGCGCGCGACGACGACGGGACAATAGCAACGTCTTCATCATTGTGCTCACCGCCTCTCGAGAGGTCTGATTCTAGCCTTCGCCACTTATTCTTTCAGAGTCGCAATCCGACGCAGCTCGTCGAAGAAATTCAAGACGAACACAGCCTTGTCAGGAGCAGGGGCGGCGTCCGCCTCTCGGCTGCCGACGATCGCGAGCCGCTTGCCATCCGGATGAATATCGTACGGGCTGGGAAGGCCGACACCCCGAATGGTCGTCGGCGACCAGAGCTGCGGATTGTCGGCGCGGAAAGAATCGCCGACGACGTCGTAAGGCGCCACCATCACGTTGGGAGATTTGACGAACAACAGTTCGCGCGAGGCGGCCGACCACTTCGGAAAGCCGCCGCCGCCCGAGGACACGCGCCATTTGCCCCCCGGCCCGGGGAACGGACGCACGTACGTGTCGAGCACTCGGCCGCCGGCCTCATTCGAGACGTACGCGATCCATCGCCCGTCCGGCGAGAACCTCGGAAGGACCTTGGTCGCCGGATTGCTCAGAAAGACCGTGGGCTTGCCGGGGGTCTCTCCCCGACCGGCGTCTCCTTCCATGGGCAGAATCATCAAATCGAACTGCGACCCGCTGCGTTCTTCCATGAAACTGAGGAACTTGCCGCTTGGATGCCACGAGGTGCCGATCTGGGTCTGACTGCTGTTGGTCAGCCGCGTGACCTCGCCGCCGTCGGCGTTGACCCAGTACAAATTGGACACACCAGGTTGGGCGCGATCGGACGAGAACAGGACACGTCGGCCGTCGGGCGTCCAGATCGGGCCCTTATCCTGGCTGGGCTCGAAGGTCAATTGCGTCAGCGTGTCGCGCGCCCACTCGTACACCCAGATGTTGCGCTGCTTGCCGTCGGAGATGTCGAGCGCCAGTTTGCGGCCGTCCGGCGAGAACTGCGGATTCGCCCAGTCGGCCTTCGCCGCGCGGAGCACGGACGTTGTGCCGTCGCGCGTCAGCCAGTCAATCGAGCTCGCTCTCGTCGCGGCCACGCCAGGCACGTAGACGAGTGTGCCGTCCGCGGAAAAGGCCACCTGCGCGCCGCCGCTGATGAGATTCGTGAGAACGCCCTCGACCACCGGCACGGCCTGGCCGACCGTCTCGAGGCGATCCAGATCGAAGCGCACGGCGAAGAGCGTGCCGCGCTGCATGTAGACGACATGCCCGGTCTCCACGTACCGGCCGTAATGGCTGCCGCGGGCGACAACCTTGGGCGTTCCACCCGACAGCGGAACGACGACGACGTTGGCAGCGTCCGCATTCGCAACGATCGGCTGCTCGGTGTACAGCAGGCCTGCACGCCTCGGGAGTGCCTGCGGCCACCGCTGCGCCGTCATCGCAGTTTGCACGACCGCGCCAAAGCCAGTCGGCGTCCCGCCAGCCGCCGGGATGCGCATGAGCGTGACGTCGATGTTGCTCGACGGCGAGAAGATGATCGTATCGTCGTCAGTCCACGTTCCGCCGCGGCCATTGGCCGCGTCGCACAGCGTGACGACGGCGCCTCCGGTGACGGCGATCTTTTTCAGCTTGCCGCTGGCGAAGAACGCGAGCCACTGGCCGTCTGGAGAGAAAAACGGGCTGGACGCGCCGTCGGTGCCGGTCAGTACGTTGGCCTGCAACTGATCGAGCTTGCGGACGAAGAGCCGCGTCTGGTTCGCCTGCTGCGCGACAAACGCCAGCGTCGTTCCGTCGGGCGACAGAATGGCCGCCGCGCCAACGTCGGACGGCAGTACCGCGTCGGCCCCGATGCTGGCCAACAGCCTTCGCGGTGTGGAGACGGTGGCTGAACGCCACGGCGCCCACACGAAGATCGCGGAGATCAGACGCGACGCCGAACACCGCGGCAACTGCCCACGGCAGGGCACGAGCCGCGAGCCGACCTGAGTGCCGCCGCCTCAATCGGTGCCGCCGCCGGCGCCATCTCCGCGCCGCCCTCCTGAATTCTCGCGATCTCGACGCGCGCTTCGCCGATGTCGCGCAGCCGCATCTTGACGATCGCGTCTCCAGACACCGTTTGATCAGCCGTTTGATGCCGCGCGGCGTCTCGGGCGGCAAGGTCGTCGAGCGACGGCGTATCTTTCAGGACCGACGCGAGTGTGTCGGAAACATCGTCACCTTTGAACGCGCGCACCCCCGTGAGCATCTCGTAGACGACGACGCCGAACGCCCAGATGTCGGCGCGCTTGTCGACGCTCTTGCCCTTGGCCTGCTCGGGGGACATGTAGGCCGCCGTGCCGAGAATCACACCGAGTTGTGTGGCGTGCGCCGTGAGCGTCGGCGAGTTCATCGCATCGGCGCTCGCCGCCCGACAATCATCGAGCTTTTTCCTCGACCCGAGCGAGATCCTCGATGGTCGCTTCCCGCCGTCCCATATCGCGAATCCTACCATCGTCGCGGACGGGGATCGGTGCAGGTTCTGCCACACCTGCCTCATTTGGCGCGGAGTTGGCGTGATTGCGAGACGTGCCAAGGCAATCGGCGGGCCGAACGGGCGAGCGAGCCTGCGGATCGCTTCAGAGCGGCGCGCGCGATCAGTGTCGGAAATGCCGGCGACCGGTGAATACCATCGCCAGCCCGTGCTCGTCGGCCGCGGCGATGACTTCGGCGTCTCGCACTGACCCTCCGGGCTGCACGACCGCTGTCGCGCCGGCCTTCGCCACGGCGTCGAGGCCGTCGCGAAATGGGAAGAACGCATCGGACGCCGCGACGGAGTGTTGAAGCGACACGGTCGCGCTCGCGGCTTTCATCACGGCCACGTTGACCGCGTCGACGCGGCTCATCTGCCCGGCGCCGATCGCGAGCGTGCGCCGGGCGTCGGTGAAAATCACCGTGTTCGATTTCACGTGCGCGCAGACTCGCCAGGCGAAGCGCAGCGCCTCCCATTCGTCCGCGGAAGGCTCCCGTTTGGTCACGACGCGCACGCCCTCGGGCAGCGTGTCCTCGGCTCCATGGACGCTCGGCTTCGGCCACGACATCGCGCTGCTGCACGAGCATCGAGCCCATCAGCGATCGGATGTCGACGCCCGGCAGAGTCGCGTCGACGTCTGCCGTGACGACGCGCATGTTCGTTTTCCTGCGCCAGGACGTCGCGGGCCGCGGGTTCGACCGACGGCGCGATGACCGCTTCGATGAACGTCGAGACGATCGCCTCGGCGGCGGCGACGTCAATCGGCCGATTGAGGCCGACGATCCCGCCGAACGCGGCGAGGCTGTCGGCGTCGCGGGCGCGCACGTAGGCATCGGCTGCCGATTCGCCGGTCGCGGCGCCGCACGGGTTGGTGTGCTTGATCACCACCGCGGCGGGCTCGCCGAACTCCAGCACGATCCGCGACGCCGCGTCGAGGTCGAGCAGGTTCGTGAACGACAGCTCCTTCCCCTGCAGAATCGTGTACGGCGCGGCGGCGGATGCATCCGCGTACCACGCGGCCTTCTGGTGCGGGTTTTCGCCGTAGCGCAGGTCTCTCAGCTTGCGAAGCGAGAGGTTGATCGTGTCGCCGAGCTCGATGGTCGGCCGGAAGTGCGCGTTCTCGACACTGCGCGCACGCTCCAGGTGCTCGCCGTCGACTCTCGTCTGCAACAGCGTCGCGGCAATCGTGGAGTCGTACTCCGCCGTGTGCGCGAACGCCTTCACCATCAGTTCGAAGCGGAACGCCAGCGATCGGCCCCTCGTCGAGCGCCGTCAACAGACGCGCGGATAGTCGAGCGGCAGCACCACGACGAGCACGTGGCGAAAATTCTTCGCCGCCGCGCGGACCATCGACGGTCCGCCGATGTCGATCTCTTCGACCAGACCGTCGAACGGGGTCGCGGGATTCGCCGCCGCCCGCGCGAACGGATACAAATTGACGACGACGACGTCGACGGGGCGGATGCCTTGGGCGCGCGATCGCCGCCAGATCGTCCGGGCGATCGCGCCGCGCGAGAATGCCGCCGTGGATCGCGGGGTGGAGCGTCTTGACGCGGCCGTCCATCATTTCGGGAAAGCCCGTCACGTCGGAGACGGCCACGACCGGGAGGCCGGCGTCGCTCAGCGCCCGCGCCGTGCCGCCGGTCGAGACCAGCTCGAAGCCGCGCGCCGCCAGTCCGCGGCCCAAATCGATGATCCCGGTCTTGTCCGATACGCTCAGCAACGCTCTTGGCATAAACGTCAAAGTCCAGTATTATCGCTTCGACGCCGGGCGGGCCTGGCGCCGTAAGGGAAAGGCCGCAGAAACGCGGCCTTTTTTTTTGGGTCCCTTATTTTGTCCACCGACGCCCTCTGGCCCTGAAAAGCAATGGAGTGCGTCACAGCAAGCAGGAAGAGAACGATGCGTATTACAGGCAAGGTCAAGTGGTTCAACAACGCCAAGGGGTACGGGTTCATCGAGCGTGACGGAGGCAGCGATGTCTTCGTGCACTACTCGGCCATTCAGGGCGACGGCTTCCGTTCGCTCGAGGAAGGCCAGGCAGTGGAGTTCGAGATCGTTGACGGTCCGAAGGGCCCGCAGGCCGGCAACGTCACCAAAATCTAGATACCTGACATGCGAGGGCTAGAGGGCATGATGGCAGAATTGCCCAGCCTTCTGCCCTCATCCATTAGTCCCTCTTCCTTACAGCCTTCCACCCCGTTAAAGCCCTCGCCGTAAACGCCACCTTCCCGTTCTTCACCGCGACACGAAACGCCACTTCGGAGCTGCCGGTCTGGCGCAGCTTCTTGACCTGCGCTCGCACGAGATCGGCGAACCGGTGAAAGGCCACCGGATCCTGGCCAACCTCGCGGCGCGCCTCGGCAAGCGACTCGTACAAGTCGGTCAGCTTGTCGATCTCGTGGACGGGATCCTGGAACGATGCCACGAAGAGAATGCGATCGGCCGGGGCCTTGTCGGCGTCGGGTTTCCGCGCGCGGCCGCGGACGAACGGCCCCGGGCGGCCCTCCTCGCGCGCACGGAGCCCTCGATCCCAGAGCTCGACGAACGCGGCGAAACGATATTGCAGCGTCTGAAACCGAAACCGATCGCCGGTGTTCGACAGATGCGTGCGGTCGATCTGTTTGACGAGCGCTTCAACGCGGCTGCGCGTCTCTGACGGCGGCCTGGCCAGGCGTCCGGCGAAGAACATGTTGTATTCCGCCTCGAGCTGCTTCAAGTCGGCTTCGAGCCGACGCAGTTCGCGATCCAGACCCGACGGCGGCATGCGACGACCTAGCGGGGAATCAGGAACCACACGAGCGGCAGCCACAGCTCGCGCGCGTAGGGCACCGGCCGATCGTCGATCAGCACCTCGGTGCCGTCCGCGTGGCCGACGATGTGGAAGAGATCGCGAAGCTTGGACGCATCCGTCGACCAGAAGCGCGCGCGATACCGGTGGGTGGGCCCGGCGCCGGTCTCGCGGAATTCGGCGCTGCCGCGCGCCAGCGTCATCGCCTCGGCGAACTGCGGAACGTCGAGATCGGGAAAGACGAGCGTGATCGAGAACGGACGCGGCCGCGCGCCGTAGAGCGCTTCGTAGAGATCGGGATCGAGCGCGGCCAGCTCTTCGTCGGTCGGCTGCTCGGGCAGATCCGCATAGGGCCAGAAACGCTCGAGCGGACGATACTTGGGCGCGTCGGACATCAGCGCTCATGATATTGCAGGATTGCAGAATGGCAGAATTGCAGGATTGAATTGAGCGAATTGCAGATTTGGATTTGCAATGCGGCAATGAATCCTGCCATCCTGCAGTCCTTCAATCCTGCAATGTCTGATTTCAGATTGATTCCCTCGATTGAACAGCTGCGCCAGCGATCCGCGGTGCGTGCGCTCGAGGCACGCTTCGGCGCCGATGCGACTGTCGATGCGCTTCGCGCGGGCGCTGCACAGATTCGCCGCGAGCTGACCGCAGGCGAGCCCGGTCCGTCAGAGACGGACACGGCGGAACGCGTCATCGCCCGCATCGAAGCGGCGGCCGCCGCGGAGCTCGAAGGCTGGTTTCGCGCATCGCTCGTGCCGGTGATCAACGCGACCGGCGTCGTGATTCACACCAACCTCGGACGCGCGCCGCTTGCGGACGTGGCCGTCGCGCGCGCCGCCGAGATCGCGCGAGGCTACGCGTCGCTCGAGTACGACGTCGCGCGCGGCAAGCGAGGACGCCGCGATGTGCACGCCGAGGCGCTGCTCCGCCGGCTGACCGGCGCCGAAGCGGCCGTCGTCGTCAACAACAACGCGGCGGCGACGTTGATCGTGCTGGCGGCGCTCGCGGCCGGCCGGGAGGTCGTCGTCTCGCGCGGCGAGCTGGTCGAGATCGGCGGCGGCTTTCGCGTGCCGGATGTGATGGCGCAATCCGGCGCGATCCTGCGCGAGGTGGGGACGACGAACAAGACGCGCGCGTCGGATTACGCCGCCGCGATCAACGAAAAAACTGCGCTCATCCTCCGCGTCCACCCGTCAAATTTCCGCATCGAGGGGTTCACCGAGCGGCCGACGGTCGAGGATCTGGTGACGGTTGGCAGAAACTGCAACATCCCCGTCGCCGAAGATCTCGGCAGCGGCCACCTGTCCGCTGTGGGACGATGGGGTCAGACCCCGAATCCCTTCGATGGCGACGGGGGTCAGACCCCAGCCCTCTGAAAAGCCCAATGAAAACGACCCCTGGGGTCAGACCCCGCCGTGGAGGACAGCGTCGCCGCCGGCGTCGACGTCTGCTGCTTCAGCGGCGACAAGCTCCTCGGCGGACCTCAGGCCGGCATCATCGTCGGGCGCGCGGCCCTGGTGGATCGGATCCGCAAGCATCCGCTGATGCGCGCCCTGCGCGTGGACAAGCTGACCTACGCGGCGCTCGAAGCCACCCTCGCGGAATACGTCGCCGGCCGCGCCGCCGACACAGTGCCGGTTCAGCGCATGCTGCAGATGACCGCCGACGATGTGCGCCCGCGCGCGCAGGCGCTCGCCGATCGCGTGAATCAACTCGCCGGCTGGCGCGCGGAGCTGGTCGCCGGCGTATCGGCAGTCGGCGGCGGCAGCGCGCCCGGCGTGGACCTGCCGACGTGGCTGGTCGCGGTGGAAAAAGAAGGACTCGGCGCCGATGCGCTCGACGCGCGACTGCGGAGCCAGACGCCACCGGTCGTCGCGCGGATCGAACGCGACCGCCTCGTGCTGGATCTCCGAACGGTTGCGCGCGAGGACGATCAGCGCTTGGCGACGCTGTTGGGGTCGCTATAATCCGCGCATGCGACAGTTCCTTCGCGCGCGCATCTACTTCGGACTCTGGATGCTGACGCTGCCCTCTGCCGCGTTTGCGCAGAGCCGGCCCGCGCTGGCCTCGCCGACCGACGTCGCCGCCGGCAAGCAAGTCTTCGACTCGCAGTGCGCATGGTGCCACGGCACGGACGGCGAGGGAGGCACGGGCCCGAGTCTTCGCGGCAAGATGCGGCACGCGACGGACTACAACTCGCTCGTCACCATCGTGACCAACGGCATTCCCGGCACTGAAATGCCGTCGTTCCGATTGCCGCTCACGGACCGAAGCATTCGGCAGACGGCCGCGTACGTGCAATCGCTGTCGCGCGCCGCGGCGCGCCCCGGTCCCGGCAATGCCCAACGCGGGGCGGCGCTGTACCAATCGACCGGCTGCGCCTCGTGCCACGTCGTCAACGGACAAGGCGGGATTCTCGGTCCGGAGCTGACCTCGATTGGCGCGCGACGAGGCGGACCCTACCTGCGCGACGCGCTCGTCAAGCCCGAAGCCGCGCATCCGCCAGGCTACATCGTGGTGCGCGCGACGCAGGCCAACGGTCCGGAGATCCGGGGGATTCGCGTCAACGAGGACGTGTTCTGGATTCAGATTCGTGACGCGAGCGGCACGGTGCATTCACTCGAAAAATCCACGCTGTCGAAACTCGAGCGTCAGCTCGAGGCGACGCTGATGCCGTCGTACGCGACGCGATTGTCGGCCGCTCAACTCGACGACCTGGTGGCCTATCTGGTGACTCTACGAGGTGACCGATGACTCCGCACCGGACACTCGCAGCCCTGAAGGCTGCGCCACTTCCTTACTGCTGGTGCTGGCCGGCGCGCAGCTGCTCGCGCAAGATGGCGAGTGGCCGACGTATTCCGGATCGTTTTCGGCGCACCGGTTCTCGCCGCTCACGCAACTCACGCCGCAAAACGTCGCCAGGCTGCGGCCGAAGTGGGCGTATCAGCCGCCGGGCACAGGCTCGCTGGAGACGACGCCGCTCTTCGTGAACGGCGTGCTGTACGGGACGTCCGGGCCGACTGCGGTGTACGCGCTCGACGTGAAGAGCGGCAAGCCGTTGTGGGAATGGACGCGGCCGATCGCGCCGAGCGTCCTGAACCTCGGGTTCCCGCGCGTGAACCGCGGCGTCGCGATTCTCGACAACACCGTCTACGTCGGGACGCTCGACGGCTATCTCGTCGCCCTCGACGCACGGACCGGCGGCGAGCGCTGGCTGGTTCACGTCGGGGAGAACCCGACCGGTCACTCCATCACCGCGGCGCCGCTCGTGGTCGACAACAAGGTGATCGTCGGCATCAGCGGCGGCGAGGCGGGCATCCGCGGCTTCCTGGACGCGTACGACGCGAAGACAGGCAAACTGGTCTGGCGCTTCTGGACGGTGCCGTCGCCCGGCGAGCCGGGCAGCAACACGTGGTCGGCCGACAGCTGGGTGCACGGCGGCGGCGCGACGTGGCTCACCGGCTCGTACGATCCGCAGTTGAAGCTGCTCTACTGGGGCACCGGCAATCCCGGACCCGACTGGAACGGCGACTCGCGCATCGGCGACAACCTCTACACCTCTTCGCTCGTCGCGCATCGACGTCGAGACCGGCAAGGCGCGCTGGTCGTTCCAGTTCACGCCGCACGACGTGCACGACTGGGATGCGAATCAGATTCCCGTGCTCGTGGACGCGGAGTTCGGCGGGCAACCGCGCTCCCTCGTCGTCATGGCCAATCGCAACGCGTTCTTCTACGTGCTCGATCGCAAGACGGGCGAATACCTGCTCGGCTGCGCAGTACACCAAGCAGACGTGGGCGCGCGGTCTCGACGCGAAGGGACGGCCGATCCTGATCCCGGGCATGGATCCGTCCGAAAAAGGCACGCTGGTGTATCCGAGTCTTCAAGGCGCGACAAACTGGTCGAGTCCCTCGTACAGTCCGCTCACCGGCTTGCTGTACGTGCCCGTCCGCGAGATGGGATCGATCTATTTCAAGACCGGCGTCGAGTATCGCCCGGGCACCTACTACACAGGCGGGAGCGAAAAGCGACTGGACGAAGAAGCGTGGGGCGCGGTGCGCGCGCTCGACATGAAGACCGGGAAACAGATGTGGGACTTTCCGCTGCCGACGCCGACGTGGGCCGGTGTGATGGCCACGGCCGGCGGACTCGTCTTCAGCGGATCGAACGAAGGAAACTTCTACGCGCTCGACGCCTCGTCTGGCAAGCCGCTGTGGCAGTTTCAGACGGGCGGGCCAGATCCGATCGGGACCGATGTCATTCCTGGCCGACGGCAAGCAGCACGTGGTGATCTCGGGCGGCCACACGCTATACGTGTTCGCGCTGGACTAGCAATCGACGGCCGACGCTCCCGATCGCGCCCGCCAGCGTGCCGACGATCAACGCCGGCACGATCATCATGAACGGCAGCACATACACTTCGTCGATCCCGCCGCTGCCGGCGGCCGCGCTCATCGTTTGCGGGTCGTGCCAGATCGCCGAGCAGCAGAGCTGCACCGGCGACACTGCACAGCGCCGCGACAAAGCTCGTCACGGCAGCGACCAGCGGGCCCGCGATCGAACGATTCCGATCGCCACGCTGCCGAACTCAGACGATGAACCAGCCATGATCGCGAAATAGCGTGTAGTCGTGAATTGCAGAGCGCAGGGAGAAGTCGGTCGTCGGGACACGAACCAGTCGTAGCCTGTTCGGCCAACGAACGCGCCGCTGAACAGCAGCGCCCACACCCACGTCGCGCGCCACGCGAATCCGGCCACCTGACGGGAGTACCACCGATCGGCCGCCGGCTTGCCGCGCGCAGGAACGATCGCGTCCCGATATTCCTCCAGCAGGTCGCCGGACACGCTGTCGCGATGCTCGAACGGGAGCAGCAGCCGCAGCACACTCTCCGCCCAGCGCGGCGGACGCGCCGTCACGTGACCGCTCGTCGTCATGCCATCCCCCTGGCTTTGATCAAGGGCCACTTCAGTCCGGCCCACAACGTATCCACCGCCGCGCGTGCCTCGTTCAGCGAGCGGACACCCGCAGGCTGCAGGCGATAGTAGCGTCGGGGACGTCCCGCGCGGACCGGCGTGCCGCTTCCCAATCGCGACGTCAGCAGACCCTTGTGCTCCAACCGTTCGAGGGTCGCATGCACCGCGCCGGCCGCGACCTCGCGCTCCAGCCGCGTTTGCACTTCCTTCAAGATCGCGCGTCCATACGCCTCGTCGCGGAGCCGCACGATTGCCAGCAGCACCGCTTGCTCGAACGCTCCGAGCACGTCAGCCATATCAACCTACATTGTAGGCTTTGAACGCCGTTGTCAAGAGAGCCTGGGAGATAATCGGCGCATGCTGACACGACTCCTCCTAATCATCACGCTGGTGTCCGCGCCGGTGTTCGCGCAGTCGACCGTCGCCGGCGATTGGATCTTCAGTCAGGACATGTTCGGGAATCTCCGGCACCGCAAGCTGACGCTGGCGGCGGCGGGCGACGCGGTGAGCGGCACCATCGGCGGCCAAAAGATCGAGGGCAGCATAACTGGCGGTTCGCTGCGGTTGACGGTGCGCGGCGACGAAGTCACCGATGAATTCACGGGAACGGTCGTGGGCGACACCATCACCGGCATCACCGTTCGAACCTACCGCGTCAACTTTCCGCCCGAGCGATTTCCGACAACAGCGCGGCGAATGCCAGCCAGGCGACCAGGACCTCCGCAGCGGCACGAGTTCGTGCCGACGACGTTCCATCGGCAATTCTCGTCAGCCATCGCTCCAGTGCTGCACATCTGGCCGGGCGATACGGTGCACACGACGACGGTCGATGCCGCAGGCAACGACGAAAAGAGCGTGGCCCGATCGCTTGGCGGCAACCCGCAAACCGGTCCCTTCTATGTCGAGACGGCGATGCCGGGAGATGTCCTCGTGGTCCGATTGAATCGGGTCCGCCTCAACCGCGACTGGGCGATCAGCGACGACGGGATCGTGGACCGTGCACTCAATTCGGAATTCGCGGTCGAAAATGAAAGACGGTTTCAAGCCCGTTCGGTGGCGGCTGGATCGCCAACGGGGCGTCGCGACACCGGAAACGCCTTCGGCGCATCTCAAGAACTTCACGGTGCCGCTGCGGCCGATGATCGGATGCATCGCCGTAGCGCCGGGATTCGGGTCCGCGGCGCCGCCTACGGGCGACTCGGGCCGCTTCGGCGGCAACATGGACTTCAACGAAATCGTCGAAGGAGCCACGGTCTATCTGCCGGTCGCGCAACCCGGTGCGCTGCTGTACGTCGGCGATGGTCACGCGGTCCAGGGTGACGGCGAACTGAACGGCAACGCGCTCGAAACGTCGATGGATGTCGAGTTCACAGTCGACGTCGTGTCGGCCAAGTCGATGATGACCCCGCGTGTCGAGTCGGCCACCCACATCATGACCGTCGGTTTGGGAGGCACGCTCGAAGACGCGCTGCGCTCCGCTACCGCGAGCCTCGGCCAATGGCTCGAGCAGGATTACGCGTTGACGCCGTCGGAGATCGCGATGGTGCTCGGAACCTCGGTGGAGTACACCATCAATGAAGTCGCGGATCGCAATGCCGGAGTCGTCGGCAAGCTCCGCAAGGATCGGCTCGTGTTCAAATGAGATTCACGATCCCGCCAGATACCCTGGCCGCGCTTCTACCGTCGCTCTCCGCTTGACTCTGACTTCGAGACGATGCCAGCCGTCCCTAGCGACCGCGCGTGGCGTGTAGCTGAGAAGGTAGCGCTGTCGAAATTCCTTGAGCACTTCGAGAAAGATGGCGCTCAAGTTCGCCGTCTTGTCCACTTCGAAGAGCCGTCCTCCCGTGAGCGACGTGAGCTCGCGCAGAAACTCCGGTTTTCCACGGCCAACCGCCACACCGTAGATGACGACATCCGAGCGCTTGGCGGTGTCGATCACGATCTCCGGCGTCAGCCAGCTGACGGTGTCGAGGCCGTCGCTGAAGACGATCAACAGCGCGCGGCCCACGTCCGACTCGCCGACGATGATCCCGGCATAGGCGCCGTCGGCCAGGGCGGTATTTCCCACGCCGGCCGCCCGGTCGAGCGCCTCGCGCACCGTGGCGACATCCGTGGTGAGCCGTGCGGCAAGCGTCACGGCGTTGCTGAACGTCACGAGGGCGGCCTGATCCTCTTTCGTCAAGGCGCTCAGCAGCGTGCCGCCGGCGGACGCGCAGGTGATCGAGCCGGTCGCCCGCGACGCTTCCGCTCATGTCGAGCGCAAGCACAACGTTCAAGGGAATCTGCTCGTAGCTGACCAGATCCACTTGCTGCAGCACGCCGTTGTCGAGGACCTCGAAATCGGCGGGAGTCAAACCGAGCACGGGTTGGCCCCGGTCCGTGACCAGCACGTCGACACGAACGGCTTCGACTTTCGCGGAAAACGTCGGGGACTGCGTCTGGGCGGTCAGAGCGGCAGAAAACATCAAGACAAGAACGGCCTTTGCGTTCATGGCTCGCGTCGAAACGGGCGACGCAGCGCCTCGAGCAGCTCGTCCACATTGCGGGCTGAGCGACGTAGTAGTGCCACCAGGGGTCGTCGCGCTCGGCCTCGATCGCCGGGAGGTCGAAGATCACTTGGATCTCCCGCATCGCGCCGTCACGGTTGCCGAGCCGCCGCGCCAGCTCGCTCAAGGCGATCCGTGGGGATTGCGCCTCGGGAAAGAGCCCGGCCGCCCGGCTGTATGCGTCGCGCGCGGCGTCGAAGTTCCGGCGCGACGTCTCGGCGGCTCCAAGGAACAACTCCCCGTAGTAACGCTGCTCGGCCTCGTCGCTCTTCGCCAGCGCTTGCCGCAGTTCGCTGACCGCATCGGCTGGCCGGTCGAGCAAGAGCAGGACGCGCCCATAGCGGAGGCGAGCCTCAGCCATCGCCGGGTTCGCGGCGAGGGCGCGGCGAAAGAAGCCTTCGGCGTGGTGAAGTTCTGCGCGCTCCGAGCCCACCTCCACCCGCATCCCGGTCGGCACCGGCATCGCTCGCAGCGCGCTCTGCACCGGCGCTCCGGCGTACGCCTCGCGCTGGCACGCGCTGAGAAACAGGATGTCCGCGTCGTTCGGGAAGATCGCGCGCGCGCGATCGAGTGATCGCTGTCGTGCTCCTCGCGCGCCTGCATCCATGCGGCAGTCGACCGGTACCACAGCCGAACCATGTCGTCCAAGCCGGGAGCGGGTTTCGCCGCGCCGGCCGGCCTCACGGCGTCGAGCAGCATGCGCGCGACTTCCCAATGGGGGGCGAACTCGCGATAGTCGAGCGCCATGCCGTCGGACGTCTGGATGCGGACCCGCCGCGGCCCGTCGAGCGCCCCCTCGCTTATCGGCTCGACGCTGCCGGGCAGGAGCATCGCGATATCGGCATGCAGGAGCGCACCGCGGCGCAGCACGAAGTTGTCGTCGCCCTGGCGGCGCGCCGCGGCCGCCAGCGTCGACAGGCGCACCAGATCGGGGTCGAGCGCACCTGCGGCGCGAATCTCGACGCACGCTGGATGCGACAGGCTGCCGGCCGCCGCGCAGGCCAGCACTTTCATCCGCGCGAGCTGCAGCGTCGAGTACCGGATCGGCTGCGAGCGCCGCTGGTTCTCGGCCTGAACGCTGACGCCAGATTTTCGCGGATCGCGGATCAACTGCACCGTCACGTTCGCGTCGATCCACAACATCCGGATATCGCGCGCTGACCACGAGGCGACACGCTGCGCCGCCTCGTCGGTCGTCCCCGGCTCGTGGTTCAGGACGGCCTCGAGCCATTGCTCTACGCGCGTCACGCGGTCGTCCGCGTTTGCGCGCGGCCCCAGCCAGGTCCAACGAGCACCAAGACGACGGCGAGTACTGCGCGCCGCATCTCGTTTCGCCTTCTAGAAAATCGTGGAAATCGACGCGGCGGCCCAGTCCAGCACGCGCGTCGGCAGGATGCCGAGGTAGAACACGAGCAGCGCCGACACGGCCAGCGCGAGGCCGGCCATCCTGGGCACGGCGGGAACCTGCGTCGGGCTGTCGTTCGGCGTCATGTACATCATCACCACGATGCGCAGGTAGAAGAAGACGGACACGACGCTGGTCAACACGCCGATGATCGCGAGTCCGGCGTACCCGGCCTTCACCGCGGCGCTGAACACGTACCACTTCGCGATGAAGCCCGCCGTCGGCGGGAAGCCGCCGAGCGAGAGCAGGAAGATCGTCATCAGCGCCGCCAGCACGGGATGACCGGCGGCAAGACCCGCATAGTCCCGCAGTTGATCGTTGGGACCATCCGCGTTCTCGACGAGCGCGATGATGCCGAACGCGCCGACGTTGGTGATCGCGTACGCCAGCAGATAGAAGAGCACCGCGCCCTTGCCGACGTCGTTGGCCGCCAGCAGCGCGACCAGCAGATAGCCGCCATGCGCGATGCTGGAATACGCGAGCATCCGCTTGACGCTCGTCTGCGCCACCCCCACCACCGCGCCGACGATCATCGTCGCCGCCGCGATGATCCAGACGACCAGCCCCCAGTCGTCCCGCATCGGCTCGAACGCGGAGAGAAAGACGCGGACGAACGCCGCGAACGCCGCGGCCTTGACCCCGGTGGACATGAACCCGGTCACCGCCGGCGGCGCGCCCTCGTAGGCATCGGGCGTCCACATGTGGAACGGCACCGCCGAGACCTTGAAGGCGAAGCCGACCAGGAGCAGACCGAGGGCGAGAAACTGCATCGGCGACGGCGACGTCGCCTGCGACGCCATCAGGCTGCCGACGCGATCGAGCCGCGTGCTGCCGGTCAGGCCGAACGTGAACGCGATGCCGTAGAGGAAGAACGCGCTCGAAAATCCACCGAGCAGGAAGTATTTGAACGCCGCTTCGGTGCCGGCCGCGGACTCGCGCCGGATGCCGGTCAGCACGTACACGGCGAGCGACAGGATTTCGAGCGCGAGAAAAATGACGAGCAGATCCGATGCCGTGGCCATCAGCATCATGCCCGCGAGGGCGAACAGCATCAGCGCGTAGTACTCGCCGCGCGGCAAGCGCTCCCGGTCGATCGTCGGCTCCGACAGGGCCAGCGACAGCAGACCGACGACGATCAGGATCCCCGTGACGAACAGGCCGAAGTTGTCGGCGACGACGACGCCGAAGCTCGAGGTGTTGTGATTCCACAACACGACGGACGCGATGGCGGCGCCGACCAGACCAATCGCACCGAGCGGTCCGATCGGCATCCGCTCGCCCGGATCGCGAAACGCCTCGGCCACCATGGCGGCCAGCGCCGCCGCGGTGACGCAGGCCATCGGCACGATCGCGTTCAGGGACGAGATCATCGCCGTCGTCGTGGTTCGGGCTCGCTCCAGCCCGTTCGTGGTTCGGGCCGGATCGAGTCCGCCGATTTCAGTCTGGACGCCGCGGTGGTACTGCGCCAGCAGCCGTTCGATTGCCGGCTCCATCGGACGCAGGAACAGGTTCGGCAGGATGCCCATCAGCACGGCGACGGCCACAATCGGCACGAGCGCCGCCCATTCGCGAGGCCGCAAGTCCGCGAGGCCGGCGTTCTTCTCGTTGGTCACCTCGCCGTAGTTCACGCGTTGGAACATCCAGAGCATGTAGGTCGCCGACAGAATCACGCCGGAGGCGGCAAACGCGGCCAACTTCGGATTCTCGCGATAGGCGCCGAGCAGAATCAGGAACTCGCCGACGAAGCCGTTCAGCCCCGGCAGACCGATGGACGACAACGTGACGATCAGGAATGCCGCGACCAGATGCGGCGTCACGCCCTTCAGTCCACCGTACTCGGAAATGAGGCGGGTGTGGCGCCGGTCCGACAGCATGCCGACGATCAGAAACAGCCCGCCGGTGCTGACGCCGTGGTTCAGCATCTGATACACGCCGCCCTGGACGCCCTGCGTGTTCATCATGCAGATGCCGAGCACGACGAACCCGAGGTGGCTGACGCTGGAATACGCGACCAGCTTCTTCATGTCCGGCTGCACCATCGCGACCAGCGCGCCGTAGATGATGCCGACCACGGCGAGCGCCGCCAGGTACGGCGCGAAGAAGAATGCGGCGTGCGGGAAGAGCGGGAAGGCGAAGCGCACGAGGCCGTAGGTCCCCATCTTGAGCAGCACGCCCGCCAGGATCACGGAGCCGGCGGTCGGCGCCTCGACGTGCGCATCCGGCAGCCAGGTGTGGAACGGGACGAGCGGCACTTTGATGGCGAACGCCAGGGCGAACGCGAGGAAGAACCAGAACTGCAGGTTCGCGGGCACGTCCAGCTCGTAGAGCCGAAGCAGATCGAAGGTGTAGCCGCCCGCGGTCGTGCTGTGCAGGTACGCCAGACCCAGAATCGCCAGCAGCATCAGCACGCTGCCGGTCATCGTGAAGAGAATGAACTTGATGGCCGCGTAGACCCGGCGGTCGTAGCCCCAGACGCCGATGAGGAAATACATCGGCACGAGCATCGCGTCCCAGAACACGTAGAAGAGAAACAGATCGAGCGAGACGAACACGCCGATCATCGCGCTTTCGAGGAACAGCAGGAACATGCAGAACGCGCGGACCTTCTTGTGCACCGACTCCCACGCGCTCAGGAGCGCGAGCGGCGTCAGGAACGTGGTCAGGACCACCAGCAGCAGGCTGATCCCGTCGACGCCGACGGCGTAGCTGATCCCGAACGCCGGGATCCAGGCGTGCCGCTCGACGAACTGGAAGTCGGCGGACGCGCCGTTGAACCGCGCCCACAGCAGCAGCGACTCGGCGAAGACGAGCAGCGAGATGACGAGCGTCACCCGCCGAATCGATCCCGCATGCTCCTCGTCGTCGCGCAGGAAGAGCAACAGCAGCGCGCCGACAATCGGCAGGGCGATCAGGGACGTCAGAATCGGAAAGGGCATTACCCTCGACCTATCTCCACAGGTAGTACCCCAGAATGCTGACGACTCCCAGGAACAGGGACGCCGCGTACATGCGGACCGAACCGTTCTGCAATCGGCGCAGCAGTTCGCTCATGCCGCCGACGGTTTCGCCGACGCCGTTGACCGCGCCGTCGATCAATCGCACGTCCACGCCCTTCCAGAGCGCGTCTTCCGACACGATGCGAACCGGCTGCACGATCGTCGCGTCGTAGATTTCGTCGACGTAGTACTTGTTGAGCAGCACGCGATGCAGCGCGCGGAAGCGATCCGCCAGCGCCGCCGCCGCACCACGATTCTTCAGGAAGAAGAACATCGCGATGCCGATGCCCGCCACCGCGACGAGCGACGACACGATCATCAGCGTCGTCTCGAGACCTTCTTCCGCCGCGTGCGGCGCGGCTTCGAGCGCGAAGCTCGGTTCGAGAAAATGCTCGAACCGCGATCCCAGCGCCACGTATCCCGCCAGGACCGACCCGATCGCCAGCACGATCAACGCAAC
Source organism: uncultured Acidobacteriota bacterium (assembly GCA_963731545.1). Lineage (GTDB taxonomy): Bacteria > Acidobacteriota > Vicinamibacteria > Vicinamibacterales > CAVVIG01 > CAVSWN01. Next base: position 25,763 of record CAVSWN010000010.1, on the reverse strand, counting down.
CGCCATGGCCGGCGGCGCGTCATGCAAGTGGTGCGCGTGCTCAGTGCAGAGTGCTCAGTGCTGGTGCTGGAGTGCTCGGTGCTGGTGCTCGAGTGCTCGGTGCTCGGTGCCGAGTGCTCGGTGCTTGGTGCTTGGTGCGGAGCGCCATGGAATGTCAGGAACACGAGGCGGAACATGTAGATGGCCGTCAGCAGCGATGTGAGCAGGCCGACGGTAAACAACAGCGTGTGGCCGCCGGCGAAGGTGAGGAACAGGATCTCGTCCTTGCTGAAGAAGCCGGCAAGCCCCGGCACACCGGCAATCGCGAGCGCGCCTATGAGAAACGTCCAGTAGGTGATCGGCAGCGCGCGTTTGAGGCCGCCCATGTGCCGCAGATCCTGTTCGCCGGCCAGCGCGTGAATGACCGCCCCTGACCCGAGGAAGAGCAGCGCCTTGAAGAACGCGTGCGTGTAGAGATGAAAAATGCCGGCGCCGAACGCACCGACGCCCATCGCCAGAAACATGTACCCGAGCTGCGACACGGTCGAGTACGCCAGCACGCGCTTGATGTCGTTCTGCACCAGCGCGATCGTCCCGGCCATCAGCGCCGTCGCCGTGCCAATCACGGCAATGATGGCGAGCGTCTGCGGCGCGTGGCTGAAGAGCACCGCGTTCCGCCCGATCATGTACACGCCCGCCGTCACCATCGTCGCCGCATGGATCAGTGCGGAGACGGGCGTGGGGCCCTCCATCGCGTCGGGCAGCCAGACGAACAGCGGAATCTGGGCCGACTTCCCCGTCGCGCCGACGAAGAGCAACAGCGTGATCAGCGACACGGCGCCGAAGGTCGTCTCGGGCGCCACCGCCGACGCCGCGCGGGCGATCTCCTGGAAATCCACCGATCCGAACCGCACGAACACGGCGAGCACCCCGAGGATGAAGCCGAAGTCGCCGATCCGGTTGACGATGAACGCTTTCTTGCCGGCGTCGGCCGCCGCCTTCTTGCGGTACCAGAAACCAATCAGCAGATACGAACACAAGCCGACGCCTTCCCAGCCGACGAACATCACCAGGAAGTTCGCGCCCAGCACGAGCACGAGCATGAACGCCGCGAAGAGATTCAGATACGAGAAGTACCCGCGCGTACTCCGAGCTCCCCTCCTCGTGCATGTAGGCGGTCGAATACACGTGAATCAGCGATCCGATCCCGGTGACGACGAGGATCATCACGGTGGCCAGCGAGTCGAGGCGGAGCGAGAAGCCGACGCTGAAGTCGCCCGAGGCAATCCAGTTGAAGACGTCGTTGACGACCACCTCGTCGGGCGCGGCGAGAATCGGCCACGCGGCCGCCACGGACACACCAAACGCGGCGATCATCGCGCCGCACGCCACCGCGCCCGCCGCGCTCTTGCTGATGCGCCGCCCGAGGCTGGCGTTCACCAGGAAGCCCACGAACGGCAGCAGTGGAATCAACAGCAGCATGTCGGTTACGCCACGAAAACACGAAAACACGAAACCAAAACGGTTTCTTTTTCGTGCTTTCGTGCTTTCGTGGCTGTCCCTACCATTTGAGCGACGTAAACATGTCGGGGTTCAACGACTCGCGGTGGCGGAACAGGGCGATCACGATCGCCAGGCCGACCGCCGCTTCGGCGGCGGCAACGGTCATGACGAAGAACACGATGATCTGGCCGTCGGCCGTCCCGAGCGCGCGGCCGAAGGCGACGAAGCTCAGGTTCACGGCGTTCAGCATGATCTCGATGGACAACAGAATCGTGATCAGGTTGCGCCGGACGAACACGCCGGCGGTGCCGATTGAAAACAGAATCGCCGACAGCAGGAGGTAATGATTCAGCGTCGGCATCAGCGCGGCTCTTTGCGGGCCAGCACCACGGCCCCGACCATGGCGACCAGGATCAAGATCGATGTCACCTCGAACGGGAAGGCGTACTCGGTGAAGAGCGCTCGGCCGATGGCCGCAACCGAGCTCGTCGATCGACCGGAAAATGCGCCCGCATCGCGGCCGGCGCCAAGCGCGAGCCCGAGCTCCGCGACCAGCACGAGCGCGAGCACCACGCCGAACCCCATCGGTCCGCTGCGCATCAGCGGGTGCAGCCGCAGGTCGTGCTCGGTCTCTTCGTGCGGCGCGTTCAGCAGCATGACCACGAACAGGAACAGCACCATGATCGCGCCGGCGTAGACGATGATCTGAATCACCGCCGCGAAGGGCGCGTCGAGCAGCACGTAGAGGCCCGATAGCGCGCCGAACGACGCGATCAGCAGCAGCACGCTGTAGATCGGATTCCGCTGCGCGATCACGAGGATCGACGCGATGACGGCGATGGCGGCCAGGGCGTAGAAACTCAGCATCGTCAGATCTAGAGCTGGAAGTACAGCACGCCCGCCGCCGTCACGAGCAGGTTGATGACCGCGATCGGCAGCAGCACTTTCCAGCCGAACCGCATCAGCTGATCGTACCGGTATCGCGGCAGCGTCCACCGCATCCAGACGTAGAAGAAGAGAATCGCCAGGACCTTGATCAGGAACCAGATCCAGCCGAACGACTCCGGCAGGAACGGGCCGTGCCAGCCGCCCAGGAACAGGTCGGTGGCCACCGCCGACACGGTGACCATGTTGATGTACTCCGCCATGAAGAACATGGCGAACGTCATGCTGCTGTACTCGGTGTGGTACCCGGCGACGAGCTCCTGCTCGGCCTCGGGAAAATCGAACGGCGCGCGATTGGTTTCGGCGATGCCGGCCGTCATGTAGACGAGGAATCCGACCGGCTGCAGGAACACGAACCACCTGGGAATGAACCCGAACCAGGTGCCGCTCTGCGCGTTGACGATCTCGCTGAGCGAGAGCGAGTTGCCGAGCACGAGCACGCCCGCGAGCGCGAGCCCGTACGACAGCTCGTAGCTGAGCATCTGCGCCGACGCGCGAAGCCCGCCGAGCAGCGAGTACTTGCTGTTGGAGCTCCATCCCGCGAGGACGATGCCGTAGACGCTCATCGATCCGATCGCGAACACGACCAGGATGGCGACGTTGACGTCCGCGACCTGAAGGCGCAGCCCTTCGGGGATCAATCCGAAGACCGTGGTGTCAGCGCCGAACGGCACGACGGCGAAGGCGGCGAACGCGCAGGTGGCGGCGATCATCGGCGCCAGCGCGAACAACAGCGCGTCGGCCGCCCGCGGACGCAGCTCCTCCTTGAACATCAGCTTGATGATGTCGGCGAGCGGCTGGAGCAGGCCCTTGGGGCCGACGAGGTACGGGCCGAGCCGCTGCTGCATCAGCGCCGCGACCTTGCGCTCCATGTACACCATGCCGGCCGCTGAACTGAGCAGCATGACGAAGACGAACAGCGTCAGAACGATCTGGCCGATCAGCAGCGGCGTCATCGCGCTAGCATGAAGACTCGCCACTCGGCTGCTTTCTTGCGCTCCCCGGCCAGCTCTCCCGCGGGCAACGTGCACCGACCTTCCTTCACGTGCGCTTCGTATTCGTGTCTGAAATGCTTCAGCGTCGTCAGCACCGGGGTGACGGCCGCGTCGCCGAACGCGCAGAGCGTCTTGCCGGCGATGTTCCTGGAAATGCTCTCCAGGAGATCAAGATCGCGCATCTGGCCCTCGCCGCGCTCGATCTTGCGCAGGATCTTGTAGAGCCAGTCGGTGCCTTCGCGGCACGGCGTGCACTTGCCGCACGACTCGTGGCGGTAGAAGTGCAGGAGGTTCTCGGCGAGCCAGACCATGCAGGTCGTGTCGTCGAGCGCGACGATCGCCGCGGATCCCAGGAGCGAGCCGGCTTTCTGAATCGCATCGAAGGAGGCCGGAATGTCGATCTGATCCGGCATCAGGATCGGCACCGACGACCCGCCCGGGATGACGGCTTTCAGCGTCCGGCCTTCGCGCACGCCTCCCGCCCGTCCCTCGACGAGCTCGCGCAGCGTGATGTGCATCGAGTCTTCGTACACGCCCGGCCGTCGCACGTGTCCGCTGACGCAGTACAGCTTCGGCCCGCCGTTCTTTTCGGGGCCCAGTGCCGCATACCATTCCGGGCCCTTCAGCACGATCAGCGGCACGTTGCACAGCGTCTCGACGTTGTTCACGGCGGTCGGCTTGCCGTACAGCCCCACGAGTGCCGGAAACGGCGGTTTGTTCCGCGGCTGCGCGCGCTTCCCTTCGAGCGATTCGAGCAGCGCCGTTTCTTCACCAGCCTCGTAGGCGCCGGCGCCGCGATGCATATAGATGTCGCAGTCGAATCCCGAGCCGAGGATGTTCTTGCCGAGGAACCCTCGCGCGTAGGCCTCGTCGATGGCGCGCTCGAGCACGCCCTGCACGTGGAGGAACTCGCCGCGAATGTAGATGTAGGCCACCTTCGCGCCGATGGCGTAGCAGCCGATCGCGCAGCCCTCGATCAGCAGGTGCGGGTTCCGCTCCATGAGCAGATGGTCTTTGAAGGTGCCGGGCTCGCTTTCGTCGGCGTTGCAGGCGATGTAGCGCGGCTCGACCTTCTTGTCGACGAACTGCCATTTCATGCCAGTCGGAAAACCCGCGCCGCCGCGGCCGCGCAGGCCCGACGCCTTCACGATCTCGATGATCTCGTCCGGCTTCTTCGCCAGCGCCGCCCGCAGTCCGTCGTACCCTTCATGCGCCAGATAGAAATCGAGCGTGAAGGAATTCGGCTCGCGAACGTGGCTGAATCAGGATCGGGTCCATCTGTCTCGTGCGCTACGCGCAAACGCAACCACGAAGACACGAAAACACGAAGAAAACCAATCGACGCTTCTTCTTCGTGGCTTCGTGACTTCGTGGTCTGCATCTCTACTGCCTCGAACGTTCGACTACGTGATGACACCCGGTCATCGCCGCCTCGCCTCGAGCCCGCAAATCGTCGACGAGCTTCGCGGCGTCTTCGGGCATCAGGCACTCGTGCCAGGCGTCGTTGACCATCACCACCGGCGCGCGATCGCAGGCGCCCAGGCATTCCACTTCGATCAGCGTGAACGTCCCGTCGGCATCGGTGTGTCCCGGCCGGACGCCGAGTTTCTCGGTGAGCGCCTCGGTCACCCGCTCGGCGCCGTTCAGCGCGCACGACAGCGTGCGGCATACCTGGAGAACGAATCGGCCGACCGGCTTTCGATAAAACATCGTGTAAAACGACACGACGTCTTCCACGTCGGCCCGCGTGATGCCCAGCGCCTCGGCGACGTGGCGAATGGCATTGGCTGTGATGTACCCCTGTTGCTTCTGGGCGAGATACAACGCCGGGAGCACCGCCGATCGGCGGCGGTCGGGCGGATACCGCTTGACCACTTCGTCGAACCGCGCGCGATTCTCCGGCGTGTAGGCGAACGGCGGCCCTTCGTCCTCGAGCTCGCGCGCCGACCTGTGGAAGGCGGCGTCGTACGCCATCTTCGGATGAAAGCTCACCGGTCCACGTCTCCCATCACCACGTCAATCGAGCCGATCACGGCAATCACGTCGGCAATCAGGCCGCCGACGATCATCCGTTCGAGCGCCTGGCAGGCGAGGAGCGACGGCGCGCGCGACTTCACGCGCCACGGCCGGTTGGTTCCGTCCGAGACGATCGAGAATCCATGCTCGCCGCGCGGGCCTTCGACCGCCACGTAGGCCTCGCCCGCCGGGACGGTGAAGCCCTGCGAGTAGACGAGGAAGTGCTGAATGAGCGCTTCCATCTCCGTGTAGACGCGATCCTTCGGCGGCGGCGTGATCCGCGGATCGGCCACCGCGTATTCGCCGATCGGCGTGATGCGCTCGAGCGCCTGACGGCACAGCTTGAGGCTCTCGCGCATCTCGGCGACGCGCACCTGGTAGCGCCCGTACACATCGCCGGTCGTCCGCGTCGGGACCGCGAAATCGAGCTGGTCGTATCCGAGGTACGGGAAGTATTTGCGCACGTCGTAGTCGCTGCCCGCCGCGCGCGCGATCGGCCCGACCAGCCCGTAGGCGATCGCGTCCTCCTTCGAGATGACGCCGACGCCCTGCGTGCGCTGCAGGTAGATCGTGTTCTTGGTGAGCAGATCTTCGTACTCGTCGAGCTTGGCGGGAAAGGCATCCAGAAACGCCCGCACGGCCCCGTGGAAACCACGCGGCAGATCCTCGCGCAGACCGCCGACGCGCATGTAGCTCGGAAACAGGCGGAAGCCCGCGAGCATCTCGTTCAGATTGAGCAGCAGCTCCCGCTCGCGGAAGCAATACAACATCACCGAGACGGCGCCGACCTCCATCCCGTGCGTCCCGAGCCAGACGAGATGGCTGTTGATGCGCTGGAGCTCGGCGATCAGCACGCGGATCCAGCGGACGCGCTCGGGAATCTCGAGCCCGAGCAGCTTCTCCACCGACATGCAGAACGCCATCGAGTTCGACTGGGCGCTCAGGTAGTCCATGCGCTCGACGAGCGGGATCACCTGCTGCCACTTCTTCTGTTCCGCGGTTTTTTCGATGCCGGTGTGGAGATACCCAATCGTCGGCGCGGCCGACAACACCGTTTCGCCGTCGAGCTCGAGCACCAGCCGCAGGACGCCGTGCGTGCTGGGGTGCTGCGGCCCCATGTTCACGGTCATCACTTCGGTCCTGATTTCAGGCATGCGCGACTCTAAAGGCAACACCACGGAGGACACAGACACAAACGGAGGACACAGTTTCTCTTGGACAAGAAAATTCCGTGTCCCTCGGTTCGTGCCAGTGACCTCCGTGGTAGCGCTTTACTCATGGCGTATCAAACGATCTCGTTCGACGTTCGCGCGAAATTCTTCGGGCGTCACCTGCAGCGCCTCGGTGGCGTGCGGCGTCATGTGGATCTGGACTGGATAGTCCTTGCGGAGCGGATGCCCTTCCCAGTCCTCGGGCATCAACAAGCGCCGGGGATCGGGGTGCCCGTCGAAGGCGATGCCGAACAGATCCCAGACCTCGCGCTCCAGCCAGTTGGCGGAAGGCCACACGTCGCTGACGGTTGCGACGTGCGCCTCCTCTGCCGTCAGCGCGACCTTCAGGCGCAGCCGCTGGCGGTTGACGATAGAGACGAGCAGGTAGACGAGCTCGTAGCGGGGCGCGCGCGGCCAGTAGTCAACGGCCGTCACCTCCGCGAGCAGACCAAACGCCAGCTCGGGCACGTCGCGAAGCGCTCGGGCCACCGCCGGCAGCGCCTCGCGCGGCACATAGACCGTGGTCTGCGCGTCGACCGACGGCACGCGCTCGATCTGCGCACCCGGCACTGCCTGCTGCAGCGATGCGATGAGCGTGTCGGCATCCATCAGGAGAGCTTCTGCTGGGCGATCTTTCGCTGGAGCTGCACGATGCCGTAGATGAGGGATTCGGGGCGGGGCGGGCAGCCCGGCACGTAACACATCCACCGGCACGATCTGATCGACGCCCTGGACGAGGGCGTAGTTGTCGAACACGCCGCCAATCGAGGCGCAGGCGCCCATCGAGATCACCCACTTGGGTTCGGGCATCTGGTCGTAGATGCGGCGGAGCGCCGGCGCCATCTTCCGCGACAGCCGGCCGGCCACGATCATCAGGTCCGACTGGCGCGGGCTGCCGCGGAACACTTCCGCGCCGAACCGCGCGATGTCGTAGCGCGAGCAGCTCATCGCCATCATCTCGATCGCGCAGCACGCGAGGCCGAACGTCACCGGCCAGATCGACGAGCGGCGCGCCCACTGCACCATCTTCTCGACGGTGGTCGTCAGAACGGGAATGTCAGCTTCGAGTCCCATCGGTCACGCTTTGTCGTTTCCCCAGTCCAGGACACCTTTGCGCCAGACATAGATGTACCCGGCCAGAAGCAGCACCAGGAAGAGCACCACCTGCACGAAGCCCGCCCATCGGAGATCGCGCAGCGCCATCGCCCACGGATAGAGGAAGGCGACCTCGATGTCGAACAGCAGGAAGATCATCGCGACGAGATAGAACTTGACGGACTGTCGTTCGCGCGCGTCGCCGACCGCCGGCATGCCGCATTCGTAGGGCGCGGCTTTTTCGGGTGAGGGTTTGCGCGGCCCGAGCAGGCTGGAGAGGAGAACCGAGATCAGCGCGAAGCCGGCGCCGAGCGCGGTCATGATCAGGATGGAAACCCAGCCCTGCATCGCTAAAGGACGTAGCTTGTGAACGATTTCGCAAGCTACGGCCCCATGCTAGCACAGTCGACCGCCGGCCGCGGACGGCCGACAGCCGAGGTGGTGCGACGAACACTACGCTTCTTTCTTTTTCTTCGCAGCCCGCTTCCGCGCGGGCGCTTTGTTCGGCGCCGGCTCGTTGCTCGCCGAGAGCGAGACGAGCCGCGTCGAGAACGTGCGGCGGCCGTGCTCGTCGAAGTCGATCACCGTGTGATGCTCGTTGACCTCGACGAGGGTCCCCGCTCCGTAGGTGGGTTGCGAGACGCGGTCGCCTTTTGACCAGTTCTTCATCGCTACCATCGGGGCTCACGGCGTCCGCCGCCACCGCCGCCACCGCGGTTGCCGCCGTAGCCGCCGCCGCCGCCGCCGAACCCGCCCTCAGGCTTGGGCCGCGCTTCGTTGACCGTCAGCGCGCGTCCGCCCATCTGGTACTGATTGAACTCCGAGGCCGCCTTCTGCGCTTCCTCGTCGGTCGCCATCTCGACGAACGCGAAGCCACGCGCACGACCTGTCGCCGCGTCGCGCATGACGCGCACGGATTCCACCGTGCCGGCTTTGCTGAACAGCTCCTGCAGCTCCGCCTCGCCCGTGGTGTATGGAAGGTTTCCCACGTAAAGCCTGCGACCCATCACACTCTCCTCACATCGAATTGCAGGTGGCGAGCATTACCGGTGCAAGCTCGAATCGCAATCTGACGTCCTGCAATGCGTCATCGGAGGTGGCGGCACGTCGGCTCGACAATCACGGGGAGGGAGCGAGTGGAGGCTCGATCGACTCTTGCGCGGACGAAGCAGGCGGGGCTAACCACCAAAGGCGGGTAGTCTACCACACAGTAATTGCAGGACTGCTGGATGGCACGATCCGCCAATGCGGAATCCGCAGGCCTGCAATCCTGCAATCCTGCAATCCTGACAATGTCACCCCATGTCTGTCGTACTGGGCTCCGAAAAGCTGCTCGACTCCACCGCGCTCGACGGCGCGCGCGTCGGTCTCGTCTGCAATCCGGCGTCGGTCGATCGCCGACTGCGACATGTCGCCGATCGCCTGGCGGCGCATCCCACCGCGCGGCTCGCCGCGCTCTTCGGTCCGCAGCACGGCTTCCGATCCGACGTGCAAGACAACATGATCGAAACGCGCCATGCGCACGACGACATCCGGCGCGTGCCGGTGTACTCGCTCTACAGCGACGTGCGCGAACCGACGGCCGACATGCTGCGCGATGTCGATCTGCTCGTCATCGATCTCCAGGACGTCGGCGTTCGCATCTATACCTACATCTACACGATGGCGAACTGCCTGAAGGCCGCGCGGAGGCACGGCATCAAAGTGCTCGTCTGCGATCGGCCGAATCCGATCGGCGGCGTGCAGGTCGAAGGGCCGGTGCTCGTGCACGGCTTCGAGTCCTTCGTCGGCATGTATCCCATCCCGATGCGGCACGGTCTGACGATCGGCGAGATCGCGCGCCTCTTCAACGAGCACTTCGGCATCGGCGCGGATCTCGAAGTCGTCTCAATGGATGGGTGGCGCCGCGACATGTACTGGGATGACACCGGTTTCACCTGGATCATCTCGTCGCCCAACATTCCGACGTTCGATACGACGACGGTCTATCCCGGCGGCGTGCTGTTCGAGGGCACGAACGTCTCCGAGGGCCGAGGCACGACCCGTCCGTTCGAGCTGCTTGGCGCACCGTGGATTGTCGCCGAGCGCTTCGCCGACGCCATGAACCGCCGCGACCTTCCTGGCGTTTTCTTCCGGCCCGCCGTGTTCGAACCCACGTTTCAGAAGCACGCCGGGATCGCCTGCGCGGGTGTTCAGGTCCACATGCTGGATCGCCGCGCCTACCGTCCGGTCGAAGCGGGCGTCGCGCTCATCGAAGCGTTCCGCGCGAGCGATCCGGATCGGTTCGGGTGGAAGGCTCCGCCCTACGAGTACGAGTTCGAGAAGATGCCGATCGACTGCCTCGCGGGATCCGTCAACGCTGCGCGAACAGATCGACGCCGGCGTCTCGGCGCGCGAAATCGCTCGGGCTGGACAGAACCGTCGACGAGTTCTGAAAATTCGCGAGCGCGTCCCTCTTAGCCAGCTGAACAGATTAGATCTGGGGGTCCGCCTTCAGGCGGACCTACATCGCCACTTGGCTGCCGAGCGCGATCCGGCTACGGCTCACGTACAGCAGGTCCGGCTGAAGCCGGACCTCACGTACGCATCGACATAGTGTCGTCAGCGTCGACACGCCTATAATCGGCATCCACTGACCGGCTGGAGGACGCGCATGACCATCAGCAAAATCACCGTCACGCTGATACTGGCGATCGGTCTCGTTTCATTCGCGCCGCGGTTCGTCGGCGGCCCTTCGACTTCGCTCAGGGCAGGCCCGCAGGCCCAGTCGGCCGCAGCGACTGCCGTCGCCATCGACGCCGACGACATCGGCGGCGTCGTGATCGGGGCCGAGTGGACCCGAGGCCGGCGTCTGGGTGATCGCCGAGACGCGCGACCTCCCCGTCCGCTACATCAAGATCGTCGTCACCGACGATCAGGGACGCTACGTCGTTCCCGATCTGCCGAGGGCGCAGCTACTCGTCTGGGTGCGCGGCTACGGCCTGGTCGACAGCGCGAAGTCCACGAGCGAGCCCGGGCAAGCTCGTCAACTTCACGGCCACGCCCGCGCCGACGCCGGCCGACGCGGCGAAGTACTACCCCGCGATCTACTGGTATTCGATGCTCAAGATCCCGGCGGCGGCCGAGTTTGGCGGACCGCGCGAACTTCGCCGCCAACATCACGCAGCAGCGCTGGCTCGGCTCGATGAAGAACAATCGGCTGCATCGGCTGCCACCAGCTCGGACAGCTCTCGACGCGCACGATGCCCGCCGCGCTCGGCACGTTCGCCTCGTCGGCGCCGACGCCTGGCGCCGGCGCGTGCAGTCGGGCCAGGCCGGCCAGCATGATGCTCGGTCAGTTGAACGGGCTCGGCGCCGCGTCGTTCCGGTACTTCGGCGACTGGACCGATCGCATCGCGAAAGGCGAGCTGCCGCACGCCAAGCCCGCGCGCCCCCAGGGCGTCGAGCGCAACATCGTCGTCACGCTGCGCGACTGGATGGACGACAAGCACTACCTGCACGATCTGATCTCGAGCGATCGGCGCAACCCGACGGTGAACGCCCACGGCCCGCTCTACGGATCGCCCGAGTACAGCTCCGACCTGATGCCGATTCTCGATCCCGTCGAAGAACACGGCGACGACGTTCCGGCTGCCGGTGCGGGATGCGGACATGCCGCTCAGCCTCGGGCCCGGCCACGCGGCGGCGCTGAAGCCGGCCGCAGCCGTCGCCCTACTGGGGCGACGAGGCGATCTGGGACACGCGGGCGAACAATCACAACTCGATGTTCGATCGCGACGGGCCGGCTGTGGCTCGCCGCCACCGTGCGCGCGCCGGAGAATCCCGCGTTCTGCCGGCGGGCTCGGATCATCCGTCGGCGAAGCTCTTCCCCATCGATCGCGCGGACCGGCATCTGGCCGTCTTCGATCCGAAGACGAAGAAGTACACGTTCGTCGATACCTGCTTCGGCACGCACCACCTCGCAGTTCGGCTACGACGCGAACGAGACGCTGTGGACGAGCGGCGGCGGACAGGTGCTCGGCTGGCTCAACACGAAGATGTTCCTGCAGACGGGCGACGCGGCGAAGTCGCAGGGCTGGACCGCGTTCGTGCTCGACACGAACGGCAACGGCAAGCGCGACGACTACGTCGAGCCCGAACGATCCGGTCGATCCGACGAAGGACAAGCGCGTCATCGACGCCGTTCTACGCCGATCATGCCGAGCCCGGTGGATGGATCGATCTGGGGCGCGATGCTGGGCAATCCCGGGCGCGGTCGTCCGCGTCGCGCCCGGAGCGAACCCGCCGGCGACGGCGCTCGCCGAGGTCTACAACGTGCCGCCGCCCGCCTTCGGCGTGCGCGGCGCCGACATCGACAGCAACGGCGTCGTGTGGGTGTCGCTCGCGAGCGGCCATATCGGCAGCTTCGATCGCCGCAAGTGCAAAGGGCCGCTCAACGGACCGAAGGCGACCGGCGATCACTGCCCCGAGGGCTGGTCCTTCCATCAGTATCCCGGTCCGGGCTTCGAGGGCATCGGCGAGAACAGCGCCGAGTCGAGCTACTACACGTGGGTCGACCAGCACGACACGTTCGGCCTCGGGCGGAACGTGCCGATGTCGACCGGCAATCTCAACGACGGGCTGATCGCCTACGCGAACGGGCGGATGGTCGTGCTGCGCGTGCCGTACCCGCTCGGCTTCTACGCGAAGGGCCTCGACGGGCGCATCGACGATCCGAACGCGGGCTGGAAAGGCCGTGGGTTGTGGTCGGCGAACGGCGATCGCACGCCGTGGCTCATCGAGGGCGGCAAGGGCACGAAGCCGCTCGCCGCGCATTTCCAGCTGCGGCCCAATCCGCTGGCGAAGTAGATCCATGACGCCCTCTCGTTTTCTCATCACCGGCGGCAGCCAGGGCATCGGCGCCGCCCTCGTCGATCTGGCCCGCAAAGCCGGCCACCAGGTCGTCTTCACCGGCCGCACCGAGGAGCAGATCGACGCGGTGGCGCAGCAAGACCGGCGGGCACGGCCTCCGCGCCGATGTCTCGAAGGCCGCGGACAACGCGCGGACCGTCGACTTCTGCGCCGAGCGCATGGGCGGCATCGACGTGCTCGTCAACAACGCCGGCTACGCGTACCGCGGCGAGATCGGCGCGCTCGACGTGGCGAAGATGAAGGAGATGTTCGACACGAACATCTTCGGCCTCGTTGATTTGACCAATCTGGTCGTGCCGCAGATGAAGGACGCGTGCCCAGGGCGACATCGTCAACATCGCGTCCACGTCGGGGATGAAGGGGGCGGCCACCGCGACCGCGTACGCGGGCAGCAAGTGGGCCCTGCGCGGCATCAGCCAATGCTGGCAGGCCGAGCTGCGGCCGCATGGGATCCGCGTCATCTGCGTCTGCCCGTCGGAAGTGCAGACCAACTTCGGCGGGCGCGCCGGGCGCAACAATCCGAACAAGCTCTACGCCGCGGACATCGGCGAGACGATCATGGCCGCGCTCAACATGCCGCGGCGGGCCCTGTGGCCGGAGCTTGCGGTGTTCGCGACCAATCCGTGGAAGGAAGACTGACGCTTCTATTCGCGGCTCACGACGTCGCTCAGCGCGTTCCTGCTGTTCTCGGTTCAGCCGCTCATCGCGAAGCAGATCGTCCCGTGGTTCGGCGGCACGAGCGCCGTCTGGACGCTGTGCCTCGTGTTCTTCCAGTCGCTGCTGACGGCAGGCTACGCCTACAGCGATTGGACGACGCGGCGGCTCGGCGCGCGGAGCCAGGCCGCGCTGCACCTCGGGTTGCTGGCGTTGAGCCTGATCTCGCTGCCGATCGTCGTCGGCGACCGATGGAAACCGGCTGGCGGCGAGGAGCCGAGCTGGCGGATCCTGGGACTGCTCGGCGCGACCATCGGTCTGCCCTACTTCCTGCTCTCGACGACGAGCCCCCTGGTGCAGACGTGGTTCGCGCGGCGATTCCCGCGCCGCACGGCGTACCGCCTGTTCGCGCTTTCCAACTTCGCGTCGCTCGTGGCGCTGGTCAGCTATCCGTTCGCCGTCGAACCGTGGGTGCGGACGCGCATCCAGGCCTATGCCTGGTCCGCGGGATACGTCGCGTTCGTGGTGCTGTGCGCGGCTGCGTTGTTCGCGAACCTGCGACGTGTGATTCCCGACGCAGCCGATTTGAGCACCGCTCGTCCTGAGCCCTTCGACTCACCGCTCATCCTGAGCTTGTCGAAGGATGAGCCGCTCGCTCAGGATGCCTGTCGAAGGACGAGCGGAAGGCCCGTCGCCCTCGCAGTATTTCCTGTGGTTCGCGCTGCCGGCGATGAGCAGCTGGCTGCTGCTGGCAGTGACGAGTCACATCACGCAGAACGTCGCCGCGATTCCGTTCCTGTGGCTGTTGCCGCTCGCGCTCTACCTCATCACGTTCATCATCGCGTTCGATCACGAGCGGTGGTACCAGCGCGAACTGTTCGTCTCTGCCGATGCTGGGACTGCTCGTCTCATGCGCGATGCGGCTGCCGGACAGCGATCTCGATCCGAACATCAGGATCGCGATCCCGCTGTACGGCGCGGGGCTGTCCCTGTGCTCCCTCTTCTGCCACGGCGAACTGGCGCGGCTCAAGCCGCCGCCGCGACATCTCACGCGGTTCTACCTGATGCTGTCGCTCGGCAGCGCGATCGGCGCCCTCGTCGTCGGCGTCGTCGCACCGCGAGTCTTCGGCGGGCACTGGGAGCTCGGGATCGGGTTGACGCTCACCGCCCTGCTGGCGGCAGTGACCATGCGACGCGCGTTCGCCATTCTGCCGCTGGCCGCGCTCGGCGCCGCCGCGGCTTGCGCGTACTACACCTACGTCGAGAGGCGGGAATTTCGCAGCGGCGCGCACCTGCTCGTGCGCAGCTTCTACGGATCACTGCGAACCCTGGACATGATCCCGCCCGACGTTCCGGAAGCGGTCCGACAGCTCATCCACGGCACGATCATCCACGGCCAGCAAGGGCTCGCGCCCGAGCTTCGGACCAGCCCCACCGCCTACTACGGGCCGACCAGCGGTGTCGGCCGCGCCCTGCAGACGATGACGAGTTCGGGTCGGCGGATCGGGATGATCGGGCTGGGCGCCGGCACCATCGCCGCCTACGGCCGGGCCGGCGACGTCGTCCGCTTCTACGAAATCAACCCGCAGGTCGTCGACGTCGCGCGAGGAGAGTTTTCATTTCTCGGAGACAGCGCCGCGACGATCGAGATCGCGCTCGGCGACGCGCGGCTCAGCCTGGCGCGCGAGCCGTCGCAGGCGTTCGATCTCCTGGCCGTCGATGCGTTCTCCGGCGACGCGATCCCCGTCCACCTGCTCACACAGGAAGCGATGGCCGTCTACCTGCGGCATCTGAAGCCCGACGGCGTGATGGCCTTTCACGTCACGAATCACTTTCTGAACCTTGCGCCGGTGGTCAAGCAGATGGCCGATGCCAACGGTCTCGGATCGGCGCTGATCGCGGACATGGGCGAAACCGACATCGTCTTCAAGTCGGATTGGGTGCTGGTGACGCGCAACCGCGCCTGGCTGCAGCGCGACGACATCGTCCCCTCAACGAGCGCGATCGACGACATCCCGGGGCTTCGTCCCGTGGACGGACGATTTCAACAACCTGTTCCAGATCCTGCAGTGAATCGCTGATGAGGTCGGCGTGAGGCACGTGCGATAAAATCACCCTCCGACACGCTCAATGGCGCGCACCATCCGCATCGGGCTCCTCGGAAACTGCTACATCTTCGGATATCCCGGGGTGCCGACCCGCCACACCTTCCCCGAAATCGCACGACGTCGCATCGAGGCCGAACGCCCGGGCGTGCGGGTGGAGCTCCTGCGCGGCGCCGTCTATCATCCGGCCGACCTGGGCCGCCAGGTTTCGCGGTTCCTGGCCAAGCAGCCGCCCGAGGTTTTGATCGTTGACGCCCCCGCGAGCCCGGTCGCAGCGAACGTCAAGCCGCGCGTCGATGTGCGAGGTTTGCCATCCGGCGCCGCACGTCTCATCGATGGCGCCCAACAGGGTCTCTCCATCCTCCGCGCCCTCTCCAACCGGCACGGAGTGATTCGGCCGGTTGTCCGCACAGCGGATCGCATCGCTCGGTCGCTGGTCGATCGAAAAGTCGTGCCGCTGCAGCGCCATGCACCGCCGACCATCGAAGACTACGAGCGCTTCCTGGAGGAGGCCATCGGGCTCGTCGCTGCCGCGCCCAAGACCATGCTGATCGTGCAGGGTCCGTCGGCATTCAACAACGACGAATCCCACCATCTGTACAAACCCACCACGCTCCAGGTCTATCGCGACGTGAATGCCATGGTGAAGCGCGTCACCGCCACGCATGATGTGGCGATGATCGACCGCCAGCAGTTTCTGGAAGGCGGCGATCACGAGATGTTTCTGGGCAACACGATCAGGATGTCGCCCGCCGGCCACCTGATCACGGGCCACGCGCTCGCGAGCGCTATTCTGGCCACGCACGTCCCGTAGGTGGTAGCGTAGCGTCCGCCTTCAGGTGGACCCACGCGGTCCGGCTAAAGCCGGACACTGACTGTACGTTGCTGACGCAGCCCCGACAGCTCGTCTGTCGCGACCGGCTCGGCGCGCTCCGTCGTCACCGGCCGCTTGGGCCGCTCGTCGACGTGCAGCTGGAAGATGTCGGGCCTGGCGTAGTGGCCGACGACGTCGAGGTCGTACTTGCCGCGCACGATCTGCGCGCGATCGATCTCGGCGACGAGAATCGCTTCGCCTTCGTAGTTGGGACCGGCCAGAAAGTTTCCGAACGGATCGACGATGCAGCTGCCGCCGCGCGTGATCACCGTGTCGGGATCGTCGCCGTACGCCGTCCGGTAGTTCGCCGGAAAGTCGCGCCGGCGATTGAACTGATTGCACGACAGCACGAAGCAGCGTCCCTCGACGGCGATGTGGCGCATCGACGCGGCCCATGAATCGCGCGAGTCCGCCGTCGGCGCACAGTAGATCTCGATCCCCTTGGCGTACATCGTCGCGCGCATGAGGGGCAGGTAGTTCTCCCAGCAGATCACCGCGCCGATTCGGCCGAGCGGCGTGTCGTAGACCGGGAACGTCGAGCCGTCGCCGAATCCCCAGACGAGCCGCTCGGACGCCGTCGGCATGATCTTCCGGTGCTTGCCGAGGTACGCGCCGTCGGGCGCGAAGAAGAGCACCGTGCAATACAGCGTGCCGCCGTCGCGCTCGATGACGCCGACGACGAGGTACACGCCGTGCGACCGCGCGGCACGCGCGAGCCGATCGACGGCCGGTCCGGGCACGTCCACGCTGCTTTCCCAGTAGCGCCGAAAGTCTTCGCGGCCCTCGTCGGTGCGCGAGCCGACGACGGCGCCGAAGTCGAGTCCGCGCGGGTAGGCGGACACGAACGCTTCGGGGAAGAGGACGAGCTCGGCGCCCTGCTGCGCCGCTTCACCGGTCAGGCGGTGCAGCTTCTCGATCGTCCGCTCGCGATCGAACGCGACGGGCGCCGCCTGCACGACGGCAACCTTGCGTGTTGAAGTCATCGTCAGTCGCTCCCGCCGGCTTTCTTCTTCAGCACGACGTGCCCGCCGCCCGTGTCGAGGCGTAACCGCGTCACGTTGCCGCCGTCGCGCTCGAATATCACCAGCGCTTCGTTCGCCGCGAACGTCTCGCCGCTCCGGAACGCGAGCACGCGCGGCGCCGGACCCGCGCCTTTCATCATCAGCTTGCCGTCCTCGACGGCGATCGTCACGACCGTCGGCCGGCCGCGTCCGACACCTTCGAAGGTGCCGGCGAACGCCGCCAGGTCGCCGCTGTAGGTATTCGATGGCGGCGTCACTTTGCCGAGGACCACGTCGGCGATGTCGCGCGCGAGCTCGGAGGGGTTGACCGGTCCCGCCGTGTTGAGGAGCACGACGATCGAGAGACCGCTGTCGGGGTAGTACTCGACTTCCGACAGGAAGCCGTTGATGCCGCCGCCATGCGCGATGGCGCGCCGGCCGCGGATGTCGCCGAGCCCGATGCCGAAGCCGTAACGGGTTTTTGTCCCGTCGGAAAGCGTCGCCGGCGTCGTCATCGCGCGGTACGAATCGGCGCTCAGCACCTTGCCGCCGTGGAGCGCGGCTGTCCACGCGCAGAGAGGTCCGCGGCCGTCGAACAGAGCGAGCCCGCTGAGTACGGCCACACGTGGCTGATCGCGCCCTTCAGCACGAGCGCGTTGGCGAAGGTGTCGTAACCGTGCGCGTGATGACGACGAATCGCGCGCTCGCTGCAGTAGTACGACCCGGGCATGCCGACCTTGTCGAACAGGTTCGCCTTCACGAAGTCGGCGTACGTTTGACCGCTGACCTTCTCGATGATGAGACCGAGCAGGAAGTAGGCCGAGTTGTTGTAGACGAGGTGCTCGCCGGGCGCGAAGTCCAGCGGTTTTCCGGAGAACAGCTTGACGAGCGTGTCCGGCGATTTCCGCAACGGCATCAGATCCCCGAACTCGGGGAGCTCCGTGTAGCCCTTGATCCCGGACGTGTGCGTGAGCAGGTGGCGGATGGTGATGCGCTGGCCGTGCGTCGGGTAGTCCGGCAGGTACTTGGTCAGCTCGTCGTCGATCGCGAGCTTGCCGCCTTCGGCGAGCAGCAGGATCGCGGCTGCCGTGAACTGCTTCGTCACCGATCCGATCTCGAAGCTCGCATCGGCCGGCATCGGAACATCGAGCTCGAGGTCCGCCTTGCCGAAGCTCTCGGACAGGATGCTCTGACCCTGACGCGCCACGACGACGGCCGCGCCGGCCACCTTGCCGGATGTGATGGGCGCCTCGACGATGGCCCGAATCGCGGCGAGGTCAGGGGCGCCGGACGATTGCGCGAACGTGCTGGGCGGCGCGCCAGCCTGCGAGGCCGACGAGGGTCGACGCGGCGGCAATCACGGTGACGAGCGAACGGAAACGTGGATTCACGAACCACCTTCCTTGCGAGGACAGGAGCTGTCGGTGAGAGTGTTGGATTATACGGCCGTTGCCGCGCTTGAAAGCGCCGGGTCCGTATAATCAGCGTGCCACCTCATGCCACTTGCTCCAGGCGACCGACTCGGCTCCAACGACGTTGTCTCGCTGATTGGCCGCGGCGGCGTGAGGTCGTATCGTCGCGTCGTTGGGGTCGTGATCTGTGGGCTCTTTGCCGTGTCCCAGACCGTAAGCGCGCAAACGTCCGGCACGCCGACGGTCGAATACGCTCTGTTATGGGACACGTTGGTACGCACCCGTGACGCGGGCTGTGCAAGCCAACGGCGGACCCGCTCTGCCTCTCCTGGCCTACGGAGGGGCAACCGCGCTGAGTGGGCTGCTCGCCGCCCAAATCATCAGTTTGCCGACCGGCAACAACGCGGGTGGCTTTACGTGGACTTACGACGCGGCACTCGGAACGTGGGGCCGCGCGGTCGATTCATTCGGTCCGCAAACGGGGGAGCGTGCGCAGACCCTCGGGCGGCGAAAGCTGAATTTCGGGTTCTCCTACCAGCGGTTCACGTTCGACCAGCTCGACGGGGGCCCGATGTCGATCGAGTCGCAGGGATCGCTTTCGGGCGGCCGGGTGCCGCTCACCTTGCGCGAACGCGTGACGCTGTCCCGAGCCGATGTTCTCTCGCGACCACGTTCGTGAATTACGGAATCTTGCCGCGCGTCGACATCGGCCTGTTCCTGCCGGTGATATCCGTGGCCGTGGACGGATCGGTGGACTACACCCTCCGTGGCGCCTCGAATCTCGTGCTGTCGCAGGGCGCGTCCGCGGCATCGTCGCGTTCCGGGCGGCTCGGCGATCCGGTGTTCAGGGGAAAGGTGAACTTTATTCGGCGGCCGCGCGGTGCCCTCGCGTTCACGTTCGACAGCAGGATTTCCTCGCGGAATCAGCCCGGGGCCGGCGGCGCGAAGGCGCAGCTGATCGCGTCGGGCAACACCTCCATGGTCAACGCACATCTGAACGCCGGCATCTCGGGTACGACTGCAACGACGGACCGGTCACGGTGTGCAGCGGGATCATTGGAGTCTTCGTCGCCGGGGGGATCGACAAGGCGGTCACCAAGAGGCTGACGCTGGCAGCGGATATTCAACGGCTCCGCGTCGACATCGAGGCCTGGCACGGCGACGTCAGCGGTTTCACGCAGACCGTACCGCTGAATGCGGTTATCGGCGAGAGATTCGTGGAGTTGGTCGAAAGAGCCCATACCGCGACGCTGTCGTTGACGGGCAAGTTCAACGCGTGGGGGAACCTGCTCGTGACGTTCACCGGTTTGATTCCGGCGAACAGGAGCGGCCTGACCGATCGCTTCACGCCGATCGTCGGCCTCGACTACGCGTGGTGAAACCTCAGATCGTGCGATAGGACATCGACGCGATCCTCAGTCATGCGGGTATCATTGGCGGCACCTTGCTCTCCATACGCCGCCTGCCGAATTGGGCGTGACCGAGCTCTGGGAACGCTTCCGGCTCGACCCTGTCGATCGGGTTGAAGACCTCGATCGGGCCACGTTCCTGGCTCGCTATCGCGCGCGACAGCCCGTTGTCGTGCCGGGCGGAGCGCTCAGGATGCCGGCCGTGGCGCGCTGGAATCCGGACTACCTCGCGACCGCGGCGGGAGGCGCGACAGTAACCGTGGCCATCTACCCGCGCGACCACCGGGACTATGGCGCGGTCACGCCGCGACAGATGACGCTCACCAGGTTCCTGGCCGATCTCACCTCTCCCAACGACAGTGACGTTCGCTATCTGTTCAACAACCCGAGCTGCGTGTTTGCGCGCAACGAGGCGCCGACCATGTCCATCTCGGCTGGGCCGCCCAGCTCAATGAAGGGCTGGCGCCTCTGGCCACGGATCTCGAGCTGCCTGGTTTCGTCGATCCGGACGAATTCATCCTGGCCTCGCTGATTCTCGGTTCGCAGCTGAATGCGACGGACCTGCACTACGACTTCGGCGGAGAAGCCAAGGTCATCGTCCAGGTGCGAGGGCGTAAGCGCCTGCTGTTGGTGCCGCCATCTGCAGCTCCCGCGCTCAGGCTTCACACGCTGTTTCCGCATGGGAAGGGCCCGCTCGGGAGTCGCCCTGGACTGAATGTCCACCAACCGGCGATCTCGTCCGACCCCGGCTCGATTCGCGGATTCCACACCGAGCTCTCGGCCGGCGACGTGATCTACTGGCCCTCGTTCTGGTTCACGACGTCCCGACGAATCTCGATCCCGTGACCTTTACCGTCGGACTGTTTATCGACGAGGTCCGTCTCGACCCGCTTCTCGTACGGGTAGCGAGCCGCCTCGCGCACCTTCTCTCCGCCGCGGCCAGCAGCGCCGATCCGGGCGCAGGAGCTGGTTGCGTCGCCTCGTGCACTCCGCTACGCCGGGCCCGTGGGACGTCAAGGTCTCGATGGGCAGGCCATTCAGGTGGGCGCGCTGGCGGAATTGTTCCAGGACGTCGAGCAAAAGCTTCTGTCCGGAGGACTCGCAGGCGCACGCGGCCTGTGGGAGTGGGATCACCGGTTCTGGCCGAAGCCGTAGCCCGAGTTCAGCCCCGGCAGCCGCGATCCTGCGGGGCGGACATCAGTCCAGGGGATCATCGATACACGTTTCATGTTTCATCGAAGTGGGAGTTCGGCGATGCCGTGCCGCCTGAACAAAGGGAGCTTTTGCTGTGGGCTGAGGACCCAGTTTCTGGACCGACACGGCGTCGGCGTCAGGCGCTGATCGGGGCGTCCGGGCTCACATTCGCGCTGCTTGCGCCGTCCTTCATCCTTGCGGCTGCGCCGGAGAAGCCGCTGGTGAAGATCGTTGCCACCGGCGGCACGATCGCAAACTCGCCCACCGGTCGTATGGCGGTCGACACCGTGCTCGCGGATCCCCGAGATCGCGAACCACGCACGGATCGAGGTGGTCGATCTGATCCGTGTCGGCTCGTCCTCGATCTCGGTGGAGATGGATCGATATCTCGGCCGCGGTGAATCGCATTCTCGCGAACGAGCCGCAAGTCGCGGGCGTTGTTGTGACGCATGGCTCGAACACTTCGGAGGAGACGGCGTATTTCCTCTGGCTCACCGTCAACAGAACCAAGCCGGTGGTGATCACGGCCGCGCAACGTCAGCAGAATACGCTCGGCCAGGAGGGCACGCGCAATCTCTTCGATGCGATCCGGGTCGCGGCCGATCCGAACGCCAGGGGGAAGGGCGTGCTGCTGGTCGTGAACGAGAGATCCATCCGCGCGCGACGTAACCAAGCGCGTCACTGTGCGTGTCGAGTCCTGGGAATCCGGCGACACCGGCGCGCTCGGCCTCGTCGACGGCGACAAGGTCACGTTCTACAACCAGCCGGTCTACAAGCACACGACGCGCTCCGACGTCAGGCTTGCGCCCAATCGCGCGCCGATCAGCTTCCGCGAGTGGACATCATCTACGCCTATGCGGACTCGGACGGGGCGCTTGCGGAGCCGCGGTGAAGGCCGGGCGAAGGCGCTCGTGGTCGCGGGCTTTCCGACCGGCGCCGGCACGCCCGCGCAGTATCAGATGCTGAACCGCCTGAAGGACCAGGGTGTCATCGTCATCATGTCGAACCGCGGCGGGCTCGGGCGCATCAACACCGAGAACCCGTATATTTCGGCCGACAATCTGACGCCGCAGAAGGCGCGCGTGCTGGCCATGCTGGCGCTTGCGAAGGACCCCTCCCCTGCTTTTGTGGCGCAGGTCCTGGGCACGCACTGAGCGTGCAATTCACGCGATGGCTCGAGGCCGCCTGCGACGCATCAGGAGCGAGACTGCGCGCCCACGACAAAGGACAAACCTTCGAGCACGCCGATCGATGCCGCGACCAGGCGGGCTCTTCGCGGGGTCAGACCAATTCTCCCCACACCCGACACAGGTTCCGCGATCAGGACGCGGTCACCGCGTGTCTGCGGAGCCTCCGGACTTCTCGCTCCGGTCGCGCTGACTGGGGCGATATCCCGCGCGCCGCTGCGCCTCCTGGACGATCGACGAATCCATGAAGGTGCCCATGGCAGGAATCGCCCTGCCGTTGTAGAGGCCGGACTTGACGCGCAGCTCCATGGTCTTGCCCCAGGCGGCCGCGTTCACTGCGCCGCCGCGCGTGAACGACTGGAAGTCCCGGATCGTGAATCGGTAGTCCTGCTCGGCGGTCTCGCGCGTGCTCTTCAGCGCTCGCATGTGAATCGCCAGCGCTTCCTCCTTGTTCTTCGGATCGTAGAGCCACTCGGTCGCCTCGATCGTCGACTGCAGATAACGGACCACCTCGTCACGATGGTCCCTGATGTAGTCCTGGTGAGCGAAGTCGACGATGAATTGGACCGGGCCCACGACGTCGTCGAGCATGAGGAGCTTCGTGAAACCCTGCTGCGCGGCGGTGAAGTTGAACGGCGCGCCCAACAGGGCGGCGTGCACCGAGCCGCCCTTGAGCGCGGCGAACCGATCCGGCGACGTGCCGACGACCGGGTACTTGTAATCGCCTTTCTTCAGGCCATAGGCCTTCTCGAGGGCCTCGTCGATGATGACCGTCATACCACCCGTCAACGTGCTGACCGCGATGGTCTTGCCCTTCAGGTCGGCGCCGCTTCTGATCTCGGGTGGGCCATCAGATCCTGCGGAATCCTGTCCTGAATGCCGCTGACGACTCGTATCCTGGCGCCCTTCTCGATCGCGCCGATCACGTGGTCCGGATTGATCCGACCCATCGGCGCGCTATGGCTGGCCACGGCACGAACGAGGTTGGGCGAGCCGCGAACGACGATGAGCTCCACAGCCAGGCCGTTCTTCTCGAAGATCTTCCGCTGTTGGGCGACATACACCGGCCAGCCCGACGTGGTATGGCCGGTATGACGAAGCGCACATTCTTCAGGGGCTGCTGGGCGGCCGGCGAAGCCATCGGCCACACGCCGCCGCAATCGCACACACCCAGAAACCGACCGCGACCATGCGGTCACGCTGACGCATAGATCTCCTTCCCGCTTTCAACCGCACTCCTGTGTTCAGAACTGCCCGAAACCTCCCGCGACTCTGACTTCTTCCTCGATCGTTTCCAGATCTGTTTTTCCAGATCGAGGAATTGCGGACTGGATTTGGTGTCCATGTCTCACGGGCGCGGCAGAGAAATGCTGCATTCGGCGCGAATCGTCCCCGGCCGATGGCTGAGGACAATCACACGGTCCGACAACAATACCGCTTCCGCAATCATATGGGTCACGAAGATCACGGTCTTCCTGGTCTGGGTCCAGATGCGCAGGAGGTCCAGCTGCATGAAGCTGCGGGTCTGGGCGTCCAGGGCGGCGAAGGGCTCGTCCATCAGCAGGATGCGGGGATTGACCGCCAATGCACGGGCGAGATTCACGCGCTGTTGCATGCCGCCCGAGAGCTGATGCGGATAGTGATGTTCGAAACCTTTCAGGCCCACCAGATTGAGATATCTGGCGATCCCTCGGCGTCGCGGCCGTCTTGGCTGCGGCCTTCGAGACCGAGGAGCACGTTCTTCAGGCTCGTGCGCCACGGCAGCAGCGACGCGCCTTGAAAGACAAAACCCATCAGCAACTCGCGCCGACCTGCCGGCCGCCTCGCCGTCGATCAGGATCTCGCCGCTCGAGGCGGGGATAGTCCATTGACGACGCGCAGCATGGTGGTCTTGCCGCAGCCGCTCGGGCCGACGATGCTGACGAATTCGCCTTCACGCACCGACAGATTGATGTTGGTGAGGATCTGAACCGGCTCTTTCCCCGGCCGGGAAAGGCCGCACCGACGTTGCGCAGCTCCAACACCGGCTTGCCCTGACGAGCCCTCTTCTGCAGGCGAGTCGAAGGGCCCGTCGTGGTCATTTCCATTGCCCGTCGGCGCGCCAGGGCGTGGCGTATTTCTCCACCTGCCGGACGACCTCGAAACCCGCGATCCCCAGTCCGGTGAATATGGCAACGCCCACGAACAGCGTGGGCACGTTCAACGTCTGGCCGGCGAAGAAGATCAGGTAGCCCAGTCCTTCGGAGGCGCCAAACCATTCGGCGACCGCGACGCCGGTCAGCCCGCGGCCGACGGCCAGGCGCACGCCGGCGAGAATGAACGGCAACGACGCCGGTAGCAAGATGTGCCTGAACAGCGCCCCACGTGTGAGTCGGTAGCACGCGCCAGCTCCACGTATTCACGGTTGACCACGCGCATGCCGTCGTGGACGTTGAGCACACGGGTACAGGCGAGAACACGGCGACCTTCACCGGTGCCGATGCCGAACCAGAACAGCAGGATTGGCGCGAACGCGACGCCGGGCGCGGTGTACAGCGCCGTGATCCAGGGATTGGCGTAGTCCCATGCCAGCCGGGTCGAGGCCAGGACAAAACCCAGGGGCACGCCGACAATCACGGACAAGCCGAAGCCATAGAAGAAGATGATCGAGCTGGCGACAAGGTGTGGATACAGCTCGCCGGTGACCACCGTCATCTCGTAGGCCTTCGCGAGGACCTCGAGCGGCGACGCGAGGACGCTGTCGTCCTTGACGACGACCACGGCGAAGTACTGCCAGCCGAGGAGTCCGGCGAGCACCGAGCTCGCCTGAGGATCGTGCGGGCCGTCCGCTCACGCGTCCATCGACCACTCGGCGGTCCGGCGCCACGGCGCCATCGGCTGCTCGACGCGCCTGATCAGACTGAAATTCGCCAAGCCGATCGCGACGAGCAAGATGATGGTCGCGAACAGTTTCGGGCTGTCCCACATCTCGGACGACTCGCGCAGCAAGTAGCCGAGGCCGGCCTCCGAGGCTATCAACTCCGCCAGGACAACGCCGAGCAGCGCGCGGCCGACACCCAGTCGCATGCCGGTCATGATGAACGGCAGCGCCGCGGGCAGACGAATCCTCCAGGTGGTGTGCCAGCTCGACATGCGCATGGACCGAGCGAGCTCGAGCGGCCAGACCCGGTCCACGTTCTGAATACCCGCCGCCGTGTTCACCGTGACGGCCACCACCGTGACCTTGAAGACCACGACGACCTTGGCGAACATGCCGATGCCCAGAACCAGAC
>CAVSWN010000009.1:0-665286 GCA_963731545.1 uncultured Acidobacteriota bacterium | reverse complement strand
ATATGCTTCCCGCAGCCATGCTGTGGCCGGTCGGCGAGCCCAACGGCATGCTCGTCTCGAACGGTTTGTCACGATGGGCTTTGCGCTGCCGGCGGCGATTGGGGTGGCGCTGGTCGATCGGGACAGGCCCGTTGTCGCGCTGACGGGCGACGGCGGTTTGTTGATCTGCGCCGGCGAGCTCCTGACCGCGGCGCGCGAACGCCTGCGCGTGGTGACCGTCGTGTTCAACGACTCGTCGCTCAGCTTGATCGCGGTCAAGCAGCAACAACGCAAGCTGGCGCCCGCAGGCGTGTCGCTCGGCGATGTCGCCTGGTGCGCGCTGGCCGAGAGCCTCGGCATTCCGGCGCACTTCGCGGCAACCGAAGCCGAGCTCGACGCTGCACTGCGCGAGGCGCTGGCGCGAACCGGTCCGAGTCTGATCGAAGCTCATGTCGACCCGTCGGACTACGCGGACGTGCTTCGAGCCATCCGCGGTTAACGGATAATACGTCTCATGAACTACATTCTTCGTGTCCTCAGCGGTGTCGCGTGCGCTCTCGTTCTCTCAATTGCCGCGAGCATGCAGCAGTCACCGCGGCTGCTCGTCCTCAACAAGGAGGATGCCACGCTGGCGTTCGTGAATGCCGCGTCGGGCCAGGTCGTCGGGAAGGTGCCGACCGGCGAGGGGCCCCACGAGCTCGTCGTCTCCACCGACGGGAAATTGCGTTCGCGAGCAACTATGGGACCGGTCCGGCGCCGGGCCACACCATCTCGATGATCGATATCGCGGGCAAAAGGAACTGCGGCGTATCGACGTCGCGCCGTTGAGCCGGCCCACGGGCTCGCGTTCGCGGACGGCAAGCTCTACTTCAGCGCCGAAGGGAACCGGACGATCGCCCGTTACGATCCGGCGACCAACAAGATCGACTGGACGTTCGAGACCGGCCAGCTGGGGACGCACATGGTGCTGCCGACGAAGGACGCGCGCACGGTTTTCACCGCGAACATCGGGTCGAACAGTCTTTCTCAGATGCAGCAGGCGCCGCGGCACCTGGACGCAGACGTGATTCCGGTCGGCAAAGGGCCCGAAGGCATCGAGCTCGCGCCAACGGCAGCGAGGTCTGGACCGCGCACTCCGGGCGACGGCGGCGTGTCGATTGTCGATGTCGCGACGAAGAAGGTGAGCCAGACGATAGCGCCGGCACGAAACGATCGAACCGGATCAAGCTCACTCCGGATGGCAAGTTCGCGCTCATCTCCGATCTCGACGCGGGCGAGCTGGTCGTCCTCGACGCGCCCAGCGCAAGGAAATCAAGCGCCTCGCGCTTGGCAGATGCCCGAAGGGATTCTTATCCCCACAGCTCGCGAGTGTTCGTCGCCGTCAACGGCGACAACCATGTCGCGGTGATCGACCCGAAGACCTGGAATGTCACTAGCCGCATCTCCGGCAGGCCCGGCCCGGACGGTCTGGCGTGGGTGCCCTGAAGAACCCCCCGTTTGGGTGATGCTCCCCGCTCGGGTGGGTCCTACCATTGATCCATGGCATCACCCGATCGGCTCGAGCGCGACGACGAGCTGCTCGACGCCTACTCGCGCGCGGTGATCCACGCGGTCGACACCGTCGGCCCCGCCGTCGTCAAGATCGACGCCGAGCGCGGCGGCGGCTCGGGCGTCGTCTTCACGCCCGACGGCCTCATCCTCACCAACAGCCATGTCGTCGCATCGCGCCGCACGCACGACGGTGACGCTGCCCGACGGCCGGTCGCGCGCGCGGCGACCTCGTCGGCGACGATCCCGACACCGACCTCGCGGTCCTGCGCATCGGCGGTGCACGACGGCGAATCGCTGCCATGGGCGCGCTTCGGCGATTCGCGGGCGCTGCGCGTCGGGCAGGTCGCGATCGCCATCGGCAACCCGTTCGGCTTCCAGCACTCGGTCACCGCCGGCGTCGTCAGCGCGCTCGGCCGGTCGCTGCGCGCGCGATCGGGCCGGCTGATGGACGACGTCATCCAGACCGACGCGGCGCTCAATCCCGGCAACTCGGGCGGACCGCTGGTGACGACGCGCGGCGAGGTCATCGGCATCAACACCGCGATGATTCTGCCGGCGCAGGGCCTGTGCTTCGCGATCGCGAGCAACACCGCGCGGTTCGTCGCGGCGCGGCTGATTCGCGACGGCACGCATCCGCCGCAGCT
Organism: uncultured Acidobacteriota bacterium; assembly: GCA_963731545.1. Lineage (GTDB taxonomy): Bacteria > Acidobacteriota > Vicinamibacteria > Vicinamibacterales > CAVVIG01 > CAVSWN01. The sequence continues at coordinate 663,112 of CAVSWN010000009.1, read as the reverse complement.
ACATCGGCGTGGCGCGGGCAGAACGTGCCGATTCCGCGCGCGCTCGCGCGAGCGAATCAGCTGGCGGTCTCGTCGGCGGTGCTGGTCGTGTCGGTGGAGCCGAACAGCCCGGCGGCAGGCGCCGGGCTGCGCGAAGGCGACGTGATCCTGGCGTTTGCCGGCGAGCCGGTCACCGGCATCGACGACCTGCATCGGCTGCTGACCGAGGAGCGCATCGGCGTCGCCGACGCCGCTGATGATCCTGCGCGGCGGCGAGCGGCGATAGGTCACCGTCGTGCCGGCCGAATCCCGACGAAGGTAGGTCCGGTAAAGCCGGACGCTACGAACTGCCCTGACGATCGTGGGGTTCGACCTTCAGAGCGGAGCTACAACGTGATCAGGCCGCGCCGGACCGCGCGGCGGACGGCGTCCGTGCGATTGGCGGCGCCGAGCTTGCCCGAGATCGACGCGACGTGAAACTTGACGGTCTGATCGCTGATGCCGAGCCGCGCGGCGATCGCCTTGTTCGGCAGTCCTTCCGCGAGCAGCTCGAGCACCTGGACTTCGCGCGGCGTCAGCGGCTCGTCGAACGCCTCGTCGCTCCGTCGTCGAGGTCGCGGCCGATGGCTCGGCGATCAGGATGGCATCGGCATCGACGCTCGGACGCGCGCGCCGCCGCCAGCGTCGCGAACTCGCCGGCGACTTCCATCGAGCCGTCGACCTGCGTCGCAGGCGCGGCGCGTTCATCGGCCGATCCGACCAGGAGCACGCGCATTCACAGCATCGCCAAATGTCGGATCCGCGTTCAGCCGGACTTCAGGTCCGCTGAACGGACCGCACGTACGTCTGTTCACTGAGTCGGGCGTTCGCCGACCGTCACGGTCAGGTCCGACGCCGCGCCGCCGCGCAGCACGCGCAACGCACGTCGCGGCCGACGCGATCGCCGACCAGCAGATCCAGCAGATCCTCGGGCGACCCGACGGCGTGGCCGTCGAACTCGAGCAGCACGTCGCCGACGAGCACGCCGGCGGCCGCCGCCGGACTCCCGCTCGTCACGCCGACGACCAGCAGCGCTTCCTCGCGTCCGTCGCCGCCGCGCTGATTCTCCGGCAGCGCGACCGGCTGACCGGCGATGCCGAGGTAACCGCGCTTCAGACTGGCCGTGCTCGAGGACGGTGGCGGCCGTCTTCCACGCGATCGCCGCGGGAATGACGACGCCCAGGCCGCGAATCGCCGCGGCCGTCGCGACGCCGATCAGCGCCGCCCGCGGTGTCGAGGAACGCGCCGCCGGCGAAGCCGTCGTGCATCGGCGCCGTCGTGCGGATCACCTGGTCGATCGCGCGGCGCCGTCCGGTCGGCAGCGGGCCGCCGATCACCGAGACGATGCCCGCGCTGGCCGTGACCGCGTTGCTCCACGAGCGCGCGACGGCGAGCGCAAGATGGCCGACGCGCGCCGGCGTCGCCGACGGCGCGATCGGCTTGGCGTCCGAGGCCCGGCACGCGCAGCACGGCGAGGCTGGTCGTCGGATCCCAGCCGGCCAGCTCCGCGTCGAGCGCCGTGCCGTCGTCGCGCCGGACGTGCAGGCCGTCCTCGCGGCCGAGCGCGCGAACCGTCGTCAGCACGACATCGTCAGCGTAGACGAGGCCGCTGGCGGGCCGCCGGCGGCCCTGCACCTGAACGACCGACGGCGCCGCGGCGGCGACGGTGTCGGCGAGTTGATTCGAGAAGTTGGAAAGTTCGGTTGTCATGCGGGGATCGTGGCAGATGCCGCGGCCGGCCGGATCACCCAAACGGGTATGATTCGCAGTCGCTGAGGTTCGCCTAAAGGCGGACGCCACGTACGTACGATCGTGCGTGGCGTCGGGCGATTGTCATGGCGTCCGGCTTCAGCCGGACTTCAGGTGCCATGGAGGGCGTATGCGTTACGTAGCCGGGCTTGTCGTCGCGATCGTTGCTTTCGGCTTTGCGGCCCGCGATGCAGGCAACCGTTCCCGATCACGATCCTCGTCAACGGTCATGTGATCACGGTCGATGCAGCGTTCTCGATCGCGGAGGCGATCGCGATCGCTGACGGCAAATTCACGGCGGTCGGGACCAACGCCGCGATCCGACGAAGCTCGCCGGACCGAACACCACGGTGATCGATCTGCGCGGCCGAACGGTGATCCCCGGGCTCGCCGACGATCATCTGCACGACGCCGGCGGCGGCCCCGGCGTCGATCTCTCGCGCGCGCGATCGATCGAGGACGTGCTCGCCGCCGTCGCGCGCGCGCGTGGCAAAGCCAGCCCGGCGACGTCATCGTCAGCAACAGCGACTGGCACGAGGCGCAGCTCAAAGAGCAGCGGCTGCCGTACCGCAAGGACCTCGACACGGTCGCGCCCGAGCAACCCGGTCGTCCTCGTCCGCGGCGGCCACGAATACATCCTCAACTCCGCGGCGCTGCGGAAGTGGAACATCACGAAAGAGACGCCGCAGCTTCCCGGCGGCCGCATCACGCGCGACGGCGACGGCGAGTTGAACGGCGAGCTGGTCGATCGCGCGAAGTCGCTCGTGCAGCTTCCGCCGGCCGCCGCGGCTGACGATCGAGTCGCTCGATCGAGCAGCACGAGAAGCTGAACGCCGCCGGCCTGACGAGCATCCGCTATCCCGGCGCGTCGATCGAGCAGTACCGCCTGCTGCAGGAGATGGAGCGCCGCAGGCTGCTGACGATTCGCGTGAGTCAGCTGATGCGCGTCGGCGCCGACGATGCCGCGAGAAGATGCGCGCGGCCGTCGCGGCGCTGAACGTCAAGCCGGACGAAGGCGACGAGTGGCTGCGCATCGGCGGCATGAAGCTCGGCGTCGACGGCGGCTTCGAGGGCGGCTGGATGCGCGAGCCTTACGCCGAGCCGTGGGGCGAGGGCGGGACGTTCTCCGGCGTCAACACGATGAAGCAGGCGCCGTACACCGATGTCGTGAAGGAGCTGAATCGCCTCGGCTGGCGCGTCGTCCACGCACGCGGTTGGCGACGCCGCGATCGACGAAGTGCTCGCGGCGTACGAAGCCGCCAACGCCGAGAAGATCGATCGTCGGCCGGCGCTGGACGATCGAACACGGATTCATCCCGCAAGCCGGATCAGTTCCCGCGGATGAAGGAGCTCGATCTGGTGATCTCGGCGCAGAATCATCTCTATCTGGCCGGGCCGAGCCTCGTGAGTATTGGGGCCCGACGCGCGCGGCGTGGACGACGCCGGTGCGCGCCTACCTCGACCAGGGCTTCGTCGTCGCCGGCGGAACCGACTCGGCGGTCGTGCCGTATCCGCCGCTCTGGGTCATCTACCACTTCGTGACGCGCGACACGATCAGCGGCGGCGTCCTCGGCGCGGATCAGAAGATCACGCGCAGCCGAAGCGCTGCGAGTCGAAACCATCAACAACGCTTTCCTTACGTTCGAAGAGCGGCTCAAGGGATCGATCGAGCCCGGCAAGCTCGCCGACCTCGTCGTCCTGCCGGAGGACATCCTGACCTGTCCCGAGAAGCACATCGAGCAGATGCAGGTCGTGATGACGATGGTGGGCGGCAAGGTCGTTTATGGCCGGCCACCGTCGTGAACGGGGACACTTCGCGTAAAGTCTTACGTTCCGGGTAACGCAACAATCGCCACTTACGCTTAATCATCAACACTTTAGGTGCTGGTCTTGACCTTGCTCATGCAGGCTGGCTGTGACTCGACGCGTTCGTCCGCCTCGACCATGTTCGCGCATCGTGTTCGCCGGTTCGCTGCTCGGTCAAACCCAAGCGCTCGCGTAGCCTCCACGCGACAACCGCGCAGCCTCCACCACCGACAGCGCCGCCGCCAGAACCGGATCCGGCATCACCATCCGCGGAGCAACAAACGCCGATCATCACCGACGATGTCGCCCGGCGGGTTCACTCGATCCAATCGAGCCGGACTACTCGATCGTGAATCTTCCGACGACGCTGCGCCTGCCCGTGCGCGCCTGGGATTTTCATCTCTCACATCGATTCAACTCGAATCTGCTCTGCGGCACCACGGAAACGAACTGTTTCAGCAATCGCCTGAGCGGCCTGTTCGGCTCGGATACCGGGGCCAACATCGGGCTCGAGTTCCGTTTTGGGATCGTGCGGAGGTTGCAAGCAGTCGTTCATCGAACCAGCCTGAGCCAGACCGTCCAGGTGTCGCTGCAGTACGACGCGTGGCATCAGAGCGAGACTCGACCTGTCTCGATCTCTGGCATCGCCTCAATCGAGGGCGATCACAATCTCGGCGCGAGCACGCCCGATACCGCAGACACGCACTATTCGCCGGCTCTCGGGCTGGTCATCTCGCGCAAAGTGGCGACCCGGCTGGCCGTCTACGTCGAACCGTTCTGGGTCAACAACACGGCCGGCGAAGGACTCCCGCCACGGGATACGGGGTTCCTCGGCGTAGGCGGCCGGCTGCGACTGAGCTCCACCGTTCACCTTCTCGGCGAGTATCGCGCCGCGGGTCGGGGGTCTGGCGCTCAGAGATCCGCAGTTCGGGTTCGGGATCGAAAAGCGCATCGGCGGGCACGTGTTCTCGCTGACGTTCACCAACAATCCAGGCACGACGTTCCGGCAGATCTCGTCGGGCGGCAATCCGGACACGCTCAATCTGGGGTTCAATCTCACGCGCAAGTTCTTCTGATACAGGAGGAGTGCCACGATGAAACGTCTCGCAGTTCTTGCAGCCATCCTCGCCATCGGTTCGGTGGCGTGCGGCAAATCGTCGACTGAGCCATCGACGCCGGTCAATCCGAATTCACCGCCGCGCTGTCGCCGGCGAACGAAGTGCCGCCGATCGCCAACGCCGAGTCGACGGGCACCGGCACGGCCACGATCACGTTCAATGTCACCAAGGACGCCGCCGGCAACATCACCAGCGGCACGATCACGTTCCAGGCCAACCTCACCGGTTTCCCGGCGGGCACGCCGTTCAACATCGCGCACATCCACCAGGCGGCCGCCGGCGTGAACGGAGCGGTCCTCGTCAACACCTCTCTGGCCGCGGGCGAAGTCGTCGCGAGCGCAGCAGGGGCCGCGACGATCAACAAGTCGGGGATTGCCGCCGATCCGGCGATCCTGCAGAACGATCATCAACAACCCGGCCGGCTTCTACTTCAACGTGCACTCGACGCTGAATCCGGGCGGCGTGGCGCGCGGTCAGCTCGTCAAGACTGCGGGCTAGAGGACTTCAGAGATTTCAGAGCTGTCAGACTCTCAGGCTGTCAGCTCTCAGCTTTTCGATAGCTGACACTCTGATCTGCTGAGAGCTATAATTTGGCGCGTATGAAGTACGCGCTGCCGCTTGCGCTCGCCATCACCGTTACGGTTGTCGGGCAGCAGCGGCCGGAGGCGCCGCGCGCGCTGACGGCCGCCGACTACGCTCGCGCCGAGCGGTTCATGACCTACAACACGACGCCGCTGGTCCTTCGCAGCGGCGTCCGTGCCACCTGGCTGCCAGACGATCGCTTCTGGTATCGCGTCACCACGGAGCGCGGCAGCGAAGCCGTGCTCGTCGATTCCAAAAACGCGACGCGATCCGAGTGCACGCTGCCGGCCTGCCGCGAACGGGCCGACGCCGGACGCGGAGGCCGCCCCGACGGCTCAGGGCAGCTGGCGTCGCCGCGCCTCGACGTGCCGTCGCCCGACGGCAAGCGCACCGCCTTCATCCGCGACTGGAACCTGTGGGTCCGCGACGTCGCCAGCGGCAAGGAAACGCCGCTGACGAAAGACGGCGTCAAGGACTTCGGCTACGCCACCGACAACGCCGGCTGGACGCGCAGCGAGCGTCCGATCCTCGTCTGGTCGCCGGACTCGAGGAAGATCGCGACGTTTCAGCAGGATCAGCGCAACGTCGGCGAGATGTATCTCGTGGACACGAACGGTCGGCCATCCGACCCTGCAGGCCTGGAAATATCCGCTGCCCGGCGACGCCGTCGTCACGATGATCCACCGCGTAGTGATCGACGTGGACTCGGGACGCACGGTCCGCTTCAAGATGGGCGCCGACCAGCACCGGTCGACGCTGTGCGACGACCTGGCGTGCCGCGGGGAATGGGGAGACGTGCAGTGGAGTCCCGATGGATCCACGGTGGCGTTCGTTTCCACGTCGCGCGATCACCGGCACGAGCAGCTCCGCGTGGCGGATGCCGCAACCGGCAACATCCGCGACGTGATGGAAGAAAAGGCCGAGACGTTCTTCGAGTCGGGAAACGGCCGCGTCAACTGGCGCTACCTGCCGGCCTCGAACGAAGTCATCTGGTTCTCGGAACGCGACAACTGGGGCCATCTCTATCTGCACGATCTGCAGAGCGGCCGCGAAAAGCGGCAAATCACGAGCGGCGAGGGCAACGTCACGCAGTTGCTCCGCGTCGACGAGAAGAACCGGATGCTGTATTTCGTCGGCGTCGGGATGGAGAAAGGCCGCGATCCGTACTTCCGGCATCTGTACCGCATCAGCATGGACGGCGGCAGCCCGAAGCTGCTGACGCCGGCGGACGCGGACCACGACGTCACGCTGTCGCCGTCGGGCCGCTACTTCGTCGACAGCTACTCGAAGCCCGACGTCCCGCCGATCGCGGAGCTTCGCGACAGCGACGGCACGCTGCTCCTCACGCTCGAGAAAGCCGACATCTCGCGGCTCCTCGCCACCGGCTGGAAGCCGCCGACGCCGATCACCGTGAAGGCGCGCGACGGCGTCACCGATCTGTACGGGCTGATGTACAAGCCGACCGATCTCGATCCGGCGAAGAAGTATCCGATCATCAACCACATCTATCCCGGTCCGCAGACCGGGAGCGTCGGCGGGCGGACGTTTTCGCCGGCGCGCGCGCGATGCGCAGGCGCTCGCCGAGCTGGGATTCGTCGATCGTCGAGATCGACGGGATGGGCACGCCGTGGCGCTCGAAGAAGTTTCACGAGGCGTACTACGGCAACATGGGCGACAACACGCTGGCCGATCAGGTGACCGGCATGCGGCAGCTGGCGGCCAGGTATCCGTGGATCGACATCGACCGCGCCGGCATCTACGGCCACTCGGGCGGAGGCTACGCCACGGCGGACGCGATGTTCCGCTTTCCGGATTTCTTCAAGGTCGGCGTGTCGCAGGCCGGCAACCACGACAACCGCGTCTACGAGGACGACTGGGCCGAGAAGTGGCAGGGTCTGCTCAAGACGCACGCCGACGGCACGACGAACTACGACAACCAGGCGAATCAGCTCGTCGCGAAGCACCTGAAAGGGAAGCTGCTGCTCGCGCACGGCACGATGGACGTCGAACGTGCCGCCGAACAACACGCTGCTCGTCGTCAACGAGCTGATCAAAGCGAACAAGGACTTCGATCTGATCATGTTTCCGAACCGCGGCCACGGATTCGGCAACGAGCCGTACATGGTCCGCCGGCGCTGGGACTATTTCGTGAAGCACCTGCTCGGCGCCGAGCCGCCGAAGGAGTACCAGATGCGCCAGCCTCAGGAAACAACTCGGACACCGCAATGAACACGCTCGTGGTGACTTGTCGGCACAAGCCGTCCTTCGACAGGCTCAGGACGAGCGGTAAGAGCGTGGTCGCACCTGCCCAGCCGCCCCGGAACTTCACGCACGGCGAGATCCTCCGCTGGCGCCGCGTCGGCGGCCTGGTGCTCGCTGAAGTGAAGTACGCGCCGGGGCAGCGCGTGCCGCGGCACGTCCATCCGCACGCCCGCTTCGTGCTGGTGCTCACAGGCGGCCTCACCGAGATTCGCGGCGACGAGAGCGACACCGCACGTGTCCTCGACGCTGCTGTTCCGGCCCGCCGACGAACCGCACGCCTACATCGTCTCGCCGGCCGGCGCCGTCTGCCTGATCGTCGACGTCGACGAGGGCTGGGTAGCGCGCGCGCGGCAGCACGCGCCGCCTGCTGACGCACTCCGCGGCGTTCCGCGGCGGATTCGTCCTGCACCTCGCGCATCGGCTGCACGGCGAGTTCCTGACTGCGCGACGAGGTATCGCGCCTGGCCATCGAGAGCCTCGCGCTCGGCGTGCTCGCCGAAGCGTCGCGACGGCGGCGCGCCGGCGCGCGAACGGCCGGCGCCCGCGTGGCTGCAGCGCGCGCGCGCGCGCTGGTCGAGCGCAACTTCGCGGAGCCGCTGCCGCTGCGGTCGGTGGCCGGGCGCGTCGGCGTGCACCCGGTGCACCTGGCGCGCACCTTCCGTCGCGTCTACCAGACGACGTTCGCCGGCTACCTCCGCCAGGTGCGGCATCGAGTTCGCGCGCCAGCGAGCTCGCCGTGTCGTCGTCGAGCGCTCGAGCGACATCGCCGCCGCGGCCGGGTTCTGCGATCAGAGCCACTTTTCGCGCAGCTTCAAGCGCTACACCGGCCTGACCCCCGCCGAATACCGCCTCGTCATCCACACGCGCTAAGCCCGTCCCACACGTTCCTCAGCGTCCAAGACGCAGGCGGCTAAACCCGGAACTGCGTACGAGTGGTCCGTCTCGAGTCGCGACGACCGCGAAGCGGCAGCGCGACGTAGGGTCCGCGCTTCAGGCGGACCTGGACGATCGACATGGGACTGTTCACGAAGAAATCGCTCGACGACCTGCAGGCCGAAGCCGACCGGGGGCGCTGCGGCGGTCGCTCGGGCCGTGGCACCTGACCGCGCTCGGCATCGGGTCGATCATCGGCACCGGCATCTTCGTGCTCACCGGCACCGCCGCCTCGCAGAACGCCGGCCCGGCGCTCGTGCTCTCGATGATCATCTCGGCGGCCGGCTGCGCGTTCGCCGGGCTGTGCTACGCCGAGTTCGCGGCGATGGTGCCGGTGGCCGGCAGCGCCTACACCTACGCCTACGCGACGGTCGGCGAGATCTTCGCGTGGATCATCGGCTGGGACCTGATCCTCGAGTACGCGCTCAGCACGGCGACGGTCGCCGTCGGCTGGTCCGGCTACTTCGTGAGCCTCGCGCGCGACGTCGGCATCACGATTCCGCCGTCGCCTCGCGGATCCGTCCGGGCTATTCAACGCTGCCGGCGGCGGTGATCGTGCTCCTGGTCGTCGCGCGCTGCTCATCGTCGGCATCAAGCAGTCGGCCGACACGAACACGGCTCTCGTGGCGATCAAGACGCTGGTGCTCGTGGTGTTCGTCGTCGCCGGGGCGTCGTACGTCAACCGCGCGAACCTGACGCCATTCATTCCGCCCAACACCGGATCGTTCGGGGAGTTCGGGTGGAGCGGCGTGCTGCGCGGCGCCGGCGTCATGTTCTTCGCCTTCATCGGCTTCGACGCGGTTTCCACCGCCGCGCAGGAGGCGAAGCAGCCGTCGCGCGACATGCCGATCGGCATCCTCGGGTCGCTGGCGATCTGCACGGTCATCTACGTGGCGGTGGCGATCGTGCTGCTCGGCATCGTGCCGTATCAACAGCTGAACGTGGCCGATCCGCTCGCGGTCGGCATCGACGCGACGGGACTGACCTGGCTCAGCCCGTCATCAAGGTGGCCGCGCTCTTCGGGTTGTTCAGCACGATGCTGGTGAACCTGCTCGCGCAGACGCGCATCTTCTACTCGATGAGCCGCGACGGCCTCCTGCCGCGGGCTGTTCTCGACGCTTCACCCGCGGTTCCGCACGCCGCACGTCAGCACGATGATGACCGGCGGCATCATCGCGCTTGCCGCCGGGCTCACGCCGATCGGCGTCCTCAGCCAGCTCGTGAGCATCGGCACGCTGCTCGCGTTCGTGCTCGTCTGCATCGGCGTCATCGTCCTCCGCCGGACCGCGCCGGACGCGCCGCGGCCGTTTCGGACGCCGGGCGTCCCGGCCGTGCCGATCGCCGGCGCGGTCATCTGCCTGGCGCAGATGGTGGGGCTGCCGCCCGCGACGTGGGAGCGGCTCGTGATCTGGCTGGCCCTTGGACTCGTGGTCTACGCGGTCTACGGACGCGTGCATGCCGGGCGGCGGCGACTAACAGAAATCGACAGTCGGGCGCCGGTCGTGTAATCGGCCGGCGTGAGCCGGACGCTCCAACCCCCCTCAAGTCACGCGGAATCAGCTTGTTGGCGCCGATCCACATTTTGGACACAGGCGGCACGCTTCGCGCATCGCGGCCCCCAGAGGTTCCACATGGATTCAGCGCTCGCGTCTCACATTGCGCCATCGGTCCCGATCGTCTTCCAGGATGCGCTCGGCGAACGCCGCCGTCTGGACGGCAATGGCGCCGATCCCGTCGAAGTGCTCTGTCTGCGCAGCGAGCTGACCGCGATTCCGTCGTTCGAATTCGCGCTGCGCGAGCGCGCCGGCCGCCTGACGGCGTTCCGGCACGCGAACTACAGCCGCGTGCGCGGCGTCGATCGGCTGAACGATCCGGCGGCGACGCTGGCGATCGTCTCCGATCACACGCGCGGCCTGCGCCTGTCGGCGCTGTTGTCCGAGGCCGGCCCGCGACCGATCACCATCGACATCACGGTGGCGCTGCACTTTGTCCGGCAGCTCGTCTCGGCGGTCGCGATGCTGCACGAAAGCGCGCGCGACATCGCGCACGGCGCGATCGGTCCCGAGCGCATCGTCATCACGCCGAACGCCCGCATCGTCGTCGTCGAATACGTGCTCGGCGCGGCGCTCGAGCAGCTGCGCTTCTCGCGCGAGCGGTACTGGCGGGAGCTGCGCATTGCGCTGCCCTCGGCCCCGGGGTTGCCGCGATTCGATCATCGTGCCGACGTCACGCAGATCGGCGTCGTCGCGCTGTCGCTGATCCTCGGACGCATGCTCCACGAAGACGAATACATCACCAACGCCGCGGATGTGGTGGCGTCGGCGAAGGCGATTGCGCCGAAAGGCGGCTCGGAGCAGCTGCCTGCCGGACTGCGCACCTGGCTGTCGCGGGCGCTGCAGCTCGACGCGCGCCACTCGTTCGCGTCGGCGCCCGAGGCGCGCGCGGAGCTCGACAAAGTGCTGGCCGGAGAGCCGACCGAAGCGCCCGTGTCGGTGGCCGTGGCTGCACCGGCCGCGCCCGAGCAGAACAGCGGCGCTCAGGAGATCAGCTCCCAAGCCGATCGAAGAGCCGTCCGTCCCCGAGCCGGTCGCCGCCGTATTCGCATCCCTCCCGATGCCGGTCCGGGACCCGCGCGCCGAACTCGAGCTGCGGCCGTCACAACGTCCGCGAGCCGATCCCGGACTTCATTGCCGGCGACGTTCGCGAACTCGGGCATCGTGCCGGGCAGGCATCTCGGCCGAGACGACGATCAAGCTGTCGATGGTGTCGGGTCGAAACCGCATGCTGATCGCGGCCACGCTCGGAGGCATCGCCGTCCTGACCGCAGGCGTCTACGGCGCTCGCCGCGCATTCGTCGCGCCCGTCGGAGCGGTGGCGTGCGGCCACCGGCACGCTCAGCGTGACGACGAATCCCAGCGGCGCCGAGGTTCGCATCGACGGTCAGAGCGCGGGCGTGACGCCGCTGACGCTGGAGCTGAAGCCCGGCGCCGCACAAGGTCGAGCTTCGGGGGGCGGCGAGCCGCGCACGCTGGACGATCACGATCACTGCAGGAACGCAGAGCACGCAGTACATCGAGCTGCCGCGAACCGCGCCGGCGTCGGTCGGTCAACTGCACGTGCGGACGGAGCCCGCTGGCGCGCCGGTGTCCGTGGACGGCGTCCCGCGCGGCCGAACCCCGGTGCTCGTTGAAGGCTTGCGCCCCGGCGATCACACCGTCCTCCTCGAGAGCGAGTTCGGCGCAGTCAGGCACACCGTCACCGTCGCCGCGGCCACCACGGCGTCGCTGGTCGTGCCGCTGACGCCGGCCGATGGCGCGCCGGTGTCCGGCTGGCTGTCCGTGTCCGCGCCGGTTGACGTGCAGATTTTCGAGAACAAGCGGCTGCTCGGCACGAGCCAGAGCGACCGCATCATGGTCTCCGCCGGACGGCACGAGATCGACATCGTCAACGAGGTGCTCGGGTATCGCATTACGAGGACGGTGCAGGTGCCGGCCGGGCGGGTGACGCCGATCAAGGTGGAGTGGCCGCGCGGCACGATTGCCATCAACGCCGTGCCGTGGGCCGAGGTCTGGGTCGACGGCGATCGCGTCGGCGAAACGCCGATCGGAAACCATTCGCTGCCGATCGGTCCCCACGAGATCATCTTCCGCCATCCGGAGCTCGGCGAACGGCGCTATGCCGCGACCGTGACGATGAACGCACCGGCACGCGTAAGCGTTGACCTGCGCAAGAAACCCTGAGGCCGAACATGATTGCTGTCCTTGCTCTCGCACTGACGCTGACCACCGCCGATCAGGATGCGTTGAACGCCGCGCGCGACCTGTACGCGTCGGCGGCCTACGAGGACGCGCTCGCGGTGCTGAACCGCATGCCTGAGGCGACCACCCGTACGCCGGACGAGGCGCGCACGCTCTCGCAGTACCGCGCCTTCTGCCTCCTGGCGCTGGGAAGAACCGCCGAGGCCGAGCGCGCGATCGAAACGCTGATTACGCGCGACCCGACGTACCAGCCGCCCGCAGGCGACATGTCGCCGCGCGTGCGGACGGCGTTCATCGAAGTGCGGCGGCGTGTGTTGCCGTCGATCATTCAGCAGACCTACGCGCAGGCGAAGAGCGCGTTCGATCGCAAGGAGTTCGAGATCGCGGCCGCGGGTTTCGGTCACGTACTGGAAGTGATGAGCGATCCCGAGCTCGCCGCGCTCTACGGTCAGCCGCCGCTGGCCGACCTGCGCACGCTGGCGGGCGGCTTTCGCGACCTCGCGGTGACCGCGGCCGCGCCGCCGCCGCTGCCGGTTGCCGCCCGCGCCGGTTGCCGCCGCGCCGGTCGCGCCGTCGATTCCGAGACCGCCGAAGATCTACACGTCGGCCGATACGGAGGCGGTACCTCCTCAAGTCATGCGCCAGGAGCTTCCCAGCTACTCGGGTCCGATGATGATGGCGAAGCAGGGGGCGATCGAGGTCACCATCGACGAGATGGGGATGGTGGAGCAGGTCAGAATGCGCCAGTCGGTTACGCCGCCCTACGATGCGCAGGCGGTCAAGGCGGCCCAGAACTGGCGCTACATGCCGGCGACGGTCGAGGGCAAGCCGGTCAAGTACCGCAAAGTCGTCCAGGTCACCATCAAACCCAAGCCCTAGCCAGTCCTAGCCCAGCAGGTGTCTGACCACACGTGTCAGACACCTGACAATTGGAGACAAGTTTCCGGGGCAACGCGGCCGTTTCTGCACCTTTTTGGCCTCTCCCGCAGTCTAAAATGGCAAGGGAGAATTCCTGATGGCCAAACGACCTACGTCAGGCATCGTCTGCCCCCGGTGTGGCGTGCCCAGTGCACGCGTGATCGGCCGGTCGGAAGCTTTGCCTGTCCTGTATCTGCGCTGCGACGACTGCGGACGAACGTCGATTTCGCCGGAATAACCGGCTCTACCTACCAACAAATCCGCTGAGGACGGCCGGCATCTGCCGGCCGGTGAGGGTGGTCGCGACTTCCGCCGCAACGGGGGCCGCGACGCCGTCCACCTGCGTCAGCGGATGCATGAAGTCGCCTTCGAGGGCCGCCAGCGGCACGCCATTCCGGTAGGCGACGCGGTTGGCGGCGACCACCCGGACCCGGTCCCCCGTGGTCACGATGCCGGCGAGGTTCAGCGGATCGGCGGCGCTGATGGCGATGACGCGGTCGTCGGGCGCCGTTCGCCTGATTTCCCGCAGCTTCTCAACCGCCTCCGGCAGTGCGAACTGCTCCCCGGACATGCCCGCGACGAAGCGTCCGCCCCGGATTTCGCCGCGCGCCTCGAGGCGCCGGTAGACGCGCGTCAGTTCACGCCAGGGCGATCCGTTGGGTTCACGCGCGAGCAGCTTCCGAAACACCACACCGTAGCGGAGGAGCAGCGCGCGCGCCTGCGGCCTCGAACTCGCCGAGTTCGTGCGCCGCACCCTCATGATCCTCAGCGGTGTGGATCAGCGACCATCGGCCGGCCACGTTCGAGCGGCCCGCGGGTTCCACGCGGCGGCCGCCCGCCGCTCTCACAATCGATCGAAGGCCGCCGAAGCCGTCCGACGCCACGAGCCCGGCGGCCACCAACTCGCCCAGCGCCTCACGAATAGCGGCCGGCGCGACGCCCACCGCCCCAGCGAGGTCGTGCGCGAACGAGGCGCCGCGCGTGCGCAGGACATCGAGCACTCGCCGGCTGTCCTCGCTGATGTCCGGGTGGGGACCGTCCGACGGCCGCAGGATGACCCAGCGGTCGGCGTGTTCGCGCAGGAACAGCGCGATCGGTGTCGCGCCAATCAGCTGTGTCAGATCGCCGCCCGGTGCGCTCAACCGCGCCCAGGCGACCTCACCGGTAAGGCACAGATGATCCAGCATCGACGGCTCGTAGCCGTCGATCCGCGCCGGCAGGACGGCGCGTTCCCAGGCGTCGGCGGCAAGCTCGTATCCGTCGAGCTGCGCGATCACGGCGCGAAGACCGTCCACACCGGTCAAGCGCGCGGACGCCGTCACGTGCTGCCAGGCGAAGAGGAAGCGCATGAAATCGGCTGGGCGCGACCGGTTCGATCTCGGCTCTCAAGCGATTGAGCGTGTACCGGTGAATGCGGGCGAGCAGCCGGCGATCGCACCACTCCGCTTGCCCCGGCGCGCTGAACGACCCGCGCATGGCGACGCCTTCCGCCTCCAGCGCGAGCAGGGCCGTTTCTACATCCGCCGGCTCGATCGCGAACGTCGCGGCGATGCGCGTCCACGGTTGTGGGGCCGACGATGCCGAGACGACCGCGCAGAATTTCGACGATCGCGTCCTCGCGGGTCCAGGTGCGAACGGCGCGGGAAGCCGGCGGTTCGATCGGAGGTCGAGCGGTCAGCTCGGGATGAATCGCACGAAGTTCGGGCAGGCGTTCCGCTGCGCACCCAGATCGCGTCCGGTGTAGCGCGGCCGGCTTTCAGCCCCGGCCCGATGCGTCGCGTCCGTGGAAGGCGGACCGCGCTACACGGACTCTCGCGGCTCGCCGCGCGCGCTGTAGTTGTGTCGAAGAATTCGGCGGTCGATGTGGTCCGACTTCCGCTGTGCGTCAGAAACCCCGCCGTCACGAGCGCGTCGTGCAGTTCGTCGGCGTCCCGCGGATCCGGCCGCGCTTCGTCGCGCACGCGGGCGATCGCGGCGGCGTCGAGCGCTCCCAGCTCCGACGCGGATCCCGGCTCCGTCGCGCGCCGCGTGTAGACCGCCTGCGTTCGCCGCTCCTCGAGCGGCGCATCGTCGAGAAACGCGTAGGGCCGCGCGTTGAGGATCTCGTGCGAGAGCGGCGACGGTTCGGTCGTGTCGCGCGCGACCAGGCGCAGGTCCCCACGATGGATGCGGTCGAGCACGGCGGACAGCCCGTCGAAGTCCATCGCTTCGTGCAGGCAGTCGCGCACGGTCTGGTTGACGAGCGGATGGTCCGGGATCTGCCGATCGCCGGGAATGTTCTCGAGGCACGCCGCGGCGTCCGGGAAAACAGCCGCCATCAAATCGTCGGCCAGCATCCGCTGGAGCTGCGGCGGAACCTTGCGGCCGTTGCGACTGCGCGGCACGGCCAGCGAGATCGTCGTGTTCCACCGCCAACGCGTTTGGAAGACCGGCGCGTCGAGAAATGCCTGGATCAGCACATCTCGCGCCGTGGCCGAATGCAGGTAGCGGAACACATCCGACAGCGGAAACGAATGCTGCGGCCCGAGCGACAGCAGCAGCGCGTCCTCGTTCGCGGCGGCTTGCAGCTCGAAATTGAATTGACGGCAGAACCGCTTGCGGAGCGCGAGTCCCCAGGCCTTGTTGATGCGGCTGCCGAAGGGCGCGTGCAGCACGAGCTGCATGCCGCCGGACTCGTCGAAAAACCGCTCGAGGATGAGCGTGTCCTGCGTCGGCAGCGCGCCGAGCGCCTGGTGGCCGGCGGCGAGGTATGCGATCGCCTGTTCCGCGGCGGCGCGACAGACGCCGGTTTCTGCCGCAAACCACTCGACGGTCGGTCAGCCGGCATACGATCCGCTCGGGGTAGAGCTTCAGACTCGACGACCAGCGAGCGTCAACGGCTCGTCGCTGCGACAGCGCTCAGAAGCTGCAACAGTCGCAGTGTCCGAGGCTGACGTACGTGGCGTCCGCCTTTAGGCGGACCTCCACCTCCGCGCGCAGATCGCTGACCGCGCGCGACAGCTCGTCGCTCCGCGCCGGCGCCTCGCCCACCCAGAACGGCAACGTCGGCGGCGCGCCCTTCGCGTCTGCGACCCGTACGACGCCAGCGCCGACCTGCAGCACGCGCCACGACGCGTTGCCGAGCTGAAACACGTCGCCCGCGGTGCTCTCGATGGCGAAATCCTCGTTCAGCGTTCCGACAAAGAGATCCTCGGGGTCGAGAACGACGCGGTAGTCCGCCACTTCCGGAATCGCGCCGCCCGACTGAATCGCGTGCAGCCTTGCGCCCCGCCGGCCGCGGACGCGGGCGTTGACCTCGTCGCGATGGACCAGCGCGGCCCTTCGTCCCCGCTTGGTGGCGAACCCCTCGGCCACCATGGCGACGACGGCGTCGAAGCTGGATCGCGGCAGATCCCGATACGGCCACGCACGGCGCACCAGCGCGAACAGATCGTCCTCGGCGTATTCGCCGCACGCCGACTCGGCAACCACCTGCTGCGCCAGCACGTCGAGCGGGGCATCGTGCGTCACGATGCGATCGAGCTCGCCGCGGCGGACCGATCGGAGCAGCGCGGCGCATTCGACGAGATCGTCGCGCGATGCCGGAAACAGGCGACCCTTCGGCATGCCGGCGATCGTGTGACCCGACCGGCCCACGCGCTGCAGGAGCGTGGCGATGCGATGCGGCGACCCGATCTGACACACGAGATCGACCGATCCGATGTCGATGCCGAGCTCGAGCGACGCCGTCGCCACCAGCGCCTTGAGCGCTCCGGCCTTGAGGCGCGTCTCGGCGTCGAGCCGTTTCTCCTTCGACAGACTGCCGTGGTGTGCGGTGACGGCGTCGATCCCGATGCGCTCGCTCAGGTGGCGCGCGACGCGTTCGGCCATTCGGCGCGTGTTCACGAACACCAGCGTGGTCCGATGCTCGCCGATCAGCGTCGTGAGTCTGGCGTAGTACTCCTCCCACACCTCGTGCGACATCACCGCCTCGAGCGGCGAGTCGGGCACCTCGATTCCGACGTCCATCTGACGCCGATGCCCTTCGTCGATGACCGCGCAGTCGGGCGCCGGATCGTGATTGCCGACGAGGAACCGGGCCACTTCGTCGATCGGTTTCTGCGTGGCCGACAGTCCAATCCGCAGCGGCGCCTGAGCGGTGACCTGTTGCAGCCGTTCGAGCGACAGCGCCAGGTGGGCGCCGCGGCGAGTGCCGATCACCGCGTGAATTTCGTCGACGATCACGGTGCGCGCGGATCGCAGCATCTCGCGGCTGCGCTCGGCGGTCAGCAGCAGATACAGCGACTCCGGCGTCGTCACCAGGATGTGCGGCGGCTTGCGCAGCATCGCGGCGCGCTCGGCCTGCGGCGTGTCGCCGGTGCGGACTGCGGCCGTGATGCGCGGCGGCTCCATCCCCATCTCTTCGGCGATGCGGCGAATGCCCCGGCGCGGCTCGGCCAGATTCTTGTGGATGTCCGCGCTCAACGCCTTGAGCGGCGACACGTAGACGACGCGAACCTCGTCGGGCAGCGGCTGCCGCAGCCCTTCCTGCACGAGCTCGTCGAGCGCCGTCAGAAACGCCGCGAGAGTTTTTCCGGAGCCGGTTGGCGCGGCGATGAGGGTATGACGGCGTTCAGCCAGCGCCGCCCATCCAGCCGCTTGCGCAGCCGTGGGCGCTGCCCAGAGTCTCCGAGAACCAGCGTTGGACGATCGGGTGGAACTGGAGAAAGCGACATGGCGGAACTTAGAACTTAGAAGGTAGAACGTGGCTTGGTAATCCATCAGGCAGAAGGACGCGGCTCGGTCCTTCTACCATCAGCCATCTTAATTCTAAGTTCTTTTAGCGGCCGGCGCCCGTCGACGGAACCGCCGACGAGGGCAGCGAGAACGCCATGTACTCGCCCGAGTAGTTGCCGCCGCTGATCGCGACGACGATGTACTGCTTGCCGTCCATCATGTAGGTCATCGGCGATCCGCTCTGCTGCGGCCGGCAGGTACACAGCGCCGACCTGCTTGCCGGTCTGCTTGTCGTAGGCGCGCAGCATCGCGCCGCGCGGATGCTCCGGCGTCGTGGTCACCTGCGGATCGCCCGCGATGACGAGCGTCTTGGTCACGACGACGCCGACGTTGCCCTGCTGACCGGTCTTCGGGACGTCGACGCCGCGAAGCGCCGGGTGATTGCGCACCGCGTCCGGCGTATCGCCGTGCGGCACCTGCCACATCATCTCGCCCTTGTCGAGATTGATCGCCGACCATCATGCCGTACGGCGGCTTGACGATGTTGAGGCCCTGCACGGTGGCGCCGAATCCACCGCCCTCAGCGCCGCCGCGACCACCGCCCGGCGCCGCGCCGCGTCCACCTGCCGCGCCCGCGCTCGCGCCCGCCCGCCCGCCGCAGCCGCCGGCGGAGTCGCCGGGGCGGCCGGGGCAGGAGGCGCCGCGCCGCGCTGCGGTGGCGGTGTCGAATCAGCGGACGTGCCTTCGCCGCCGCCCACGATCGGACGGAACTGTCTGACCGGCGGTGCCCATCACGTAGTCGAGATCCGAGAATTCCTCCGGCGGCTTCACCAGGCCGAGCGGCGCGATGCACGCGTTGCACACGTGCGAGAAGAACGCATGCAGCTCGGGGTCGTACGCCGAGCCGGGCCAGTTCACGCCGCCGCTCAACGTTCCGGACGTCAGCGCCGCGAGCGGGCCTTCCGCCTTGCTCACGAGCGGCGGGAGGTACACCGGTCCCAGCCGATATCGCTTCGCGACCTCGAGCCCCTGCGCCTTGAGCTCCGGCGTGAAGTCGATCAGATCCGACTCGACGACGCCGTTGCGCGAATAGGCCGGCGGCTTGGTCGGGAAAGGCTGCGTCGGGCTCGTCTTCTCGCCCGGGACGTCGGTCTGCGGCACCGGCCGCTCTTCGATCGGCCACACGGGTTTGCCGGTGATGCGATCGAACACGAACAGGAAGCCCTGCTTGGTCGGCACCGCCACGGCCTTGATCGGCTTGCCGTCCACGTTGATGTCGGCGAGGAGCGGCGCGGCCGGCATGTCGAGGTCCCAGATCGGGTGGTGCACGATCTGGAAGTGCCACTTGCGCTGGCCGGTTTTCAGATCGAGGCAGAGGATGCTGTCGCCGTAGAGATTGTTGCCGGGACGATGACCGCCGTAGAGGTCCGATGTCGGATCTTCCACGGGCAGATACACGAGCCCCGCTTCCTCGTCGACGGTGATCTGCGACCACACGCCGGTGTTGCCGTTGATCGCCCACGACTCGTTTTCCCACGTGTCGTTGCCGAACTCGCCCGGACGCGGAATCAGATTGAACGTCCACAGCAGCTTGCCCTTCTTCGCGTCCCACGCGCGCACGAGACCCTTGGTGTTGTTGTGGCTCTTGACGGTCAGCCCTTCACGGAACGATGACCCGACGATGATGGCGTCCTTGGTAACGGTCGGCGTGGAGTGCAAGCCGATTTCGCCCTTTTCCAGATCGATCTGCTGTCCCTTGCCGACAGGGCGCCGATCTTCATGTCGACGACGCCGTTGGTGCCGAATCCCGAACCGGCGCGCCCGTCTTGGCGTTGAGCGCGACGAGGCGATATCCGGGGGTGACGTAGACGACGCGGTCGTCGCCCTTGCCGTCCGTCCAGTACGAGAGACCGCGGCCTGACAGTTGGCGCGGCGCGTTCACGGCGCGCTGCCTTCACGCTCGGCGTGCACCCAAATCATCTCGCCGGTCTTCGCGTCGAGCGCGACCACCGATCGGCGCGTGCCGCCGGTCGCGTATATCACGCCCTTGACCATCAGCGGCGTGCCTTCGAGCTTGTACTCGGGGCGGGTGCCGAGGTTGTCGGTCTTGAAGCGCCACGCGACTTCGAGCTGATTGAAATTGGTGGCGTTGATCTGATCGAGCGGCGAATAGCGCGAGCCCCGCGCATCGGCTGTGTAGTACGGCCACTCGCCATTTTTCGTGGACGGGAAGCCAGGCGCCTGACCCGACGGTCCGGCCACCCACAGCCCCACCGCGCCGGCGCAGAGCGCCGCCAGCCCCATTCGTTTCACTGTTCGCTTCATCGTCTCCCTTTCACCATTTACGCGTAGGGGCGGACCCGCGTGTCCGCCCGGGCCGACACATAGGTCGGCCCCTACAAGGCCAAGAATTTGGGTCCAATTATATCGATGACGGCAGGCTTGTGACGAAAATGCTCGGCTCACCGGCCGTACAGTTCCCGGACCGCTGCGAGGTCGTTCGGTGAGAGACCGGTGGCCGCGGGCGACCCGATGTCGGCCGCCGTTTTCAATCGCTGCCGGTACGCCGCGAAGTACCGCTCCCCTCGTCGGGCCGGCGAAAGCTGTACATGATGTCGGCGAAGTTGTCGGTGTGGCGGAGGCCGAGCGCGTGCCCGAGCTCGTGCAGCGCGGTGAGGTAGAGCACGATGCGCTGCGTCACCGGATCGTCGCCCCCCGTGTCGGTGGCGATGACGACGTCGGCGCGGACGATCGCGCCCGTCGCGGGGTCGAGCTGAGGCCGCGCCTCACCGAATAAACCGCGACTGCCGGCAAACCGTATGCGTACGGCGGCGTCCTGCCGGGCGTCGGTCCGGCGAAGCGTCACGCTTTTCCCAATGACCGTCGCCCACGTGGCGACGGCGCGTTCCACCAGCCCCGAAGCACCCGCGGGAGCGGCCGCCTGATCAATCCACACGGAGATGGTCGCGCCGTTCGCCCATCGCACCGGCGTCTGCGCAGAGGTGGCGATGGCGAAGGCCAGGACCAGCGCCGCGATCATCGAAGTTGCCTTCATTGGGCCTGTTTCGACAGCGTAGCGCGGCCGCGACCGAGGCCGTGCAAGAAATTCCACCTGGATCGTTCTCCTCCCAGAGGAGGCGTTTGGTCGTTAGTCATTAGTCGTGGTCGTCTGTACCAACACCACCTAGCCGGACGATGGCCGATCCACGGATCTACCAGATTGCCGTTCTCGGCTCGCTGCTTGTGTATGGGATGGGGTGGCTCGGTTTCGACATCACCCTGGACCGGGTCGCTCTGCTGCTGTCCACGGTCGTCGGAACGCAGGCACTCTGCGATTACCTGTCCAAAAGCCGCTCCGTCAACGTCAAGAGCGCCCTGATTTCGGGGCTGTCCCTGTGCCTGCTGTGCCGCACCAATCATCCTGAGCTCGCATTTGCCGCCGCGGTCATCACGATCGCGAGCAAGTTCCTGATCCGCTTTCGCGGCAAGCACATCTTCAATCCCACCAACGGCGGTCTGGTCGCGATGCTCCTGTTGACCGATCAAGTGTGGGTCTCGCCCGGGCAGTGGGGGACGGTTGCGGTGTTCGCCTTTCTCATGGCGTGCTGCGCGCCCTGGTCGTCAACCGCGCCGCGCGCAGTGACGTGACCTACGCGTTCATCGGCTTCTATGCGGCGTTGCTGTTCGGCCGCTCGATCTACCTCGGCGAGCCGCTCACGATTCCGCTGCACCGGCTCGAAAGCGGCGCGCTCCTGTTGTTCACGTTCCTCATGATTTCCGATCCGAAGACGACGCCCGACTCGCGCGCGGGGCGCGTGCTGTTCGCCGCGCTCGTCGCCTTCGGCGCATGGTACGTGCAGTTCCGCTTCTTCAGACCAACGGTCTGTTGTGGCTGCTGGTTTTGTGGTCGATGGCCGTGCCCCTGATCGATCGCCTGCTTCCCGGTCATCGCTTAACACGTGGGCAGGCAAAAGAACAGGAACGGGGGGATGCGCCGGGAAGCTCCTTCATAGTGCTTCCCTCCTCTTCGAAGGAGCAGTGTATGAAGCGTTTCGCGTGGTGCGCGGTGTTCGCGTCGATTTGGCCTGGTCGGCGCCGGCCGTTCTTGGCTTCTGTGGTTTTTCATCTCTAAAACCGACACGAAGCTTTCAACAAGGCTTCGCAGGTCGTCCTGGTCCGCGACGGCGATCGGACGGTGATGACGATGGTGAACGATTACAAGGGGACTTGAAGGAGTTCGCGGTCGTGATTCCCGTGCCGACGCTCCTCAAGCGCGAGCAGATTCACATCAGCGACAGAAATACGTCGACCACCTCGACGCGTATTCGGCCCCGCGACTGGTCGAGTATCACGATCCCGACCCTGCCGGATGACGATGGGGAGGAGAGGCGGTTCCCGGCGGCGGCGATGGGAGCGCGGTGGCCCAGGAGGCCGTGGGCCGGGCGAAGAGCCTCGGCGTCACCATCGACGCGCAATACACCGTTGGCGAGTACGACATCCTGATTCTCTCGGCGCAACAGAGCCTGGGCTGGAAACCTGGCTGAGAGAAAACGGCTACAATATTCCCGCCGGCGCTTCGCCCGTGCTCGCGAGCTATCTGCGCCAGAACATGAAGTTCTTCGTCGCCAAGGTGAATCTGACCGAGCAGGCCAAGCTTGGCTACTCGAACCTTCGACCGTTGCAGGTGGCTTTCGAGTCGCCGAAGTTCATGCTGCCGATCCGGTTGGGGATGGTCAATGCCGACGGCGCGCAGGAACTGTTCGTCTACGCGTTGACGCGCAAGGGCCGCGTGGAAACGACGAACTATCGGACGGTGAAGCTGCCGTCGGACATGGATCTGCCGGTCTATCTGAAACAGCAAGGCGAGTTCGCCAAGTTCTACAAGGCGATGTTCACGCGCCAGGTGGAGCAGGAAGGTCCGCGTCCGGTGTTCCTCGATACGCCTGGGACATGAAATGGTGCGACCCCTGCGCCGCCGATCCGCTGTCGAACGAGGAATTGCGACAGCTGGGCGTGTTCTGGTCCGAGGGGGCGGGCAACGGCCGCCCGACGTGTTCCTGACGCGGTTGCACGTCCGCTACGACAAGGCGCACTTTCCCGAGGATCTGGTGTTTCAGGAGACGGCGGATCGCGCCAACTTTCAGGGTCGCTACATCCTTCGTCATCCGTTTCTAGGCGCCGACACGTGTCCCGCCGCCGGCACCTACATGCGGGCGCTGAACGACCGCCGGGAGCAGGAAGCGCAGCGGTTGGCGTCGCTGACGGGCTGGGATCTCGCGGAGATCCGCAAGAAAAACGGCGTCGGCACGGGCGCCGCGCCGCAGCCCGCCGCCTGGTGGGATAGGTTGTGGCGGAAGTATTTTTTAGTCTCAAGTCTGAAGTCTCAAGTCTGAATAACGGCAGCGATAATCGGACATATGGGTGCGCGGGCCTGACGTGGAGTCGCAACACGCTGCCGACGTCGAGCTCGCGCGCCTGTGCGAACGCGGAGATGAGCAAGCCTGGGAGCGCTTTGTCCGCGACTTTCGCCCCATCCTCTATCGCGCGGCGCAGGCGCTCGACCCGAGCGGCGGCGCGCGCGAGGTTGCGGACGCGCTGTACGCCGAGCTCTACGGCGTTCGCGGCAGCGGCAGTGAGACGCGTTCGCTGTTCCGCTACTACCAGGGACGCAGCAGTCTCGCGACCTGGCTGCGCGCGGTGCTGTCGCAGCGCTTCGTCGATCATCTGCGGCTCCGCCGCAGGCTCGAGCCGCTGCCCGACGAAGAGACCCCCGCCGCATCAGCGGGCCAGTCTATGAACGCGATGACTGCGCACGATCCGCCGGAAGTTGAGCGTCCCCGCTATCTCGCGCTCGTGCGCGACGCGCTGGGTCGGGCGATCGGGAAACTGAGCGCTCGCGATCGTCTGCGCCTGGGTTGCTACTACCGGCAGGAGCTGACGCTCGCCGAGACCGGGCGCGTGCTGACCGAGCACGAAGCCACCGTGTCGCGCCAGCTGGCGCGGTCGAGACGGGCGCTCCGTGAGTCGGTGGAACAGGATCTGAGGGACGTCGCGCGCATGAGCGAAGGGGAAATCGCCGAGTGCTTCGCGTCGGTGGCGGCCGATCCGGTCCGCCTGATCTCACGCACGTGTTCGGCACGGTCGCCGATCGCAAGGAACCGGCGGCCGGCCGTTCAGGATGACGAGGTGGACGTGAACAAAGAGAAGAGCGAACGCGATTCGTCGCTCGAGCGCCTGCTGCGCGACACGCTTCAGCCCGGTGTCAGACACCTCTGACACCGTACCGCCGCGTGCCTCGACGCCGAGACGCTGGCGGCCTGGTCCGAGCAGACGCTTGGCGCGCGTGAGCGTTCGGTCGCCGAGGCCCATGTGGCCGACTGCGCGCGATGCCAGGCCATGCTCGCGGCGATGATTCGCACGGCGCCGCCGGCTGTCGAGGCGCCGTGGTGGCGCGTTCACATGATGGCGTGGATGGTTCCGATGAGCGCCGGCGCCGCGGCGCTCATCGTCTGGCTGGCGCTGCCGATGCGTTCGCCGACCGCGCCGCTGCGTGACGACGCCACGCAGGCTGCCCGGGCACAGCCGTGAGCCGCTCCGCAATTGTCGGCGCGCACCGAAACGCCGCCGTCGGCGCTGACCGCCCCGCCAGCCCCCGTCGAGGCTCCGAAGACAAAGGAAGCAGACGCGGGCAAGTAGAGAAGGACGCCGTGCGCGACATGCGCGCGAGAACCTCATCTCCCGATAGTCCGCGCGGCGCGCGGAGTTCCGCCGCGCCGACGCGCTTGCGCCCGAAGAAAAGCAGGCGACCTCCGCGCTCGCCAAGACCGAGCCGGCGCCCGCACAACCTGGTGCGAATGCGGTTGCGGAGGCTCGCGCCAAGGCGATGGCTGACGCCATCGCGGCTGCCCAGCCGCCGCCTGCGCCGGTTGCGTCCCCGCGGGCCGCCGCGACCCCGCCGCCTGCGCAAGCCACCTGCTGCGCCGTCCACGCCGGCCGCACTGCAGCGCCAGCCGCGCCCGCGCGCCAGGCGGAAGCCGCGTCGAACGCGCGGCCATCGGCCCCCGCGCGGCGCGCTGTCCGCCGACCGCATGGTCGCGCGCGAGGTTGTTGCGCAGCCGGGCGCGCCGATCCTGTCGCCGAACCCGCTGACGCGTTGGCGTCCGCTGCGCGGCGGAGCCGTGCAGCGAACAACCGACGGCGGCGCGTCGTGGCAAACGCAGCAGACCGGCGTGACGACGACGCTGACGGCGGGCGCGTCGCCGTCGCCGCAGGTGTGCTGGCTCGTCGGTCCGCGCGGCCTCGTCGTGCTCTCGATCGACGGTGCCACGTGGAACGTGTGCAGTTGGCCGAGCCGATCGATCTCCTGTCGGTCACGGCGACGGACGACAAGACCGCCACGGTGACCGCGTCCGACGGACGGACGTTCGCCACCACTGACGGCGGCGCGACCTGGCGGCCGCGCTAAAGACGCTGAATAAAGTCGCTCGTGGTGAGCTTGTCGACCACGCCGTCCTTTCGACAAGCTCAGGACGAGCGAAGTCTTACCTGACCTGGACCGACCGCGCGGCGGCATGCCGCTGCAGCCGCAGTTCGAGATGCCGTCGCACGTCCGGCCATTCGGTCGCGAGAATGCTGTACATGACGGTGTCGCGGACGGAACCGTCGCGCCGCAGCCCAAAGTGCCGAATCACGCCGTCCTTCTTGGCCCCCAGCGCTTCGATGGCACGCTGCGAGCGGAAGTTGAACTTGTCGGTTCGAAGCCCGACGACCTTGCAGCCGAGCGTGTCGAAGGCGTGAGCGAGCAGCAGCAGCTTGCACGTCGTATTCACGTGCGTCCGCTGGTGGCTCTGCGCGTACCACGTGTAGCCGATCTCGACGCGATCCATCTCGGGAAGGATGTCGTGATAGCGCGTCGAGCCGATGATGGCGCCGCTCGCGATGTCGCGCACGACCCACGGCAGCATGTGACCGTCGCGCTGTCCCGTTAGCGCGTCGGCGACGTATTTCGGCATGCCGTCCGGCGTCGGGACGGCGGTGAACCACAGGTCCCACAGGTTGCCGTCGGACGCCGCGGCGCCGAGCGCGGCGGCATGCTCCTCACCGAGCGGCTCCAAACGAATGTCGTGTCCCTCGAGCACGGCTGGCTGGATGGTGATCATGGTCCTCACGCTATCGGTAAAGTGGCTTCATGAATAGATCCAGTTTTAGTACCTTTGATAAGACCAGTCATGAACGTACCCTTCGTCGTCGATCGTGCCGCCGCCTCGCCGCTGCAGCGGCAGATCTACGACCAGTGGCGTGCCGCGATTCTTGCCGGCCGCTTCCGCCGCGGCGATCGCGTGCCGTCGAGCCGTGCGTTCGCGGCCGCCTACGACGTGGCACGCGTCACCGTCACGGCTGCCTACGAACAATTGCTGTCGGAGGGCTACTTCGAAACCCGTCAGGGCTCCGGCACGTTCGTGTCGTCCGACTTGCCCGAAGAGGCGCCGCGTCCAGTGCGCGCACATCACGCAGTTTCAGGGGCAAGCAACAGGATTCGTTTGTCGGGGTATGCAATGCGGCTCGGCGGCATCCAGCG
Source organism: uncultured Acidobacteriota bacterium (assembly GCA_963731545.1). Taxonomy (GTDB): domain Bacteria; phylum Acidobacteriota; class Vicinamibacteria; order Vicinamibacterales; family CAVVIG01; genus CAVSWN01. Next base: position 636,674 of record CAVSWN010000009.1, on the reverse strand, counting down.
CGTAGCTGTGTCGTCGCGGCCGCTCAACCTGTCGAACGTGAGCCCGGACCTCGCGCGGTTTCCGTTTCCGCTGTGGCGGCGTCTCATGTCGCGACATCTCCGGCGCGCGGTGCCGGCGCTGTTCGATCACGGCGCGCAACCCGCCGGGCACGACGGCCTCCGGACCGCGATCGCGACCCATGTCGCGCGAACCCGCGCCGTCAGTTGCTCCACCGACAAGTCATCGTCGTCAGCGGCTCGCAGCAGGCGCTGGATCTGTGCGCGCGGCTGCTGCTCGATCCGGCGACGAAGCGGCGGTCGAAAACCCTGGATATCCGGGCGCCCGGCAGCTGTTTCTCGCCCATGGCGCCTTGCGCAACCTTGCGGGTCACCGACTCCGGCGCGTCGATCGAGGGGCTGACCGACAAGACACGGGTCGTTCATGTGACGCCGTCGCATCAGTTTCCGACCGGCGTATCGATGTCGCTGGCGCGGCGGCTGGAGCTCATCGAGTGGGCGCGCAGCACGCGGCGGTCGTTCTCGAAGACGATTACGACAGCGAATATCGGTACAGCGGCGCGCCGCTGCCGGCGATGCACAGCCTGGCCGACGGCGCCGGCGTGATTTATGTCGGCACCTTTTCCAACGTGATGTTTCGCGGGCTGCGGCTCGGATATCTGGTCGTGCCGTTGAACTGATTGCGCCGTTCACCACCGCGAAGTGGATGACCGACCGGCACACGACGCTGCTCGAACAGGCGGCGCTCGCCGATTTCCTGGTCGAGGGTCATCTGGAGCGCCACATCCGCCGGATGCGCCGTTTGTACAAGCGCCGCCGCGATCTGATGCTCGATCGCACGACGCGCCTTCGGCGACCGCGCTTTTGTCCGAGGCGACGCCGCGGGCATGCACTTTACGGCCCGATTCCGCGGCGCCGACCGTGCGCGCCCGCGCCGAGCGCATCGGCGTCCATCTCGCGGGCACGGGCATTACTACGTTGCGACGCCAGCGCCGACGAGTTCATCCTCGGCTTCGCGGCGGTTGGCGACCGGACGATCCGGGAAGCGGTCAAGCGCCTCGCCGTTCGCGGGTAGCCGGGTCTGGGCTACACTGGCACCCCTTCCAGGGAGAATCGATGGACGCGAAACGGCCGGCGATCGTCTCGCTGCTCGCGGTACTCCAAATCATCGGCGGCGCGTTCTGGATGCTCGGCGCCATCGTCGGATTGGTCAGGGCTGTCCTCGGCTCTGGTGAGCCTCAGGCCGATGCGATCATGCTGGTGGTCGCGGTTGTGTGCGGAGTGATCGGCGGCCTGCAACTCGCCTGTGGCGCGGGCCTATGGCAACTGAAACCGATCGGCCGCACATTGCAAGTCGTATTCGCGTGGATAGGTCTGCTCGGCATTCCGGTGGGGACGGTGATTTCCATTCTGATCCTCATCTATCTCAATAAGCCGGGGATCAAGCTGCTGTTCTCGGGCAGGCCGACGTCCGAGTGGTCGCAGGAAGAGTTCGCCCAGCTGGCTGCGTTGCCCCAGACTTCGGTTGCCGTCGTGGTCATCCTTGCGCTGGTTCTCGGCGTCGGGGGTGTCATGGTGCTGGGCATCGTTGCCGCGATCGCGGTGCCCGGGCTGCTCAGGGCGCGCATGTCCGCCAACGAGGCCGCCGCGATTGGCGCGTTGCGGGCGATCAGCAGCGGCGAGGCGAGCTACGCGTCCTCGTGCGCGTCGGGAGGCTACGCGGTGACGCTTGAAGACCTTGCCAGACCACCGCGAGGCTCGGCCTCGGGATTCATCAGCCCGGAGCTTCGGCATCAACGGTGTGGAAGGCGGGTTACCGGATCGCCTCACGCGCGATGCCGCGCCTGGTGTCACCACCGTCGGGACCGCGGCGGGCACCTGCAACGACGCGGCGGTCACCCCCGCCGTTTCGGAATTCGCGAGCGCGGACCGGTCACGCCAGGTGGGACCGGCACACGGTACTTCGCGACCGATGGGCGAGGCATCCTCGTCGCCAGCCCCGAACCCATCACGAATCCGATCGTGGTCTCCCCGACCGTTTCGCCGCCGCCAGTGAGTCACGCCTGATCCGCATCGGGCTGCGCTGCTGACGCACCGCCGCTTGCATCGGAGTTGGGCGACGGAAGGAGGGTGCAGATGAGTTTTGGAAAGGTGTCTCTCGCTGGTGCCGCGCTACTGCTCGTCGCGGGCCTGTCGCTGCAAGCCTGCAGCAACAGCGCGGCCCATCCTTCGGACAAGGTCGAGACCGCGCTGAAGAACGCCAATCTTCCCGATGTTGACGTCGATTACTACGACCGCGCCGAGCGCGTCGTCCACCTGAAGGGGACGGTGGACAATTCAGTCGACCGAACCCGCGCGGAACAGGTTGCCGAGCGCGCGGTCGGCACGTCGGGGAAGATTCTGAACGAGCTCACCGTCAAGGGCATGGACGAGAAGACGGCGGACGACAACGACGGGAAGATCAAGGATCAGCTGAAGGAGATGGTGGCCAACGATCCCGTTCTTAAACAGCACGACGTGTCGTTTACGGTAAATAACGCCGCGGTCGAGGTCAGCGGCACCGTCGCGACGATGAGCGAGAAGTCGCGTGTGACCGAGATGGTGCGATCGGTGGCCGGCGTGCGCGACGTGGCGAACGGTCTGCGGGTCGACCCGGACGCGGCGAAAACCATGAAGGAGAAGATCAAGGACAAGTTGCCACAGTAAACCAACAGCATGGTCTTGAATCACGAGCGAAGGTAGACCTGCCTGAGTGGTCTGCCTTCGCTCCTTCGCATGTTCCGCCTGCAGACCGCACGAGCCGAAATGTCTTCGCGCGAAAGCCCCCCTACTTCCACTCCGAGCCCATATTGTCGTCGGTGATCACGTCGTAGTTTGCGAGGCGGCGCCGAAGGCTCTCACCGAACTCGAGGCTGTAGGGATTCTTTGCCGCGTCGGGTGCGTCAGCGGTGCCGACGATCGAGCCGAGTTTCTGAAGCGCCAGCTCGTGCTCGGGCAAGCCGCGGTCGAAAACCAGACGCGCGTCAATCGCGAACTGGCGCAGTCGGCGCTCGAACAGGCCCGCATCCAGCTGGATCGGACTGTCGCTGACGGCGAGGAAGCTGAAGATTCTCAGGCCATAGCGAAACGTCGTGACGCCAGATCGCAGCGACTCGGGCGAATAGGTCGTATTGAAGAAATGAATCCCACCTGGCTTCAAGTGACGTTTGACGAGCTCGAGGAATTCCACCGACAATACATGCGTGGAGTGAACGCGTCCGTGCACGCTCACGTTCATCACCGAGAGATCGAACGTTCGTTCGGGATGTCTCGTCAGCCATCGCCGACCGTCGTCCAGAACGATGGTGACCTTGGGGTTCGTCAGGAGGCTGGCGACGGCCGGATACTGCCGAATAAGCCGCAGTACCGGAATTGATCTCCACGATTGTCACGTGCCTGACATCGGCCCGGTTCGCGAGCACTTGGGCCCAGGACCCCGACGCGAGGCCCACGACCAGTACTTCAGAGGGCTCCAGGGGAATCGCGCTGAGCGTGTACAAGCGAGCGATGCCGTTCGAGTCGTGGACCGGATTGGTGTTGAATCGACCGCTGTAGTTTCCGCCGCCAAAGACGGTGCCGTTGTCGGTGACCGCGACGACCCCGCTTCGTGTCTCCACCACATGACGAAACGAGTCGACACGGATGCCGGCCTGCATCGCGAGAAGCCGTGCATAAATATCGGAGTACAGAGGTGTTGCGGTCGCTATGCACACAGCGGCGGCTGCAACCCCGATAAGGGCAAGTGGCCTCCTGTACGCCACACCCCGAAACAACAGGACGACGGTGACAAGCGTTGACGCAGCCAGCAGACAGAGGGCCAGGCCGCGCACCGAGAGCCAGTCCATCAGCACGTAGCCGACCGCAAAGCTGCCACCCGCCGATCCGATGATGTTCGCGACGTAGATATAGCTGAGTCGTTCGCCGGAGTCGTCCGACGGCGCGATCATCGCGTGCGAGAGCAGGGGAAACGATGCGCCGAGCAGGGCTGTCGCCGCGACGACGAACGGCAGTGTCATCCTGTAGTCGACCGAATGGGCCGCCCGCGCGAGCAGCGGGCCCACGAGGAAGCTCGCGACACCTGCCCAAATCACCAGCACCGCCAACTGCCCGATCCGGCGCGGACGCCAACTTCTCACGAGCGAGATCGCGAATGCCCAGCGATCCGAGTGCGATGCCGAAAAGATACGCCCCCAGCAGCCAGGCGAACGATGCCGCCGCGTCGATCGAGACAAACGCGAACAGCCGATACCAGATCACCTCGTACGCGAGCGCGATGAATCCGAGTGCGGCGGCAAGGGCCAACCCGAATGGAAAGCTGAGGACGGCTGTCGGCAACCCGACCCGACTGGTTGGAGTTTCCCCGCTGATCACCGTGCCGCCGGTCCGGCCCTGGAGCACCAGGCTCGCGACTCCGGTGACAACGTTGACGACCACCGCGACGCGAACGGTTCCGGCTTCACCGAAGACGCGCATCAGGTACGTGGCCGCCGCCACGCATGCGAGCGCCGAGCCGAGCGTGTTGACGCAGTACACAATCCCGACCGACTCACCGACGTTGTCCGTCTCACGCACGAAATGCGCGGCCAGTAGCGGTAGCGTCGCGCCCATCAGTAAGGTCGGCACGAGCAGCAGGCCGAGCGTCGTTGCGGCGACAATCGGAGGAGAGGAGGACGCCGTCCAAGTTGCGACGCGCTCGAACAGGCGGAGCGAGATGATCCCGAACAGTCCGATCCCGACTCGATCGCGCCGAAGACGCCCAGAAGCGGCAGACTGCGGAACCTCGACAGCCTGCCGCCCGCAATGCTGCCGAACCCGAGGCCGATCATGAACGCCGTGACGATCAGGGTCACCGACTCGATATTGACGCCGTAAACGTGAACAAAGCGCGCTGCCACACGACTTGGTATAGGAGCGCGGCAAATCCCGAGAGGAAGAAGAGGGAAAAATATCGGTACGGGGTATGTCGAGTCCGCACCGAATCTCCTTATCGGCACGCGGCGCGGAGAGGATCAGATGGTGGTGACCATTAGGTCCGGCGGCAATTGCTCCACCCGGGCTGCGCGCAGACGACGTCAAGGCCAGCGGGTTTGCGCTCAGGCGAGATGGTCGCGCTCGAGTGGAGCGACATCGATCTCGTCAGCGTCAACTCTGCGTGCAGCGATCGCGTGGCACCGGCGCGCGCGATCCGGGAGCTCGCTGGACACAAAGATTCTCAACGTCGCAACGCTACATGCATTTGAGTCCCGCAGCGATCGAGAGCGCGATTCGGCCGGTCGAACAACCCGCTTTCGAAAAATCTCGTGGAGATATATTGGTAACGGGGATCGAGCCGATCGAGAAGTCGAGCGGATAGAACAGTTAGCTGGTGCCGGAGGAGGGAATCGAACCCTCACGGGGGGTAAACCCCACCGGATTTTGAGTCCGGCGCGTCTGCCAGTTTCACCACTCCGGCGTGTCTGCGTGTCGCGACTCGATGATGCCGCGCGAACGCCACATGATAGCAGCAGGCCTCCATTTGCGCTGCCGGCCTCCAGCCGTCGGCGACATCAACGCCTTTTTTCAGTGCAGGTTAACGCATCAGCCGGCCCCGGCGAACTCTTTGCACCGCTTCGGGCCGGAGGCGGTCACGATGGGTCGGCGACGAGGAAACTGGCGACTATTGCTGTGGTGACGGTTGGCGCATGCCTGTGTATGGCGGGACTCGGCCGCGCGCAGTTCACGTCGATGTCCGATCGCACGGGCTCGATGCTCGAGGGCCACTGGCAATCGTGCCGGGATGCCGACGGCCACTACGGCGAGCGTGTCTACGACGGCAAATGGCCGGGAATGCCGCCGTTCGAGCTCCACATGGGACCCTTCCATGAGTTCGCGCTCTTCAAAGGCATCCAGGACGATCATCGAGACCACAGCGCGGAAGACAATCTCCTGCGGCCCCACAAGATTGAGCTGCGGGGCGGGACCGCGCGACAGATGTGGGACGTGGCCGGCCTGCATTTCGAGGCGACCCTGGCCGGCGGATCCAGCGACAAGTGCGAAAGCTGGTACGTGACCCTCAAACGATCGACCGTTTCCTCGTCATCCACTAGAAAAAGTCTGAAGAACGGCACAGGTCAACCGACCGAGCGACGCATCTAGGAACTTCACTCCACACAGGTACTTAAGGTCGTACTCAACGGCAAGCGCACGCGGCAAAATGTGCGAAAACCCCCGTGTTTTAGGCCATTTCTCGTTGAATCCCGCGGTGAAGTGGGCTATACTGTGAACACTGCTGGCACAACTTCTACCTGCCACATAGCGCTTCCAAACAGGGGGAACGGTGACATTTCAAGTCGGCGACAAGGTCATTTACCCGAATCATGGACTCGGGATCGTCGAACGAATCGAAGACAAGACCATCCTCGGCACCACCTGCGGCTTCTATCACCTGCGCATCGTCGCCAACGACACAACCGTGCTGGTCCCCGTGAGCAACGTGGACGGCGTCGGCCTGCGTCGCGCGATCTCCGATGACGAGGTCGATCGGCTGTTCGGCCAGTTGGGTGATGGCAAGATCGACAACCACCAGAACTGGAAGGGGCGCTTCAAGGACAACTCCGACAAGATGCGAAGCGGCTCGATCTACGAGGTGGCCGACGTCCTCAAGAGCCTGACCTTCCTCGCCAAGTCGAAGAGCCTGTCCTTCCGCGAGAAGCGGATGCTCGATCGGGCGAAGTTCCTGATCATTTCCGAAGTGTCGGAAGTGATGCGCGAACCGGCCGTGTCGATCGAAGGTCGCGTGGAACGCGCGCTCGAGCGATGCTTTACCGCCAAGGCGCGAACCGTCGCGCGCGCGAAAGTGGCGAAGGCCGTTCCGCGAGCCGTCGCACCGGTCGCGCCGGCACGCCGAGCGGCGCGGGCTTCCTAAGAGTAGTCGACAGTCAACAGTCGACAGTCAAAGGCCGCAAAGGATGAACTCCTTGCGGCCTTTGGTGTCTTTGCGGCCTTGGCTGTCTTTGCTTTCCTCTTTGCGGCCTTTGCGTTTATGATGCCGCTCGCGTGCTCATCGCGGCCCTCCGTTCGGGGCAACCTACCTCGCTGTTTCCCTTTACGTCCTGATCGTCGCCCTGCCGGCCATGCTCATCGCGATCCTGTTCGGCGCGAAGGCGCACTTGTCGTACTCGGCCATGGCGGCGTGAAACTTGGATTGTTCCTGAGCGGCATTCGCTATCGCGTCGCCGGGCGCCACCATGTGCTGAAGGATCGGGCGGCCGTCTTCTGCGCGAATCATCAGAGCAACGTGGATCCGCCGATATTGTTCGACGCACTCCACCCGCGGACGCACATCCTCTACAAGGCGGAGATCGACGCGATTCCAATTCTCGCGCGCGCGTTTCGCCTCGGCGGCTTCATTCCCGTCGACCGTCGCAACAAGGAGGCCGCGCTCCGATCGATCGAGGTCGGCGCGAATTCGATCCGATCGGGCAACTCGTTCCTGATCTTTCCCGAGGGCACACGAAGCCGTACTTCCGACCTGCTGCCATTCAAGAGGGCGGGTTCATCATGGCGATCAAAGCGCAAGCGCCGATTGTGCCGGTCGCAGTGCAGGGTGGAACCGCTGCGATGCGCAGGGCAGCACGATCGTCCGGCCGGTAACCGTCAGCATCCGAGTCGGTGAACCGATCGAGACGGCCGGGCTGGATTTGACGGAACGCGACGGCCTGATTGAGAGGACGCGCGAGCGGATTGTCGCGCTGCTGGCGGAAGGCCCGGTGTAAGCTACTCGCGTGACGAAGCGGGTTTTCGTCTGCAGCGTCGCGGCGCTTGCTGCCGTGACCGCTGGTTTCGCGGCAGGTACCGCATCCTCCTCTCAGAATCAACCGCCTACAACACCCCAAACGACCTTTCGTACCGAAGCGAATTACGTGCGCGTCGACGTGTATCCGACGAAGGACAACGCGCCGGTCGTCGATCTCACGCAGGAAGACTTCGAGGTGCTCGAAGCCGGCGTGCCCCAGAAGATCGAGCAGTTCGAGCGCGTGCAGATTCGAGGCAATCTGCCGCAGGACCAGCGTATCGAGCCTCGACCGTCGAGGCCGGACGGCGGCCGCGCAGAACCCGCGAGCGCGCGTGTTCGTGGTCTTCCTCGACGCCTACCACGTCAGCGTCGAAGGCTCGCATCACATTCGACGGCCGCTCATCGAACGCTCAACAAGTGATCGGCCCCGACGACGTGTTCGCCGTCATGACGCCGGAAATGTCGGCTCGCGACATCACGTTCGCGCGAAAGACAACGACGATCGAGGGGTTCCTCACGCGGACTGGCACTGGGGCGAACGCAACCAGGCCGTCTCGAAAGATCCGGTCGAGGCGCAGTATCAGATGTGTTATCCGGGAACTGGCGCGCCGCCCCGCTGCGCGGACTCCCGCGAAGTCGCGGGCGACGATCGCGGCGTGGCCGACCAGATGATCGAGCGCCGGAAGGAGAAGCTCACCCTCGATGCGATCACGGACCTGGTCCGGTATTCCCGCGGCGTGCGCGAAGAGCGCAAAGCGGTGCTGCTTGTTACCGAAGGATGGCGCCTCTTTGGGCCGGATCAGTCGCTTGCACGGAAGCTGGGGTGCGGCGTGCCGCAGCTACAGTGGGCATCGATCGCGAACGGGCCGCCTGACAGCCAATCCCCAAGACCCAATGCATGTGGGTTTCTCCCCGATCGCGTGCGAGAGGGATCGACAGGCTTTGGCGTACATCGACGACGACCGCGACTTTCGTGCGATGCTCGACGAAGCCAACGGCGCAAACACGTCGTTCTATCCCATCATCTGCGCGGCCTCGCTGTATTCGATGAGCCCATCAGCAAGCCGACGACCGGGCGGCCACCCCCGGGTGCGACAACCCTGACGCCTCCGGCCATCGATCAGGCGCGGCTCGCAGGCCGGCTCGAGTCGCTGCGCACGCTTGCCGGCGCGACGGACGGACTCGCCCTGATCAATTCGAACGACATCGGCAAGGGACTGAGGCGGGTTGTCGACGACTTGAGCTCGTACTATCTGCTCGGCTACTACTCGTCCGGCAAGCTCGATGGAAGATTTCACCCGATAACGGTTCGCGTCAAACGCCCTGGCGTCCAGGTGCGCGCGCGACGCGGATACATGGCCGCGACACCGGCCGCCGTGACGGCGTCGGCGCGTTCGGCGGCGCCAGCCCCGACCGTGGCCGCGGAAACGGCCGCTGTGCAAACCGCCCTTGCGTCGCTGGCGCAGTTTCAACGGGAGTCACCGCTGCGCGTGCACGTCGCGACTGGCTGGCGCGCCCGTGCGGAGGGTGGCGCCGTGGCGGCCTTCTGGGTAGTCGGCGAGTTCTCGGCGAGCGCATCGGCCGCTGCGACTCCGCTCAGCGCAGGCGGGGATGTCGACGTCACCGTGATTTCAGCATCAGGCGCGACGGTCGGGCGGGCCACTGGACGGGGCGGCACGCGAAGCGTGATGGTGCCGGTTCGGGTGGATGAAGCAACGTCCGCCGGGAGCTACACCGTCCGGGTGCGCGCCGACGGCTTCGGCGTCGGAACCGTGCAGGTCCAGCTCCTTCGTCGCCGGACGCGGGCGGCGCATCTTCATGCGGCGTGGTCCGTCCACGGGCAACAAGGACGCGCCGGCGGCGGACCTGCGCTTTCGACGGAACGAACGCATCCGCGTCGATCTGCCGGCGCCGACTAGCGGTCCGGTTACCGCGCGCCTCCTCGATCGCGTGGGCAAGGCGCTGCCGATTCCGCTCACCGCATCGGTTCGCGACGATGCCGATGGGTCGAGGTGGATACCACGGAGCTCGCGCTCGCGCCGCTCGCGGCGGGAGATTATCTAATCGAGTTGGCAGGCGGGGCAGGTGGCGAAGAGAAACGGACGCTTGTCGCGTTCCGCGTCGTTCCGTAGGTCTGTAGGTCCGGCTAAAGCCGGACCCCACGCCTGAAAAAGAACCCCGGACCCCACGACTGAATACAGAAGCCCGGACCCGACGACAGGAAGCCAGGAACCGGATCCCACGACAGAAACAAAAGTCGAAAGCCACGACGGAACAAAGATCTACGTGGCGTCCGCCTTTAGGCGGACCTCACGACCCGCCGAGTGAAAAGTCAGCGTCCAGGGCTTGAGTGCCTGGCCATCGGTGCCGAGAATGCCTTCCAGCAGTTCCACTTTCACCGTCCTGAATCGTTCGAGCGGCTTGGCGAAGCGCAGTTCGAGCACCCGGGCCGGGCCGTTGTATTGCGTTGTGAACTCGGCGGCCGGCGTCGTGGGCTCCCGCGTTCGGCGTCTGCGATTCCAGAGACCGCGCCCGGATCCGGCCCTTGAGCGTCGCCTGATTGATATCGCGCGAGAACTGGATGCGGATGTTCGTGGACAGCAGCACGTCGGTCTCGTCGTCGGTCGGCGTGCTGAACACCACTTCCGGCGGCGGCGCCGCGGGCACACGAACGGGCTCCTCGGCGGGTCGTCTCCGTCGGCGGCTTCGTGAGCGCCAGCGTCCCGGCTCGCCTTCAGCCACTGCAGGCCGCGCCCCTGCTGGAACGTGCCCTGAACTTGCAGCCAGCGGCCGGTGTCGATCCGCGCATCGAGGGCGAGCTCGAAATCCTTGCCGCGCGGCGCGGAGTTGTTCGTACCCAGATCGCGGCATCAGCCGACCGCACCACGAAGTCGTAGCGGCTGTTCGCGGGCGCGTCCGGCAGGTCGCCGAGCAGATTACGTCCTGCGAACTGTCCGGTGACCGAGACCTTCTGATCGAGATATCTCGCCGGCTGCAGCACGAGTTGCGAATCGACGGCGCGTCGGCGGCGCCGCCGCCGTGATCGCGCTCGCGATGATGGCCGTCACCTGCCCGGGCCGCGGCCAGGCGCCCTCGGGGTCGAGCCTGAACGTGCGCTGGATGTCGTAGCCAGCCAGTCGCGGGTCGTCGGCATTCATACGACCGAGATCCCAGAACTCGCCGCGCACCTCGCCGAGACCATCGGGTGCGGTGCCCTTGAATACGACCCGACGCGCCGCCTCGTCGGAGACGCGAGGTCGCCGTTGTCGGCAGCGCCACGTGCCCCATGACGACGATCGGCCGCGATGGAAGAAGCCGGGAAGGCCCGCAACGCCGCGATGTTCGTCGCACGCCGTGTCGACGGCTGCGCGGACACCCCGGTGGCCGCCAGACGAGCACGAGAAAGCGAAAGCCGAAGCTTTTTATGAATTGCATTTTGTCTGAGCTCCCTATATCATTCTTACGGGCCGCCCGCGCTGTGACTAGCGCGAGCGCAAAAAAGAGCAGAGCGCTGGCGATCTGCGGCAACAGGCCTGTCGTCGTGGAACCAGGGCAGCATTTCGCCGATCGCTCTGGAACGGGCCGATGGTCTCGGTGCCGACGAGCACGGCGTACAGAATGCCGCAAATCGACCCGCCGGCGATCAGCCCGGAGCTGAACAGCGTGCCGGCACCGAGTCCGACTCCTCCTTCACACCGGTCTTGCGCTCGACCCACCAGCGCACCAAACCGCCCGCGAAGATCGGCGCCGTCGTCGCGATCGGCAGATACGCGCCGACCGCAAACGACAGCGAGTGAATGCCGCACAGCTCGAGCGTGATCGAGAGGAACACGCCGACCAGCACGAGTCCCCACGGCAGGTTCTGGCTGAGCAGGCCCTTGATGATCGTCGCCATCAGCGTGGCCTGCGGCGCGGCAATGGCCTGCGATCCGATGCCGAAGACGCGATGCAGGTACAGCGTCGTGAGCCGATGACCAAGGCCGACACCACCACGCCGATCATCAGCCCGATCTGCTGATAGAGACGGCGTCGCGCCGACGATGTAGCCGGTCTTGAGGTCCTGCGAGGTGTTGCCGGCGTTGGCGGCGGCGATGCAGACGACCGCGCCGACGCACAGCGCGACGGCGCGTAGGCGTCGCCGGTCCAGCCGAGCGCGACGAAGAGCAGGCACGTGAGAATCAGCGTCGCGATCGTCATCCCGGAGATCGGATTCGACGAGGATCCGATGAGCCCGGTGATGCGCGAAGACACCGTCGACGAAAAAGAACCCGAAGACGACGATCAGCACGCGCCGCCAGGATGTTGCCCTGCAGCGGCATGCCGGGCGCGAGGGCCAGGAAGACGCGCGAGCAGGAGGGACCCGATGAGCACGACGCTCATCGGAATTTCGCGCTCGGTGCGCAGTCGCGACGCGCCGCCGGCGCCGGCGCCGAATCCCTTCAACCCTTCGAGCGCCGATCGCACGATCGTCGGGATCGTTCGAGCCAGCGTGATGAGCCCGGCCGCGAGCACCGCGCCCGCGCCGATGTAGCGGATGTACGCGCTCCAGATCTGCTCCGGCGTCATCTCGGAGATCAGAAACGGCTGGCCCGTCGCCGGATTGTTCGCGAAGTTGGGATGGATGGGCGGAAACGGCACCGGTGATGTACGCGCCGAGAATCGACAGCAGCGGCAGCAGCACGAGCCACGACAGCACGCCGCCGGCGAACATCGTCGCCGGCGATCCGCGGGCCGATCACGTAGCCGACGCCGAGGTATTCGGGCGAGATGTCCACGTCGAGCGTCGCGTTCGGGAACTGGCTCGTGCGCGGCGCCGTGTAGCCGACTTCCGTCCGAAAAGGTTGAACACCCACGACAGCGCCTTCCAGAGCGCGCCGACGCCGAGCCCGCTGAACACCAGCGCCGCGAGCTTGCCGCCCCGCTCGCCGGCGACCAGCACCTCGGCGCACGCCGTCCCTTCGGGATAGGGCAGCACGCCGTGCTCCTTCACGATGAGCGCGCGGCGGAGCGGCACCATCATCAGCACGCCGAGAATGCCGCCGGCGAACGTGAGCATGGTGATCTGGAAGTAGTTGAAGTACGCAGGGCCGTGCGGCGCCAGAAAGATCAGCGCCGGAATCGTGAACACGACGCCGCCGGCGACCGATTCGCCGGCCGACCCGATCGTCTGCACGATGTTGTTCTCGAGGATCGTGGAGCCGCCGAGCCTCTTGAGCACCGAAATGGCGAGCACCGCGATCGGGATCGACGCGCTGACCGTGAGCCCCGCGCGCAGCCCGAGGTAGACGGTCGAGGCGCCGAACAGCAGTCCGAACAGCGCGCCGATCACCACCGCCTTCGCGTGAACTCGGCGGGCGACTCGGTCGGCGGGCACGTACGGCTGAAGGACGGGCGGCGCGAGGCGGTGCGAGTGGCCATGGCGGCGATATTAACAGGCGTTTTTGCTACAATCGGCGAGCGCTTGTGAAAACGACGAACAAACCCGCCCGCGTCGGCCTCGAAAAGCAGCGCCAAACAGCGCGCTCGATCAGGTCTCCGAGCTCACCACGAACCGCCTGTCGGTCTACCTGCGCTGCCTGAACACGCTCGAGGCCGCCGGTGTGCAGACCATCTCGTCGCAGGCGCTCGCCGAGCAGTTTCACCTGAACGCCGCGCAGATCCGCAAGGATCTCGCGTATTTCGGCGAGTTCGGCGTCCGCGGCGTCGGCTACTACGTCAAGGATCTCAAGCGGCACCTGCGCCAGATTCTCGGTCTCGACCGCAAGCTGCGCGTCGCGATCATCGGCGCCGGCAACCTCGGCCTGGCGCTTGCCGACTATCCCGGTTCCGGCAGGAAGGCTTCGAGATCGCGGCGCTGTTCGACAACCTGAGAGCAAGTCGGCCAGCAGTCGCGCGGCGGCGTCCCGATCCTCGACATTCACGATCTGAAGAAATCGCGCGGCGCGAAGGCGTTCAGCATCGCCGTCATTGCCGTGCCGGCCGCATCGGCGCAGCCGTCGTCGACCAGGTGATCGCGCCGGCATCAAGGCGATTCTCAACTTCTCGCCGGGCACGCTGCGAGGTGCCGCCGGACGTGAAGCTGAAGAGCGTCGATCTGACCGTCTCGCTCGAGAGCCTGTCGTTCTATCTGGCGCAGGGCGAGAGGAGCGAGGAGGTCGGGTAGGCATGTCAGCCACGACCGAACAGGTTGCACGTCCAAGCCGCAGACGCTCTCCCACGTCGACGCCGCGGGCGCGTGAGATGGTGGATGTCGGCGAAAAGGCGGTCACCGCCCGCGAAGCGGTCGCGCGCGGCGCATCACGATGTCGCGCGAAGCGCTGCGGCAGATCCGCCGCGGCGCGGTCAAGAAGGGCGATCCGCTGCAGGCCGCGCGGCTGGCCGGCATCATGGCGGCCAAGCAGACCGCCGCGCTCATCCCGCTCTGTCATCCGCTGCCGCTCTCGAGCCGTGGACGTCGATCTCATCCCGCACGCGCGCGGCTACGACATCGAAGCCCGCGTGCGGACCACGGCGCAGACCGGCGTCGAGATGGAGGCGCTCACCGCGGTCGCCGTCGCCGCGCTGACCATCTACGACATGGTCAAGGCCGTCGACAAGGCCATGGTGATCGGCGACATCCGGCTCATGTACAAGAGCGGTGGCCGCTCGGGCACTTATCGTCGACGGTGACATTGCAGGATAGAAGGATGGCAGGATTGCCGGATTCATTGTGAAATTTGCCATGCAATTCTGAAATCCTGCAATCCTGCAATGCCTGTCATTTTCTTGATCATCGACTTACGGTTGATGCAGCTCGACCGGCTTCGTCGCTCCGCGTACGCGGAGGTTGATCATCTCGACGAATACCGAGAATCCCATCGCAAAGTAGATGTAACCCTTCGAGATGTGCATGCCGAGCCGTCAACGATCAGGGACACGCCGATCAGCAGCAGGAACGTCAGCGCCAGCACCTTGAGCGTCGGATGCCGGTTGACGAACCGGCTGATCGGTCGGCGGAGAACATCATGAGCCGACCGCGAGGATGACCGCCGCGACCATGATCGCAATCTCGTCGGCCATGCCGACGGCGGTGATGACCGAGTCGAGCGAGAAGACGATGTCGAGCAGCATGATCTGCGCGATGACGCCCGCAAATGACGGCGCGACGCGGGCCGAGCGTGTCCTTCCTCGCCTTCGAGGCGCTCGTGAATCTCGTGCGTCGCCTTGCCGATCAGGAACAGGCCGCCGCCGAGCAGAATCAGGTCGCGCCCGGAGACGTCGCGGCCGAAGACAAGTGAACAGCGGCGCGGTGAGCCGCATGATCCAGGCGATCGACAGAGCAGGAGGATCCGCATCACCATCGCGGCCAGCAGGCCGACGCGCCGGGTTCTGCTGTCCTCCGGGCAGCTTGCCGGAGAGAATCGAGATGAAGATGACGTTGTCGACGCCGAGAACGATCTCGAGAAATGTCAACGTCACGAGAGCGAGGATGCCGTCGGTTGTTAAGAATGCGTCCATGTCCGATAACGGTAGCATCGCGCGCTACAATCGATCTATGAGGTTGCTGGCCATGCTGATGGGGCGGGTTTCTGGCCGGCCAGATTCCCCTGGGAGAAAACCTGCCGATCGCCGGCTACCAGGTCGTCCGTTCGTATCCCCACGATCCGAACGCTTTCACGCAGGGGCTGCAGTACGTCGATGGCGTGCTCTACGAAGGCACCGGGTTGAACGGCCGCTCGTCGATCCGCAAGGTCAAGCTCGAAACGGGCGAAGTGCTGCAGAAGCGCGACGTCCCGGCGCAGCACTTCGGCGAAGGCATCACCGTCTGGAAAACGGATCTGATCGAGCTCACCTGGCAATCGCAGGTGGCCTTTGTCTACGACAGGGACACCTTTCAGCACCGCCGCACGTTCACCTACGCGGGCGAAGGCTGGGGCCTGACGCACGACGGCACGAACCTGATCATGAGCGACGGCACCGACTATCTGCGGTTCATGGATCCGGCGACCTTCAACGAGCGGCGCCGCGTTCAGAGTGATGGTCGGCGAGGCGCCGCTGAGGAACCTCAACGAGCTCGAGTACGTGAAGGGCGAAGTGCTGGCGAACGTCTGGACCACCGACTACATCGCGCGCATCGCGCCGGCCACCGGCCGTGTCCTGGGCTACATCGATCTACGCGGGTTGCTCACCGCGAACGAGCGTCCCTCGGACGGCGTGCTCAACGGCATCGCCTACGACGCCCAGCGCGACCGGTTGTTCGTCACCGGCAAACTCTGGCCGAAGCTCTTCGAGATTCGCTTGGTGACGAAATAGGCAGGAAAGGCAGGAAGGGCAGGAAGGGCAGGAAAGGCAGGAAAGGCAGGAAAGGCAGGAAGGGAAAACACTCGCAGGCAGAACGTGGCGCAGGGCTTTAGCCCTGCGATCGCGACAGCCGAAAGTGTTCGAAAACGACTCCCGCATCTATGCCTGTGCCGTGCTTCCTCACAATCAGGCGGCTGTTCAACGGCTTCGGATACAACGGAGTGTTCGGCTCGCCGCCCATCCTAGGGGACGTCGTCAAATACAGATCGTCAACGAGACCTGCATCGATCAGCTGACGCGCGAGCGTGCGTCCGCCGATGCACGAAATCCTCTGAACGCCTAGTTCGCGAAACCGCCGGAACGCTCCGCGCAAGTCGTTCGGATCGTCCATCACTACAGGGGTGATCCACGGCCGCTGGGTCAGCGCGTGATGCGTGGCGTCCGCCGATTGCTGGACCGTCAGCAACACCACCCGCAACGTCCGGCACATTGAAGATGAGGGCGTCGTCGAATGCGATGCCGCGCTGTGTTGCGACTATCTGAATCGGATGCCGCGGCAGACCGAGCGACTCCCGCAGCTGGACGATCTCCGGGATGCCATGTCGACAAGATCACGTTGTCCGCCGCGAATCGTTTCGGCGCCCGCGAGCACGGCATCCGCAGCCACGCGCGAGAGGCCTTCGTAGATCAGATGCTTGTCGGCCTCTCCGCCGCCGAGCGCCGACGGATTTGCGCCCCGGTGTTTCCGTCGCTGCGACTGAACGAAGACGAGACTTGTGGACGGCAGATCGATCCGACCGGCGGCGACATGTACCAGTCGCCGTCGAACCTGTCGGCGCGTCCACGCATTCCCGATCGTCACGTCACCGGCTGCGGCCTGCTCGACCTCGGTGACGAGCGGTTCGATCGTCGCCGCCCGTGCCTCGGCTTCCTTTCGGCCACGAACGCGGCAAAGCGCTCGCGCCACTATTGCGACGAAGCCGTCACCGCGCCGGGGTAGTCAGTCGAAGATGCTCGTCGAACCAGTTCACGATCACGTGAATCGGTCGTTGCGCCGCCTCCGCGTCACTGGGTTTGACCATCAGAAAGCGTTGGCCATCGACTGACACGTCGTAGCCAGGAAGTCCCGGCTGGCCAGGTGCAAAGGTTCCCTCGAAGACGACGTGTGGATCGCCGACGGAAAAGCTCGGCGCCGTCTGAATGTCAACCGCCATCAGCTTGGGACCGTTTCTGTAGAAAAGCTCCCGGCCATTTCGGGCCCATACGACTTCGGCGCCGCCGTCGATCGAAATTTGACGTCTCGCACCAGGGCCGGGGTACGGCTTGATGTACACCTCCCAACGACCGGACTCGTTCGAGGTATACGCCATCCAGCGGTCGTCAAGTGACAATCGTGCCCCCCATTCCGTCGCTGGACTACTCACGAAAGGCATTGGAGTGGCGTCGCCGGCGCGCAGGATGTTCACGTCGCCGGAGTTGCTCGATTCCATGAAGGCGAGCGTCCGACCGTCGCGCGACCACGATCCCGGCCACAGTCCCCGTCCTGTGGACCTCACGACCTGCGATGCTCGATCGCCGTCGACTTCTTGGGAGACGATGGTGCCTTTGCCGTTCACGAGCGTGCTGAACGTGATCGCCGAGCCATTCGGTGTCCAAATCAATCCGGTTTGCACGCCGTCGAACGTGAGCCGGCTGAGCGCGCCGCTCCGCTCCTGCACCCACACGTCGGCCTGGTCCTTCTCTCGCACCAATGTGGCGATCCGCGTGCCGTCAAGCGAGAGGCGCGGGGTGTCGAACGTCCGCTCGCCGAACGCCACGGGAACAGTCTTGCCCTGCCGATCGACCCACACCATCGAGCGCACATCCGTGACCGCCCGCGCCAGGTACGAGAGCGTGCCGTCGGTCGACAGCGCAAGCTGAGGGCTGTAGCCGTCGGCTGTCGCGATTTGATCCGAGACGACGACGGGTGCGCCCTGTGATCGCCAGGCGGCGTGTGTCGAACGGCACCGCGAGCACACTCGCGCCCTGGTTGCCGGCTTTCATGTACAGGAGGTGGCCCGTCGGCACGTACCGCGCGAAGCTGGCGCCCTCGATCAGGTAGCTGCTCGCCGGTGTCGAGCGACCGCACCACGATGCGCGAGGCTCGATTGAAGTTCGCCCCGGATTGGCTCGTGACGTCGCCGTAAATCACGGTGTAAACAATCTCGCGGTTCCCCGGCAGCACGGCCGGGTCGCGATGAGCGACCTCACCGTTCGCCAGAGTGGTCACGGGCGTGGGGACACCTCCCGCAGACGGAACGCTGAGGACTCCGCTGCCGGCGCCGGCCGCGCTGCTGGACTGCGAATACGGCGTGAAGTAAATCGTGCCGTCTGACGCCCACGCGGCGCTGCCGCGAATGAGGCTGCTTGCCTGGCTCATCGTGACGACGGGGCCGCCCGACACCGGCGCCTTCCTGAGATACGTCGTCGTGAAGAACCCAATCCATTCGCCGTCGGGCGAGAAGAACGGATTGAACGCGTCGAGCGTGCCCGGAATCGGTTGCAGGTCGGTCCGATCGAGCGAGCGGAGATAGAGTTGCGCGCCCTGAAAGCTGCCGAGCGAAACAACCAGTTTCGTTCCGTCCGGCGACATCGCCAGAGGCATTGTCGATTCGCTGACCGGCAGCGATCGCGTGTCGGTCGTGAAATGCTTCGGCCCCGCCGGCAGTCGCACCGGTGCTCGATTCGCCGCGGACCCATGCGATGACGGCGCCGAGCGACGCCGCGAGCGCGGCGACCGCCGCCGTCTGGCCGTACCGGAATCGTGCGCTGCTCGATCGTGGTGGCGGGGCGGTGTGGGTGCCGGAGCCGGCAATCGTCGACAGCGCGAACGCCAGATCGCTCGCCGACTGAAACCGCGCGGCCGGCGATTTCTCGAGACAGCGGTGAATGATTCGGTCGAGCGTCGCCGGAACGGCGGGATTGATGCTCGAGGCCGGCGGCGGCTCGTCCTCGAGAATCGAGGTCATCGTCTGGGCCGCCGTCTGACGTCTGAACGTGCGCCGGCCGGTGACCATTTCATCGAGCACCGCGCCGAGACTGAAGAGATCGGTGCGGTGATCGACGGGTCCGCCTGCGACCTGCTCGGGCGACATGTAGCCGACGGTACCGAGCACGACGCCGGGCAACGTCTGAACCATGGTTGCGGCTTCGCTGACGCCCAGGGGTGCGTCGGGCCCGGCTTTCGCCAACCCGAAATCGAGAATCTTCGCGCGCCCCTCCGTGGTCAGAAAAATGTTTTCCGGCTTCAGATCGCGATGAACCACCCCTCGCGCATGGGCGGCGCTGAGTCCCTCGGCCAGCTCGGCGACGTAGTCGATCGCCTTGCGCAGCGGCAGCGGTCCCTTCGCGAGGCGATCGCGAAGCGTCTCGCCGTCGAGGAGCTCCGAGACGACGTAGGGCGCACCGTCGTGGGTGCCGACGTCGAACACCGCGACGATGTTCGGGTGGTTGAGGGACGCGGCCGTTCGCGCCTCTTGTTCGAGCCGAGCGAGCAGTGACCGCATCGTTGGGGCGATCGGTCGCCACAACCTTGACGGCGACGTCGCGTTTGAGCCGCTGATCGCGCGCCTTGTAGACGGCGCCCATCCCGCCACTGCCGAGCAGCGCCACGATTTCGTACGGTCCGAGACGGGTTCCCGGATCGAGGCTCATCCGGCGGCGATTATAACGGCGGCGGCTCGATGTGGATGACGGCATCCGCAATCTGCGGGTAGCGCGTCATCAGCCGATCTTTCACGACGTGCGACAGCTCGTGCGCCTCGGTGAGCCGCATGTCGCCGTTGAACCAGACATGCAGATCGAGAAATACATGATCCGCCGAACCGCGCGTCCGGATGTGATGGCAGCCGAGCACGCCGGGCACGCTCATCACGACCTGTTCGAGATCGGCATCGGCGATGACAATGCGGTCGCTGAGGATGCCGGTCGTGGCGCGCGCGATCTGCACACCGGCGTAGCCGATGAACCCCGCGACCACGAGGGCCGCCAGCGGGTCCAGGATCGGCAACCCTGACTTCGCGCCGACGAGCGCCGCCACGACGGTGAGCGACGTCCAGACATCGCCCCGTGTCTGCATGGCGTCGGCCAGCAGCACTTCGCTGGCGAGCCGTTCGCCCTCGCGCGTTTCGTACGACACGACGAACAGATTGACGGCAACCGTGACGGTCATCACGATGAAGCTCGCGATCGAAATGTCCTGCGTCGCCGACCGGCCGGTCAGGTGATTGAACGCGTTGCGCAGAATCTCGACCACCACCAGCAGCAGGAACACGATCACGGCGGCGGCGGCGACGGTTTCGTACTTGCGGTGGCCGTACGGGTGATCGGCGTCCGGCGGCCGCTTCGCCGCGCGCACACCGACCAGACCGACGACGTTCGATGCGGCGTCGGTCAGCGAGTGGAAGCCGTCGGAGAGCACGCTGATCGCCCCGCTCGCGTAGCCGAACGCGATCTTCGCGAAGGCGACGCCGAGGTTCAGGACGAGGACGCGGACCAGGACTCGGGTACGGCGGATAGCGTCATGGCTGACGGCGGGATGCGATTGATCGCTCGACAGTTGTGGCTTGCGAAGCCCAAGCCCTAGCCCGAATCACGGCAGCGCTCAGAACACGCGAGCCGCTGGCACAGGCCACCAGCGCAGTTGCACTTTGCCGATGATGTACTTCTTCGGCACCATGCCCCAGTGGCGGCTGTCGGAGCTGTTGTTGCGGTGGTCGCCCATCACGAAGTAATAGCCTTCCGGAATCACCTGCGGTCCCCAGTCGTCGTGGCTGCGGAATTCGTTCGGGACGTAGTCGTCCTTGAGCGGGATGTCGTTGACGTAGACGCGGCCGTCGACGATGCGGACGGTGT
The DNA here is from genome assembly GCA_963731545.1 of uncultured Acidobacteriota bacterium. Taxonomy (GTDB): domain Bacteria; phylum Acidobacteriota; class Vicinamibacteria; order Vicinamibacterales; family CAVVIG01; genus CAVSWN01. Next base: position 615,691 of record CAVSWN010000009.1, on the reverse strand, counting down.
CGCCTTCTTCGGCAATCACCCGCTTCACGAACGACTTTTCCGGGTTGAGCGGGTAGTAGAGCATCACGATGTCGCCGCGGCGCGGGTCGCCGATGCGATAGACCAGCTTGTTGACGATCAAGCGATCCTGATCTTCGAGCGTCGGCGCCATGCTTTGCCCTTCGACGCGCGCCACCTGGAACCCGAACGTCACGATCAGCACCGCGTAGACGGCCGCCGACACGAGCGTCTTCAGCCACGCGACGATCTCTTCGCGGATCTGCGCCAACCGCTGTGCGGTCGTCGGCCCGGCCGGCACAGGCGGCCCTTCGACTCCGCTCAGGGCAGGTAACTCCGGCGAGATCGGGAACCGGGCAGGAACGGCACCTCGGCCGCCTCGGTGGTCGCCAGCGCAGGAGCGGTGTCCACGCCCCAGCGCTCCACGTCCGGCCCTTCGACGTCGCTCAGGGCAGGCCCTTCGACGCTCGGCACTGACATCGCTCAGTGGCAGGCGGCAACGCCTCGACTGTCGGCAACGCCTCGGCCGTCCGGCTGACTGTCGACTGTCGACCGTCGACTGTCGACTGTTGACTGTCGACGTCTGTTGCCCTACAGCTTCAGGTACTCCCGCAACCGGCGCGTCTGCGTGCGGCTCACGGGGATTTCCGTCGACTTCTCGTCCTTCATCCGAAGGATGTAGTTCCGGCTGAACCAAGGGACGATCTCCTTGATCTTGTTGATGTTCACGAGGTGCGAGCGATGGACGCGCCAGAAAATGGTCGAGTCGAGCCGCTCGTGCAGCTCGTCGAGCGTCCGGTAATTCGAAACGCCGCGATGCTGATCGGTGACGACCGCGATGCCTTCGTCGACCAACGACGCGTAGACGACTTCGTCGGCCTGCACGAGCAGGAAGCGTTCGCCAACTTTGATCGCGAGCCGTTCGCGGCGGCTCTGGCGCTCGCTGACGAGCTTCACGATCTTTTCGAGCTCGGCGTCGCTGACCGTCGATGGGCTCGCGTCGGCCGCGGGCCGATCGGTCGCCATCCGGCGCCGCGCGCGATCGAGCGCCAGCTCGAGGCGCGCGGGATCCACCGGCTTGAGCAGGTAGTCCACCGCGTTGACCTCGAACGCCTCGATCGCATGTCTATCGTACGCCGTGACGAAGATGATGTGCGACGGCGCCCGGGCGTCCAGCATGCGGCGCGCCACCTCGAACCCGGTCAGCCCCGGCATCTGGACGTCGAGAAAGACGACGTCCGGGTGCAGCCGGTCGATCGTGTTCAATGCTTCGACACCGTTTCCCGCCTGTCCGATGACCTCGATCCCGCCGACTTGCCCCAGCAGATAGCCCAGCTCATCACGCGCGAGCTGCTCGTCGTCCACCAGCACGGCGCGCAGGTCGACGCTCATGCGGTCACGCGCTCCGGCAGCACCAGTTCGGGGATCTCGACGCTGGCGCAGGTGCCCGCGCCGGGGATGCTCGTGAGCTTCAGCGTGCAACTGGCGCCGTAAATCGTCCGCAGGCGCTCGTTGACGTTGCTCAGCCCGATTCCGCCGCCGAAGGCGTGCTCCAGCCGCTCCTCCGTCATCCCCAACCCGTCGTCGTGCACTTCGATGATGGTGTGGCGGTCGCGCACGGCGGCCTTGATGGTAATCCGGCCGCCGCCGACTTTGCGCGCGAGTCCGTGCTTGATCGAGTTCTCGACCAGCGGCTGCAGCAGCATGCTCGGGACGACGACGTCGAGCGTGTCGGGGCTGATGTGCTTGACGACCTTCAGCTGGGGACCGAAGCGGATGACCTCGATGTCGAGGTACTCGTCGACCGACTCCAATTCCTCTCGGAGCGTAACGAAATGGTCGGTGCTGCGCATGAGCCGGCGGAGCATTCCGGACAGCTTCGTGATGAGCATGCGCGCCGTTTCCGGCTGCGTGCGGATCAGCGAGGAGATGGACGCGAGCGTGTTGAACAGGAAATGCGGATTGATCTGGGAGGCCAGCGCTTCGATCTTCGCCGCCAGCAGCAGCTTCTCCTGTTCCTGCAGGCGGTGCTCGATCCGCGCGTTGTTCCAGATCTTGATCGGCGTCGCGACCGACAGCACGGTCGCGATCAGGACGACGAGCAGCAGCCAGGGCGAGCTCGGCGGCGCGCCGTGCAGGAAGAACAGCCGATGATGCGTGTTCCAGCGGATGCCAAGTCCCTGGCGGAGCAGTTCGAGCGCGATCGGCGCGAGCAGCAGGACGACCTGCCAGTCGATCTGGAGCGCGCGAATCATCTGCCACGCGCGGCGGTGCAAGGTGGTGAAGACGAAGGGCGAAAAGTGCCAGATCGCTTCCTTGGGACACAGCTCGCGCAGCCCGCCGCCGGCGAAGCCGCACCCGACCGCGAAGGGCAGGGCGGCCCACTCCCCGTTGCCGAGGGGAGGCAGACCCACCATCGCCCCGACCAGCGCGCCGGCGTAGGGACCCGCAATGAGGCCGGCCAGAAACGACCCCTCGAGCGTGAGGTCGGCGGCGTTGTAACCCAGGAGCAGGCGGCCCACGACGCCGGCGGTCATGGGGATGCCCAGGGCCAGCGCGAACGTCAGCCGGTCGCGCCAGGCGCGCCGCTCGAAGATGAGGATGTGCCGGAAGCGGTGGTAGCGGACGAGCATGGTCGCCAGGGCGGCCATGGCCGCGAGCTTGAAGACCAGCGTGGTCAGCAGCGCCCGCTCGACCGAGATTTCCAGCTCTGACATCGATTTACATTGATCTTATCGGCCGGGTAAACTGAGGGCAATGGCTGTGATTCGACCGCTTTTGATCGGGTTTGCCACGACATTCAAGCATCTCTTCCGCAAGCCGGTGACGGTCAACTACCCGGACCAGAAGTTTCCGATGTTCCCGAAATACCGCGGGAAACAGGTCCTGATGCGCGACGAACACGGCCTCGAGAAGTGCGTCGCCTGCGGTTTGTGCGCGGTGGCGTGCCCGGCGGACGCGATCTACCTCGAGGCGGCCGAGAACGACGGCACGGTCCAGGCCGGCCCGCGCTACGCCTCCGTCTACCAGATTCACAAGACGCGCTGCATTTTCTGCGGCTACTGCGAGGAAGCCTGTCCCGTCGGCGCGATCTTCATGGGCAAGGACTACGAGCTGGCGGTGTACAGCAAGGACGACTTCGTCTGGGACAAGGCTGATCTGCTCGTGCCGGCGTCGGCTCAGCCGCCGCCTGCACAATGATCATTGGCGCCCTCGGCGACATCCACGGCGCCTTCGACACGGTTCACACGATCATGCAGCGGCACAGCGAGGTGCCGCTCTGGGTGTGCGTCGGCGACGTGGCGAGCAACGACGGCGAATACTTCACGCCGCCCGCGCCGCTGCATTTCATCAAGGGCAACAACGAGGATTTCGACGTGATCGAGGCGGCGGCCGCCGGCCAGCCGCCCGCGGCGACGCTGCACTATCTGCCGAACGGCGGCCCGCACACGGTGGGTCCGTGGCGCGTCGCGGCGCTGGGCGGCACGTTCGCGCCGAGCTGGTACCACTCGCCGGCCGCGGCGCTCCCGCGATCGAAAGGCCGTAAATCGGCGGCCGCCCTGAAGCTCGGCAAGAGCCGCGACGACAAGCGCCGGCATTTCGTGCGGGACGAAGTGATGCAGTGCAAGGGGCTGGCGAACATCGACCTGTTCCTGACGCACGAGGCGCCGCGTCCCTTCTATCCGGCCGGGCGCCGCATCGACGCCGGGAAGACCGTGCTGAACGACGTGCTGGCATCGATGAAGCCGCGGCTGCATCTGTTCGGCCATCACCACGAATTCACGGACTCGATTCGACACGGAGTCCGCTCGATCGGCCTCGACGTCGTCACCAAGTCGTACGTGCTGGTCGACGCCGAGACGTTCAAGACGGAGCGGCTGGACACGTAATGCTGAAACCCTTTCTCGAAGCGCTCGACGAGCGCGTGCTGGTGTGCGACGGCGCCATGGGCACGATGCTGTACTCGAAGGGCGTCTTCATCAACAAGAGCTTCGACGCGCTGAACGTGACCCAACCCGATCTGGTCGCCGAGGTGCACCAGGAATACGTGCGCGCGGGCGCCGACATCATCGAGACGAACACGTTCGGCGCCAATCGCATCAAGCTGGGATCGTTCGGGATGGCGGACAAGCTCCACGCCATCAATTCGCAGGGCGCGAAAATCGCGCGTCACGCGGCGCGCGAGCAGGCCTACGTGGCCGGCGCGATCGGCCCGCTGGGGATCCGGATCGAGCCGTGGGGCAAGACCGGCGTGGACGAAGCCCGGGACTACTTCCGGGAGCAGGCCGCGGCGCTGGCGGAGGGCGGCGTCGACCTCTTCGTGCTGGAAACGTTTCGCGACCTGAACGAGATCTGCGCGGCCATCGAGGCGGTGCGCAGCGTGTCGGACAAGCCGATCGTCGCGCAGATGAGCACGGAGGAAGACGGCAGCACGCTGGACGGGACGCCGCCCGAGCGCTTCGCGCCAGAGCTCGACGAGCGCGGCGCCTCGGTGGTCGGCGTGAACTGCGCCGTCGGACCCGCGCCGATGCTCGACACGATCGAGCGCATGGCGGCGGTCACGCGACTCAAACTCTCCGCGCAACCCAACGCCGGGAAGCCGCGCGACGTCGAAGGCCGCAACATCTACCTGTGCTCGCCGGAATACATGGCGTCGTATGCGCGCCGCTTCATCCTGCACCGCGTCCGCATCGTCGGCGGCTGCTGCGGGACGACGCCCGAGCACATCCGCCAGATCAAGACGGCCGTGCGCAGCCTGGCGCCAGCGGTGGTGAAAGCCTCGGACGCGCGCGCCTGCCCTGAGCGGAGTCGAAGGGTCTCCGGTACGCGTGCAGCTGGTCTCCGCCGCGCCGCCGGTCGCGCGCGAGCACAAGTCGCGGCTCGCGCACGCGCTGACGCGGGGCGGTTTCGTCACGGCTGTCGAGCTGTTGCCGCCGCGCGGGTTTCAGACCGACCCCATCATCGAACGCGCGCGCCGCTTGAAGGCGGGCGGCGTCGACGTGATCAACGTGCCGGACGGTCAGCGCGCCGGCGCGCGGCTGAGCGCGCTGGCGCTGGCGTTGCTCATCGAGCAGCAGGCCGGCATCGAAACGGTGCTGCACTACGCCTGCCGCGATCGCAACCTGATCGGCATCCAGTCCGACCTGCTCGGCGCGCACGCGATCGGGCTGCGAAACCTGATGCTGATGACCGGCGATCCCGGCCGCGTCGGCGATTACCCGGACGCGACCGCCGTGTTCGACGTGGATTCCATCGGCCTCACCAACGTGGTGGCGCGGCTGAATCACGGCTGCGACGTCGGCGGTCAGGCGATTGGCGCGCCGACCGCGTTTCACATCGGCGTGTCGATCAACCCGGCGGCGCAGAACCTCGACGAGGAGCTGCGGCGCTTCGAGTACAAAGTCGAGGCGGGCGCCGAGTTCGTCATCACACGGCCGGTCTTCGACGTCGCCGCGTTCGAGCGCCTGCTCAAACGCATCGAGCACGCCAAGCTCCCGATTCTCGCCGGCGTGTTTCCGTTCGAGAGCGCGCGTAACGCAGAGTTCATGGCCAACGAGGTGCCGGGCGTTCGCGTGCCGGACGCGCTCATCGAGCGCATGCGCCGCGCCGACGGCGCGGACGCCGCTGCCCGCGAGGGCATCGCGATCGCGCGGAGCATCGCGCTCGAGCTGCGCGACGTGGTGCAGGGCGTGCAGGTGTCCACCCCGGCGGGCAACGCCGAGGCCGCGCTGGCGGTCCTGGATGGACTTCGGTAACAATGGGATGTATAGTCGCGGGGCTCGCGGGTACACGGCTTGAATATTCTCCATGAGTGTCCGTACCCGGACAGCCCTGCTGGGACAACTGATGGCCTTATTTGAGCGGCCGCGTACAACCGAGAGCGAAGAGATCCTGGGATCGGACGCCGGGACGCGAGCGTTGTCGGTCACGGTCGTCGACAACGATTTTCTCTCGCGGGTCTACGAAAACCTCTCGTGGTTCTACGATTTCACGTTCGGCCCGGCGCTGCACCCCGGCCGCGTGGACGCGATTCGCCGGATGGGCATCAAGCCCGGCAGTCGCGTGCTCGAGGTGGGCGTCGGCACCGGCATCAACGCCGCGCTGTATCCGCGCGACTGCGCGGTCACCGGCATCGACCTGTCGGCCCCGATGCTCGAGAAGGCGCGCACGCGCATCGCGCGCAAAGGCGTGCGCAACGTGCGGCTCATGCAGATGGACGCCGCCAACCTGAAATTCGCCGACGACTCGTTCGACATCGTCTACGCGCCGTACGTGATCAGCGTCGTGCCCGATCCGGTCGCCGTCACCCAGGAAATGCGCCGCGTCTGCCGTCCGGGCGGCCGCATCATCATCCTCAATCACTTCCGCAGCGAGAACGCCGTGGGCGCGTGGATGGAGCGCATCATCGCTCCGGCGCGCGAAGTACCTCGGGTTCAAATCGGACGTGGATCTGCCGGCGTTTCTCGTGCAGGCGGGCCTCCAGCCCATCTCGATCGAGAAGGTCAACGTGCCGCGGATCTGGAGTCTCGTGACCTGCGTGAAGGACTAAAGCCGCCCTTTCTGCACTGGTCTGGATCGCCGCGCTGGCCACCGGCGCATCACTGCTGTACTTCCACCGACTGAATTCGACCCCGCCTGTACTTCTCCATCGAAGAAGTCTCCCAAGCTCGTGAGGCCGTCGTCCTGGCGACGACCGGACGAATTGCAGACGGCGAATTGCTGCCCCTCTATTTTCCGGAGGATGAGGGGCGCACGGTGCGCGATCCGGTCTGGGTGTACTGGGCGGCTGCGCTGCTGATGGTGCGGCCGTTTTCCGAGCAGATCATCCGCCGCCGAGCACGTTGTCCGGCTCTTCGAACGTGATCCGGCTCTTCGTGCTCGCCCGCATGATGTTCGGGCGAACGAGGCCGGCGGTCGTCGCCGCGTTCCTGCTGATGCTGACCCCGGCGCACTTCGTCCAGAGCCGAATCGCCACTATGCAGATTGCGCCGGCCACGTCGTATCGTCTGGCTGATGTTCTGGTGCGCTACATCCGCGACAACAGGGGCCGCGACCTCGTCGCAGCTTCGGCGTGTCTGGGTCTGGCATGTACACCTACGTGGCCGCGTTCTTCATCATGCCGCTGTATTTCGCTGTGACGCTGGCCATGGCATGGCGTCTTCGTCCGACAGCGGCGCCGGCGACGCATATGCCCGCGGCTGCGCCGGGTTCGTCGTCGTGTTGGTGCCGCTCGTGTTGTGGTTCGTCGTCCATCCTCAGCAGCTCGTCGGATTGACGGTGGGGCACACGCACGGGGAATACAACCAGAACCTGGGCTGGCGAGGGTTTCTTGGCCCGAACGCCATCAGCCACCTCGATGCCTGGTGGGACTGCTACAACCTCGACAAGCTGTTTTTCTCCGGCGATCCCGATCTGGGCTTTCGACGCGAAACGCCGGGCACTTTCTGCTGGGTGCGGCCGTCCCGATCGCCGCAGGGATCTGGCACGCCAGGCGACTCCTCGGTTTCGAGATGTGGGCGCTCCTCGCATGCGGACTGCTGTTGGCGCCGCTGCCGGCGGCGGTCGTGACCAACTCCGAGATCAAGCGGTGGCTGACGATCGTTCCGTTCGCCATTCTCGCGGCGGCGGCGGGGGTCGAATGGTTGCTCTCGATACGTCGGTTCGCTCGCAGGCGCCGTCGCGTTCGCTCTTCTTGTTGCGGTCCAGGCGACGCTGTTCTTCGGCTACTACTTCGGTGCGTATCGAGTGATGGCGGGTGAAAAACTGGGCGGCAACCTGCGCGACGCCATTCGCGAAGTGATCGATGTCTCGAACCCGCAGGATTGCATCCTATTCACGGTGAGTGCCTTACTACCCGCCCAACCAGTGGGAGTTGTATACGCCGCGTGCACGGCCGCCCCGAGCTCACGAGTCGCACCACGACACGATTCGAGGAAACGGTGGATGCCCACGGCCCTTGCGCTTCCAGGTGACACGCGTTTTGCCGTGGCCCGCACGCCAATCCGGCGAACTCGACCTCGTGCGCGTCCTCGATCATCCCGCCGCCGACCGGATGGCGACGCGGGCTGGTCAGCCATTGTCTTCAGTGCCGCCGACATCGGCGTCGTGCGCGGCGCTTCCGATGCATCGTCGGCGAATTCGCACTGGAACCGGCTGCTTCGTCTCTTCACGCCGTCGCACATGGCGTTCAGCCGGTCGGGGAACCTTGAAGGCATCTGGCCATCCTTCGTCCGGCTGCGCCACTGACCGCGCTACCAATGGGCTCTCGGGCCGTGTCCTGCCACGTCGCCACATCGGTGCGCACCAGCGGAGCGGGCCGAGCGCCAGCCGCTTGACGGTGCCCGATCCTCGGCGTCGAACGTCAGGTTGCCGCCCGACGTACGGGATTGCCGACGCGCTGCCGGATGACCGGCCGGTCGAGCAGCCGCTCGCGTTTGTGCCGCTCCCAGCTGATCCCGCTGAACGTAGCCGAGCGACGTGCCGCCACGGTTTCGAATTGGTTCACGAACTTCTACGTGCCGTCGCACTTGTTTTTGCGCTCGGCCGCCGGGATTCTTCGGGACGTTCCACGCCGACGGTCGTGCCGATGGCGATTGGCGTCTCGCGCTGATCCGTGTGACGATGAATCGGCCGGCTCAATGGGCGGCCTGGGTCCGACGATCGCAGCCGGCTGCATCGGACCACCGCTGGCGGCCGCCGTTACGGACCTCCGCCGTTGGATGCGCATGCGCTGGTGGTCGTCCCGATGGGCGTGTTGCTCGCGAGCGTGGGAGCGTCGCTGATGTGGCGTCGCGGCCGGCTTGCTGGACGCATCGTTCTGGTGGCCTGGCCGCGGTCGCAGCCTTCCAAGCCTTCGTGCGCCTGGTCAAGTTCGAGTAATTGAATTGGCGATTGACGGTCAATAAACAATCAATTACCCGATTACCAAATTACCCGATTACCCGATTCTAGAATCGAAACCGAAGTCCGCCGCCGATCCGCGCGCCGCCGACATCGAACGTCCGCGTCGGATCCGAGAAGGTATCGAAGTGCAGCTTCGCGCGCGAAATCATGATGGCCGCGCCGACGCCCATGTGAGGCGTGAAGAGTTTCGTGACGTCCGCGCCGACGTTGAAGCCGAGGCCCGACGTCGAGTGACGGGTGGAAACAGCAGAAGCAAACGTGGCCGTGTCGTACGGGTACGTCTGATCGATCGTGATGTCCTCGACGAAGTCCTGATCAACCGTGAAGAACGAGGGGCCGCCCGAGACCGAGATCTCCCAGCCGCCGCCCATCGACCCGACGAACGCGATCTTGCCGTGCAGCCCGGTCTCGCGGCGCGCGAGGTCGCTGGCGGTGCCGGTCACGGTACGGGGCTGGTTGAAGAAAAACGGGTGCGGCACCCTGGCGTCCACCGTGACGCTTCCCGCCTTTTCGAACCTGGAGAACGACCCGCCGACCGCGAGGTGGGGCGCCACTCGGACGCCGCCGCCAAAGTCGAATGCCCGCGCTCCCTTGACGCTGTAGTTGGTATCGACGGTTGACGGCTCGACGAAGGTGAGCGGATGCGTCGTGATGTCGAACGCCGACGACGTTGCCTGGAGTCCGAGGTTCACATCGACGTAGCCGATGGCGGCGGCGGTGGCGGTTGGGCGCGTGAACACGCCTCCGGGAGGCTGCGCGTGGACGGTCGACGCGTGCAGCGCGAGGAGCAGGATGAGCGGGAGCGCGGCTTTTGACATGGGTGCGCTCCTCTCTACCGCGGCGCGGCCAGGGTGACCCGGCCGCTGGTGCTGCTGAACGTCCGGCCCGCATCGTCCACGCCGCTCAGCGAAAACTCCGCGGCGCCCGATCGCTGGCCATTGAGGCTGATGCAGAAGAACGAGCAGGCGTCGGTTTGCGCCGCGACAGACGTGGCTCCAGGACCGCATTCGATGAAGGTTTGGGCGAACGCCGCGGCGTTGTTGGTCGTGCCGGATGTGAATCGGCCATTGCTCCCGATGAAGTTGGTCTGGATCGCGCCGAGGCCCGCGGCGTCGAACAGATTCAGCGTCCAGTTCGTGACGCGAAGCGTGCTCGAGCCGGCCGACGCCGTTGCGCCGATCAGCCAATTCGGCTGTGCCAGGCTCGGCGAGCTGCAGGCCGCGTTCACGCCGATGGAGGGATTCGGCCCCAGTGCCACCGTGGGCAGCGTGCGTTCGACGACGCCGACGGCGTCCCAGGCCTGGGTGATGGCGCGCTCCGGGGCGCTTCCGGCGCCGAACAGGTCGCGCGCCGCCTGAATCGTCGCCACGCGCGTGAGCGCGAACGTCGAGCTCGAGGTCATCAGGACGGTGTTCGCGCGGAAGAACGCTTTCTCGATCTGATCGCGATTGTTGGCGCCGACGCCCTGCACGCTCCGGCCGGACGTGCGGTTGGTGCCCCCTTCGATGGCGAGAAAGAAGGCGTGGCTGGGTATCGTCGAGTTGAAATGCGGGCCGCCGCCGATGACGCGAAGCGTGTAGTGATCGGGGTTGCGCGTCGCCGCCGGGTTGGCGAGATTCCGAATGGCGAACGCGCCCGGTGGCACGCTGAGATCCTTGCCGATCACGTAATCCGGCCTGGAGCTGTCCCGGCCCTGGCTGCAGGAAAAAGAAGGCGGTGCCGTTGCCGACCATGTCCGAGAACGCTTCGTTCAGCGATCCGGCTTCGCTGAACTCGAAGCCGTTCAGTCTCGAGGTCGCGCTGGTCACGGCGTGCGTCAGCTCGTGTGCGACCACGTCGAGCGCGGCCGAAAACGGCTTGACGTCGATGCCCGGACCCACGAAATTGAGCGGCGCCCCTTCGCCAAAAACGATCAGTGCCGCGTCCGTCGGTGCCGCAGCTCGGGCAGAAGAAGGCGTTCAGATAGAACAGCCCGACGACGTTGGAGGGCTGAAAGAAGATGTCGCTGCGGTTCACCGGATGCGTGAGCACGTGAATCCGCAGCTCCCGGTCATCGATGCCGTGGCGGTTGAAGCGCTTGAACAGGTAGTCGTAGTACCAGCCCGAATAGACGTGCGCGTCGACCACGGTCGGGTCGGTCCAGTCGTTGTCGGAGTCGGCGGCGATGTCGGAAGAGGCCAGCACGGCGAACCGGTTGAGCACGTTGTTCGTGCGCGTCAGGCTGCCTTTCATGTCGAACGTCGTGATCACGCTCGGGCGAAGCCCATCGTCGGTGACGAAGGTCCCCGACATGGCTTTGGTGCTGACCTTCTTGTCGTCGCCGTAGGTGCCTTTGCCTTTGCCGACCTCGGTGATGAATTCGCTGAACTGCCGGAGCACTGCGCCGCTCGTCGCGTCGATGAACACGTTCTGGATCTCGAGGCCGTCGAACGCCTGGCCGCGATAGGCGAGGTGATAGCCGTCCGAGAGCGGCAACACGACGAGCTCGGCGGCCGCGCCCACAGGCTCGCCGTTGACCGCTTTCGCGATCGCCGTGCGGGCGTCTTCGGCGGAGAGACCTGGCGTCGTGTTGAGGTCGATGCCGCTGTGCAGCATCCCGAACACCGACACCGTGCCGTCGGTCGCGATCTGGCGCGTGAGATCACCGCCGACGATTCGGATGCCGCGGTGGTACTGATCGAGACGCTCGTGCCGGCGATCGGCGAGGTCCGCGTCGCGCATGACATCGCGCACTCGGAGGTCGCGTGTGCGCAGCATCTGATCGACTTGCGCGTCCAACGCACGCAGCGCGCCGTCGGCGCCCCGCGTCGCGGCCACGGCGATGGCCTTGGCCTGCGATGTCGGCGGGGTCTGGCCGTGCATCACTGCCACCAGCAGCAGGCCACACGACACCCCGAGAATCCCTGTCCGCACGAAGACCTCCTGAAAAACCTGGGAAGGAGCTGACGTTCGAATGTTACAGCGGAATGTACCGTCGCACCAGCAGACGCGATGCGACGGTTTGGCGCGTTACGATGCGGCAGAGCTCGGCGGCAGCGCGACGGCGAGCACTTCTTCGAGCGTGCGCACGGGGATGAACGTCATGTGCTGCGTCACCTCGGGAGGCAGCTCCGCGAGCTCCGCCTCGTTGCGCGACGGCAGCACGAACACTTTGATCCCGTGGCGTCGCGCCGCGAGCGCCTTCTCGCGAATCCCGCCAACCGGCAGCACGAGGCCGCTCAGCGTGATCTCGCCTGTCATGGCGACATCGCCGCGCACCGTCTGATTCTTCAACGCCGACACGATCGCCGTCGCCATCGTGACGCCGGCCGACGGTCCGTCCTTGGGTATCGCACCGGCGGGGATGTGCACGTGCAGATCGCAAGTCTCGAGGAAGCCTGGCGCGATGCCCAGCTCCGCGGCCTGGGCGCGCAGATAGCTCACGGCCGCGCGTGCCGACTCCTGCATCACGCTGCCGAGCTGTCCCGTCAGGATCAGCTGTTGCTGTCCCGACGGCAGCAAGCGGGCCTCGATGAAGAGGACGTCGCCGCCGCTCTCGGTCCACGCCAGGCCGGTGGCGACGCCGGGACGCGACACGCGAAACGACTGTTCCTGGTGATAGCGCGGCGGGCCCAGGTACTCCTGCACGGCGGCCGTGGTCACGTGCGTCGGTGGAGTAGACGGTGCGTCCTCCGATCCCATCGTGCTCGCCACGCGCGCGGCGATCTTGCGCGCAACCGCGCCAATCTGCCGCTCCAGATTCCGCACGCCGGCTTCGCGCGTGTAGTCGCCCGCGATCCGGCGGATGGCATCGTCGTCGAAGGTGATCTGCGCCGGATCGAGCCCGTGATCCTCGAGCTGGCGCGGAATCAGATAGCGGCGCACGATGTGCAGCTTTTCCTCTTCGCTGTAGCCGCTGAGCGCGATGATCTCCATCCGATCGAGAAGGGCCGGATGCACCGATCCGAGCTGGTTGGCCGTGGCGATGAACATCACGCGCGAGAGATCGATGTCGACTTCGAGGTAGTGATCGCGGAACGCCTGGTTCTGCGCCGGATCGAGCACTTCGAGCAGCGCGGCCGCCGGATCGCCCTGGTAGCCGACGGTGACCTTGTCGATCTCGTCGAGCATGAACACCGGATTCATCGAGCCGGCCTGCTTGAGCGCCTGCACGAAGCGGCCGGGGATCGATCCGACGTAGGAACGGCGGTGTCCGCGGATTTCGGCTTCGTCGCGCACGCCGCCGAGCGCGATGCGGACGAACTTCCGGTTCAACGCGCGCGCGATCGATTGACCGAGCGAGGTTTTGCCGACGCCCGGCGGTCCGACGAAGCAGAGGATCGGCCCCTTGATTCGCGCCGTGGCGCTGTGGCGTGTCTTCAGCCGCTGAACGGCCAGGTACTCGACGATCCGTTCCTTGACCTTCTCGAGATCGTAGTGGTCGTGATCGAGCACCTGCCGCGCGACGACCGGGTCCAGCCGATCCTCGGTCGTTGTCGTCCACGGGATATCGAGGACCCAATCGAAGTAGGTGCGGACCATCTGATACTCGGGCGACGCGGGCTTCATGCGCTCGAGCCGATCGATCTCGCGCGAGGCGACCACGGACACCGGCGTCGGGCAGCTGCGCCGCGCTCAGACGCGCCCGTAGATCCCGGATCTCGATCTTGTCGCCCTCGCCCAGCTCCTCCTGGATGGCCTTGAGCTGCTGGCGCAGAAAGTATTCGCGCTGCGCGGCGCTCATCTCGTGGTGCGCGGCCGACTCGATCTTGCTCTTCATCTCGAGCAGTTCGATCTCGCGGCCGAGCGCCGTGGACACCGCGTGCAGCTTCGCCGTCAGCTCGTTGAGCTCGAGGATCTGCTGTTTCTCGTCGGCCTTCATGTCGAGCAGGCTCGCCAGCATGTAGGCCGCGCGCAGCGGATCCATGCCGGTCATCACGCCGCGCAGTTCCTGCGACAGGCCGCTCGACACCGTCAACGCCCGGTCCATCAGTTCCTGGAGGCGCCGCAGATGGGCGTCGACTTCGATCGAGCCCGCGATTTCATCTGGCAGCGGCGCAACTTTCGCCTGCAGCGCCGCGCCGGATTTGGCGACGAGGTCGGCCTTCGCGCGCGTCAGCCCCTCGACGACGATGTGGATGCCGCCGCTCGACGCCTTGGCCATCTGGCGGATGGCGCCGATGGTGCCGATCGAGCGCAGATCGGCGGGGTCCGGCTCGTCCTTGTCGTTGGTCTGCAGCGTCAGGAACAGCAGTCGATCGCCGGTGAGCGCGCGGTTCACCGACTCGACGGACACGAGGCGATTGATCGCGAGCGGCTGGACCGTCAGCGGAAACACGACGTTCTGCCGCAGGGCAAGGACCGGTAATCCCGGCACCGGGGCCGAGTAATCGTTGGTATGGGTGCGTGCGAGCTCAGTGGCCATGGGCGAATCGAGCCTGCTCAGCATAACCCACCCGGCCTGCTATGATCTCCGCATGGCGCTCGACGAACGGGATTTCTTCAACAGCCGGAACGAAACGCGGAACGACAAGCTGCCGTGCCCGCGGTGCAAGCGCGTGAACGAGTATCAGATGCGCTGGGTCGTCCGGACCCGCAAGGACCGAATCCCGCCCGGCGCGGATGCCCGCGACCGGGCGCTCTACGACAAGCTGCGCGACTACATGATCCGCGTCGACGACTCGGTGACGTGCAAGACGTGCGGCAAGAAGTTCGACATCCCGTCGCAGCACTCGATGGTGTTCCTGCAGAAAGGCGGCGATTCGGCTGGCGCCGCGAGCAACGCCCCTCAGGGCGACGATGATTCGCGGTTCAATCGGTAGAGAGCAGTGGTCAGTGGTCAGTGACTGGCCACTGGCTACTGGCCACTGGCGACTACACGTAAACACATTCAATACAAGTAAGGCACGACGCGCCATCGCACCAGGCGCTTGTACCGGTCGTAGTCCTCACCAAAGCTCTGCCTGAGCGATCGCTCCTCCCACGGTACGGCGACCAGCAGATACAAAGAGCTGATGATCGCAAACGCGAGGCGATCGCCGGTCATGGGCCGCGCTGCGCCGAAGACGATGAGGATCCAGCCCAGATAGATTGGATGGCGCACCAACCGGTACGGGCCTGCGATTTGCAGCGCGCTCGGACGAGCCGGCGTCGGCCGGCGCCGGCATCGGCGTCCGGCGTGCGAATGCCTGCCAGCTCGAGCGGATCGATCAACCTGACGGCCTCGACGATGACCCAGACGCCCGCGATTTGGGCGAGGGCCATGACGACGGCCCAGGCGCCTTCGGTTCGATACACGTCGCCGCCGATGGGTTGCCAGAGCAGGCACACGGCGATCAGGAGGAGGCTTGCAATCCAGACGTACACGGATCGCAGCAAACGGCGCGGAATGGCCGACATGCGCCGCTTGACGGCATCGCGCGCGAACAGGCTGTGGTGGCTCGCGAAGAGCGTGAACAGCGCGGTGTCGAACGCGAGCGGGCCCCAGCCGGCCCACGGTCGCGACGCCGACAGCCAGAACGCATACCACCAGACCCACAGCGCGAGCGACCCGACGAACAGCGCGCCGCCAACCCAGACAAACGCGCGCTCGAACCGGGTCATGGCTCAAATATGATAAGCGCACCATGACTCCGCGCATCGTGATCAGCGGCATCGGCGTCGCGTCGCCGTTTGGTCTGGGACGCGAGCGCTTCTGGGATCACGTCAGTCGCGGCTGCAGCGGCACGCGCGCGATTGCGGATTTCGATGCGTCGGAGTTCGCGTGCCGCGTCGCGGCGCCCGTGCCGAGCGTGTCGATCGACGACATCCCGGCGCTCGAGGGCGACGACATCTGGGATCCGGACTACCGCGCGGATCCGAAACGGCTACTCGCGCGCCGCGCTCATCGGCGTCATCGCGGCCCGCGAAGCGTGGGCCGATGCCGGATTGAGCATCGCCGAACCCAACGCCGGCGTGATCGTCGGCAGCGGCGGCGGCGGCATCGACGTCGGCGAGCGGCAGTACTACGACTTCTTCGTGGACCGCGGCAAGAAGGTCACGCCGTACGCGATTCCCGTGTCGATCGTCGGCATGGTGTCGAGCGAGATCTCGATCTCGCTCCGGCTGCGCGGGATCAGTCACGTGTTGTCCTGCGGTTGCACGAGCTCGACCGACGCGATCGGCTACGCGGCGGCGCTGCTGCGCGCGGGCGAGGTGGACGCGGTCTTGTCCGGCGGCACCGATGCGTGCGTCACGCCGGGGATGATCTTCGGCTTCTCGCGCATGCGAGCCGTCTCGATGGCCTACAACGAGTCGTCCGGCCGAAGCGTCGCGTCCGTTCGACAAAGGGCGCGATGGATTCGTGCTCGGGGAGGGCGCGTGGATGCTCGTCCTCGAGCGCGAGGATCGCGCGCGTGCGCGCGGCGCGAAGGTGTACGCGTCGATCGACGGCTACGGCTCGACGTGCGACGCGTATCACCGCGTGCAGATGGCGCCGGACGGGGAAGAGATCGTGCGCGCGATGACGCTGGCGCTCGAGCGATCGGGCCGCGCCATCGACGAGATCGGCTACGTCAACTATCACGGCACGTCGACGGTCCTCAACGACGCGGTGGAGTCGCGCTGCGTGCGGCAGATGTTTGGACGCCGCGCCGACCACGTCCCGGGATCGTCGGTGAAGTCGATGATCGGGCACCCGCAGGGTGCGAGCGGCGCCGCAGGGATCGTCACCGCCGCGCTCGCGCTGTCGCGCAAGTTCCTGCCGCCGACGATCAACCACCGGGATCCGGATCCGGCGTGCGATGTCGACGTCATCGCCAACGCGGGCCGCGCCGGCGAGGCGGAGGCGGCGCTGTGCAACTGTCTCGGTTTCGGATCCAAGAACAGCGCCATCGTCATTGGCCGAGTGTGATGTCCTGATTGTGGGCGCGGGCCCGGCCGGCGCGATCGCCGGCATCGTGGCCGCGCGCGCCGGCGCGCGGGTGCGCCTGATCGATCGGTCCACGTTTCCTCGCGACAAGCTGTGCGGCGACACGATCAATCCCGGGACGTTGGCGGTGCTGCGGCGGCTCGGGGTCAGCGCCGAGATCGAGCGCGTCGGGCTGCGGATCGGCGGGATGGTCCTCACCGGCGAACGCGGCGTCGGTGTCGAGGGGCGGTATCCCGAAGGGTCGAGCGGGTGCGCGATCCTGCGGCGCGATCTCGACTGGCTGTTGATGCAGGAGGCGGTGGCGGCGGGGTGTCAGGTCGACACCGGCGTCGCCGCGCAGCGAGTTGTGGTCGACGAGAGTCGCGGCCGGCGCGCGGTGACGGGCGTCGAGATCGGCGTCAACGGTCACCCGCGGACCCTCGCCGCGCGCGTGGTCATCGCGGCGGATGGTCGCCGGTCGGCGATCGCGTTTGGTCTCGGTCTGGCGCGGCATCCGGCGCGTCCGCGGCGGTGGGCGGTCGGCGCCTACTTCGAGAACTTCTGCCAATGGGGTCAGACCCCGGACCCCAACATTCGTTGACCGCGTCGATGGGGTCAGACCCCCGACCGCAAGCGGTGTGGGGCCAGCTGTTCTTGCAACGCTGGGCGAGATGCATGTACGCAGAAACTGCTACATCGGCGTCGCGCAAGTGCCGGGCGGGCTGACCAACGTCTGCCTCGTCAAACCCTCGGGCCCCGCTGACGCCGACCTCCGCGACCCGACCGCGCTCCTGACCCGCGTCCTCGCCGCGCGATCCGCTGCTCCGCGACCGCGCCGCGGACGCGCGTCTCGCCGGACCGCCTGTCGTCCTCGGTCCTCTCGCCGTCGACGTGGACCCGCCGTCGCTGGACGGCCTGATCCTCGCCGGCGACGCCGCGGGGTTCATCGACCCGATGACGGGCGACGGCCTCCGCTTCGCGGTCCGCGGCGGCGAGCTGGCGGCGGCGACGGCGCTGGACGCGCTGGAGCGTGGATGGGAGGGCGTCCACCAGCGCCATGCGGCCGCGCGCCGGCGCGAGTTCGCGGGGAAGTGGCGCTTCAACCGGGCGCTGCGCGCGCTGGTCGCGTCACCGCGCGCGATCGACGCCGCGACGGTTGGCGGGCGGCTCGCGCCGCGCGTCTTCGAGCGGATCGTCACCCACGCCGGCGACTGCGCGGTGTAACGGGACGTCAGCGTTCGACTGGCGGCGCGCAAGCTTCGCGGACGGTCCGGCTTCAGCCGGACCTGCCTGGCGCTGCCGGCTGTAGGTCCGGCCTGAAGGCCGGACGGCCCGGGACGGATTCAGCCGACGTGGCGGCGGGGACGGAGGTTTCGGACTGGGGACGGAGGATGCTGATCACGCTGATCGCGGCCGCCATCGTCGTGTTCGGGTTCATGCTGGTGGAGGCGCTCCGCGCCGCGCGCAACGAACGGGCGCAGCGCGCCCTCGGCGGCGTCGAACCGCCCGGCGACGTCTACCGCTGGATGCAGATCGCCTACCCGGCGTCGTTTGCGGCGATGTTCCTCGAAGCGTTCGTTCGCGGGACCGGACACGGCGCCCCGCTGCTGGCGGCCGGCGCAGTCGTCTTCACGCTGGCAAAAGCCCTCAAGTGGTGGGCGATTCTGACGCTTGGCCGCTTTTGGACGTTTCGAGTCATCGTTGTACCGGGGGCGCCGCTGGTTCGACGAGGACCGTACCGGTTCCTCACACATCCGAACTACGTCGGCGTTCTTGGCGAGCTGGTAGGTGTCGGGCTCCTGACGGGCGCCTTCCGATCCGCACCAATTGCGACCGCTGTGTTTGGCGCCCTGATCGTCAAACGCGTCGCCGTGGAGGAACGCGCGCTCCGCGAATCGAATGTGGCGGCTTCCGAGTCGGCGCCGACGTCTAAGTACTAGGCTGGGTACGCGATTTCGCTGCCCGTTCTCAGCCGTTCGGCATCCGCCTTGCAGCCTATAATACGAACCGCAATGATGTCTTCGGATCGAACGACGCGGGCCGGCTCGGACATCCACGGTCGCGCCGCGGGTCGATTGCGCTCCTGATTGGTGCGCTCGCGTTACTAGCTCTGCCAACGTTCGGCACGGCCCAGGCGCCCCGCCGGATCGTGCCGGCGACACCGCTGGCCGCCGCGACGCGCGCCCTCATCGAGGGCAAGTACGACGAAATCGAGGCGCTGACCGACAAGCTCGATGCGCGCGACCCGAACGTCGTGGCGCTCAAAGCGCGCGCGAGCATCGCGCGCGGCAAGTACGCCGACGCTGAAAACCTGCTGCGCCCGGTCGCGACGCGCGCACCAACCAGTGAAGCCGCGCTGGAACTGGGCCTCCTGTACCGCATGCTCGGACGCGCCGAGGCGAAGGCGATGCTCGAACGTATCGCCCCGATGGCCGACACGAGCAACGATCCGTACGAGCTCGCACGCGCGGGCCGCGCGCTGCACGCGCTCGGCCGTCTCCAGGAAGCCAACGCCGCGTATCGCGAGGCGGCGGCGGGGCTCTCGATGGATCCGTCCGTCCAAACGGCGTGGGGAGAGTTGTTCCTCGACAGCCACAACGTCCGCGAGGCGCTCCGTTCGTTTCAGATGGCGATGCAGATCGATCAGCGCTGGACGCCCGCGCTCATCGGCGCCGCCCGTACCCTCGCCGACGAGAACCCGCCGCAGGCGAGCGCGCTGGTGAAGCGCGCGCTCGAGATCACGCCGAACTCGGTTGACGCCCAGATCTTCATTGCCGAACAGGCGATGGACGCCGAGCGGAAAAAAGAAGCGCGCGAAGCGCTCGACAAAGCGCTGGCCGTGAATCCGTCGAGCCTCGACGCGCACGCGATGCTCGCCGCGATCGCGTATGTCGAGGACAAGCAGCAGGAATTCGAGGCCGAGGTCGCCAAGACGCAGGCGATCGCGCCCAACCGCGGCGACGTCTTCCGGACGGCCGGCGCGTTCGCGGCGCGCGCCTATCGATTCGACGAAGCGGTCGCGCTCACGCGGCGCGCCCTGGCGCTCGATCGAGAGGACCCGCGGACGCTCGCGGATCTCGGCATCCACCTGCTGCGCACCGGCGATGAACCAGGCGCGCGCGCGGCGCTCGACGCCTCGTTCAAGGCCGATCCCTTCGACGTCGTCACGTTCAACCTCCTCGCGATGCTCGACACGCTGGACAAGTTCGTCACCGTCCGCGACGGCGACATCGTCATGCGTCTCCACGCGGACGAAGCCGCGGTGTTGCAGGAATACGCGCTGCCGCTCGCCAAGCAGGCGTTGACGACGCTGGCGGGACGATACGAGTTCACGCCGAAGGGCCCGATTCTCATCGAGATCTTTCCGAAGCACGACGACTTCGCGGTCAGAAACCTGGGTCTCCCGGGGATGATCGGCGCGCTCGGCGCCTGCTTCGGCCGCGTCGTCACCATGGACTCGCCGCGGGCGCGGCCGCCCGGCGAATTCCAGTGGGAGGCGACGCTCTGGCACGAGCTCGCGCACGTCATCACGCTGCAGATGTCGAATCAGCGGCTGCCGCGATGGCTGTCGGAAGGGCTGTCCACCTACGAGGAGAAGCTGGCGCGTCCCGAATGGGCCCGTCAGATGGACACCGACTTCGCCGCGATGCTCAATCGCGACGGCGCCATCAAGCTGCGCGATCTCAACGGCGCGTTCCAGAACCCGAAGTTGATTTCGATCGCCTACTACCAGGGCGGGCTGCTCGTCGAGCACCTGCAAGAGGTGTACGGCATCGCGGGGATTCGCAAGCTGCTGCGCGCGTACGGAGCAGGGGCAGGACTCGGACGCCGCGCTCAAGTCCGCGCTGAACACGAGCTTCGACGACCTGCAGTCGGGATTCGACCGGATGATCGAGAAGCAGTTCGGCGCCATGCGCAAGGCGATTGCGCCGCCGCAGAACGCCGAAATCCTTCGCGCGCCGCTCGAGCTTCTGAAACCGTACGCGAATGACAACCCCCTGAGCTACCCGGTGCAGATCACGCTCGGTCTCGCGCTGCGGAAGGCTGGTCAACTCGACGAAGCGATGCAGGCGTTCGAGAAGGCAGCGGCGCTGATTCCGACGGCGCGCGGCGCGGATAGCCCGCACGCCCAGATGGCCGCGATTGCGATGGAGAAGAAGGACACCGCGCGCGCGATCACGGAGCTGACGGCGATCGTCGCCAACGATTTCGACAACGTCGAGGCGGCGCGTCAACTCGCGACGCTCCTTCGTCAGACCAACGTCAACATGTCGACTCCCGCTGGCGCGGATCGCTTGAAGCCCGTGTACGAGCGGATTGCCGCCGTTGATCCCTTCGACGCCGAGGCGCACGCGACGCTGGGCCGGCTGGCGATGCTGCGCAACGAGGCGGACTCGGCCGCGCGCGAATTCCGGACGGTCATCGCGTTGGGTCCCGTCGATCGTGCCGCCGCGTACACCGATCTCGCCGAGGCGTATTTCAAGGCGGGCAAGCGCGCGGACGCGAAGAAGCAGACGCTGGCCGCGCTGGAGATTGCGCCCACCTACGAGCGAGCCCAGGAATTGCTCCTGAAGCTCGTGGACGGGGGCCGGTGATGGAGCAGCCCGTCGCCGCATCAGAGCGTAACCACGGAGAACACGGAAGAGAACCGCGAAACTGGTGGACACGGCTGCAGGAAGTACAAATCCGTGTCTTCCGTTCGTGTCGGTGTCCTCTGTGGTGCTGCCTTTTGTGCGGCGCTGCTCGTCGTCGCGGCGCGCGTCGGCGCCCAGCTGCCGAACGCTCCTGACGACCGCCACGCGGGCCTGCAGTGGCGGTTCGTGCGGATCAAGTATCACTTTCCCGCCGAAGGCACGCGCATCCCGCAGGACTTCTACGGCGATCCGTGGGGCATCGACGCGCCGGCCGCCGAGCAGAACCTCTCGCGCCGCATCAAGACGGTCACCGCCATCGAGGTGCAGGATCCCATTCTGCTGACGCTCGACGATCCGCGGCTGTTTCAATATCCGTGGATCTACTTCGTCGAGCCCAGCAGCATGCGCATGACGAGAAGGAACTGCCGCTGCTCCGCGAATACTTCCTCCGCGGCGGCACCGCGATGATGGACGACTTCCACGGTCCGTACGAGTGGGACGCGTTCGCGCGCGAGATGAAGCGTCTCTTCCCCGATCGCGAGATCGTCGAGATTCCTCGCGACCATCCGGTCTTCGAGGCGTTCTACAAGATCGACGGCTATCCGCAGGTCGCCGGCCTCGGCTCGTTCCTCCAGGGCCGCACGTGGGAGCGGGGCGGCGTCATGCCGCACCTGCGCACCATCCTCGACGACAACGGCCGGCCGATGATGTTCATCAACTGGAACACCGACATGGGCGACGGCTGGGAGTGGTCGAACGCCGAGCAATATCCCGGCTACATCAAATACACGGCGCTGGCGTACCGCATGGCGATCAACGAGATCATCTACGCCCTCACCCACTAGATAGAGCATCCATGGAATCGTCTGTCGCAACCACGAGCGCCGATCGCGTCGTCGAAGGCCGGGAGCGCATCCTCGCCGAACTGCGGAAAGTCATTGTCGGACAGGACGAAGTCGTCGAGCAGGTGCTCATCGCGCTGTTCACCGGCGGTCACTGCCTCATCACGGGCGTGCCCGGACTGGCGAAGACGCTGCTGATCAAGACGCTCGCCGACATCCTCGATCTCGATTTCAAGCGGATTCAATTCACGCCCGACCTGATGCCGTCGGACATCACCGGCACCGAGATCCTCGACGAAGAGCAGGGCACGCGCCGGCTCCGATTCGTGAAGGGGCCGATCTTCGCGCAGATCATCCTCGCCGACGAGATCAACCGCACGCCGCCGAAAACGCAGGCCGCGCTGCTCGAAGCGATGCAGGAGTATCACGTCACGGCGGCGGGCCGCACCTATCCGCTCGACCGGCCGTTCTTCGTGCTCGCGACCCAGAATCCCATCGAGCTCGAAGGCACCTACCCGCTCCCCGAAGCGCAGCTCGATCGTTTCATGTTCAACATCGTCATCGACTACCTCACCGAAGACGATGAGGTGACGGTCGTCACGCAGACGACGGGAACGGATGCGCCGGCGCCGGCGCGGATACTGGGCGGTCCCGACATTCTTCGCTTCCAGGAGATCGCGCGGCAGGTTGCGGTGGCGGAGGAGATCGCGCGCTACACGGTGCGTCTGGTGAGCGCGTCACGCCCGGGCCGCGAGGGCGGATTCGACTTCATCGACAAGTGGGTGAAGTGGGGCTCCGGGCTGCGCGGCTCGCAGGCGATTGTCCGCGGCGCCAAAGCGCGTGCGCTCATGCACGGCCGCTATCACGTGTCGGTGAAGGACGTGCAGGCGCTGGCCAAACCGATTCTCCGGCACCGGGTCATGACGAACTTCTACGCCGAATCCGAGCGCATCAACTCCGACAAGATCATCGACCGCCTCCTCGAGGCCGTCCCGGTTCCCAAGAGTGGGATGTAGCAGATGCCCTGGGCCGCGTCCGATCGCGCTTTTCTCGACCCCGCGGTCGTCGCGCGGCTCGGCACGCTCGAGCTGAAGGCGCGGACGATCGTCGAAGGCTTCCTCACCGGCCTGCATCGCAGCCCGTTCAAGGGCTTCAGCGTGGAATTCGCGGAGTACCGCCAGTACATCCCCGGCGACGATCTGTCGACGATCGATTGGAAGGTGTACGCGCGCAGCGATCGCTACTACGTCAAGAAGTTCGAGGAAGAAACGAACCTCGATTGCCACCTGATGCTCGATGTCAGCGGATCGATGGCGTACGGGTCGCACCACGGGATGTCGAAGTTCGAGTACGGCGCGTGCCTGGCGGCGTCGCTCGGCTATCTGATGAACCGCCAGCGCGATGCGGTCGGGTTGACTGCGTTCGACGAAGACATCGTGGCGATGCTGCCGGCGAGCTCACGGCCGGGCCACCTGCGCAGCCTGCTGGTCACGCTCGAGCGGCTGCGAACCGCGCACAAGACCAACGTCGCCAAGCCGCTCCACCAACTGGCCGATGCATTGACCAAGCGCGGGCTGGTCGTGCTCATCTCCGATCTGCTCGACGACCCGGACGAGATCATTCGCGGCCTGAAGCATTTTCAGTTCCGCGGGATCGACGTCATCGTCTTTCACGTCCTCGACGCCGACGAGATCGATTTCCCGTTCGATCGCGCCACGCGCTTCGAGTGTCTCGAGACGAGCGAAGAGGTCATGGCCGTGCCGGGCGCCGTGCGCGACCACTACGTGAAGCAGATGGCCGACCTGATCGAGCGCTTCCGCCGCGAGCTTGGCGCGAACGGCATCGACTACCAGCTGCTGAACACCAAGCACCCGCTCGAGCTCGCGCTGCTCTCGTACCTCTCCACGCGAGCGAGGGCATTATGAGCGAAGGAACGTACGTGGCGTCCGCTGGGGCCTCAGCGGACCTGCAATCGCCGGTCCGGCTAAAGCCGGACCCCACGTACTGTCGGAGCTCGCGGCTGATGCTTTCGTTCCTGGCTCCTCTGTTCCTCGCCGGCGCCGCCGCGGCGGCGCTCCCGATCGTGCTGCACCTGTTGAAGCGCGAGCCGGAAGCACGTGTGAAGTTCGCGGCCGTGAAGCTGTTGAAACATGCGCCGGTCGAGCACACCGAGAGGCGGCATGTGCGGGAGCTGTTGCTGCTGGCGCTGCGCATCACCGCGCTGCTGCTGCTCGCGTTCGCTTTCGCGCGTCCGTTCTTTCCGGCCCGGGCGACGGCGAGCTCCGGCGGCGTGACCATCGTGGCGCTGGATACGTCCTTCAGCCTGTCCGCGCCCGGACGCTTCGAGCGCGCGAAACAGCTCGCCAAGGACGCCGTCGGCAGCGTGCCCGCCGGCGACCTGGTCGGCGTCGTCACGTTCTCCGACACAGCCGAGATCGCGGTGAAGCCGAACGCCGACCGCGTGCTCGCCGCTGACGCCATCGATCACGCCGCGGCCGGCTTCGGCGCCACTCGCTACCGGGCGGCGCTTTCGGCGGCGACCCAGGCAGCCGCGGGGCATGCGAGCGCGATTGTCGTCGTGACGGACTTGCAGGAAAACGGATGGGATGCCGGCGATCGCGTGTCGGTGCGCGAAGGGACACGCATCACCGTGGTCGACGTGGGCGAGGCGCCGCCGAATCTGGCGGTGACGAGCGTGCGGCCGCAGCCGGATCGCGTGGCCGCCACGATCTACAACGCCGCACCGAGCCCTCGCGACGCGCGTGTGCATCTGACCATCGACAATCGGCCCGTGGCCGAAGCGACCGTGTCGCTCGGTCCGAATCAGTCGGGCGACGTGCTGCTGGCCGCCGTTCCCCGCGGCGATGCCGCCGTCGTGACGGTCGACGACCCGGCGGGCATCCAGGCCGACAACGTGCGCTACGCGGTGCTCGGCGGGACGACGAAGCCGTCGGTGCTGGTGGTGTCGGGCAGCGGCGATCTGTCGCGCGACGCGTTCTACGTCCAGCAGGCGCTCGCCGTCGGCGCTGGTCCCAACGGCGGTTATCAACCCGTTGGGATGTCGGGCGCGCAACTCTCGGCGGGTGGTGACGATCGGCTGGCGCCTCAGGCGGCGGTGTTGCTGCTGTCCACGCGTGGACTCGAGCGGCGCGGCCGTGAAGCGCTGGCGGCGTACGTCCGCGGCGGCGGCGGAATCCTGATCGCGGCCGGACCCGACATCGACGGCGAGGTCGTCAAGGACGTCCTCGGCGGGTCGTCGGCGGTCCAGATGGCGGCGCCGCCCGACGCGAAACGCGAAGAGCGTGCGCTGGCGCCGGCCGACGTGCGGCATCCCGTCTTCCACGCCTTTGCCGGCAACAGCGGATCGCTGGGCCTCGTGTCATTTCAGCGTGTCGCCCGGATTGGCGGGGAGGCGTGTCAGACGCTGGCGCGCTTCACCACCGGAGACGTCGCGCTCGTCGAGTGCCCGGCGGGCGATGGACGCGCGCTCGTTTTGGCGTCGGACCTGGACAACCGCTGGAACGATTTTCCGCTTCACGCGACGTTCGTGCCGTTTCTGCACGAAGTCGTCCGCTACGTCGCCAGCGCTCGCGCGCACGCGTCCGAGTACGTGGTGGCCGACGTTCCGGCGGGCGCCCGCACCTCGCCCGGGATCGCGACGGTCAGCGACGGCAAGCCGGGGGTTCCGGCGCGCCGGATCGCGGTCAACGTCGATCCGCGCGAGTCGAATCCGTCGCGCATCTCGGTCGAAGATTTTCAGTCGGCAGTCACGCACTTGCAGGACGCCGACGTCCCTCCGGCGGTGGTCGCCGCGCGGGAGCAGGAAGACAGCCAGCACCTGTGGCAGTTCCTGGTGGCGGCGATGGTGCTGACGTTGGTGGCAGAGGGAGTGGTGGCGAGTAGAACGGCGTAGTTAACAGTCAACAGTCGGCAGTCGACGGTCCACAGTCGACTGTTTCGAGAGTTGCTGTTGACTAACTGTTGACTGTCGACTGTGGACTGTCGACTGGAGTAAGCGCGCCCATGGAGCATTACAACGAAATCCGTGACGTGATCGCGCGCGTCCGCGCCCGGTGGCGAACGCTGCGCGCGTTCCGCGCGACGGTGCGTGCCGCGCTGCTGACGTCGGCAATCGTCGGTGTGGCGCTGATCCTGTCGCGGTGGACGACGGGCGCGCCGATGGCGCTGGTGGGCCTGGCGGCTCTCACGATTCTGATTGTCGTCGGCGCCATCGGCTGGGCGGTCGCGCCGCTGCGGCGCTCGCCCGCGGATCTCCAGGTGGCGCGCTTCATCGAAGAGCGCGCGCCGGCGCTCGACGATCGATTGGTCACCGCCGTCGACGTTGCGGAGGGCCGCTCGTCCGTCACGCCGATGATTGCCGGTCCGCTGGTGGCCGATGCCGCTCGTCGTGCCCGCGACGTGCCGATTGATACCGTCATCCCGAGCGAAACGCTGCGGCGTGCCGGATTTCAGGCCGCTGCCGCGGCGCTCGTCTGCCTCGCGGTGCTCTTCTTCGCGCGTGGTCCCGCGCGCCAATCGCTCGACGCCGCCTCGCTCAGCTTGTGGCCGGCACGCGTGACCCTCGAAGTGACCCCTGGCTCCGCGCGGGTCAAGGCCGGCGTGCCGCTGGCGATTCACGCGCGTCTCGTCGGCAACCGCGCGCCAGTCATCGCGCAGGTTCAGATCGCGGACGGCGACCGCTGGCGCAGTACCGAGATGGCGGCGGAGCGGGAGATCGAGGGGTTTGGTCTCAAGCTGGATGCGGTGAGTACGTCGTTCAAGTATCGCGTGGTCGCCGGCGCGGTGACGTCACCCACCTACGACGTCACGGTGGTGCAGCCACCGCGGGTGGCGCGCATCGATGTCGACTACGCCTATCCCGCCGGACTCAAGCTCGCGGCGCGCACCGAATCCGACGGCGGCGACATCTACGCGCCGGCGGGCACCAGCATTCGCCTGCACGTGTTCACCGATCGGCCCGCCGCGACGGGGATGATGGCGCTGGGCAACGGCAACGGCATCACGCTGAGCCCCACCACTCCGACAGAATTGACCGGAACGTTCGATCTCGTGGCCGACAACTCGTATCGCGTTTCACTTGCCGACGGCGAAGGCATCTCCACGCCGGGCGACACCGAGTACTTCATTCGCATTCTGGAAGATCGCCCGCCGGAAGTGCGGATTCTCAAACCGGCTGCCGATCGGGCGGTGACGCGTCTCGAAGAGGTCGACGTCGAAGTGCAGGCCGAGGACGACTACGGCGTCGATCGGCTCGAGCTCGGTGTACTCGGTGCGAGGGTCGTCGGAAAAGGTCGTTCCCCTCGGCATTCCGAAGAAGAGCACCGCCGTCAACGGACGCCACGTGCTGTTCCTCGAGGATCTGGACGTGCAGCCCGGCGACTTCGTGTCCTACTACGCGCGGGCGCGGGATCTGACGAGCGCACGGCACCCGATCGAACGAGGCGCGCAGCGACATCTTCTTCCTCGAAGTCAAACCGTACGAGCAGGAGTTCGCGCTTGCGCAGAGTCAGGGCGGGATGCCGGGCGCCGGGCCGTACGTCGCTCGACGAGCTCGTCACCGCGCAGAAGGAAATCGTCGTCGCCACCTGGAAGCTCGATCGGCGGGGCAAGGCCGCGAACGGCGCGAAATCCGAGCAGGACATCCGGTCCGTCTCGCGCGCCGAATCCGAGCTCAAGACCCGCGTCGAAGAGACATCGAGCACGTTCCGCGAATCGACCATGCGCGACCCGAGGCGCCGGCAGCCACGGCCAGGCGGTCGAGGCGAACCGCCGCAGCCCGCGCCGCTCAGAGCGGGCGAGACGCTTCCGGAAGAAGACGACATGACCGCGGCATCGGCGGCGATGGGCAAAGCCGTGGTCTCGCTCGATGCGTTGAAGACGGGCGACGCGCTCCCAAGCGAGATGGAGGCCCTCAACCATCTGCTGCGGGCGCAGGCCGCGGTCAAGAAGCGCGAGGTCACGCAACAGCAGTCGGGGAGTGGGAGCGCCAGCAACCGCAGCAACGTGGACCTGTCCACGCTGTTCGACCGCGAGCTGCAGAAGTCGCAGCAGACCAACTACGAAACGAAGACCAGTGCGGAGCAGCGGGCGGCCGATCCGAACCAGAGCGCGCTCGACAAGATCAAGGACCTCGCTCGACGCCAGGACGAGCTCTTGAAGAAGCAGCAGGAGCTCGCGCGCGATCGCGACAAGATGAGCGAGGAGCAGCTGAAGCGCGAGCTCGAGAAGCTGACGCGCGAGCAGTCCGAGCTGCGGCAGCGCGCCGAGGAGCTCGCGCGGCAGACCGCGGGGCAGAATCCGCAGAACCAATCGGAGAAGAGCGGACAACAGAAAGAACAGGCCGGCTCGGCAGGTCAGCAGAGTCAGGGTCAGCAAAGCGCGTCGGGCCAGTCCGGGCAGATCCGGGCAGAGCGGGCAAAGCGGGCAGAGCGGACAAAGCGGACAGAGCCAGAGCGGGCAGCAGGGTCAGACGCAGGGCCGCGGCGATACCAGCAACCGCATGCGCGACGCCTCGGAGGAGATGCGCAGCGCGACGAGCGACCTCCGCCGGCAGGACGCCGCGCAGGCGGCCGCGGCGGGGAATCGCGCGCTCCAGCGGCTGCGCGAGGCGCAGCGCAATCTCGAATCGGCCGCGCCCGACGAGCGCCGCCGCGCGGTCGGCGACCTGCAGCTCGAAGCGCGACAACTCGCGGACGCGCAGCGGCAGGTGGCGTCGGAGCTCGGGCGGACGCCGAAGGGCGACGCCGGGAAAGACGCCATCCGGCGGCTGGCGAGCGACCAGGAGCGGCTGGCTGCGCGCGCGCGCAAGCTGGAGGAATCGCTGCGCCAGCAGGGAGCGGCCGCGAGCGACCCACGGTCCGCGTCCCGCGCCGGCGGACGCGGCGCCGAGACCGACAAGTCCAACGCGCAGGCTCAGGCGGCGGCGGGTGAGGCGGCCAAGGAGATCGGCCGGCAGAAGCTGCCCGATCGGATGCAGCAATCCGCCGATGCGCTGCGTCAGGCGACCGAGGACGCCCGCGGCATGCGCGGATCGACCGCGCCGCCGGATCCTGCGGATCGCGTGCGCGATCAGGTCGGCTCCCAGCAGGACGTCGCGCGATCGCTCGAACGCGTCGCCGAGGCGCTCGCGTCGGGCACGAGCACCGGCGACGCCGAGTCGCGCAAGTTGTCCGATCAACTCGCTCGCGCGCAGGAACTGCGCGACAAGCTGGCCGCAACGGCCCGCGACCTCGAGAACGCGAATCGTCAGGCCGGCGGACAACGAAGCGCCGGCGACTCCGGGAAGCCGGTGAAGGCCGGCAGGGCGGCGGCGGAAGCGGATCGGGCGATGCGGCCAAGCTGCGCGAGGAATACATGCGTCAGCTGCAGGAGACCAAGGACCTTCTCGATCAGGTGCGGCGCGACGATCCGTCGATCGGGCGCGGCGCGGGCCTGGGCACGTCGTTCGAAGAGGCGACGCGCCAGACGGTCACCGCTCCGGGGACTGAAGCCTTCAAGCAGGATTTCGCGAAGTGGGAGGACCTGCGCCGTCAGGCCACGCAGGCGCTCGAGAACGTCGAGTCGTCGCTGTCGAAGAAGCTGCAGGCCAAGCGATCGAAGGATCGACTGGCGGCCGGCGCCGACGACAAAGCGCCGCCTGAGTATCGCCGGCAAGTGGACGACTACTTCAAGGCGATCGCGAGGAAAAAACAGTAGCTGGCCAGTCGTCAGTGGTCAGTAGCCAGAATTCCACTGTGACCTGACCACTGACCGACTGACCACTGACCACTGAGATGCACTTTGCCCACCCGCTCCCGTGGTGGCTGGCGATTGTCCTCGCCGCCGGCATCGCGGCAGCGGCGTTCGTCGAATATCGGCGTCCGCTCTCTCCGCTGACGCCCGTGCAGCGCGGCGTCCTCGCCGGACTGCGCGGGCTGCTCCTGGTGGCGCTCGTCCTGTTCCTGTTCCGCCCGATCGTCCTGCTGCCGCCGGCTGGCTTGCGCGATGCCGTCGTGCCGATCCTGATCGATGCCTCGCGCAGCATGCGGCTCGCCGACGCCGACAATCAGACGCGGCTGGGTCGTGCCACCGGGTTGGTCAAGAACGATCTGCTTCCTGCACTCGGGAGCCGCTTCACGACCGAGGTGTTCGGCGTTGGCGACGGGTTGACGCCGGCGTCACTCGATCGGCTGCAGGCGGCGGCGCCGAAGACCGATCTTGTCGGGCGCGCTGGCCTCGGTCCGCGAGCGCTATCGCGGCCAACGCGTCGCCGCCATCGTGGTCGTCTCGGACGGCGGCGACACGGGGGCAGGCTTGCCCGCCGAAGCGCGCAGCGCGAAGGCGGGTGGGGGAAGCGGGCCTCCGGTCTACGCAATCGGCGTCGGATCGCCGGACGGTCCGCGCGACCGGGAAATCCGTGGCCTGGTGGCCGGCGATCCGCGGCTCGACAATGCGAAGGTCGATCTCCACGTCACCGCGATCAGCTCAGGGTTCGGCCGCAGCCCGTTCTCGCTGCGATTGCTCGCGAACGGTCAGGTGCTCGAAACGCGGCGGATCGTCCCGACCGCCGACGGATCGCCGATCGACGAGTTGTTTTCCGTGTCGCCCGATCCGGTGAACCCCACGGTCTACACCGCTGACGTACCAGGCGACGCCTCCGAATCCGTCGTCGAAAACAATTCGCGGTCCGTGCTGCTCAGTCCTCCGTCGCGCAAGCGGCGCATGCTGGCCCTCGAGGGCGCGCCCGGGTTCGAGCACAGCTTCATGACGCGGGCGTGGGCCGCGGATTCGGATCTCGAAGTCGACTCGGTGACGCGCAAGGGCAAGAACGGCGACGGGCTCGATACGTTTTTCGTGCAGGCGGGCGCCGGACGCGCGGCGGCGCTGACCACCGGGTTTCCCTCGCGGCGCGAGCTGCTGTACGGCTACGACGCGCTCATCGTCGCGAACCTCGAAGCCGATTTCTTCACGCGCGCGCAGCTGGCGATGATGGCCGACTTCGTGTCCGAGCGCGGCGGCGGTCTGCTGGTGCTCGGCGGCCGATCGTTTACCCAGCGAGGCTTGTCGGGCACGGCGCTCGAGGACGTGCTGCCCGTCGAGGTGAACGATCGCCGCGGCGGGTTGGTGCGGACCGCGTTCACGCCGGACGAAGCGGCCAGGCCCGAATACAACAAAGTCAACCTGACGACCGAGGGCGAGACGCATCCGATCATGCGGCTGGGCGCCACGCCCGCGGAGACGCGAAAAGAGTGGGCGGCGCTGCCCGCGCTCGCGTCGAGCGCGCCGCTCGGCGGTCCGCGTCCGGGCGCGACGATTCTGGCGGTGACGATGTCGCCCGGCGGCGGCGTGCACCCGGTCGTCGCGATCCAGCGATATGGCCAGGGCCGGTCGATGGTGTTTGCCGGCGAAGCGGCCTGGCGCTGGAAGATGATGGTCGCCTCGACGGATCGCAGCTACGAATTCTTCTGGCGGCAGGCGGCGCGGTGGCTCGCGTCGGCAGCCCCCGATCCGGTGGCGATCACCGTGCCGGACGCGCCTGAACCCGGCGAAACGATTTCCGTCGACGTCGATGCGCGCGACGCGTCGTTTGCGGGCGTGCCTGACGCGTCGGTGGACGCGACCGTGGCAGGGCCCGGCGGCGACGTCGCGCCCATCAAGATGCGGCACGCCGATCCCGCCGGCGGCCGCTTCACAGCTGCGTTCCGTCCCGACCGCGCCGGCCTGTACCGCATCCGCGCCGACGCGCGGCGTGGATCCACGCGCGCTGGGCACGGCGGAGCGCTGGATGTACGTGGGCGGCGCCGATCGCGAGTTCGCCGATCCGCGACTGAACGAGGGTTTCCTCCGACGCGTGGCGCGCGATTCCGGCGGGCGCTACGTGCGCGCCGGCGATGCGAAGCAGGTGGCGGCGTGGCTCCAGACAGCTGCGCCGCTCGACGCCGCGCCCGAGAGCCGCGATCTGTGGCATGAGCCGTGGGCGTACGCGCTCGTGCTCGCGTCTGCTGTCCGCTGAATGGATTCTCCGGCGTCGCTGGGGGCTGCGGTGACGCACCTGAAGTACAGTGGGGTCACGCCTTTAGGCGGACGCGCGGCAGTCCGGCTAAAGCGCGGACTGCCACGTACTCTGGCGTTCGTTCTGCTGTCTCGGTGCTGGCCTCACCGCCGCCGCCGGCGAGCGCTACGCTCTCGTCGTGACCGGCGCGTCGGGAGGCGAGGCGTACGAGCAGAAGTACGCGAAGTGGCGGACGGCGCTGGTGACGACGCTCCGGGACACGTTTGCCTATCCAGCCGAGGCTGTTCTCGTTTTCGGCGAAACGGAAGGCGACGGCGTCCAGAAATCGACCCGCGAGAACGTGCGGCGCGTGCTCGGCGATCTCCGGCGCCGGATGACGAAAGACGATCAGCTGATGATTCTGCTGATCGGCCACGGCACGACGCTCGACGGCGAGGAGGCCAAGTTCAACCTCGTCGGACCGGATTTGAGCGCGACCGAGTGGGCAGAGCTCCTGAAGCCCATTCCGGGACGGCTGGTCTTCGTGAACACGAGCAGCGCGAGCTTTCCGTTCCTGCGCCGGCTCGCGTCGCGCGGCCGGGTCGTGCTCACGGCGACCGATTCGTCGGCGCAGCAGTTCGAGACCGTGTTTCCGGAGTTCTTCGTCGGCGCGTTCGCCGACGCCTCGGCGGACGTGGACAAGAACGATCGCGTCTCGATCTGGGAGGCTTTCAATTACGCGAGCGCCGGGCGTCAAGCAGTTCTTCGAGCAGAAGGGACAGTTGCCCACCGAACGGCCGCTGCTCGACGACACGGGCGCCGGCGTCGGCCGCGAAGCGGAAACGCCAGGCAACGACGGCGCCGTCGCGCGCATCACCTACCTGCAGCCGGACGCGGTGCTGACGCTGCCGGCCGACACCGCCCTGGCCGGCCTGGTGCGGCGGCAGGCCGACCTGCAGGCCGCGCTCGAGGCGCTCAAGGCGCGCAAGGAATCCACGCCCGCCGATCAGTACGAAGCGGAGCTGGAGAAGATCCTCGTCGACCTCGCCCGCGTCTCCCTCCAAATCCGCGCGAAATCCTGAGCACATCCCTCGCCCTCACTCGCCACCGTTGACACGCTCGCCCAAAGTGTGAGTATTACTGGTAGGAGTAATACCTTGCGCATTACGACCAAGGGTCAGGTCACCATTCCGCAGGACATCCGGGAGCGGCTGGGGTTGCTGCCGCACAGCGAAGTCGAATTCGACGTCGTGGGCGACAGCGTTCGCATCCGGAAGAAGCGCGGAACGAAGACGCGTGGTCAGCGGCTGCTCGCTCAGATGAGAGGCGGTCCGAAACCCATCCCCGGATGAGCACCGACCAGTTGATGGCCCTGACGCGTGGCGAAGACTGATCTGGTCACGCTGGTCGACTCGAACGTGCTCGTCGATGTGCTGACCGACGACGCGGAATGGTCCGACTGGTCGGCGTCGATGCTGGAAGAGGCCGCGGATAGCGGCCTCCTGGCGATCAATCCGATCATCTACGCGGAGGTGTCGGTCGCCTACAGGCGGATCGAGGATCTCGAGGCGCACCTGCCGGCCGACTACTACCTCAGGACCGCGCTGCCGTGGGAGGCGGCGTTTCTCGCCGGCAAAGCGTTCGCGGACTACCGCCGCCGCGGCGGCGCGAAGCGATCGCCGTTGCCGGACTTCTACATCGGCGCGCATGCCGCGGTCAGCGGGATGACGCTGCTCACGCGCGATGCCGAGCGCTATCGCACCTATTTCCCGAAAGTGCGGCTGATCAGTCCGTAGTCAGTAGGGGCGCGCGGCCCAGGGATCGAGCTGCCGCTTCCGGAACACGAAGATCCCGATCGCGCCGATCGCGAAGCCGGCGACGTGCGCCATGAACGCGACGCCGCCGCCGTGCGTCGAGGCGGTGACGGCAATGGCGCCGGCGCTGAACAGCTGCATCAGGAACCAGAATCCCAGCAGGATGGTCGCCGGCATCTCGACGACCTGGATGAAGATCCACGGCAGCAGCGTCAGCACGCGCGACTGCGGATAGAGCACGAAGTACGCGCCCATCACGCCGGCGATCGCGCCGCTCGCGCCGATCATCGGCAGCGTCGATTCCGGATCGATCGCAATCTGGCCGACCGCCGCGACGATCCCGCACAGCAGATAGAAGATGATGAAGCGGCCGTGGCCGACGCGGTCCTCGACGTTGTCGCCGAAAATCCAGAGGTACCACATGTTGCCGATCACGTGCGACCAGCTGCCGTGCAGGAACATCGAGGTGATGAGCGTCGAGGGCTGCGAAGTACGCCGGGACGACGCCGTAGACCTGCAGGAACACGGGGAGCACGTCGCGCGAGCAGCGACAGCTCGACGAACCACGCCAGCGCGTTGAGGACGATGATCGTGATGGTGATGTAGGGCGTCGTCCGGGACGGTATGACGTCCCGCAGCGGAATCACACCGACATTCTACAATTCAGACGCCGTGGCCGTAGCCGACCGCTTCGATGTGCGGCGCCGATTGCGCGGCCGCGGCCGACGCCGGCGTGCGCACGCGATCGACGATGCGCCGCAGGTCGCCGTCGGCGATCGCCTTGCGATGCTCGCCGAGCGAAATCACGGCGTGATAGACCTGATCGATCTCCGCCGTCGTGAGGCTGAAGCCCAGCGCCTCGCAGCGGCACTGCACGGCGTGACGGCCCGAGTGGCGGCCGAGCACCAGCCGCGACGCCACCGACTGGCCGACGTCTTCCGGCCGCATGATCTCGTAGGTCCTCACGTCTTTCAGCACGCCGTCCTGGTGAATGCCGGCCTCGTGCGCGAACGCGTTGCGGCCGACGATGGCCTTGTTCGACTGAACGGGTTCGTTCGTGACCTGCGACAGCATCTGGCTCGCGCTGAACAGGCCTTCGGATCGGATGCCGGTGTCGTAGGGCAGGCGGTCCTGCCGCACGCGCAGCGCCATGACGATCTCTTCGAGCGACGCGTTGCCCGCGCGCTCGCCGATGCCGTTGATCGAGCACTCCACCTGGCGCACGCCGCCCTGAATCGCCGCCAGGCTGTTGGCGACGGCGAGGCCGAGGTCGTTGTGGCAGTGCGCGCTGAACACGGCCTTGTCGCGAGTTCGGCACGCGCTCGATGATGCTCGGCGAAGAACTCGCGATGATCGTCCGGTGTGGCGTAGCCGACGGTGTCCGGCAGGTTGACCGTCGTGCAGCCGGCGGCGATGACCGCTTCGATGACGCGGCACAGGAAATCGCGATCGCTCCGTGTCGCATCCTCCGCCGAAAACTCCACATCGTCGGTAAAGCTGCGGGCGAGGGCGACGGCGTTGATCGCCGATTCGAGGCACTCGTCGCGCGACATGCGCAGCTTGCGCGTCAGGTGCAGGTCGGAGGTGGCGAGAAACGTGTGAATGCGCGACCGCTGGGCCGGCGCGAGCGACCGCGCCGCCTCTTCGATGTCCTGCCGCCGGGTCCGCGCCAGCGCCGCGATGATCGGCCGCCGGACCGTCATCGCGATCTGCCGCACCGCTTCCGAGTCGGCCGGCGACGCGATCGGAAATCCCGCCTCGATGATGTCGACCGCCAGGCGCGTCGAGCGCCCGCGCCATCGCCAGCTTTCGCCGGCACGTCCATCGAGAAGCCGGGCGCCTGCTCGCCGTCGCGGAGCGTGGTGTCGAAGACGATGATGCGCGCGGGATCGATGCGTGCAGGTCGCTCATGTTCCAGTTGTAGCCGCCGGGCGGCCTAGAAGTCAAAGTGATAATGATTACCCAAGAATAAGGGCATGTTATACTTCGCGCGGCTCAGGTCATGGAACTGAGTGCGCTGAAGATCTTTCTCGCCGTTGCACACGAGCGCAGCTTTTCGCGCGCGGCGGCCAAGGTGCATCGGACGCAGCCGGCCGTCAGCCAGGCCGTCCGGCGCCTCGAGCTCGAGCTCGGGCGAGCAGCTCTTCGACCGATCCTCGAAAACCGGCACGCTCACCGAAGCCGGCCGGATGCTGCAGAACTACGGGCACCGGCTGGTCCGCCTCGCCGAAGAAACCGAATCAGCGGTTCGCGACCTGCGCGACCTGCGGCGCGGCCGCGTGCTGATGGGCGCGAACGAAGCCGCCGTGCACACGCTGCTGCCGGTCATCGCGCGCTTCCGCCAGCGCTATCCGGACATCGCCATCGACGTGCGCCGCGTGCCGGCGCGGCAGATCGCGGTCGAAGTGCAGCAGGGGAGCCTCGACTTCGGCGCGCTCACGTTTCACCCGTCCGAAGCAGGGCTGCTGGAAGTGCCGGTCGGCAGCGACGAGCTCGTGCTGCTCGTGCCGCCGACCCACGAGCTCGCCAGCCGGCGGCAGGTGGCGATGGAAGACATCGCGGCGGAGCCGGTCGTGGCGCACAACGATCCGTCGCCCGCGCGCGAGCGCGTCCTGCGGCTGTTCGAGGATCGCCACATCCCGCTGAGGATGGTGATCTCGCTGCCGAGCCTCGACGGCATCAAGCGCGCGGTGGAGTTGAAGCTGGGCGTCGCGCTGCTGCCGAGGCGCTGCGCGATCACCGAGATTGCCAGCGGCCGCCTCGTCGCGATTCCCGTCGTCGGCGTGTCGCGCAAGCGGCAGGTGACGCTCGTCTGCCGCCAGGCGCACCGGTCGCACGCCGCCGACGCGTTCCTCGCCGTGGCGCAGGAAAAGAAGAGTCGCGAGCGTCTGAAACCACGGTAGGTACACTGACACGAACGGAGCTGCACGGCTATCTCTTTGCTGAAAGAAAGACCGTGTACCTCCGTTCGTGTCCGTGACCTCCGTGGTGAAGCTCTATGCTCAGAACCCGCGAATGTAGGGGAGGCGCGTCTGCGACGGCCCGCACCTCCTCGAATCGATCCAGCAGCATCGCCGTCGGATTCCACTGGCCGCTCAGGAACGCGTCGCGCAGCGCGGGCGGCAGCGTGGCCGTGAAGGACAGCTCGCCCGCTCGAATCGCGCCGGACTGGACGTCGAGCGACAGGCTGGTCGTCGGGCGCGCCTTCGATCAGCGTCTGCAGCCGATCGACATCGGCGTGGCTCGCGGCGAAGCACGGCATCCCGAGCATCGCCGCGTTGCCCTGAAAAATCTCCGAGAACGATTCGCCGACGACGGCCCGGATGCCGGAGCGCGCGAGGCCCTGCGGCGCGTGCTCGCGCGACGATCCGCAGCCGAAGTTGGCGTTGACGACCAGGACTGACGCGCCCTGGTAACGCGGATCGTTGAACGGATGCGCCGGATTCGCCGCGCGATCGTCGACGAACAGATGGCGCTCGAGGCCCTCGAACGACACCGACACGAGGAACCGCGCCGGCATGATGCGATCGGTGTCGATGTCGTCGCCGCGCAGCGGCAGGCCGCGGCCCTCGACATGGCTGATGGCTAATGGCTGATGGCTGCGACTGCGATTCATGCCGACACCGGTTCGAGCATCTGTCGCACGTCGACGACTTCGCCGGCGATTGCGGCCGCCGCCACCATCGCCGGGCTCATCAGCAGCGTGCGGCCGGTCGGGCTGCCCTGACGCCCCTTGAAGTTGCGATTGGAGGACGAGGCGCAGACCTGGCGGCCCTCAAGCGATCCGGGTTCATGCCGAGGCACATCGAGCAGCCGGCGCCGCGCCATTCGAATCCGGCGTCCATGAACACTTCGTGCAGCCCGCGGGCTTCGGCCGCGCGCCGGACCGCCTGCGATCCCGGCACGACGAGCGCCTGCACGTGCGGCGCGACGTGATGGCCGCGGACGACGTCGGCCGCCGCCTCGAGATCCGACAGGCGGCCGTTGGTGCACGAGCCGATGAAGGCGACGTCGATCTTCGTGCCGGCGACGCGAGCGCCGGGCTCGAAGCCCATGAACGCGAACGCTTCGTCTCCCGCGTCGCCGTCGATCGGCTCGGTGACGCCGACCGACTGGCCGGGATTGATGCCCCAGGTGACGGTCGGTTCGATGCTGCCGGCGTCGAAGCGCACGCGGTCGTCGTACGACGCGTTCGGATCGGACGCCTGCGCGCGCCACCAGGCCACCGCGCGATCGAACGCCGCACCCGCCGGCGCGAACGGCCGGCCGCGCAGGAACCGGAACGTCGTCTCGTCGGGGTTGACGTAGCCGACGCGCGCGCCGCCTTCGATCGACATGTTGCAGATCGTCATCCGCTCGTCGACGGTCATCGCGTCGAGCGTCGAGCCGCCGTACTCGTAGGCGAAGCCGACGCCGCCCTGCACGCCGAGCCGCCGGATGATGGTGAGGATCACGTCCTTGGCGAAGACGCCGGGCTTCGAGCGCGCCCGTGACGTCGATGCGGCGGACCTTCAACGGATCGAGGCTGAGGCACTGCGAGGCGAGGACGTCGCGCACCTGCGACGTGCCGATGCCGAACGCGATCGCGCCCAGCGCGCCGTGCGTCGACGTGTGGCTGTCGCCGCAGGCGATCGTCATGCCGGGCTGCGTCAGGCCGAGCTCGGGACCGATCACGTGCACGATCCCCTGCTCGTCGGACTCAGGCGTCCACAGGTTCACGCCGAAGTCGCGGCAGTTGCGTTCGAGCGACGCCGTCATCTCCTCGGCCATCACGTCGAGAAACGGACGCGTCCGCGCGATCGTCGGCACGATGTGATCGATCGTGCCAAACGTGCGATCGGGAAAGGCCACGCGCCAGCCGTTCTGTCGCAGCATGTCGAACGCCTGCGGCGTCGTCACTTCGTGAATGAGATGCAGCCCCACGAACAGCTGCGTCTGGCCGCTCGGCAGCATGCGAACCGCGTGCGCGTCCCACACCTTTTGAAACAACGTGGTGGCCATAGTTCCTGCCGATAGAATACATGGATGGGTTCCCCTCGTGCACGGCTGTCGTGTGTCGCGCTGGCGATCGCGGCAGGCGTTCTGGCCGTGCACGGCCAGTCTCCAACCGAGCGTCACGTCATTCTCGAGAACGTCGGGCTGCCGGCTGTGGACGAGGGTCTCATCGTGGATGAGACGCACGCGCCAGGAACCCCCGAAGCGCGGAAGCGCTCGGCCATGCGAGCGGCGCTGTATCGCCAGTCGGAGCGGCCGGCGGTGCGCTACGTGCCAGGTCGCGTCATCGTCAAGTTTCGCGACCAGGCGACCGAGGCCGAACGTCTGTCGGCGATTGCGGCGACTTGCCTCGCACGGCGACGATCGAGCCGAGGCCGTCCTTCGCGGACTTCGACCTCGTGCGTATCGACGCGAATGCCGACCCGGAAGCGATCGCGGCCTCGCTGAACGATCAGCCGGCCGTCGAGTACGCGCAGGCGTCGTACAGCGGCTGGCGCACGCTGTTGGTGCCGAACGATCCGCTCTACGCAACGCGCCAGTGGAATCTGCCGCTGATCAACCTGGAACGCGCCTGGGATCTGCAGCCGCAGGCCGGATCGTCGATCACCGTTGCCGTCCTCGACACCGGCGTCGCCTATCAGAACGCGACGCTGATCGAAAACCTTCCCGCGTTCCGCGACGATCAGGGCAACCGGTATCCGGCGCTCGGCCGCGTCACGATCCCGTACGCCGGCGCGACGCAACTGATGGCGCCGGGCCGCTTCGTGTCGCCGTTCGACTTCATCTGGGAGAACGCCGTGCCGCTCGATTTCGACGGCCACGGCACGCACGTCACCGGCACCGTCGGTCAGCTCACCAACGACAGCATCGGGACGGCCGGCGTGGCGTTCAACGTCAAGATCATGCCGGTGAAGGTGATCGACGGCGTCTGGGACTTTCTGTTCGGCTCGCCGAATTTCGCGACCGACGATGTCGTGGCCCGAGGGATCCGGTTCGCGGCGGACAACGGCGCGAAAATCATCAACATGAGCATCGGGCGGACGGGTCCGCCGAACACGGCGCCGGTGGTCCAGGGCGCGATCGAATATGCGGTCGGCAAGGGCGTGTTCGTGGCCGTCGCCGGCGGCAACGAATTCGAGGTGGGGAACCCGCTCCAGGTGATCGCCGAGATTGCCTCGCGCGTGGACGGCGCCGTCGTCGGTTGCCGCGGTCGATCGGAACAAGGCGCACGCGTACTACTCCAGCACGGGGAGCTACCTGGAATTGAGCGCGCCGGGCGGATCGGAGCGCGGGTTCGGCCGGGACGGTTTCGTGTTCCAGCAGACGTTCGACTTCAACTTCACCGACACGTTCCTGCTGCCGCCCACGCAGTTCGCGGCCCCGCGGTTCGACGTCCTGGCGTACATCGGCTACATCGGCACGTCGATGGCCACGCCGCACGTCAGCGGCGTCGCGGCGATGATGATGCAGCAGGGCATCACCAGTCCTGCGGCCATCGAAGCCGTGCTCAAGCAAACGGCAGTGGATCTTGGCAGCCCCGGGCGCGACGACACGTTCGGGTTCGGCCTCATGGACGCGCGTGCCGCCCTTCGCGGATTCGGGCCCGCGAGGTGACCCGACGTCATCTCGTCGCGCTCGTGCTGGTGCTGTGCGGAGCGGCGACGGCGGCCGCGCAGCCGCCTGACGATCGGCGAGTTGATTCGCGAGGCGCCGAGACCGACGGCGTGGCATTCCGGCCGTTCGTCATGGGCACCCACCAGACGTTCAATGCGGCCCATACCTTCGAAGCCGTGTTCGGCCGATCCCACGAGCCGTTTTTCGGCGGAGGCCTGCAGGTGGTGTTCAAGGGCCGGTACTACGCCGAGGTCGTCGCCTCGCGTTTCCGAAAAACCGGCGAGCGGGCCGTTCGAGTCGACGGCAAGAACTTCCGTCTTGGCCTTCCGCTGACCGCCGAGATCACGCCGCTGGAAGTGACCGGCGGCTATCGCTTCGACATGCGCCCCAACCAGCCGATCGTGCCCTATGCGGGCGGCGGCATCGGCACCTACGCCTACAAGGAATCGTCGCCCTCCTCCGATCCCGAAGAAAACCTCGCCGCTCGCCATCGCGGGTTCGTGCTGACGGGCGGCGTCGAGGTTCGCCTGCACAGGTGGATTCGGGTGGATGTGGACGAGCAATACACGCGGGTGCCGGGCATTCTGGGGTCGGGAGGCATCTCGAAAACCGAGGGAGAGGACGACCTCGGCGGTCTCGCCGTCCGCGTCAAGATCGTCGTCGGCCGGTGATATCATCGAGACTGGATGCTCGCACCACTGGAGCGTCGTCGACAGGCTAGGAGCCACACCGTCGTGGGCGTGGCGCTCTACGCCCTGTTCCTGGTCACGACGCCGTTCGAGCATCACGACCTCGTCTGCCACTTCAAAACCCCGACTCACTGCACGGCTTGCACCTCGAGCCTGCTGGGTTCCGACCCGCACACGCCTGGTGCGGTAGGCGCCGCCGATCTCCCGTATGCGGGCGGCGCTTATGCCGTCGATGTCGTCCCCGACGGATACCTGCTCACGGTCCGGTCCACGGGCCGTTCGCCTCCCGCTGCCGTTTAAGGCCAGACCCTAAAACGGTTTCAAACAGGTAGTGTCCGGCTTCAGCCGGACCTCAGGTCCGCCTACAGGCGGACACTACGTACGGGAGGACCAAATGAGGCAAGCCTTGCGACGTGTGCGCATGGTGTTGGCCGCGGGGGCGCTTACCTTCGTGCCGGTGATCGCCTCCGCTCAGGATTCGCCGCAGGCGCTGCGGCAGGAAATCGATCAACTGCGGCGGGATTTCGAACGTTGAAGCAGCAGTACGGCGAGCGCCTGACGGCGCTCGAGACCAAGCTCGCGGCCGCCGAAGGCGCACCGGCTGCGGCCGTTTCAAGTCCGACACAGCCGCCGCAGCCGACAGCCCAGGTTCCGCCGGGCGCGGAGGGCGCGGGCGGCCCAACCGGCGCGCTGCCGGTGTACGGAGGCACGGTCGCCGGGTCGAAAATCTTCAACCCGGATATCGCGGTCATCGGCGATTTTCTCGGCGCGGTCGGCCGCAATCACGAGCATCCCAGCCCCGCGCTCGAGATGCACGAGGCCGAAGCGTCCTTGCAGGCCGTCGTCGATCCGTACGGGCGCGCCGACTTCTTTGTGGCGTTCGGCGAGGAGGGCGTCGAGCTGGAAGAGGGATTCCTCACGCTGACCACGCTTCCTGGCGGATGGCTCACCAAGGTCGGCAAGATCCGCGGTGCATTCGGGAAAGTGAACACGATGCACAACCACATGCTGCCGTGGACCGATCGGCCGCTGGTGACGCGCAATCTCGTCGGCGGCGAAGAGGGCATCACGGATGCCGGCGTTTCCGTCGCACGGCTGATTCCGAATCCGTGGCTGTTTCTCGAAGCCACCGGACAGGTTTTTCGCGGGGACTCGGGCCCCGAAGACGAAGCGCTGTTCCGGTCCGGCAAGCCGAGCGACGTGAGCTACGTCGGTCATCTGCGCGGCTATCACGACATCACGGAAGCCAGCAACATCGATCTCGGCCTCTCGTATGCGCGCGGCCACAACGACGCCGACCCCGACAACATCGGGCTTCATTCGACCGAGTTGTTCGGCATCGACGCGACGTTCCGCTGGAAGCCGCTTCAGCGATCGATCTATCGCTCCTTCGTCGGGCGCGCGGAGTGGATTCGGAGCCGGCGCGAGCAGCTGCTCGGGCGGGAAACCGCCGACGGGTTCTATGTCGTCGGGTGACTACCAGCTCGCGCGGCGCTGGTTCGCGGGGGCGCGATTCGATCGATCGGGACGGGCGACCGACGCGTCGTTGACGGACAACGGCGGATCGTTCCTGCTGACGTTCTGGCCGAGCGAGTTCAGCCAGGTGCGCGGGCAATACCGCCGCACGAACTACGCCCGTGGACGGAATGCGAACGAGTTTCTGTTCCAGTTCCAGTTCTCCATTGGCGCGCACGGCGCGCATCCGTTCTAGGAATTAGAACTTAGAAGTGAGAAGGATCATGAAAACCCATAGAGTTCTGGCTGCGCTCGTCGGTCGTCATCGCGCTGCTGGCGGCGAGCGTCGGCTGCGCGCGCAGACCAAGCTGAACGTGATCACGACGACTGAAGATCTGGCGGCGATCGCGCGCGAGGTGGGCGGCGACCACGTCACCGTCGAGTCGATCGCGCGCGGCTATCAGGATCCGCATTTCGTCGAAGCGAAGCCGAGCTTCATCCTCAAATTGAAGAAAGCCGACCTGCTGGTCGTCGTCGGCCGCGAGCTCGAGAACGGCTGGCTGCCGCCGCTCATCCAGCAGAGCCGCAACGCGAAGATCCAGGTCGGCGCGGATGGGTACCTCGACGCGTCGCTGCAGGCACAGATCCTCGAGGTTCCCCAGGGCCAGATTACGCGGGCCATGGGCGACGTCCATCCGCTGGGCAACCCGCACTACTGGCTCGACCCGGAGAACGGGAAGCGAATCGCCAAGCAGATCGCCGACAAGCTCGCGCGCGCCCGTGCCAGCGATCGCGCGTATTTCGATCAGCGGCTCGCGGACTTCAACAGCCGGCTCGACGCCGCGTTGCAGCGGTGGCTCGGGATGATGGCGCCGTACAAGGGCATCAAGGTCGTCACCTACCATCGATCGTTCCCGAACTTCGCGGCGCGGTTCGGGCTGGACATCATCGGCTACGTGGAGCCCCGGCCCGGCATTCCGCCGTCTCCGCAGCACACGCTGGATCTGATCAACGAGATGAAGCGGCAGAACGTCAAGCTCGTGCTGGTCGAGCCGTACTTCGATCTCAAGACCCCGAACTCGATTGGACGGGAAACCGGCGCGCAGGTTGTGGTGATGCCGCCGTCGGTCGGCGGGGTGAAGGAGATCACCGACTACATCAAGCTCTTCGACTACGATATCAACCTGTTGATCGACGCGATCAAGAAGTCAGGCGCCCGGTGATGGATACCTCGATGCTCGAGTTTCTCGCGGCGCCGTTCGTCGCGAGCCTGATTCTCACCGGCATCCACGCCTACCTGGGCGTGCACGTGGTCGAGCGGGGCGTGATCTTCGTCGACCTCTCGCTCGCGCAGATCGCGGCGCTCGGCGCCACGATCGCGCTGCTGCTGCCGGTGAGCGGCGGAGATCCGCACGGCGCCGGTCGTCTACTGGGTGAGCCTGGCGTTCACGTTCCTCGGCGCGTTCGTGTTCTCCACCATCCGCAGCAAGCGCGCGCGGATTCCGCAGGAAGCGATCATCGGCATCTGCTACGCCGTGGCGTCGGCGGCGGCGATTCTCGCGATGAGCAAGGCGACCTCGGAGAGCGAGCACCTGAAGGACATGCTCGTCGGCAACATCCTGGCCGTGTCGTGGGGCGAAGTGGGGAAGACCGCGGCGCTCTACGGAGCCGTCGGGCTGTTCCACTTCATCTTCCGCCACAAGTTCCTCGCGATCTCGATGGATCCGAAACGCGCCGAGGCGGACGGCATCTCGATCCG
The DNA here is from genome assembly GCA_963731545.1 of uncultured Acidobacteriota bacterium. Classification (GTDB taxonomy): domain Bacteria; phylum Acidobacteriota; class Vicinamibacteria; order Vicinamibacterales; family CAVVIG01; genus CAVSWN01. Next base: position 571,130 of record CAVSWN010000009.1, on the reverse strand, counting down.
GCTCTGGGATTTCCTGTTCTACGCCTCGTTCGGCTTCGTCGTCACCTCGTCGGTGGCGATTGCCGGCGTGCTGCTGGTGTTCTGCTATCTCATCGTGCCGTCGGTGGCGGCGATGCTGTACGCCGATTCGATCGGCAAGCGGCTCGCGATCGGGTGGACGATGGGGACGGTGGTGTCGGCGCTGGGGGTGTATTTGTCGCTGCGGCTCGATTTGCCGACCGGCGCCACGATCGTGTGCACGTTCGGTCTCGTGCTCATCATCATGGCTGCCGTGCGGCCGCTCCTGCAGCGGCACACACCCACCGACGTGCATCACGTCAACTACGCCGACCGCGCGCACGGCCACTGATGCAGTGTCGCAACTGCGGCGCCGAAATCGCCGACAAAGCCCTCATCTGCTATCGCTGCGGCACCGCGACCACGGAAGCCAAGTACAAGCCCGCGGAGCCGAAGCGCACGCGATCCAGGCGCGCGCCGCTCGCGCTTGCGGTCGTTGTGCTGCTCGTGCTGCTCCTCCTCGCGATGTATCTGATGCGCTGACGCGTGCGATAATCGTTCCATATGCAGCCGCGAGCCTTGGTTCGGCTCGCCCGGGCGCTGTGGATTGCGTGGGCCGTCATTGTCTGGAACGTGGTCTTCGATCACGTGATCGTTGTCGCCGGCCGAAACTACATTCGCGCCGCCAGTGTTGCCGCCGGACGGCGCGGACCCGATGGCCGATCCCTTGTGCTGATGGACGACTGGATGCGGCCCGCCGTCACGCGCGGCGCCTGGATCGCCAGTGCGGCCGCCGGCGCGATCCTGCTGACCGGGTTGCTCGCCATTCACTTCCTGTCGAAAGTCGACGTCAAAGGAGCCTCGAGGTGACGCCGTGCGCCTAGCCCCGCATCCGCTCATCTACGACTGGAACCACGACGTCGCCGGGCCGCGGCCCGTGGCGATGCTCGACGACGAGACGCTCCGGGATGGTCTGCAGTCGCCGTCGGTGCGCACGCCGACGATCGACGAGAAGATCGACATCCTGCAGCACATGGATGCGCTCGGCATCGACACGGCCGACATCGGCCTGCCCGGCGCCGGGCCGCGCGTCGCGCGCGACGTCGAGCGGCTCGCGCGCGCCATCGGCGAGCGCCGGCTGAAGATCCGCGCCAACTGCGCGGCGCGCACGATGGTCGCCGACATCAAGCCGATCGCCGACATCCAGCAGCGAACGGGCGTGCCGATCGAATGCTGCGCCTTCATCGGCTCGAGCCCGATCCGCCAGTACGCCGAAGGCTGGTCGATCGACTACCTGCAGAAGGCCACCGAGGACGCGCTGACCTTCGCCGTCAAGGAAGGCCTGACGGCGATGTACGTCACGGAGGACACGACGCGCGCCGATCCGCAATTCGCTCCGCGCTGCTGTTCACCACGGCGATCCGCGCGGGCGCGAAGCGGCTCTGCGTCGCCGACACGGTCGGTCATGCCACACCGAACGGCGCAAAGGCGGTCGTCAAGTTCGTCAAATCGCTCATCGACGAGTTGGGCGTGGACGTGGGGATCGACTGGCACGGCCACAACGACCGCGGATTCGGCGTCGCGTCGAGCATCGCGGCGCTCGAGGCCGGCGCCACGCGGCTCCACGGCGCCGCGCTCGGCATCGGCGAGCGCTGCGGCAACACGCCGATCGATCTGCTGCTCGTCAACCTGGTGATGATGGGCTACCGTGAACACGACCTGACGAGCCTGCCCGCCTACTGCAACGCGGTCGCGCGCGCCTGCGACGTGCGCATCCCGCCCAACTACCCGGTCGTCGGCGCCGACGCGTTCCGCACGGCCACCGGCGTCCACGCCGCAGCGGTCGTGAAGGCGTTTCGAAAGGGCGATCGGCCGCTGATGGATGCGGTCTACGCGGCGGTGCCCGCGACCCTGGTCGGCCGGGAGCAGGAAATCGAGATCGGTCCGATGTCCGGCCGATCGAACGTCGTCTTCTGGCTCGAGCGGCGCAACATGCCGGCGACCGACGAGATCGTCGATCGCATCTTCGCCGCCGCGAAGGCGTCGCACCGCACGCTCACGCGCGAGCAGGTGCAAGCCATCGTCGACGAGGCGCGCAAGGTCGAGGTCAAGAGTTAGAAGGCGTCGTCGCGTCTACTTGATGCGGATGCTGCCAGACGAGGTTCGCACGTAAAGCAGGGGGCCGCCGCCGTTCACCGATCCCCGCAGCTCGCGGCGACCGATCGTCCCCGACACCGTCACGGGGAATCCTGTGTCGATCCGTCCGGAGCTCGAGCGCGCGTCGAGCGCGAACTTCGGTGTCCCGGCCAACTCGATCGTCACGCTGCCCGACGAGCTCGAGAGCCGCCAATCCGATGTCTGCTCGCCCTGGACGCGCAGCGTGCCGCTCGACGTGGATGCGCGGACACCGCCTCGAACGCCGTTCACGTAGACGGAGCCGGAGCTCGACGAGGCGTCCACCTCGCCGCCGCCCGATTGTGAGATGTCGATGCTGCCGCTGCCCGAGCGGACAGTGACGGCGCCGCGCAGGCGGATGCCCTCGATGGATCCGCTTCCCGTGCTCGCCTGGAACGACCCGCTCAAGGAGTCGGCCTCGATCGAACCGGAGCCGGTGGTTGCGCGGACGTCGCCGGCCGCGTCGCTCACGCGAATCGCCCCGGATCCGGCGCTCGCGGTGATCCCACGGCGCAGGCCGGAAATGACGTGCGACCCCGATCCGGTTTTGGACACCACCGCGGTCTCGCGCGGAACCGTCAGGACGTAACTGATTGACACGTTCTGCCGCACGTCATCGTCGGTGATGCGGCCGATGCGGACGCGGTTTCCGGTCTGCTCGACTGGCGGATTGGCCTCGATCCGGCGGACTCGCTCCTCCGCGCTGAGGCCGCTGCCGCCGAAGAAGCCGCCCCATCTGCTGGCCGTAATGCGCGCACGCACCTCGACCCGCCCGTCCGCCCCCGGCCCAATCTCGATGCGGCCTGAACCGGTTTCGACGTCGAGCTCCACCGGGCCGCTGACCGACAGGGTGCGCTCGAACGAGCCGACCGCCTGCTGCGCCTCAATCGGTCCCGCAAGCCCAAGGACGGCCAGCAGGGCCCCGGACGCTACACGAGACAGTGTGATGAGCCGGGTATCGACCATGGAGCCTCCCTGCGCGCATTTGACGGAAGTGGGAGGAATTACGTTGCGCGGTTCAGCTCCAAACGGCTACTTCTTGAGAAGAATGTCCTCGAAGAACTGCGTCGCGCGCGGGTCGTGCGACTGGCCGAGCCAGAAGATCGCCTGCTTGCGCACTTCCGGGTTCCGGTTGTTGCGCGCGATGTCGATCAGCTTCGGGACGCCCTCGTCTCGCGGCAACTGACTGAGGGCGAAGACGGCTTTCTTCTTCACCTCGGTGTCCGGATCGTTGTCGATGGCCCCGGCGATCGCGGCGACCGCTTCCCGGCCGGCCTTCTGCGCCAGCCAGAACAGCGCCTGGCTGCGAACCTTCGTGCTGCGATCGTTCTTCGCGGTATTGAGGAGCGTCGTCAGCGCCGACGGCACGTTGCTTTGCGACAGGCCGAACGTCACCTTTTCCCGGACGCGATCGCTCGGATCGTCCGCAATCATCCGGGTGAGGACGCGCGCGCCAGCCTCGCCGCGCGAGTTGCCCAGCCAGAACGCCGTGTCGCTGCGCAGCCATTCGGGCCGGCTGGGCGCGACGAAGCTCTCGAGCGCGCGATCGGCCGCGGCCACGTCGTGCATCGCGATCGCGTGCATGGCGCTCTTGGCCACGCGTTCGCGCTGAGCCGGCAGGTCGGCGCACCGTGACGAGCGTGGTGAGCCAGGCGACGCTGTCGTCCGGCTTCACGTCCGTGAGCCAGACGATCGCCATGCCGCCGGCGTCGACGTCGCAGTCGGGCGTGAAGGTGCGGATGCGTTCGATCGCGCCGCCCTCGACGCGCGCGAGCACGAGAAAGTCCGTCGGCGGCTCGAGCGTGATGCGCGATCCGCGCTGCACCGAGTCTCCCGTGGACATCGACACGCCGCCGCCGCTCTCGAGCCGGCACACGCCGCAGCAGCCCGTGCCGTTGTCGGAGAACGAGTCGTAGCAGCACATCTGCCGCGGCCCGGCGACCATCGGCACGCGATAGCCGATCCAGCTCGCGCCCGTTCGCGCGGCAACCGCGCGCACTTCTCGCTCCACGCCCTGCGCCGCCGATCGCGTTTCAGCGCGCGCGTTGGTGAATCGGCCCTGCGCCGACGCGTTCGCTGCCGCCATCAGCAGCAGCACTGAGCACGCAGCACTGAGCACCGGGCACCAGGCACTGAGCACCGCGCACCGAGCACTGTGCACTATGGGTCTTTTGTTCATTTCAGCAACTCCAGGAGATAGTCGGTCACTTCTTTGGAGCCGTGCATGACCGACATCTTCGAGACGAGCTCCTTCTTCAGCGCCGGGTCCTTCTCGGCCCGCGCGAGCTCGACGAGCATCCGCCCGTTGTTCTGCAGGAAGAGCGCGTTCACCGCTTCCTTGCGAATCTCCGGCGTCGAGTCCGACGGCGAGATAGATCGCCTTGATCGCTTCGGCTGTCTGGCTCGATCCCATCAAGCCCGAGGTTGCGGACGGCCGTCCGCCGCAGCTGCGGATCTTTTTCGGTTCGCGCGAGCTCGATCAGCTTGTCCGCGCTGCCGCCCACGAACATCGCCTGGATGATCCGCTTCTTGACGTCCACCGAGGTCTCGGTCGCATAGAGATCGGCGAGCTCCGCATGCGCGCCCATCACGCCGAGCTGCTGGACGGCCTCTCCGCGCAAGCCGGCCTCGGTCTCGGTTTTCGCGAGCGACAGCAGCCGCGTGCGATCGCCCGACACCATGAAGCTCCGGATGATCGACCGCTTGACCGCGACGTCGGACTGACGCGCGGTAGACGTCGGCGAGGATCTGGCGGTTGTCGGAGCCGCCCATGATGCCGAGGTAGTGAATCGCGCGCAGCTGCAGGTCGGGATTCGCCCCGCCCTTGGCGATGTTGCCCATGATCTCGCGCGCCCGCGCCGAGCCGCTCTGGCTGAGCACGAACAGCGCGCGGTCCTTCACCTTCGGCGAGTTCGTCCCGGCGAGCATCTGCTCGATGATCGGCATCGCGCGCTCGGCATCGCTTTGCATCAGCCCGCGCAGCGCCATCAGTTTCAGCTCGTCGTCGTTCTGCGACTCGGGCGCCACCGGCTGGCCGGAGGCCTGACGGATTTCGACTTCGAGCGCCTTGGCGTCGCGGATCCACCGGCTGTCCTTGAAGCGCTGCTGCAGGTCGGCGAGCGCGCCGAGCGCGTCGGCGCGGCGTCCGAGCTTGGCCAGGCTGTAGGCTTTCCAGTACAGCGCGGCGTCGATGCGCGTGGCCTTCAGCGCAATCAGCCGGTCGAAGCGATCGAGCGCGCGCTCGTACTTGCCTTCCTCGATCGCCTCGCGGCCGTCGCTGTAGAGCTCGTCGGCGCGGTCGTCGAGGTCGGCTGTCGTCGCGTGCTCCCGCAGCGACATCATCACGCCCGGCGGCGGCCCCATCGGGCCGGGCCCGGACGGCCCGGCGCCGAGCGGGCCGGGTCCAACGGGTTGGGCGGACGCGGGCGCCGCGAGCGCCGCGCAGATCAGAGTGAATAGGACGTTCGATGTCTTGGTCATGGATCTCAGCTTGTTTTCCGTGTTGACGATCGCGGAGAGGAGATATCGGCCGGCGCGCCCTCGCGCTGCCGGAGCTCGTCGCTCATCACCCGCACTTTGAAGAGCAGCGCCGCCGCGTCGATGCGGCGCCGGATCTGATCGAGATCCGCCGCCGAGATCTTCGACGGGCTGTGGACGATTTCCAGGAGGCTGCGCTCGAGCTCGTCGAGGATGGCGGCGACCGACTGCTCGCCGGCGTCCACCGCGTCCTGACGATAGAGGCGGCTCGTCGACAGCAGATCCTCGGCCCAGCGCTGCTCGTCCGAAATGTCGCGCGACGCTGACGCGTTCATGATGTCGGTCAGCACGCGCTCGGATCGATCCAGATGGTCGGCGACCGCGGTGATCAGGATCCGCTGCCGCTCGTCTGACGTGGATCCGGCCGCCGCTGTCAGCGGCGCAGCCGCGGGCGCCGCAGGCGCCGCCGGCTGGCGCGGCCAGGAGCGGCCGGCCACGAACGCCGCGACGAGGAGCACGGCCGTGGCCGCCACGAGCGTCAGACGTTCCCATCGCAGCCAGGCCATCCACCACGGCGCGTCCTGCTCGGGCAGGCGACGCCGGATGCGCTGCCAGACTTCGAGGCCGTACTGATCGCCGCGCTCGGGCGGCTCCGGCGTCGCGACGAGCGCGAGCGTGCGCGAAATCGAGCGATACGTGTCCGCGCACGACGCGCACTCGTCCAGGTGCTGCTCGATGTCGCCGCGCCGGCGCCCTTCGCCGTAGTAGTAGAGAATCAGATCGTTTTCTGCGTAATGAGTCACGACTCGCCTCGTAGCGGCTCGAGCGCAATCCGGAGTTTCTTCACCGCGCGGAACACGCTGTGTTTCGCGGCGCTGATGCCCAGGCCCAGCGTCTTGCTGATCTCGTCGATCGACCGCCCTTCGTAGTGCCGCAGCGTGAACGCCGCGCGCTCGAGCGGGCTCAGCCCGTCGAGCGCCGATCGGACGCGTGAGGCGATCTCGGCGCTGCGCGCGAGGCGCTCGGGACCCGGATCGTCGCCGGAGGGCAGCATCATCGCTTCGTCCAGGCTTTCGCTTCGCGTCTGGTCGTGCCGGGCCTGCTTGGAGCGCATCAGATCCACCGAGCAGTTGGCGACGATTCGATACAGCCAGGTGCCGAAATTGGCCCGCGACTCGAACCGGCCGAGCTGCCGATACGCGCGAAGAAAGCTCTCCTGCACCACATCCTCTGCATCCTGCTCATTGCCGGTCATCCGGAACGCGAGCCGAAACACGGTGCGGCTGTGCCGCTCCACGAGCGAGCGAAACGCTTCGCTGTCGCCCTGGCGCGCCCGGTCGAGGGCGGCTGCTGCTTCGGTGACGTCCATTCCTCATCCAGCTTAGACGGGACCTAAGCGCTGTGGTTAGCGTGTTTAGCACCTCCGTCCCTGCGGATTGGCCGGGGACGGAGGTGCGGGCGACCCGGCACGGGGTCTGACCCCACGTCCTCGCCTAGCCGGGGGGGTTGGACGATGGGGTCAGACCCCGTGGGCGCGGGCCGGTGGCGCCCGCATGGGGGTCTGACCCCATCACCTGGCGTAGCCCGGGGAATTCGGGGCGTGGGGTCAGACCCCGTTGCGGCGGCTGAGGACGGAGGTGCGGGCGGCTGGGGACGGAGGTGCGGGGGGTTGGGGACGGAGGCGGTCAGCGTTGCCGGATTCTCTGCTGCCGGCGCATTTCGTAGGTCACTTCGTTGTTGTGATCGCGAGCGCGATGTAGGCGTAGTTCAGCGCCGGTCGCCGCCACGATTCTCGTCGGCATCGCACTGGCGTCGCGTTGCCGCATGCCGACAATCCCGCCGCATCGCCTCAGGTCGCGAGTCGATTCGCGGCGCGGCTCGAGAACGGCGTCCGCTGCAGTTCGCGACGCCGAGCGGGACGCGCATCATCTGGGTGTTCGATCCGGAATTCAATCCGTAGAGCGTCAATGAGAAGGTGCTTCGATGATCCACTTCGTCTCGTCCGCATCGCCGTCGCCTGCGCGCCCTGGCGCCAGCGCCAGCGCGCAGACTGCCTCACGCCGTCGCCTGAGGCGAAGGGGCAGCCCGCCCCTCAGGGGTTCCGCGTCGTGCTCGTCCTCGGCGAGGGCCAGTCGACGACCATCGCCGAGAACGTGCCGCTGGCGGCGAGGAAGGCGCTGGCGGACATGAAGGATTTCCTGCCGTATCGCGGCTATCGATTGCTCGATGCGGCGTGGATCCTCGGATCGCAGCGGTCGACTTCGCGGCTTCGCGGCCCCGACGATCAGGAGTATCAGTTGACCGTGGTCACCGTTCCCCAGGCCGGGGGCCGCATGCAAGTCAGGTTTCTCCTGCAGGAGCCTGGCCCGACCGTCCTGGCAGTGCGCGAGGCCGACGAAGCGGCGGCGCGGCGGGCCGAAGAGGCGGCCATCCAGGACCGGCTCGAACGGATGCAGCGCGAACGCGGCCGCGATGCGGCAGCAACTGGGCGAGAAGCACGCCGCCGTCGTGCGGGCCTACTCGGAGATCGAGGCGCTCAAACAGAGAATGGCGACCTTCGAAGCAGGCCAGGTGACGTCCGCGCCTGATGGACGGGCGCAGCGTCATCGACACCAACTTCAGCATGGAGATCGGCGAAACGGTTGTGGTCGGCACGTCGCGGATCCGCGGCGGCGACAAGGCGTTGATCGCGCTGCTGACCGCGGTCCCGAAGGGGACGTCGGGCCGAAAGGAATGAGGCGGCTCAGCGCCCGAGCCGCCGTCCGGTTCCGTCAGCGCTTGCCGAGGCGAGCCTCGATGCTCGGGAGCGCGGCGAGCACGACGTCGCCCACCGTCTGCAGGCTGCGGGCGCTGACCGCGTCGAGCGTGTCGTTGACCGTGTGCCAGGCTTCGTAGTCGAGATCGATGATGTCGACGGCCGGGACGCCGGCGGCGAGAAACGGCATGTGGTCATCGTCCACGCGCGTCGTTTCGGCGATGAACGCGTGGTCCAGTTGCAGTTTCTTCGCGGCATCCCACACGAGATTCGTCAGCCACGGCGTCGAGTTGGTGTCGCGGCGAATCCTGAGATCGCGATCGCCGATCATGTCGACGAGGATCAGGGCTTTGAGCGACGCCAGCGAGCCGTCGCGTTTGGCCTGCCCGACATAGTGGCGGCTGCCGTAGGTGTTGTCGGTGCCGCCCCATTCGGGGAGCCGCGCCTCCTCGCCGTCCAGGAACAACAGCTCGATGGTGAACGCGTTCTTCCGCGCTTTCAGCACGCGGGCGAGCTCGATCAGGAAGGCCGCGCTCGATCCGCCGTCGCTGGCGCCGACGAACCGGAACTCGCGATAGAGCTTCGTGTCGTAGTGCCCGGCGAACACGATCCGCTCCTTGCGCGCGCCCGGGATTGTGGCGACGAGATTGACCAGCCGGATCTTGTCGATCGGCGTCTGGTCTTCCCATGTCTGCTCGGCCGCCGTCAGCCCGACGCTCGTCAGCTGATCCTTGATGTACTTCCGCGTTTGCTCGATTGCTGGTGATCCTGACGGCCGCGGACCGATGGCGACGAGCTGCCGCAGATGCTCCCACGCCCGTCCCGAATCGAATTTCGTCGCCGGCGCAACGGCCTGCAGCGCGAGGGCGACGATGAGGAGGCCTTTCAGCATTTAGCGCTTCGAGCGCGGGACGTAGTCCCGCATGCCCGGTCCTGTATAGATTTGACGAGGCCGCGCGATCTTCTGCTCCGGGTCGAGCAGCATCTCCTCCCACTGGGCAATCCAGCCGGCCGTGCGCGGGATCGCGAACAGCACCGGGAACATCTCGACCGGGAACCCCATCGCCTGGTAGATGAGCCCCGAATAGAAGTCCACGTTCGGGTACAGCTTGCGGGTGATGAAGTACTCGTCCTGCAGCGCAATCCGCTCGAGCTCCAGCGCGATCTCGAGGAGCGGATTCTTGCCGGTCACGGTGAAGACGAGATCGGCGATCTTCTTGATGACTTTCGCGCGAGGGTCGTACGACTTGTAGACCCGGTGGCCGAACCCCATGAGGCGATCCTTGCCCTCGCCGGCCTTGACGCGCTTGATGAACTCGGGCACGCGCTTGATCGACCCGATTTCGTTGAGCATCCGCAGCACGGCCTCGTTGGCGCCGCCGTGGAGCGGCCCGTACAGCGCCGCCGCCGCGCCGGCGAGCGCCGAATACGGATCCACCTGCGAGCTGCCGATGGTGCGCATCGTCGTCGTGCTGCAGTTCTGCTCGTGGTCGGCGTGCAGAATGAACAGCACGTCGAGCGCGCGCTCGAGGACCGGGTTGGGCGCGTACTTCAGCTCCGTCATCTTGAACAACATGTTCAAGAAGTTGCCGGTAAAGCTGAGATCGTTGTCGGGATAGATGTAGTGCCGGCCGATGCTGTGGCGGTAGGCATAGGCGGCGATGCTCGGCACTTTCGCGATCAGCCGCCTCGTCTGCAGCAACCGGGAGCTCTTGTCGAAGATGTTCTTGGCGTCCGGGTTCAGCGTGGACAGCGCGCCGACCGTGCTGAGGAAGATGCCCATCGGGTGCGCGTCGTACCGGAACCCCTCCATGAACTTCTTGATGTTCTCGTGCAGCATCGTGTGGAGCGTGATCTCGCGCGTCCACGCCTGCAATTGCGCCTCGCTCGGCAGCTCCCCGAAGAGGATCAGAAACGCGGTTTCGAGGAAGTTGCTGTCCTCGGCGAGCTGTTCGATGGGGTAGCCGCGATACAGCAGGATGCCCTTGTCGCCATCGATATACGTGATCGCGCTGCGGCAATTCGCCGTGTTCATGAACGCCGGGTCGTAGGTCATCAAGCCGAAGTCTCGGCCCCCGTCTTGATCTGGCGCAGGTCCATCGCGCGAATCGTGCCGTCTTGCACCGGGAGTTCGGTACTGTTTTCCGGTTCGGTTGTCGGTAATTGTTAGCGTGTTGGGCATAGAAGCGCGTCCCTGACGCCTATCTTACAGGCCAGAAGCCGCTGATGAGCACACAGATAGCGCTGAGTTGTCCAGGTGGGCACGCGGGTTGCTCAATAAGCGATGGGATGGCGCGGCACCAGATTCGTTCATCGTCGACCGGTTCAGCTCCACGCGACCGCGCGGCGGATCGCCCTCGCCGTGGAGTATCGACGTCAGCGCTGTCCGGGCATCTTGACTATGTCGAGTTGGCCGAGCGCGTCGGCCAGGGTGTGACGGTATTGGATGCGGACGCCGGCCCTCCGAAGTCGCGGCGCCGAAGGTCCCGCCGCAGATAGCCCAACCGCAACTCAGCGCGTCAACACCGGCTGTTCCGCGGGCACTTCCGCAGGTTCGAGGAAAGCGCTCACCTGCCGGCGCAGTTCATCCTGAATGCGGTCCACCGTCCGGCGCGCGTCCACGACGCGGAAGTGGAACTCGTCGGCCATCGACGCATATTCGCGGAGCAGCTTGTTCTGATACGTCCGGAAGCTGTCGTAGATGTCGTCGCCGTGCTTCAAGTCCATCCCGGATTCCCAGAAGTTCATGCCGCGCGCCGCCAGGATGCGGCCGATCAGGCTCTTCACGTCGATATTCAGGTAGAAGACCATGTGCGGCGCGATGGCGAACCCATACAGGTTCCGGAGCCACTGGCGATCGACGCCCCGCACGCCGGCGCGAGCCAGGGCGGTGAAGATGTAGCGATCGGAGAGGACCACGAACCCCGCCTTCAGCGCGGGGATGATTTCCTTTTCCAGGCGATCCGCGAAATCGGTCGCGTAGAGCAGCACGAATGTCAGCTTGTTGAGCGTGTTGCTCGACTTGGCGATTTCGATGGTCGGCTGCATCAGCGTCGACCGCGTCCAGCCGGTTTCCACGACGCCGTAGCCTTTCACCTCCAGCCACTCGCGCAGCAGTTGAATCTGCGTCGTGCGGCCGACGCCGTCGGTGCCCTCGATGGCGATCAACTTGCCGGGATAGTCGTTGAGCGGGAGGTAGGGAATCCCCCGACCGTAGTACGCCCCGGCCTGCCGTTCGCCGTTGGCACCCGGTTCGGGTGCGGTCGGGGCGTCAGACGAACTCGTCATGCGTAATCTCTCCCGGAGGCAGGTCGACCAGCTTCGGCTGCACGAACGGGGCTACGAGATTGCGCACGAGCCGCTGTTGCTGGGTAATGCTGCCCCCGGCATCCACAATCTCGAGGCCGAACTCATTCACAAGCTGATCATACTCGTCCAGGACTTTGCCCTGGAACAGCCGGAAGCTTTCCACCGGATTCGTGCTCCAGGCCATGTCCAGGCCGGCCTCGTAGAACTTGAGCTTGATGCGCCGCGCCATCAGCCGGTCCACCGACACGTCGATGGGGACGCGGAAGTACAGCGAAAGGTCGGGGCGCACCGCGAAACTGTACAGCTCCCGCACCCATTGCCGATCGACGCCGCGCGTGGCGTCGCGCGCGAACGCGGTGTACGCGTAGCGATCGGCGAGCACGATCATGCCGGCCTTGAGCGGCGGGATGATCTTGTAGAGCAGCCGATCAGCGAAGTCGGTGGCGTGCAGCAGGCTGAACGTCATCGGTGTCAGCGCGTTCTTCTTCTTGCCCGTCTTGGTCGCCGCCTTGACGAGCGCGGACGAGTTCCATTCGGTGACGAACACCCGGTGGCCTTCGGCGGTCAGCCACTTCGCCAGCAGGCCGAGCTGTGTCGTCTTGCCCGATCCGTCGATGCCTTCCACGACGAACAGCTTGCCCGGATATTCGTGGGGTTGTGTGAGGTTGTTCAGCATGGGATTGATTGCCCGTTGCCGCTTCCTGGCTCACCTCGAGCCGCAGCGGTTTGCCTGTCATTCGCTCGAAGGGTTCGGCCTGACGCGTGGCCGCCCACAGTTCCAGCTCCGCGTCGCCCGACGTCCGCAGCTGCAGCAGATCGTCGTCTCCGCGATCGCGCAGCGCCACGCCCGTGATCGTCTGGGAGTGGCTGCGGTCGAGGTTTTCGGCGAGCCGCAGCATCGACGCCAGCGTGCGCACCGCGCGACGGCGCTTACGCCGGAGATCTCCGTAGCTCTCGTGCGCGCGTTTGGGCGCCGCCTGCCGATGATAGCGGGCGATTTGCGCGATCATTTCGATCTCGTCGGGGTCGAACCCGCGAAGATCACCGTTCTTGATCAGGTAATAGGAGTGCTTGTGGTGCTGCTCGTAGCTGATCAGGACGCCGATATCGTGCAGGATCGCCGCGTACTCCAGCCAGTCGCGCTCGCGATCGGTGAGGCCGTGAATCGCGCGCGTTTCGTCGAACAAGGCCGTCGCGAGCCGCGCGACCTGGTGCGAGTGCTCCGGCCAGTAGTGGCACCGCTCCGCCAGCTCGTAGACGCTGCGTCGCCGCACATCCGGGTATCGCTCCGCCTGCGCGATCTCTTTCCGGTGCCGGGCGATGTAGTCCAGCACCACGCCCTCGCGCAATGACAGGTCGCAGAGCGTGATCTCGTCGGCGTCGAGCTGTTGCAGCAATTCGTCGAGCAGGATGACGCCGGCCACGACGAGATCGGCGCGGCGCGGCTCCAGACCCGGCACACGCATCCGATCGTCGAGGTCGAGCGCCACGAGCATCTTCCGGGCCCGCCGGATCTGTTTCGCGGACAGCCGGCGATTGCGAAGCGGCGTACCGAGCGGCAGTCCCTCCGCCGCGGACACGACGGCGCCGATGCTCATGATCGTCCCCGACGTGCCGACCACGCGATCGAATCCGCCGCGCGCGACCTGGGCCAGATACTTGCCGATTTCCTCGTCGACATGGCGCACCAGTTTGCGCTCGTCGCGCCGCTCGAGCGGGTCGGTCTTGACGAACCGTTCCGTCAGGCGGATCACACCCAGCTTGAAACTTCGTCCCAACTCGACGGCCGGCCCCGACCCCTTGGTCACCTCGACGCTGCCGCCGCCGATGTCGATGACCACCGCGGCATCGGCCTGCCCGCCGACCCCGTACACCGCGGCAAGGTGGATGAGGCGCGCCTCCTCGGTCCCGGAAATGACACGCGGCGCGGATGCCGGTTTCGTCAGTGATGGCTTGGAGGAATTCGCCGCCGTTCTCGGCTTCGCGAACGGCGCTCGTCGCGACGGCGATAAGTTGTTCGATCCGATGAGATTCGGCCAAACGCCTGAATTTCGACAGGACTTGGAGAGCGGCGTGCATTGCTTCTGGCGTCAAAGAGCGGCCGTCGAGACCACCGGCGCCCAGCCGGACCATTTCCTTCTCCCGGTCGATGACCTCGAAGGACAGGTCGGGCCGAATCTGGACCACGATCATATGGATCGAATTCGTCCCGATGTCGACCGTCGCTATGCGCATGGCTCAACTATAATCACACGGTCGCGATCACCCGTGCTCGAACGATCCCAACTCCTCAAAAAACGGCTGCGTCGATTCACCAGGACCTTCACGGCCCTGGAAAGCGGCGAGGTCGTCGCGCTCCATCGCGCGCGCATCGCCTCGCGCCGGCTGCGCGGACTGCTGCCGCTGCTGGAGCTCGACTCGCGGCGCGCCCGCCGCCTCGGTCGTCGTCTACGCAAAGTCACGTCCCGCCTTGGCGCCGTTCGTGAGCTGGATGTGCTCATGCTGTTGATCGACGAGCTGCATGAATCCCGCCGATCGCATCGCCAGGTGCTTGGCCGCGTCGCCGTGGTCGTGTCGAAGGAGCGCACCGCCGCGCGTAAGCGGCTGTTCGAGCGTCTCTCAATGGACGAGCTCCGGAAGATCGCGAAACGCCTCGACGGGATCGTGGACGAGCTCCACGAGTTGGAACGGGAGTCGCCGCGCGCGGCGAAGGCGTGGCGCTGGGCCGTCGACGCCAGCATCGTCGCGCGCGCGTCGCGCGTCCGCGACGCCATCGCCACCGCCGGGGCGGTCTATCTGCCCGAGCGGCTGCACGTCGTGCGCATCGCCTCGAAGAAGCTTCGCTACGCGCTGGAACTGGCATCGGACATCAGCGGCGCCACGGCGCCCGAACTGGCCGCGCTGAAACGCGCGCAGGACATCCTCGGGCGCATGCACGATCGCCAGGTGCTGATCGATCGCATCCGTCAGGAACAAGCGTCGCTGACGCCGCCGGATCTCACGGTCTGGCGGAATCTGGACGCGCTGGTCGTGTCGCTCGAAGACGACTGCCGCCGCCTGCATGCGCGCTACATGCGCGGCCGCGTCGGGCTCGAAGCGATCACCGAAAAACTGAGCGCGCAACGCCGACGGCAAGCGCCGGAGGCGTCTTCCACGCGCCGTGCGGGGTAAACGATGCCTGGTCCTTACGAGCTGTATTTGATCCGCCACGCCGTTGCCGAGGAGCGCGGCGACGAATGGCCCGACGACGCGAAGCGGCCGCTCAGCGATGACGGCGCCTCGCGCATGCGCAAGGCGGCGCGCGGGCTCGATCGGCTCGGCGTGACGCTCGACGTCGTGGTGACGAGCCAGCTGGTTCGCGCCAAGCAGACCGCGGAACTCGTCGCCGCGGCCATGAATCCGCGGCCGCCCATCGTCACGGCCGAATCGCTGGCGCCCGGCGGCACCTATCAGGAAGTCGTCACCGACCTCGAGAAGCAGTCGCGCCGCACGCGCATCGCCATCGTCGGGCACGAGCCCGGCATCGGCGAGTTCGCCGCGCGTCTCATCGGCTCGCGTCATTCGATTGAGTTCAAGAAAGGCGCCGTGTGCCGGATCGACGTCGACGCGCTGCCGCCAAGCGGTCCCGGCGATCTGCGCTGGCTGCTCACGCCGAAGATTCTCCGCAGCATTCGCAAGTAGCGTCAGAGGCGTCCGCGGTGGCTCACGCGCGCAGCCAGTCTGCCTGCCAGTCCTTCACGCGCAGCTTGATCTCCTTGGACGTCTTCAGGCGTCCCTCCAGAACCTCGCGCACCAGGCCCGGCAACTCGGCGTCGCAGGCGAACCGCAGCGCCACGAGTTGCTGCCGGGTGAGCTCGCGGATGCGCGGCTGAAGATCGGGCGGCAGCACTCCCGTCAGCCGCTGGCGCATCTCCACGCGGATCACGCGGTCCTGAACGTTCAGCGCCATCTGGCGCGCGGTAGAATGGAATGCAGAGCACGGCGAACGCGACGAGTGCGCCGAACGCCGCGCCCGGCTCGGGGCCATCCACAGTGACGGACCTGGTTGACAAAGTTGAGCAGCAGCACGGGAACACGAAAAAGAGCAGACGCCGGCAGCGCCGTGTGTGGTTCTTGTAGGTCTGAACGCGTTCCGCCATCGAACTCCTCCTCGCCCGTTGTCTTGGGCCTGTGGAGGAACTCTACAACCTCAGCGGTGTCGACGCCCACTCAATCCACGAACCGGTATCCGAGTCCGATGACCGTCTCGATCTGGCTGCCGGCCGCGCGGAGCTTGCCTCGCAGCCGGCCGACGTGCACGTCGACCGAGCGGGTTTCCACGAGCCGTTCGTATCCCCAGACCCGTTCGAGCAGCCGGTCGCGGGTGACGACCCGGTTCTTGTTCTGCACGAGATACCGGAGCAGCTCGAATTCTCGTCTCGTCAGCCGGATCGGCGAGCCGTCGACGGCAACCGCGACCGCCTCGAAGTCCGCGTCGAGATGCGCCCCGCGATAGGCGGCCGTCGGCCGCTCGCCCGGCTGCGTGCCGCGCCGCAAGACGGCGCGGACACGCGCGGACAATTCGCGCAGGCTGAACGGCTTCGTCACGTAGTCGTCGGCGCCCTGTTCCAGACCAGCGACGCGGTCGTCTTCGCTCGTGCGGGCGGTGAGCATGATGATGGGCACGTGCGGCGCGACGTCGCCGGTTCGGAGAATGCGACAGACCTCGCGGCCGCTCAGCACCGGCAGATTCAAGTCCAGAATGATCAGGTCCGGCGGTTGCTGCCGGACGACCTGCAGCGCGGCGTCGCCCGATCCGACGATTTCCGCTTCGGCATCGCCCCCGCGCTCGAGTGCGTGCTTGATCAGATCGGCGATGTCCTGCTCGTCTTCGACGATGAGAATGCGGTGCCTGACCATGAGCCGACATCGAGCGTACCGGGGGAAAATGTCGCACCCGTGTCGGGCGTGTTAATTGTGAGTTAAGGTCGCGAAAACGATGGTATTCTGGCCCTGGCTCGTCCGTTTTCGAAAGGAGTCCCGTGCGTCTCCCGACTGCCCGGCTAGCCTGGCTTCTCACCGGTGTGTTCGCGGCGTTCACGCTTGCGAGCGTTCACGCGGCTCAATTCACGACGCTTTCCCGCGACACGCACAACATTCTCGAGGGGAATTGGCAGTCGTGCCGCGAATCGGACGGCCAGTACAGCGAGCGCGTCTACGACCACATGGTCAACGGCGAGGGAAAGTTCGAAGTGCACATGGGGCCGCGGCGGGAGTTTGCGATCTTCACCGGCGTGCAGGACACGCATCGCGATCACGACTCGAAGGACAACCTCCTCAAGCCCTACCGTGTGGCGTTCGAGGCGGGCCGGGCGAGACAAAAGTGGGACATCCCATCCTTGAACCTGCGGTTCACCGTGACCCTGGCGGGCGGATCGCGAACCGACTGCGAAAGCTGGTACATCCTCCTCGAGCGTCTCGAGAAAACGTCGCACTAACTCGGCAACACGACTGTTACAGAGACTTTACATTCGCCGCCACGGGTGTCGATCAAAGATGGTCGTGCCTTCATTGGAGGCGACGCCCATATGTTTTCCGTCATCCTGCGCAACGCCGATCACATTCGACGCTACACCGTTTCCCTTCACACCGCAGCCGGGTGGGTAGTCGCGCGCGAGCGCGACGGCGAGTCGCTGCAGCGCAAGGTCTATCGCGACTGGCAGCGGGTGGAGCGCGCGCTCGCGCTCTTTCGCTGGGAAGTGTCCGAGCTGACCGCCCACGGCTGGCAACAAATCTGATGTAGAGTTTCGGCCGATGGCGACACCGCGCAAGCGCTCGGCCGGGGACGAATCGGCCGCCGAGCAGGAGATGCGCAATCAGGAAGTGCTGCGCGCCAATCGGGAGCTCGCGGCCTACTTTCGCGGACGCCGAACCGAGCGCGAGGCTCGGGCCGCGCTCAAAATCATCAAGGCATTCGTCCGCGAACGGGAGAAGCGCGACGCGCGCAACCGGCCGCCGTTGCCGATGCGGCGAGGCAAGCAAGAACCCGCCCAGGAGTAACGGAAGTTACACGAAATTTACACGAATGTAACGGAAGGGAAGCCATCGAGGGGTAAGGTCGGGGTATGGTGGGGGCATGCGATGCATCGCTGTCCGCCTTGTCCTCGTGACTCTGTTCAGCTGGGCACGGATCGCTTCGGCGCAAACCCCGCCGCCTGCGGCGCCTACGCCGCCGGACGACACGCCGTCCATCAGGGTCGGCGCTGTCATTTACCCCGATTACACCTACACGCTGAATCCCACCGACGACCGACTCCGACGGGAACACGTTCCACCTCAGCCAGTTCAACGTAACCCGCAGTTACATCAACGTTACAGGCAACATCTCGCACCTTGTCGCCTTTCGCCTCACGCCCGACATCGCGCGGGAGACGAGCTCGTTCAGCAACCTGGCGGGGAGCCTCGAATTTCGCATCAAGTACGCGTACATGCAGTTGAACCTCGACGACTGGATGACGAAGGGCTCGTACGCCCGATTCGGGATCCAGCAGACCCCCTGGCTGGATTTCGCGGAGGCCATTTACCGCTATCGCTTCCAGGGCACGATGTTCGTCGAGCGCGAGGGGTATTTCGCGTCGGCTGACGCCGGCGCGTCGTTCCACTACCAGTTCCCGTCGAACTACGGCGACGTGCACGTCGGCGTGTTCAACGGCGAGAACTACAACAAGGCCGAAGTCAACAACCTGAAGTCGTACCAGATGCGTGCGACGGTGCGGCCGTTCGCCAATCCGGCGGCGCCGGCCACGCTGCGCGGCATCCGCGGGACGATTTTCTACGACGCCGATCGCTACGTGAAGAACGGGCCGCGCAATCGCATGATCGCCAGCCTGACCTACGAGCACCCGAACCTGAACGCCGCGTTCGAGTTCCTGGACACGGCGGATCGGACCTCGATCACCAGGCCCGAAGTCGACGGCCGTGGCTACTCGATTTGGGCGACGCCGAAAACGTCGATGGGCCTCGAGGCGCTGTTGCGGTACGACCACTTGAAACCCAACACGCTCCTTGGCGCGACAGGTGCGGAACCGCACGATCGTCGGCGTCGCGTACTGGTTCCCGCACCAGGGCACCGTGGCGAGCGCGCTGCTCGTCGACTACGACGGTCAAACCTTCGAGGGCTTTACGCCGGGACAACCCAGAGCAGGCCAAGTTTGGGGTGCACGGGCTGATCAGCTTCTGACGCTGACATGGGGAATGGACGAACCGCCGCGCTCACGCTCGTCTGCGCCATCGCGCTCGCTGGCGGGCGCCGACGCGCAGACCATTCAAATCAACGGTGCGGGCGCGACATTTCCCTATCCGATCTATTCGAAGTGGTTCTCCGAGTACAACAAGCTCCATTCGAACATCCAGATCAACTACCAGTCGATCGGATCGGGCGGCGGCATCCGCCAGATTCAGAGCGCAGACCGTCTTTTTCGGCGCGACCGACGGCCCGATGACGCCGGAACAGCTGCAGGCCTCGCCGGGACGAATCCTGCACCTGCCCACGGTGCTCGGCGCGGTGGTGCCCGTCTACAACATTCCCGCCGTCCGAGCCGAGCTGAAATTCAGCGGCCAGGTGCTCGCCGACATTTTCCTCGGCAAGATCACGAATGGAACGACGCGGCGATCGCCAAGCTGAATGCCGGCGTGGCGCTGCCGGCGACCGACATCACCGTCGCCCATCGCGCCGACGGCTCAGGGACGACCTACATCTGGACCGACTACCTCGCCAAGGTGTCGCCCGAATGGAAGACCAGGGTCGGCATCAACACCTCGGTGAACTGGCCGACTGGCGTCGGCGCGCCGCGGCAACGAAGGCGTCGCCGGTCTCGTCAGCCAGGCGCCAGGCTCGATCGGCTACGTCGAGTTGATCTACGCGCTGCAGAACAAGATCAGCTTACGGGTCGGTCCAGAACATGGCGGGAGAATTCAGCAGGGCCTCCGTCGAGTCGGTCACGGCGGCCGCGACGTCGGCGGCCAGCCAGATGCCCGCCGACTTTCGTGTCTCGATCACCAACGCGCCCGGCAAAGGCGTGTATCCGATCTCCTCGTTCACGTGGCTGCTGCTTACGAAAACCCCAAGAACAAGGCGCAGTCGAAAGCGATGGTCGACTTCGTGAAATGGGCGCTCACCGACGGCCAGAAGTATTGCGCCGAGCTGGGTACGCGCCGCTCCCCGACTCGGTGGTGAAGCTCGAAATGGCGGCCCTTGCGACAGATCATAGACGCAGAGCAGTCGGCCATGGCAATCGCACATGCGACGACTCGGGTTTCCGGATCGGCACCGGCCTGTTCGGCCTGATCCTGATCGCCGATCGTCGCGGCGATCGGCATCGTGCTGACGCTGGAGTCGATGCCGTCCATCCGCCGGTTCGGTCTGAGCTTCTGGCAGACGGGGCTCTGGGATCCGGTCGCCGGCGAATTCGGCGCGTTGCCGTTCATCTGGGGCACGCTGTATTCGGCGATCCTTGCGCTGACTGATCGCCACGCCGATCGCGCTCGGGATTGCGATTTTCATCTCGGAGCTCTGTCCAGCCGCGCTCCGTCAACCGCTCGTGTTCCTGACCGAGCTCCTCGCCGCCATTCCATCGATCGTCTACGGCCTGTGGGGCATCTTCGTCCTCGTGCCGGCGGTTCGGGCGCTCGAAACCGCCACGCCCGCGGCACTGCGCGGCACGCCGCTCTTCAGCGGTCCGCCTCTTGGCCTCGGCATGCTGTCGGCCGGACTCGTCCTGGCCATCATGGTCGTGCCGTTCATTTCATCGGTGTCGCGCGAGGTGTTGAAGTCGGTCCCGGCGGCGCAGCGCGAAGGCGCGTATGCGCTGGGGGCGACGCGCTTCGAAGCCATTCGCGCCGCGCTGTTCTACGCGCGCACCGGCATTGTCGGCGGCGTCATGCTGGGATTTGGCCGCGCGCTGGGCGAGACGATGGCCGTGACGATGGTGATTGGCAACAACCCTCGAGTGTCGATGTCGCTCTTCGCGCCGCAGTACACGATGGCGGCGGTGATCGCGAACGAATTCACGGAAGCGGCTGACGAGCTGTACCTGTCCGCGCTCGTCGAAATCGGTCTCGTGCTGTTCGTCATCACGCTGCTCGTCAACTCGCTCTCCCGCCTCCTGATCTGGAGCATGAATCGAACCGGGCGAACCGTCGCCAGCCCTGAACCCGTCGAGACGCCGGCATGACGACGTCGACCCGGCGCAAGGTGCTGTCGGCGATCTTCATGACGTTCTGCGCGGGCTCGGTGATCCTTGCGCTGGTGCCGCTCGGCTTCGTCCTCTTCTTCGTGATCAGTCAGGGCATCCGCTCGGTCAACCTGGCGTTCTTCACGCACATGCCGCTCCCCGTCGGCGAAGCCGGCGGAGGCATGGCCAACTCGATCCTCGGCACGCTGATCGTGTGCGGCCTGGCCGCGGCGATGGCGATGCCGATCGGCGTGCTCAGCGGCATCTACATGGCGGAGTACGCTGGCAGCCGGGTCGCCGCGCTGGTGCGTTTCGCGGCCGACACGCTCAACGGCGTGCCGTCCATCGTGATCGGACTCTTCGCGTACGTCGTGGCGGTGCTGCCGTTCCGGCAGTTCAGCGCGCTGGCCGGCGGTTTTGCGCTCGGCGTGATGATGATTCCGATCATCGCGCGGACGACGGAGGAGTTGCTGCTGCTGGTGCCGTCCACGATGCGCGAAGGGGCGCTGGCGCTTGGCGCGACGCGTGCCCGCGCCGTGTTCACGGTCGTCGTGCCCGCGGCGCTCCCCGGCATCGTGACCGGCATCGTCCTCGCCCTGGCCCGCATCGCCGGCGAAACGGCGCCGCTGCTGTTCACGGCATTCAACAACCGGTTCTGGTCGACCAGCCTCACACAGCCGATCTCGACGCTCACCGTGCAGGTCTTCACCTACGCGACTGGTCCGTACGACGACTGGCACCGCCAGGCGTGGGCCGGCGCCCTGGTGCTCGTGTCGATCGTGCTGGCGTGCTCGCTGCTGGCTCGACTGGCGACGCGGCGCCTCGAGCGCATGCACGCGCGCGGCTAATGACGCGACACTCGGCATATCATGGCAAGCGTGACCGACGAACGCTGGCCTGAACTGCCGGCCGAGTGGAACGACACCTACGCCACGCTGCACATGTGGACGCAGATTGTCGGGAAGGTGGCCCTGGCGCTGGCGCCGCCGCTCAATCACTCGTGGGGCATTGCGCTGCAGGTCACCTCGCGCGGGTTGATGACGCGGCCGCTGCATCACGGCTCGTCCACCTTCACCATCGAGTTCGATTTCATCGATCATCGATTGGCCATCGCCACAGCTGACGGCGCCAGGCGCGAGCTGCCGTTGACGGCCCGAAGCGTGGCGGACTTCTATCGCGACGTGATGTCCACGCTCGCCGACATGAAGCTGCCGGTGCGGATCTGGACGATGCCGACCGAAGTGCCCAATCCCATTCCGTTCGAGCAAGACACGGTGCACGCGTCGTACGATCCGGCATACGCCAATCGGTTCTGGCGCATCCTGGTGCAGTGCGAACGCGTGTTTTCGAGCGCTCGCTGCCAGTTCGTCGGGAAGTGCAGCCCAGACGCACTTTTTCTGGGGCGGCTTCGACCTGGCGGTCACGCGATTTTCCGGGCGGCCCGCCCCGGATCGCGAGGGCCCGGCGTTCATGCGCGAGGCGTACTCTCACGAAGTGATCAGTCACGGATTCTGGCCGGGCGGCGGTCTTGTCCAGGAGCCCGCGTTCTACGCCTACGCCGCGCCCGTCCCGGCGGGACTCGAAAAGTTGCCCGTCGAACCGCCGGCCGCGTCCTACCACCGCGAGCTGGGCGAATATCTTTTTCCCTACAACGCGATGCGAACGAGCCCGGATCCCGATCGGGCGCTGCGTGCGTTCATCGACAGCACCTACGAACAAGCCGCGAAGCTGGCGAACTGGAACCGCGCGGCGCTGGAGCGAGCCGCGGACTCGGCACCCTGATCGGCGATACTTTGCCGATGCGAATATCCCGATCGGCCCTCATCCTCGCTGCTTCCATCGTCGTTATCGTTGCCGGCCTCCGCTCTCGCGCAGGCTCGCCCGGCTGACCCGCTCTCGACGCTGCGCACCAGACCTGAACGCACCGATTACGCCGAAACCAGCCGCTACGACGACGTCGTGTCGTTTCTGACGACCGTCGGACGCGCGTCGAACCTGGTGCACGTGACCAGCTTCGGGTACTCGTTCGAAGGCCGATCGCTGCCGCTCGCCGTCGTCGGACGAGTCGCGGACGCCCGGCCCGACACCGTCAAGCGATCGAACCGGCTGCGCGTCTACATCCAGGCGAACGTGCATGCCGGCGAGGTCGAGGGGAAGGACGCGATGCTGGCGCTCGTGCGCGACATCGCGCGAGGCGGTCACGCCGCATGGCTCGATTCGATGGTGCTGCTCGTCGCGCCGATCTACAACGCGGACGGCAACGAGCGCGTGTCGCTGACGAATCGCGGGCAGCAGCACGGCCCGATCGGCGGCATGGGCACGCGGCCCAACGCGCAGAACCTCAACATCAACCGCGACTACATGAAGCTGGAAACGCCGGAAGCGCGATCGATGGTGCGGCTGCTCAACGAGTACGACCCGCACGTCATGATGGATCTCCACACGACCAACGGCTCGAGGCATGCGTATCACCTGACCTACGAAGTCCCGAACAACCCGGCGGTCGATCCGGCGATTGCCGCGCTCGCGCAGCAGCAGTGGATGCCGTGGGTGACGAAGACCATCAAGTCGAAATACGACTGGGACTTTCACGCCTACGGGAACGTCAGCGGCCAGGCGCCGGAGCGATCGTGGACCACGGTCGAGGATCTGCCGCGCTACAGCCACAACTACTGGGGCATCCGCAACCGCTTCGGCATCCTCAGCGAAACGTACTCGTACGCGACGTTCAAGGACCGCATTGCCGGCGCGACCCGATTCGTCGAAGAAGTGCTGAACTTCGCGCACGCCAACGCGGCGGCGATCAAGAAGGCCACCGCGGAGTCGGACGCGCGGTCGCTCGTCGGTCAGCAGCTGTCGCTCCAGTCGAAAGCCAAGCGATCGCCCGAGATGGTCGAGATCCTCATGGGCGAAACGACGGAAGACGTGAACCCCTACACCGGGCGGACGATGCTGCGCCGGCTGGACGTCCGAAAGCCGGAACGGATGTGGGAGTTTGCGACCTTCGAATCGACCGAATCCGAGCGCGTGCCGTCCGCGTACTACGTCCCGGCCTCGCTGAAGGCCGTCGCGGACCGGTTGCAGGCGCACGGCGTGCGCCTCGAACGGCTCGACGCGCCGTCGACGCAGCAGCTCGAAGTGTTTCAGATCGAATCGACCGAGACCGCCGCCCAGGCGTTCGAGAACCATCGCGAGCGCACCGCGAAGGGTCGATACGCAAGCGCGGAGCAGACCGTGCCGGCGGGCGGCTGGCGCGTGCCGATGACCCAGCCGCTGGCGCGGCTCGCGTTCTACCTGCTCGAGCCGCGGTCGAACGACGGCCTGCTCACGTGGAACGTGCTCGACGACGCGTTGAAGGACGCCAAGACCTACCCGATTTCGAGATCCGTGCGCTGAGCGAGCGACACTCAAGCGCGCATGAAGGTCAGCACCACGAAGGCGTTTCTGAGGCGTAGTCCCGTCCAGGCGCCGATTCAGCCCTATACTGACGGCACACTTGGCCCTGACTCCCGGCACGCGCCTCGGCGTCTACGACATCACCGCGCCGATCGGGGAGGGCGGGATGGGGCAGGTGTATCGGGCGACCGACACCAGACTCAAGCGCCAGGTCGCGATCAAGGTCCTGCCGCCGTCGCTCGCGGCCGATGCCGATCGGCTCGCGCGTTTTCAGCGCGAAGCGGAAGTGCTCGCGTCCCTGAATCATCCGAACATCGCCGCGATCTACGGCCTCGAGGAAAGCGGGGGCATGACCGCCCTCGTGATGGAACTCGTCGAAGGCGACGATCTGTCGCAGCGCATCGCGCGGGGAGCCATCCCTCTCGACGACGCCTTGCCGATCGCGAAGCAGATCGCCGACGCGCTCGAAGCCGCGCACGAGCAGGGGATCATCCACCGCGATCTGAAGCCCGCGAACATCAAGGTGCGCGCCGACGGCACGGTGAAGGTGCTCGACTTCGGTCTGGCGAAGAGCGATGGAGCCAGCGGCCGGCTCCTCGCCGAACATGTCGCAATGTCGCCCGACGATCGCGACGCCGGCGATGACCCAGATGGGCATGATTCTCGGCACGGCCGCCTACATGGCGCCCGAGCAGGCGAGGGCCGCGCGGTCGACAAGCGCGCGGACATCTGGGCGTTCGGCGTCGTGCTCTACGAGATGCTGAGCGGCACGCGCTCTTCGAGGGCGACAACGTGTCCGACGTCCTTGCTGCCGTGCTCACTCGCGAGCCCGATTGGAAAGCGCTGCCCGCCTCGACGCCGCCGGGGCTCCTGCGACTCTTGCGCCGCTGCCTGGAGCGCGAGCCCCGCAGGCGCCTCCACGACATCGCGGACTCGCACTTCGATCTTGAAGACGCCGCCCAGCCCCCAAGCCACAATGGAGGCCGCCTGTCCGGCGGCGATTCCGGCGCACGTTCGCCAGCGCGATGGCTCGCGGGTGCTGCGGCCCTGACCCTCCTGGGCGTCCTGGCCGGAGGATTCGCGGGCCGCCGCCTTGACCGCGCGCCGGCTCCCAGGCCGATCCACTTCGCCGCTGCGTTGTCCCTTGGCGACAATCTGCTGCAGCAGGCTTCGGGCGTAGCGATCAGCCCTGACAGATCCAGATCGCGTTTGGAGGCTCGCAGGGCGGTCAACGCGGGCTCTTCCTCCGCTCGTTGGACAAGCTTGAACAGAGGCTCATCCCAGGCCCGAAGGATGGGTTTGCGCCTTTCTTCTCCCCGGACGGTCAGTGGCTGGGGTTCTTCTCCGTGCCCCAGGGCACGCGCGGCGCGGAACTGACAAAAATCAAGATCGAAGGGGGCGCTCCCATCCGTGTCACGGACTCCGCCAGCAGCGCTCTCGCGGGATTCACGGCGGCGGGATCCTGGTCTGAGAGCGGGCAGATCCTCTTCTCCGGGTCCTCGCTCACCATTCAGCGGGTCTCCGCGTCGGGCGGACCCGCCGTCGCGGTCACTGCGCTGGACGCCTCTCGCACCGAGCAGAGTCATATCCAACCGCGCTGGCTCCCGGGCGGCAGAGCGCTGCTCTACGTGGCCAACGTGGCCGGGGGGCGCCAGGACGTCATGGTCGCCTCCGGAGATTCCGGGAAGGGAAGAGTGCTGGTCGAGGGAGGTGTCTCACCACGCTTCGCACTGACCGGGCATCTGTTGTTCGTGCGGGAGAAGACTCTTCTTGCCGCGCCCTTCGACCTTCAGAAACTGGAATTGACCGGCGAGCCCTTCCCGGTGGTCGATGCGCTCGGTGTCGCGGCCCTTGGAGATTACCGTGACGCACGGTTCGACCTTTCCCAGAACGGCACCCTCGCCTACCTCATCGACGGGGCGTCCACTCGCAGCGGCCAGTTGATGTTTGTGGATCGTCAGGGGAACGCCACGGCGGCGTTCGCGGAGAGGGGAATGTATCTCGTCCCCCGGCTGTCGCCAGATGGAGGGCACATTGCCTACGCCGCCATCGACCCGCAATCCGGCCAGCGGAACATCTGGATCGGGGACCTGAAACGCGGCACCCGCACCAGACTGACCCTTGGAACAGGTTCATCCTCCGACCCGATCTGGACTCCGGACGGTCAGGGCATCACCTACGCCTCAACCCGGGAGCAGGGCTCGTTCGCTCTTTTCACCTCACCTACAGACGGCAGTCGGGAACCCAGCAGACTCACCAGCGGCCAGGACCCCAACCGTTCCCTCTTCCCTCGGATCTGGTTACGCGATGGCAGCGGGCTCGTATTTCATGCCATCAAGGCCTCGGACGATATCGGCATCTGGCGGAAGGGCGCGGGCGCCGAGGAGATGCTCCTCGCCACCCCGATGGCCGAACTCGAGCCCAGCCTGTCGCCGGACGAGCGTTTCATGGCTTACGTCTCCGATGAATCCGGACGCCGGGAGGTGTACATCCGCGCGCTCAGCGGCGCTGCGCAACGCGTTCAGGTTTCGAGCGAAGGCGGCGACGAGCCGGTCTGGTCTCCCCAAGGGAGTGAGCTCTTTTATCGACGCGGCGACCAATTGATCGCCGTTCCGGTTTCCACGGCTTCGAGCGTCACCCTCGGCAAGCCCGCCGCCCTTTTCGAGGGCCGCTACGATGTCGACCCGTTCAACGGCGACGCCACCAACTACGACGTCTCCCGGGACGGACAGCGGTTCGTCATGGTTCGTCCGGCGGCCGATCCCGCGCGTTCTCTGCTGCAGCTGAATGTCGTCGTGAACTGGTACGAGGAGTTGAAGCGAATGGCGCCACCGAAATAGCGTCAGGGTTCAAAGAGACACGAAACAAGAGTGTAGGGATGCAGAGCAACCTGACTCGACGACATCTGCTGCAGGGTCTTTCCGCAGCGCTCGTCCCGGTAGCGTTGGGATCACGCCTGGCCGAAGCCGTCCAGAACACAACGACGGCGATCGGGCCGCTCAGCGCGTCGGTTCTGCCTCCGGCATCCGGTCGCGATTCGTCAACGACGTCAACGGCCTCCGGATGCACGTGCTCGAGGCCGGGTTCGAGACGCCGGGCCGTCCCGCCGCTGCTGCTGCTGCACGGCTATCCCGAGCTGGCCTACAGCTGGCGCAAGGTGATGGGGCCGCTTGCCGCGGCGGGCTACCACGTCTTCGCGCCCGACGTGCGCGGCTACGGACGCACGACAGCGCTGCCGGTCGACTACGACGGACGACCTGCGGCCGTTCGGCACGCTCAACAAGATCAAGGACATGCTGGCGCTGGTGTCGGCGATGGGCTACCGCTCGGTCGCCGCCGTCATCGGCCATGACCAGGGCTCGCCGCTCGCCGGCTGGTGCGCGTGCGCGCGGCCCGACATCTTCCGCTCGGTCGCGATGATGAGCGCGCCGTTCGGCGGAGCGCCGACGCTGCCGTTCAACACGGCGAACGGCTCCGCGGCCTGCGGCACCGGCCCGCGCCGGACACCATCTACGACGATCTCGCGAAGCTGACGCCGCCGCGCAAGCACTACCAGCGCTACTACCAGACGCGCGAGGCCAACGAGAACATGTGGCATCCGCCGCAGGGCCTCCACGCGTTTCTGCGCGCCTACTACCACATGAAAAGCGCGGACTGGAAACAGAACCATCCCGCATCCGCTCGCGGCGCGAACCGCGAGCCGAGTGGGCCAAGCTGCCGCGCTACTACGTCATGGACCTCAACAAGGGCATGGCCGAGCAGGTCGCGGCCGAGATGCCGTCCGCGGCGGAGATTGCGGCCAACCGGTGGCTGCCCGACGCCGAACTGCGCGTCTACACCGAGGAATTCGGCCGCACCGGATTCCAGGGCGGGCTCAACGGCTATCGCGGCAGCCCGGGCGATATTGACCTGCAGGTCTTCGCGGGACGCACCATCGACGTGCCGTCCACGTTCATGGGCGGGAAAAGCGACTGGGGCGTGTATCAGAACCCCGGCGCGTTGGAGCGGCTCGAGAAGACCGTGACTACCAAGTACAAGGGTACGCACCTGGTGGACGGCGCCGGCCATTGGGTGCAGCAGGAACAGCCGGAGGTCCTGAGCCGGCTGCTCATCGACTTCCTCCAGGCTGCGTCTTAACCAACGGCCACGTACACGCCATCCGTCACCCGGATCACTTCCTTGCGGAACTCGTTCGACTGTGCCCGTAATTTCTCGCGGCCGGCATGATCCTGGGCCGCCGCAGAAATGCACCAGGCGAAGAGCATCGTGACCGCCAGTGCCGATGTCCGACAGGCCGAACCCCGCATCTGCGATCCTCCCGGTTCTACGTCAGAGTTCCAGCGCGGCGCGCCCGTCAGCGGCGACGTCGCACGATGATCGCACCATCACGCCCACCAGGGCGAGTATGGTCACACCAGCCACCCACGAGTGCCCCTCCCCCACACAACAACGCGCGACTCGATCGTGCCGCTCGCGCTGACACGGATACACGAATGTACGGCCCGAGACCGACATTGCCCAGGAGCACAAACGGCATGCGCAGAGTGTCCAGAACAAACATCGAGGAACCCTGACGAGCGATGCCGGTTGGCGACCACGGCCAGCGGCTGTTGAAGATCGCGGTCTGACGACCGGCGCCATTCACGTGCAGAATGCGATTGCCGCTGTAATCAGCAATATGAATACTGGTCGCTGATTCCACCTCGAGCCCCATCAAGTCCTCGCCCCAGGACGGTTCGGTCAGCCTCTCAGCGATGGTGGTCACGGTGCCGTCCAGCGAAAGCCGTCGCAGATCGGTCGTGTCGGTGAAGTAAATCGATCCATCTGGTCCAGGTGCGAGACCGTCAATACCACGAGTCTCGGAGATCGCCGCGTGCATTGATCCAGATGGTGAGCGACGCAGCAGGCGATGCGGACCGTTCGGGCCGCCATAGACGTTGGTCGAGTACACCGTTCCATCTGTTGCGATGAGAAACGCGTGGAGGCTCATCTCGAACACCTGTGGCGCCTTGAAAACAATACTCAGATCGCCGTTCGGTGACAGTCGCCACACCTCGCCGGGCCGTTCGGGCGAGTGCTCATGCGTGCCGTAGATGCTGCCGTCTGCCGTCCCCACGAGCGCGTGCGAATGCTTGTCGCGCGCCGCGATTTCAAGGCGGTTGTTCGGTGTCACGCGCCAGATCGTGTTGGTGGGTATGTCGGCGAAATAGATTGTGCCGTCCGGCTGGACAACGATACCCCACCCTTCGTGGGCAGTGGCGTGGCTCGCAAAGACCAGGAGCCACAGAACGACGGTAGCCGTTGGAAGACGTCGCGTTGTAGTCGTGTTTGAGCGTCGAGAGCAGCCGCGCGCGCACCTTGTTCTTGACGGCGTGCTTCAAATGCTGGAGAGCGCTGACGCCGTTCTTCAGCACCACGTCGAGGCCGAAACCCCAGCCGACGAAGAACACTTCGTCGCCCGCGCGCATTTGCGCGAACAGGTCGGCCAGGCGCGAGTAGTAGGCCGGGTAGTCGATGTGGACGCGCACCTCGCTGGTTTCTACGGTGCGGAAAGCACCATTCGTCCGCCGACCCGGCGGTGCCGGCCGGCAGGAACCAATCCGTCATGTCTGCCAGCCCCTCAGCTCGAGCTGGTTCGGCGTTCGTCCCCCGCTCGACGCCGCAGCATCTCGAGGAGCGTGCCCGTCGTCACGAGAACGATCGGGCCGATCACGATGCCGACGAACCCGAACGCGGTCACGCCTCCCAGCAGGCCGAAGAACACCACGAGCCCGCTGACCGCCGTGCGGCCGCTCAAGATGATCGGGCGCAGCACGTTGTCCACCATGCTGATGATCGAGCGCGCCGACGATGAGCAAGGTCACGCCGCGGGCGACCTGACCCGACACCAGCAGTCCGATCGCCGCCGGCATCCAGACCAGGGCGGCGCCCACGGCCGGAATCAGCGAGCAGATCGCCATCACCACGCCCCACAGCACCGGCGCCGCCAGCCCCATCACCCAGAACGCAACGCCGCCGACGAGGCCCTGCGTCGCCGCGACGACCACGCCTGCGCCAATGCTGGCAATCACCAGGTCGCGCGTGTCGTGCAGCAGCCGATCGCCGTCCTCGCGCGAAAACGGCAACTGGTCGCGCAGCCGGCGGGCCATCGCCTGACCGTCGCGCAGCAGAAAAAACAGCGCGAACAGCATGGCGAGCAGGCTGCCGATCGTCGAGAAGAAGTCGACGACGACGCTGCCGGCGCGCGGGGCGAGGAACGCCACCGCGCGGCGCGCGCCCTCGGTCAGCAGTTCCGTCGGATCCTCGGGCAACGCGACTGGGATCCGCATCCGCGCCGCCGTCCAGAGCCGGTCGATCTGATCCGGCGCGCTGCTGGTGGCCCGTTTGACGTATTCGGTGATCTGCGACACTTCATTCGCCAGCGTCGAGATCAGAAACCACGCTGGCGCGACGATCGCGACCGCAACCAGGAATGTCGTGAAGAAGGGCCGCGCCGCTCGGGCCAAAGCGCGTCGACATCTTCGTCTGCACGCCGTGCAGCAGGACCGCGAAGATGACCGCCCACGCAAGCGCTGCCAGAAACGGCCGCAGCACGAGGTAGGTCAAGAACAGCAGGAGCAGAAGGAGCGCGTAGAAGAGCGGCCGTTGCAGAGACGGCTTGGCGGCGTCGGTCATGCGTCCGTTACACATTAGCCGACTTCGTGTCGGGTCGACTCGATACAATGTGGTTGGAAACGTTGTGCTGTATCGTCACCGCGCTCCCCGGCCGCCGCTTGATACGTTCGTCGAATCGATCTGGGTGTTCGAAAACGATCCGCGCCCGGACGCGCTCGAGCGGGTTCTTCCAACCGGCGCCGCGCAGCTCATCATCAACCTGAAAGAGGACCAGACGCGGCTCTACGATCCGGACCGCGGCTATCGCTGCGTGACGAGCTCCGGCACGTCTCTCTCCGGCATTTGGTCCCGGCACTGCGTCATCGACACGAGCGAACAGGAACGCGTCGCCGGCGTGGTCTTCAAGCCGGGAGGCACGGTCGCGTTCATGCGCGCGCCAGCTATTGAAGCGGCCGACCGGGACATCGACCTGGAATGTCTCTGGGGGCGCTGCCGTGCCGCCGCGCTGCGTGAACGGCTGCTCGAGCCGATCGCGCCCGACGCCAAGCTCGATGTGTTGGAGGATGCGCTGGCCGAAGCCTGGCGGCCCGTCGGCCTGCACCGCGCCGTGGCGTTCGCGTTGACGGCGTTCGATCGAGCCGCGCACACCGTCAGCGTCGCGGCGGTCACCGACGTGATCGGCTTGAGCCCGAAGCGCTTCATCGAACGGTTCAAACTGGAAGTCGGCATGACGCCGAAACGCTACTGCCGCATTCGCCGCTTCCAGCGTGCGGTGCGGCAGGCGCACCGGGGCGACCGCCTCGACTGGACGCAGGTGGCACTGGACTGCGGCTATTTCGACCAGGCGCACTTCATCCACGATTTCCGGTCGTTCGCGGGCCTCACGCCGACCGAGTATCAGGCGGCTCGGACGTCGTTTCACAACCACGTCAAATTTCTACAATCCTGACGCCGCCACGATTTGAGACGATCGGCCCATGACTGATACCAAAGACACCTATCGCACGATCACGCCCTACCTCATCGTCCCGAACGCCGACGCGGAGCTCACGTTCCTGAAAGCCGCGTTCGGCGCTGTCGAGAAGATCGTGTCAGCGCAATGCCGACAACACCGTGATGCACGCCGAGGTCACGATTGGCGACTCGCTGATCATGCTCGGCCAGGCGGGCGGGCCATGGAAACCCCTCTCGGGCTCCCTCTATTTGTGGATCGATGACGTCGATGCGACCTACGCCGAGGCGTTGAAGGCCGGTGCGCGCTCAGAGAGCGCGCCTGAAGACAAGCCGTACGGGCACAGAAACGCCGGGGTGATCGATCAGAACGGAATCACCTGGTGGATCGGTGCGCCGGTCAAGCAGAAGTAGCTATTCCAGCCGAACCAGCCCGCGGCGTGTCGCGACCTTGACCGCTTCGGTCCGGCTCGTCGCGCCGAGCTTCTCGAACAGATGGGCCAGATGGGTCTTCACGGTGCGCTCGCTGATGTCGAGCTCGCTGGCGATTTCCTTGTTGGCTTTTCCGTCCGCCAGCAGCTTGAGGGTCGCCATCTCCCTCGGCGTCAGCTGGACGCGGGTCACGCCTTCGGCGAGCTTCGCGGCCGCGGCCGGCGCCAGATAGGTTTTGCCGGCGAGGACGTCGCGGATGCAGCGCACGAGATCGTCCGCGGAAATGTCTTTCAGCACGTAGGCCTTCGCGCCCGCTTTGAGCGCGCGCGAAATCTCATCGTCCGTGTCGTAGGTCGTCAGCACGATGACACGCGCCTGCGGATCGCGCTCGCGGAGGCGGTGGACGACCTCGACGCCTTCCATGACGGGCATCCGCAAGTCGAGCAGCGTCACGTCCGGACGATGGCGGACGTAGGCTTCAATCGCCTCGACGCCGTTGCCGGCCTCGGCGACGACCTGCAGGTCGGGCTCCTGGTTGATGATGTTGGCCACGCCGGTTCGCAGCAAGGCGTGATCGTCCACGAGCAGCACGCTCGCGCGCCCGGCCGACACGACCGCGACGTCAGTTTGCAACATGCACCTGCGTCGGCAACGACGACGGCTCCCACGCGAGCACGACTTCGGTACCGTTCCGGGGAGCAGTAACGATGGTCAGTGAGGCGCCGATGCGGTCGGCGCGCTCCTGCATGCTGGTCATCCCGAATCCAGACGACGATCGCTCTCGCGCGATGCCCCGCCCATCGTCGGCCACCGACAGGCGCAGCCCGACGGATTGTGCGGTCGAGGCCCGGATCGTGATCCGGCGCGCCCGCGAGTGGCGCACGGCATTGGTCAGCGCTTCCTGGGCGATGGCGATGATCTCCCGCTCGACGCCGTCGCCGAAGCGGGGGAGCTCGTCGACCACGAGGTCGATCGGCACGCCGTCGGTGCGCTGCCGCATGTCGGCGAGTCGTTTCAGCGCGGTGGGGATGTCTTCGCCGTTGCCGACGTTGGGTCGCAGCGTGCCGACCGATCGGCGCGCCTCTGTCAGATGCGTGCGCGCCAGGTCGATCACGGTCTCGATGCTCGACGCCACGACCGGCGAGATGCCGTTCGCATTGCGTCGAACGCCCTGCAACTGCATCAGGATCGCCGCGAAGCCCTGCGCCAGGTTGTCGTGAATGTCGCGCGCGAGCCGATTGCGTTCTTCGAGAATCGCTTTGCGCCGTTCTTCGACGCGATTCGCCTCGATCAGCCGGCTGTGGTGGAGCGCGAGCGCCGCCTGCCGGGCAATCGCTTCGATCAGCACGACCCGCCACCAGCGGCCTTCGTACTCGGTCGTCCGCTGGCTTGACGCCGTCAACCAGCCGAGCGTGCGGCCGCCGATCAGCGAGCGGCGTCACGATCAGCGTGTCGACGCCCGTGCGCAGGTTGTGCGCGCGAATCGACTCCGGCAGCCGCGCATCGTCGCCCTCGTACTCGATGGTCTGCGTCCAGCCCGGTGCATGGGCGAAGATGTGCTCCGCGAGGCAGCTCGCGCGGGAACGTGCCCGTGTCGCAGTCGCTGGCCGCGGGTGATGAGCCGATCGCCGACGTAGGCCATCCACGGCTCGCAGCGCTGACGCTCTTCGTTCAAGAGCCAGACGGCGCACGTCGCGACTCTCGCCCTCTTCGACCATCGTCTTCGTGAGCGCACCGAAGAACCCTTCGATGTCCGGCTCACGCACCAGCAGATCGAGCGCGAGCTGGACGACGTCGGCCTGCATGTGCGCGAGGCATTCCGCGCGCTTCCGCTCGAAGGACTCGCGAATGAGCGCCTGTCGAAGGACCTCCGGATCCTGCGAGCTCGCCTCTGCCGGCGGCTGGTGACGGCACGTGTCGACGTCGGGCTCTGATTGCTGGGCTCGTGATTCCACGCTGAACCTCACACCAATTATCGGGCAGTTTGCAGTCGCGTCGCCCACGTTTCCCGGATGTCTTATGGCCGATGCCGGCATCGGCCAAAAGGACGAGGTCGTTGTCGGTCCGCCGACGGGGTTGCGCGTCACGCTCTTACCCGAGCGGCCGATCGCCCTTCTGCCTGATTGTTTCGCTGCGCTCGCGGGAGCGAGAGTAGCAGTCAGTCAAGAGGTGCACATGGTGAAGCGGATGATTGTGATGCTGGCTGCGACGCTGACGTTGGTGGCGGCGTTGGGCTTCGTGAAATTCAGACAAATCCAGACGGCGATCGCGCAGGGCGCTGCGTATCAGCCGCCCCCGGAAGCGGTGACCACCATCGTGGCGGAGCAGGAGAACTGGCCGGCCACGCTGAGCGCGATTGGCACCGTCGCGGCGGTGCGCGGCGTGACCGTCAGCGCGGATCTGCCGGGCACGGTCGACAAGATCGCGTTCGACTCGGGACAGGCGGTGCGCGAAGGCGACGTGCTGGCGGTGCTGGACACGCGCCAGGAGCGCGCGCAGCTGGCGGCCGCCGAGGCCCAGCGCGATCTGGCGCGCGTCAACTTCGAGCGGCTGCAGGGCCTGCTCAACGAGCGCGTGATCTCGCGGGCCGAGTTCGACCGCGCCACCGCCGAGCAGCGTTCGGCCGACGGACATGTCGGCGAGATTCACGCGGCGATCGATCGCAAGACGATCCGCGCGCCGTTCTCGGGCGTGCTGGGACTCCGTCAGGTGAATCTCGGTCAGTACCTGTCCGGCGGCGACGCGCTCGTCACCCTGCAGTCGCTCAACCCGATCTACGTGAACTTCGGCGTGCCGCAGCAGGCGGCGGGGCAGATGCGCGCCGGCCGCACGGTCCGCATCAGCGTGGGCGAGCAGCCGGCCGTCGAGTTCACCGGACGCATCACCGCGCTCGACTCGGTCGTCGACGAAGCGACGCGGAACGTGCAGGTCCAGGCGACGCTCGCGAACCCCAAGGGCGTGCTGCGGCCGGGCATGTTCGTGCAGACCGAGGTCGCCGTGGGGACGAGCAGCACGTTGATCTCGCTGCCGGCGTCGGCCGTCAGCTATGCGCCGTTCGGCGACTCGGTCTTCGTCGTCACCGACATCAAGAGTGAAAAGGGCGAGAGCTACCGCGGCGTCCGGCAGCAGTTCGTCAAGCTGGGCGCGACGCGCGGCGATCAGATCGCGATCGTGTCGGGCGTCAAGCCGGGCGACGAGGTCGTCACGTCGGGTGTGTTCAAGCTGCGCAACGGCGCGGCGGTCCTCGTGAACAACAAAGTGCAGCCCGGGAACAATCCGAAGCCGAAGCCGGAGAACAGCTGATGAAATTCACCGATCTGTTCGTCAAACGGCCAGTCCTGGCGATCGTCGTCAACCTGGTCATCCTGATCGCCGGGCTGCAGTCGATTCGCGCGCTGAGCGTCAGGCAGTATCCGCGCAGCGACATCGCGGTCGTGAACGTCACGACCGCGTACATCGGCGCCAACGCGGATCTCGTGCGCGGGTTCATCACGACGCCGCTCGAGCGTGTCATCGCCAGCGCGGACGGCATCGACTACATGGAATCGTCGAGCGTGCAGTCGCTCAGCACGATTACCGTCCACCTGAAACTGAATTACGACACCAACGCGGCGCTGACGCAGATCCAGGCGAAGGTCGCGCAGGTCCGCAACGACCTGCCGCCCGAAGCCGAGGCGCCGATCATCGACCTGCAGACCGCCGACAACCAGTTCGCGGCGATCTACCTCGGGTTCTCGTCGACCGATCTCGATCCGAATCAGATCACCGACTACTTGACCCGCGTCGTGCAGCCGAAGCTGAGCGCCATCACGGGCGTCCAGCGCGCCGACATTCTCGGCGCGCGGACGTTCGCGATGCGCATC
Organism: uncultured Acidobacteriota bacterium; assembly: GCA_963731545.1. Lineage (GTDB taxonomy): Bacteria > Acidobacteriota > Vicinamibacteria > Vicinamibacterales > CAVVIG01 > CAVSWN01. The sequence goes on along the minus strand of CAVSWN010000009.1, from coordinate 534,948 downwards.
TGGCTGAAGCCGGACAAGATGGCCGCGCTTGGCATCGCGCCGTCGATGGTGCGCGATGCGCTCGCGAAGAACAACTACCTCTCGGCGCTCGGCCGCACCAAGGGATCGATGGTGTCCGTCAACCTCGTCGCCAACACCGACCTCCGGACGCCCGACGAGTTCCGGCAGATGGTGGTGAAGGAAGACCACGGCGTGCTCGTCCGGCTCGGCGACATCGCCGACGTCGTGCTCGGGGCCGAGAACTACGAGCAGGACATCCGGTTCAACGGCGAATCGGCGACGTTCATGGGCGTGTGGGTGCTGCCGACGGCGAACTCGCTCGACGTCATCGCCAACGTGCGAGAGGCGCTGCCGCAGATCCAGTCGCAGCTGCCGGCAGGGATGAAGCTCGGCATTCCGTACGACTCGACCGAGTACATCCACGACGCCATCGGGGAGGTGCTGCGGACGCTGTCCGAGACGCTGCTCATCGTCATCGTCGTGATCTTCCTGTTCCTCGGATCGTTCCGATCCGTGCTCATCCCGATCGTGGCGATTCCGATCTCTCTCGTCGGCGCCGTGTTCCTGATGCTGGTCGCGGGGTTCACGGTCAATCTGCTGACGCTGCTGGCGATCGTGCTCTCGGTCGGCCTGGTCGTCGACGATGCGATTGTGATGGTCGAGAACGTGGAGCGGCATCTGCACCAGGGGAAACGGCCGGTGCAGGCGGCGAAAGACGCTGCGCGCGAGCTCGTCGCGCCGATCATCGCGATGACGATCACGCTGGCCGCCGTCTACGCGCCGCTCGGCATTCAGGGCGGCCTGACCGGGTCCTTGTTCCGCGAGTTCGCGTTCACGCTCGCCGGCGCGGTGGTCGTGTCCGGCATCGTCGCGCTGACGCTGTCGCCGATGATGGGCGCGAAACTGCTGCGAACGGGCGACACGGAGCGCGGGTTCGCCGGCTGGATCAACCGCCGGTTCCTGAGCGTGCGGCAATGCGTATACACGCTCGCTGGCGTCGACGCTTCGCTACCGCCCGGTGGTCCTGACGCTCTGGATCATCGTCGGCGCTCCTGATGGCGCCGTTCTACATGTTCTCGCAGCGGGAGCTGGCGCCGGCCGAGGATCAGGGATTCTTCTTCGGCTTCATCCAGGGATCGCCGAACGCGACGCTCGACCAGACGAAGCTGTTCACGGACCAGATCTACGACGTCTACAAGTCGTTCCCGGAGAGCGCGAGCATCTTCCAAATCACGTTTCCGACCGGCGGCTTCGGCGGAATGGTGACCAAGCCGTGGAGCGAGCGGACGAAGACGACACAGCAGCTGATGATGGAGTCGATGGGGCCGCTCTCGCAGATCGCGGGCGTCCGCGTCATTCCGCAGGCCCCTCCGCCGCTGCCCGGCGGCGGCAACTTCCCGGTGGATCTCGTGATCGCGTCGGCGGCCGAGCCGAAGCAACTGAGCGAGTTCGCCGAGCAGCTGCTGAAGAAGGCGATGACGAGCGGCATGTTCATCTTCGCCGACACGGATCTCGAAGTTCGATCAGCCGCAGGCCGAGGTCGTCTTCGATCGCGACAAGCTGCGCTCGCAGGGCGTGGATCTGAGTCAGGCAGGCCGCGATCTGTCCACGATGCTCGGCGCCAACTACGTCAACCGGTTCAGCAATCCAGGGGCGCAGTTACAAGGTCATTCCGCAGGTGATGCGTGCCGACCGGTTGACGTCGGATCAGCTCGAGCAGATCTACGTCACCGGCTCGCACGATCGGCTCGTTCCGCTGTCGACGTTCGCCACGCGTGAAGACGACGACGGAACCGCGTGAGCTGAAGAAGTTTCAACAGCTCAACGCGGTGCGCATTCAGGGCGTGATTCCGCCGCCGGTGCCGCTCGACCAGGCCTTGAGCTTCCTGGAGAACGAGGCGCGGCAGATCCTGCCGCAGGGCTTCACGCTCGACTACGCGGGCGAATCGCGCCAGCTTCGAACCGAGGGCGGCGGCTTCCTGGCCACGTTCCTGCTGTCGGCTGTCCTGATCTACCTGGTGCTGGCGGCGCAGTTCGAGAGCTTCCGCGACCCGTTCATCGTGCTCGCGGGATCGGTGCCGCTGGCGGTGTCCGGGGCGCTGCTGTTCTCGTTCCTCGGGTTCACGACGCTGAACATCTACAGCCAGGTGGGGTTGATCACGCTCGTCGGCCTGGTCTCGAAGAACGGGATCCTGATCGTGCAGTTCGCCAATCAGCTGCGCGAAACGGGCAAGGCCAAGCTCGACGCCGTGATCGAAGCCGCCTCGACGCGCCTGCGGCCGATCCTGATGACGACCGCGGCCACCGTGGTCGGTCACTTTCCGCTCGTGCTCGCGACCGGTCCCGGCGCGGGCGCGCGGAACAGCATCGGCATCATGCTGGTGAGCGGGATGATCATCGGAACCCTGTTCACCCTCTTCGTGGTGCCCTCGATCTACATGCTCGTCGCGAGAACGCGCGTCGCCGTTGTCGCCGTCGAGACCAAGAAGACGCCCGTGTTCGTGAATTCGCGGAGGCCGTATGACACGCACAGTATTTCACCGCACGCTCGCGGCGCTGACCGCGCTCGGCGTGCTTTTGATGGCAGCGACCGTCTTGGCGCAAGAGGGAAAACAAGAGGTGCTCTCGCTGACGCTGGCCGACGCCGTTCAGCGCGCGGTCGAGAACAATCCAGACCTGGCGATCGTGCGCCTCGGCACCGAGGTCGAGGCCGCGCGCGTCGGCGAGAGCAAGAGCGCGTTCTCGCCGGTGTTCTCGACGATGTTCGGCCGCTCGAGCAATGTCACGCCGCCGTCGAACTTCCTGCTGGGCGATCGCGGCGTCGACGTCAACGACGTGTTCTCGTCAACCGGCATCAGGCAGCGCCTCCCGTGGGGCGCCGGCACCTGGAGCCTGTCGTGGGACACGTCGCGGACGACGAGCAACAGTCCGCTCAACAGCTTCGATCCCGCGCTGCAGTCGGGATTTCAGGTCGCGTTTTCCCAACCGCTGTTCAAGGATCGCAAGATCGATTCGGCCCGCCAGCAGTACATCATCGCGAAGCGCAATCAGGAGAGCTCCGAGCTTCGCTTCCGCGAGTCCGCCGTCCAGACCGTAGCCGCGCGTCAAGCAGGCGTACTGGACGCTCAAGGCGACGGTCGCCAACGTCGCCGTTCAGCAGCGCTCACTCGAGCTGGCGCAGGAGCTCGCGCGGCAGAACAAGATCCGCGTCGATGCGGGGCAGATTCCGCCGTTGGATCTGGTGCAGGCCGAAGCCGAAGTCGCGCAGCGGCGCGAGAACCTGATTCGCGCCAACGCCACGGTCGGCGACGCCGAGGACAGCCTGCGGCGTCTGATCATGAGCCCGAGCGATGCGTCGTTCTGGCGGGTGCGTCTCGATCCGATTGAGGAACCCACCGGCCGGGGCGCCGCTGCCGGACGTCGACGCGGCGGTCGCCAATGCGCTGGCGAGCCGCTACGATCTCGCGCGCGCCAATCACGATCTCGACAACGCGCGAACGAACGTGGAGTTTCTCGACAACCAGAGGCTTCCGGATGTCCGCCTCGAGACGTCGTATCGCGGGAGCGGTCTCGGCGGAACTCAGCTCCTGCGCACTGGCGGATTTCCGGGCATCGTCACCGGCACGCGCAACCGAAGTCTGGCCGACGCGCTCGGTCAGGCGTTTACCCCCGACTATCCGACGTGGAGCGTGGGCGTCAGCGTGAGTTATCCGCTTGGCCGCAGCTACGAAGAGGCCAGCCTGGCGCGCGCGGAAGTCGAGCGCCGGCAGGCCGGCGCAGCGGATCGCGAGCCTGCAGCTCCAGACCGCGGAAACGGTGCGCCAGGCGGCCCGGCAGGTGCGCAGCACCGCCGAGCGCGTGGACGCCGCGCGCGCCGGCGCAAACCTGGCGCAGCAGCGCTTCGATTCCGAGCAGCGGCGCTACGACGTCGGGCTGTCGACGACCTTTCTCGTGACGCAGGCGCAGCGCGACCTGTTGCAGGCGCAAGTGAACCTGCTGCAGACCTCGCTCGAGTACGAATCGTCGCTGGTCAATTTCGAGGCGGTGCAGCAGGCGCCGCCGCTCACCGCGGGCGACACGATCGGTGTGCGCGGATCGAACATCGTGCTCCTGCCACCGTCGACGCCCCGCGGAGCATTCCGGCCCGGCGCTGGAGGCGGGTTCCAATGAGCGAGACAGCATTCAACAGGCGATCGTGCGCGAGGTGTCGGCCTGGCCGGGCGTGACGACCGGGCCGCACCGGTTTGGCGGCATCGAGCTTCGCTACGGCCGTCGCGAGCTCGGACACGTGCACGGCGACAAGCTCGTGGATCTGCCGTTTCCGCTTGCTCATCCGCGAGCAGCTCGTGGCGGCGGGGAAGGCCGAACCCCATCACGTGCATCCAGAGTCGGGATGGGTGAGCGTGTACATCCGCGATGAGAGCGACGTGGAGCGAGTCGTCCAGCTGTTGCGCTTGAACTACGACCGGCCGTGGGCGGAGTCGAGCTGGCGATAATCGTACCGATCGCTACCTCGTAGACGCGCCACTCTTCTTCGTCACGAGTTTCTGTACTCGCCAGTTGATCAACTCTGCGACCCAGATCTCGTGTTCCGACGGGCACGCGATGCCGTGGATCCAACCGAACTCGCCGAGGTTGCGGCCAGGCTGGCCATACACGCCGAGCACTTTGCCGTCGAGTGACACCTTGTAAATACGGCTCGGATAGAGATCACCGACGAAGAGGACCGGGTTCGGACCGGGCGTCATGCACAGCGCGTCGGGCGCACCGGGCGCCAGCGAACCGGTCTTCGCGTTCGGCGCTTCGGCGCCGTAGACGATCTTGCCGCGCTTGGGATCGACAGGCACGTCGATCGTGAACTCGCGCAGATACTTGCCGTTCGTGTCGAGCACCTGGATGCGGCGATTGCCGCGATCGGCGACGAAGATTTCGTCCTTGGGCGAGACCGCAATGCCGTGCGGCGTGTCGAACTGCCCCGGGCCGTTGCCGAGCGCCCCCCAGCTCGCCACCCACTCACCACGCGCATTCGCTTTCGCGACCCGCGAGTTGACGTAGCCGTCTGAGAAATACGAGTTGCCCTGCGAGTCCCAGGCCACGTCAGTCGGCTGATTGAAGACGTTGTCGCGATGCACCGGGAGCGGATTGCGCGGATTGTTGTTCGCGGGCGGTGTGACCGCGACGCCGGCGCGCTGAAGAATCCCGCTCAGCTGCGACGCGTAATCGGGCGGCACGTCGAGGTGAGACGACTCACCCTTGCGGCCGAACACCCACAACACGCGGCCCTGCGGATTCATCTTCAGAATCAGATTCGATCCCTTGTCGACCACCCAGATGTTGTCCTGCTTGTCGATGCGCACGGCGTGCGCATAGGCCCAGCCGAACGAGTTCTTGCCGATCTCGCGAATGAACTTGCCCTTCGCATCGAACTCGAGCAGCTGCGCGGCCGTCGCCATGTAGGCGGGACCCGTGGAGTTGCCACGCGAAAACACGAAGATATTCCCCTTGGAATTGACGGCGACACCGGCGACTTCGCCAAACGAAATGTCCGGTGGCATCGTGAGCGGATCGGGAACCGATTCGAATGGCAGTTCCGGAACGGGAGCGGCCGGGGCCTGGGTTGGTGCCTGCGTGAAGACGGGCGCCATGGCCAAGGTCACGAGCGCGGCGGCGAGCAGGATTGAACGCTTCATGGCGCACATTCTGCCGTCGCCGCGTAGAATTCGTCAATGCCGACACCGCTCACTGCTCGTGAACGCGCGCACTTGAAAGCGCGAGCCCACGCGTTGGCGCCCGTTGTTGTTGTCGGTCATGCAGGCGTGACGCCGGCAGTCGTGGCAGAGACCGAACGCGCGCTCACGGCACACGAGCTCATCAAGGTGCGCGTCGACGCTAGCGAACGCGAGGCGCGCGCAGCGCTTGGCGATGAGTTGGCGACGACCACCGACGCGGCGGTCGTGCATCGAATCGGCAAGATCGTGATTCTGTGGCGGCCGAATCCGCTGGTCGAGGATCGTTGACGCGCGTGATCGCGCGCGCTTACTCCGATCCCAGACTCGTCGGCTTCCATGCCGATCGTCGTCGTCTGCGGACGGCGCTTGGCGGGAGATTCAGCGATAGCCGGTCACGTCGGCCGGCTTGCCGGCGTCCTGCACTTCGGCGACATACCGCCAGGCATCGGGCTGGCTGCCGTCGAGATCGGTGAAGTTGTAGATCTTCGCCAGCTGTCCGCTGGACAGCGACTGTCCGTTCCAGCGCGACACGTTCTCATCCCGGGCGAGCGCGACCACCGCACGGCCGACGAACGCCGGGCTCTCGGAAATGGCAAAGTGCGGCGACCGCGCTGTCGCGTCACGCCAATTGGCTTCGGTGACGCCGTACGCGTCGAGCATCGCTTCCGATCGCAGCCAGCCCGGAGTCAGCGACACCGCCGTCGCGCCATGGGGCCGCAGCTCGTGCGCCAGCGCGAACGCCATCCGGTTCACCGAGGCCTTGGCCAGATCGTAGAAGAACGAAACGCGGTAATGGGTCGCGTTGTAAGCGTCGGTTCCGTCAGTCACCTCGACGACCAGGCCGCCGGGCTTCTTGATCAAAAGCGGCAGCGCGAAATGGCTGGTGATCGCGTGCGTCTCGACGCCCAACCGCAGCGTGCGCAGACCGATCTCCAGTGAGGATTCCCAGACCGTCTTGTTCCACTCCATCGTGGTGGCGCCCCAGATGTCGTTGACCAGGACGTGCAATGCGCCCTGCTCGGATGCGATGCGGGCGATCAGCGCGCGCACCTGATCGGGGACGAGGTGGTCGACCTGGACCGCGATCCCGCGCCCTCCCGCTTGATCCACGAGCGCAGCAGTTTCTTCGATCGTCTCCGGCCGGTTCATTTCCGAACGTTGATCGCGGGTCGAGCGGCCGGTGACGTACACGGTCGCGCCGGCGGCGCCCAATTGCACGGCGATCCCGCGTCCGGCGCCGCGAGTGGCGCCAGCCACCAATGCAATCCTGCCTTCGAGCGATGTCCCCATGCTTTCTCCAGCTCCGTGAACCAGAGTAGCGTATACACGTGATCGTTGCCGCGTTCCTCTCCGCGATCCACGTCCTGACGCTGGGCTTGGGTCTCGGCAGTATCTTCGCGCGCGGCCGCGCGCTCTCGCGTCCGCTGGACGACGCCGGCTGGAAACGGCTGCTGGCCGCCGACGATGTGTGGGGCGTGTCGGCGTTGCTGTGGATCACCTCGGGTCTGGCGCGGGTGTTCTACGGAGGAAAAGAAACGGCGTTCTATTGGCGCAACGGCTTCTTCTGGATCAAGATGGCCTTGTTCCTGACGATCTTCGCGCTGGAACTGCGGCCGATGATCACGTTCATCCGCGCGCGGATCGCACGAAAGCGGGGTCAACCGGCGCCGCAGTTTTCGATCGCAACCTACCAGCGCATCAACGCCGCCGAGTTGACGATCATCGTGCTGATCGTGTTCACCGCGGCATTCATGGCGCGAGGCGCGTGGCTGTTCTGATGGAATGGCCCGTCACTTCCTGACGACTTTCGCTCCGTCGAAGTAGCGGTACTCCACTCCGCCCACGCGGATACTCGAAAAGGTCGCGGTCACCGCATAAGAGCCATCGGGTGCCGTCGCGGTGTGCTCCGTCGTATGCGCGGCTTGTGCCTCGGGAGAAATCCCGTCGACCAATCCCTCCTCGAGCGGTCGTCCCTGCATCGACGAAGGACGCGCGATGTTGAGGAGTTTGAGGAACGTTGGCGCAAAGTCGACGTTCGCGCTCGGCTGGTCGATGGTGACGCCGCGCTTCAGGTCGGGTCCGGCGGCGATGAGCGTGTTGTGGACATCCCACGGGCTGGAACTGCCGTGTCCCGCGGTGTCATTGGATGCGGCGGTCCCTCGAATCCCGTGCAGGTTGGCGGCATCGGTCCAGTCCGGCGAGAACAGAATCTGCGCGGCGCGGTCGTGAGTCCATCGCACGGCATCGAACGACAGCGTGCCGGCGATCGACCCGTCCAGCGAACCCGGCCGCGCCGCCCGCGTGAAAATGGCTCCCACGCCAGCGGTTCGTTGAAGCGCGCTTACGATGGCTGACACAGCCGCCGAGTCGCCGTCGCGGACATAGATCGCGCCGCTACCCGTGACGATACGAGGCGATCCGTCTGAAAGGGAGCCGGCGAATGGCTGCAGCAGCGCCTTGAGATCGACGGCACCGGTGTGGGTGGAAAAGCCGTGGTCGGACGTGACCCAGATGTCGTAGCTGTCGAACAGCCCCTGCGCTTTGAGACCCTCTTCGATCCGCTTGATCTCGCCATCGACGCTCCTGAGCACCGCGACGGTCTCGGGGGCTCCGATGCCGTGGTCATGAGCCGTGGAGTCGAGATCGCTGAGCCACAACACCGTCACCGACGGACGCACGCGCGCGAGGCCGACTTTCAGGAACGCGTCGACGGCGTACCGATCGAACGTGCCGGTCGCCGCGCCATCCACGGGCGGCGGTCCGAGCGCCTTCATGTCGTCGGCGAGCTCCGGCGGCAGGACGAACTGACGATGAATGACAGCGCCGCCCGCTACCGTGTGGTTGTTGAGGAATGCAGAGCCCTCGGATCCGGAGCTGATCACCAGCATCTTCTGACCGGCCGCCTGGAGTGATTCGGCCAGGGTGGGCGCGGTCAGCAAGCGACCTTCCGTGTCGGCGATCTTCACGAGATCGTCGCGCTTCGACGTATCGAGAAATTTCGTCAGGCTCACCCGCGGGAAGAACACGCTGTTCCCCATCAGCCCGTGCGTGTCGGGGTAGGCACCCGTTGAAATCGATGCCGCGTTGACCCGCGTGACCGTGGGATAGACGGAGTGATGCCGCGTGAAGACCACGCCGCGCTTCGCCAGCGCAGTGAGATTCGGCATCACGTCGGCGGTGACGTAGTCGGGTCGGAGGCCATCGACGACGATGAGGAGGTGGCGTCGCGAAGGCGGTGACGAACACGCGGCGACCAGGAGAACGAGAAGCGCCGGCGTCAGAGTCAGGCGCCGACTGAACCGAGACATGCTCGCCATCGCTCGCGGTCAGAAGCTTACGATGCTTTTGCGCTTCCGCGCGTCGGTTTTACTGTGTCGACGTCGGCGCGTTATGCAGCTGTGATACCGACCACCGCAGACTCCGGCGGGCCGGTCGAGGTAGCAAACGCTGCCACCTCAGTACCAATCGGCTTTTGCGCGCTCGCTGTATCCGACGCATGACGCGGCGAGGAGGACAGACATGAGCACCATTACGGTTGGCAAAGAGAACTCCACTCCAATCGAGCTCTATTACGAGGACCATGGCGCCGGCTCGCCGGTGGTCCTGATCCACGGCTGGCCGCTGAGCGGCGCGTCGTGGGAGAAGCAGACGGCGGCCCTTCTCGCGGCCGGGCATCGCGTGATCACGTACGACCGCCGCGGGTTCGGCCGCTCGAGCAAGACGGGGACTGGATACCACTACGACACGTTTGCCGCGGATCTCGACGTGGTTCTGAAAACGCTCGATCTTCAGCAGGTTGCCTTGGTCGGCTTCTCGATGGGCTCGGGCGAAGTCACCCGATACCTCGGGAAATACGGCAGCACGCGCGTTCGCAAGGCCGTGCTCATCGGCACGCTCGGCCCGTACCTGGTGAAGACGGCTGACAATCCTGACGGGGTGGACGCGAAAGTGTTCGATGACATCAAAGCCGCGATTCGCGCCGATCGTCCTGCGTTCCTGATGGAGTTCCTCCGTAACTTCTACAACTACGACGTCACCGGCGGGAAGCTGGTCAGCGAACGCGTGCTCGAGGACAACTGGAATGTCGCGGCCGGGGCGTCCGCGATCGGCACCGTGGCATGCGTCGACTGCTGGATCGAGGATTTCCGCAAGGACATCGAGAAGAACGACGTGCCGACGCTCATCCTGCACGGCGACGCCGATCGCATCCTGCCGCCGGACGCCACCTCGCGGCGGCAGGCCAAGATGATCAAGAACGTGACGTTCGTGGAGCTGCCCGGCGGACCGCACGGCGTGCTGTGGACGCACGCCGATCGAATCAATGCCGAGTTGGTCAAGTTCCTCGCATAGGGTTCGTCGCGGCCGACGTGTTCGCTGATGTTATTCCTGGACGTGTGATGGCTTCCGAGGAGCGTCGCGTTCAGCCAGGAACTCCGCGCAGCGCACGCGCAGCTCGGGCAGGAACTCGTCGAAGTCGGCAGAGAAGCGATCGAAATGGTCGGCCAGCAGGCGGCCCGCCGTGCCGATCTCCGCAGCCACCGGACGCCGCAGCGCCATCCCCTGCAGCGCGCGTTCGATGCCGCGCTGGCTGGCATAGCCTCGCAGCCAGTCGCCTCGACTCATGCTCTTGATCAGCGGATGCACGGGGGCCGGCAACCGGTGCAGATTGCTCTTCAGCGTGCGGTAGACCTCCTGGGTGTACTCCCGCAGTGGCCGCGGGTGATGCTCAGTCCATCGGCGCGCCAGCACGTGGTCGTAGAACACATCGACGATGACGCCGGACAACCGCCCGTATTCTGCAGAGAGGATCCTCTTGCTGCGATGAACCGCGGGATGGCGATCCGAGAACGCGTCAATCGTTCGATGCATCTGAATGCCGGTGCGCAGCCGATCGGTGATGCCAGGGTGCTCGAACCGCTCGACGCGCCCCTTGACGTAGTCGCCGAGCAGGTTTCCCAGCCGCAACTCGTCATCGTCACCAGCCAGAAGGAAGTGGATCAAATAGTTCATGAGCCGATTCAGATCGCAGGGGCGGAGGCCGGCACTCCTGACAGTGTCCCTCCGGTACAGACAGGTGAAGGCTCGTGCCGACTAAGTTACCGAATAATAGCGCAGATCGACATGACTCGGCTGCTCCCGACGCGCCGATGCCAGTCCTCGTGACCCCGTTCGCGCAGAATTGTCCGCATTGCGAGAAACGCCCCGACGTCCTGACCAGCTCACAACGCTACAGCAAGGTCTACCACTGCCGCCGGCACGCGCCGATTCTGGCAGGGCGACGCGGAGAGGCTCCAGTGAGCAATGGCGTCATGGCGCCGGCCGCCCCAGACGGAGGCGCAGTTCGATGAATTGCGCCATCGCTCCACCTGCGCGCCGGCGGCATCACCGCAAGCCGCGCGACCGAGACGCGATCGGCACCGAGGTCGCGACGAACCATGTCGAATGCAGAGATCGAAACCGGCGGCGGCGCCCGCCGATGTCAGGACGCGGCCGTTGTCCACGTAGAGCACGTTCGCGTCGAGATCGATGGAAGGATGACGACGGGCGAAATCGGCGGCAGCAAGCCATCGTCGTGGCGCGGAGGCCGTCGAGGACGCCGGTTGCCGCCAGCACGAACGCGCCGGTGCAAATCGACGCACACCGGCGCCGCGCTCGGCCGCCCGTCGTATGGCGCGTAGGACCGGAGCCAGACGGGTCGATTGACGTCGCTGATGCCCGGGACAATGACGGTGTCGGCCTGGGCCAGCGACGATAGCCGCCACGGAACGCGGAGCGCGACGTGCATCGATTGACGTGATCGACTCGCTGCAGACGCGGACCTGTACGCAGTCGACCCGTCCTTCCTCCTCGCCAGGCCGAACACTTCGCACGCTGTCGACAAGTCGCCGAGCACGATGCCGTCGAACGACGACAGACCGCGACCACATGGGGCCGTCGCCGTTCGCCGTCGTGGCGTGGATCCTGCGATCATCGTTCTTTTATCCACTGGTCCTGAATCTGCCACGTTTTGGATGATTGCAGCCGATGGAGGACTATGCTCATGCACCCTGTTGACCTGTCCACCGTCATGGATCTACGTCCAGACTGGCTCTCGGCGGCTCTTCGCTTGTCCTCGTTGCCGTGATGTCGATCGTCTCGGAAGCCTTCCCGTCGCACCCTCATCGTGATTATCCTGTCGAGTTGCTAGCGGTGATGTCTTGAGTGGCGGGATTCGTCTGTGGGAATTGACCTACCCGGTCATCGGTGCGGCGATCGGGTTTCGCTGCGCCACGTTCGTCGAGCTTCCGATGGATGAGCATCGGTTGGCTGATTCATGCGGGCTGGGATTTGCGCATCACCTCTGGGGCAATCCCGTTGGCCGTTCATGCCGAGTGCCGCGTTCGGCTGCATGATTCTTCGACATGCATGATTGCGCCAGTGGTTCCTGGCCGGTGCGCCATCGTTCCTGAAGCGCCCGTAACGCCTGCGATCTGCGCCGCCGGTGCGTGATACGGCGGCTATGCCAACGCTGTCGCTGGTCTCGGCGATTAGCGCGTGGCCCGGCTGGCCGCGCGATCGAGCAGCTCTTCCTCTGCCTGCTGCCAGTAGTCGAACACCCGGTCCACGTGCCGGCCGTTGTCGATGAACAACTCGTAGGTGCGCTCAGCGATTTCTTCGAAGGTGGGGAACGCTGCGCGGCGGCGCCGCAGGGAGTTCGTCGCTTGTCCCGACGGTTGAACGGACTGTCACCCATACAGGAATCGCAGTGTCAGGGCAGTCCGTGACAACGCGCTTACGACGCGAAGACGGCGACGAAATTCTTTGTGGACGGTTCGTCAGGAGAGGGGCGGTCCGTGTTCGGTCAGAAGCGTGCGGACGACCGGGCGCCGGCATGGTGCCGACGAGCAATCATCCCTCCTCACCGAACTCGGACCGCCCACCTGGAGCGGAGTCTCAATAGAGGCTACGCGATCGCTGTGACGTTTCGGTTACGAAAGCTCAGCGCTCGTGCAAGCGATGCGAGGCACCCTCCGCCAGCGCTGCATGTCAGACAAGCGACCACTTCGACGGGCGGCGGTTCATGAATCCCGCGGGCGCGGCTGGCCAGCCGTTGTCCGCCGTCCCCAGGATGCTGATGACGCCGCGAACCCGCTGGCCGCGGTTCATCGACGTCCCGCCTCGACAGCCGCCTGCTCTGGACGAGGCGGCCGCCAGCGTCACGTTCATCGGCCACTCGACCTTCCTGATTCAAACGGCGGCGGGACACATCCTGACCGATCCGATCTACGCCGGGCATGCCGGCCCTCTGGGTCGGTTTGGCCCCAGACGCGTGAGGCCACCGGCAGTGCCATTCGATGCGTTGCCGCCCATCGCGATCGTGTTGCTCAGTCACAATCACTACGATCATTGCGACCTGGCGGCGCTGCGGCGGCTCGCCGAGACGTGCGACCCCCTCGTCGTGACGCCGTTGGGCAACGCGGCGCTGGTGCGGTCTGCAGGGATCCGCCGTGTCGAGGAGCTCGATTGGTGGCAGCACGCCACGACTTCACCAATGCCGATCGTGCTGACTCCAGCGTGCCATTTCTCGGCGCGCACGCCCTTCGATCGAAACCGCGCGCTCTGGGGTGGATTCACCATCGCCGCCGGCTCGCGGCGCATCTACTTCGCCGGCGACACCGGGTACGCGCGCTTCTTCGCCGACGTTCGACAGCGGCTCGGTCCAATCGATCTCGCTCTCTTGCCGATTGGCGCCTACGAGCCTCGCTGGTTCATGCGCGCCGTGCACATGAATCCGGCCGAGGCGGTGCAGGCGCACCTGGATCTGGAGGCGTCCGAAAGCATCGGCATGCACTTCGGCACGTTTCAGATGGCAACCGAAGGGATTGACGAACCGTTGCGAGCGCTCGAGGAGGCGTGTCGAGCGAACAACGTCCCGGCGTCTCGATTCCGGACGCTCGGGTTCGGCGAATCCATCCGATTGTCCTGAAGCGCTATTCGGACGCCGAGCGGCTCGCGACCTTGCCACAACGACGTCGTTCTGTCGTAACATCGTGCCCCTAGACTCATACAGCTGCTGCCGGGAACCGGCTTTGCGGAGGTGCTTCCATGCGTGTGTTCGTAAGCGCGTTGCTCATGTCAATCGCGGCGGCGTCGACGGCGTTCGCGCAGTTCGAAACGGCGTCGGTCGTCGGCACGATTCGCGATACGTCCGGCGCGGTTGTGCCGGGTGCGAAGGTCACGCTGACGAACACGGCGACCGGCGTGTCGACGACGCGAACCTCCACGGGTGACGGCACGTACGAATTCGTGACCGTCAAGAGCGGCATCTATATCGTGACCGGCGAGCTGTCGGGCTTCTCGATGGCGCTCGTGGAGAACGTGCAGGTGCAGGTCGGCGCTCGCATGCGCGTGGACCTGCAGATGGCCATCGGCCAGCTCTCCGAAAAAGTCGAGGTGACGGCGGCGTCGCCGCTCGTCGAAACCGACACGAGCCAGCGCGGTCAGGTCATCACCGGCGATCAGATTCGCGAGATGGCGCTGAACGGCCGCGAATATTCCTCGCTGGCGCTGCTGGCGACCGGCGTCCGGCAGTCGGCGCTCAACAAGAGCCCGAACGGCACGCCGCGCGAAGGCGCGTTCAACGTGAACGGTCTGCGCAGCACGTTCAACAACTTCCTGATCGACGGCGTGGACAACAACGCCTACGGGACGAGCAACCAGGGGTTCTCGAACCAGGTGATGCAGCCGCCGCCCGACGCGGTGGGTGAGTTCCGCGTGGTGACGAACAACCAGAGCGCGGAGTACGGGCGCGCCGCCGGCGCCACCGTCAACGTCGCCTATCGCAGCGGCGCCAACCAGTTTCACGGCGATGCCTGGGAGTTCTTCCGCGACACCAAGCTGAACGCGACGACGTTCTTCGTGCCGGCGGACGGGCAGAAGCCGCCGCTGCGCCGCAACCAGTACGGCGGCGTGCTGGGTGGACCGATCGTGAAGAACAAGGCGTTCTTCTTCGGCGACTTCGAGGGGTTCCGCCAGAACCGCAAGGCGACGGCCTTTTCGACGCTGCCGACGGCCACGCAGAACGCCGGCATTCTCGCCGTCGACATCCGCGATCCGCGGACGGGCGCGGTGTATCCGGCGGGCACCGCCATTCCGATGACCGCGTTCGCGCGCAAGGTGCTCGGCGGCCTGCCGGCGCCCAACCTGCCCGGCGCCGCCAACAACTACTCGATCGCTGCAGGCGTTCACCAACGAGACCGACAAGGCGGGCGGCAAGATCGATCTCCAGATCAACCCGACGATCTCGATGTTCGGCCGCTTCGGCTGGCGCGACTTGAGCACGGACGATCAGGCGACGATTCCGCTGCCGTCGGGCGGCGGCGGCAACGGCAACATCTACGCGCGGAACAAGCAGTTCGTGTTGGGCGCGACCTACGTGGCGAGCGAGCGGTCTCTGCTCGAAATGCGTCTCGGCTGGTCGAACACGCAGGGCGGGAAGAATCCGCCTGCGCTCGGATCGTCGGACAACTTCGGGATCACCGGGTTGCCGACCGACGCGCGCATCGCCGGGGGATTGCCCTCGCAGAGCATCAGCGGGTATTCGGCGCTGGGCCGTCAGGCGACCAATCCGCAGTGGCAGTATCCGACCGTCTGGAACCCGAAGATCAACTACGCGTGGCTGATGGGGAAGCAGTCGTTCAAGGCCGGCTATGAGTTCCAGAAGATCGACGTCGAAGTGCAGGACGTGAATCCGCTGTACGGCCTCGACACCTACACCGGACAATTCACGCGGCCGGCGGGCGCCGCGGCCAACAACATCTACAACCTCGCGGACTTCATGCTCGGCCTGCGCTCGCAGTTCGCGCTCAGCACGTTCTACGTCGCCGAGATGCGCCAGCAGATGCACTTCGTCTACCTGCAGGACGACGTCCGGCTGAACGACAAGCTGACGCTGAACGCCGGTCTCCGCTACGAGTACGCGACGCCGATGTGGGAAGCGAACAACGCGCTGACCAACTTCGATCCCGACCACGCGCTCGATGATCAAGGCCAAGGACGGCTCGATTGCGGACCGCGCGCTCGTGGATCCGGATCGCAACAACTTCGGTCCGCGGCTCGGGTTTGCGTATCAGGTGGCGCCGGCGACCGTGATCCGCGGCGGCTGGGGCACGAGCTTCGTCCACATCAACCGCATTGGATCGGCGAACCTGCTGGGGATCAACGGGCCGCAGGTCGTGCGTGCCGCGGTGGTGCAGGGCGATCCGACGGCGGCGACGTTCCGGCCGACGGAGCAGGGCTATCCCGCCGGGTTGACCGATCCGTCGACGTTCAATCCGCTGACCGCGCTGGTCAGCTTCATCCCGAGGGACTTCCACTCGAGCCCGGTCCAGAGCTGGCACATCTCGGTGCAGCGCGAGTTCCGGTCCGGGCATGCTGCTCGACCTCGCCTACGTCGGCAACAAGGCGGACGATCTGCTGCTCGTCGCCAACTACAATCAGGCCGTCCCCAACAATCCGACGACGAACATCCCGCTCGCGTCGCGGCGGCCGATTTCGACGTTCGGCGACATCACCTACAACCTGAATGGCGGCAAGTCGCGCTACAAGGCCTTCCAGGGGCGCTACGAGTGGCGCATGAGCTCCGACGTGACGCTCCTCAGCACGCTGACGCTCTCGCGCGCCGAGGACAACTCCGCCGGCGCCCTCGAAAACCAGAACGGCAACTTCCCGGCGCCGCAGGACCTGCACAACCTCGACGCCGACTTCAGCCTGGGTGCGTACCATCAGCCCTACAACAGCACGACCAGCTTCATCGTGTCGCTCCCGTTCGGCAACGGCAAGCGATGGGGCGACAGTCTCCCGCCTGCGCTCGACGTCCTCGTCGGCGGATGGCAGCTGGCCGGCATCAACACGATCGACGCCGGGCGAGATGGTCACGTTCACCTACACGCCGGCCGCGCCGTTCCAGGTGTCGGCGATCACGAACGATTTCTCCGGGGCGAACAACTACCGGCCGAACCTCACGTGTGATCCCTATGCGGCGTCGAACCAGGGCATCACCCAATGGTTCAACCCGGCGTGCGTCGTCATCCCGACCGATCAGAGCAAGCCGTTCGGCAACGCGCCGCGGAACAACGTGCGCGGGCCGAACTTCTGGCAGTTCGACCTGGCGGCCAGCAAGAACGTCGCGCTCGGTGGTCAGGCGCGGCTGCAGCTGCGGCTCGAAGCGTTCAATCTGTTCAATCGCACCAACTTCACGCCGCCGGCCGCGAACCGCAGCAATTCGACGTTCGGCACCATCACGGGCACCTTCGATCAGCGGCAGCTGCAGATCGGCGTGAAGGTGCTCTGGTAATCCTCAGCTCATCCGCGCCAGCGGCCTGGCCGCTGGCGCGAAGCCTGCAAGGCCGGGGACCGTGGCATTCCGACTCCGGTCCAACGAATCGGTCGCGCAGGGGCTGCGCCGGCTGGCGAAAAAGAACTGCGATCGGCGCGCGAAGAGCTTCGCCTGGCGCAGGCGACCCGCGACGGGGCGGTTCACGGCGCGCGCAAGAGCATCAAGAAGGTGCGCGCCATCCGCGATCTGATTGCTGCGGATGCCGGCCGCGGCCTGGGCCGCGACGGCAAGCGCCTGCGCAAGGTCAACCGCACCCTCTCGACAGCTGCGCGACGCCGACGCGATGATCGAGATTCTCGACAAGCTGAAGGCAGCAAGGATCCTCATCTCGTCGGCGAGCAGACGTTCGCGCGCCTGCGCCGGCGGCTGTCCTCGCACAAGCAGACAACGCTGCGCGGCGTTCGCGACGCTGGCGCGTTGGAGCACATCGATAGGGACCTTCGACGTCTTCGAAAACACGTCAAACGGTGGCGGCCGAAGCATCGCCAGTTCCGCGCGCGTGGCTGTGGGAATCCGCGCGACCCTGCGGCGTGGACGCAAGGCGATGCGACGCGCGCACGAGGATCGGGATGCGGCGGCGTTCCATGCCTGGCGCAAACAGATCAAAGCGCTGTGGTACGCGCTTCGTCTCGTTGAAGCTGCAGTCCGGCGATCAGTCGGGACGTCGCCGCGCTTCACCGCGCCGAGCGGGCGCTCGGCGACGACCACAACATCACCGTGCTGTTGGATGAGCTGTCGAAAGGCGCTCGAGCGGCGGGTCTCAGCGGGCTGCGGCGCGCCGCGCACCGCCATCAAGCCGAGCTCAGACTGCAGGCGGCGGCCGACACGAAACGGATTTACGACGCGTCACCACGCGACTACGTGCGTCGGGTGAAACGAGGCGTGGAGGACGTGGCAGCGACGCGACCAGGCCGTGCACGCGGAGCGGCCGCAGCGGAAAGCAGCCTGACGCTCGCTAGCGTCGCGGAAACTGATCGGGGTTGTTCGGTGAACAGCGCGTCGATGCCGAGCGTGTAGAGGAAGTGCTCCATCTCGTCGCGCACGGACGGGAACGTCGTCTGCTCTCGCGCACGGAATGTCCATGATGTGACGGTCAGTCTGGCGTCGTGCGCGCGTTTCACCATCTCCGGGTGCCGGGCGATCACGCGCTTTGTCGGGCGCGATGCCGGTCGCGAACGTCGCGACCTCGCGAATCCGCGCCTCGGTGACGTCTTCGTCCTTCTCCGTCAGGAACAGGCGTGGAATCGCTGGCAGTTCGCGGCGACGCGGCGGATCGTGGCCTCGTCGAACGACTGGATGATCATCGGCGTGGCTTTGAGCGACTCGGGCGTGTCGAGCCGTTCCGCTTGATGATCTCGACGAAAATCTTCGTCCATGTCGACGCCGCGCGCCGTGTAGAGCGGCGGCGACTTCAGCTCCGGATAGATGCCCGCCTTTCCCGCGCACGAGCGCGATCATCTCCTCGAACGTCGGGACGCGCTCGCCGGCGAACTTCGGATCGAACCACGTGCCGGCATCCAGCCGCCGGATTTCTGCGAGCGTGAAATCGTTGGCCAGCCAGCGCTTGTGCCGGGCCGCGGCCCGGCACTTCGCTCGACTGCGATCGATCGGGAAACACCTGCGCGATGTTCGTCGTCCGCTCGAGCGTGTCGTCGTGCAGGCAGATGAGCACGCCATCCTTGGTGACCGCCAGGTCGGGCTCGACGTAGTCGGCTTTCTGCTCGAGGGCGAGACGGTACGCGGCCATGGTGTGTTCGGGCGCATAGCCCGAGGCGCCGCGGTGCGCGATGAGCTGCTTACCAGCTTGCGCAGCGGCGTACGGTTGAATCAAAGCCATGGCTGTCACTGCAGTCGCGATGCACAGAATCTTCATGGTAGGCCCATAAAAAGGAAAAAGGCCGAGCGAACTCGGCCTTCTCCAGAACCGCACGGGCTCGTCGTTAGAAAGTATACCGGATGGAGATCTGTGTCTGCCGCGCCGTTCCCAGACCGACCGTGCGATTGAGCGGTCCCAGCATGTACCCGAACGTGCCGGTCTGCGCGTCTGTGAACGGCACGCCGGGGGTCCCGTTCGGCAAAACGGCTGCCGGGTTCTCGTAATTCAGCCGGTTCGTGATGTTGAAGACTTCGATCCGAACCTGCACGGCCTGCGTGTTGCTGAAGCGCAGATCCTTGCTCACCATCAGGTCGAGCTGCGCGAACTTGGGTCCGCGCAGAGCATTGCGCGGCAAGTTGCCGAACGTGCCCAGCTGCGGCGTCATGAAGGCGGCCGGATTGAGCCAGCGAACGCCGCCGTCGTTGAAGTAGGGATCCGCCCCCGGCACGACGTCCGGCCGCTGCGTGCCGCGGCTGTTGCCGCCCGGGATGTTGGTGACGGTCGCGCCCCCGACCGTGAGATTGTCCGGCCGATTGATGGTGACGTTGATGGGGACGCCGCTGCGCGCGTTCAGGATTCCCCCAATCCGCCATCCGCCGGTGAGCAGACCCTGTCCCGGAATCTGGTAGATGATCGACCCGTTGAATGTGTGCGGCAAGTCTTGCGGATTCGTGCCGTATTCGGTCTCGTAGTCGAAGGTGTTCTGTGCGGTGGCCGCCTCGTTGGATCCCTGCGTCGTGCCCTTGTTCCGCGAGTACTGGTACTGCACGCCACCGGTGAACCCCGAGAGGAACCGCCGCGTGGCGCTGATCTGCAGCGCGTCGTAGCTGGCGTAGCCGCAGCCGGTGATCGGGTTGCCGTTGATGACCAGGCCGTCGAGACATCCGGAGGTCTTGTAGTCAACCTGGCCGTACGCTCGGCGCCTGGCGGGCCCTCGTCTGGAAGTTGAGAGTGTTCCCGACGCCGCGCAGGAACATGTTCTTGCCGCGGCTGCCCGTGTACCCGACGGTGAGGTTGACTTCGCCAGGCAATTCGCGTGACAGGCTACCGCCGTACTGCATGTTGTATTCATCGGGACGATGGTGCGTATAACCGCGCACTGAGAGCGTCGAAGCGAGGACCGCCTCCGGCACCGGGTAGACCAACCCGTTGTTCGGAACGTCCGCGGCGCCCACGCGGCGGCGCTCGATGTAGTTTTCGATCGGCTGGATGCGGTCCTCGAACTGGCCGGGCCCATAGAAGAGTCCGAATCCGGCGCGGGCGACCGTCTTCGAATTGATTTCGAACGCCGCCGAGAGCGCGCGGCGAGAAGTTGTTCTTGTCCGGGTCGTAGAAGTTATCGGGGTTTGCCGAGAAGGCGTTGTCCTCGACGAAGAACGGCTTGGCCAGACCGTTCTTCTCCTTCACCACGGAGAAGTAGTCGTAGCGCAGCCCGAGCTCCAGTGTGAGCCGGTCGGTCGCGCGCCACGAGTCCTGCGCGTACCCGATCAGGTAGAACTGCTGCGGCGTGAACACCGGCGAGTCGAGCGCCACGGCCACCGCGTTGGGGCGGTTGTCGATGAAATCGTTGACGCTGTTGTAGGTGATCTCCGTACTGCCCAGGAACTGGAACTGTGACGCGATGTTCCGGTACTCACCGCCCATCTTCATCGTGTGGCTGCCGCGGCTCCAGGTGGCCGTATTGGAGATCGACAGCGATCGCGGGTCGAAGATCGAGCCGACCGTCGAGGTGTTGCTCGAGGCCCGAATCAGCAGGCCGCTGCGGGCGATGCCCGTGTTGCCGCGCGCGTCGATCGACTGTGACGTGACCGTGCCGGAGAGCGACACGCCGACCGGATCGTATCCGGGCGTGCCGAACGCCACCACGCTGGTCTGTGGCTTGTTGAGGCCGAACTTGACCTCATTCACCAGGTTCCCCCGGATGCTCTGGAAGCTCGTCACGAGGTTTTGCGGCCGCTGCGAAGCGCGCACGCGGCGCGCCGTCACCGTCCGGTCTGGCGTGTCCAGGTCGCCATCACTGAAGAGATACCGCGTGTAGAACGAGTGCGCATCGGTGAACCGATGGTCGACGCGAATCGAGAAGCTGTTCTCTTCCTGGAAGGCCTCAGTCGTGTTGTTGGCGAGCGCGAGCAGGGCATTCGACGTCACGTTCGAGCTTTGGGGGAACCCGGACAGCAGCGGTGCCACCGCCTGGGTACGCGCGGCGTTCTGGCCCTGGCCGCTGCCAATCGGCTCGCCGGCCGCGATTCGCCGTCGCGCCTCGTCGCTCGGCACTGCTTCGCTGAAACTGAGCCCGGTGGTCTGGCGCAGACCCTCGAAGCTTGTGAAGAAGAACGTGCGTCCGTTGACAATCGGCCCGCCGATCGAGCCGCCGAACTGATTCAGGCTGAGCGGCTGCTTGATGCCGTCGTACTTGCTCGCCGAATCCAGCGCATCGTCGCGCCTGAACTCGAACAGTGAGCCGGACAACCGGTTGCCGCCACGCTTGCTGATCACCGTGATGTTGCCGCCGGCGCCCAGGCCGCTTTCGGCAGGCGCCAATCCCGAGTTGACGCGGAACTCGGCGACGGATTCCATCGATGTCTGCAATCGGAACTGAGAACCTGTGGCGTTCAGGTAGCCGGGGCTCGCGTCCCACACGTAGGTCCCGTCTACGCCGTCGTAATTGAGATAGTTCTGCTGGTTCGACTTGCCGTTGAATCGGACGCTGGCCCAGCCGCCGTTGCCATCCGTCGTGGCGCCGGTGGCGAGGGTCATGAGGTTGGCGAAGTTGCGGCCGTTGACCGGGAGATTCTTGACTTCTTCTGGTGAGATGTTTACGCCGATCCGCGCCGAGCTGAGATCGAGCACGTGCGGTGCAGCCTGAACGTTTACGGTCTCAGTCAGTCCGGCGACGGTCAGCGTGATGTCGGTCCTTTCGATCTGCCCGACGCCCAGAACGACTTCGCGGGTTCTGGTCTCGAACCCCGCAAGCTCGACCTGGACGACATAAGCCCCGGGGCCGAGATTCGTGATCGCGTAATCGCCGGTCTCGCCGGTAACTGTCGTCCGCGGGACTCCGGTGTCCTTTGCGGTCACGTTCACCGTCACGCCAGGCAGCGCCCCCTGACTCTGATCGACGACCCTTCCGACGATCCGCGACTCGGTCTGTTGTGCGGCGACCGGCGTCGCGAGGCCAGATAGAACCAGAAAGGAAACCAAGAACGGCGAGACGATTCGAATCACAGCGGGCATGCGTTGGACCTCCAGCGATCGAGTGAGTTTCCTCATGCCCAGAAGCCTAAAGTGCGCGTGTGTATGTCTCGTAACGTACCGATGTCAGGTAGGTAACTTGGTGCCAGCCAAGTAGTTGGCGTTCCAGCCGAGGTGGCGGCCGAGCTGGTTAGCGGTTTGATCCGAGCGGCGGCTCGACTCTCGCGAGCCGGGTCGCCGTCGCTCGGCGCCCGTGGGAGCCGATCAGCTCGCTGGTGACCTGATAGAGGCCGGTCGGCAGGTTGCGGAATTGGAAGACGTTCAGCGGCGCCGCCTGCCGCCCGTCGATTTGAACCTCGCTGCTGCGATAGAAGGTCGGCGACTCGGCGACCACTCGCAGCGCCCGATTCTCGTCGGCCGCCTCGACAGTCACACGGATTGTGAGGACCGCAGGCGCGCGCTGCACTGACGGCGTGAGCTGCATTCGGAGCGGCTCGTCGCCAGAGAGCGGTTGAGCTGCCAGAAGCCACCCCGACACCAGCCACACAACCCGTCCCGCCCGCATAGCAGCCATCTCGACACGGGTGTTATCGGCACCAGTGACGGCGCTGGTACAGGCCATCAGTGACTCGCAACTGAATGGTTGCGTAATGGGATCGGCCTCCGGTAATATGTGCAACTTGGAGGTTGCATGATGTCGGTAGCCGAGCAGAATCGCATCGATCGATCCATCACCATCAACGCTCCGCCAGAACGCGTCTGGCGCGCCCTGACCAGCGCCGAGGAGCTGTCCACCTGGTTTCGGGTGACGATCGAGGGCAGCATGACCGCGGGCGCCGAGGTGTGGATGACATCGACGCACGCCGAATACACCGGGCAGCGTTTCCAGGTGCGCATCGCCGAAATGTCGGCGCCGCATCGGCTGGTCTGGCAGTGGCACCCCGGGGAAGTGGATCCGAACATGGACTACTCGAAGGAGCCGCGCACGACAGTCACGTTCACGCTCGAACCGGTCGCGGGCGGCACGCGGCTGAGCGTGTCGGAAACCGGCTTCGACGCGATCGGGTTGGAGCGGCGCGCGAAGGCGTTCCAGGACAACACCCAGGGGTGGACCGAGGTCGTGGGCTGGATCAAGCAGCATGTCGAAGCTGCGCGGTTAAGCACCAGTTGGCGGGCGCCGCGGCCCTGTTCGCGGCGCTCGGCGATCCCACGCGGCTGACGCTGCTGAAGCAGTTGTCGGACCGCGGCCCGGCATCGATCACGATGCTCGCCGAGCGCGTGCCCTCGATCACGCGGCAGGGCGTTACCAAGCACCTGCACGTGCTGGCCGCGGCCGGCGTCATCGACGGGTCGCGGCAGGGCCGCGAGCAGGTCTGGGCGCTCAACCCGACCCGGCTCGCGGAGGCGCAGCGCCACCTGGATCTCGTCGCGCGCGGGTGGGACGATGCGTTGTCGCGGCTGAAAACGCACCTGGAACGCGGCTGACTCGGAAGGAAAAGGCCGCGCCCCATTCGAGTGCAATTCGCTAGAACTCTCGGTAAACGCGGCGTAACGGCTGAGTATCGGGTCCTTATCAACAGGTTTTCCACAAATCCTGTTGATGGTTGGGTTGCTACGTTCGGTCGCTGACCCGAACGATGCCAGCTCCGATCCGTTTGGTTCCGATAGAGTGCGTTCGCGAGAGACTTCAGGTATCGTGTCGCGCATGCGACTCACGCTCTTGCTTGTGGCAGGTGCACTAACTTCGCTGTCCGCTCAGAGTGGCCCGCCAGCGGCTCGTTCGGCGTGCACGACGGCCACCGACGCATGCACCGAATGGGTAGCGCTCGGCAGCGGATCGGCGCGATCGCTCATCTATCGCACCCATTCCCTCGACTCCCGCAACGACGCGATCCGCCGCGCGCTCATCATGGTTCACGGCACGAACCGCAACGCCGACCACTATTTCGCCACGGCGGCCGCCGCGGCGTTCCTGGGGCGGGCGCTCGAAGACACGGTGGTCATCTCACCGCGCGTGGCCTCTGCCGCCGGTAACTGTGCCGACAAGCTCGCCGCCAACGAAGTGAGCTGGAGCTGCACCGGCGACAGCTGGCGGTCCGGCGGGACCTCCGCCAGCCATCCGGATCTGACGTCGTTCGACTTTGTCGATCAGCTCCTGCGGAAGCTGGCCAACAAGAGCATGTTCCCGAACATGAGGGCGATCGTCGTGGCGGGGCATTCGGCCGGGGGGCAATTCGTGGCGCGCTATCAGATGGCGAATCGCGTGCACGACACGCTCGGCGTCCCGATTACCTACGTGGTCGCGAACCCCTCGAGCTACGCGTGGCCCGACGCCACGCGTCCATTGCCAACCGACGATGCCGCGCCGGAAGCGGCGAAGACCGGGTGGACGCTCGAGACCGTGCATACCAAGTTTACGTACGGGTCCTTCGATTCGAGCGCCTGCCCGAACTACGATCGCTGGCCCTTCGGCCTGCAGAACCGAACCTCCGGCTACACGGCGAAGACGAGCGACGATCAGCTGAAGAAGCAGCTCGTGTCGCGGCCGACGACGTATCTGCTCGGGCAGGTGGACACGCTGCCGCTCGGCGGCTTCGACTCGTCGTGCTCCGCGATGGCGCAGGGCGCGGCGCGCCGCTCGCGCGGGGAGGCGTTCGTGAAGTTCGTCAACGAGACGATGGGCGCGAAGCACGCCGTCCAGATCGTGTCGGAGTGCGGCCACAACGCCCGCTGCGTTACACCCACCGACACTGTGCTGCCTCAGTGAATACTTTCACACCTTGGCGTCCGGCTTCAGCGGACATCAGGTCCGGCTGAAGCCGGACGCCACAGGTTGTGAACTGCGCTAGACGACAGTTCCGGGCTTGATCACGCCATCCTTCGGGCACGACGATGATCCCGTCGCGGATGTAGTAGCCGTCGCCGTCCGCGTGATCCGCCCGCCTTCGTTGACGAGCCGCGCGCCGTCGCCGATGCGCGCGTTCTTGTCCACGATCACGCGATCCAGCACCACGTCGCGACCCACGCCGAGGCGGGGATTGTCGCCGCGCGCGGTCGCATCGTCGTCGGTTTCGTAGAAGTCTGCGCCGAGCAGCACGGACCGCGAGATTGTGGCGCCGCTCTGGATGCTCGTCCGGATGCCGACGATCGACTGCTCGATCGTGGCGTGGTCGATGTGGCAGCCCTCGTTGATGATGCCGTCGCGCACCGTGCACGTCGCTGAGCCGCGCACCCGGAAGAAAGCGGGGATGCGTGTAAATCGGCCGTCTGGGATCGTAGAACGTGAACGGCGCCTGGGCGCCCGCGAGCATCAGGTTCGCGTCGTAGAAGGCGCGGACGGTTCCCACGTCGGCCCAGTAGCCGCGAAAGAGGTGCGCATGGACGCGGTATCGGTCCAGCGCGTGCGGAATGATCTGCTTGCCGAAATCGGTCGCGCCGTCCTGTTCGATCGAGTCGAGGAGCACGTCGCGCGAGAAGACGTAGATGCCCATCGACGCCATGAACGGCTTGTCGGGGGTCAGACCCCGGCTCTGACCCTTCCTGGGCATCTCGTCAAGTCGATCGCGCGTGGGCTTTTCCTCGAACGCGGCGATCTGACCGCTGTGATCGAGGCTGAAGATGCCCATCCCGGACGCGTCCTCGATCGAGACCGGCTGCGCGGCGATGGTGATGTCGGCGCGGCGATCGATGTGCGCCTCGACCATGTCGAGGTAGTCCATCCGGTACAGATGATCGCCGGCGAGAATCAGGTAGTAGTCGGCGTCGTACCGGGCGAAATGGCGCGCCGCCTGACGGACGGCGTCGGCCGTGCCCTGATACCAGTGCGGATTGTCGGGTGTCTGCTCGGCGGCGAGGATCTCGACGAACCCCGGGCTGAAGAGATCCATGCGATACGCCTGCGCGATGTGGCGGTTGAGGGACGCGGAGTTGAACTGCGTCAGCACGAAGATCCGGCGGATGTCGGCGTGCAGGCAGTTGCTGACGGGGATGTCGATCAAGCGGTACTTGCCGCCGATCGGGACCGCGGGCTTCGAGCGGTGCTGGGTGAGCGGAAACAGGCGCGTGCCGCGGCCTCCGCCGAGCACGATGGCGAGGACGTCGTTGATCACATCAGTGTTTGTGGCGAATGTCCTCGCTGTTCACCATGTAGATCACTTCCTCGCAGATGTTCGTGGCGTGATCGGCGATGCGTTCCAGCGATCGGGCGACGAGAATCAGGTTCATGCTGCGGCTGAGCCGATCGGCGTCGTCCGCACGGGTCCTCCAGCAGGTCGCTGAAGGTCTGGTTGTACAGACTGATCCACTTCGTCGTCGCATTCGAGCACCAGCTGGGCCTTGCCGATGTCCTCCTGGTCGAACGCATCCAGGGCGTTGCGCACCATCCCCCGCGTAATGTCGGACATCTTGGTGATGTCGCTCAGCGGGCCCGGGCCGGCGGCTGACACCGTCTGCACGTACTCGCAATTATTGACCGCCTGGTCGCCGATGCGCTCGAGCTCGGCGTTGATGCGGGCCACCATCAGCAGAAAGCGCAGATCTTTCGCGATCGGCGTGTAGATCGTGATCAGCCGCACGGCCTCGCCGTCGATCTCGAGTTGAAAGCGGTCGAGCCGTCGCCTCGTGGGCCAGGACGCGCTCCATGGCGCCGGCGTCCTTGCTCATGAACGCCGCGGAGGACAGGGCCACCATCTCTTCCGCGGTCTGGCCCATCTCCATGACGCGGCGCTTCAAGTTGTCCAGCTCCTGCTCGAATCTCTTCTCATGGTCCTTCTTCCGTCCTGGGTCCCGGTCGTTAACCGTATCGGCCCTCTACATACATTTCGGTCTCTTTGCGCGCCGGCTTCAGAAAGAGATCGGCGGTCGGCGCGTGCTCGATCAGCTCGCCCATCAGCATGAAGATGCATTCGTCGCTGGTCCGGCGGGCCTGCGCCATGTTGTGCGTGACGATCAGAATCGTGAACTTGCCGCGGAGATCGTCCATCAGCCGTTCGATCGCCGCCGTGCCGCGCGCGTCGAGGGCGGAGCACGGCTCGTCCATCAGGATGACTCTGCGGCTTCAGCGGCAGCAGCCGGGCGATGCACAGCTTCTGCTGCTGCTCGAGCGTCAGCAGCGTCGCCTTCTCGCGCAGGCGGTCCTTGACCGCGTCCCACAGATCCACCTCGCGCAGCGACGACTCGACGAGCTGGTCGAGCCGGTCCCGGCGCACGTCGCGTGACGCCGAGTTGCACCGTGATCCCGAAGATCACGTTGTCGTAGATGGAAATCGGCAGCGGATTCGGCCGCTGGAACACCATGCCGACCGCCTTGCGCAGCTCGGAGAGGTTCACGTCCGGATCGTAGATGTTCTTGCCGAGAATGCGAATCTCGCCCGTGGTCCGCACGCCGCCGTAGCGCTCGTTGAGCCGGTTCGAGCAGCGCAGGAACGTCGTCTTGCCGCAGCCCGAGGGACCGATCAGCGCGGTGATGATGCCGTGCCGGATGTTGACGGTGATGTTCTTCAGCGCCTGGAAGTCGCCGTACCAGAGGTTCAGGTCCCGGGTCTCGATGCTGAAGTCGTTCGCGGCCGCGTCGGGGCGTCATCCGAAGTGGCCTCGCACGTAGTCGAACGTCATCTTGCTGGCGCGGGATGCTCGGAGAAGATCACGCTCGCTGGGCCCGACCTCGATCAGCTCGCGAATCGTTGAGAAACGCCACGCGATCGGCCAGCCGGTGCGCCTGCTGCACGAGGTTGGTCACCAGCACGATGGTCATCTTGCTCTTGAGCTCGAGCAGCACGTCCTCGATCTTCATCGTCGTCACCGGATCGACGGCGATGGAGAACTCGTCGAGGCAGAGAATCTTCGGCCGGTGCGACAGGGCGCGGGCGATCGTCAGCCGCTGCTGCTGGCCGCCCGACAGTTTCGTGCCCAGCATGTGCAGGCGATCCTTGACCTCGTCCCACAGCGCCGCCTGCCGCAGGCACTCTTCGACGAGCGCGTCGAGCGTCGCGCGGTTGCGCACGCCCGCCATCCGCGGCGCGTAGGCGACGTTGTCGTAGACCGACAGCGGCAGACCCACCGGCAGCGGAAACACCATGCCGATCTGCCGCCGGAGCTCGTACACGTTGCCGCGTGCGAACACGTTCTGCGCCGTTGACGCAGCACCTGCGCCCTCGACTGCGCGCGCCGGGCACGAAATCAATCGTCCGGTTGATGCACTTCAGGAGCGTCGTCTTGCCCGGAATTGGCCGGCCCGATGATGCCGAAGATCTCGCGCTCCATCGATCTCGAGGGTGATGTCGCGCAGCGCGATCTTCGATCCGTAGCGCGCCGTGACGTGCTCGAAGGCGATGTGTGGCGGCCACGGCGCCGGCTACCACTTCTTCCGCGACCGCAGGTACACGCCGCAGCGCGATCGACAGCAGGTTGACCATCAGCACGAGGCCGAAGAGGACCACCGCCGTGCCGTACTGCAGCGCTCTCGGACACGCCCGTCACCTGCGTCGAGATCGTGAACAGGTGATAGGACAGCGCCATGCAGCGATCGCAGAGGCCGTACGGCAGATCAGGACGCGAGCGCCGTGGTCCGGCACCGCGACGTAAAACACCGCGCCCGTGAACAGGATCGGCGCGGTTTCGCCGGCCGCCCGCGACACCTGCAGGATGACGCCGGTGAGGATGCCGCTGATCGAATTCGGCAGCACGATGGTCCGGATCGTCTGCCAGCGGCTGGCGCCCATGTTCCAGCACGCTTCGCGAAACGACCGCGGCACCGCCGACAGCGCTTCGCGCGTGCTCGTGATGATCACCGGCAGCGTCATCACCGCCAGCGTGCAGGACGCCGCCAGGACCGATCGGCCCATGCCGGCGAACAGCACGAACGCGCCGACGCCGAACAGCGCGTGCACGATGCTCGGCACGCCCGCCAGATTGACGACGGCGAGGTTGACGAGCCGCGTCAGCCCAGTTGTCGCTGGCGTACTCGTTCAGGTAGACGCCCGCCAGCACGCCGATCGGCGCGGCGATCGCCAGCGAGATGAACACCAGATAGAACGTGCCGACGAGCGGCGCCCAGAGGCCGCCGGCGGTCATGCAGTTCGTCGGATTCGTGAAGAGAAACGACCACGACAGCACCGGCCAGCGCCTTGACGACCAGGATGGCCGACGATGGCGAGCGAGCGGCAGCGACCATGGCGGCGACGACCAGCGCCAGCACCGCCTGCACCACGCGATCGACCGATCGCCTTCCGCCGCTCGACCGGCGCCGGCGGTGAACGATGCCGTCCGCGGTCAGCGGCCCATTCAGCCATTCTGCCTGCCTCGGATCCCCTTCACGATCAGATCGGCGGTGAGATTCACGACGAGCGTGATCAGCATCAGCAGGCTGCCGATGACGAACAGCACGCGGTAGTGCAGGCCGCCCTCGACCGTCTCGCCGAGTTCGGCGGCGATCGTGGCGGTCAGCGTGCGCACCGGATCGAACAGGCTGTGCGGGATGTGGACGGAGTGGCCGGTCGCCATCAGCACGGCCATCGTTTCGCCGACGGCGCGGCCGACGCCGAGCAGCACCGCCGCCAGCAGGCCGTTCTTCGCCGCCGGCAGCAGCACCTTGTAGACGATCTGCCAGCGGCTGGCGCCGAGCGCCAGCGCCGCCTCGCGATAGGTGTCGGGCACGGCTCTGAGCGCGTCCTCGCCGACCGACATGATGATCGGCACGCTCATCAGCGCCAGGATGATCGCCGCCGTTCAGGACGTTGATGCCGATCGGCGCGCCGGTCGCCTGCGATGATGATCGGGTTGAGCACCATGTAGCCGATGAATCCCCAGACGACCGACGGGATCGCGGCCAGGAACTCGATCACGATCTTCAGCGTTCGCGCGTTCTCGGACCGCAGTACTCCGAGACGAAGATCGCCGCGCCGAGCCCGGCCGGCACCGCGATGCACCATCGCCAGCGCCGGTGACCGCGGCCGTGCCGGCGATCAGCGCCAGGATGCCGAACTGCGGCTGAATCCGCGAGTCGGGACGCCAGTTCGGGCTGGTGAAGAACTCTGTCGAGGCTGAGGCCCGCGCCGAGCGCCGGCGCGCGCCTCGCGGAAGACGAAGAAGAAGATCGCGAAGACGAAAAAGATCGCGCTCCAGCCGCACAGCCGGATCGCCCACTCGATGACCGGCTCGCGATCGCGCGAGACAACCAGGGCTGGACGCGTCGCAGCATGCGCCTGGGACTGCGGCCGCGATCTATCTTGCCGGCACCGCGGGACCGGCACGAAGCCGATGTCCTTCACGATCTTCTGGCCGTCAGCGCGACAGCACCCAGTCGAGGAACTTCTTGCACGCGCGGCGCCGGCTCACCAGGCGAGTAGAAATAGAGCCGGCGCGCGAGCGGGTAGGTCTTGTTCGATGGCGGTCTCGATGCTCGGCGCCACCGGCGGCTCGCCCTTGCTTCTTCGCGACAGCTTGAGCGTCTTGACGTCGGGCGTCGCGTAGCCCATCCCGCTGTAGCCGATCGCGCACGGCGTGCGCGAGACCAGCGTCGACGACGTCCTTCGAGCCGCTCTGGTCGATCGAGCCCGAGCTTGAATTCGCGCTTCTTGCCCAGGACGGCCTCGCGGAAATAGACGTAGGTGCCGGAGTTGTTCTGCCGGCTGACGCGGACGATCGTCGTCGCTGGCGCACGCCGGCATTCTTCACGCCGAGCTGCGACCACTTCTCGATCTTGCCGTTCTCGCCGTAGATCTCCGCCAGCTCCTCGATCGCGATCTCGCTCCAGCGGGTTGTTCTTGTGCACGTAGACGGAGAGCGCGTCGAGCGCCGACGTCGAACTCCTTCGGCTTCGCTGCCGCCGTGCTTTGCGTGGCCCGCTCGATCTCCTTCGGTTCCATCTCGCGGCTCGACGCGGCGAGGTCCAGAATGCCGTCGATGAGCCCGGCGATGCCCGACGCCCGAGCCGCCGCCGGCGACCTGCACCGACACGTCGGGCTTGATCTTCTTGTAGTTTTCGGCCCACGCCTGGACGAGGTTGACCATCGTGTCCGAGCCGGTGATCCGAATCACCGTCCGGCTCGACGGTGTCGTGGACGTCGCGTCGCCCGACTCGCCGCCCGAACACGCCCAGGTGATCGCGACCAGACAGGCCACCACCGAAAGCCGCGGCGTTCGAATTGTCTGCACATGGAGTCTCTTTCAAGGGTGCGAGCCGGTGACCGTCCAGCCGCACATGCGTCATCGCAGAATCTAAACGTATCACAGGTTCCGGACGCGTACAGTCAGGCTTCTCGATTTTACCTCTGCGAAACAAAATACAATCCGACGCTCCCGGTCGTTTCAGGCGCTCGCCGATGAGCTGGAAGCGCAGGAGCAGCTCTAGCGCGCACCATAAGCAGATTCCGTATAGCTCCACGCTACCTGGAGTCATGTGTGACGACGACATCCTCGTTTGCGCGCGATCTGATGGCCGAGGTGAAAGCCAAGAACCCGGCCGAGCCCGAGTTCCACCAGGCGGTGCAGGAGGTCGTCGAGTCGCTGGACCTCGTGCTCGAGCGCCACCCCGAGTACCGCAGCGCCAAGATCCTCGAGCGCATGGTCGAGCCGGAGCGCGTGGTCATGTTCCGCGTGCCGTGGCTGGACGACCAGGGCGAGGTGCAGATCAACCGCGGCTTCCGCATCGAGATGAACAGCGCGATCGGCCCCTACAAGGGCGGCCTGCGCTTCCACCCGTCGGTCAACCTCGGCATCCTCAAGTTCCTCGCCTTCGAGCAGGTGTTCAAGAACTCGCTGACCACGCTGCCGATGGGCGGCGGCAAGGGCGGCTCGGACTTCGATCCCAAGGGCAAGAGCGACAACGAGGTGATGCGCTTCTGCCAGAGCTTCATGACCGAGCTGTGCCGCCACATCGGGCCCGAACACCGACGTGCCCGCCGGCGACATCGGCGTCGGCGGCCGCGAGATCGGCTTCCTGTTCGGCCAGTACAAGCGGCTGCGCAACGAGTTCACCGGCGTGCTGACCGGCAAGGGCCTGAACTGGGGCGGCTCGCTGATCCGCCCCGAGGCCACCGGCTACGGCGCCGTCTACTTCGCGGCCGAGATGCTGGCGACGCGCAACGAGACGCTCGAGGGCAAGACCTGCCTGGTCTCGGGCAGCGGCAACGTCGCGCAGTACACCGTCGAGAAGCTGCTCGAGCTCGGCGCCAAGCCGGTCACGCTGTCGGACTCGGACGGCTACATCTACGACGAGGCCGGCATCGACGCCGAGAAGCTGGACTTCGTCATGCGAGCTCAAGAACGTCCGCCGCGGCCGCATCCAGGAGTACGCCGACAAGTACAAGGGCGCGGTCTACACGCCGCTCGACCCGCAGCTCGACCACAACCCGCTGTGGAACCACAAGGCGGACTGCGCCTTCCCGAGCGCGACGCAGAACGAGATCAACGGCAAGGACGCGGCCAACCTGCTGAGCAACGGCGTCTACGTGGTGTCCGAGGGCGCCAACATGCCGACGACGCTCGACGGCGTCCGGCAGTTCGTCGACGCGAGCATCCTCTACGGGCCGGGCAAGGCGGCCAACGCCGGCGGCGTCGCGACGTCGGGCCTCGAGATGGCGCAGAACAGCATGCGCATGACGTGGACGCGCGAGGAGGTCGACGAGCGGCTGCACGAGATCATGAAGAGCATCCACCGCGCTGCTCGCGAGACCGCGGAGCGTTCGGCACGCCGGGCAACTACGTCAACGGCGCCAACATCGCCGGCTTCCTGAAGGTCGCCGACGCGATGATGGACCAGGGACTCGTGTAGCGGGTCTGAGCATCCGGCGACGGGCATTGATCGCCCGTTGCTCAGAAGTCCATGCCAGACCTGACGCCAGCGACCGGCTTGCCAGCACTTCCAGGACCTGATGCGCCACCGCGTCCAGGACATCCTGCTGGTGTCGAGCCTCTACGACTCCTTCATCCTCGCCGAGGACGGCCAGCTCCACGAGCTGATCCTGAGCGAGTTCCTCGACCTCAACCTGCGGCACACGCCGGGCTCACGCACGTGTCGACGGCGCGAGGCCGCCCTGGCGCTGGCGACGGACGCGCCGCTTCAACCTGATCATCGCGTCGGCCAGCGTCGGCGACATGAGCGGCGACTGGCTCGCGCGCGGCTGCGCGAGGCCGGGGTCGACACGCCGGTCGTCGTGCTCGCCTACGACAGCCGCGAGCTGCGCGCTGTTCGTCGCCGCGCGCGAGATGCGGCCATCGACCGCGTCTTCCTGTGGCAGGGCGACGCGCGGATCCTGCTGGCGATCGTCAAGTACGTCGAGGACCGGCGGAACGTCGCGCACGACACGGGCGAGTCGGCGTGCAGGCGATCATCGTGATCGAGGACAACGTCCGCTACTACTCGTCGTTCCTGCCGGCGATCTACGCCGAGCTGATGCACCAGTCGCACCGCCTGGTCCCCGAGGGCGTCAACCTGTCGCACAAGCTCATGCGCATGCAGGCGCGGCCGAAGATCCTGCTGTGCACCTGTACGAGGAGGCGTGGGCCTCTTCGACGCCTACGAGAGCACATCCTCGGCGTGATCTCCGACATCGAGTTCCCGCGCGGCGGCGTGCTGTCCGCGACGCGGGGCTCGAGTTCGCGCGGCGCGTGCGCGAGCGCCAGCCGGACGTGCCGATCATGCTGCAGTCGTCGCGAGCCGGAGAACGAGGCGCAGGCGCGCGAGGCGGGCGCGTCGTTCCTGCTCAAGGGCTCGCCGACGCTGCTGCAGCAGCTGCGGCGCTTCATGGTCGAGCACTTCGGCTTCGGCGACTTCGTCTTCCGCTCGCCCGACGGGCGCGAGGTGGCGCGCGCGCGCGACCTGCGAGACGCTCGA
Organism: uncultured Acidobacteriota bacterium; assembly: GCA_963731545.1. GTDB lineage: Bacteria > Acidobacteriota > Vicinamibacteria > Vicinamibacterales > CAVVIG01 > CAVSWN01. Next base: position 500,941 of record CAVSWN010000009.1, on the reverse strand, counting down.
GGAGCAGCTGCGTCACCGTGCCGGCCGAGAGCATCGCCTACCACGCCGAGCGCAACCACTTCTCGAACTGGCTCAAGGCGCGCACCGAGTTCGCGCTGGCGCACGGCTGCGGCCGCGCAAGGTCTCCGACTTCGCGACCCTCGAGGACCTGCGCGAGGAACTGATGCGCGCGATCGACGAGTACCGGCGCGACACGAGCCGCGGCGCCGTCGTGCGACTTCGACCGCGCCACGCTTCGATCCCGACGACGACGTTCTGCCGCATCGGCGGCGGCTCGCTCGGCGGCAAGGCGCGCGGCCTCGCGTTCGTGAACCTGCTGCTCGCCGAGTCACGGCCTCGCGGAGCGCTTTCCGGGCGTCCGCGATCGCGGTGCCGCCGGCGGTGGTGCTGGGCACCGACGTCTTCGACCAGTTCCTCGAGGAGAACGACCTGCGCGACTTCGCGCTCGAGACCACGGACGAGCAGGAGCTCGAGCGCCGCTTCCTCGCCGGCCGCTCTGCCGGCCGCGGCGGAGCGCGACCTCGGCGCTTCCTCGCGGCGGTCGCTATCCGCTCGCGGTGCGCTCGTCGAGCCTGCTCGAGGACTCGCAGTACCAGCCGTTCGCCGGCGTCTACGAGACCTACATGCTGCCCAACGACCACGACGGACGCGACGTCCGGCTGCGGCAGCTGCTGACGGCGATCAAGCGCGTCTACGCGTCGACGTTCTCCCGCGCGGCCAAGGCCTACCTGGCCGAGCGCCCGTACCGCCTCGAGGAGGAGAAGATGGCGGTGATCCTCCAGCGCGTCGTCGGCGCCGGCGCGGCAGCCGCTTCTACCCCGACTTCGCGGGCGTCGCGCGCTCGCACAACTTCTATCCGCGCCGCCGCTGCGGCCGGAGGACGGCATCGCCGCGGTCGCGCTCGGCCTGGGCGAGACCGTGGTGGGCGGCGGCGCCTGCGTCCGGTTCTGCCCGCGCTACCCGCGGCACCTCGTCCAGTTCTCGTCGGTGCAGGACGTGCTGCGCAACTCGCAGCGCGAGTTCTGGGCCCTCGAGCTCGGGCGCGGCAGCTCGACGCCGATTGCGCCGGCCCGCTTCGACCTCGAGGCCGCGGAGCAGGACGGCACGCTGGCGGCGGTGGGCTCGACCTACTCGCCGGAGAACGACGCGTCTACGACGGCATCTCGCGCGCCGGCGTGCGGCTCGTCACCTTCGCGCCGATCCTCAAGCACGGCCTCTTCCCGCTCGCCGAGATCCTCGACGCGCTGCTGCGCATGGCGGTCGAGGGGATGGGCGCGCCGGTCGAGATCGAGTTCGCGGTGAACCTGCAGCCGGCGACGCGCCGGAGTTCGGCTTCCTGCAGCTGCGGCCGCTCGGCCGTGTCCGCGAGGTGCACGAGCTCGAGCTGCCGCGCGTCGAACGCGAGCGCTTGATCTGCCGAGCGAGCCGTGCTCGGCAACGGCCGCATCGACGGCGTGCGCGACCTGGTCGTGGTCGACGTCAACCGCTTCGACCGCCCGCAGAGCCGCGACGTCGCCCGAGACGTCGCGCGCTCAACGCCGAGCTGCGGCGGGCGGCCGTCCGTACCTGCTGATCGGCGTCGGCCGCTGGGGCTCGGCCGATCCGCTGGCTCGGCATCCCGGTCACCTGGGACCAGATCGCCGGCGCGCGGGTGATCGTCGAGGCCGGCTTCGCCGACTTCCAGGTCACGCCGTCGCAGGGCACGCACTTCTTCCAGAACCTGACGCCGTCAACGTCGGCTACTTCACCGTCAACCCGGACGCGGGCGAGGGCTTCGTCGACTGGGACTGGCTCGCGGCGCAGCCGGCGGTCGCCGAGACCGCGTTCGTGCGGCACCTGAGGTCCGACAGGCCCCGGAGCCAATGAGAGGTCGCCAGCACAGCGGGGTCATGTTGAGGGGTGCTAGGCGCACGCACTAATGAATTCTTTAAAAGCAACCAGCTAGGCGTACATCCCGCGCATCCGGGTGACCGTCGCGACCCGGTCGATGGCGACGATGTAAGCGGCGGCGCGCATGTCGACGTTGTACCTGAGCGCGGTCTGCAGCACGGCGTTGAACGCCTCGCACATCTTCGCTCGAGGCGCTCGTTGACTTCCTTTTCGGTCCAGAAGTAGCCATAGCGGTCCTGCACCCATTCGAAGTAGGAGGTGGTCACGCCGCCGCTGTTGGCCAGGATGTCGGGCACGACGAAGACGCCCCGCTCGTGCAGATGGCGTGCGCGTCGGGCGTGGTCGGTCCGTTGGCGCCTTCGACGATGATTCTTCGCCTGATTCGCGGGCGTTCTCCATCGTGATCTGGTTCTCGAGCGCCGCCGGGATCAGGATGTCGACGTCCAGCTTGAACAGCTCCTCGTTGGTCAGCGGTTCGCGCGCCGGTGAACCCGTCGACCGTCTGGTGCTGCCGCACGTGTTCGTTCAGCCTGTCGACGTCCAGCCCCTGCGCGTTGTAGACGCCGCCCTTCCAGTCGGTGACCGCGACGATCTTCGCGCCGATCTCCGCGAGGAGCAGCGCCGAGATCGATCCGACGTTGCCGAAGCCCTGGACGGCGACGCGCCCTTGATGTCGAAGCCGAGGTGCTTGGCCGATTCGCGGGTCGACGATCATCACGCCGCGGCCGGTCGCTTCGCGGCGGCCGAGCGAGCCGCCGAGCTCGAGCGGCTTGCCGGTGACCACCGCCGTCGACGTGTGGCCGACGTGCATGCTGTAGGTGTCCATCACCCACGCCATCACCTGCTCGTTGGTGTTGACGTCGGGCGCCGGCACGTCCTTCTCCGGCCCGATCGCGTCGATGATCTCGGCGACGTAGCGGCGCGTGAGCGCCTCGAGCTCGCGCCGCGACATCCGTCGGATCGCAGATGACGCCGCCCTTGCCGCCGCCGAACGGAATGTGCGCGACCGCGCATTTCCACGTCATCCAGGCGGCGAGTGCGGTGACCTCGTCGAGGGTGACGCCGGGGTGATAGCGGATGCCGCCCTTGGCCGGCCCGAGCGTGATGTTGTACTGGACGCGGTACCCGGTGAACACCTCGATCTCGCCGTTGTCCATCTGGACGGGACAGGACACGATGATCTGCGCTTGGGGTGCGTGAGGATTTTCCAGATGCCCGGCTCGAGGTCGAGGATGCGGGCCGCGCCATCGAACTCCTGGAGCATCGCGCCGAAGATCGGTCCCATCCCTGTGCGGTCACCGCTGTGGGATCGCGACCGTCGTTGCGTCGACTCATATGGCGCCGGTGAGCCGACTCTTAACGCTTGTCGAGTCAAATGCCGACCTGCAGTCGCCTGCTGGTCCGCTGTCAGCCTGACCTATCCAGAGCTCGCGCTATAATGAATGCGAATGAAAACGGCCGCCGAGACCGACAAGCAGCGCTGGGAGCGCGAAACGCTGGAGCCGGCGCTGAAGCAAAGCGCCGGAGCGCGCGGCGCGTTCACGACCATCTCCGGCCGGCCGATCGATCGGCTCTACACCGCCGACGATCTCGCGGATCGACTACGTCGCGCGACATCGGCCAGCCGGCGAGTTTCCCTATACCCGCGGCATCCACCCGACCGGCTACCGCGGCAAGCTCTGGACGATGCGGCAGTTTGCCGGCTTCGGCACGCCGGAAGACACCAACGCGCGCTACAAGGCGCTGCTCGCGGCCGGCGGCACCGGGCTGAGCGTCGCCTTCGACCTGCCGACGCTGATGGGCCGCGATCCCGACCACGAGCTGTCGCTCGGCGAAGTCGGCAAGTGCGGCGTCAACGTCACCTCGCTCGCCGACATGGAGACGCTGTTCGACGGCATCCCGCTCGGCGACATCACCACGTCGATGACGATCAACTCGCCGGCGGCGATGATCTTCGCGATGTATCTGGTCGTCGCCGAGAAGCAGGGCGCCGACTGGCAGACGCTGTCGGGCACGATCCAGAACGACATCCTGAAGGAGTTCATCGCCCAGAAGGAGTACATCTTCCCGCCGCGGCCGTCGATGCGGATCATCACCGACATCTTCGCGCTTCTGCGCGACCGACGTGCCGCGCTGGAACACGATCTCGGTCAGCGGCTACCACATCCGCGAGGCCGGCGCGACGGCGGTGCAGGAGCTGGCGTTCACGCTGCGCGACGGCATCGAATACGTGCAGTGGGGCGTCGAGGCCGGGCTCGACGTCGACGATTTCGTGCCGCGGATGTCGTTCTTCTTCAACGCCCACAGCGACTTCTTCGAGGAGATCGCCAAGTACCGCGCCGCGCGCAAGCTCTGGGCCGAGGCGATGCGCGATCGCTTCGGCGCGAAGAACGAGCGGTCGTGGAAGCTGCGGTTCCACAGCCAGACCGCCGGCGTGTCGCTGACCGCGCAGCAGCCGCTACAACAACGTCGTTCGCACGGCGCTGCAGGCGCTGTCGGCGGTGCTCGGCGGCACCAACTCGCTGCACACCAATTCGCTCGACGAGGCGCTGGCGCTGCCGACCGCGGAGGCGGCGACGCTGGCGCTGCGGACGCAGCAGATCATCGCCCACGAGAGCGGCGTCGCCGAACATCGTCGATCCGTTCGGCGGCTCGTACTTCGTCGAGCGGCTGACCACGCGACATGGAGGACGGGGCGCTCGCCTACTTCGACACGATCGACCGGATGGGCGGCATGGTCGAGGCGATCGAGCGCGGGTTTCCCGCAGCGGGAAATCGCCGAGAGCTCCTACCGGTTTCAGCAGGCGGTCGAGCGCAAGCGAGAAGATCGTCGTCGGCGTCAACGACTTCGTGCAGGAGGACGAGCCGCCGATCGAGATCCTCTACATCGACGACAGCCGGCCGAGACGCAGCTGGCCAAGCTCGAAGCGCTGAAGCGACGCGCGACAACGAGCAGGTCGCGCGGTCGCTCGATGCGCCTGCGCGCGGCGCGCCCGGACGCGACAACCTGATGCCGCCGATCCTCGACGCGGTCCGCGCCTACGCGACGCTCGGCGAGATGTGCGACGCGCTGCGGGACGTGTGGGGTGAGTACGAGGAAATCCCGATCATCTGATGTGAGTAGTAGGCTCAGTAGCAGGTGGCGAGTCTGATGACGACCAGCCGACCACTGACGACTGATCTGCAGATGCGTAAACTCCGAGTCGTGATTGCCAAGCCCGGTCTCGACGGCCACGACCGCGGCGCCAAGGTGATTGCGCGCGCGCTGCGCGATGCGGGCATGGAGGTCATCTACACCGGCCTCCGGCAGACGCCCGAGCAGATCGTCGGCGCGGCGCTGCAGGAGGACGCCGACGTCATCGGCCTGTCGATTCTGTCGGGCGCCCACAACCACATCGCCCCGAAGCTGATGGAGCTGCTGCAGCGCCAAGGGCTCGACGATGTGCTGGTGGTGATTGGCGGGATCATCCCGGACGTCGATGTGCCGATTGAAGGAGATCGGGGTCAAGGGCATCTTCCTGCCCGGGACGCCGATGCAGGACATCATCGACTTCATCACCGCCAACGCTCGCGCGCGCGGGTCTAGATCAGCGACTTCGCGTCCGCAGCTCGCCCCGCCTGCCGGAGAAAGCCGGCGCTCGAAGGGCTCGAAGCCAAAGTGGATCCCGCGCTGGGAGCAGGCCGGCGTCTACCGATTCGACCGCTCGCGCCCCCGCGAGCGAGGTCTACTCGATCGACACGCCGCCGCCGACGGTCAGCGGCTCGCTGCACGTCGGCCACGTGTTCTCGTTCACCCACACCGACCTCATCGCCCGGTTTCAGCGGATGCGCGGGAAGGCGGTGTTCTATCCGATGGGCTGGGACGACAACGGCCTGCCGACCGAGCGGCGGGTGCAGAACTACTACGGCGTGCGGTGCGATCCGTCGCTGCCCTACGATCCGGCGTTCGCGCCGCCGGCGCAGCCGCCCAAGCAGCCGGTCTCCATCTCGCGCCCGAACTTCATCGAGCTGTGCAACCGCCTGACCGCCGAGGACGAGAAGGCGTTCGAGCAGCTCTGGAAGTCCTCGGCCTGTCGGTGGACTGGTCGATGACCTACGCGACGATCGGCCCGCGCGCGCAGCGCGTGTCGCAGCTCGCGTTCCTGCATCTGCTGAAGCGCGGCCTGGCGTATCAGGTCGAAGCGCCGACGCTGTGGGACGTCGATTTCAAGACCGCTGTCGCGCAGGCGGAGCTCGAGGATCGCGAGATGCCCGGCGCCTACCACCGCATTCGCGTTTGCGCGGCGCGCGGGCGGCAGCGGCGTCGAAATCGAAACGACGCGCCCCGAGCTGATTCCGGCCTGCGTCGCGCTGGTCGCGCATCCCGACGACGAGCGCTACCAGCCGCTGTTCGGCACGACGTCATCACGCCGCTCTTTGGCGTCGCGCGTGCCGGTCAAGGCGCACGCGCTCGCCGATCCCGAAAAGGGCAGCGGCATCGCGATGATCTGCACGTTCGGCGACATCACCGACGTCACCTGGTGGCGCGAGCTGAGGCTGCCGGTCCGCGCGATCATCCAGCCCGACGGCACGCTGCGGCCGGTCACCTGGGGCGCGCCCGGCTGGGAGTCGGCCGACGCCGCTCGCGCGCAGCGCTTCTACGACGATCTGGCCCGGCTGTCGGCGGCGAAGGCGCGGGCGAAGATCGTCGAGCAGCTGCAGGAAGCGGCGATCTCGTCGGCGAGCCGCGGCCGATCACCCACGCCGTGAAGTTCTACGAGAAGGGCGACCGGCCGCTCGAAATCATGACCAGCCGCCAGTGGTTCTTCAAGACGATCGAGTTCCGCGAGGCGCTGCTCGAGCGCGGCCGCGAGCTGCAGTGGCATCCGCCGTACATGCGGGCGCGCTACGAGAACTGGGTCAACGGCCTGAACGGCGACTGGTGCGTCAGCCGCCAGCGGTTCTTCGGCGTGCCGTTTCCGGTCTGGTATCCGATCGGCGACCGACGGCCGCGTGCGACTACGACCGGCCGATCGCGCGCCGCGAGGATCGGCTGCCGATCGATCCGTCGACCGACGTGCCGACGGCTACCGTGCCGATCAGCGCGGCGTGCCGGGCGGGTTCGTCGGCGATCCCGACGTGATGGACACCTGGGCCACCTCGTCGCTGACGCCGCAGATCGTGTGCGGCTGGCCCGACGATCCGGCGCTGTTCGCGCGCGACGTTTCCGATGGACCTGCGCCCGCAGGCGCACGACATCATCCGCACGTGGCTGTTTCGTCGGTGCTGCGCGCCCACCTCGAGCACGACTCGCTGCCGTGGACGAACGCCGCGATCTCGGGCTTCGTACCGATCCGGATCGCAAGAAGATGTCGAAGTCCAAGGGCAACGTCGTCACGCCGATGGCGCTGCTCGAGGAGCACGGGTCGGACGGCGTGCGCTACTGGGCGGCCAGCGGCCGGCCGGGCACCGACACGACGTTCGACACCAACCAGATGCGGGTCGGCCGCCGGCTGGCGATCAAGCTGCTGAACGCGTCGAAGTTCGCGCTGTCGGGACCGGACGACGCGCGCAGGGCGCCGGTCACCGCGCCGGTCGACCGCGCGATGCTGCGGAGCCTCGCGGCGCTGTGTCGACGAGGCGACCGCGGCGTTCGAGGAGTACGACTACGCGCGCGTGCTGCAGCGGACCGAAGAGTTCTTCTGGCGCTTCTGCGACGACTATCTCGAGCTGGTGAAGGGACGGCGCTACGGCGAGCAGGGCCCGAAGCGGCGCCGCGTCCGCGAACGCGGCGCTCGCGGCGGCGCTCTCGGTGATGCTGCGGCTGTTCGCGCCGTTTCTGCCGTTTGTGACCGAGGAAGTCTGGTCGTGGTGGCAGACGGTCGATTCATCAGGCGCCGTGGCCGACCGCGCACGAGTGCTGTCGCGCCTCGCCGACAACTCGGACGCGACGCGGCAGGCGACGAACGCGCCTACCAGTGGGCGACCGAGGTGCTGTTCGAGGTCCGCAAGCAGCGGTCGGAGGCCAAGCAGCCGCTGAAAGTGCCGATCACCAAGGTGATCGTCACGGCCGGAAGCGGCTCGAGCTGATGCCGCTCGTCGAAGCCGACCTGAGGTCGGCGCTTCGCGTTCAGGCGTTCGAGATGGCGGTCGGCGAGCCGCAGCAGATTGTCGTGGAAGGCATGGCACGAGCTAAGACCCAGATGCTCGCCGCGGTGTCAACGGTACAGCCGCTCGATCCCATCGCTATCGCGATCTCGTCCGCCGCGCGCTCGAGGAGGACGTCGGCGCCGGCGATGTCACGACCGAGGCCACGTGTCGTCCCGGCAGAACGCGCGCGGCGTCTTCCTCGTCAAGGCCGACTGCGTGCTCGCCGGCCTCGACGTCGCGCTCGAGGCCTTCCGGCAGCTCGAGCCACCGTCGCTCGCGGTCCAGAAACGCGACGGCGATCTGCCGATCCGGCGAGAGGTCGCCGAGGTGGTCGGCCCGGCGCGGGCGCTGCTCGTCGGCGAACGCACGGCGCTCAATTTCCTGCAGCGCCTGTCGGGCATCGCCACCCTGACGCGGCGGTTCGTCGACGCCGCCGGCGGCCGCGATCACGATCCTCGACACGCGCAAGACCACGCCGACGCTGCGCGCGCTCGAAAAGTACGCCGTCCGCGCCGGCGGCGCCACGAACCATCGGGTCGGCCTCTTCGATGCCGATCCTGATCAAGGACAATCACGTTCGCCTGGCCGGCGGCGTGAAGCGGCCGTCAGCGGGCGCGCGCGCAGCATCCCGGCCTGCCGATCGAAGTCGAAGCGCAGACTCTTGCCGAAGTCGACGAAGCGCTCGCCGCCGGCGCCGACATCATCCTCGTCGACAACATGTCGACTGACGGACATCCGCGACGCGGTCGGCCGCGCGCACGGCCGCGCGAAAGTCGAGATCTCCGGCGGCGTGACGCTCGAGCGCATCCCGGAGCTCGCCGCGACCGGCGCCGACTACGTGTCGGTCGGCGCGCTGACGCATTCGGCGCCGGCCGTGGACATCAGCTTCGAAATCGAGCCGCTCTGAGTCTGGCAGCCTCGATATCACGACAGGATGAACCTTGCCGGGGTCCGCGTGAACGATCTTCCCGCTGTCATCGCGACGGCGCTCGCCGCGGCGCGTCCGCGGCTCGGATGGCTCGGTCTCCGGTCGTGTTCTTCCCCACGATCGGATCGACCAACGACGTCGCGGCGGCGCTCGCCAGCGGAGGGCGCCGTGGTCGTGGCCGATGCGCAGACGGCGGGACGCGGCCGGCGGGGCCAACTGGTTTTCGCCGCCGGGCAGCGGCCTCTACGTGTCGGTCGTGCTCACGCCCGGCCGCGCGCGCGGACCCGCGCGGGCGACCGCGCTGCTGACGCTGGCCGCCGGCGTCGCGCTGGCGGAGGCGTCGAGAGTGCAGCGGTCTCAGCGCCGATCTAAGTGGCCGAACGATCTGACGGTCGGGCCGCAAGCTCGCCGGCATCCTCGCCGAGGGCGCGCGGCACGACCGTGGTGATCCTCGGCTTCGGCATCAACGTGACGCGGCGCGGCCTATCCCGCCGGAGTTGCGCGATCGGGTCACGTCGCTCGAATCCGAGCTCGGCCGCGCGATCGATCGCGGCGTGTGCTCGTCGAGACGCTGGCCGCGCTGGCGCGCGCTACGACGATCTGCTCGACGGCCGGTTCGATGCTATTCTCGACGCCTGGCGCGCGCGCGCGCCGCGCCGCGGCGCGCGCGTCACGTGGACCGTCGGCCGCGCCAAGCCGGCATCACGGCGGGTATCGACGACGACGGCGCGCTGCTGGTGCGTGCGGCGACGGCTGGAACGCATCGTCGCGGCGAAGTTCGTTGGGACCTGAGCGCCAAGCATGAGCACCGTGCACCGTGAGCCGCATCGAGTCCTGGCACGCATGCTGCTAGCGATCGACGTCGGCAACACCAACATCGTCCTCGGCGTGTTCGACGGCACGTCGCTGGTCCAGAGCTGGCGGCTGCAGACGCTGCGCGAGCGCACGTCCGACGAGCTCGGACTGCTCGTCGAGGGCTGTTCGCGCACAGCCGGATCGAGCGGTCGCAGATCCGCGGCGTCATGCTCGGCTCGGTCGTGCCGCCGCTGACGGGCACGATGCGGACGATGGCGCAGCGCTACTTCGGCGTGCCCGCGCTGATCGTCGATCCCGGCGCAACACCGGCATGCCGATTCTCTACGAGAACCCCGCCGAGGTCGGCGCCGACCGCATCGTCAACGCGATCGCCGCGTACGAGACTTTTCGGCCGCGACGGCGGCCGCCCGCTGATCGTCGTCGACTTCGGCACCGCGACGACGCTCGATGCGGTCACCGCCAAGGGCGAGTATCTGGGCGGCGCGATCTGTCCCGGCGTCAGATTTCCGCGGACGCGCTGTTTCAGCGCGCGGCGCGGCTGCCGCGCATCGACGTCCGCAAGCCGGCGCGGTCATCGGCCGCACGACGGTCGGGGCGATGGAGTCGGGACTGTTCTGGGGCTACGTCGGGATGGTCGAGGGCCTGGTGCGCCGGATGAGCGACGAGCTCGGCGGCAAGGCGATCTGCGTCGCCACCGGCGGGCTGGCGGAGGTGATCGCGCCGGAAACCGGCTCATCGAGCACGTCGATCCCGACCTCACGCTCCATGGCCTGAGGATTGTGTGGGAACGCAACTCAGATAGATCAGAGCCGTGGCAGATTGCGGAATACTGCCGCGAGATCGAGACCTATCTCTGCCGGAAGAACGACGGGCACCTGATCCGCGTGGTCGGGCCGTCGTTCGATCTGGTGTCCGGCTGGGCGGCGCGAGGGCGTGCCGCTCAAGGTGGCGTTCGCGCGGGATCGATCGCTACTTCGAACGCTACTACCGCAAGGGCCGCGCCGGCGGCCGTGCGCATCGACTTCTGCGAAGCCGACGTCCTGGACGTGTTCGACGAATGGCGTCGGGCGACGGGTCGTCGCACGGGCGTCGACGAGTCGACGGGCAACAGTCGACAGGAGTCGACAGTCAGCAGTCGGCGCGGAGCCGTCGTTGCCGGCGCACCTCGAGCGCGTGCTGCTGCGGCTGACGACGCGCGCGCACAGGGCACGCTTGGCGCCGGACTCCGACGCGCTGATCGATCGCGTGGCGCGCGAGCTCGAGCGGCGCGGGCCGATGCGCGCGGGTCCGCGGAGAGGCGCGGCAGGCGCTCGTCGAGCGGCTGGCGGCGCTCGATCGCGAGCTGCTCGAGCAGGCGCGCGCTGGCGCTCGACGAGGCGACGCGGCGGCCTTGGGCGCGAGGCCGAGGAGGAGCTGGCGCCTTTCAGGGCCGGATGGCGCCGACGCCTTCGCGCGCGCACGCGACGCGGCCATCGACCGGCTGGTGCGCGAGCGTTCGGCCTGCCGACGGTCGCGTTCATGTAGCGTCGCGAGCCCGTTCAAGGCCGCGTAGTCGCACGGTCAGTGTCCCTGCGCCTACGGCTGGACCAGTTCAGATGCTCACTCCAGGACAGACCCTGTCGCTCACGATCGAGAAGCCGGCCGCGGGCGGCCGGATGATCGCGCGCGCGGACGGGCAGGTCGTGCTGGTCGGCGGCGCCATTCCCGGCGAGCGGGTGCGCGCCGCATCGAGCGGGTCGGCAAGGGTGTCGCCTTTGCCGAGACGGTCGCGGTCGAGGAGCCGTCGGCCGATCGCCGCGAGCCGTTTGCCGATCCGCTCTGCGGCGGTTGTCTGTACGCACACATCGCCTACCCGCGGCAGCTCGCGATCAAGTGCGCAGGTCATTGCCGACGCGTTTCGCGCGGATCGGCCGCGTGTCGCTGCCGTCGCGCGGTGACGGTCGCGCCGTCGCCCGAGGACGGCTACCGCATGCGCGCGCGCCTGCATGTCCGCGGCGGCGGCTCGGGTTCTTTCGGGAAGGGACGCACGAGCTCTGCGACGCGCGGGCAGACGCGGCAGCTGCTGCCGGCGACCTGCGACGTGCTCGATCGCTGGTGGCCGCGATGCAGTCGCTGGCGTCGACGCGTTCGCGAGATCGAGCTCGCCGAGAACGTCGATGCGTCAGAGCGCGTCGTGTATCTCGAGCCGGCGTCGCAGCTTGAACGGACGCGTCGATCGGCTCGCGGCGACCGAGGGCTGACCGGCATCGCGTCGGCATTCGGCTGATCGCGGCGACCCGTACGTCGACCGATCGACTCACCGTTGGCGACGTGGGCGTGGCGCTGCGGCGGCACGTGCTGGCGTTCTTTCAGGGCAACCGTATCTGCTGGCGATCTCGTCGCGCACGTCGTAGAGCAGGTCCCGGACCTCGCCGACGTTGTCGACCTGTATGCCGGCGTCGGACTGTTTGCCATGGCGCCGCGGCCGCGCGCGGCGCCGGTCATCGCCGTCGAAGGCGACCGCGTCGCCGCGGCGGATCTGGCGAGCAACGCCGCGGCCGCGGCGCGGTCACTGAAGGCCGTGCACCAGCCGGTGGAAGACGTTCGTGCCGCCGACCGATGCGCCGCGATCGGCCATCGACGATCATTGTCGATCCGCCGCGTACCGGCATGTCGAGGGAGGCGCTGGACGGGGTCGTCGCGTCTGCGCGCGCACGGATCGATCTACGTCTCCTGCGACGTCGCCACCCTCGCGCGCGACGCACGCCGCTCGTCGATGGCGGGTACGCGATCGAGCGGATCGACGCGTTCGATCTGTTCCCGAACACGCCGCACGTCGAGACGGTGGTGGTGTTCGAGTGATCTGCAGGATCGGGACTCGATTTCAGGACTTCTGGCTGCGCGGCTTCGACGAATCCTTCGAACAGCGGCCGGAACTCGCCGGTGCGCCAGAAATTCTCCGGATGCCACTGCACGCCGAGGCAGAAGCGCGCGGCCGGATCCTCGATCGCTTCGATGACGCCGTCGGGCGCCGTGGCCGAGACGCGGAAGCCGGGCGCGACGTCTTTCACCGCCTGATGATGGCGGCTGTTCACCTCGCACGAGTCGGCGTCGCTCAGCCGCTCGCGCATCAGCCGCGCGAGCAGCGAGTCCTTCTCGAGCCACACTTCGTGCGCGAGGCGAATACGGCTCGTTGCGGCGGCACCGGCAGGCTGTGCTCGAGCGCGCCCGTCACCTGCGACGGGATGTCCTGCACGAGCGTGCCGCCGCAGGCGACGTTCAGCACCTGGATGCCGCGGCAGATGGCGAAGATCGGCAGATCGCGCTGCGCGGGCCGCCTCGACCAGCGCGATCTCGAACTCGTCGCGCCCGGCGTCGACTTCGACGACCGTCGGCGTGCGCCTGCTCGCCGTATCGCGCCGGCGCGACGTCGTCGCCGCCGGTCAGCAGCAGTCCGTCGACGCCCGTCGAGCGCCTCGTCGACGCTCATCGACGGGTCGACGATCGCGGACCTCGCCGCCGACATGGAGGATGGCCTGCCGGTAGTCTTCGATCTTGCGGCACGCGTGATGCGCAATCAGTGGGCCATGTCGTTACATCCGGGTCGGGACTTCGATGCCCATCAGATCGAGCGCGCGCGTCAGCTGCGCGCGGAAATAGGCGACGCCCGCCGCCCGCCACCGCTTCCGGTCGGCGTCCTCCTCGTTGAGGATCGGATAGCGATGGTAGAACGCGTTGAACAGCTGCGCGAGCCCGAACGCGTACTTCGCGAGCACCGAGAACTCGAGCGCCCGCACCATCTGCTCGACGATGTCGTCGAGCCGGGACGCCTCGAACACCACGGCCCACAGGCGTGTGGTCGCCCTCGTCGTCGATCAGCTCGTCGGTCGCGGCGTCCGTCGAGCGCCGCCAGCACGTCGGCCTCGGTCAGCCCTTCGCGCTCCTTCAGCTTGTGGAAGATGTTGTTGGCGCGGACGACCGCATACTGCAGGTACGGACCGGTTTCGCCCTCGAAGCTGAGCGCCTCCTCCATGTCGAACACGATCAGCTTGCCGCGCGAGAACTTCAGCATGAAGTAGCGGATCGCCGCCACCGCGATCTGCGACGCCGACGCGCTGGCACTCCTCGGCGCGAGAACTCCGGATTGCGCTTCGCCACTTCCGCCGACGCCTTGGCCGTGAGCAGATCGAGCAGGTCGTCGATCTTCACGCCCAGCCCCTTGCGGCCCGACACCTCGACGAACGGCTTCCTCGCCTCCTCGCCTTCGGCGGTCGGGTAACCGAGCTCGCGCGCCGTCGCGTGCGACAGCGCCACCATCTCGTAGGAGAAATGGACCGAGTTCTCGGCCTCCTTCGGGTGGCCGAGCGTCCGCAGCGCCTGGCTGAGCAGCGCCTGCAGATACATCTGCCGCGAGTCGATGACGTTGTAGATCCGCGCGGCGTGGCCGAACGGCGGCGCGCCGGCTCGCCGTCGGCCGACGTCGTCGACCACAGCGGCGGCCGTCGGCCTGCTCGGCGAACCGGCGGTAGCGGAAGTCGCGCCCGAGCAGCCCGAACTTCCAGAACTGGTTCGCGATGTCCTTGCCGACGTAGGTGACGACGCCGTTGGACCGCACGATCACCTTTTCGCGCGACTCGTCGCCCTCCGTCGTCGGCGCCGACGTCGCGGAGCCGCTCGCCCTCCTCGATCGCGCATCACCCAGCAGCCGCGAGCCGTCCTTCGGTCTGCAGGAACACCGCGCCCTGCGCCTTCAGGATCTCGAACGCGTGCGCCCAGAACTGCAGGCGCAGGATGTCGCCTTCGTAGGTCAGCAGGTCGTAGGCGATGTTCAGCCGCGCCATCGTCTTCAGGTGCGCGCGGACGATGCGGTCGACGATGAACGCGCCCATCGCGGCGGTCTCGTTGCCGCCGTGCTTCGAGATCGTGCAGCGCCGCGGCGCGGACGCGCCAGGCGGTCCTTGGCCTCGTCGTACCACTCGGTGACGCGCGATAGAGATCCCAGCAGTAGTAGTCGAACCGCGTCGTGTCGGCGATCTGCCGGACGTCGTCGAGCGACGCATGCTCGAGCTCGCGGAAGCCGACGATGATGTCGGCGACCTGGACGCCGGTGTCGTCGATGTAGTTCTGCACTTCGACCGGCGTGCCGCGGAAGCGCAGCACGCGCACCAGCGTGTCGCCGAGCGCGGCGTTGCGCAGGTGGCCGATGTGCGCCGCCTTGTTCGGATTGATCGCCGTGTGCTCGACGATCGTCTTCTCCGGGGCGGCCGGCGTCGCGGCGCACCTCGTCCCGCACGCGCGGCGAGCAGAAAGGCGCGCCGATCGAGATACAGGTTCAGGTAGCCGTTCGGCGCGGCGACGACCCGCGCGACGCCGGGCATCGCGCCGAGCGCGCCGGCGAGCTCCTGGGCGATGGCGCGCGGCGCCTTTCGCAGCGTGCGCGCGAGCTGAAACGCGACGGGACCGCGAGATCGCCGAGCGCGCGGTTCGGCGGCACTTCGACGGCGAACGGCGGCACCTCGGCGAGGCCGAACTGGCGGCGAATGCGGTCGGCGACCGCGTCGTGCACGTGGCGTTGAACGGGTCGGATCACGGACTCGGTGATACGATTACGTTTGTGACCTTGAAGCGCCTCGAGGTCTGCGTAGTCGGCCGGCGTGTTCACGTTGGCGAGCAGCCGTGGCGGTCGCCGAACCGCTCGATCTCGTCGGCCTCGACCACGCGCACCCGCACGTCGTCGAGCAGCTCGATCATCCGCAGCGCCGGTCGCGAGACGGCGCGCCAGCGGCTCCAGGCACGCGCGCGTGTAGACGGCGCACAGCGGATGATAGCCGCGTTCGGTCCGCGGCACGACGGCATCGGCGTCGCCAGCCAGGCGAGCAGGTGCCAGCGAACGCGGCGGTCACGAACGGCATGTCGCAGGCGACACGACCACAGCGTCGTGCCGCGCGGCGGTCACCGCGAGCGTGCACGCCGCCCAGCGGTCCGCATCCCGGAATCCAGGTCGTCGTCCGGCCCGACGATCAGGATGTCGTCGGTGATCTCCGACAGCTCGCGATCTGACGGTCGAGAATCGTCCGGCCGTCGACGACGAGCGCGCTCTTGTCGCGGCCGCCGAACCGGTCGCCGGCCGCCGGCGAGAATTGCTGCGCTACATGGTCTGTGATCTTACCTCGATCATGAAGGATGCCGGCATCGGTCGCGTCCTCGTCGCCAGCCTGCATCAGGGGATCGCCGACATCCTGCCGACGCGCCTGGGGTTCTACGAGAACTGGCTGAACGCCGAAGGGCTGCGCGAGGGCACGATCGGGCTGGCGCCGCTGTACGCGGTGCTCAGCTTCCTGCGCCAGGAAGGCGAGGCCTACGAGATGATCACGACGCGCGCCGGCGAATACGCCGCGGAGTGGACGGTCGAGTCGATGTCGCCGCCGCAGCGGGCGATGATCAAGGCGGCGCCCCGTGGCTGCGCAGCCGGATGCTGCTGCGCCTCGCGCGCCAGCTCGTGCGCAGCAGCTATCGCGGCAGCCGCGCGATTGCGCGGCTGCGGCGCGGCACGGCGCAGCATCGACGTGCGCGCGTCGATCTTCTGCTCGGTGCGCGAGCCGGTCGCGCAGTCCGCTGTGCGGCTTCTACGCCGCCGCGTTCACGCGTCTGATGGCGCTGTTCAACCTCGGCGCGCGCCGAGGTCGTCGCCTGCCGCGGCACCGGCGAAGCGACCTGCGTGCTGCAGGTCGCGCTGGCCGAACGGCGCTCGCGACGACAGCCGGGAGCGATCGCGTGACGCGCCACCACGGCTCTGTCTCATCGCGTCGCTGGCGCTGCGTCGCAGCGGCCGCCCGCGCGCAAGCGCGCGCATCCTCGTGATGCCGTTCGAGAACGTCACGCGCGACAGCCGCATCTTCTGGCTGGGCGAAGCGTCGGCCGTGCTGCTGGCCGACGATCTGAACGCGCTCGGCGCCAGATGCGATCACGCGGAGGAGCGGCGCGGGCGTTCGAGCGGCTGCAGGTGCCGCCGGCGGCGCGCTGACCGACGCGACGGTGATTCGCATCGGCCAGCTCGTCGGCGCCGCCGCAGGTCGTCGTCGGCACGCTGCAGCTCGAGGGCGACGCGCTCGTCGTCCGCGCGCGCGGCATCGCGCTCGACACCGGCGCGTGCAGACCAACGTCACCGAGCGCGGGCCGCTGCCGGACCTGTTCGCGATCTTCGAGCGGGTCGCGCGGCAGATTGCCCCGCCGTCGCAGACGTCGTCGGAAGCAGATTCGCCGGCGCATCCGCCGGTCGCGGCGTTCGAGAACTACATCAAGGGGCTGCTCGCCGAGACGCCGGCGACGGCGATCAACTACCTGAACGCGGCGCTGCAGGCCGAGCCGCCTTCGATCGCGCGCGCCTGGCGCTGTGGGACGTCTACGCGAACCAGGGCGACCACGACCGCGCGCTCGCCGCGGTCGCGGCCAGTCCCGGCCGATTCGCCGTAGCGCGCGTCGCGCCCGGTTTCTGGCCGGGCTGTCGCAGCTCGAGCTGAAGCAATACGACGACGCGTTCGCGACGTTCAAGGCGCTGGCGGACGAGCAGCCGACGCCGACCGTGCTCAACAATCTCGGCGTCGTGCAGCTGCGCCGCGGAGCGCCGGCGCAGACGGGGCTGCCGACGTATCTACTTCAACAAGGCGGCCGAAGCCGACCCGGACGACTCCGACTACTTCTTCAACCTGGGCTACGCGTACTGGCTGCAGCGCGATACCCAGGCCGCCATCTACTGGCTGCGCGAAGCGGTCCGCCGCGATCCGGCCGACGGCGACGCGCACTTCGTGCTCGGCGCCGCGCTGGCGGCCAGCCGGCAACGCGCCGAAGCGACGCGCGAGAAGGAGCTGGCGCGGCGCCTGTCGTCGACATTACGCCGAGTGGGAAGCGCCGGCCGCGAGCGCGAGGCGGTGCCGAAGGGGCTCGAGCGGGTGAAGAACGACGTCGAGCTGCCGCACGCGCGGCGGATCGAGACGCGCTGGCGACCAGCGGGCAGCGCGATCAGCAGGAGCTGGCGCGGTTCTATCTCGATCGCGGCGCGCCGGCTGTACCAGCAGGAGAACGATCGCGAGGCGCTGGCCGAGCTGAACCGCGCGCTGTTTCTGTCGCCGTATCAGGCCGAGGCGCACCTGCTGGTCGGGCGCATTCATCTGCGCAGCGGCCGCGTCGCACGAGGCGATCGACGCGTTCAAGATCTCGCTGTGGAGCGCCGAGACCGCGGAGGCGCACGCGCGCTCGGCGAAGCGTACCTGCAGGCGAAGGATCCGACGGCGGCGCGCGCCGAAGCCGAGCGCGCGCTCGCGCTCGATCCCGGCGTCGCGCGACGCCAAGCAGCTGCTCGCGCGGATCTGAATAGCGCGCTGAACGTGCTAGAACTCGACAGCGGTATGATCGTTCGGCTTGACACCCACACCAGACGACGGCTTTCACGAGATCCAACTGAACGGCAAGCAGTTGGTGTTTCTGTTCATGGCCGCGACCGTCGTGTCGGTCGTGATCTTCCTCTGCGGCGTGCTGGTCGGCCGCGGTGTGCGCGCCGAGCGCGACGCTGCTGCCGATGCGGCGGCGCTGAACGCCGTCGCCGAAACGACGCCACCGCCGCAGCCTCAACCCGCGCCAGCGCCAGCGCGACACCGGCCGGATCCGATCCGACGGCCGCGCACCGCCGCCCGCGTGGACGATCTCGAGTTACTTCAACCGGCTCGAAAACCGAGACGCCGCCGCGCGAGCAGCTGAAGCCGGCACCGACAAGCCTGCCGCGGACAAGCCGGTCAAGCCGCGCGCCCGCCGCGAGACGCCGCCGCGGACATGCCGCGCCGTGAACCGCCGCCGCGAAGCCGGCACCGCCGCGAGCCGTCGCGGCCAGGCCGGCGCCGAACAAGCCCGTCGCGCAGCCGGCTGCCGGTGCAGACGCTGCGCCCGGCAACGGCCGGCCGCGGCTGAGCCGGGTGGACGCGTTCGCGGTGCAGGTTGCCGCGCTGAACGTCCGCAGCGAAGCCGACGCGATCGCCAAGCGGCTGACGTCGAAGGGCTACGCGGCCTACGTGCTGGCGCCGGCCGACGGCACGCCGTCGGTCTTCCGCGTCCGCGTCGGCACGTTCAAGACGCGGCGCGAAGCGGAAACCGTCGCCGCGAAGCTGAAGAAGGAAGAGCAGTTCAAGCCCTGGGTCACTCGCTGACGCGCTCGTACGCGCTCGCCGCCGCCTCCGGCGTCCTGCTCGCGCTCAGCTTTCCGAAGTTCGGTCATCCCGCGTTCGGCTGGATTGCGCTCGCGCCGCTGCTCGTGCGTCGCGTCTGGCCGGGACGAGTCGCGATTCCTGACGAGCGAATCGCGTCGTCTGCGGCGGGCCTTCGCGCTCGGGTTCGTGACGGCGGCGTCTACTTCACCGGCACGCTGTACTGGATCACCCACGTGATGGCCGTGTACGGCGGGCTCCAGCCGTGGGTCGCCGTCCTGGTCAACGCGGCGCTGATCGCGTACCTGGCGCTGTTTCCGGCGCTCTTCGCGGTCGATCGTCCGCCGGCTCGTCAGTCGCGAACGGGCCGCTCGCCGCTGTGCGGCGCCCGCTCGTCTGGGTGGCGACCGAGCTGGGCCGCACCTACCTGCTCACCGGGTTTCCTGGGTGCTGCTCGGCTACAGCCAGGCCGACCGTGCTGCCGATCGCGCAGCTCGCCAGCCTGTTCGGCGTCTACGGCGTGTCGGCGCTCGTGGCCGCCGTCAGCGCGGCGCTGGCGGTCGTCGGTCGGTCGTGCGGCCGACGGCGAACCGTGACGTCGCGCTACGTGCCGGCCGCTGGCCATCGGCGGTCGTGCTGCGTCGCGGATCGCCGGCGTGTGGGGCAGCCGCCGCGGCTCACGCGCAGCGAGCTGGACGCGGACCGGCGAGCCGATCCGCGTCGGGCTGATTCAGGGCAACGTCGATCAGGCGCAGAAATGGGATCCGGCGCGCGCCGCCGCGATCTTCAGCGACTACCTGCGCATGACGCGGCAGGCGATCGGCGACGGGCGCGGAACTCGTCATGTGGCCCGAGTCGTCGACGCCGTTCTACTTCGAGGAGGATCGGCGTCGGCCGCCGAGCAGATGCGCGGCGATGGCGCGCGAGGCGCGGGTGCCGATTCTGCTCGGCAGCGATCAGATCGATGGCGCGCAGGCAACAACCGCCGCGTGCCGGACAAGTATTACAACTCCGCGTTCCTGGTGCGCGCCCGACGGATCGACCGCCGGCGTCTATCGCAAGATGCACCTGGTGCCGTTTGGCGAGTACGTGCCGCTCAAGCGCCTGCTGTTCTTCGCGGCGCCGCTCGTCGAAGCGGTGTCCGATTTTTCGGCCGGGCGAGACGGCCGACGCTGCTGCCGGTCGAGCGGTCACCCGGTCAGCACGGCGATCTGCTACGAGGTCGTCTATCCGGATCTGGTGCGCCAGTTCGTGCGCGGCGGCAGCGAGCTGCTGACGACGATCACCAACGATGCGTGGTTCGGCGCCGACGTCGGCGCCGTACCAGCATTTCGCGCAGGCCGTCGATGCGGGCGATCGAGAACGGCCGCTATCTGGTGCGCGCCGCCAACACCGGCATCAGCGGCATCGTCGATCCGTACGGCCGGGTGCTCGAGCGCAGCCGAGATCTTTCAGCCGGCGGTGCATCGTCGGCGAGGCGCGGTTCCTGCGGACGTCGACGGTCTATACGCGCCTCGGCGACGTGTTCGCGTACGCCTCGGTGCGTGGTGACGCTGGCGCTCGCTGGTTCGTGTTCGCGCCGGCCGTGTACAGATAGGATCACGCACATGCCTACTGTCGACGATCTGATGCGCCGCTACGAGGATCTCAGCAAGCGCGCCGCCGATCTGCGGAGCTATCTTTGAGGCCGCCCATCCCGACGAAGAACTGACCCGCCTCGAGGCGCGCGCCGCCGCGCCCGATTTCTGGAAAGACCAGGCCGAAGCGCAGAAGGTGCTGCAGCGCCGCCGCCGGCTCGAGCAGGATCGCGACCTGATCGCTGTCGCTCAAGAAGAAGAGCGACGATCTCGCCGTGCTCGTCGAGTGGGCGGAGGCGGGCGAGCCGGTCGACGCCGAGTTCGCGCAGGCGCTCGAGGCGCTCGATCAGGAAGTGCAGGCCGGCGAGATCAAGAAGATGCTCGGCGGCGAGCACGATCGCAAGAACGCCATCGTCACCATCCATCCGGGCGCCGGCGGCACCGAGTCGCAGGACTGGGCCGAGATGCTGCTGCGGATGTACCTGCGCTGGACCGAGCGCCGCGGGCTTCAAGCGCGAGACTGATCGACTATCAGCCGGGCGAAGAAGCCGGCCTCAAGAGCGCCACGCTCACCGTCGCCGGCGAGTACGCCTACGGCCTGCTGTCGGCCGAAGCCGGCGTGCACCGGCTGGTGCGGATCTCGCCCGTTCGATCAGGCGGCGCGCCGCCACACGTCGTTCGCCTCGGTCTACGTGTGGCCCGAGCTGCCCGAAGACGTCGACATCGAGATCGACGAGAAGGACCTCCGCATCGACACCTACCGATCGAGCGGCGCCGGCGGCCAGCACGTCAACGTCACCGACTCGGCGGTCCGCATCACCCACCTGCCGACCGGCATCGTCGTGTCGTGCCAGAACGAGCGATCGCAGCACCGCAACCGCGATTCGGCGATGAAGGTGCTGAAGGCGCGGCTCTACGATCTGAAGATGAAGGAGCAGCAGGCCAAGCTCGATCAGATCGGCGGCGCGAAGAACGAGATCGCCTTCGGCAGCCAGATTCGCAGCTACGTGCTGCACCCGTACCAGCTGGTCAAGGATCACCGCACCAAGGAGCAGGTCGGCGACGTCAACCGCGTGCTCGACGGCGACATCGACGTGTTCATCAAGTCGTATCTGATGAAGAGAGTCGAGCGGCACGCTCGGGGCCGAGGCGCCAGACGACGACGTTGACTGACCCGGCGAGGCCGCGGCCGATCGGCCGCCGGCGTTCCTCGTCGCGGCTCGGCATCTTGCTGCAGCCGCGTCGCCGGCCTGGTCCGGCAGCGCGTCTTCGCGCACTACTTCGGCCTGGGCCTCGAGCGCCGACGCCTTCAACGCCGCCGTTCCGCATCCCCAACTTCCTGCAGAATCTGTTCGGCGAAGGGCGCTGTCGGCGTCGTTCATTCCCGTCTACGCGTCGCTCGTCGCGCGCGGCGAGCGCCGTGCAGGCCGACCGCGTGGCCGGCGCGTGTCGCGTCGCTGCTGCGCTCGTCGTCGCGGTGCTCGTGCTCGTCGGCGTGCTGGCCACGCCGCTGCTCATCGCGGCTGATCGCGCCGGGGTTCACGGCGAGAAGCGCGAGCTGACGATCGAGCTCGTCCGCATCCTGTTTCCCGGCGCCGGGCTGCTCGTGCTGTCCGCGTGGTGCCTCGGCGTGCTGAACAGCCATCGGCGATTCCTGCTGTCGTACGCCGCGCCGGTCGTGTGGAACGCCGGCGATGATCGCCACGCTGATTGCGTTCGGCGGCCGCCGACGCTGCCGCGCTCGCGGTGCTGCCTGCGTGGGGATCGGTGGCCGGCAGCGCGCTGCAGTTTCGCGGTGCAGGTGCCGGCCGTGCTGCGCGTCGCGCCGGACCTGCGCCTTTCGCGCTCGACGCCGGCTCGAGCACGTGCGGGTCGTCGCCCGCAATTTCGTGCCCGGTCTTCGTCAGCCGCGGCGTCGTGCAGATCAGCGCGCTACATCGACACGCTGCTGGCGAGCCTGCTGCCGCACCGGCGCGGTCGCCGGCGCTGCCGAACGCGCAGCTGCTGTACACGCTGCCGGTCAGCCTGTTCGGCATGTCCGTCTCGGCCGCCGAGCTGCCGGCGATGGCGGGCGTCACCGGCAGCGACGAGGCGCGGCACAGCGCGCTGCGCGCGGCGCCTCGACGCCGGGCTCCGGCAGATCGCGTTCTTCGTCGTGCCGTCGGCGATGGCGTTTCTCGCGCTCGGCGATGTGATCGCGGCGGCGCTCCTCCAGACCGGACGCTTCACGCGCGAGGACTCGATCTACGTCTGGGGCATCCTGGCCGGCTCGGCGGTCGGACTGCTCGCGTCAACGCTCGGCCGGCTGTATGCGTCGACCTACTACGCGCTGCGCGACACGCGCACGCCGCTCCGCTACGCGCTCGTCCGCGTCGCGCTCACGATCGTGCTCGGCTATCTGTTCGCGATTCGGCTCCGGCGCTGCTCGGGCTGGCGCCGCGCGTGGGGCGCTGGCCGGGCTCGCCGCGTCGGCCGGGTCGCGGGATGGGTCGAGATGCTGCTGCTGCGCGCGCGCCTGAACGCGCGCATCGGACGCGACCGGCCTCGCGGCGGCTACATCGCGCGGCTCTGTGGTATCGGCAGCGCTGCCGCGGGCGCGGCGGTGGCGTGGTGGAACTGACAGATCGCGCTGCCGGTAGTCGCATCCCATTGCCGTCGGCGTCGCTGTTGTCGGCGATCTACGGACTGGTGTTCTTCGGCATGACGCTCGCGCTGCGGGTTCCTGAAGCGTCAGTCGGCGCTAGCGTCCGGCCTTCAGGCGGCTACGCGCGACGTCCGGCTAGAGCCGGACGCGACGGTATGTCAGGCCTACGTGTCTGTCCAGCCCTTCCGGCCTGTCAGGGCCGACCGGCGTCGGAACGAGTTCGCGCCGGGCTGCGTCCCGGCGATGAAGGCCTCGTTGATGGCGCTCGGGCCTGTCGTGGCGGCAGCACGCCGCCGTTCGCCTTGTCGACGGCGAGAAACACGATGTTCCCGGGCGCCTCGAATTTCGGCGGTGTGGCCTTGTCCGGCCGGCCGTCGATGTAGGCCTGCATGAACTCCATCCAGATCGGCAGCGCGGCGAACGAGCCCTGCTCGGCGTTGCCGAGCGACTTCCGCTTGTCGTCGAAGCCGATCCAGACGCCGACCGTGATGTCGGGATCGAACCCGATGAACCACGCGTCGGTGTTGTCGTCCACCGTGCCGGTCTTGCCCGCGAGCGGCCATTCGCCCGCCATGTTGATCGCGCGCCGGCCGGTGCCGTGCGTCAGGACGCCGCGCAGCAGGTTGGTCATCACGAACGCCGTGTCGGCGCGGATGACGTCGGTCGGCTCGCTGCGGTTCTCTTCGAGCAGGTTGCCGTCGCGATCCTTGACCGAGAGGATCGAGAACGGCTTCATCCGCACGCCCTGGTTGGGATAGACGGTGTAGGCGCTGGTGATTTCCAGCAGCGTCCCGTCGCCGGCGCCGAGCGCGATCGGCAGGTACGGCGGGAAGTCCTGCTCGAACCCGAACCGCTTGGCGTACTCGATCACGTTCTTCGGCCCGAGCGTCTCCATCATCTTGATCGCCGGAATGTTGCGCGACTCCTCGATCGCCCAGCGCAGCGTGATCGGGCCTTCGAACTTGTGATCGTAGTTCTGCGGGCTCCAGACCTGGCCGTTCCCGGCCTGATAGCTGACCGGCGCGTCGACGAGGATCGAGGTCGGCGTGAAGCCGCGATCGATCGCCGCCGTGTAGACGATCGGCTTGAACGTGGATCCGAGCTGACGATAGGCCTGCACCGCGCGGTTGAACTTGCTGCGGCTGAAGCTCCAGCCGCCGACCATCGCCTTGATCTGGCCGGTCCGATTGTCGATCGCCACCAGCGCGCCCTCGACGAGCGGCGTCTGTTCCAGCGTCACGCTTGCCGTGTGGCTGTCGGGATCGATCTTCGCGATCGCCACGTCGATGAGATCGCCCGGCTTGAACACGTCGAGCGCCGACGCCTTGCGCGTCCACGCGTAGCCCGCGCGTTCGAGGTCCGCGCTGTAGGCGCCGATTCGCAATTTCGCCGCGCCGGTCTTGGGCGCCGTGACGACCACGGCGGGGACGATGTCGCCGACGGCCATCGGCCGGTTCCACCGGTCGTCCTTGAAGCCCTCGATCGTGTGTTCTTCCGTCAGGACGTTGCGCGCGGGCTTCCGCCAGCCGTGCCGCTTGTCGTACGCCCGGAGGCCGCGTTCCACGGTCTTGTTGGCGATGTCCTGCAGCCGCGCATCCAGCGTCGTCGTCACCGCCAGGCCGCTTTCGTAGAGCTGCCTTCGCGCCGTACGTGCGCTCGAGATGCTTGCGCACCTCCTCGACGAAGAACGGCGCGATGCCCGGCGGCTGGTTGGGCTGGCCGCGCGTCACGATCGGCCTTCTGCTTGGCGGCGTCGGCCTGGCCTGCGTGATGTAGCCCTCGTCGGCCATGCGCTGCAGCACGATGTTGCGCCGCGGCGTCGCGCGCTTCATGTCGATGAACGGGCTCTGCCGCTCGGGCAACTGGAAGACGCCGGCGATGAGCGCGGCTTCCTCGAGGGTCAGGTCTTTGTTCGACTTGTTGAAGTACAGCCGCGACGCGGCCTCGACGCCGTAGGCGCCGTGGCCCAGATACATCTGGTTGCAGTAGATCGTGAAGATCTCTTTCTTGGTGTAGCGCTTCTCGATCCGGACGGCGAGGATGATCTCGCGAATCTTGCGCTCGATCAGCTTCTGCTTGGTCAGGCCGAACTGATCGAGGTTGCGCGCCACCTGCTGCGTCAGCGTGCTCGCGCCCTGCTCGCGGCGCCGCTTGACGATGTCGATGGCCGCCGCGGCGAAGATGCGGTAGATGTTCAGGCCGAAGTGCTTGTCGAAGTCGGCATCCTCGGTCGCGATGATGGCGTTGCGCAGCAGCGGATTGATGTCGTCGTAGCCGACGACCACGCGGCGCTGCGTCGCGAACTCGCCGATGACCTGGCCGTTCGACGCGTACACGCGCGTGATGGTGCTGGGGCTGTAGTTGTCGAGCGCGGAAATCTGCGGGAGGTCGCCGGCGTACGCGAAGAGCACGCCGCTCAGCGTGCCGGCCATCGCCGCCACCAGGAACAGCGCGACGATGCCCGCATTGCGAGCGACGCGGATGACGACGCGTTTCATGGCTGATGGCTATTATCAGCCATTAGCCATCAGCTATCAGCCATCAGCCTTTCTTACCGAGACCGTCCGCGCCCTGACCGCGGCCTGCCCTTCGCCTTGCGGTGCGGCGTTGGCCGGCGCCGGACGCGCATGCGCTGGCGCCTGCGCGGGAGCCGGCTGAGGCGGTCGTGCGGCCGGGGTTGGGTTCGGCGTCATGCGCGGAACCGCCGCCGGCGAGTACACGCGATCCATGGGCGGCGCGATCGAGCGAGCCGGAGCTGACGGCGCGGGGTTCATCCGCGGTTCCATCCGTTGGATCCGATACTCGCCTGGCGATCGGAAGCCAGGCGTTGCCCGCTCGTAGGCGGGCGACGTGGATCGATTGTCCGGGCGTCAGCGTCGGCCGGCCCGTCGACGGTGCCTGCGCCGGCGACCCTGTTGGGGTGGTCACGCGCGGCATGCCGTAGTGGGTCTGGACCTGCGGAGGCGTCCGCCTCTCCCCGAGTGTCGGCTGCCGGCCGTCGTACGGACCGGGGCGGACAACGGTTGGAGCACCGCCGAGCGTGTTTCCAGGTCGGGTGTCAGACGGAGACACCTGTGAGCCGACCGGTGACTGGCGACGTCCGGCCTGCGACTGAAGACTGCCGACCGGCGACTGCGGACTGCCGGCTGGCGACTGAGGACTGCCGACTGGCGACTGCCGACCGACTGGCGGCTGACGTCCGGCTGGCGGCTGTCCAGGATATCGCGGCACGGCCACGCCGACGGTCGGTGCGTTGTTGGAGTTGACGCGGCCCACTCGCGCTGCCGAGGCGGGCGGTCCGTTGCGCGCGACGAATGCGGCGTTCGCGGGAATGCGTCGCGGGTCCACGCCATTGCGATGCGCGTAGTACCGATGAGCGCCGAAGTTGCTGCGAGGCAGAATCGTCCAGCCGGCCCACGATCGGCCGTACCCGTCGAGAAGGCGAACACCGGCCGGCTGTCGAAGCCAAGCGGGCACCAGCTGACGTAGCCGGGTGCCGAGGCCCACGACACCCACGCCGGTCCCCACGTGCGTCCGGGAATCCAGAACCACCGGTTGCGCGCGTGGCCCCAGCGTCCGTAGTGATGCGTCGGCCACGCGAACACATCGACGCCGATCCACGTGTAGCCGTACCGCGGTACTGAAGACCAATAGCCGTAGTGGTACGGACGCCAATCCGCGGCGACGGTCGGATACCAGACGTATCCGTACGGGCGCGTCGTACTGCCACGATCCGTTCTGATCGAACGTTCCGCCGTAGACGTCGAGCTCGGGCGGCAGATGCGTCGCAGACTGCGATCCACCGATCGCTCGCTGCACGTGATCCATCGTGCCGGCCAGCAGGCGGACGCGCGTCGGCGAGATGCATTCGACTTCGGAGTTTTCAGCGACTTCGATCGCGGTGCCGTCGGGAAAGACGATCTGCACACGGCCGTCCAGCGTGCGCAGGCGATCGCCCTGCACGAACGGCATGTTCTGCTCGGCCGGCACGACCTCGCCCTCGCGCTCGAGGGTCGCGTTGCCTTCGACGACAGCGAGAAAAGCCGGAGCCTGGGCCGGCGCCTCTTGCGCGCGGGCGACGTTGGCACAGACACCCCAGACACACACACCAAGCAGTAAGGCGCGGATCATAGTTTTCCCAGGGATGTGTAAGGCACGCATACGCCGCCTCAAAGTCGAGGCAGGCCTGGCTGGCAACGTCCGAGTATAGCGCGATCGGGTAGCTGACCAGGTCTCCAACTTGGTTGCGAACCAGGGTCGCAGACCAAGTCCGGAACGAGGTTGCTGACCAGGTCTGCAACCCAGGTGGGTGACCCGCTCCACAGCTTTGACTGTATGGCACTCAACTTTTATAGTTGAATCAGGATCAGCCATCCACCAATGCGAGGACCCACTCAATGAGCAAAATCATCGGCATCGACCTGGGCACGACGAACTCCGTGGTCGCCGTCATGGAAGGCGGCGAACCGGTCGTCATCACCAACCCCGAAGGCGGACGCCTGACGCCGTCGGTGGTCGCCTTCACCAAGACCGGCGAACGTCTCGTCGGCCAGGTCGCCAAGCGGCAGGCGGTCACCAATCCCGAAAACACCGTCTTCTCGATCAAGCGCTTCATGGGGCGCAAGTTCGACGAAGTGTCGGAAGAAATGAAGATGGTGCCGTACCAGGTCGCGCGCGCCAGCAACGGCGACGCGCGCGTCACAGTCCAACGGCAAGGAATACCCGCCGCCGGAAATCTCCGCGATGATTCTGCAGAAGCTGAAGCAGGCGGCCGAGGAGTACCTCGGCCAGCCGGTGACCCAGGCGGTGATCACCGTGCCGGCGTACTTCAACGACGCGCAGCGCCAGGCGACGAAGGATGCCGGCCAGATCGCCGGCCTCGAGGTGATGCGCATCGTCAACGAGCCGACGGCGGCCGCGCTGGCCTACGGGCTCGACAAGAAGAAGGACGAGACGATCGCCGTCTACGACTTCGGCGGCGGCACGTTCGACATCTCGATCCTCGAAGTCGGCGAGGGCGTCGTCGAGGTCAAGGCGACCAACGGCGACACGCATCTCGGCGGCGACAACCTCGATCAGCGCATCATCGACTGGATCATCGCCGAGTTCAAGAAGAGCGAGGGCATCGATCTCGAGCAAGGACCGGATGGCGCTGCAGCGGCTGAAGGAAGCGGCGGAGAAAGCGAAGATGGAGCTCTCCACGGTGATGGAGACCGACATCAACCTGCCGTTCATCACCGCCGATCAGACCGGCCCGAAGCACCTGCAGATGAAGCTGACGCGGGCGAAGTTCGAGCAGCTCGTCGAGGATCTGCTGCAGCGAACCGTCGGTCCGACCAAGCAGGCGCTCGGCCGACGCCGGCGTCGATCCCTCGAAGATCGACGAGGTCGTGCTCGTCGGCGGATCGACGCGCATTCCGAAGGTCCAGCAGATCGTCAAGGAGCTGTTCGGCCAGGAGCCGCACAAGGGCGTGAACCCCGACGAAGTCGTGGCCATCGGCGCGGCGGTGCAGGCCGGCGTGCTCGCCGGCGACGTGAAGGACCTGCTGCTGCTCGACGTCACGCCGCTCTCGCTCGGCATCGAGACGATGGGCGGCGTGATGACGACGCTGATTCCGCGGAACACGACGATTCCGACGCGGAAGAGCGAGATCTTCTCGACCGCGTCGGACAACCAGACGAGCGTCGAAGTGCACGTCCTGCAGGGCGAGCGCTCGATGGCGCGCGACAACCGGACGCTCGGCAAGTTCCATCTGATCGGCCTGCCGCCGGCGCCGCGCGGCGTGCCGCAGATCGAAGTGACGTTCGACATCGACGCCAACGGCATCGTCAACGTGCAGGCCAAGGATCTCGGCACCGGCAAGGAGCAGAAGATCACCATCACGGCGACGAGCGGCCTCAGCAAGGACGAAGTCGATCGGATGATGAAGGACGCCGAGTCGCACGCCGACGAAGACAAGAAGCGGCGAGAGGAGATCGAGACGCGCAACCGCGCCGATCAGGCGGTCTACGGCGCCGAGCGGTTCATCAAGGACACCGGCGACAAGCTGAGCGCCGGCGGACCGCAAGGCCATCGAGACGGCGATGGAGGCGGTGAAGAAGGCCATCGAAGTCGACACGATGCGGCGGCGATCAGACGCGCGCTGGATCGAGCTGACCGCGGCGCAGCACAAGGCGGCCGCGGCGCTCTATCAAGCAGGCAGGCGCCCGGCGGCGCCGACGGGCGGTGCGCCCGGCGGCGATGCGCCGGCAGGCGGCGCGCAGTCCAGCGGGTCGACGACCGGCGGCGCAAGAAGGCGACGTCATCGACGCCGAAGTCGTCGACGAGGGGAAACAGTGAGGAATTGCAGATTGGAGGATTGCAGGATTGCAGAAGTGAAGGAATCTGCAATTGAATTCTGCAATTCTGCAATTCTGCAATCCTGCAATCTGATCGAATGGATTTCTACATCATCCTGGGCATTGAGCGCGGGGCGACGCTCGACGACATCAAGCGCGCCTACAAGCGGCTGGCGCGCAAGTTCCATCCCGACATCAATCCGGGCGACCGCATGGCGGCGGCGCAGTTCCGCCAGATCGCCGAGGCGTACGAGACGCTGAGCGATCCGGATCGCCGCCAGCGCTACGACACCACCGGGCCGAGCGTGGTCGAGCGCCGAGGCGGCTTCACGTTCGGGTTCGAGGGGTTCGATTTCTCGGTCAGCGTCAGCGGCGCCGTCGGCGTCCGACGTTCGGCGATCTCTTCGCCGACGTGCTCCGGCAGCGCGAGCGACGGCGCCGACGAGGCGCGCGCCGGAGCGGGGCGCCGACCTGCATCAGACGATCGACGCTCAGCTTCGAGGACGCGATGCGCGGCGGCGCAGCGATCGATGACCGTGATGCGCGCAGGAGCACTGCCGCGCCTGCGGCGGGTCGCGGCCGGCTGGAAGTGACGGAGACGCCGCTGCCCGCAGTGCCAGGGCGCCGGCGTGCGTCGAAGTCCGCGCGCGGGCACATGGTGTTCTCGAAGCCGTGCGCGCAGTGCCGCGGCACCGGCCGTGCAGGCGAGATGCGCGCTGCCCGGCCTGCGGCGGCCAGCAGATGGAGATGCGGACGCGAGCCGCTGACGATCAGCGTGCCGGCCGGCCTCGCCGACGGCGCGCGCATCCGCGTGCCGGGCAAGGGACACGCCGGACGCAACGGCGGCGAGCACGGCGATCTCTACATCACGGTGCGCGTCCAGCCGCATCCCGCTTTCCGCGCGCGAGGGCGACGATCTCCACCTCGTCGTGCCGGTCGCGGTTCACGAAGCGGCGCTCGGCGCCAAGATCGACGTGCCGTCGCTCGACGGGCCGGCGCGGCTGCGGGTGCCGCCGGGCACGCAGTCGGGCCAGCGGTTCCGGCTGCGCGAGCGCGGCGTGCCCTCGCGCGCGCGACGGCCGGCGCGGCGATCTCGTCGTCGAAGTCCGGCTGGTGCTGCCGACGCTGCTCGACGAGCGATCGAAGGAACTGCTGCGGGAGTTCGGGCGGATCAACAGCGAGGATGTGCGGCAAGACGGTCAACCAGGATTCGACATGTGCCGGTCGTGACGAGCCATGAAGAAGACCGGGCAAAGCCTACTACATGATCAGCGCGGTGGCGCAGAAGTACAACATCCACCCGCAGACGCTGCGCCTGTACGAGCGCGAAGGGCTGCTCAAGCCGTCGCGCACCGACGGCAACACGCGTCTGTACTCCGAAGAGGATCTCGAGCAGCTCGAAACGATTCTGTCACTTACCCGAGATCTCGGCGTCAACCTCGCCGGCGTGGAGATCATCCTGAACATGCGCCGGAAGATCGAGCGGATGCAGCACGAGGTCAACGAGTTCATGGAGTACGTGAAGCATGAGCTGGCGCGCGGCATCGACGACTGGGAGCAGCGCTTGTCCACCGCGCTCGTCAAGTCGTCGCCGACCGATCTCGTGCGCACGACACCGAACAACAAATGCTGGAAGTGAAAAGTCAAAAGTCAAAAGTTTTCAGTTCGAGTTCTGGTTTCGCAGTATGCTTGCTCGGTGTCTCGGCGGCATGCGGCAAGCGATGAGGATGTCAGCACGCTCGCCGCGTACCTGCGCGAGATCGCCAAGCTTCCGCGGCTGACGGTCGACGAAGAGCGCGCGCTCGGCGCGCGCATCCAGCACGATCAGCGACGAAGCCGCGATCTCCCGCCTCGTCGAAGCCAATCTTCGCTTCGTCGTCAGCTTACGCGAAGCGCTACCGCGGCCTCGGCGTCTCGTTCCTCGATCTCATCCACGAAGGCAACCTCGGGCTGATCGAAGCGGCGCGCCGGTTCGATCCGACGCGCAACGTCAAGTTCATCACCTACGCGGTCTGGTGGGTCCGCGAATCGATGATGCACGTGCTGTCCGATCAGACGCGCGCCGTTTTCGTTTCCGCCGAAGCTGTTCGCCGTCGCTCGGCACACGGCGGCGACGACGTGTCGCTCAACGAGCCGGTCGAGCGCCGACGGGTCAGGCGGCCGAGCGTGGCCGATATCGCTGGCCGCAGGATCAGGCGCCGATCGAGGACGAGATGATCCATCAGGCCGACCTCGACGAGCTGGCCGCGGCGCTCCGCGAGCTCGACGGCAAGGAGCGGGAGGTCGTCCGCCTCCGCTTCGGGCTCGAAGACGACGAGCCGCGGACGCTGCAGGAGATCGGCGATCGCCTGCACCTGTCGCGCGAACGTGTGCGGCAGATCGAGTCGCGCGCCAAGGACAAAGCTCCGGCGCTCGGCGCAAGCCTGCGCAGCCACTTGAACTGAGGACCGTCATGAATGCCCTGCCCGCTTTGTGACGACACCGGCTGGAAGCCGATCGACGACGCAACGGCGTCCGCCGCGTCGTCCGCTGCGACTGCTGGCGCGACCAGGTCGGGCAGCAGTCGCCTCGCCGACGCCAACATCCCGAAGCGCTATCAGCACTGCACGCTCGACAACTTCACCGCCTACAACGAGTCGCTCGAGCAGGCCGCTGACCAAGGCGCGGCGCATCGCCGAGTCGTTTCCGGCGGTCGGCCAGGGGCTGCTGCTCGAAGGGCAGCCCGGCGTCGGCAAGACGCACCTGGCGGTGGCCGTCCTGAAGCAGGTCGATCCAGACGCCGGCGCGCGCGGGCTGTTCTACGACACGCGCGATCTCCTGCGCGTCATCCGCAGCACCTACGACCCGTCGATCCGCACCACCGAGCTCGAGATTCTCCGGCCGGTGATGACCGCCGATCTGCTCGTGCTCGACGATCTCGGCGCGGAGAAGACGTCCGAGTGGGTCGAAGAGACGATGAACCTGATCGTCAACACGCGGTACAACGAGCGGCGGCTGACGATCTTCACCTCGAACTACCAGGACATCCCCGACGACACCGATCCGAACTCGCTGCTGTTCCGCATCGGCCATCGGATGCGGTCGCGGCTGCACGAGATGTGCGAGTTCGTGGCAGATGGACGGCGCCGACTACCGCGAGCTGCCGGTCAACGGCGGCGTCGACGATCTGATCACGCTGTGGAAGCTGCGCAAGAAGACGGCTGCCCGCGCCGCGCCGGCCGCCAGGCCCGCGCCCAGCTCCGCGAGCCCGCGGTCCGCGACGGCCGCGCCGACCTCAAATGGCCGGGAGGCCGGGCGGGCAG
Source organism: uncultured Acidobacteriota bacterium (assembly GCA_963731545.1). Classification (GTDB taxonomy): domain Bacteria; phylum Acidobacteriota; class Vicinamibacteria; order Vicinamibacterales; family CAVVIG01; genus CAVSWN01. The sequence continues at coordinate 468,143 of CAVSWN010000009.1, read as the reverse complement.
TTAGATCGAGTTCGATCGTCAATCGGACCTGACAATCGCCATGCTTGGTCTCTACATCCACGTTCCGTTCTGCTCCGCGATCTGCAACTACTGCAACTTCAACCGCGGTCTGTTCGACGCGGCGCTGAAGGCGCGCTACGTCGAGGCGCTCGTCGCGGAGATCGAGCGGGGCAGGCCTGAAGGGCCGGCAGGCGGACGTCGAGCGGTGCGAGCGCTCGAGCCGAGCGGCCGACACGATCTACTTCGGCGGCGGCACGCCGTCGCTCCTCGAGCCCGACGAGATCGCGCGCATCATCGAGCGCGTGCCGACGCGCGTTCGACGTCGCCGCCGACCGCGAGGTCACGCTCGAAGCCAATCCCGAAACGCGTCACCGAGACGCGGCTCGCGGCGTTCCGGGCCGCCGGCGTCAATCGTCTGAGCTTCGGCGTCCAGTCGTTCCGCGACGAGGAACTGCGCCGGCTGTCGCGGCTGCACAGCGCCGACCGCGCGCGCGACGCGCTACGCCGAAGCGCGCGCCGCCGGCTTCGACAACGTCAGCCTGGACCTGATGATGTGGCTGCCCGAGCAGCGGGTCGAGGACTGGCTCGAGTCGGTCGACGCGCGCCATCGCGCTCGCGCCGGACCATCTGTCGCTCTACCTGCTCGAGGTCTATCCGAACGCGCCGCTCAAAGAGGACATGGCGCGCGCGCGCTGGTCGCAGGCGCCCGACGACGACGCGGCGGCGATGTATCTGACGGCGATGGAGCGGCTCGAGGCGGCCGGGCTACGAACAGTACGAGATCTCCAACGTCGCGCGGCCCGGCCGGCGCTCGCGGCACAACCTCAAATACTGGACCGACGGCGAGTGGCTCGGGTTCGGCTGCGGCGCCCATTCGACCCGCGACGGCGTTCGCTGGAAGAATGTCTCGGCCACCGAGGAGTACGTCGATCGGATCGGACGCGGACGAGTCGACCGCCGTCGACGTCCGGCGCCTGTCGCACGGACGAGCGCCTGGGCGACGCGCTGTTTACCGGCCTGCGGCTGTCGACGGCGTCGACCTCGATGCGATCAGCCCGCGCTACGGCGTGGACGTCTGGGCGCGCTACGGTGCCGAGCTCGAGCCGTTTCTCGAGGCAGGGTGTCTAAGGCGGGAAGGCGCCGCGGCTGTGGCTGACCCGCCAGGGAATGCTTCTTGCTCACGAGGTGATGGCGGTTTTCGTGTAGCCCCGAGTACGCTAAAGTAACACCCTTTTGCGTCAAGGAGGCCGTGATGTTTCGAGACGCCGTTGGGCCGGTAGGCGGAGGCCGGTCAGGCTGGATTGCCGTTGGAATTCTCGTCGTGCTGTTGTCGGCCACGCCGCGCGCGCGCAGCAGCCGCCCGCCGCTCCCGCCGCTGCCTGCGGGCCAGGCCCAGCCTGTGTCGAACGCGCGAGTGTTCCCGAACGACGCCGGGATGATCCTGAACTTCATCAAGCCAGACAAAGTCGCCGACTTCGAGATGGTGATGACGAAGCTGAAGGAAGCGCTGGCGAAGAGCGAGAAGCCGGAGCGCAAGCAGCAGGCTGCGGGCTGGAAGGTGTTCAAGTCGGCGGATCCCGCCGGCGCGAACGTCCTGTATGTCTACATCATCGATCCGGCCGTGAAGGGTGCCGACTATCAGGTGTCGAACATCATCGCGGAAGCGTTCCCGGCCGAAGCGAACGAGATCCTGAAGAAGTACGCGGACTGCTACGCCCAGGGCATGAACATCCTGAACCTGGTCGTCCTCCACGACCTCGGGAAGTAGCGGCCGCCGTTCGCGGCTCCGCTAGAACTTCAGGTTCAATCCTGCGTAGATGCGGTGCGCTGGCGAATTCAGCGCACCGCTTCCCAGCTTGAACACCCGGTAGTCGACCCGCAGCCGCAGCGGGCCGGCGAGCGAGATCTTCACGCCGCCGCCCGTGTTCGTCGCGAAGCTCGTCTCCGAGTGCGTGCCGAGCGATTCGTGAAGAGCCCGACGCCGGTCGTGAGATACGGCTGGAAATCCGAAGAACGGCGTCTGCAGCAGCACGTTGCCCATGCCGGTCTTGAGCGCCGGGGCCGCCGCGGTCGGGTCTTCGGGCGTGATCGCGTACTCGAACTCGAACCCGACGACGAGCATCCCGGCGCCGATGGCGCCGCCGCGCACCTGACGATTGGCCGGCGTCGTGTTCGCGCCGAGGAACGCCGTGAAGTCGGCTCGCGCCGGGGCGGCGGCACCGAGCGCGAACGCCACGGCGAGTACGAACGCACGGCAAGTGCTCATCGACCTATCATATAGAATCGTCCGCGATCGCATGTTCGCGTTCATCCTTGTCCTCGCGCTTCAAGCTCAGGCACTGACCGACGACGTCTCGTCGCTCGCGGTGTCTTCTCCGCAACTCGTGTGCCAGCTCGACATGAACGTGCTCAAAGGCGCCGTGCGACGTTTGTCGTGGTCGCCCGACGGCTTGTATCTGCACGTGCAGACGATCGAGCGGCGACGTCCTGCGCGACTACATCGTCGCGCTCGACGACAAGGAAGTGAGCATCGCCTTCGGCGAGCCGGAGTGGGCGTCGGCGTACTGGGCGAGAAAAGCCGACCTGTCCGCGCCAGGTGAACCCGGGCTGAAAATCGAGGTCATCGAGAAACACCAGCGGACGCGTCCGGCGCCGTTCACCGGCGGGTTCGCGGCCGGCGGCGCGCAGACGGTCGATCAACGCAATCCGAACGATACGTTCGCGATCGAGGTGTCGTTGAAGCTGCTCGGCGAAGAGGTCGGCTACTTCCTCAACGACGTCGCGTACCGGAGGGATCACGTTTGGCTGGGGACCGACGGGCAGCGGCATGCTCGTGTTCGCCGATGCCAAGGGTCGCGTGTCGCTGTTCGATCGGCAGAAGCACAAGAAAACAGTGCCTGGCACGAAGGACGCGCGTGTTGCCGGCGTGGTCGCCCGACGGCACGCGCGTCGCGTTTCTGCAGAAAGACAACCGCCGCATATATCGTCTGATGACGGCGACGGTGACGCGTCCGAGGACCTAATCATGGACTTTCGTCCGACCGACGAGCAGGAGCTGCTGCGCCGCACCGTCCGCGAGTTCGCGGAAACCGAAATCCGTCCGCACGTCCGCGAGTGGGACGAGACGCAGCATTTTCCGCGCGAGCTGGTGCCGAAGCTGGCCGCGCTCGGCCTGCTGGGCATCCAGTTCCCGGAGCAGTACGGCGGCGCCGGCATGTCGGCCATCGACTACTGCATCTGCATCGAGGAGCTGGCGCGCGTCGACCCGGCGGTGGCGCTGTCGGTTGCGGCGCACAACGGCCTCTGCTCGTCCCACATCTCGCTGTTCGGCACCGAGGAGCAGAAGCAGCGGTTCCTGGCGCCGCTGGCCCGCGGCGAAAAAATCGGCGCGTGGGGCCTGACCGAGTCGACCTCGGGCAGCGACGCGGCCGGCATGCGGACGACGGCGGCGCGCGCGGGCGCAGTGCTGGGTGCTGAACGGCTCGAAGACCTTCACGACGCACGGCCGCGTCGGCGACATCATGGTCGTGATGGCCGTGACCGATCGCGCGGCCGGCTCCAAAGGCATCTCCGCGTTCATCGTCGAGAAGCGGCACGCCGGGCATGACGCCGGGCAAGAAGGAAGACAAGCTCGGCATGCGCGCGAGCGACACGAGCGAGGTGCTCTTCGAGAACTGCCGCATTCCCGCCGATCAGCTGCTCGGCGAGGAAGGGCAGGGCTTCGTCAACACGATGCAGGTGCTCGATGCGGGCCGCATCGGCATCGCGGCGCTGTCGGTCGGCCTCGCGCAGGGCGCGTACGAGGCGGCGCTCGCGCTACGCGCAGGAGCGCAAGGCGTTCGGCAAGACCATCAGCAGCTTTCAGGCGATTCAGTGGAAGCTGGCCGACAACGCCGACGCGATCGAGGCCGCGCGGCTGCTGACCTATCGCGCCGCGCTACCTCAAGGATCAGCGGCGAGCGGACGACGCTCGAGTCGTCGATGGCGAAGCTGTACGCCAGCGAGATCGCCGTGCAGCGCCGCCGACGACTGCGTGCAGATCCACGGCGGCTACGGCTTCGTCAAGGACTATCCGGCCGAGAAGTATCTTCCGCGACGTCAAGCTCACGACCATCGGCGAAGGCACGAGCGAGATCCAGCGCCTCGTCATCGCCCGGCAGCTGCTGGCATGATGCAGCGGCCATGCCACGCTCTGGCCGACCGCGTGCTCGCGGGCGATCCGCGGGCGATCGCGCGCGCCATTTCGCTCGATCGAAGACGAGGATCCGGCGGCGGCCGATCTGCGTGCGCGCGATTTTCCGCCGCACCGGCCGCGCCTATCTGATCGGCGTCACCGGTCCGCCCGGCGCCGGCAAGAGCACGCTCGTCGATCGGCCTCGATCGGTCGAGAACCGGCGCGCAGCGGCCGCAAGACCGTCGGCGTGATCGCCGTCGATCCGACCAGCCCGTTCACCGGCGGCGCCGTGCTCGGCGATCGGCTGCGGATGCAGACGCACGCGGCCGACGAGGGCGTGTTCATCCGCAGCATGGCGACGCGCGGCCACCTCGGCGGCCTGGCGCGCGCGACCGGCGACGCCGCGCTCGTGCTCGACGCCGCCGGCAAGGACGTCGTCGATCATCGAGACCGTCGGCGTCGGCCAGGACGAAGTCGACATCATCCGCACCGCCGACATCTCGATCGTGACGCTGGTGCCGGGCACCGGCGACGAAGTGCAGGCGCTCAAGGCCGGCATCATGGAGATCGCCGACATCTTCGTCGTGAACAAGGCGGATCGCGAAGGCGCCGATCGACTGGTCTCGGCGATCGAGGCGAACCTGTCGCTGCACGACGTACGGAGCCGGACGAGTGGCGGCCGCCGATCCTGAAGACCGTCGCGACGAGCGGCGCGGGCGTGCCCGAGCTGCGTCGGCCGCGATCGAGCGGTTCCGCGCGCACGTCGCCGGCCGCGCAGGCGGCGCGGCGCCGCACGCGCAGCGAATATCGGCTGCGCGAGCTGGTCGCGCAGCGGTTCATGGACGCATCTCGAGCAGGACGTGCTGACGCCGGGCGAGCTCGACGGCATCGTCGATCGGATCGCGGCGCGCGAGCTCGATCCGTACACGCGCCGCCGATCAGCTGCTGCAGCGCGACGGATCTTGCCACGAAAGCACGAAAGCACGAAGAACATTGTATAAGATTACTTCGTGTTTTCGTGCTTTCGTGGCAGTTCAGACGATGAAAGCCGTTCTCGATCACATCGGCATCGCGGTGAAGGATCTGGCGGCCGCGCTCGCGTTCTATCGCGACGCGCTCGGGCTCGAGATCGAAGCGCCCGAAGAGGTCGCGTCGCAGCAGGTGCGCGCGCACTTCGTCCCGGTCGGCGAATCCAAGCTCGAGCTGCTCGAGGCGACGGCGCCGGACTCGCCGATCGCGCAGGTACGTCGAGAAGCGCGGCCCCGGCCTGCATCACATCACGCTGCGCGTCGACGACATCCTGCCGGCGCTCGCGCAGCTCAAGGCGCGCGGCGCGCGGCTGATCGACGAGCAGCCGCGGCCGGGCGCCGAAGGCGCGCTGTCGCGTTCATCCATCCGTCGAGCGCGCACGGCGTGCTCGTCGAGCTGAAGCAGGCAGCCGTCAGCGCATCGGCGACGTCGAGCCGTCGATCGGCGATCAGTCGATGTCAGCGTTACACGCTCGGCGACCTCGAGCTGATCTCGGTCTGCGACGGGTTCTTCCGGCTCGACGGCGGCTCGATGTTCGGCGTCGTGCCGAAGCCGCTCTGGGCGAAGAAGGCGCCCGCCGACGAGCGCAACCGCATCACGCTGGCGATGCGCCCGCTGGTCGTCCGCGGCGTGCGGACGATGATCATCGACGCCGGGCTCGGCGACAAGGAGAACGAGAAGTTCCGCGACATCTACGGCGTCGAGCGCGCGCGGCACCTCGATCACGCGCTCGCCGAGGCGGGCCTGTCGCCCGAGGACATCGACATCGTGCTCGCCACGCACCTGCATTTCGATCACGCGGGCGGCTTCACGGTGCGCGACGCGCAGCGGCCGCGTCCGGCCCGCGCTTTCCCCGCGCGCGCTACGTCGTCCGGCGCGGCGAGTGGGAGGACGCGACGCATCCGCACGAGCGCAACCGCGCCAGCTACCTGGCGGACAACTTCGTGCCGCTGGCCGAGGCCGGCGTCCTGCGAGCTCGTGGACGACGACCAGACGATCATGCCGGGCGTGCAGGGTGCGGCGGACCGGCGGCCACACGATGCATCATCAGATGGTCTGGATCGAGTCGGGCGGCAAGACGCGCGGCGTTCGTCGGCCGATCTGATGCCGACGACGGCGCATCTGCCGGACGCCGTGGATCATGGGGTTCGACCTGTATCCGATGGACACGCTCGCGGCGAAGCAGGCGTTCGTCGAGGAAGCGGTCGAGCAGCGAGACGCTCGTATTCTTCGAGCACGATCCGGTCGTCGCCGCGGGCTACATCGAGGAGCACGACGGCAAACGCATCGATTCAACCAGCACTCATGAACAATCCAACGATTGGCATCATCGGCGGCAGCGGCCTGTACGACATGGCGGAGCTGACCGACCGCGAAGAGCAGACGCATCACGACGCCGTTCGGCGATCCGTCCGGGCCGTACGTGGTCGGCACGCTGCGCGGCAAGCGCGTGGCGTTTCTCGCGCGGCACGGCGCCGGGCACCGGCATCCTGCCGTCGGAGCTGAACTTCCGCGCCAACATCTACGGGTTCAAGGTGCTCGGCGTCGAGCGGATCCTGTCGGCGAGCGCGGTCGGCAGCCTGAAGGAGGAGTACAAGCCGCTCGACATCCTCGTCCCCGATCAGTTCTTCGATCGCACGAAGGGCCGCATCAGCACGTTCTTCGGCCGCGGCCTCGTCGCGCACATCGCCTTCGCGCATCCGCTCTGCGCCGACCTGTCGACGATCGCGGCCGACGCGGCCGAGGCGGTCGGCGCCACGGTCCATCGCGGCGGCACCTACGTCAACATGGAAGGGCCGCAGTTCTCGACGCTGGCCGAGTCGAAGCTGTACCGCTCGTGGGGCATGGACGTCATCGGCATGACGAACCTGCAGGAAGCGAAGCTCGCGCGCGAAGCCGAGATCTGCTACGCGACGCTCGCGCTGGTCACCGACTACGACTGCTGGCATCCGGATCACGACTCGGTGACGGTCGATCTGATCATCGCCAACCTGATGCAGAACGCGGCGACGGCGCAGAAGACGATCGCCGAAGCCGTGTCGCGCGCGTCGACGGGCCGCGCACGTGCGCCTGCAAGGACGCGCTCGCGACCGCGATCATCACGCGGCCCGAGCACGTGCCCGACGCAGACCAAGAAGGATCTCGCGCCGATCATCGGGAAGTACATGAAACAGCTGTCAACCCATGAAAATCGTCGTCACCGGCTCGATCGCCTTCGACTACCTGATGTCGTTTCCCGGGAAGTTCACCGAGCACTTCCTGCCGGAGCACATGGACCGCGTCAGCCTCAGCTTCCTCGTCGACACGATGGACAAGCGGCGCGGCGGCTGCGCGCCGAACATCGCCTACACGCTCGCGCTGCTCGGCGAGCGGCCGCTGCTGATGGCGACGGCGGGCGAGGACTTCGGCGAGTACCGCGCAGTGGCTCGAGGCGGCCGGCGTCGACACGTCGCTCGTCAAGCAGATCGCCGGCAAGTTCACGCGCGTCGTTCTTCTGCAGCACCGATCAGGACAACAACCAGATCGCGTCGTTCTACACCGGCGCGATGGCCGACGCCGGCGCAGCTGTCGTTCCGGACGGTTCGCGACTGCGGCCTGGCGATCATCTCGCCCAACGATCCGGAGGCGATGGTGCAGTACGCCGAGGAGTGCCGGACGCTGGGCATCCGCTACATCTTCGATCCCGGGCAGCAGTGCGCGCGCATGTCGGGCGACGAGCTGCGCGACGGCGTGATCGGCGCGACCGATCGTGATCTGCAACGACTACGAGTTCGAGCTGCTGCGGCAGAAGACCGGCCTGAGCGAGGACGACATCCTCGGCGAAGTCGGAAGCGCTGATCGTCACGCGCGGCGAGCACGGCTCGTCGGTGATCACGCGCGACGGCCGTGTCGACGTGCCGGCGGTGACGCCGCACCGCATCGTCGATCCGACCGGCGTCGGCGACGCGTTTCGCGGCGGCCTGATGAAGGGGCTTGCGCTCGGGCTGCCTGTGCGACACCGCCGCGCGCCTCGGCAGCGTCGCGGCGACCTACGCCCTCGAGCACCTCGGCGGGCAGAGCCACGCCTACACGTGGGACGAGTTCCGCACGCGGTACGAGGAACACTTCGGATCGCTCGAAGCGTCGCGGGGCTAAAGCCGCACGCCACGTAGCGCGGCCCTTTCATGGCCGTCGACGATGCCGGGGTCCTGAGCTTGTCGTGGGCCGGACCGGATCGACTCAGCTCGCCGCTTCTGCTCGCTCCTCCGTCGCGAGTTGGCGCACCGCGCGGAGATCCACCTTGCCCGTCCCGAGCGTCGGAATCGCCTCGATGAACCGCAGGTCCTCGCGCTTGGGCAGCCAGAGCCTCGGCAGCTCCGTGTGGCACAGCCGCTCCCACAGCGTCTGCGACGTCACCGACGGGTCGGTGTAGAACGCGACGAGCCGCTCGCCCCTGGCCGTCGTCGGGCACCGCGGTCACGACGCAGGTGAACTGCGGGTCCGAGCAGCGCCTGGATCTGCTCCTCGACCTTCATGTGCGGCACCATCTCGCCGGCGATCTTGCTGAAGCGCGACAGCCGATCGGTGATCCGGATGAAGCCGTCCTCGTCGATCAGCGCGATGTCGCCGGTGACGTACCAGCCGTCGCGCAGCACTTCGGCGCGTCTTCTCCGGCTCGCCGAGGTAGCCCTGCATCCGGTTCGGGCCCTTCACCAGCAGCAGGCCCTCCTGGCCGAACAGCGGGCCTTCGCCGGTCGCCGGATCGACGATCTTCGCCACGACGCCCGGCAGCGGATGGCCGACGGACCCGACGCGCGTCGCCGCGCTGGCGCTCGCCGCCGTCCTCGACGTCCGGCACGTTGACCGCCACGACCGGCGCCATCTCGGTGCAGCCGTAGCCTTCGAGCAGCGTCGATGCCGAACTTCTCCTTGAACGCCGCCGCGATCGGCTCGCGCAGCTTCTCGGCGCCGACCATGGCGTAGCGCAGGTGCGCGAACTGCTCGGGCGTGCACTTGCGGATGTAGGCGCCGCAGAACGTCGGCGTGCTGATGAGCATCGTCGCCGTGATAGCTTGCTCGGCCAGCTCGCCGATGGTCTTGGCGTCCATCGGATTCGGGTGATAGACGACGCCGAAGCCGCCGAGCGAGCGGCAGCCAGAGCGTGCCGGTGAAGCCGAACGAGTGGAAGAACGGCAGCACGCCGACCAGCACGTCGTCGGCTGTCAGCTCGATAGACCTGGCGCGATGGCGTCGACGTTCGCCAGGATGTTGCGGTGCGTCAGCATCACGCCCTTGGGACGCCGGTGCTGCCGCTCGAGAAGATCGACGGTCGCCAGCGACGTCGGCGTTCGCCTTCGTTCGCATAGAGCCGCGCTGAGCAGCCGCAGGCCGGCAGCACGAACGCGGTCACGAGCATGCGCGAGCTTCGCGCACGGCGTCGAACTGCTTCAGCACGTCTTCGAGGAACACCATGCCGTCGAGCGGCTCGATGCTCGGCCTTCGACAGGAACTTGCGCGACGTGAGGATGGTCTTGATGCCGCAGCGCTCGATCGCCGCCGCCATCGCCTCGCGGCCCGCCGTGAAGTTCAGGTTCACCGGCACCTTGCCCGCCAGCGACGTGGCCGATGTTGGCCAGCGCGCCGCCGACCGACGCCGGCAGCAGCAGGCCGACGTGCGTCTCGTTCGGCGGCGTGCCGGCGCATCCAGCGCGACAGCAGCAGCGCGGCCGACCAGCGCGCGGCCGAACGTCAGCGGCTGGCCGTGTCGAGTCGGCCATGCAGAACGACCACCAGTTGCTGCTTCGCGGTCCGGATGAACTGCGCGGCCGAGCACCTCGTCGGCCGGCCGCGCGCATGCAGCGTCGACCTGCGCAGCCGAGCGCCATCAGCGCCAGCGCGCGCCTCCGCCGCCGTCGTCGACGACGGCAGCGGCGCGCCGAACGCGACGGTCACCGGATACGGGAACCGCGCCGGCCACTTCCAGAAGAACCGGCCGCCCTTGAAGCTGAAGATGCTGCCCCAGACGCGATCGAGGTAGACCGGAACGATCGGCACGTCGAGGCCGTCGACGATGCGCTCGAAGCCGCGCTTGAACGGCAGCAGGTTGCCGGTCCGGCTGATCGCGCCTTCCGCGAAGATGCAGACGACGTGGCCGTTCTGCAGCTCGCGCGCGCGCCGTCTCGAGCGACGCCGAGCGCCTCGCGGCCGGCCGCGACCGGAATCGCGTTCATCAGCTTCAGCAGCGGATGGAACGCCCAGTGCTCGTAGTACGGCCTGTAGACCAGGAAGCGGATGAACCGCTGGACGCACGCGCCGACCAGCAGCGCCGTCGACGTGCGACAGGTGGTTGCACACGAGCAGCGCGGGCCCGCGGAACGGCACGTGCTCCTGGCCGTCGATGCGGATCCGGTAGATCGTGTGCGTGAGCAGCCAGAGCCTGAAGCGGACGAGGAACTCGGGCACGACGCTGAGGATGTAGATGCTCGACGACGAGCGTCAGCACGCCGAAGACCAGGATGATGCGATCCGGCGGTCAGGCCGAGCGACGTCGCGGCAGAGCCACAGCGCGGCCGACGCGAGCATGATGCCGACCATGTTGAGGAAGTTGTTGGTCGCCATCAGGCGGCCCTTTTCCTGGTCGCCGCTGCGCTGCTGCAGCAGCGCGTTCAGCGGCACGGCGAACAGCCCGCCGAAGAACCCGACCAGCGTCAGGTTGATCGCCGCCAGCGCGAACGAGTGGCCGGAGCGCGAGAGCAGGATGGCGAACACGCCCATGCCGATCGCGCCGATCGGCGCGAGCCCGAGCTCCACCTTGTCGCCCGACAGCCGGCCGGCCGCCATGCTGCCGACGCCGATGCCGATCGGCGGCGAACGTCGTCGAGGATGCCGACCCAGCGGTCGCTCGAGGCCCATCACCTCGCGTGCCGAAGAGCATCATCACGCAGCTGCAGCAGCGCGCCGAGGAACCAGAAATACGAGATGCCGATCACCGTGAGCCACAGCACGCGGTCGCGCGCAGAGCCGCTTCGAGCCGCGTGCCAGATCTCGCCCCACGGATTGCAGGCTGATCGCGTCCGCCGGGCGCCGCGGCCGGCGACCTGCGGGAATGCCGAAGCTCAGCGCCGTGCCGAGCGACGGCGATGACGACGACGATCACGCCGATGATCCACAGCCGGTCGTGCCACGCGTCGAACATGAAGCTGCCGATCGCCGTGCCGAGCGACGATCGCGACGAACGTGCTCATCTCGAGCACGCCGTTGGCGCGCGACAGTTCGCGGTCGGGCAGCATCTCCGGGAGGATGCCGTATTTCGCCGGGCTGAAGAACGTCGCCTGCAGCGCGATCAGGAACAGCACCGACGTAGGTCAGCTCGAGGCGGCCGAGCAGGAACGCGACGAGGCCGAGCGCGGTCGGCGACGATCTCCAGCGACTTGGTGACGACCAGCACCGTCCGCTTGCTGTAGACGTCGGCGAGCTGTCCGGCGTAGCCGGAGAAGAGCAGGAACGGAGGATGAAGACGGCGCCGACGAGCGACAGCTCGCGCCCGCGCGTTCGCCTGCGTCGCCAGCGTGCACGGCCAGCATCGAGACGACGATCTTGAACAGGTTGTCGTTGAAGGCGCCGAGGAACTGCGTCCACAGGAACGGCTGCAGGCCGCGGTGCGTCGAGCGTGTCGCCGTAGGTGTGCTGCAGTCATGGGCACTCACAATAGGCGTCGCACGATACGGATGTGCCTGAGGCTGTCCTGAGCGAACCCTGAGAAAAGCTGTGGAGCGCTCAGATGTCAGCTCTCAGTTCGCGCGCCGGTCGGCGAGCAGCGTCAGGACAGCCGTAAATGCCTTGCTCTGATCAGTCATTTGCAGGAAGCGGCTCGACCGGGAGCGTCCAGCCGGCGAAGCCGGGCGGGGCGTCGTCGAGCGCCTGGCGAGGGCGGCGTCGGCCGCCGTCGGCCTCGCGCCCTGCGGCGGCCAGCATCTGCGCGCGGACGAGCGCGGCCTCGATCGGCGTTCGCGCGCGATCCAGCACCGTCGAGCGCCGCTCCGACGGCGTCGAGCGGCTCGCCGACCGCGCGACGGCCAAGCCCGAGATGCGACAGCGCGATGATCGGGATAGAGCGCGAGCGCGTCGTCGAAAGCTCGTCGACCGCCTCGTCGCGTGCGCCCGGCTCGCAGCAGCGCCGCGCCGCGGCCGATGCGCGCGCGTGCATCGCGTACTCGCGGCCGTACAGCCGATGCGGCTCGCGCGAGCTCGCTGCTCGCGCTCGAATTCCGCGAGCGCCTCGTCGACGTCGTCCTGCGCGAGCCGCACGAGGCCGAGCAGCCAGTGCAGGCCGAGCGCGGGATAGCGCTCGCCGCGGCCGATCTGCCGATCCTGGACCGCCGCGCCGTGCCGCAGCACGCGTTTCGGCCTCGGTCAGGTGTCCGCGCGCGACGTGGACCATCGCCGATCTGAAAATGCGCGAACGCGAAATCCGGATAGAGCGCCAGCGTCGCGGCGCCGGCGCGCAGGCGCTCGTCGCCCCACGACGCGTGACCCAGCCGGAACAGGTGGCGCCAGTTGCCGGGCTCGAGCGCGACGGCGCGGCGCGCGGCGCGCAGCGCCTCGGCGGTGTCCCAGGCGCTGACCAGGATCGAGCGCGAGCGTGCGCGTGCGCTTCGGCCAGCGAGTCGTCCAGCTGCACGGCCTGCCGCGCGTGCTCGATCGCGCGATCGAGCAGATCCTGCGCCGGCTCGTTCTCGGATCGCGTCGTTTCGTAGGACGCGAGCTCCGCGCTGGCCAGGCCGGTGTAGGCCAGCGCATAGCGCGGATCGATCGGCGATCGGCGCGCTCGAAGTCGGCGATCGCGCGCGGCAGTCTCGCGCACGTCGAGCGTCTCGAGCCGCAGCCAGCCTTCCGTGACGCGCGGTAGGCCTCGAGGCTCGGCGTCTCGCGTGCGCGCCGCGGCGCCGACCCGCGCGGCGCGCGACGCCCGAGCTCGCTGCGAGAACTGCGCCGACCACCTGGTCCTGCAGCTCGAAGATCGTCGTCGAGCGGGCCGTCGACCTTCGCGTCGGCCAGCGCCTCGCCGCTGACGATGTCGACGACGCGGGCGGTGATGCGGACGCGGTCGCCGCTGCGCTGAAAGCTGCCGACGACCGCGAGCCGCACGCCGAGCGTCGGCCGCGACGTCGTGCAGCGAGCCGTCCGGTCCGCCGCGCCGCTTCCATCACGCGCCAGCGATCGACGACGCGGAAGCTGGCCGAGCGCGCGCAGATCGCCGGTCACCGTCTCGGCGATGCCGGCCGACAGCCACGCCGATTCGGCGTCGCCGGTGACGTTGGTGAAATCGAGCACGGCGATCGATCGTGCGTCGCGTCTCGGCTGGCGCGGCCGGGTCGGTCGCGGCCGGGCTCCGCGCGGCGACCGGCTCGATCGGCTCGACCGGCGCGATGAAGCGGTAGCCGCGGCGCGCGACGGTCTTGATGAACCGCGGATCGCCGGCATCGTCGCCGAGCGCCTGGCGCAGCTCGGAGACCGCCTGCGCCAGCGCGTTGTCGGTGACGTTGGCGTCGGGCCAGAGCGCGTCGAGCAGCGCTTCCTTGGTGACGAGCGTGCCGGCGTGGTCGAGGAGGTGCAGCAGCAGGTCGAGCAGCTTCGGCGTGAGGTCGAGCGGACGGCCGTCTCGGAGCACTCGATAGCCGGCCCGATCGACGACGAACGGGCCGAAACCGGAAGCCAACGTCGACGGCGGTCCATGACTTCGCCGTCGAAGTTGTACTTTACCAGTGCGTCGTCCAGCCGGCGCGCTGAAGATCGCGCAGGCGGCGGTCGGCCTCGGCGGTGGCGAGCGCGCGTGTCGGAAACTCGCGCGAGAAGCACGCGCGCGCCGTCGAGAAGAACTGCACTTCGACGGCGGCCCGACAGGTCGACACCTGCGCGTCGATCCAGGTGTTTCCTTACGAACCCGCCAGAGTCGGATCCGGCCATAGCCGGTCGCCATGAACCATCTCATTGGCCCTGCGGAACGCCAGGAATGCCGGCGACGCCGCCGGTGGCGCGCCCGGCTCCCGCGGCGGACGCCGGCGCGCCAGCTGGCCGCTGGCGCACCGCTCCGCGCCGGATCCACCAGCCGCGTCGGTCGCACCCGGCCCACCTGCCCCAGCAGGTCCAGCCTGCTGCAACATGTCGAAGTCCACGAGCGAGAGGTCGTAGGCCAGCACGGCGCTCAGCTCGTTGGTGCGGGCCTGCGCGAGATCGCGCTGCGCCTGGATGACCAGAAAGCTGGTGGACATGCCGACGTCGAAGCGCTTGCGCTCGGCGTCGAGCCGCTGCTCGGCCAACTCGCGCGCGGCGCGGGTGGTGTCGATCCGCTTCGCGTTCATCTCGATCTTCCAGGCCGCGTCGCGGATCTGCTGGATCGCCTTCGCTTCGGCGCTCTTCAAGCGTTCCGCCGACTGCGATCGCTCGAGCTGGGCGCGCGCGTAGTTCGCCTGGTCGGCGCTCTCGCCCAGCGGATACGACACGCTCACGCCGACCGACCACGTCGGGTAGTCGTGCGCGAACAGCTGGTTGACGACGGCGCCGAAGTCGGTGACGGCGCCGGGGCCGACGATCGTTCCCGGAAACCCGCCCGTGCGCAGCACCTGCGTGCCGCCCAGGCCGCTGGCCTGGTAGTTCGCGTTGAGCCGGACGTCGGGCAGCCGCTGGTTGCCGGCGTACTTCAGCGCAATCTGTGTGTTGTCGATTTCCTTGCGCGAGCGCGCGAGGTCGGCGCGTTCCGCCAGGGCCACGCGTGACGGCCGCGTCCACGTCCACGGCCGGCATCGCCAGCGGCGGCGAATCGACCGCCTCGAGCGCGACATTCCAGTTCTCGCGCTTCGTCGTATCGAGAATCAGCATGCGCAGCCGATCCTCGACCTGCTTGACCGCCGTCTCCGCGATGATCAGCTGCTCTTGATTCGAGGCGACTTCCGCCTGCGCGGACAATAAGTCGAGCGGCGGCAGCGAGCCGACGTCGACCTTCGCTTTGTTCACCCGCGCGAGCTCTTCCGCCGAGTCCAGCGTCGACCGCCGGGACACCACGTTCGCCCGCGCTGACACGAGATTCCAGTAGGCAACCTTCACTGCGGCGGTCGTCTGCACGACTCTTTCGCGCAGCCGCGTGTCGGCGATGTCGCGGTTCGTGCGGCCGATGGCCAGCTGCTGCCGCGCCGGATCGATCACGAGATCGCGGAGCAGCGGCTGCGACACGTTCACGCCAAGGCCCGACTGCAGCAGCGGGTTGTAGCTGCTGAGGAAGCTGTTGGTGTCGGTGTGCGACGTGGACCACGACACGCTGTACGACGTCCCGAACCACGGCAGCCGCTGCGCGAAGCCGGCGTTCGACGTGACGACGTCGGTACGTGTCGCCGTCGGGATCAGGAAGTTCGAGGGGGGCTGCAGCTGATTGTTCGACTGCACGCTCGAATTGATCGTCGGCCGGAACGCGCCGGCCGCCGCCGCGACCCGCGTGTCGCTGATCTGCGGATCCAGCCGATCGGCCGCCAGATCGAGGTTGTTGTCCATCGCCATCTTCACCGCTTCGTCCACGGTCAGGCGAAGCGTGGCGGGCGTTTGAGCGGAAGCGAGCCGTGGCGGCCGCAACAATTCCGACAGTGACGAGAAGTGGAATACGCATGTCTACACACCGTCCCTTACAACTGCCGGTCCGGTCAGCGCGCCTTCGGCGGACCGGGCCTTCCGTCGGCCAAAAATCCGAATCTTCGACGCATCGTCGAACAGCGAGTACGCCACCGGCGTGACGAGCAGCGTCAGCAGCAGGGCGAGCGACTGGCCGCCGAAAATCACGAAGCCGATCGCGTGGTTGGTGCCGGCGCCGATGCCGCGCGAGACGATCAGCGGCAACATGCCGGCGACGAACGCGGCGGTCGTCATCAGAATCGGCCGCAAGCGGTTGCGGCTGGCCTGGACGACCGCGTCGTGCGTCGACAGGCCGGTCTCCTTGAGCTGGTTCGCGTGATCGATCTGCAGAATCGAGTTCTTCTTCACCACGCCGAACAGCACGAGCAGGCCGAGCGCCGAGAAGATGTTCAGCGACTGCTGGAAGATGATGATCGACAACAGCGCGAACGGCAGCGTCAGCGGCAGCGACAGCAGAATCGTGATCGGGTGGAGCCACGACTCGAACTGCGCCGCCAGAATCAGATACATGAAGACCAGCGACAGCACGAACGCCATGACGAAGTTCTGCGCCGCGCGTCCGAGCTCGCGCGAACGGCCCGAGAACACGCCGCGGTACTCGCCGCCGACGTTGAGCTTCTCGAACTCCGCCACGATCGCGTTCTGGATCGCGGCCTGAGACGCCGTCGGCAGGAGGTTGCAGAACACCGTGACCTGCCGCTGGCGCGCCTGCCGATTGATGTCGGTGGGCGAGCTCCCAGGCTCGAAGTCGGCGACGTTGTCGAGCGACACGCTGCCGAGGCGAGATGAAGGTACGGTCAGCCCGGCAATCGCCGCCTGCGTCGTCCGGTCTTCGGCGCGCGCGCGCAGGTGGACTTCGTACTGTTCACCGCCTTCGTTGTAGGTCGTGACCTGATCGCCGCCGACGAGCAGGCGGAGCGCTTCGGCGGCGTCGCCGATCTGGACGCCGAGGTCGGCCGCTTTGGGGCGATCGACGCGGACCGACAGTTCAGGCTTGCCGGTGTTGAGCGACGTATCCATGTCGACGACGCCCGGCATCCCTTTCACGCGCTCCACGACCTGCCGGCCGATGGATTCCAGCTTCTGGAGATCAGGTCCGTTGATCGTGAACTGCACCGGCGCCGCCTGCGCGCCGCTTCCGCCAATGGCCGCCACTTCCTGAACCGAGGTCCGCAAATCCTTCGCCAGCGGCGGCAGAATCTGCTTGCGGATGTCGTCCATGACCGCGAACTGGTCGCGGCTGCGATCCCCGATCGGCTTCAGCCGGACGTAGATGTTGCCGAGATTGCGCGTCTTGGCCGGGTCGCCGGCGATCGTCACCAGCGTGTAGTCGACCTCACCAATCCGCTCGCGCACGGCATTGGCAACACGGTTCGTGGTGACCTCGGTCGACTCGAGGCTCGTGCCCTCTGGCGCGCGCAGGTTGATTTCGAATTCCGACTGGTCGTCCTGCGGCATGAAGTTCTTGGGCACGACCATGAACAGCGGCACGCTGGATAACAGGACGAGGACGGCCACGCCGGCGACGATCGCGCGGTGCGCCATCGACCACTCGAGCAGGCGCGTGTAGAAGACGTCGATGGCGTGAAAGATCTTCGAGTCCTTTCGACGAGTGCTTGTCCTTGCCGTGGGCCTTCACCTTCAGCCACCGCGCCGACAGCATCGGCGTGAGCGTGAAGCTCACCAGCAGCGACACCATGATCGCGAACGCCATCGTCAAGCCGAAGCTCTTCATGAATCGGCCGACGATGCCGCCCATGAACCCGACCGGCACGAAGATCGCGACGAGCGACAGCGTGGTGGCCAGGACGGCCATGCCGATCTCTTTCGTCGCGTAAACGGCGGCGCTGTACTGATCGATTTCCTTCTCCTCGATGAATCGATAGATGTTCTCGAGCACGACGATCGCATCGTCGATGACGATGCCGACCGAGAGCGTGAGCGCGAGCATGGTCATGAGATTCAGCGTGAACCCCATGTACCAGATGAGCCCGAAGGTCGCGATGATCGACGTCGGAATCGCGATCGCCGCGATGATGGTCGAACGCAGGTTGGTCAGGAACAGCAGCACGACCAGCGCGGCGAGAATCGACCCGACGATCAGGTGCTCTTCGACGTTGTCGATCGAGGCTTCGATGAACTCCGCCATGTCGCGCACGACGCGCACGGAGTAGCCGGCGGGAAGGGCGGACCGGAGATCCGTCAGCCGTTCCTTTACCGAACGGACGACTTCAACGGTGTTGGTCCCCGATTGCCGGCGCACCTGCAGCAGCACCGTGCTGGTGCCGTTGACGTTGGCCAGCGTCTCGGCTTCTGCTTCGCCGTCTTCGACGCGCGCGACGTCCGCGATGCGGACGGGATGGTCTTCCTTCTGCCGGATGACGATGTCGCTGAATTCCGCGATGCTCTGGACGCGGCCGCGCGTCCTGAGCGTCACCGACTGCGAACCCTGGTCGAGCCGGCCGCCGGGAATTTCGATGTTCTGGCTCTGCAGCGCGCGCGCCACGTCGGTGACCGTGAGGTTGTAGGCGCGCAGCCGATCGCCGTCGAGCCAGATGTTGATCTGGCGCTGGCGGCCGCCGAGGACGATCACCTGCCCGACGCCGTTGACGCTCTCGATCTGGCGCCGCAGGACCTTGTCGGCGTACTCGGTGATGTCGCGAACCGGTTGCGTGGCGGTCAGCGCAAGGCTGAGCACCGGCGCCGCGTCCGGATCCATCTTGTCGACGCGCGGCTGCTGGATCGTCTTCGGCAGGCGCGGCAGCACGCCGTTCACCTTGTCGCGCACTTCCTGAGCCGCGACGTTGGTGTCTTTGTCCAGCGTGAAAAAGACGATGACCTGCGAGATGCCCTCGGAGGAGATCGATCGGAGGTCGTCGATCCCGCTGATCGTGTTGACGGCTTCCTCGATCTTGTCCGTGATCTCCGTTTCGATCTGCTCAGGCGCGGCGCCCGGCTGCACGGTCGTGACCGTGATGGATGGAAAGTCGATCTTCGGAAAGCGATCGACCCCAAGCTGGGTGAACGAGAAGATGCCGACCACGGTCAGCGTGAGAATCAGCACGCTGGCGAAGACCGGACGTTTGACGCAAAGGGCTGCGAGCCACTGCATAGGCCACCTCTGAACGTTGTGGGGCCGACCATGTGTCGGCCCGGGGCGGACACGCGGGTCCGCCTCTACGACGATTCTAACGTTTTGACTTTGATACCGTCGCCGAGCTTCCCGATGTTGGTCGTCGCGACATGCTCGCCGGCCTTCACACCGTTCGTGATTTCCACGAGGTCGCCAAGAGGCTGACCGAGCGTCACGATTCGCTCGTCGACGTGGTCGCCGTTGATCACATACACGCGGCTCGTCCCTGCGGAGGTCTGGACGGCGCTCGAAGGCACGAGAATGCCCGGAGTTCGAGCAGGCTGCTCCAGACGGGCCGTCGCGAACAGGCCGGGCTTCAGGTCGCCGCCCGGGTTGGGCACCACGGCCTCGACCGTCAGCGATCGTCGATCGGCTTGCAGCGACGGCGAGATGTACTTCACCGTGCCCTGGAATCGCCGCCCTTGATATGCGTCGACGTCGAAGTCGACCGGCTGCCCGACGGCGACGACCGACACGAACTGTTCCGGAATCGTCAGGGCGACGCGCAGCGGATTCACCCGGACGACGACGGCGACTTTCATCCCCTTCGTCACGTAATCGCCGACCGAGACGAGCCGTTCGGCGACGACGCCCGAGAACGGCGCGCGGACGACGGTGTCGGCCACGGCTTTGCGCGCGAGCGCGATGCGGGCGCGCGCCGCCTGCAGCGACTGGTACTGCTGCGCGGCGCCATTCTTGGCGGCTTCGTACTGCTGGCGCGTCGCTTCCATCTGCGTGCGCCGCTGGTCGTACTCCGACTGCGACACGACACGCTGATCGAGCAGCGACTTGATTCGGTTGAATTCTCCCTGCGCCAGCTCGTACGACGCCTTGGCGGTCTGCACTTCCGGAACGCTGTTGACGTCGAGAGCGGCGTCCGGCGTCAGCCCGAGGCGCGCTTCGATCTGCGCCGCGTTGGCCTCGGCTTCCTTGAGCTGGGCATTGGTCTCGGTCGCGACCACGCGCACCAGCTCGGTGCCGTCGGCGACGCGCGAGCCGCGCTCAATCGGCGTGGACACCACGCGCCCGGCCGTTTCGGCGGCGACGTCGGCTTGATCCTCGGCCATCAACGTGCCGGTTGCGCGGATGAAGCGGACGATGGGTTGTTCCACGGCCGCGGCCGAGGTGACGGTGACAACGGTCGCCGCCGCGGGCTGCTCGGTGGCCTTGGCGTTGCCGGTGCTGCAGGCAGCAAGCCCCAGTGGACCAACGGTCACGAGGGCGATCATTCCCAGGTTGACGATTCGACGATTCATCGCGACTCCTCGCTGTGAACTGCCAGCGCTTCCACGTCTTCCGCGACTTCCGCTTCTTCCAACCGACAGCCGCCATTCCCGCTGGACTGCAGGGGCACGCCGCTCTGGAGGCCTGCAAACGTGACGTTCAGCATGTCCGCCGCGAGGTCGTCGGCGTTTTCGCCCGGCGCCAACCGCTCGGACAACCGCAGCACCGCCACGCCGATCACGCCAACCGTCATCACCCGCATCGCGACGGCCGGATCGAGGGACTGCGGCAGCAGACCCGCGTCGATGCAGCTGGCAATTTCCTTGACGATGTTGCCTTTCATCTCGCGGGCGAAGGCGAACCGTTCGTACTCGCGGCTGATGCGCGGGACGCTCCGATCCACGAACATCAACGCGAAATACTGAGGATGGTCACGGCTGAATTCGTAGAGCCGCCGGAAGACGCCGCGGACGCGATCGAGCGAAGGCGGTTGATCGGTGGTGCGCGGCGCGGCCCCGCGATCGCACAGGATGCGAAATCCCTCCTCGGCGAGCGCGAAAAAGATGTCGTCCTTGCTGGGGAAGTAGCCGTAGATGGCGGCGGGGCTGTACTCGATACGTTCCGCGATCTTGCGAATCGACACGTTCTGGAAGCCTTCGGCGACGAACAGCTCGCGCGCGGCGTCGAGAATGGCGCGGCGAACGGTTTCCCGGTCGCGGACCTGGCGTTCTTTGATGCCCATCGGTTTTCAGACTCTCTCTTGGGGAAGCAAGTGAACGGTGTTCACGAGTTTAACATCGTTAGACGTTGGAAGGGCGATCAACGGTTCAACTTGACCTAACTTGTTGCTGTAGAATGCGTTGCTTGATTTCGAGCAACCTGGGCTACCGATGGTTTCGACGGGCCTTCATCGGCGCGACCGTCGGCTGGGCTCTTCTATTGCCCCTCGCGGCCTTCGCGGCGAGCCGACCGGCCGACTGGCGGTGGACCCACCTGTCGGCCGCTCTGCCATACGCGGTCGGCGCGGTGGTCTGCCATCAGCAGCCGGCACGATCCTTCGCGCTGTGGTCGCGCCAGTTGCCCGTGTGCGCGCGCTGCACCGGCATCTATGTCGGAGCTGCGGTGCTCGCGTTCGCCGCGGCACTTCGCTCGGGTGTAGCGCGGGCTTTCAGCCCGCGGTCGCGACCGGGCTTCACAGGGCCGCGCTACGAACGAACCCGAGATGGACGTTCATCCTCGCCGCGGTGCCCTCGGTCGCGACGCTCGTCTACGAATGGTCGACGGGCACGATGCCGTCGAACACCATTCGCGCGTTCGCGGGCTTTCCGCTGGGCGCGGCCGTCGCGCTCGTCATCCTGACGGCCGTGGATGATCAGGTAAACTAGGCCCTCGTGCGTGCCAGCGCCGCGGAACAGACGCAGACCGGCGGCCTCGTGTTGCTGTGTCTGGCGGCGTGGGCCGTGCCCGGCGCCGGTCACTTGTGGCTCGGGCGCCGTTCAAAGGGCCTCATCTTTCTCGTCGCGCTGCCTCTGATGTTCGCGATCGGCCTCGCGATCCACGGCCGGTTGTTTCCCTTCGACATGTCGGAGCCGCTCGTCGGCCTCGCGGCGCTCGCCAACCTCGGCATCGGGCTGCCGTATTTCGCGGCGGCGGCGCTCGGCTACGGACTTGGCGACGTGCGCGCCGTCACCTACGAGTACGGCAACGCGTTCCTGATCGTCGCCGGGCTTCTCAACGCGCTCGTGGTCCTCGACGCCTATGACGTCGCCATGGGCCGGAAGTGATGCGCAGTCACTTCCTGCTGATGGCGCTGTTTGCGTTTTTCGTGTCGCTGGTCTTCGCGGTCATCGCGAAAGACGACGTGCGTGGAACAGATCCGGTTCGGCGCCATGATGCTGGCCGGATTCGTCGCGGCCGCGGTCGTCCTGGGCTGGCTGATGTATCCGTTCCCACTCTGAGACATGTTTGACAACCTGCTCGTCGAGCGCGACGGCGCCGTCGCGATCCTCACCATCA
The DNA here is from genome assembly GCA_963731545.1 of uncultured Acidobacteriota bacterium. Lineage (GTDB taxonomy): Bacteria > Acidobacteriota > Vicinamibacteria > Vicinamibacterales > CAVVIG01 > CAVSWN01. The sequence goes on along the minus strand of CAVSWN010000009.1, from coordinate 445,908 downwards.
ACCGGCCCACGGTGTTGAACGCGCTCAATTCGCAGACGATCGACGAGCTGCGGCGGGCGATGCTCGATCTGAAGCAGGACGCGACCGCGCGATCGATCGTCGTCACCGGTGCCGGGCCCAAGTCGTTTGTCGCAGGCGCCGACATCAACGAGCTCGCGGTGCTCACGCCCGCTGACGGACGCGATCACGCGCTGGCTGGTCAGCACGTGTTCGACGTCATCGAGAACCTGGGTAAGCCCGTCATCGCGGCGATCAACGGGTTCGCGCTCGGCGGAGGATGCGAGCTCGCGATGGCGTGCACGCTCCGCATCGCGGCCGACACGGCGAAGCTCGGCCAACCGGAGATCGCGCTCGGATTGATTCCCGGGTACGCGGGCACGCAGCGGCTGCCGCGATTGATCGGGAAGGGTCGCGCGCTCGAAATGCTGCTCACCGGCGCGCCGATTGGCGCCGAGGAGGCGCTGCGCATCGGCCTTGTCCACCGCGTCGTGCCGGCGGCCGATTTGATGGCGGAGGCTCGCAAGCTGGCGGCCCAGCTCGCCGCGAACGCTCCAATCGCGATGCAGTACATCATCAACGCCGTCAACAAAGGGTTCGAGATGCCCTTCGCCGAGGCGTGCCAGTACGAAGCCACGCTGTTCGGCCTCGTGGCGTCCACCGGCGACATGCGCGAAGGGACCGCGGCGTTTCTCGAAAAGCGGAAACCGCAGTTCAAGGGCAAGTAGGGGCAGGAGGGGCAGGAAGGCGGGAAGGGCAGGAAGGCAGGAGCAGGAAAGGGCGACGGAGACAGGGACCGAGCGCGCGGCCGAGCTCGTCGAGCCGCGAGCGAAGGCTGATGGACACGATTCAAGGCACAGGGCGCGCGGCGGGATTTCGGTTCGCGATCGTCGTGTCGAAGTACAACGACTTCGTCACCGATCGCCTGCAGGCCGGGGCGCTGTCGGCGTTGACGGCGGCCGGGGTTGCCGGCGAGTCTCTGACGGTCGTGCGCGTGCCCGGCGCGTTCGAGCTGCCGCTGGCCGCGCAGCACGCCGCCGAAAGCGGCCGGTTCGATGCCATCGTCTGTCTCGGCTGTTTGATCCGCGGTGAGACCGCGCATTTCGAGTACATCTCGTCGGCCGTGGCCCACGGCCTGACCACCGCCGCCGCCGCCACGGGCGTGCCGATGGCGTTCGGTGTGTTGACGACGAATTCGGTGGAAGAGGCGCTCGCGCGCGCCGGCGACGGCCCCGGCAACAAGGGGCACGAGGCGGCGGTGGCCGCGATCGAAATGGCGGAGGTGGTCGCCGGGCTGACGCGGCAGCGGCAGCCTGCGCCGAAGGCGTAGCGCATGGCCCGGTCGCGGAAGGATCCGCGCCACCGCGCACGCGAGTCGGCCCTCCAGATTCTGTATCACTGGGAAATCGGCCAGCGTGACGTCGATGCGGCCGCGGAGACGTACTTCGCGTGGCAGTGGCCGAACGCGGATCCGCCGCCCGCCGAGTTGCAGGCGTTCGCGGCGGCGCTCGCGCGCGACACCGTCGAGCGATTGAGCGCCATCGATCCGCTCATTGCCGAGACGGCCGAGCGGTGGCGGCCAGAACGGATGGCGGTGGTGGACCGTCTGATCCTGCGGATGGCCATTTGCGAGCTGCAGCGCGACCCGGAGACGCCGCCCGCCGTCGTGATCAACGAAGCGCTCGAGTTGGCGCGGACCTTCAGCACCGAGGAATCGGTGAAGTTCATCAACGGGATGCTCGATGCGATCCGGAAGAAGATAGAGACTCGATGACGTCACAAGAGGAGCAGGTTCAGCAGCGCCAGGCAAACCTCGCCGAGCTCGCGAAGCTCGGCATCGATGTCTATCCGCGCCGGTTCGACCGTCGTCACACGATTGCCGAGCTCGTCGAGGCGTACGGCAGCCGCACGCACGACGAGCTCGAGGCCGATCGCATCGAGACCGTCACCGCCGGCCGCATCCTCGCCATCCGCGCGTTCGGCAAGGCGAACTTCCTCGTGCTGTCGGACGGCCGCGCGAAGGTGCAGGTGTACATCCGGCAGGACTCGGTGCCGGAGCTGGATTTCCGGATCTACAAGCTGCTCGATTTCGGCGACTGGGTCGGCGTCGAGGGCCGGCTGTTCCGCACCAAGACGAACGAGTTCACGATCTGGGCGTCGCGGCTGCACTTTCTCGCGAAGTGCCTGCTCCCGCTGCCCGAGAAGTGGCACGGCCTGACCGACGTCGAGATCCGCTATCGCCAGCGCTATCTCGATCTGATCGTCAACCCCGATTCGCGCCAGGTCTTCGAAACGCGCAGCAGGGTGATTACGTCGATCCGCGCGTTCATGACGGCGCGCGGCTATCTCGAGGTCGAGACGCCGATGATGCAGCCGATCGCCGGCGGCGCCATCGCGCGGCCGTTCGTCACGCACCACAACACCCTCGACATGCCGCTCTACCTGCGGATCGCCCCCGAGCTCTATCTGAAGCGACTGACGGTGGGCGGGCTGGAGCGTGTGTTCGAGATCAACCGGAATTTTCGGAACGAGGGGATTTCGACGCAGCACAACCCCGAGTTCACGATGATGGAGTTCTACGAGGCCTACGCCGACTACCACGCGCTGATGCAGATGACCGAGGAACTGATCGCGACGGCGGCGCGCGATGCGATTGGCGCGGATGAGACGACGTTTGGCGAGCATCAGATTTCGCTGCGGCCGCCCTTCGCGCGCGTGTCGCTCCGCGAGGCCGCCCGCGACGCTGCGTCGCGGCGCCTCCACCGCGACGTCACCGACGCGGAGCTTCGCGATCGCGAGACAGTCGCGGCGTCACTCGCGAAGCCAGCTGGGGATCGAGGTCGATCCCGGGCCACGGCGCCGGGAAGATCACCGCGTCGATCTTCGAAGCGCTGTGCGAGGCCAGTCTCATCCAGCCGACGTTCGTCTACGACTTTCCGACCGAGGTGTCGCCGCTGTCGAAGCAGAAGCCGGACGACCCGGACACGGTGGAGCGGTTCGAGCTCTACATCGGCGGGTTCGAGGTGGCCAACGCCTTCAGCGAGCTCAACGACCCGGTGGAGCAGCGGCGGCGGTTCGAGGCGCAGCTCACGAGCCGGGCGCGCGGCGACCTCGAAGCGCACGCGATGGACGAGGACTACATCCGCGCGCTCGAATACGGGTTGCCGCCCACCGGCGGCGAAGGCGTGGGGATCGATCGCCTGGTGATGCTGCTGACGAACAGCCCGTCGATCCGCGACGTCATCCTGTTCCCGTTGATGAGAAAGCGGGAGTGAACGTGGATCTGCCGTTCGAACTCCACATCGCGCTTCGCTATCTGCTCGCCAAACGCAAGCAGGCGTTCATTTCCGTCATCTCGCTCATCTCGACGCTCGGCGTCACCGTCGGCGTGATGGCCGTCATCATCGCGCTGGCGGTGATGACCGGCCTCCAGCAGGAGCTGCGCGATCGCATCCTCGGGTCGAATCCGCACATCTACGTGTCGAAGACGGGCGGCATCCCCGACTATCGCGCCGAGGCGGCGCGCCTTCGCGAGGTTCCTCACGTGGTCGGCGCCGCACCCGCGGTGCTCGGGCGCGCGCTGGTGACGGCGTCGCGGAACCAGGAATTCATCACGCTGAAGGGCATCGACCCGGAGCTCGAGCCGCAGGTCAGCGACATCGCCCGTTCGCTGCAGAGCGGCAGCGTCGGGGCGCTCGCCCCTCGCACGCCCGACGATCTCGACGGCATCGTGCTCGGGAAGGATCTCGCCTCCAACCTCGGTGTGAACGTTGGCGATCAGGTGGTCGTGCTGACGCCCGAAGGCACGCTGTCGCCGATGGGGATGATTCCGGGCCGGCGCCGGCTCCGCGTCGCCGGCATCTTCAGCCTGGGGCTCTTCGAGTTCGATTCGAGCTACGGGTTCGTGTCGCTCGACGTGGCGATGCGCATGCTCTCGAAGGATCAGGTCGACTTCCTGCAGCTGCGAGTCGATGACATCTACGATGCGCCGGCGATTGCGCGGCAGGTGGCGGCGCGGCTCGGCGATCAGTACTTCACGCAGGACTGGGCGGAGATGAACCGGTCGCTGTTCTCGGCGCTGTCGCTCGAGAAGATCGCGGTGTCGCTGGCGATCGGCCTGATCGTCATGGTCGCCGCGCTCAACATCATCGCGTCGCTGATCCTGCTGGTCATGGAAAAGCACCGCGACATCGCGATTCTGAAGACGATGGGGGCGAGCGCGAAGAGCGTGACGATTGTCTTCGTGCTGCAGGGGCTGATCATCGGCATCGTCGGCACGGCCGCCGGCGCGACGGCGGGCTGGGGCATCTCAACGCTGATGGATCGGTATCAGCTCGTCCGCGTGCCGATCGACATCTATCAGGTGTCGCATTTGCCCTTCACCGTGCTGCCGCTCGACTTCCTGACCGTCGTCGTGGTCGCCGTGGTGATCTGTTTCGTCGCGACGATCTATCCGTCGCGACAGGCCGCGAAGCTCGATCCTGCGCAGGCGCTGCGGTATGAATAGGCCACGAAACCACGAAAGCACGAAAGAACCTTGTACAAGGCACGTTTCGTGTTTTCGTGTTTTCGTGGCTGATCCAATGCCATTCGTCGAAGCGCGCGGCGTCGTCAAGAGCTACCTGGTGGGCCAGTCGAAGCTCACGGTGATTCGCGATCTGGATCTGCAGGTCGAAGCGGGCGAGATGGTGGCGATCGTCGGCGCGTCGGGCGTTGGCAAGAGCACGCTCCTGCATTTGCTCGGGGCGCTCGACCGGGCGGACCAGGGCACCATCACCATCGACGGGACCGATCTCACGCGGCTGGCCGACGCCGAGGTCGTGGCCTTCAGAAATCAGCGCGTCGGGTTCGTCTTTCAATTCCACCACCTGCTGCCGGAGTTCAGCGCCGTCGAGAACGCGGAGATGCCGATGCGCATCGCGCGGATGCGCATGGCGGAGGCGCGGCCGCGCGCGCAGGAACTGCTGACGCGCGTCGGCCTCGGCGATCGCCTCGCGCACCGTCCCGGCATGTTGTCGGGCGGGGAGCAGCAGCGGGTGGCGGTGGCCCGCGCGCTGATGATGCGGCCGGCGCTCCTCCTCGCCGACGAGCCGACCGGCGATCTGGACGAGGGCACCGCCGACTCGTTGCACGGGCTGCTGCGCGAGATGCACCAGGCGTACGGGCTGACGTCGGTCATCGCGACGCACAACATGCGGCTGGCCGGCGCCTGCGATCGCGTCCTGCGCCTCGAGGGCGGCCGGCTGCACGCCGGGACGGTCACCGCTCCCGCGCCTCTCTGAACCACGAACAACGAACCACGAACGGCGAACGGCCAGTCGGCGTCTAAATGAGTGTGGGGCGGGAACCCTAACGGCTCTGTCTGGACTTATGACACAAACCGTTCTGCGGCTCGCGTCGTAACTCCTGTATAATGTGGTCACTAATACTGCGACCCCAATGGCATCCGGTTACACCTAGGTAGGCGATGTTCGAACGGTATACGGAACGAGCCCGGCGCGTGCTTTTCTTCGCCCGGTACGAAGCCAGCCAACTCGGCAGCATTTCGATTGAGACCGAGCACCTCCTGCTTGGGTTGATTCGCGAGGGCAAAGGGCTCACAAGCCGCATCTTCGCCCGCTCGCATCTCTCCCTCGAAAACATTCGGAAAGAAATCGAAGGCCGGACCGTCTTCCGCGAGAAGGTCTCCACGTCGGTGGAGATTCCTTTCAGCGCCGAGACCAAGCGCGTCCTGCAGTTCGCGGCCGAAGAGGCCGACCGTCTGCTGCACAACTACATCGGGACCGAGCACCTGCTGCTCGGCATCCTGCGCGAAGAGCGCTCGGTGGCCGCCTCGATCCTCATGGAAAAGGGGATGCGGCTGAACACGGTGCGCGAAGACATCGTGCAGCTCCTCAACGAGAAGACCACGCTGACCCGGGTCAAGGAAACGCCGCTGCTGGCCGAGTTCAGCCGCGACCTCACCGAGTCGGCGATGAAGAACCAGCTGGATCCGCTGGTCGGCCGCGAGCACGAGCTCGAGCGCGTCCAGCAGGTGCTGTGCCGCCGGACGAAGAACAACGCCGTGCTCATCGGCGAGCCGGGCGTCGGGAAGACGGCGATCGTCGAAGGGCTCGCGCAGAAGATCGTCTACGGCGACGTGCCGCACTTCCTCGCCGACAAGCGCATCCTGGCCCTCGACATCTCGCTGATCGTCGCCGGCACCAAGTACCGCGGTCAGTTCGAAGAGCGCCTCAAGGCGATCATGAAGGAACTGACCGACAACCCGAACATCATCGTGTTCATCGACGAGCTGCACACGCTGGTCGGGGCGGGATCGGCCGAAGGCTCGCTCGACGCCGCGAACATCCTGAAACCGGCGCTGTCGCGCGGGGAGATCCGCTGCATCGGCGCGACCACCCCGTCCGAATACCGGAAATACATCGAGAAGGACCGCTCGCTCGAGCGCCGCTTCCAGGCGATCAAAGTCGACCCGCCGGGAGAGCGCGAGACGATCGACATCCTGGTCGGCGTCAAGGATCGCTACGAGAACTTCCACCACGTCGAATACACGCGCGAAGCCATCGAAGCCGCCGTCTACCAGTCGAACCGCTACATCACCGACCGGTTCCTGCCCGACAAGGCGATCGATCTCGTGGACGAAGCGGGGGCGCGCGCCAAGCTGCGCGAAGCGGGCTACAGCGAGGAATTCGGCGAGATCAACAAGAGCATCCGCGTCGCCGTCGAGCAGATGGAAAGCGCCGTCTCGCAGAAGGACTTCGAGAAAGCGCAGTTCTATCGCGAGCAGGAAGTGACGGCGCGCGAGAACCTGCAGTTCGTCCGCGAGAGCTTCGCCGTCAAGTCGAGCGCGCGCAAGGTGATCGTCGGCAAGGCCGAAATCGACGAGGTCGTCTCGAAGTGGACCGGCGTGCCGATGGCGTCCATCAACCAGGACGAAGGCGACAAGCTCCTGCGCATGGAAGCCGAGCTCCACCGCCGCGTGATCAGCCAGGAGAAAGCGATCTCGGCGATCTCGCGCGCGATTCGCCGATCGCGCGCCGGCCTGAAGAACCCGGCGCGGCCGGTCGGCAGCTTCGTCTTCCTCGGACCAACCGGCGTCGGCAAGACCGAGCTGGCCCGCGCGCTGGCGAACTTCCTCTTCGGCAGCGATCACGCGCTGATCCGCTTCGACATGTCGGAATACATGGAGAAGCACTCCGTCTCGAAGCTGATTGGCTCGCCGCCCGGATACGTCGGGCACGAAGAAGGCGGTCAGCTCACCGAGAAGGTGAAGCGCAATCCGTACTCCGTCGTGCTCCTCGACGAGATCGAGAAAGCGCACCCCGACATCTTCAACATCCTGCTGCAGGTGTTCGAAGACGGCCATCTGACCGACGGCCTCGGCAACCGGGTGAACTTCAAGAACTCGATCATCATCATGACGTCGAACATCGGCGCGCGCTTCATCCAGAAGAAGAGCTCGCTCGGGTTCCAGTCGTCGGATGTCAACGAGATCAGCAAGAGCGTGTCGGAGATGGTGCTCGGCGAAGTGAAGCGCACCTTCAACCCCGAGTTCATCAACCGCATCGACGAAATCATCGTCTTCGAGGCGCTCACCGACGACGACCTGCGGAAGATCATGGCGCTGCTGGTCACGCAGCTCAACGACAACCTGATCGATCGCAAGCTCCGCATCGCGCTCACGTCCGAAGTCGTCGACTGGATCATCGAAGTCACCTGCAAGGACCGCTCGTACGGCGCCAGGCCGCTGCGGCGCGCGATCCAGCGCTACGTCGAAGATCCGCTGTCGGAGGAGCTCATCCGCGGTCATCTGCGCGGCGGCGAGATCGAGGTATACCTCGAGGCCGGCCAGCTCGCGTACCGGCCGGCCGGCGAGCTCGAAGCCGGGCGTAAACTCGCCTGATCGGTATCGGCCACGAAGGCACGAAAGGCACGAAGCCAAACTTTGGATTTTTCGTGTTTTCGTGTTTTCGTGGCTGATCCTGCCTCAAAAACCCCGACCGAACGCATCCATCCTCGGTCTAAGATCTACAGCAATGTACCCCCGCGTCACGGTGACCGCCCTCGCCGCCCTGGTGCTGGCGATGGCCTGGGCGGCCTCAGCGTCGGCCCAGACGGCGCCCTTCACCGCCGGAGCCTTGGCGCAGGCGGTGGCTGCACAGCCTCCGGCCCAGGCGCAGCCCGCCGAGGATCTGCCGACCGTGACGGTGTGCGGCCAGCAGGCCAGGCCCGCGGCGCAGCCGCCGGCGAATTCGGGGCCCGTGGTGCTGTTCATCGCGCCATGCTTCGAGGCGCAGGGCAACCAGTCGGTGATCGAAGCGCCGACCTACGTCTATTACATCCAGCTGAAGCCGAGCGTCCCGTCGAGGGGCGTGTGGGTGCCGTACGACGACGCGTCCGAGAAGATGATCGTCGACGACTTCCACCGGCTGTGGAACACGAACTTCCTCGACAACCTGTGGATCGAAACCGCCGACTACAAGTTTCCCAACGGCGCCCTCGGCAAGATCGTCACCTACAACATGGAGGAGCGCCAGCGGGTCAAGATCGTGGACTACGTCGGCTCGAAGAAGGTCGAGACCGCGAAGATCTACGAGAAGCTGAAGGAAGCCAACGCCGAAATCCGCCTCGACACGTTCATCGATCCCAGCCTGGTCCGCAAGGTCGAAGGGATCGTCCGCGACATGCTGCGGGAAAAGGGGTTCCAGTTCGGCAACGTCACCCACGAGATCGCCGAGATGTCGGGCGGGCCGAAGCTCATTCACTTGACGTTCAAGCTGGAGGAGGGCCCCAACGTCAAGATCCGGCGCGTCGATTTCATCGGCAACAAGGAGATCGGCGACGGCAAGCTGAAGCGCCAGATGAAAGAAAACAAGGAGCGCGTGCCCTGGGATCCGATTCATTTCCCGACCGCGTTCATGGGCATGATCTCGGGCCGCGGCACCTACTCCGAGCCGAAGTTCGACGAGGATGCCGAGCGCGTCGTCGCCTACTACCGCGATCGCGGCTACCTGCGCGCGAACGTCGGCGTGCCGGAGCTCAAGGTCATCGAGGATTCCGACGACAAGAAAACGCGGTGGGTCGAGCTGCGGATTCCCGTCACCGAAGGACCGCGCTACAAGGTCGGCGCGTTCGACGTGGCCGGCAACACGGTGGTGAAGACCGATTTCCTCAAGCCGCTCTTCAAGCTCAAAACCGGCGAGTACTACGGCGAAAAGCGCATCCGGAAGGGCCTCGAGAAAGCGCGCGAAGTGTACGGCACCGGCGGGTATTACGAGTTCACGGGATTCCCCGACTACAAGTTCCACGACGACCCCAACCCGAACGAGCCCGAGGTGCCGGAGGCGCTGCGCGCCGCGGCGTCGGCGAAGGAGCCGCCGGGTCCGGCCGTCGTCGACGTGACGATGCGGATGCAGGAAGGGCAGCAGTTCTTCGTCAACCGCATCACGTTCGTCGGCAACACCACGACCCGCGACAACGTCATTCGGCGCGAGATGCGGCTGGTCGAGGGCGGCGTCTTCAACACCGAGGCGCTGAAGTACAGCGTCAAGCGGTTGAACCAGCTGGGCTACTTCAAGGCGCTCGAAGGCAAGCCCGGCGAAGTGGACGTGCAGAAGACGGCGAACTGCGACGAACAAGATCGACGTCAAGCTCAAGCTCGAGGAACAGAACCGCAACTCGCTCACCTTCGGCGCCGGCGTCTCCGAGTTCGAAGGCTTCTTCGGGCAGCTGTCGTTCCAGACGGCCAACTTCCTCGGCCGCGGCGAAAGCCTGACGCTGTCGCTGCAGGCCGGCTCGCGCGCGCAGAACTACTCGCTCGCGTTCACCGAGCCCTTCCTGCTGGACCGCAACATCACCGGCGGCTTCAACATCTTCCGGACCGACATTCGGTACATCGGCCAGTTCACGCAGCGCTCGGCGGGCGCCGTCGCGACGCTTGGAATCCCGATTGGACGGGGGTTCACCCGGCTCTTCGCGAACTACAGCTACGAGCGCGTGCGCGTCACCGAGATCAACGAGGTGTACACCGACCCGATCGTGCTGGCGCGGAATCCGTTCCTGCGCGACTCGCTGCTGCTCGGGCAGGGCGGCGAGCGCATCATCAGCAAGGTCGTGCCGTCGCTCGTGTACAACTCGGTCGATCAGCCGATTTTCCCGACCTCGGGCCGGCGGTTCAGCGCGTCCATGGACCTCGCCGGTCTCGGCGGCAACACCAACTTCTACAAGCCGATGCTCGAGGCGGTCAATTACTGGCGCCAGAACAACCGCATGACCCTGGGTATTCGCGGGCAGTTCGAGTACATCCACCAGTTCAGCGGATCGAAGGAACTGCCCATCTTCGAGAAGCTCTTCCTGGGCGGCGAATACAGCATTCGCGGGTTCGATATTCGAACCGTCGGCCCGCAGGATCCGCAGACCGGCCTCGTGCTCGGCGGCAACAAGAGCTTGTTGTTCAACATCGAGGAACAGTTCACGATAGCCGGCCCGGTGCGTCTGATCGCGTTCTACGACGCAGGGCAGGTGCAGCCCGGCCCGACGATTCAGGGTCCGGCGGCGTTCGTCCTCGACGGCGGATCGCTGGGTTCGACGCTCGTCCCCGGCAAAGACTTCTCGTGGAGCGACTTCAAGAGCTCGACCGGCCTCGAGGTCCGCTTCTTCATGCCGGTGCTGAACGTCCCCTTCCGGCTGATCTTCGCCTACAACCCGCAGCGGGCGGGCGTGCTCGACAACACCCTGCTGCCGCAGAAGGCCTTCCAGTTCCGCTTCGCCGTCGGGTCGACGTTCTGAGGCGGACCAGCCGAGCGGCAAACGACGGATCTGGTGTAAAATCAACGGCTTCACGTTCGAGACGAAAGGAAACAGCGTAATGAGAGGTTCTGCTCTTGCCGCGTCCTTCGCCCTTGCGGCGATGACACTCGGCGCCGCTCCAGTGCTCGCGCAGCAGCCGCCGGCCGCACCGCCGGCCCAGACACCGCCGGCCCAGGCACCGCCCGCACAACCCCGACCGGCCGCGCCGGCTACGACCGCACCCACGCCGACACCTCCGCCCCGTCCACCGGAGCCGTTTCCGGCCGGCGCGAAGATCGCCTTCATCAATCCGCAGGCCATCTTTCAGCAGTCCGTCGATGGCAAAGCGGCGCTCGCGCGCGTCAACACGCTGATCCAGAAGAAGCAGAAGGAAGGCGAAGACAAGGCCAAGCTGCTTCAGGGGAACCAGCAGAAGCTGTCGACCAGCGGCAGCGTGATGAACGAGGCGGCGCGCACGCAGCTCGAACGGGAAATCGATCGCCAGCAGAAGGAAATCGAGCGGTTCCAGCAGGACGCGCAGGCGGAGATCAACGAGCTCCAGCAGGAAGTGCAGAACGATTTCCTGAAGAAGGTCAATCCGGTCCTCGATCAGGTCGCCAACGAAAAGGGCGTGCACGTCGTGCTGAACGCCGATGCGCAGTTCATCGCCTGGGCCAACATGGGCCTGGATCTGAGCCCGGAAGTCGTCAAGAAGCTGGACGCCGGGTCGAAGCCCGCCGCGACGCCGAAGTAACCACCAGGGCAGAGACAAGAGGGCAGAGGGCAGATGTACAATCTGCCCTCATCCCTGTGCCCTTTGACCTTGCCCGTGATTGACATCCCCGCCCTCCTCGACCGTCTCTGCTACCGCTATCCCTCTCTGCTGGTTGACGAAATCATCGAGCACGACGCGGGCCGCCGCATCGTCGCGGTGAAGAACGTCACCGTCAGCGAGGAGTTCTTTCAGGGACACTTTCCAGGGACGCCGCTCCTGCCGGCGGTGCTCATGATGGAGTCGTGGTCGCAGGTGGCGGCGATCCTGCTGCTCGAACGCGAAGATGCGCGGCCGACGTCGCGCGTCTACCTGCGCGGCTTCAACGCCGCACGATTCAGGCGTCAGGTCGTGCCGGGCGATCGGCTGCGGCTCGAGGTGTCGCTCCGCCGCCGGCGGGCGTCGCTCGCCCGGGCTCAGGCTTCGGCTTACGTCGGCGACCAGATCGTCGCCGAGGCTGAATTGCTGCTCGGCATGATTCCCGACTCGACGCGTGATCGATCGCACCGCTCTGGTCCACGCGGGCGCGCGGATCGGCGAGGGGACGATCATCGGTCCGCATGCCACGATTGGCCCGAACGTCACGATCGGCGCCAATTGCGAGGTGGGCGCGTCGGCCGTGATCGACGGGTGGACGACGATCGGCGACGAGACGCAGGTGTATCCGTTCGCCTCTATTGGCCAAACGCCGCAGGATCTCAAGTTTCGTGGAGAGCAGTCGCGGCTGGAGATCGGCACGCGCAACATCTTCCGCGAGTTCGTGACCATCCACCGCGGGACCCGCGGCGGCGGCGGCGTGACGTCGATCGGCGATCGCAACGTCTTCATGGCGTACGTCCACGTGGCGCACGACTGCCAGGTCGGCAACGACACGATCTTCGGGAACACCGCCACCCTCGGCGGTCACGTCACCGTGGAAGACTTCGCGAACATCGCCGCGGGATCCGGTGTCCACCAGTTCTGCCGGGTCGGACGGCACGCGTTCGTCGGCGGCTACTCGGTGGTGACGAAGGATGCGCTGCCGTACGCGAAAACCGTCGGCAGCCGGCCGGCGCGGATTTTCGGCGTCAACACGATCGGCCTGATGCGGCGCGGCGTCTCGCCGGACGTCATCGCCAAGCTGAAACGCACGTTCCGCTACCTGCTGCAATCGAAGCTGAACACCAGCAGCGCGCTCCGCCGCATCGAGCAGGATCGGTCGCTCTCGTGCGACGAGGTCCAATACCTGGTGGACTTCGTGCGGACGTCCCAGCGCGGGGTGATCCTGCGGCGAGCGACGCGGCGCGCCGAAGAAGTGCTCGCGGACGAATAGCGACGATGCGCCTCGGCCTGATCGCGGGGAACGGGCGCTTTCCGTTTCTCGTCCTCGACGCCGCGCGCCGCGCGGGTCACGACGTCACCGTGATCGCGCTCACCGAAGAAACCTTTCCCGAACTGGCGGTGAACGCGGCGCAACCGCCCGCGGCCACGTTGCATTGGATCTCGCTCGGCCAGCTCGGGACCTGCATCACGCTGCTGCAGCAGGCCGGCGTCAGCAAAGCCGTCATGGCGGGGCAGGTCAAGCACACCAAGCTCTTCGCCAAGATCGTTCCGGATCAGGCGCTGATGGCGGTGCTGATGCGGCTCAAAGCCGGCAACACGGATTCGATCATTTCCGGAGTCGCTGATGTGCTGCGCGACAACGGGATCGAGCTGCTCGACTCGACCGCTTTTCTCAAGCCCCTGGTCGCCCGGGAAGGCGTGTTGACCACGCGCACGCCTACCGACGAGGAACGTGCGGACCTCGCCTACGGGTACGGTGTCGCGGACGCGATCGCCGGACTCGACATCGGACAGACCATCGCGGTGAAGTCGGCCGCGGTCGTGGCGATCGAAGCGATGGAAGGCACCGACGCGGTCATCGCGCGCGCCGGCCAGCTCGCGGGCGCCGGCGTGCGGATCGTCAAGGTGGCCAAGCCCAATCAGGACATGCGCTTCGATGTGCCGGTCGTCGGCGTGTCGACGATCGAGGCGATGCGCACGGCCGGCGCGACGCTGCTGTCGGTCGACGCGGGCAAGACGTTGATGATCGACGGCGACGCTATTGTCAAACGCCGGCAAACGAGGCCGGCATCTGCATCGTGGGGCCTGGTCTGGCATCGGTGCACGCAATCTCGGAAGGGACGACAGCCAAAGACGTACGAGGTTCGGGTCGTGGACCAATTCCATGAGCCTGCGAATCGCCGTGATCGGCGTCGGCCATTTGGGGCGTCACCACGCCAGAATCCTGGCGACGCTTCCCAACGTTCAGCTCGTGTCGGTCGTGGACACGAACGAGCCGCGCGCGAGAGAGATCGCGGCCGCCTGCGGCGCCGAGCCGGCGTTCGACTACCGCGACGTCCTCGGTCGCGTGGACGCGGTGACGATCGCCGTGCCCACGGAGCTCCACGCCGAGATCGCGGTGCCATTTCTTCAGACGGGCATTCCGGTGCTCGTCGAAAAACCGATGGCCCGGACCCTCGCCGAAGCGGACGCCATGATCTCGGCGGCCGCGAAGGCGGGCGCGTGCCTGGCGGTCGGTCATACGGAGCGGTTCAATCCCGCGGTCGCCGCGGCGCGCTCGGTCATTACCGATCCCCGCTTCATCGAGGTCCACCGCCTCGGCACGTTTCCCGATCGCAGCCTCGACATCGACGTCGTCTTCGATCTGATGATTCACGATCTCGACGTCGTGCTGTCGATCGTGAACGCCGACGTCGAGTCGATCGACGCGGTCGGCGTCCCCGTGCTCACGTCCCGCGTGGATATCGCGAACGCGCGGCTGCGGTTCGGCAACGGCTGCATCGCGAACCTGACCGCCAGCCGCATCAGCCGCGACCGCGTGCGCAAGATCCGGTTCTTTCAGCCGGCGACCTACGTCTCGATCGACTACGCGGCGCAGAAAGTGGATCTCTGGCGCGTGACCCAGCAGGGCGGCCCGATGCCGTCGATCGAGGGCGGAGAGGTGCCGGTCGTCAACGAGGAGCCGTTGGGCCGTGAACTGGCGGATTTCGTCGACGCGGCCGTGACCAAGCGGCCGCCGCTGGTGACCGGCGAAGACGGTCGCCGCGCGCTCGCCGTGGCCCAGGCGATTACCGATAAGATAAACATCGGACATCAGCCACGAAAACACGAAAACACGAAAACGGACGGCTAAGGGCTTATTTCGTGCTTTCGTGATTTCGTGGCCCATCGCCATGTACGTCAGACCTGGACGACTTCCTCTCCGACCTCGAGCGCCGCAAGCTGCTCGCGCGCGTGGCGGAACCAGTCAGCCCCGATCTCGAGATCGCGGCGGTGACCGATCGCGCCTGCAAGCTGCCCGGTGGCGGACCCGCGTTGCTCTTCGACAAGCCCACCGGCTTCGACATCCCGGTCGCGTCGAACGTCTACGGATCGAACGAGCGCATGTGCCTCGCGCTCGGCGTGAAGGCGCTCGACGATCTCGCGACCGAGATCGACGAGCTCATGACGCCGCAGATGCCGGCGGGCATCATGGACGCGCTGAAGATGCTGCCGATGGTCGGCCGGCTGCGCGACCTGATGCCGAAGACGGTCAAGGACGCGGCGTGTCACGAGATCGTGGATCGCGACGGCACGCTCGATTCGCTGCCCATCCTCAAGTGCTGGCCGGAGGATGGCGGCCGGTTCATCACGTTTCCGCTGGTCTTCACCAAGGATCCGGAAACCGGCATGCGCAACATCGGCACCTACCGGATGCAGGTGTTCGATGGCCGTTCGACGGGCATGCATTGGCAGCGTCACAAAGGTGGCGCGCAGCACTACCGCGTGGCCGAGCGCCTCGGGCGCCGGCTCGAAGTAGCGGTCGCGCTCAGCGCGGAGCCGGTGCTGCCGTACTGCGCGACCGCGCCGATGCCCGAAGGGCTCGACGAACTGCTGCTGGGCGGGTTCCTCGCCCGCCGCCGCATCGAGCTGGTGAAGTGCGTGACGGTGGATCTCGAAGTGCCCGCGAGCTCCCACATCGTTCTCGAGGGATACGTCGAGCCGGGCGAGCGCCGCCGCGAAGGGCCGTTCGGGGATCACACCGGGTTGTACTCGCAACCCGACGACTACCCGGTGTTCCATCTCACGTGCATCACGCGCCGCAAGCGCCCGACGTACCTCACGACCGTCGTCGGCGTGCCGCCGATGGAGGATTACTACATCGGGCTCGCGAGCGAGCGCATCTTTCTGCCGATGATTCGCAAGACGCTGCCGGAAATCGTCGACATGCATTTTCCGGCGGAAGGCATCTTCCACAACCTGGTGCTCGTCTCGATCGACAAGCGCTATCCGGGGCACGCGCGCAAGATCATGAACGCGTTCTGGGGACTCGGACAGCTGATGTTCTCGAAGACGATCGTCGTCGTCGACAAGGACGTCAACGTCCACGATCTCAGCCAGGTGGCGTGGATCGTCGGGACGCACATGGATCCGCTTCGAGACGTGCAGATGACCAAGGGTCCCGTCGACGACCTCGACGATGCGGCGGACCTGCCGGCGTACGGCGGCAAGATGGGGATCGACGCCACGAAGAAATGGGCGTCCGAAGGGTACATGCGATCGTGGCCGGCACGCGTCGCGACCACGGAGGCCGCCGGCCGGCGCGCGACCGACATTCTGGCGCGGATCACCAAGCGTTCGTAGATATGTGACAGGACTGCCGATCATCCTGGGTGACAAGCAGTAAGCTAGAAGCACCTCCGTCCCTGAACTACAGGGACGGAGGTGCCAGTCACCCCATCTTTTGTCACGGGTCCGTCGTCTTATGGGTGCGCTACGTAACTATGTATAGGTTTGTCACTTCGCTCTTTCTCGCGGTGGTTCTGGCCTGTATGGCCGGGCTGCCCGTTCAGATCGCCGGCCAGTCGCCCGAATCGAAGCTCACCACGGTCCTGGCCGACCTCGCGCGAAGCGTGTCGCAGGATCCGGCGGCGGTCGCGGCGTTGCGAGCCGGGCGGGCCCCCGCCATCGACACCCTGTCGGCGGGTGTGCAGGACGCCGTACGGGGTGGCTGGCTGCGGATCGACGCCAACGGTGAGGTTCAGGTCTACATCCTGGTCACCGCGCTGACCGACGACACGGCGAACGCGCTCACGGCCGCAGGCGTCACGATCGAAGTGCGGGACGCGGCGCGCCGGCGCGTCCAGGCGCGCCTGCCGGTCGGACGTCTGCAGGCGATTGCGGCGTTGCCGTTCGTCGACGCCGTCCGGCTGCCGAGCTATGCGCGCTACGGCATCGGCGGCACGACGACCGAGGGCGACGCCATTCTGCAGTCCAATGCCGTCCGCTCGCAGTTCTCGCTCGATGGCGCGGGCGTCCGCGTCGGCGTCGTCTCGGACGGGTTGAAGGGCGTCTTCGCGACCGGCTGCACGACCGCCTGTGGCAGCGCGGACAACGGCCCGATGGCGGCCAGCGATCTGCCGTTGGCCGCCGGCGTTCGAAATGCGAGCGGCGTTCTGACTTCAGCCGCCGGCGGCATCGTCGCGCGCTCGTTCCGCGCGAACGGCGACCTGGAAGGCCTCGGACCGTCCTCGTGCAGCTTCGCGGGCGCGGGCGCCGAAGGCACGGCGCTCCTCGAGATCGTCCACGATATCGCTCCCGGCGCGCGGTTGTCGTTCGCGAACGCGTCGACCGACCTCGAGTTTCAGCAGGCCGTGAATTTTCTGGCCGCGTCGAACGACGTCGTGCTCGACGACATCAGCTTCTTCGGCCAGCCCACGGACGGAACGAGCGCCGTGTCGCGCAACACCGCGGCCGCGCTCAACAATGCCACCTTTCCAATCCGCGGCTACTTCACCTCGGTCGGCAACAATGCCGACGCGCACTACTTCGAGGCCTACACGGATTCGGGCATCGACGGCACGACGGTCGGCGGCATCACCAACACCGGCCACATGCATCTCTTCCAGCGGACGAGCACGACGACGGATGTGCTCGGCCTCGGATCGCAGACGTCGAATACCCTCCGGCTGCCGCAGAACGGGGAAGTCGCCCTCTTCCTGACCTGGGACGATGCGTTTGGCGCGTCCGGAAACAACTACGACATGTTTCTCGTGCAGCAGAGCACGGGACGCGTCGTCGCCAGCAGCACCGACGTGCAGGGCGGGCGCCAGGATCCCGTCGAGTTCATCAGCTTCGCGAACCGCGGCGCCGCCGACACCTTCCGCGTCGTCATCCAGAACGTCCGCGACGCGGCGCAGGTCCGGCGCCTGAATCTCTTTGCCGTCCGGCCGTCGTGCGCGCCCGGCGGACCGGAGGTGCTCGCGCCGCCGCAGCACGAGCGTCTCAACTTCAACACGGCGAGCCGCAGCGTGCCGGCGCAGAGCGATGCCGGCGGATCGCCCGTGAGCGTCGTCTCCGTTGGCGCCATCTGCTCGGCATCGGCGGCAGCGGCGGGGCGGTCCTCGACCAACGAGTCGTGCCTGGACACGTCGAACTCGACGATCGAATTCTTCAGCAGTCGAGGGCCGACGCTCGATGGACGCGTCAAGCCGGATGTGTCCGCGATCGACGGGGTCTCGGTGACCGGCGCGGGATCGTTCGGCAACGTCTTCTTCGGCACGTCCGCTTCGGTGGCGCATCTCGGCGGCGTGGCGGCTCTCCTCCTGCAGAGCGCACCGTGTCTGCTGAGCCGGAGCGTCGGCGGCAGCACCGCGGCCGACGCGGCGCGCGGCCGCCTGCGCGGTCTGATCGTCGATACGGCGGTGGCCCTGTCGCCCGCTCGGCCGAACAACACATTCGGCGCCGGTCGAGTCGACGTGTTCGCTGCGCTGCAGCCAACCTTGCCGAGCCGGACAGGACCAACGACCCTGGTCGTCGACGGTACGACGCCGCTCGGCGCGCTGCTGACGCCCGTGCAGCTCGGGTTTTCCGATCCGAACGCCTGTGCGCTGACGCGTCTCACCTGGACCGGCGGCTGCGGAACGTCTCCCGCGGCGTCGATGACGTGTCCGTTCGGGTCGTCGACGGTCAGTGTCGGCGCGAGCAACAACGGCGTCGGGTTCGCGTCCACGACGGATCTCGAAATCACGGTCACCGATTTCACGACCGACGTCAGTCCTTCGAGCGCGACGCTCGCGCCTGGCGGGAGCGCCACGTTCGGCGTGACCGTCGCGCCGGTCGGAGGACCGGTACTCGACCGCGGTCGCGCTCACCTGCAACACCGGCACGCTGCCGCCTGGTGTTACGTGCACGTTTTCGCCGGATTCGGTCACGCCCGGCAATTCGCCGGCGCGATCGGTGCTGACGCTCGCGACGACCGCATCCTCGACCGTTCCGCCCGTCGGTCCGACGCACGAGCCGTTCGAGTGGCCGCGGCTGACCGCGCCGCCACCATTCGTGCTGTGGTGTCTGGCGGTTGCGGCTGCGCTGGTGTCGGTCGCGGTGGGGTCGGCGCTTCCGTCCGGCGTTGATCGTGGCCGTCGCGTTGTTTGCGGTCGCGCTCGGGCAAACCCTGGTCCGCGTCTCGGCGGCGTCCGCCATCGCGATCTTTCCGGCGACGGTGACGTTCGGATCGCAAACCGTGTCGACGTCAGCGCCGGCGCAGTTGGTGCGCGTCACCAATACGGGCGCGGATCCGATGACGTTGACCGTCACCGTCAGCGGCGACTTCAGCCAGGTCACAACCTGCGGCACGACGCTCGACTCGGGCGCCACGTGCACCATTGCCGTCACGTTCACGCCCACGGGCACCGGCACTCGCACGGGAACCTTGAGCTTGATCGACAGCGCGCCTGGAAGTCCGCATACGGTCTCGTTGACCGGAACCGGCGTCGCGCCGCCAACCTCCGGCAGCGGGACGCCGGCCGGCACATACACCGTCACGGTTACGGGCACGGCGGGGACGCTGGTTCACACGTCGCCCATCACGCTGACCGTGCAGTAAGCAAGGTATGATCAAGCGACGAATGCCCGGTAGGCTCTTTGCGGTCTTTGCCTTCTTTGCGATCTTCGCGCTGAGCGCGTGCAGCGATCCCATCGTCCCTGATGCACCGACGCCGGTCGCGCCGACGATCACGGACACCTTCACCGGCACGCTGCTGCAGGGCGGCTCGAATTCGCACCCGTTCTCCGTCCAGCAAATCGGCGGAATCCGGGTCAGCATCACCAAGATCGATCCGAGCGCCGCGGTGAGCGTCGGCGTCGGCACGCCGAGCACCGCATCCGGAACGTGCCTGGCGATCAGCAGCTTGACCGCCGTTGCGTCCGAGGGCACGCAGATCTCCGGAACGGCGACGATCACGGGAAACTTCTGCGTGGCCGTCTCCGACGTCGGCAATCTGGTGGAAGCCGTCTCCTACAGCATCACGGTGATCCACTCGTAAGAGCTCATGAAGGCATTCTGGACGGTTCTCCTCGCGCTCGCGCTCGCGAGCGGCGGCTGCCGCGGCAACGACAGCCCAACCACGCCTACGACCGATACGCCCAAGACCGACACGTTCACGGGAACGGTGCAGGTCAGCGGCAGGGCCATCCACAACTTCACCGTGGAGAAGTCGGGTCAAGTGTCGGTCACGCTGACCGGCGCCAGCCCGCCGACGTCGATCGTCATGGGCATCGGGGTCGGGACGCCTGGCGAGGGTGCTTGCGGCGTGCTGCAGGGAGCGTCAGTCAACACCGCGGCTGGTTCAACGCGCCCAGCTCACCGGCGTCGTCAGCCCGGGCACATACTGTGCGACCATCTTCGACGTCGGCAACCAGACGGCGGCGGTCACGTATACGCTCACGTCGTGCATCCGTGACGATCGCCGATCAGCAGCTCACCAGCCTCGCGGCCTCGCACGACATCATCAGCATCGGCATCCTTGCCGACGAGGCGCGCCGCGCCCGTCATGGAACGAAAACGACCTACGTCCGCGTGGCGGATGTCCCTTCCGATCTCGACGCGCCGATCGCCGTGCCGGCAACTGCCGGCGAAGTGCGCATCGTCGGCGTGGCTGCGAGCTCGTGCCGCCGCCGTCGATCGCGTGCGTCGCGTCGCCGAAGCCGCGGGCGGCGTCGCGGTATCGGGATTCTCATTGGCCGACCTGGAGCAGCTGGCGGCGCGCGAGACGATCACGCTGCGCGCGCTGCTCGAGGAACTGCGCGCGGCCGGCCTCGAGCTCGTCGCCGACGCGCCGATCGACCTTCTGCAGGACCGGCGGCGGTCGATCGAAGAGGTGAACATCGCCGGCCTGTCGCTGGCTCGGCTGACCGTGGATCGCGCGCCCTCGTCCGATCCCTTGCCGCACTTGAAGGAAGTCGCCGAACTTCAGCGGGCCGTCGGCGTGGTTCGCGCGTTCGCGCCGTTGCCGCGCCACATGAATCCCTCGGCTCCGACGACCGGGTTCGAAGACGTCAAGCGTGTCGCGCTCGCGCGAATCATCGTCGACAACGTGCCGACCATTCAGGTCGATTGGACCCTGTATGGACCGAAGCTCGCCCAGGTGGCGCTGACCGTCGGCGCCGACGACATCGACGCCGTGTCGCCGGAGGACGATGTTTCGCTGGGGCGGCGCCGGGCGCCGCTCGAGGAAATCCGCCGCAACATTCGCGCCGCCGGTCAGGAGCCGGTCGAACGCAACGGGCGATTTGAGATGCTCGTGCGATGACGCCGGTCCGTCTGGGCGCGGTCGGATACTTGAACGCACGCCCACTCGTCTACGAGCTCGAACGCCAGCCGCGTTTTCACGTGCGATACGACGTGCCATCGGAATGCGCGCGGCTGCTGCATGAAGGGGCAATCGATCTCGGCCTGATTCCCTCGATCGAGTACCTGCGCGGAGGCCCGTACCGCATCGTTCCCGACATCGCCATCGCGTCCGACGGTCCCGTCGCGTCCGTCGCGCTGTACACCGCCAAGCCAATCGACGCGGTGCGTTCGATTGCGATGGACACCAGCTCGCGGACGTCCGTCGCGCTGGTGCAGGTGCTGTGCGCGCGGCATTTCAAGATCGCGCCGGCGTTCGTGCATCTCGGACCGGATGCCGCGGAGATGCTGTCGCGGTGCGATGCCGCGCTGATCATCGGCGATGCAACGCGCTGTTGCTGGATCCCGAAGGTCCGCCTAAAGGCGGACACAACGACAGTACGCAGTGTCCGGCGTAGCCGACCGTACGTAGTGTCCGGCTTCAGCCGGACCTCGAGAAGATCGATCTCGGCGAGGTGTGGAATTCGATGACCGGCTTGCCGTTCGTCTACGCCTTCTGGGCGGGTCCGCCCGGCGCATTGACCGGCGACGACGTGGCGGCTTTGCAGCGCGCGCGCGACGCGGGGATGGCTCAGCCGGAGCGGATTGCGCGGAGCGTACTTCGCGGACTCGCCGGAGCACCACGCGATTGGCGCGCAGTACCTGCGGGATAATATCAAGTACCATCTCGGCGAGACGGAGCGCGCCGGACTCGAAACGTTCTATCGATACGCCGCCGAAGCCGGCGTCGTGACGCGCGCGGGCCACTGGAATTCTATTGATCCCGGCCGTCGCCTGAACGGTTTGATGCATATGTGGCGCAAGCGAAACGACGGCCGGGATTGATGGCGATCGATCCGATTGCGGCGAAGGTCCGATCGGGCGGCCGGGTGACCGGCGACGAGGCGCTCGAGCTCTATCGGCACGCGCCGACGTCTCTGCTCGGGCGACTGGCGGAGGCGGCCCGCATCCGCAAACATCCCGAGCCGATCGTCACCTACATCATCGATCGCAACGTCAACTACACGAACGTGTGCGTGGCGAAGTGCAACTTCTGCGCGTTCTACAGGCCGGTCGGATCGGCCGAAGGCTACGTCCTCGGGTTCGACGAGCTGTTCCGCAAGATCGACGAGACGATCGAGGTCGGCGGCGTGCAGTTGCTGTTGCAGGGCGGGCACAATCCGGACCTGCCGCTCTCCTGGTACGAGGATCTGTTTCGCGCGATCAAGGATCGCTATCCGTCGTTCAAGCTGCACGCGCTGTCGCCGCCCGAGATCATCCATCTCTCGAGGCTTTCGCAGCTCGGCGTGCCGGACGTCATCGCGCGGCTCGTGGCGGCCGGCCTGGACAGCATCCCCGGGGGCGGCGCCGAGATTCTCGTCGATCGCGTGCGAAAGCTGCTGCACTGCTATGGCAAAGCAACTGCGGACGAATGGCTCGACGTCATGCGCCATGCGCATCGCGCGGGGCTGCGCACGACGGCGACGATGATGTACGGCACGGTGGAGACGGACGAAGAACGCCTCGAGCACCTGTTGCGGCTGCGCGACGCTCCAGGACGAAACCGGCGGATTCACGGCGTTCATCACCTGGAGCTATCAGCCGGCGCACACCGAGCTCGGCGGATCGGAAGCGACGGGCCTCGACTACCTCCGCACGCTCGCGATTGCCCGCATCGTGCTCGACAACTTCGACAACCTGCAGGCGTCGTGGGTCACGCAGGGCGGCAAGGTCGGGCAGCTGAGCCTCGCGTATGGGGCCAACGACATGGGCAGCGTCATGATCGAGGAGAACGTCGTCCGCGCCGCCGGCGCCAGCTATTGCATGGACGAAGCCGAGATCGTGCGCAATATCGAAGACGCCGGCTTCGTCGCCAAGCGCCGCAACATGCACTACGAGATTCTCGGCGATCCGATCTTCCGCGAGCGCAGCGTACCGAGGATGCTGGAACTGTCGACCGCGCGCGCCGACGGCGACACCAGCGTCCCGGACGAGCTGATGAACTATCCCGCCCGCAGCCGAGGTGCGAAGAACGTGAGATTGCAGGATGGCAGAATTGCAGGATTGCAGGATTAATTGAACAATTGTTTCAATCCTGCCATCCTGCAATCCTTAAATCCTGCAATGTCATGATCAGTTATCGCGCCGGCTGGGTGTTGCCCATCGTCGCTCCGCCGGTCCGCGACGGCTGGGTCGCGGTCGACCAGGGCCGCATCGTCGACGTCGGCGGCGGCGCGCCGCCGGCTGAGGTGAGTGCGTGGACGCCGGCCGCGTCGCGGTCATGCCGGGCCTGGTCAACGCGCACACGCACCTCGAGCTGTCTCATCTTCGCGGCCAGATTCCGCCGGCGACCGAATTCACTGCGTGGGTGCGGCAGGTGATCGCATCGCGTCGAAGCCAGCCCGATGCGACGCCGAAGGCGATCGTCGACGGCATCGGCAGTGGGATACGCGAGGTGCTGAACTGCGGGACTGCGGTTGTCGGCGACATCAGCAACACACTGCTCACGTTCGGTCCGCTGGCCATGAGTCCGCTCGCGGGAGTCGTGTTCTACGAGCTGATTCGGTTCAACACGACGGACCCCGAAGACGTCGTCGAACAGGCCCAGCGTGCGATCGATGCCCTGCCGATCAGCCTGACGGTTCGGGCAAACCTGGCCGCCCACGCGCCCTATTCAGTGGCGCCGGGTGTGTTCCGCGCGATCGATGGCGAACATGGACCCCGAAGCCGCAGGAGCGCTGCAGCGTCCATCTCGCCGAGTCACGAGAAGAGGTCGAATTCATTCGAAGCGGCACCGGACCGTGGCGCGGCCTTCTCGAAGAGCTCGGATCCTGGGATCCGTCGTGGGTGGCGTCCGGACGCACACCGGTGGAATATCTCGACGATTGCGGGTTTCTCCACGAGCGGCTGCTTGCGGTGCACGGCGTGCAGATGACGGGTGCCGATCTCGAGTGCCTCGCCGGGCGAGGCGTCACGCTCGTCACGTGTCCCCGGAGCAATGTACACACGGGCGCCGGCGTGCCGCCAATCGCCGAGTTTTACGCGTCGGGCGTACGGCTGGCGGTCGGCACTGACAGCCTGGCCAGCGCACCCGACCTGAATGTGTTCGCCGAATTGCGCGAAATGCGGCGGTTGGCGCCGACAGTACCCGCCGGCCGGTTGCTGGCCAGCGCGACGTTCGAAGGCGCGCGTGCGCTCGGATTCGACAGCGAATTCGGCACGATTGCAGCGGGGAAGTCCGCGCGCCTCATCGCCGTCGAGATGCCGGCGGGCGTCGAGGATGTGGAAGAATATCTGGTCAGTGGAATTCGAGCCGGATCAGATTCGTTGGTTGGATGATCGCGAAATCCAGCAATCTCAATCTTGAAACTGAAACTTCCTGAACTTGAATTCAACTTGAACATGATTCTCAGCCGCCTTCGCACCTACGCCTCGTTCGTCCGCTTCAGCCACTCGGTGTTCGCGCTGCCGTTCGCCTTCGCGGGCGCGCTGTTGGCACTGCAGCAGCAAGAGGATCAGTGGGGTGAAGCCCTGGCGATGCGCCTGTTCTGGATTCTCTTGGCGATGGTGGCGGCGCGCAGCGCAGCCATGGGATTCAATCGGCTCGTGGACGCGCGCTTCGATGCGCTCAACCCGCGCACCGCCGCTCGCGAGATTCCCCGCGGCGCCATGACCATGCGCGAAGCGACGCTCTTCGTCATCGTCGCGTCGGTGGTCTTCGTCTACGCCGCGTGGCGCCTCGGCCCGTTGTGCGCCGCGCTCTCTCCGGTCGCGCTCGCCATCGTGTTCTGGTACTCGCTCGCGAAGCGCTACACGACCTGGACGCAACTGTTCCTGGGCCTCGCCATGGCGGTGGCGCCGTTCGGCGGGTGGCTTGCGGCTGGCGGCCGCGCCGGGTGGCAGCCGTGGCTGCTCTCGATGGCCATCGGCACGTGGGTCGCGGGATTCGACGTGTTGTACGCGTGCCAGGACCTGGACTTCGATCGCGGACATGGCCTCAAATCGATTCCCGTGCGGTTCGGCGTGCCGACATCGCTCGCGATCTCGCGGACGCTGCACGTTGTCGCGGTGCTGTGTCTGGCCTCACTCGCGTTCGTCACACCGCTCGGTGGCTTGTACCTGGCTGGAGTGGTCGTCGTCGCCGCGCTGCTCGTGTACGAGCAGTCGCTGGTGCGCGCCGACGACCTGTCGCAGGTGAAGCGAGCGTTCGATCTCAACGGATACGTCGGCATTCTCTATCTGATCGTGCTGGTGGCCGCGCTGTATGGGCAGTAGCTCCCGGCGTTCCGTGGCGATCGGCATTACCGGCGCCAGCGGCGCCATGTACGCGACCCGTACGCTGGCCGCGCTCCTCGAACAGGGCGTCCACGTCGAGCTCGTGGTGTCGGACTACGGCCGGCGTCTGTTGCGCGACGAACTTGGCGAGGCGGCGACGATCGATCGGCTTCTCCCATACCTGAAGGATCGCTACGGTTCAGGAGTTGCCGCGGGATCGCTGAATCTCCACGGCAACCGCGATCTCGGCGCGACGATCGCCAGCGGCAGCCATGGGTGCAGCGGCATGGCCATCGTGCCGTGCTCGATGAAGACGCTCGCGGCGGTGGCCCATGGCCTCTCGCGCAGCCTGATCGAGCGGGCCGCGGACGTGATGCTCAAGGAACGGCGGCCGCTGGTGATCGTGCCGCGTGAAACGCCGATGAGCCTGCCGCAGCTTCGGAACATGGTGCTTTGCGCCGAAGCCGGCGCCATGATCCTGCCGGCGATGCCGGCCTTCTACCAGCAGCCGAAGACCCTCGACGATCTCGCCGATTTCATGGCGGGAAAAATCCTGTCGGCGCTCGGCTTCGAGCACGCGCTCTACCCGCAGTGGACTGGTCAGGTTCCGCAGTAAGGTCTTGTCCGCTCCAGACGTCTCGAAATCACCCGATCGCATCGCCCGGATGTTCGATGCGATCGCCGGCCGCTACGATCTCCTCAATCACCTGCTGAGCGCGGGCATCGATCGGCAGTGGAGACGAAGGGCCGTCGAGGCGCTGGCGCTGAGCGGACGGGAGCGCGTGCTCGATCTCTGCACCGGCACGGCCGATCTTGCGATTGCGACCATCCGGGCGCAGCCGGGTGCGGCGCGGGTGGTTGGTGTCGACTTCGCCGCGGCGATGCTCGCGCGTCGGTCGAGACAAAGTTCACAAGGCGGGACTTCATTCCCGGCTCGCGCTCGTGCGCGGCGATGCGACGCGCATTCCCGCCGGCGACGGGCTGCTTCGATGCGGTGACGGTGGCGTTCGGCATCCGCAACGTCAACGATGTGGCCGCGGCCTGCCGCGAAATGGCACGCGTGCTGCGCCCTGGGGGGAGAGTCGCCATCCTCGAATTCGCCGTGCCGGAGACGCCAGTGATCGGCGGCCTCTATCTCTGGTACCTGCATCACGTGCTGCCGCGGATCGGCCGCGCCGTGTCCAGGAGCACCGATGCGTACGGCTATCTGCCGGCGTCGATTGGCGCATTTGCATCGCCGGCCGAACTGGTGGACACGCTACGGAATGCTGGATTCGTGGAGATCTCGACCGTCCGCATGACGATCGGCAGCGTCTGTCTTTACGTCGGGCAGAGGCCCGGCTGATATACTGACTCTAAGTACCTGATGTATTTCGATTTCGAGGATTACCGTCCGGACATTTCACCGGTCGGGAGCGCGATTTCGCGACGCGAAGGCGTGCTGCTTGCGTTCATCGCGCACCTCCTCGCGATCATCTTGCTGCTCTTGTGGCCGCGGCTGTTTCCCGAGGACCTCAGCGCCAAGGCGGCGCGTGTGCTCGCCGCGCAGGAGCAGCGGCTCCGCGATCAGCAGCGTTTCGTGTTCGTGCAGCCGCGCCTCGAGCGCCCGGTTCCCAAGCCGCCGCCCGTTGCCGACCTGTCGGATCGCGATCGCCTCGCGCGTTCGCGCGAGGTTGCGCCAAAGCCGACGAACCCGCTGCCGTTTTCGCGCGGCAACTCGTTCGAGCGCGTCGATGAACCGAGCCGGCCGCGGGAGCTCGCACGAGGTCAGGGGCCGCAACCCGATCCGGCGGCTGGCCGCAGTCAGAACGACCCGGCGCAGGGCGCCGATCCGGCAGCCAACGCGGTCAAGGCGCCCGAATCGCAATCGGCGCTGCAATTCCCCACGCGTCCCGTCTCGCCGCAGGCGGGCGCGAACAGCCGCGGCGCGGCGGCGGGCGGATCGCTGGGCGACGCGCTCCGCAACCTGCAGCGCTACGTGCAAGGCGAGTCGTTCGACAACCAGAGCGGCAGCGGCCAGTTCGGTCCGGAGATTCAGTTCGACACCAAGGGCGTCGAGTTCGGTCCGTGGATTCGCCGCTTCATCGCGCAGGTGAAGCGCAACTGGTTCATTCCCTACGCCGCGATGTCGATGAGGGGACACGTCGTCATCACCTTCAACGTGCACAAGGACGGCACGATTACCGATCTCTCCGTGGTGGGCCCGTGTCCGATTGATGCGTTCAACAATGCCGCCTACGGCGCGCTGGCCGGCTCCAATCCCGACGCAGCCGCTCCCGCCGGAGTACCCGGCCGACAAGGCCTTCTTCACCGTCACGTTCTTCTATAACGAAACGCCCCCACGATAAGACCCGCTCATGACGCGGACGCAGCAGCTCGGCCTCGTGATCCTGCTGGTCGCCTTCGTCGCGTACGTGTTCCTGCGCGTGTGGTAGTGCGCGACAGTGAGAACGGGTCTCGTCATCGCCGTTCTCGGCCCGACCGCGACGGGGAAGAGCGCGCTGGCGTTGGCCATCGCCGAGCGGTACGGCGGGGAAATCATCAACTGCGACTCGACCGCCATCTACCGCGGGTTCGACATCGGGACCGACAAGCTGTCGCTCGCGGAGCGGCGCGGTATTCCACACCATCTGATCGACATCGCGGATCCAACCGACGAATACACGGCCGCCCAGTACGCGCGCGACGCCGCCGCGGCGATCCGATCGATCCATGCGCGCGGGCTGATCCCGATTCTGGCCGGCGGCACCGGCTTCTACTATCGCGCGCTGACGCGCGGCCTCTTTCCCGGCCCCGGCCGCGATCCGGCGCTTCGCGGACGCCTGGAAGCGATCGCCGAACGCCGTGGTCTGCCGTTTCTGCATCGCCTCCTGCGAAGGGTCGATCCCGAATCGGCCGTGCGCATTCAGCCGCGCGATCTGAAGCGCATGGTGCGGGCATTGGAAGTGTTTTTCCTCACCGGCCGCGCCGTTGACGACGCATTTCGCGGAGACGGAGTCGCCGATTCCGGATGTCGCGCGGCTCGCGTTCGCGGTCCGGCTCCCGGCGGCGCAGATCTCCGAGCGCGTGACGCGCCGCGTCGACGAGCAGTTCGAGCGCGGATTGCTGGCAGAGATTCGAACACTGCTCGATCGTGGGATTCCGGAGACCGCGCGTCCGTTCGGCGGGCTCGTCTATCGGCAGGCGCTCGAGCACCTGCATGGCGTCCGCGACGAGGCGTCCACGCGCGCGCTCATCGCGCAGGAAAATCGCCGCTACGCGCGCCGGCAGTTGATCTGGTTTCGCAAAGAGCCTAATCTTGTCTGGCTCGACGGTCCGGGTGAGTCGCCGGCAACATGTGCCGCCGCCTGCCGCGCGATCGACGAATTCATGTCTCAAGGCTGAAGTCTCAAGTCTCACGTGACTTGAGACCTGAGACCTCAGACTTGAAACTTGCTGCCCAGGAGCGTTGATGTCGCCCGCCTCGGAATCAAAATCGGCGCAGCCCAACATTCAGGATGTGTTCCTCAACTACCTGCGCCGGGAGAAGCTCACCGTCACGATCCGGATGATGGACGGGAGCGAGCTCGAGGGCCGCATCAAGAACTTCGATCGGTTTGCGCTGGTGCTCGATCAGGCGGGCACCGATCACATGATCTTCAAGCACGCCATCGCGGTCATCAAGACGCCCAAAGCGGTCTCCAACTACTACTCGCATCAATAGCGTTTGGCCAGAGCACCGGTGGCGGCGCCCTTCAGACGCGCAATCGTCATCGTCATGGACAGCGCCGGCATCGGCGAGTTGCCGGACGCGGCGGCGTACGGGGACCAGGGCAGCGACACGCTCGGCAATATCGCCCGCGAGGTCGGCCTGGCGATCCCGACCCTGCGCGCCCTGGGCCTCGGCCGCGTCGCAGCGCTGGGCAGCACCTCCGTCCCCGGGGGCCCAACCTCCGTCCCCGAGGACGCAAACCTCCGTCCCCGAGGCCCCAACCTCCGTCCCCCAGGGCGCAAACCTCCGTCCCCTCGGCCGTCGGGCGCATGGCTGAAGCGTCGCCGGGGAAGGACTCGGTCACCGGCCATTGGGAGATGATGGGCATCGTGTTGGACAAGGCGTTCCCTGTGTTTCCGGATGGGTTTCCGGCGGACCTGCTCGCGGAGTTCTCGCGTCAGACGGGACGCGGCGTGCTGGGCAACAAGGCCGCGTCCGGCACGCAGATCATCGACGAGCTCGGCGCCGAACACATGCGCACGGGCGCGCTCATCGTCTACACGTCGGCCGACAGCGTGTTTCAGATTGCCGCGCACGAAGACGTGGTGCCGATTCCGGAGCTCTACCGCGCCTGCGAGATCGGCTACGCGCTCGCGGGCGAAGGGTTGGGTGTCGGCCGTGTCATCGCGCGACCCTTCGTCGGCGCGCCGGGCCGGTTCAAGCGGACCGCCAACCGCCGCGACTTCGCGCTGCCGCCGTCCGGCGAAACGCTCCTCGACAAGCTCAAGGCGGCGTCGCTGCCCGTGATCGCGATCGGGAAGATCGAGGATCTGTTCGCCGGCCGGGGGATGACCGCCGCGTTTCACACGGCGAGCGACGAGGAGGGGATGGATCAGATCGCGCTCCAGATGCGCGACCTGGATGCCGGGTTCATTTTCACCAACCTCGTGGACTTCGACACGCAATTCGGTCACCGCAACGACGCCGCGGGATACGCCGCCAACCTCGAACGCTTCGACCGACGGCTTGCAGCCCTGCTTCCGAATCTCCGAGAAGACGATCTGCTGATCGTGACGGCCGATCACGGCAACGATCCCACGACGCCGAGCACCGATCACTCACGCGAATACGTCCCGCTGGTCGTCGCCGGCGCGCACGTGCGGGCGAACGCGGACCTCGGAACGCGGCGAACGTTCGCGGATCTCGGGCAAACGCTCGCCGAGATGTTTGGCGTCGAGCCGCTGCCGCACGGCACGAGCTTTCTAGCGAGATCGTACCTAAACGAGAACCCGCGGAACACGCGGAATATGATTTCTCTGCGCTTTCTGCGATTTGCGATGAATCGAGTCCACCCTTCGCGAAGAGCTTGAAGCACGTGAGCTGCAGCTGCTGGCGCCGCAGGCGTCCCGCAGCGCCGCCTCGCGCGGACGGCTTCGGCCCGAAAAGGAAGACGACGTCCGGCCCGCGTTTCAACGCGATCGCGATCGCATCATCCATTGCAAAGCGTTCCGGCGGCTGAAACACAAGACGCAGGTCTTCTTCGCGCCGACCGGCGATCACTACCGGACGCGGCTGACACACACGCTCGAGGTGTCTCAGATCGCGCGGACGATCGCGAAAGTGCTTCGTCTGCAGGAGGAGCTCACCGAAGCCATCGCCCTCGGCCACGATCTCGGCCACACGCCGTTCGGCCACGCCGGCGAGCGGGTCATCGATCGCCTGATGCCCGGCGGCTTCAACCACTACGAGCAGAGCCTCCGCATCGTGGATCGCCTCGAGAACGACGGCCAGGGCTTGAACCTGACGTGGGAAGTGCGCGACGGCATCGCGAAGCACTCGAAGGGCAAGTCGGGGGCGCCGGTGGGCATGGACCAGACCGTGCGCGCGAGCACGCTCGAAGGGCAGATCATGCGCGTGGCCGATCTGATCGCCTACGTCAACCACGACATCGACGATGCGACGCGCGCCGGCCTGCTGCAGGCGGCCGATCTCCCCGCCGAACCCGTGAACATCCTCGGCTCCACATCGTCGATGCGCATCGCGACGCTGGTGAAAGATGTCGTGACCGAAACGCTGGCCGGCGGCCTGTCGGAAATCCGCATGAGCGATCGCATCCTGCGCGCGGTGCTCGACCTGCGCAGCTACCTGTTCGACGCCGTCTACGAAAACACCATCGCCACGGCGGAGTTCCGGAAAGCCACCGGCATTCTCAGTGGACTCTGGGAGAAGGTGCGGGAGAGGCCGGACGAGTTCCTCGATCGGCGGATCATCGACGCCGACGGGCTCGACGTCGCGACCTGCGATTTCATCGCCGGCATGACCGATCGCTACGCCATTCGCCTGTTCGAGCAACTCTTCATCCCGAAGCCCTGGGCCATCGAGTAGCCGGATCCCCGTGATATATTGGAAGATTCATGCTCGCGCTGAATCTGGCCCGGATCCGTACGCCGCACGAGCGGTTCGAGCAGACCTACGCCCAGGGCCAACTCGAAGCCAGCGAGGACTTCCGCCTCGTCGAACCGGTGTCGCTGGCCTTCGATATCTTCAAGGATAACGATCAATTTCACCTCGTCGGCTCGGTGCGCACGACGCTCGAGATGCCCTGCGGCCGCTGCCTCGAGCCCTTCACCATGCCGATCGATCAGGCGTTCGACCTGCGCTATCAACCGCACGCCCGCAACACCGGCGAAGGCGAGCGCGAGATCGAAGAGGACGACCTGACGACGGCGTTTTACGAGAACGACGAGATCGATCTCGGCCAGTTGATGCGCGAACAGTTCTATCTCGCCCTGCCGATGAAGCCGCTGTGCCGCGAGGCGTGCGCGGGTTTGTGCCCCGTGTGTGGGACGAATCTGAACCGCGGTACGTGCACCTGCAAGCGCGAATGGGAAGATCCACGGTTCGCCGCGCTCAAAAAGCTGAAAGCTGAAATGAAGCTGAAGAGCTGACAGCTCTCAGCGGAGATACAAGATGCCCAACCCAAAACGACGACACTCGAAGACACGAACAGCCAAGCGCCGCACGCACGACGCGCTCAAAGCGGTCGGCTTGAGCGAATGCCCGCACTGCCACGAGCCGAAGCCGCCGCATCGCGTCTGCGCGAACTGCGGCTACTATCGCGGCCGTCAAGCGCGCGCGGTCGACGAAGAATAGCCGACTCAGCCACCAGCCATCAGCCCTGACGATGCTCTGGATCGCAGTCGATGCGATGGGCGGCGACGCCGCGCCGCGCGTGGCGGTGGACGGGGCACTGGCCGCGGCCCGGCATTTCGAGCTCGGCGTCGCGCTGGTCGGATCCAAGCCGGCGCTCGAACACGAACTGGCGCGGCACGGCGACATCGACTCGGCGCGCGTGCGCATCGTCGACGCGCCGGAGCTGATTGGCATGGAGGAGTCGCCGGCGGCTGCCCTGCGGCGCAAGCCCGGCGCGTCGATCAAGGTCGCGGCCGAGCTTGTCGCCCGTGGCGACGCGGCCGCGTTGTTCAGCGCGGGACATACCGGCGCGACGGTCATGGCGGCGTACGGGGCGTTCGGCATGGTGTCGGGCGTCGATCGGCCGGCGCTGGCGGCCACCATCCCCACGCTCGAGCCGGCCCGCGATCCTGCTGGACGTGGGCGCGAGCGTCGAGTGCCGGCCGCAGCATCTGCTGCAGTTCGCGGTGATGGGGACGGTGTACGCGAGAGTGGCGCTCGGCATCGAATCGCCGCGCGTCGGGTTGCTGTCAATCGGTGAGGAAGCCACGAAGGGGAACGAGCTGACGCGTGATGCGCATCGCCTGCTCAAAGCCGCACCGCTCGCGTTCATCGGCAATGTCGAAGCGCGCGATGTGTACAGCGGTCGTGCCGATGTCATCGTGTGCGACGGATTCACGGGAAACGTGGCGCTCAAGATCAGCGAAGGGCTGGTCGACGTGATGGAGGGGTTGTTGCGCGAAGAGCTGTCCAGCACGGTCACCATGCGCGTGGGCTCGCTGCTCACGCGGAGGGCGCTGCGACGGTTTCGGCGCCGCGTCGACTATTCCGAATACGGAGGCGCGCCGCTCCTGGGCGTCGGCGGCGTGACGGTCGTGGGTCACGGCAGGTCGAGTCCGAAAGCCGTGCGCAACGCGGTCGCGATGGCGTATCGCTTCGCCGCCGGCGGATTCATTCATCGCGTCCGCGACGACATTGCGGCGGCGGCCGTTCATCACCAGTGATTGCCTTTCTCTTTCCCGGACAGGGATCCCAGAAAGTCGGCATGGGCAAGGCGCTCGCCGATGCGTACCCGGTCTGCCGCGAGACCTTCGACGAGGCGGACGCGGCGCTCGGCGAGCCGCTCAGCCGCATCATCTTCGAGGGGCCTGAGGATCAGCTCACGCTCACCGAGAACACGCAGCCGGCGATCCTCGCCGTCAGCATCGCGGCCTATCGGGTGATCGCGTCCCACGGACTCCAGCCCGATTTTGTCGCCGGGCACAGCCTCGGCGAGTACTCGGCCAACGTCGCGGCCGGCACGTTCGGGTTTGCCGACGCGCTTCGCATCGTGCGGCGGCGCGGCCGCTACATGCAGGAGGCCGTCCCGGTCGGAGCCGGCGCGATGGCGGCGATCCTCGGCCTCGACGCGGACGCGGTCGCCCGCGCGTGCGAGGAAGCAAGCCAGGGCGAAGTCGTGAGCCCGGCCAACCTGAACGGCGCCGGGCAAGTGGTCATCGCGGGCGCACGCGACGCAGTCGGACGCGCCGGAGAGCGCGCCAAGGCGCTTGGCGCCAAGCGCGTCATCCCGCTGACCGTCAGCGCGCCGTTCCACTGTGCGTTGATGAAGCCCGCGGAGGACCGTCTCGCACCTGAGTTGCGTGCGCTGCCCGCGGCGGCCCCGCGCGTCCCCGTTGTCGCCAACGTCGACGCCGAGATCGAAGCGGGATGCCGCGTCGGCCATCGACGCCCTCGTCCGCCAGGTGTCATCGCCCGTGCGCTGGGAGGCCGTCGTCACCCGCCTTGCGTCCGAAGGCGTCACAACGTATGTTGAGGTTGGCCCCGGCACCGTCCTGACTGGTCTCGTGCGCAAGATTCAGCGCGACGCCGTCACGGTGGCGTTCGGGGGCCCCGACGATCTTGCAGCCGTCGAATCGCTTGTCAAATAAGCCCCTCTTCGATCTCACAGGCAAAGTCGCGCTCGTCACCGGCGCCTCGCGCGGCATCGGGCGTGCCATCGCCACCCGGCTCGCCGAGCAGGGCGCAACCGTCGTGGCGGCGGCCCGAGGCGACCACGCGGAGGCATGCGTGGCCGAGCTGCGGGCAGCGGGCCGGCGCGCCGAGGCGCTCGGTCTCGACGTCACCGACGCGGCTTCGGTCGAAGCGGTCCCGGCCGATATCGTGACGCGCCACGGCCGTCTCGACATCGTCGTCAGCAACGCCGGCATCACGCGCGATCAGCTGCTGATGCGGATGAAGCGTGACGATTGGGACGCCGTCCTCGCGACGAACCTGACCGCGACGTTCGTGCTCGCGCAGGCGGCGATGCGGCCGATGCTGAAGCAGCGCGGCGGCCGGATCATCGCGGTGAGTTCGGTGGTGGGGCAGATGGGCAACGCGGGGCAGACCAACTACGCCGCGTCGAAGGCGGGGCTCATCGGATTCGCCAAAGCGCTGGCCCGGGAAGTGGCGTCGCGCGGCATTACCGTGAACGTCATCGCGCCGGGGATGATCGATACCGACATGACGCGCGCCGTGCAGGAGCGCGTGCAGGTCGACTGGTCGGCCCAGATCCCGCTCGGCCGGCTCGGTTCGGTGGACGATGTGGCCGCGGCCGCGTGCTATCTTGCATCGGACGAGGCAGTCGTATATTACGGGGCACGTGCTCGCCGTCAACGGCGGCATGTACATGTAGGAGGATGGAATGGCCGTAGCCGACAAAGTGAAGAGCATCATCGTGGAGCAGCTCGGGGTCGACGAGGAGGAAGTGACGCCGGACGCCTCGTTCGTCGACGATCTGGGCGCCGATTCGCTCGACACCGTCGAGCTGGTCATGGCGTTCGAGGAGGAGTTCGGCCTCGAAATCCCCGACGAGGACGCCGAGAAGATTACCCGCGTCAAGGAAGCGGTCGAGTACATCGAATCGCA
Organism: uncultured Acidobacteriota bacterium; assembly: GCA_963731545.1. GTDB lineage: Bacteria > Acidobacteriota > Vicinamibacteria > Vicinamibacterales > CAVVIG01 > CAVSWN01. The sequence continues at coordinate 410,598 of CAVSWN010000009.1, read as the reverse complement.
CGCCAAGAGCAAGAAGTAGCGGCGGGATGAGTCAGGGTATGGGCAACAGGCGACGGGTCGTCGTCACCGGCATCGGCCTCGTGTCGTCGCTCGGCATCGGCACGGAGGCCAACTGGGCCGCGCTCGCCGCGGGCACGAGCGGCGTCAACACGATCACCAAGTTCGACGCGTCGCAGTTCGCCACGCAGATCGCGGGCGAGGTGCGCGGCTTCGACCCGCTGCAGTTCATCGAGAAGAAAGACGTCAAGAAGATGGACGTCTTCATCCAGTACGCGATCGCGGCGTCGCAGTTCGCGATGGACGACGCGGCGCTCCAGATCACGCCGGAGCTGGCGCCCAACGCGCGGCGTGTTCATCGCCTCGGGCATCGGCGGGTTCACGACCATCGAGCGCGAGCACAAGGCGCTGCTCGACGGCGGCCCGCGCAAGATCTCCCCGTTCTTCATCCCCTCGGCGATCATCAACCTCGCGGCCGGCCAGGTGTCGATCCGGTTCGGCGCCAAAGGGCCGAACTCCGCGACCTGCACCGCGTGCTCGGCATCGGCGCACGCGATCGGCGACGCCTACGAGATCATCCGCCGCGGCGACGCCGACGTGATGATCGCGGGCGGGTCCGAAGCCGCGATCACGCCGATGGGCATTGGCGGGTTCGGCGCGCTGCGCGCGCTCTCCACGCGCAACGACGAGCCGTCGCGCGCGAGCCGGCCGTTCGATCGAGGACCGCGACGGATTCGTGGTCGGCGAAGGCGCGGGCGTGCTGATTCTCGAAGATCTCGAGTTCGCGACGCGCCGCGGCGCGCGGATCTACGCCGAGCTCGTCGGCTACGGCATGTCGGCCGACGCCTACCACATCACCGCGCCGTCCGAAGACGGCGAAGGACCGCTGCGAGTGATGGGGCGGGCGCTCAAGAGCGCCGGCATCGAGCCGGCTCAGGTGTCCTACATCAATGCGCACGGGACCTCGACACCGCACGGCGACAAGGTCGAGACCATCGCCATCAAGCGCTGCTTCGGCGAGTACGCCCCGAAGGTGCTGGTGTCCTCGACGAAATCGATGACCGGCCACCTGCTCGGCGCAGCGGGCGGGCTCGAAGCGGGCATCACGGTTCTGGCCGTGCACCACCAGCTCGTCCCGCCGACGATCAACCTCGACTGCCCGGACCCCGAATGCGATCTGGACTACGTGCCCAACCGGGCGCGCAAGGTCGCCGTCGAGTACGCGCTGTCGAACTCGTTCGGGTTCGGCGGCACCAATGCCGCCTGCTCTTCAAGAGATACGACGCGTGACATGAAAATCGCCGTTTGCATCAAGCAGGTGCCCACGCGTGACTGGCAACCCCGCCTGACCGACGACAAAACCTGGATTCGCGAGCAAGACGCCAGCTTCGAGATGAACGAGCCGGACGCCTACGCGCTGGAAGAGGCGCTGCGGCTGAAGGAGAAGCACCAGGGCGAAGTGGTGGTCTGTTCGGCTGGCCCGGCGCGCGTGGCGCAGGTGATTCGCGAAGCGCTGGCGCGGGGCGCCGATCGCGCCATTCACGTCGAAGACGACGCGATGGCCAGCGCGGACGCGTTCGCGACCAGTGAAGCGTTGGCGGCCGCGATGAAGGACGAGCAGTTCGACCTGATTCTCACCGGCCTGCAGTCCGACGATCAGGGCTTTGCGCAGGTCGGCGTGATTCTCGCGGAGCGGCTGGGCCGGCCGCACGCGACGATCATCATGGAGGTGCAAGTCGACAGGCGGCGCGTCGCTGCGCGTCAAGCGCGAGCTCGAGGGCGGCTGGTTCCAGTGGGTCGCGATGCCGCTGCCGGCGGTGCTGACGATCCAGAGCGGCATCAACCAGCTTCGCTACGCGACGCTCAAAGGCATCATGGCGGCGAAGAAGAAGGAGATCCGGAAGGCGGCGCCTGCCGCCGCGCTCGGGTCCAAACAGAAAATCCTGAGTCTCTACGTGCCGGAGAAGGGCAAGAAGACCCAGATTCTCGGCGGCACGCCGGCCGAGGCCGCGAAGGAACTGGTCCGAAGGCTGCGTGACGAGGCGAGGGTCCTTTCATGATCGTCGTCATCGCCGAACAGCGGGACGGGAAGCTGAACCGGACGACGTGGGAAAGCATCGTGGCGGCGCAGCAACTGTCCGCCGCGAGCGGGACGCCGATTTCGGTCCTCGTGCCCGGCACGCAGACCGCAGCCGTCGCGCAGGAGCTCGCCGCGGCCCAGGTCCAGGACGTGGCGACGCTGGAGCACGCCGCGCTCGAACCCTACACGCCGGACGGCTTCACGGCGGCCCTGGAAAAAGCCATTCCGCAATTGCAAGCCACCTACGTGCTGCTGCCGCACACGTATCAAACGCGCGATTTCGCGCCGAAGCTGGCAGCGCGCATGGATCGCGCGCTCGTCACCGACGTCACCGCCATCAAGCAGATTGACGGCCAGGTGGCGTTCGTGCGGCCGATGTTCCAGGGCAAGCTGACCGCGGATGTCGTGCTGCAGGGTCCCACGCCGCATTTCGCCACGTTCCAGATCGGCGCCTATCGTGTCGATCAGGTGGCGAAGGGTGCGGCGGCCGCGCCGGTTCGAGCCATCGACGGTCGACATGGATGCCTCCGCGATTCGGCAGAAGGCCGAGGCGCCGTTTCAGCAGGCCAAGCAGGCCGTCGATCTGTCGCAGGCGGAACGGATCGTGTCGGTCGGCCGCGGCATCAAGGAGCAGTCGAACATCGCCATCGCGCAGCAGCTGGCCGAGGCGCTCGGCGCGGAAATCGCCGCGTCGCGTCCGATCTGCGACGCCGGCTGGCTGCCGATGGAGCGTCAGGTCGGCAGCTCGGGGCAGACGGTCGCGCCGAAGCTGTACGTCGCGCTCGGCATCTCCGGCGCGATCCAGCACCTCGTCGGCATGAAAGGCTCGAACACCGTCGTCGCGATCAACAAGGACCCCGACGCGCCCATTTTCGAGATCGCCGACTACGGCATCGTCGGCGATCTGTTCGAGATCGTCCCCGCAATCATTCAGGCGGTGAAGACCTAGAAGCCGGTGGCCACTCTAGCCTTCTGGCTGCTGTTTCTCGCCTTTGTTGGCGCGTTTGCGGCGCAGGTGGCGCGCCGCGTCCAGCTGATTGCGGCGGCGCCGAATACGTTCTCGATCGAGAACGTGCCGTTCCGGATCAGGCGGTTCCTCACCGATGTCGTGTTCCAGGTTCGCACGATCCGCGAGCGCCCGCTGGCGGGCAGCATGCACGCGCTCGTGTTCTGGGGGTTCGTCGCCTTTGGCGGCTACACGACAGTGGAATTTCTCCACGGTCTCGGCATCGTGGATCTCACGCACACTGCCTGGTTCGAGCGCTACCGGATCCTGCTCGCGCCGTTCGCGATCGCGGTCCTCGTCGGCATCCTCTATCTGCTGATCCGCCGCGCCTTCGTTCGTCCCGTCGGCCTGGGAACGCACGTCTCGGTTGAATCGATCGTCATCGCGCTCTTCATCAGCACGCTGATGGTGACGTTCCTGTTGACGTTCAGCCTGGCGGAGGACAGCGTCGCCGGGCAGGTGAACTGGTGGGTGCATGCGCTGGTGATTCTGGCGTTTCTCGCGCTGATTCCCGCGTCGAAGCACTTCCATCTGGTCGTGTCGCCCCTCACCGTGTTCCTGAAGTCGCCGGAGCTCGGCAACCTGCCGAACCTCGATTTCGAAAAAGAGCAGGTCGGACTGGAAACGGTGAAGGACCTGGGCAGCAAGATGGCGCTCGACGCCTTCACGTGCGTCGAGTGCGGACGCTGCCAGGTCAACTGTCCCGCGTGGGGCGCCGGCAAGGCGCTCAACCCAAAGACGATCGTCCTGCAGACGAGAGACGCGCTGCTCGGCGGCGAGCGCGAGAAGAAGCTCGGCGAGGTGTACAGCGAGGAAGTGCTGTGGCAGTGCACGACGTGCGGCGCCTGCGAGAACCAGTGTCCCGTCGGGATCGAGCACCTGCCGATCCTGATCGGATCGCGGCGCGGGCTGGTGTCGAATGGCGACGCGCCCGACTATCTCGGCTCGATGTACAACAACCTCGAGCGCCGCAGCAACATCTGGGGACTCGGGTACGACCAGCGGTCGAAGTTCGTGCAGTCGGCCGGTCTCGAGACATTCGACGCGGCGAAGCACGACGTGCTGGTCTGGCTGGGCTGCGCCGGCTCGTTCGACGCGGACTTCCAGAAATCGCTGCGGTCGCTGTTCGACATCCTGCGGGCGCGCAACGTGACGTTCGGTGTGCTGGCCAAGGAGCGCTGCAACGGCGATCCCGCCAAGCGGACCGGCAACGAGTACATGTACCAGGAGCTGGCGACCGGAAACATCGACGACCTCAAGGCCGCGGCCCCCAAGAAAATCCTCACCTCGTGTCCGCACTGCGTGAAGACGATCGGCAACGACTATCGCAAGTTCGGCTACGAGGTCGAGGTCGTGCACTCGTCGGTGTTCGTTGAAGAGCTCACACGCACCCCGAGTGGCGATCGGAGCGCGAGGGCTTCAGGCGAGCACCAGAGCGAGAGCTCGAGCGTCACGTTTCACGACCCCTGCTACCTCGGACGGTACGCCGGCAAGGTCGACGAACCGCGCGCATTGATCGAGCGTTTCGGCGGCGACATCACGGAGCCCGTTCGCAACCGCGACAACCCGTTTTGCTGCGGCGCCGGCGGCGGCTTGCTCTTCGCCGACAAGGAAGAAGAACCGGGCAGCCGCATCAGCGACGTCCGATTCAAGCAACTCCGGGATACCGGCGCCACCACCGTCGTCACCGCCTGTCCGTTCTGCTCGATCATGCTGAAAGGCGCCCAGGCGAGCGCGCAGGCCGACGTGCAATTCGTCGATCTGATGACCTTCGTCAAAGACAGGCTGTGAGCGACTGGCGCGATTCGCGTTCGAAGCGCCTGCAAGCCAAGCTGATTTCGGTTCTCGGGTATCGCATCGTGGCGATCCTTGGGTCCACGCTGCGCTGGAAGACAGAGGGCCTCGAGCACTTCGACGCCATCGTTCGCAGCGGCCACCAGCCGGTCATGGCGTTCTGGCACGGCCGCATTCTTCCCGCCACCTACTACTTCCGCCGCCGCGGCATCGTCGTCATCACGAGCGAAAATTTCGATGGGGAATGGATCGCCGGGATCATCGAACGGTTCGGTACGGAACAGCACGCGGATCCACCTCGCGCGGCGCGCGCAAGGCGCTGCTGCAGCTGAAGCGAGACATGGCCGCTGGAAAACCCGCGGGATTCACGATCGACGGCCCTCGCGGCCCGGCCAAGGTCGCCCAGGCCGGCGCGGTCTGGCTCTCGAAAGCCACCGGCAATCCGGTGCTGCCGTTTCACCTCGAAGCCGATCGGTATTGGCAGGTCAACAGCTGGGACCGGACGCAGATTCCCAAGCCGTTCGCCACGGTGGCGATTGCGATGGGCGAACCCTTTGCCGTGCCGGAGGACGCCGACGAGGGGGCGATTGAAGGGGCGCGGGTGTCGCTCGAAGGCCGATTGTCGCAACTCGAAGCTCGCGCGCTCGAGTTGCTGCGTTCTTAATCTACAATCCTCCAATCTGAATTCAATCTGAACTCTGAACATCTGAAATGCCAGTGCTGCTGATACACACCGACCGCTTCGCCGAGCACCAGACACCGCCCGGCCATCCGGAGCGGTCCGAGCGCGCGGAGGTGATGGAGGTCGTCGCCAAGCGCTGGCGTGAACGCGGCACCGAGGTCGTGGCGCCTCGGGCGGCGACGCGTGAGCAGCTCGCCCGCGTCCACGAATCGGACTACCTCCGGCGCATTTCCGAAACGGTCGGCCGGGCAGTGGCGCTGGATCCCGACACCTACACGTCGCCGGAGTCACACGAGGTGGCGCTGCTCGCGGCGGGCGCGACGGTCGACGCCGTCGAGCGCGTGATGGCTGGCGCGCACAAGACGGCGCTGGCGATGGTGCGTCCGCCCGGTCACCACGCGGAACGGGCGCGTGCGATGGGATTCTGCCTGTACAACAACGTCGCGATCGGCGCGGCGCATGCGCGCGCGCAGGGCGCCGGCAAGGTGGCGATCGTCGACTACGACGTGCATCACGGCAACGGGACGCAGCACCTGTTCGAGGCTGACCCCAAGGTGCTGTACATCTCGACGCACCAGTACCCGTACTATCCCGGCACCGGCGCCGCAGGCGAGATCGGCCGTGGGCCTGGTCAAGGATTTACCGTCAACCTGCCGCTCGAAGTGGGAGCAGTCGACGAGGACTATCGCCTCGTGTTCGACGAAGTGGTCGTTCCCGTGCTTCGCCAGTTCGAGCCCGACCTGCTGATGATCTCCGCCGGCTTCGACGCGCACGAGCGCGATCCGCTGGCGGGCATGCGATTGACGACGCCGTCGTTTGGCGCGATGACGATGGCGCTGCGCAAAGTGGCGGAGGAGTGCTGCCGCGGCCGTGTCGTCGCCGTGACCGAAGGCGGCTACGACCTGCAGGCGCTGGCGGCGTCCCTCGATTCGGCGATCGAGGCGCTTGGGTCGCCGGTTGGCGATCCACGGTGGCCGACGTCCGGCATCGCCTCGTCCCGCGGCCGCGCCGGCGCTGATGCCGCGCGCGCCGCGCTCCGTCCGTTCTGGCGGCTCTAGGGCCTCCCTTGCGCTTCGACACGAGCGGTGATAGCTTCTTGTCGAAGCACAAGGGAAAGGGACCATGGACCTGCCGCAAGGGACGCTCGACCTGCTCATCCTGAAAGCGATTGCGCTGGGCCCGCATCACGGCTGGGCCATCGCCGAGCGTATTCAACAGATCTCGAAGGAGGCCCTGGCGGTGCAGCAGGGCTCGCTGTATCCGGCGCTCCATCGGCTCGAGCGCCGCGGCTGGATCAAGGCCAAGTGGGGAACCTCGGAGAACAACCGGCGCGCCAAATACTACGAGTTGACGCGGAGCGGGCAGAAGCAGCTCGACGCGCAGGCCAGCGCCTGGCGCGCGCTCACCGCGGCTGTGGGCCTGCAATCCGACATCACAGACTGTTCATCGCCACGGACTCGCACTTCGGCGAGATGCAGGTGCTCATTGCCGCGCGGTCCGGTCGGCGGCAGCTCGGTGCGCAGCAGGGTCCGGTCGGAAAGGCGCACACCTGAACCGACCGCCCGTCTGCGTCTCCGTGCATGTCGGCCGAGTTGTGACAACGCGATCGAGTTGGCGACCACGGCCAGACTGCATAGGCGCATCTCCCGATCGAGAGGATCTGCCCGCGCTCGCGGCCCGGAGCATTCGCCCACGGTCGTCCAGTTCAATCAGCCCGCCAGTTGCGCGATGATCGGCCGCGAGAGCTTGATTGGAGGCGAGCACAGTACCGCTCGGCGTGCGGGCGAAACTGTGTGGCTGTCACTCTGGTCCGCATCGCCGAAATCACTGAACAGCCGCGGGTGCACTGGATCGCTGCGGTCTTTGACGAACGTGTGCCCCGTCGCGCACGAGTGGCGAAGATCTGGCTCGTGGTCCTCGATAGTCCGCAGCAGGAAGGCACATCGTGATCGCCGCGCTCCGCTGCGACTGACCCGCATCGAACGCGGCACCCTCAAACGGTACAATGAGGGAACGCCGCTCATGACCGACTACAAGCCGCAACAGCTCGACAAGAAATGGCAAGCGCAGTGGACCGCCTCGAAGGCGTTCGAGGTCGACGCCGATCCGTCGCGCCCGAAATTCTATTGCCTCGAGATGTTCGCGTACCCCTCGGGGCACGCGCACGTCGGGCACGTGCGCAACTACATCATCGGCGACGTCATGGCGCGCACCAAGCGGATGCGCGGCTACAACGTGCTGCACCCGTTCGGGTGGGACGCGTTCGGCTTGCCGGCGGAGAACGCGGCCATCAAGACCGGGACGCACCCCGAGACGTCCACGCTCGAGAACATCGCCCACATGAAAGGGCAGTTGCAGCGGCTCGGCATCAGCTACGCCTGGGAGCGCGAGATCGCGACCTGCCTGCCCGACTACTACAAGTTCAACCAGTGGATCTTCCTGAAGATGTTCGAGCGCGATCTCGCGTATCGCAAGCGCTCGACGGTCAACTGGTGTCCGAGCTGCCAGACCGTGCTCGCCAACGAGCAGGTCATCGACGGCACGTGCTGGCGCTGCGGGTCGATCGTCGAGTTGCGGGAGCTGGAGCAGTGGTTCTTCCGCATCACGGCGTACGCCGACGAACTGCTGAAGAGCCTCGAGACGTTGAGCCAGTGGCCCGAAAAAGTCGTCGTCATGCAGCGGAACTGGATCGGGCGATCGGAAGGCGCCCGGGTCAAGTTTCCGCTGGCGGGCACCGGGGAGGCGATCGAGATCTTCACGACGCGCATCGACACCATCTACGGCGCGACGTTCATGATCCTGGCGCCCGAGCATCGGATGGTCGATCGCTTTGCGTCCGAGAGCCCGGATCCGAAGGCGTTCCGCGACCGCGTGGCGAAGTTCCGCGCGCTGGATCGCGAGGCGCGGCGGTCCGGCGCGGTCGAAAAGGAAGGATTCGACACCGGCCGCACGGCGATCAATCCGTTCACCGGCAAGGAAATCCCGATCTGGATTGCGAACTTCGTGTTGGCTGAGTACGGGACGGGCGCGATCATGGCCGTGCCTGCCCACGACGAGCGCGATTTCGAGTTCGCCCGCAAGTACTCGCTTCCCGATCCAGATCGTCGTGCAGACCGCCGCCGAGACTGCCATCTCCCGCACGCGCTGGGTGAGGCGACGACCAACTATGGCCGCCTCGTAAACTCCGGCGAATGGGACGGGCAGGAAGCGCCGGCGGTGATCCCGCGCATGATTGCGGACGCCGAGCGCCGCGGCATCGGCACCGGCGAAGTGCAATACCGGCTCAAGGACTGGGGGATATCGCGTCAGCGCTACTGGGGCACGCCGATTCCGGTGATCCACTGCCCGAAGGACGGCGTTGTCGGTGTCCCTTATGAGGACCTGCCGGTCGAGTTGCCGAACATCACGACCTTCACCGGCCGCGGCGATTCTCCGCTGGCGCAGGTGCCTGAATGGGTCAACGTGAAGTGTCCGAAGTGCGGCGGGCCGGCGCGGCGCGAGACCGACACGATGGACACGTTCGTCGACTCGTCGTGGTATTTCCTCCGCTTCTGCGATCCGAAGAACGACCAGTTGCCGTTCGACCCGGCCGCCGCGGCGTACTGGATGCCGGTGGACTTCTACAGCGGCGGTGTCGAGCACGCGATCCTGCATTTGCTCTACTCGCGCTTCTTCACGCGCGTGCTGCGCGATGTCGGTCTCGTGACGTTCGACGAGCCGTTCACGCGGCTGCTGACACAGGGGATGGTGCTGAAAGACGGCGCCGTCATGTCGAAATCCAAAGGCAACGTCGTCGATCCCGACGACATGCTGGCGAAGTACGGCGCCGACGCCCTGCGGCTGTACGTGATGTTCGTGGCGCCGCCGGAAAAGGAAGTCGAGTGGAACGACGCCGGGCTCGAGGGCAGCTTCCGGTTTCTCGTGCGGGTGTGGCGCCTGGTGGACCATTGGGCGGAGACCATCGGTGGGGAAGGGATGCCCGTCTGCGGCGACGACTGCACCGACGCCGAGCGCGCGCTCCGCCGGAAGACGCATCAGACGATCCGGCGCGTCACGACCGACATCGAGGAGCGGATGCACCTCAATACCGCCGTGTCGTCGCTGATGGAGCTCGTGAACGAGCTCTACGCGTTCAGTGACGGCACGCCGCACGGCACTCCCAGCCGCGCGGAGCCGCCGGTCGGGGCCGTCGAACGGCCGCAGACGATCGCGGCGCTGCGCGAAGCGATCGATGCGCTCGTCATCATGGTGTCGCCGTTCGCGCCCCATACCGCCGAGGAGCTGTGGCAGATGCTCGGTCACGCCGACGGCTTGTCCGCGGTGGCGTGGCCGTCGTTCGACCCGGCCGTGGCGAAAGCCGACGAGGTGGTCGTGCCGGTCCAGGTCAACGGCAAACTGCGGGCGCGACGTCACCGCACCCGCGGAAGCGTCTGAAGATCAGCTCAGAGAGCTGGCGCTCGCCGATCCGGCTGTGCAGACATACACGGCGGGCAAGACGATCCGGAAGGTGGTCGTCGCGAAGGGCCCCCTGGTCAGCGTGGTGGTGGCGTGAAGAAGGGCTCTACCACGGTGGACACGGTGACACACGGAGGACACGGCTATTCGTGTACAAGAAAGCCCGTGCCCTCCGTTCGTGTCAGTGTCCTCTGTGGTGTTGCCTTGATGCTGGGGTTCGCGACGCTGCCGGGCTGCGGCTACGCGCTCGCCGGCCGCGGTTCATTTCTGCCGGCCTACGTTCGAATCATCGGTGTGCCGACGTTCGCGAACCGGACGGCGATCTTCAACCTCGAAACGCTGTTGACCGAGAAGGTGCGCGCCGAATTCATCGGCCGCGGCAAGTATCAGATCCTGCCCGAGAGTACGGGCGTCGACGCGCTGCTCACCGGCGAAGTGACCGGCGTGAGCATCCAGCCGTCGAGCTTTTCGACGTCGCAGATCGCGTCGCGCTATGCGCTCACGATGACGGCCCGTGTCGAGCTCAAGGACATGCGCGAAAACAAGGTGCTCTGGGAAAACTCCAGCATCTTTTTTCGCGAGGAGTACGAGGCCACCAGCGGTACCGGCGTCACCGACCCGACGGCATTCTTTCAGCAGGACCTCAACGCGCTCGATCGCATGAGCGCGGCGTTCGCGCGCACGATCGTCAGCGCCATCCTGGAGGCCTTCTAGTGGCGACGCCCGCGGCGGTGCGCAAGCAGATCGAAGCCGGCGCGCCCGACGCGGTGTATCTGCTGCAGGGCGAAGACGATGTCGAGAAGTCGGCGCTCGCGGGACAGTTCGACGATCTCGTCGAAGAGGGGCTGCGGGCGTTCAACGTCGAGCACATCCACGCCGCCGATCTGACGACCGGCGACAAGCTCCTCGACGGGGTCGCGTCGCTGGTCGCGGCCGCGCGCACGCTGCCGATGATGGCGCCGCGCCGCGTCGTGACGGTCTTTCAAGCCGAGAACATGCTGACGCCGAAGCGCGAGAGCGACGCGGCCTCTCGCGCGCTCGATCAGCTCCTCGACACTCCTCGAGGCGCCGGATCCGCAGACGACGCTCGTGCTCGTGTCGGCCCCGCTCGACAAGCGGACGAAGGTGTTCAAGGCCCTCGCCAAGAGCGCGACCGTGGTCGAGTGCGGCGCGCCGGAAGACGTGGCGGCCGCCGAGCGGTGGATCCGGGCGAGCCTTGAAAAGGCGGGAATGGAGATCGATCCGGCCGGCGCGAGAGCCATGGCGGTGCTGGCAGGTTTTCCCGAGCGCCCCCGGGGCGATGGCAAGACCGGCAACGTCAAGCGCCTGCGCGGTGAAATCGATCGGCTGCTGCTGTACGCGCTCGGCCAGAAGCGCATCACGCTGGACGATGTTCGCGAGGTCGCCGGACCGGCGGCACTGCAGGACGACTGGGCGATGACCAACGCGATCGAGAGCGGTCAGGCGGGCGAAGCGCTCCGGCAGCTCGGGCTGATCTTCGACGCAGGGGCGGTCCCTGAAAAAGTGCTGGGCCAGTTGGCGTGGCTGGTCCGGTCGAAATTCCCGGGCATCGCCCCGGGCGAGGTCGCCGGCGCCGTCGACGCGGTCTTCCGGACCGATCAGGACCTGAAGCGCTCGGCCGGCGATCCTCGAGTGCTGCTCGAACGGCTCATCGTCGAGCTGTGCGCGGGGAAGCGCGCCCGGACGGCGGGAGCGAGACGGTGGTGAAGGCCGCGAGGGCTGGAACGCGAAGCCCGCAAAGCTCGCAAAGCAAATTCGTAACTTTGCGCTCCTCGCGGTCTTTGCGTTCTAGGCTCGTGACGCGACGCGGCTGGGACAGGCGCGACTTGTAGCGCGACGCGGCGTTCTTGTGGATGACGCCCTTGCTCGCCATCCGGTCGATCAGCGAGACGGTCTGCTTCAACGCGGTTTTGGCGGCAGCCGGATCGTTGCCGTCGATTGCCGCGCGCACGTTCTTCAGCGCGCCGCGCAGCCGCGAACGGAACTGCCGGTTGTGCTCGCGGTTCTTGACACTCTGTCGATGCGCTTTGAGCGCTGATTGATGCGTAGCCACGGACGTTTCACCCTCCAGAAACCCCTCATCTTAGCAGCCCATGACGATATCTGTCGAGCATTTCAGCCGCACCTACGGTGATCTCACCGCGGTCGACGACCTGTCGTTCGACGTGGCCTCCGGGGAAATCGTCGGGCTGATCGGACCCAACGGCGCGGGGAAGACCACCACCTTGCGGTCGCTCGCCGGCATCCTGCGGCCCTCCGCGGGCCGTCTGCGCATCGACGGCCACGACATCGTCGGCGATGACCTCGAGGCGAAACGGCGCCTGGCCTTCATGCCCGACGAGCCGCACCTGTTCGAGTACCTGACGGTCGAGGAGCACTTGAGGCTGGTCGCGCGGCTCTATGGTGTCGCCGATTTCGAGGCGCGTGCACGTCCGCTGATTGAAGAGCTGCAGCTCACCGGGAAGGAGAAGTCGCTGCCCGGCGAGCTGTCGCGCGGCATGCGTCAAAAGGTGATCATCGCCTGCGGCCTCGTGCGCCCGGCCACGACGCTGCTCTTCGACGAACCGCTCACCGGACTGGATCCGATCGGCATCCGGCGCATGCGCAACACGATCGTGACGCGCGCCCGCGACGGCGCCGCCATCCTGTTGTCGTCGCACCTGCTCCACCTGGTGGAGGAAGTGTGCTCGCGCGTCATCATCATGGACCGCGGCCGGAAGGTCGCGGACGGGACGTTCGCCGAGCTGGCGGCGCACGCCGAACTGGCGTCGGCGGGATCGAGCCTCGAGCAAATCTTCCTGCGCGTCACCGGCCACGACGGTTGGCGGCATAGCGACATGCGTCGGCGCCAGCCTCTACATCACGGTGTGCAGCGCGCGCAACCGCATGCGCGTGCGGCTGCGGCGGCTGCGCGAGCCGCGCTATCTGCTCGGCGGCATCGTCGGCGTCGCGTACTTGTACTTCAGCGTGTTCGCGCGGCGCGGCGGCCGTTCGAATGCGGCGCGGCGGGCGGGTCGGGCCGCGGCGAGGACGCCGCCGTCGCATGGCGGCGATGGCGGCGGCGGGTCCGGCTCTCGGCGGCATGGGGTTGCTGGCGCTCACGGCGCTGACCTGGATCCTGCCCGGCAACAGCGGACTGCTGGCTTTTTCAGACGCCGAGATCCAGTTTCTCTTTCCCGGCGCCGGTGCCGCGGCGCCAGCTGCTGATTCATCGCATGCTGCGGTCGCAGATCGGTCTGCTGTTCGGATCGCTCGTCGTCGGCATCATGACCCCGTCGGTCGGAGGGTTCACGCGTCTGCGCGTGTCGATCGCGACCTGGGTGGTTCTCGTGACCGCGAAGATCTACTTCGCGGGTGTGTCGCTGTCCCGGGCGAAGCTGGCGTCGCGGCAGGCGCGCGCGCTCCGCGTCGCGTGGACGCCGATCGTCGTCCTGGTCACGGCGCTCACGATTGTGGTCATCGCGCTGACGCGCGCATTCGCCGGGTGCGCCGCCGTCGAGTCCCGATCGAGCTGTTCACCCGCATCCGCGATGTCGCGGCGCAGGGCTGGGTGCGGGAGATCCTGTGGCCGTTCACCGCAGTGGTCCGGCCGATCTTCGCCGAGTGGCCGGTGCCGTATCTGCGATCGCTGGCCCTGGCGCTCGGCGTGCTCGCGGCGACGGTCGCGTGGGTGTTGCACAGCGATCAGGCGTTCGAAGAGGCGGCTGCGGCCGCGGCGGAGCACCGGGCGGCGGCCGAGGTGCAGCAGCGGCGCACGAGCTATCGCGTGCGATCGGACGGCTGGCGGCTGCTGCCGGTCGGACGGCCGGAAGGCGCGTTCGCGTGGAAGGCCGCCATGCAGACCATCCGGCTCGTGGACCGGCGAAGCGTGTTCCGACTCGTCGCCCTGCTGTTCTCGCTGGGCGTCATCTCGGTCTCACTTGGCCGCGGCAGCGGATTCGCCTCGATTGTCGGCTTCTTCGCCACGATTGGCACCGGCATGGCGATCCTGTTCGCGCCGCAGGTCCTGCGCATCGACATGCGCCAGGATTTACGGCATCTCGAACTGCTGAAAACCTGGCCGGTGGCGCCGGCGACCGTCGTGCGCGGCGAGCTTCTCTGGCCGGGCGCGCTCATCACGGTGGGCGCGTGGGCGCTGCTGACGATCGCGCTCGTGATGTCGGGCACGGTGTTCGCGAAATTCGCATGGTCGTGGCGTCTCTCGGCAGCGGCGGGCGCCGCGATCCTCGCGCCGGCGCTGGTGTTCGCGCAGTTGACGATTCACAACGGCGTCGCGCTGTTGTTTCCAGCGTGGGTGCCGCTCGGCAATCAGCGGCCCCGTGGACTGGACGCGATGGGCCAGCGGCTCATCATGCTGGGCGGCACGTGGCTGCTGTTGGCCATCGGGTCGGTGCCTGCGGCCATCGCCGGCGGGATCGTGTGGTTCGCCTTGCAGTGGATCATCGGCAGCGCCGCGCTGATTCCTGGCGCGCTGGTCGCGACCGCCGTCGTCGCGATCGAAGTGCTGCTCGCGACCGAGGCGCTGGGTCCGGCGTATGAGCGGATCGATATCCTTGCCGTCGAACGCTCGGTGACGAGCGCATCGCGCTGAGGGAGCTCAGATGGCTGAGAGCTGAACGAGCTACCAGGTTGACCGTGCGACGACTTCGAAGGTGCCAGTCGGCCGGCCGCCGATCGGTGTAGCGGACGACGCTCGCGGCCGTCGATCGTTTCGGTGACTTTGTAGATCCGGTTGCCGCGGACTTCTGGCTGCGGCTGGCCCGGACCGGCCATGCGGCCGATCTTCCCGACGTAGTTCCGCGTTTCGCGATACGGCGGCACCGCCTGCCCGTACTTGTCCACGGCGCCGGGACCTGCGTTGTAGGCCGCAAGCGCCAGCGTTTCGTCGTTGCCGTACCGATCCAACAGCGCCCGAAGATAGCTGACGCCGGCGCGGACATTCTCCGAGGGGTCGAAGGCGTTCATGACGCCGTACTGCCTCGCGGTTGCCGGCATCAGCTGCATGAGGCCGAGCGCGCCTTTCGGCGATCGCGCGCGCGGGTTGAACGCCGACTCCACCTGCATCACCGCGCGCACGAGGTCTGGACGGACGCCCTGCTGGCGGGCGTTCGCGATGATCAAATCTTCGAAGGGCCGGCTGCGCTCCGCCGCGACGTAGCGCGTCGCGCGGACGGTCTGGCTGCGCGGTACTTCGGTACGATCGAACGGCATCCGGAGCGGTGGGAGGGCGGCGATCGGACAGGACGAGCGTGCCGTTCGCGTCACGCCACGAGTAAATCTGCGCAGATGCGGGCACCGCGAGCCCGATCCACACGAGAGTCAGCACCGCGATTCGTTTGCACACTGCGACCGACATGAGTCCGCATTACGTATCGGCTCGCGTGCGGTGACGCTGTAGGGCAGGAAGGCGGGCAGGAAAGGCAGGAAGGGCAGGAAAGGCAGGAAGGGCAGGAAGGGCAGGAAGGGCAGGAAAGGCAGGAAGGGTGTAGCGCGGCCCTTTCAGGGCCGCGATCGCGAGGGCTAAAGCCCTGCGCCACATCTGATCGATCCGTTACGTCAACAACTTCGCGAGCACGCGCTTCGCTCGCGCGTCAACATCTCGTCGATCTTCTCCGGCAGCTTGCCGCCCGCTTCGGCGAAGTCGGGCCGGCCGCCGCCGCCACCGCCGACGATCGGCGCGATCTCTTTCACGATAGTGCCCGCTTTGACACGCGACGTCAGGTCCGGCGTGACGGCGACGATGATCTGGACCTTGCCGTCGTTGGCGGACGCGAGCACGACGACGCCGGTTTTGATGCGGGCTTTCAGGGAATCGGCCAGGCCGCGCAGTGCGTCCTTGTCGAAATCCTCGACCTTCCGCCGCGCGAGCGTGACGCCGTTCACCAGCACCGTGTCGTCGCTGGCCGCGCCGCCGCCGCCCATCGCGACCCGTGTCTTGAGCTGGGTGACCTCTCGCGCGAGCCGCTTGCTCTCGGTCTGCAGCTTCTCGATCGCGTCGGTCGCCTGCTCCGCGGGCACCTCCAGCGTCTCGAGAATCGACGACAGCGCCGCCCGCTGGCGCTGGACCCATTCCACCGCGCCGGCGCCCGTCAGCGCCTCGATGCGGCGAACACCCGCCGCGACACCGCCTTCGGCGACGATGACGAAGAAGCCGATGTCGCCGGTGGCGGCGACGTGTGTGCCGCCGCACAATTCCATGCTGAAACCGGGGATGCTCACGACGCGAACCCGATCGCCGTACTTCTCCCCGAAGAGCGCCATCGCGCCGGCCGCAATCGCTTCGTCCGTCGACCGGACGTCGGTCGTCACCGGCGTGTTCCGGTAGATCTGCTCGTTGACGATCTTTTCAATCCTGGGATCTCTTCGGGCGTCACCGCCTGGAAGTGGACGAAGTCGAACCGCAGCCGATCGGGCGCGACGAGCGATCCCGCCTGCTTCACGTGCGAGCCGAGCACCTGACGAAGGGCCGCGTGCACGAGATGCGTTGCCGTGTGGTTTCGTCGCGTCGCGTTTCGAAGATCCGCGTCCACTTCGGCACGCAGCGTGTCGCCAACCTGCAGGCGCCCGGAGGACACCTTCACGTGGTGCGCTCGAGGCAGCCCGGTCCCGATGCGGGCGACACCGTCCACGACCGCGACAGCGCCGCCGGTTTCCGCAACCAGCCGCCCGGTGTCTGACACCTGCCCGCCGGCCTCGAGGTAGAAGGGCGTCTTCGCCAGCGCCACGTATCCAGCCTGGTCCGCCGCGAGCGCATCCACCGCGTGACGTCCTTCGTCGAACACCGCCACGACCGCCACGTGGTCCACGTTCGTCGTCGTGTAGCCTTCGAACTGATCGCCGGCGTCCTTGAGTGCCGAGCCGCCGGCCGGAAGCTCGAAGTCCTGCGACTTTCTTGCCGCCGCCGAACGCGCTGCCGGCCCGCGCCTTGCCGCGCTGGTCCTCCATCGCACGGTTGTAGCCTTCGAGGTCGACCTTGACGTGCTGCGTCTCCGCCGTGTCCTCGATGAAGTCGAACGGCACGCCGAAGGTGTCGTAGAGGCGGAACGCCGCGTCGCCCTTCAGCACGTGGTCCGGCGTTTCGAGAGCCTTCGCGAGCTCCGCTTCGAGTCGAGGTAACCCTTCGCGCAGGACGGCGTCGAACCGGTTTTCCTCGGCGAGGATCGTTTTCTCGATCATCTCGCGGTTGCGGCGGACTTCGGGATACGCGTCGCCCATCTCGCGGTCCAGCACGGAGACGAGGCGGTGCATGAACGGCTCGGTGAAACCCAGATGCTTCCCGTGCCGCATGGCCCGCCGCATGATCTTGCGCAGCACGTAGCCGCGCCATTCGTTCGACGGAATCACGCCGTCGGCGATGAGAAACGTCGTCGATCGCATGTGATCCGCGACGACCCGCATCGAGATGTCATGCGGATCGCTGACGGAGCCGCCGTGCCGGCGGCCGATGAGCCGTCCGATTTCGTCGAGCAGCGGCGTGAACAGGTCCGTGTCGTAGTTCGAGAGCTTGTTCTGCAGGACCGACGTGATGCGCTCGAACCCCATGCCCGTGTCGATGGATTTCGCGGGCAGCGGCGTCAGCGTGCCGTCGGCGCTGCGCTCGAACTCCATGAACACGTTGTTCCAGATTTCGATCTCGGGATCCCCGCCGGCGTCGCGCACGAAGTAGATCTCGCTGCACCTGCCGCAGGGACCGGTGTCGCCCATCTGCCAGAAGTTATCCTCGGCGCCATACTCGACGATGCGATTCGAGGGCACTCCCAGCGATCGCCACACCTCGTAGGCCTCGTCATCCCGGGGAATGCCCGCCTCGCCCTTGAAAATCGACACGACCATCCGGTCCTCCGGCAATTTCCACACGTCGGTGAGCAGCTGCCACGCGAACGGGAGCGCCTCTTTCTTGAAGTAGTCGCCGAACGAGAAGTTGCCGAGCATCTCGAAGAACGTGTGATGGCGGAGCGACGGCCCGACGTTGTCGAGGTCGTTGTGCTTGCCGCTCACGCGCATGACTTTCTGCGCCGTCGTCGCGCGCGTGTAGTCGCGCTTCTCGCGGCCGAGGAACACGTCCTTGAACTGGTTCATGCCGGCGTTGGTGAAGAGCAGCGTGGGATCGTCGCCGGGGACGAGCGACGAGCTCGGCACGACGCGGTGGCCGTTCCGTTTGAAGTAGTCGAGGAACGACGCGCGGATCTCGTTCGAGGTCATCGCCTCATTGTAGAACACCGGTGATGCGCGGCCTGCCGGCGACGTCGATGGTGACCGTTCGAGGATGCTTGTCCACGAACGGATCCGCATGCTCGACGACGATCGTCGCGGCGCGAACGTCTCCCGATCGCTGCACGCGCAGCATCGCCGTCACGCTCGCCCAGTTCTTCGTGGTCTGCAGGACGCCGACGTCGGTGGCCTCGAGGACCTCGCCTGCCGTCGCATCGGTGATGCGGATGGTTCCTCTGGCGCGCGGCGCGTTCGCGGGCTGGGCGATGTCTATCGCGCATTTGTACGTGGCGTCCGGCTTCAGCCGGACCTGACCGCTTGACGGATCGACGACGTCGATGCGACGTGCCGTGGTTCATCGGCCGGCTTGGCATGTGGGCGTCGCGCGTGAGCACACGGCCGGCCTTGCTCGCCGGTGACCTTGCCGTCCTTGAGCGCGACACGCCCGTTCACGAGGACGATCCGGATTCCTTCCGACAGTTGGCCGGCGTCCTCGTAGGTCGCATGGTCGATCACCGTGGCGGGATCGAAGACCGTCACGTCCGCCGACATCCCGGGCGCGAGGAACCCGCGGTCGATCATGCCGACCGTCGTCGCGGGGAGCGCGGTCATCTTGCGCACCGCGTCCTCCCACGTCAGCACCTGCTGGTCGCGCACGTAGCGGCCGAGCACGCGCGGAAACGTGCCCCACGCGCGCGGATGCTGACGGGTGTCCGTGGACGCGCCGCAGTCGCACGCGATCGACGTGGTCGGGTGCTGCAGAATCTTGACCAGATCCGGTTCGGCTCCCGAACTGCAGGATCGCGGCCACGTTGCCTTGCTCGAGAAGCCGCACGATCGCCTCGCCGGCAGACACCTGCAGCTCGCTCATGATTGCGGTCAGCTGCTGCTTGGTCTGCGGCAGAAAGACGCCGGCGGCGCCGCCGAAGCGCGCGTTCATCGCCTCTTCCGCCTCGACGACGATGCGCGCGCGCTGGGCGGGATCGGCGAAGCGCTGCAGCATCCGATCGCGGCCGCCGTCCTGCGCCCAGGCGGGAATGATCAGCGCGCCGAGGCCGGTCTGGCCGGCGAGGTACGGATACGCGTCGGCGGCGGTGTAGTCGCCGCGCGCGGTCGCCTGACTCATCATGCGCAGCAGGGCACCGGCCGTTCCTTGTTCCCGGCCCTGCGCCTTCATGTGCGTCACGACCGGCACGAGCCCGGCTTTTTCGCCGATCGCAATCGTCTCGCCGACGCCAACGCGCGAGCTGTACCTGGACTCCGGCGTCAGCCGATCGTGATTGGGAAAATTCGTCCGCCATTGTGCCGCCGGCTCGAGCACGCGCACGACTTCTTCCACCTGCGCGTAGTAGGCGGGCTTGTAGTCGAGCCCGGCCGAGACGCCCCATGCGCCGGACTCGAGGCCGCGGCCGACGAGGGCGCGCATCCGATTGATGTCGTCGGGTGTGGCGCGGCGGTCGGCGGGTCCCATCACCTCGGCCCAGATCGCGTTGAAGCCGATGTAGGCGCCGACGTTGACGGCCAGGCCAGCCGCGCTGGCGCGCGCAAGCTGCGCGGCGATGTCGGTCGATCCGCCGCCATCGGGATTCACGATCTCGGTGGTCACGCCCTGCGTGAGCATGTTCTCCGCCGTCGGCAGCGCGCTCACGCGACGCGTGACTGTGGATGTTGATGAAGCCGGGAGCGACGTACAGGCCCGTCACGTCGAGATCGGTTGCCGCGCGTTCGGCGGACAGGTCGCCGACCTTGGCGATGCGGTCGCCGACGATCGCCGACGTCCGCCCGATAGCGGGGGAGTCCGGTGCCGTCGATGACGGTGCCGTGGCGGAGGATGATGTCGAAACGACTCGTGCGGCTGAGCTACGGCGATCGCCCCGACAAAAGAACAGCCACGAAAACACGAAAACACGAAATAACCTGACAGGAAAAAGTTTCGTGCTTTCGTGCTTTCGTGGCAGATCGAACACGCGGCTGCATCATTTCTTTCTCAATGCGGTCAGCGCCCGCATGATCTTGTCCGATCTCAAATCCTTGCCCGACCAGATATCGATACAACCGCTGAAATTCCCGGTCGTCCGCGATCGTCTCTCGATTGCGCAGCCGCTTTCTGAGCGCCGCCTCGATCAGCGCGTCATCGTCGATCGCGTCGAAGACCTCGTCGACGGCGCGCTTGGCGATCTCTTTCCCTATCCCGGCGCGCTGAATCTGCATGTGCACGCGCAGCTTGCCCCGGCGCTTCACCGACGTTTCCGTTCGCGCGATGGCTTCGGCGACGCGCACGTCGTCGATCGCGCGCTCGTCGCGCAGCCGTGCGATCGCCTCGTCTATATCCTGCTCGGAGTGACCCTTGCGGGCGAGCCGCTGGCGCACCTGTGCTTCCGACAGCTCGCGCCGCGCGAGCATCTTCAGCCCGTCCACGTACGCCTCTCACGTCGGCGGATTATAGGGGGTCAGCTGCCGAAGCGCGTGATTTCCGGCGTCCCGAGGACGGTCTTCGCCATTTCCTCGCGGCTCATCTCCGAGGTCGTCGCAATGCCTTGCACCTTCAGCTTGAACTCGTCGACGTTGCTCGCCCAGCGGAGCGCCTCGTCGTAGGAGACGAGACCCTGTTCGAACAGGCTGAAGATCGATTGATCGAAGGTCTGCATGCCGGTACTGCGACGTGCCCTGCGCGATCGCGCTGCGGATCAGGTGGGTCTTTTCCTTGTCCACGATGCAGTCGCGGACGAAGGGCGTGCCGATCATCACCTCGGCCGCCGGCGCGCGCCCGGTGCCGTCGGCGCGCGGAATCAGCCGCTGCGACACGACGGCTTTGAGCACGGTCGCGAGCTGCAGCCGGATCTGCTTCTGCTGGTGCGGCGGATAGACCGTGATGACGCGGTTGATCGTCTCGGTCGCGTCCAGCGTATGCAGCGTGGAGAAGACCAGGTGGCCGGTTTCCGCGGCGAGCAGCGCCGTGTCGATGGTGTCGAAATCGCGCATCTCGCCGACGAGGATCACGTCCGGATCCTGACGCAGCGCGCTGCGCAGCGCCTGCGCGAACGACTTGGTGTCGGTGGACACCTCGCGCTGGTTGACGATCGACTTGTTGTCGCGGTGGAGGAATTCGATCGGATCCTCGATCGTCATCACGTGCAGCGAGCGCGTGCGGTTGATGTGATCGATCATCGCCGCCAGCGTCGTGGTCTTGCCGCTGCCGGTCGTGCCGGTCACGAGCACCAGGCCGCGATCCTCGTCCGAGATCTTCTTGAGGACCGGCGGCAGCCCGAGCTCGTCGAACGTGCGAATCTGCGTGGGGATGACGCGGATCACCATGCCGACGGTGCCGCGCTGCTGAAAGATGTTGCAGCGGAAGCGTCCCAGCCCCGGCACGCTGTAGGCGAGGTCGACTTCCTGCGTCTCCTTGAACTTCTGCCGCAGCGCCGTGGACATGACCGCCGCGGTCATGGCCACGAGGTCTTCGTGGTCCAGGCGTTTCGCCGTCGTCGCCGGCAGCAGCGTGCCACGGTGCCGGACGAGCGGGAAGCTTCCGACCTTCAAGTGCAGGTCGGATGCGCCACCCTCGACGGCGATTTTCAGGAGATCGTTGACATGCATGCGATGGCCGGAGTCCCCGAGCCCGGTCAGCTACTGACCGCGACAGGTTTGCGCGGCGCGCGCAGCGACGCTTCTTCTTCGTACACGTAGGTCAGCCAGCCGTGCGTGTCCGGCACGTCGCCGTTGATCACGTCGAAGAAGGCCCGCTGCAACGCTTCGGTCACGGGACCGCGCCGGCCGCTGCCGATCGTGATCTTGTCGACCGATCGGACCGGCGTCACTTCGGCCGCCGTCCCGACGAAGAACACCTCGTCGGCGATGTAGAGCGCTTCGCGCGGCAGCACCGATTCCTGGACGGTGAAGCCGAGATCCTTCGCCAGGGTGATGATGGAGTCGCGCGTGATGCCGCCGAGAATCGACGAGGCGAGCGGCGGCGTGATGACCACGCCGTCGCGCACGATGAAGATGTTCTGCCCGCTGCCTTCGCTGACGTTGCCGTAGACGTCGAGCGCGATGCCTTCGCTGTAGCCGTCGGCCAGCGCGTCCATCTTGATCAGTCCGGAGTTGGCGTAGTTCGCGGTGCTCTTGGCCATCGCCGGCAGCGTGTTCGGCGCCATGCGCGACCACGACGACACCTTGACGTCGCAGCCCTGCTCCAGCGCCTCTTTGCCGAGGTAGGCGCCCCATTCCCACACCATGATCGCCGCGTCGACGGGACACGTCGTCGGGTTGACGCCGAGCGAGTCGTAGCCGCGGTAGACGAGCGGGCGGATGTAGCACGCCTTCATGGCGTTGGCGCGAATGGTCTCGAGGACCGCGGCCTGCCAGCCTGCCAGGTCCAGGCTGTATTCCATCCGATACACCTTGGCGGACATCTGCAGCCGCTTCATGTGCGCATCGAGGCGGAAGCAGGCCGAACCGCGCGGCGTTTCGTAGCAGCGCGCGCCTTCGAACACGCCGCTGCCGTAATGGATGACGTGCGTGGCGACGTGGATGGTCGCGTCCTTCCAGTCGACCAGCCTGCCGTTCATCCAGATCTTTCCCGTGCCTGGAAATCCCATGACTACTCCTTACTGGATCTTATCGTAACTACTGCGCTTCTCCGCAGAAGGGGCAGCGATCGGATCGCGCGTGCAGCGGTTTGCGACAGTGCCAGCAGAAGCGAGGGGACGGCGTTTCGCGCGCCTTGAGACGAACCTGGATGTCGTCGGCAACGGCCGCCGCGGGCTCGGCGTCGGGCGTCGGGCGCGGCCGGCGGGCCACGCCGGGGTCGCGCGCCGCGAGGACGTCGGAGAGCAGGTCGCCCGCGCGCTGGTAGCGCGCGTGAATCTCCGGCGCCATGGCCTTGAGCACCACGTCGTTGATCGCCTTGGGAATCTTGGGATTCTTCAGGCGCGGCGCCGTCAGCAGGTCGCCGCTCATCAGCCGGTCGAGATCCGAGGGCGAGGGCGTGTCGTAGGGCAGCACGCCCGTCAGCATCTGATACATCGTCACGCCGAGCGAGTACAGGTCGGACGCGAACACGGCCTTGCCCTGAAACTGTTCGGGCGCCATGTAGGGCGGACTGCCGATCACGGTGGTGCCATGGGCGGCGATCTCGAGAAATCGCGAGGTGCCGAAATCGGCCACCTTGGCCATTCCGTTTCGGTGACGATCACATTCGACGGCCGCAGGTCGCGGTGGATGACGCCGGACCGATGCGCGTGATCCACGGCGTTGCCGATCTGACAGGCGAGGTCGAGGGCGCGCGGCACGTCGAGCGCGCCCTCCTTCGCGATCAACGCCTCGAGCGTGTCGCCGGGGACGTACTCCATCACGATGAAGAACACGTCGTCTTTTTTTTCCGCGGTCAGGATATCGATGATGTTCGGGTGATTGAGCGTCGCGAGCAGTCGCGGCTCGCGCAGCAGCTCGCCGAAGTCGAGATTCTGTTTGTGTGGGACCTTGAGCGCGACCTTCTTGTCGATCCAGGTGTCTTCCGCGAGAAAGACCGTGCCGAAGCCTCCGCTGCCGAGCGTCGACATGATCTTGTACTTGCCGACGATCTGCCCGCGGAAAAACATGCCGCGCGAGTATAGCAGTCGGCGAGACCGAGCACCAGCACGTGCAGCAGCGCCGCAGTGCCCAGCACCCTTCTATAATCCATACCCGTGCACCGCTTCTTCGCGCCTGCGCTCGATCCCGGCGACGAGTTCGTCACGCTGCCGCGCGACGAAGCCGAGCACCTCACGCGCGTGCTGCGCGTCGGCGTCGGCGACACGGTCGCGGTCTTCGACGGCCGCGGCCACGATTCCTCGCCAAGGTGCGACCGCGCTTCGCCGCGACGTTCGCGTGCAGCTCCTGTCGCGCATCGAGCCGGCGGCGGAAGCGGCCGTGCCGGTGACGCTCGTCCAGGCCGTGCTGAAGAGCGACAAGATGGACGAGGTCGTGCGCGACGCCGTCATGCTGGGCGTGGCCGCCGTGCAGCCGCTGGTGACGAAGCGGACCGAGACCACCGTCGCCTCGCTGATCCGCGGCGCCAAAGTCGATCGCTGGCGGCGCGTGGCCATCGCGTCGGTGAAGCAATCGCGCCGCGCGGTCGTGCCGGCGATCCAATGCCGCTCACGCTCGAGCACGCGCTCGACGAACCGCCCGCGTCGCTGCGGCTGATGCTCGTCGAGCCGGGGTTCGCGGTGGTGTCGAAAAGATCTCGAGCCTGCAGTCGGTTCCGACGCCTCTGATGCCGCGGTGATGATTGGTCCCGAAGGCGGGTGGACGGAAGCGGAGTGCGAGGCCGCGCGCGACCGCGGCGTCCGCCTCGTGACGCTCGGTCACCGCACGCTGCGCGCCGACGCGGTAGCGGTGGCCGCGCTCAGCGTCTTGCAGTTTCTTTGGGGCGACCTGTGAGATCGCAAGGAACTTCAGAGGCCGCCAGTCGCAAGGCTGAACGCCTTCTGCACTTTGCGTTCTGACTACCTAGCGCACGATCACTCTGAAGTCCTGCGTCTTCACGTCGCCCTCCGCGAGCGTGACGCGCGCCGCGCCGGCCCGGTGGGAGTCCAGGTATGCGGGATCGAACCATTCACCCTGTTCAGCGGGATCGACGGTGACGATGTAGTAGTCGGAAGGCGGGAGACCGCGAATGCGATATTTGCCGGTCTGGTCCGGGCGCGTCGTCATGATCTGCCGCGCCTGTGGTCGCCAAAGGGCCGGATCGGTGGGAAAGGCCAACACCGTGTAGTCCGGCATCGGCGTGCCCGTTTCGGTCGTAATCGTGCCGCTCACTTCCGTGATCCTGTCGGTGAAGACGATGGCCACGTTGGCGAGGGTCTGACCGCCGCGGACCTCAATCGGCGTGTCGGTGATGTCGCGTCCGTCGAGCGGTGACCGATTTCAGCGCCCAGCCGCGCATGTTGCCGTTCGGGCGAATCAGGTGCGGACCGGCAGACACGCCTGACAGCGTGAAGCGGCCGTCCTTGTCCACGCGGGCGTTGCCTTGTGGTCCAAACGCCGTCTGATCGGTCGACGGCGCGCCGATGCGGACCTGTGTCATCTCGGGCGCCTGCGCGGCGCCCGGCTGGAACGAGATGGTTCCCGTGATCGTGGCGCCCGTGGACAACACGACGGTGACGTCGGCGACGTCGCCGTCCACGCTCAGCGGCTGCGTGCCGAACAGCGGCGTGTCGCCGTCTCCGCGTGCGCGAAGAACGTAGCGGCCCGGCGGGATGTTCGCCATCGCAAACGATCCGTCGCGCTGAATGCGGCTGCCGTTGTTGTTGCCGATTTGCCCGCCGCGGCCGGCGCGACTCGGGCATCAGATTGACGTTGCCGTTGGTCGCCGGCGTGCCGTCCGGATTCATCACGCGCCCGGTCACGCGCGCGGTGCGCACCAGCTGCATGCCGACGTTGATGTCCAGCACTTCCTGGCTCACGCCGACGGTGACCGGCCGCGCGTCGTTGACCGACGTCGCGCTCGGGTAATACGTCGGCGCGTAGTTGACCGGCTCCGGATCGTTGTCCGAGCTGCCGAAGACCATGCCGGGGTTGCCGGCGGCAATCGCGGCCCTCATCGCCGCCATCTCGGCCGGCGCGCCGCCTCCAGGACCTCCACGGCCGCCGAATGGCCCGCCCGGCATCGGCCCGGCGCCACGACCACCCGCGTTGGGCAGGCGCGTCAGCGCGTTGACGTAGTAGTCGCCGGGCATCAAGCCCCACACGCGATACTGGCCGCGGTCGTCCGTCTGCCCGGAACCCGCCGGCGTCAGCCGGCGATCGCCCTGCATGTATTGGTAGCGCATGACGCGAACCGTCGCGCCGGGCACCGGTTCGCCATCCTCGTCCAGGACGCGGCCCGAGATGACGCCGCCGCGCGGCAGCCGGAACTCGACGCCTTTCATCTGCTCGCCGTCGCCGAGCTGAAGCGGCGTCCCCGCCTGGAGCGGCCGGCGTTGTCCATAGGCGAGCGAGACGAAGCCGGATTTGGATACGGTGAGCGTGTAGCGGCCGGCCGGCAACTCGGCAAGGTCGAACAGACCGGAATCGTCCGTGAGCACGCCGCGTCCGCCCGGCAGTTCCGCGGCGGTGACGAACACCCGGGCGCGCTTCACCGGTCGCCCGGTATCGGCGGTGGTCACACGGCCGCTGATGCGGCCTGTCGGCGCCGGCGCGGTGTCCTTCGGCTGGGCCGACGTGTCCCGCGCGGGGCGCTGGGAACCGGCCTGCGGCTGTTGCGGACCCGGCCGCGACGCCTGCTGGCGCCCCGTGGGCGAGCCTTTCAGGCCCGCACGCGCCGAAAGGGCCACGCTACACCCGTCAAGCTAGCGATGAGACCGACGAACGCGAACACACCAAGCCATGTCATCACTTATTAGACCTGTTGAAGCGGGTCAGGCGGTTGACTCTCACTGCTTTTTCACCGCCAGACCGACCCATTCGTCACACGTTCGCTCCCAGACGGTCTCGCTCGCGGCAAACGCTCGGGCAACCGCTTCGCGCTCGTGCATCTGGAGGCCGCTGAGAATCAGGGTGCCACCGGCTCGAACCGCATCTTGAAGTGTCGAGGCCGACTGGACGAGTAGATGCCCGGTCAAATTGGCCGTCAGGACGTCAACCTCCGTCCACCTGGTCCGGGGACGGACGGTTGATAGGTCGCCGATCTCGAACCTCACGCGCGGGGCAACCTCGGGATTGAGCGTCAGATTCTCCCGAGCGGCGTGAATCGCATCCTCGTCTATGTCGATGCCCATCGCCCGCGCGGCCCCGAGCCGGACGGCCGCGATTGCGAGGATGCCGGAGCCGGTCCCGACGTCGAGCACGGTCGCGCCGGCCAGGTCGATCGCCTGAAGCGCCTCGAGGCAGAGCCGCGTCGTGGCGTGGTGCCCGGTTCCGAAGCCCATGGAGGGTCGGATCACGATGCCCAGGGGATTCGGGGTTCGGGATTCCGGACTAGGAAACGACAGTGAGCTGGCCGATCGTGATCGGTTGCAGGTTCGCCTGTGATCGCCGAGCCCAATCCTCGTCGGGCACATCAAACGTCGTCGCTGGATAGCGCGACGCCAGGGACTGGCGAGCGGCATCGCGATCTGCGGAGCTGGCGAAGAACACGCGGACAGCGCCGGCCGCGTCCTCGACCGCCGTCGGACCAAAGTCGTCAACCAGCGCAAGCAGCAGATCGGAATCCTCGCAGCGGACGTCCAGCGCGGGGTAGGTCTTAGCCAAACATGTCTTTGACGCGGTCGAACAGGTTCCGCTCGTCCTGCTCTTGCTCGCCGCGCGCGCGCGGCTCGAACGTGTCCTGGGGCAGCGACTTCGCGAGCTGGTCGAGCAGATGTTTCTGTTCGCGCGTCAGCTTTCTCGGCGTCTGCACCTGGACCGTGGCGAACAAATCGCCGCGTCCGCGGCCGTTCACGTCGGGCATGCCCTTTGCCGCGCAGCCGGAACGTCGTTCCCGTTTGCGTGCCGTCGGGGACTTTGACCGTCTCGGCGTCGTCGAGCGTCGGCACCTGGATCTCGCCGCCGAGCGCGAGCGTCGTGAAGTTCACCGGGATTTCGCAGAACAGGTTGTTGCCGTCGCGGCGGAAGAACTCGTGCTCCTGCACGTGCACGACGACGTACAGATGGCCCGCCGGACCGCCGGCCGCGCCCGACTCGCCTTCACCCTGAAGACGGAGCTGCTGTCCCGTGGCGATGCCCGGGGGAATCTTGACGGTGATCTTGCGTTCCTTCGTGACGCGGCCCGCGCCGTGGCACGTCTTGCAGGGCTTGCTGATGATGCGCCCCGCGCCGCGGCATTGCGGACAGGTGCGCGCGACGGTGAAAAAGCCTTGCTGGAACCGGACTTGCCCCTGTCCGCGACACTGCGGACAAGTGGCGGGCGGTGAGCCCGCTTCGGATCCCGAGCCGTTGCAGGTTTCGCAGTTCTCCTGGCGCGGGATCTGGATGGCGGTTTCGGTGCCGTGCGCGGCTTCGTCGAAGCCGATCTCCATGTCGTAGCGCAGATCCGCGCCGCGCTGCGGCCCGCCGCGCCGCCGCGCGTTGCCGAACAGATCGCCGAAGCCGAACATGTTGCCGAGGATGTCGGCGAAGTCGCCGAACTCCTGGAACATCGATGGGTCGAAGCCCGCGCCCGCGCCGGCGCCCGAGACAGCCGCATGCCCGAAGCGATCGTACGCGGCGCGCTTCTCGGAATCCGCGAGAATCGCGTACGCTTCGGCGGCTTCCTTGAATTTGTCTTCGGCGGCCTTGTCGCCGGGGTTGCGATCCGGATGGTGCTTCATCGCGAGCTTCCGGTAGGAGCTCTTGATCTCGACCTCGGTCGCCGTCCGGGAGACTTCGAGGACCTCGTAATAGTCGCGCTTGCTCACGCCTTCGCCACCTTCACCATCGACGGACGCAGCAGCCGGTCGCCGATCGTGTAGCCCTTCCGCAGCTCGGCGATCACTTCGCCTTCGCGATGGTCGGGACTCTCTTCGTGAATGACTGCCTGATGCAGGTTCGGATCGAAATCGGTGCCGACGGCCTCGATCGGCCGCACACCTTGCTTCGCGAGCAGATCCTGCAGCTTGGCATGAATGAGCTCGACGCCCTTGCGATAGGCGGCGCCGCCTTCGCCGGCGTCCACCGTCAGCGCGATGTCGAAGTCGTCCACGACGGCCAGGATGTCGCGCAGCAGTCCCAGCACCGACTCGTCGGCCTGCTCGCGGCGCGAGCGCTCGACGCGCTTGCGATAGTTGTCGAATTCCGCCGTCTTGCGCAGGAGCCGGTCGTAGTACTCGTCGCGCTCGCGCTGCAGGTCGGCGATCGCCGGTTCCGCAACCGCGGCCGGCGCATCGCCTGAAGGACCGCCAGCGTCCGGCGGCTCATCCGCTGGATCGGTATGACGTTCGTCAGCCATATGCCTAGTTTGGGTCGCGCAGCACGCGAGATACGGCCTGTGCTGCGCCGTCAACGACGGCGATAGCCCGCGGATACCGCATGCGTGTCGGCCCGATGACGCCGACCATGCCCGTCCCCGATCCGTCGTCGTACGTGGACACGATCAAGCTGAAGGGACGCAGACTCGGATCGAGATGTTCGGCGCCGATGATCACCGACAGGCCAAGGCCGTCGATGTACTCGTCGAGAATCTGCAGGAGCTTCTGTTTCTCTTCGATCATCTGCAGCAGCGTCTGCAGCATCGTGAGCGTCAACCCGCTGCCGTCGTCGAGCAGCGACGCCGCGCCGTCGACGTAGATCGTGCGGCCGTCGGGTAGATCTGAAAACGTCGTCGTCGCGAGGCGCATGGCGCGAGCGCGCAGGGCGTCGTAGAGCAGGCGCTCCTCGGTGATGCGCTCGAGCACCGCCTCGCGGGCCCGGTGCAGCGGCAGGCCCGAGAACTCGTTGTTCAGGTAGTTCGCGGCTTGCCGCAGGTCGTCCGACTCGAGACGCTCGCCCAAATCGATGACCTTCTGAATCACGTGGCCGCCGCGCGCGACGATGACCACGAGAATGCGTGTGTCGCTGAGCGGCACGAACTCGACGCGATCGAACACGGCGGCGGCGTGCGTGGCGCGGCTCGCGAACCCGATCGTGCGCGACGCCTGAGACAGGACGTGAGAGACGTGCGGGAGAACCGAGTCGAGCAAACAGTCGGGGCTGTCGCGCCGCAAGCGCGCCTCGACGGCCGTGGCGGCGCGCGTCGCCCGTTTCGTTTCGAGGAGCAGATCCACGTAAAAGCGATAGCCGCGATCGGTCGGGATGCGTCCGGCCGAGGTGTGGGGCTGCTGGACGAACCCCTCCTCCTCGAGACGCGCGAGGATGTTGCGCACGGTCGCCGACGAGACGCCAAGCCCTGCGGCGGTGACCAGCAGGGATGAGGCAACCGGCTCGCCCGAGGCGATGTACTCGCGGACGAGCGCGGCCAGGACACGGCCGGCGCGAGCGTTGATTTCGTGGCCCTGGTTCATGATCGGTCTTAGCACTCTAAGCCCCAGAGTGCTAAGACATTATACACCGCTCTGCTTACCGAATCCCTGCCCGTTGAGCTAACGCCTGGGCGGCGGAGCGCGCGGATGCCACCACTTCGGCTCGATCGACACGGACCGGCGCGAAGTCGTCCACGAGGACCTCGCCGTCGACGATCGTCGCCCGCACGTCGCTGCCTCGGGCGGCATAGACAAGCGTCGAATACGGATCGGGTCCCGGCGCCAGATGCGGGCGATCGCGGTCGACGACGATGACGTCGGCGCGTTTGCCGATCTTCCAGCGAGCCAATCTCGTCTTCGCGGCCAAGCGTGCGCGCGCCGGCGCGAGTGGCCATCCACAGCACCTGGCGCGCCGGGAGCGCGCCCGGCGCCTTTCGCATCGCCTGCAGGACCGCCGCGAGCCGCATTTCCTCGAACATGTCCAGCCGGTTGTTGCACGCCGCGCCGTCGGCGCCGAGCGACACGGTAATGTTCCGCGCGAGCATCTCGACGACGGGGCGACGCCGGACCCGAGCTTGAGATTCGATCCGGGACAGTGCATCACCTTGACGTCGCAGTCGGCGAGCAGTTGCTGGTCCGGCTCGTCCACCCACACGCAATGCGCGGCGCACAGGCGCGGCGATGCAAGGCGAAAGCTCGCGAGGTAGGCCAGGTTCGTCAGCCCTCCGGAAATCTGGCGCACAATGGCAATCTCGTCGTGCGATTCGGCGGCGTGGGTGTGGACGAGAGCTTGATGCTCGTCGGAGAAGCCCGCCACCGTCTCGAGCAGTGCGCGGCGAGCACGACACCGCGAAGCGCGGGGCGAACGCGGCGTGCAGCCGGCCGCCGGCCGCGCCGTGCCATCGCGTTCCGAATCGCGAGGCTCTCGTCGAGCGAGCGCCGCGTATCTTCCTGCAGGCGCGCCGGCACCTGCGCGTCGGAAGTCCATCATGCACTTGCCGATGGTCGCGCGCAGTCCGCTTTCGGCGACCGCCTCGAACACGACGTCGGTGTCGTGGACGGTTTCCATCGTGAGCACCGCGGTCGTGCCGCTGCAGAGGAGCTCGGTGGCCGCCAGCTGCGCCGACGCGCGGAGCGTCGCCGGCGTGTGCGCCGCTTCCATCGGCCACACGCGGCGCCGAAGCCAGTCCATCAGCGGCAGATCGTCCGCAAACCCGCGGAAAAGCGTCTGGCACAGATGAATGTGCGTTTGAATCAGTCCGGGGAGGACGTAGCCGCCGCGCGCATCGATGACGCGGTCGTGACGATCGGTGATGTTCGATCCGATCGCGGCGATGCGGCCGTCGACGATCGACACGTCGCCGTCGAGGACGTCGAACCGGTCGTTCATCGTCATAGAGACGATTCTCGACCAGCGCGACGTCATGCGTCAGACGACATGCACGATGTGTGTAGACGCGAGGCCTTGGTCAGGCTTCGCGTCTTGCGGCCCTGACAGAGCCGTCAGCTACTTGAGGCCTGGTGGTGCCCACTTCATTGACGCGGGATGGGTCTTGCCATGTTTGACGGCAATCAGCTCCGCGAGAATGCTGACCGCGATTTCCTGCGGCGTCACCGCGCCGATATCGAGGCCGATCGGCGCATGGACGCGGGCCAGCAGGTCGGCGGGCATCTGCTCGTCGGTGAGCGCCTCGTAGATCCGGGCCACCTTGGCGCGGCTGCCGATGAGGCCGAGATAGCGGAGCTCCCGCGGCGCGAGCGCGCGCAACGCATCCAGGTCGTTGTTGTGCCCGCGCGTGACGATCACCGCGTACGCATGGGCCGGGATGTTCGTGCGCTGAATCCACGCCGGAATGTCCTCGACCACGATCTCCACGGCGTTCGGAAAGCGCTCGGCGTTCGCGAACTTCTCGCGATCGTCCACGACGTGAACGCGAAATCCCACTTCGTGCGCGACCCGCGCCAGATGGAAGCCGACATGGCCGGCGCCGACGACGTAGAGCTCGGGCGACGGTTCGATCGGTTCGATGTACACGTCCATCTGCCCACCGCAGATCAGGCCGGTCTCCTGCGCGAAGTCGTCCGACAACTCGTAGTGCACCATCTCCGGCCGCCGGTGCGTGATCGCTTCGCGCGCTTTCCAGAAGGCGTCGTTCTCGTAGCAGCCGCCGCCAATCGTGCCGACGATGCGGCCGTCGGCGAAGACGAGCATCTTGGCGCCCACGCGCTGCGGCGTCGAGCCCGTCGTCGACACGATCGTGACGAGCGCCGCCGGCTCCCCGCGCTCGAGCGCGTCGGCGACGGCCGCGAATACTTCTCGGTTCACTGCTAACGATTATAGGGTCAGCGATGGAGATCGCAGATGGTGGTCGGTTCGGTTCCGCTGAGGAATGCCTCGTTGAAGCTTTTCGGGCAGCGCGGCGTGAAGAGCTTGCCGGTCTCGGGATCGATATCCGCGAACGTGATGCCTTCGGGGACCTCGAACGCCGTGTTCGGCCGGCCGGCGAGCGCCGCCTTCATGAACTGCGTCCAGATGGGCAGCGCCGCCTGGGCGCCGCTGAGCCCAATCGGCTGGTTGTCGTCGAAGCCGACCCACACCACGGTGAGCAATTCGGGCGTGAAACCGGCGAACCACGCATCGCGCAGATCGTTCGTGGTACCAGTCTTTCCCGCGGCGTCCAGCGTGAAGCCGTTGGCGCGCGCGCCGTACGCGGTGCCCTCGTTCAACACGCTCCGCATCATGTTCGTCACCAGATAGGTGGTCGCGGGTGAGGCGATGCGGCGCGGCTCGGAGGCCTCCTTCTTCGTGACGTCCTTGCCGCCTCGAATGATTTGCGCGATGTGCTTCAGCGGATCCGCGGCGCCGCCGTTGGCGAACAGCGTGTACGCCGATGCCATCTCGTACGGTGTCGCTTCGAACACGCCGAGCGCGATCGACGGATACGGCTTCGGTGGCGTCCCCACGCCGAGCCGCTTCCACAGATTGGACACACGGTCGTAGCCGGCCTGCTCGGCGACGTGAATCGTCGCCAGATTGCGAGAGTGCGCGAGCGCCCGGCGCAGCGTGATGGGTCCGTCGTACTTCCCCTCGTAGTTCTCGGGCGTCCACACCTGATCGTCGAACTCGAACGTCTCCGGCTCGTCGACGACGATGGACGCAGGTGTGACGTCGGTGCGTTCCTCGCCGAGGGCGCGCTCGAAGGCGGCGAGATAGACGAACGGCTTGAACACGGATCCCGGCTGGCGGCGCGACACGATCGCGCGGTTGTACTGCGACTGGTTGTACAGACCGGCCGCCGACGAACGCGAGGATTTCGCCGCTGTTCGGATCGACCGCGATGAGCGCCGCCTCGGCTTTGCCTTTGCGCTTGCGGCGCGACAACAGCTGGTCGACGGACGTGAGCCCGTTGCGAACCGCGTCCTGCGCCACCCGCTGCAGATGCAGATCGAGCGTCGTGTGGACTTCCACGGCTTGATCGGTGGTCGTCGTCAGGCCCGGATACTGACCGTCGAGCGTCTGCTCGACGAAATCGACGAAGTACGGCGCCTCGGCTTCGAGCGCGCGCTGCACGACGACGAGCGGCTCGAGCGAGGAGCGCTCGGCGGTCTCACGGGTGATATAGCCGGCGTCCACCATCGTCTGCAGCAC
Source organism: uncultured Acidobacteriota bacterium (assembly GCA_963731545.1). Classification (GTDB taxonomy): domain Bacteria; phylum Acidobacteriota; class Vicinamibacteria; order Vicinamibacterales; family CAVVIG01; genus CAVSWN01. The sequence continues at coordinate 376,785 of CAVSWN010000009.1, read as the reverse complement.
GACGTTGCGCCGATCCTTGCAGCGGTTCGGATTGTTGAACGGCGAGAGCGCCGACGGCGACTGAAACACGCCGGCAATCGTGGCCGCTTCGGCAAGCGACACGTTGCTGACGTCCTTGCCGAAGAACAGGCGCGACGCTTCCGCGACACCGACGATGCCGAACGACCCGCGCTGACCGAGCGTCATGTCGTTCAGATACATCTCGAGGATCGCGTCCTTCGTGGCGCGCGTGGTGAGGATCAGCGACACCCACGCCTCGACCAGCTTGCGCCGCAGCGATTTCTCCCGCGCCTCCTGCAGCGTCATGCCCGGGAAAATGCGTGGCAGGAAAATGTTGCGCGCCACCTGCTGCGTGATCGTGCTCGCGCCGGACAAGTACGCGCGTTTGCCGCGGATGTTGCTGAGGAAGGCGCCGACGATGCTGATCGGATCGACGCCAGGATGATCGTAGAAGCGGCGATCCTCAATCGCGAGCACGGCCTGCTTCAACCGATCGGGAATCACGGACAGCGCCACGGGCCGGCGCTTCTCGCGCTCGCCGCCGAGCGATGTCAACAGCGGCGCGTCGAGCGTGAGCCGTTCGCTCGGACGATTGGCGAGCTCGAGCTGGAGCACGCGGTCGGGGGGCGCGGCGGCGGCGCTTTGCGTGACGCCGTGCGCACGCTGGGCGTCGTCGGACGCTGGAACACGACGCGCACGACCTGACCCTTGAACTCGGGTGCGCGCGGGATGAGCGCGATGGCCCCGGCGCCAATGGCGAACTCGCCCGGCTTCGCGACCGTCGCGCGCTGCGCGTATCCGAGGTCGTTGAGTCGATCGATGAGCCCGCGATCGGTGAGCGACTGGCCGCGCCGCAGTTCCAGCGGCCGCGCCAGGACCTGCGGCAGGACCTTGATGCGTTCGCCGTGGAGCCGCGCGTCGATCAGCCGCGCGAACCGGACGTAGTAGTAGCCGGTCGCGAAGCAGAGCAGGACCGTCGGAATCGCCACCGCCAGGACCGTGAGGCGCACCCAGCGCTTGCGCCACAGCGCCTCGATGCGAATTCGAACACGCAGACCCTTTTTTTTTAGGGCCGCCTTCTTCAGGGCCGCAACGACGCGCGGTTTTCTAGATGGTGACAATCCAGTGCCGTCCCAGATCGAGCGGCAACTCTTCGTCCAGCCGCTCGATGAGCGCGGGGCCGTATTGGTTCAGGAAGGAGACGAACCCGATGGTGCGTTCCTGCGGATGACCACCGGGAAACGCGAGCGCCTGCGCGTGCATGAACTGCCGGCGGAGCGTCTCGTGCCGCCGCTTGGCGGCCTGGATGACTTTGCCTCCCAGCGTCTGCAAGTCGTGCTGCATGCGGGCCAGCGTCGATCGGGCGGCGCCCTCGAGCGTCGGGTCGAGTGTCGGCAACGCCTGAATCACTCGCTCCATCTGTGCATCGATGGCCGAGGCTGCCGCGGTCAGCGACTCTTCGACGGCGGGCGGAATCTGCGTGCGGAGCAGATCGTTGAGCGCTGCCTCGTCGCGCGGCTGCAACGCTTCGAGCGGCAGCTTGTACTTGTTCAGAAAACGAGACGCCGTGGAGTCGAGCAGTGTGGCGGACGCTCGCGGGTACATCAGCGGCATCGGCACGCCGAAATGCTGATAGACGTTCCGAAGCTGGCCGAGGTAGGCGAGTTCGTTCGGGCCGGCGACATAACAGATCGTCGGGAAGAGCGTGTCCTGGACGATGGGCCGCAACAACACGTTCGGGCTGAACCCGGCCGGACGCGTGGTCGCCTGCTCGACGAGCGTCGCCTGCGGATACTGGCGGTCGCCGACGACGAATTGCCCGTCCTGCTGACGGATGGCGCGGCGGCCGTGTTCGAGGTGGAACAACGCCAGGCTGTCGTCCTGCGCGTGGACCTGCGCGTGATAGCCGCGCGCGACGAGATCCGACCCGGTGAGCGCTGCGAGCTTCGCCGTCTGCCCCGGCAAGGTCAGCTCGCGCGTGAAAATCCCGCTCACGATCGACTTGGCCGTGGCATCGGACGAGTCGTAGACGACAAGGCCCGCGCTCGCCGAGCGTTTCTTCGATCCAGCGGCCGAACGCCTCGGCGATCCCGATGCCCGGCGTGTATGCGCGCCGCAGTCCGGTCATCAACCACGAGCGAAAATCAGTCTTGGGAAGCAGATGCTCGAGCTCGTCGAGCACGGCCAGAATCGAATCGTCCAGCCGCACGGTGCCGATGGGCGCAGGATCGGCGCCCCGGCCGCAGCGGCAGCGCCACCGTGCGCGGCGCGAGATCGGAGTCGAAGACCGTACACGATCGGATTTCTTCCCAATCATGATCCTCGGCGTCCATCCAGAAGACGGCCACGGCCGGGACGCCATGATCGCGCGACACCTGCTCGGCGAGCTTCAGCGCGGTCAACGCCTTCAGCAGCGTGAACAGCGGTCCGCCGAAGAGGCCCGGCCTGCTGTCCGGTGACGACCGCCACCGTTTGGCGGTCGGCGAGCAGCGCGCCCGCTTCGCGGGCTCGCGCCGGCGCCTGCCGCCGCTCCTGTTGCGCGGCGATCACACGCGCGATGTCGTCGCGGCGGCGTTCGTGGCGCTGCGTGCGGGAAATGGCGTCGGCCCAGGCGGCGCGGTCCGCCGGATCGCCGGCAAAAAACGGCGCGACCGCCGGGAAGTCGTACGCGTAGTCGGCCGCGAGCCGACGAATCCAGGGGAAGCGGCGGACGTCAACCGGCATGCGGACGAAAGATTCGTCTGAGGAGGGGGTCGCCGCTTTGTTGGCGTGCACCGGAAAACCTACTCTCTCAAAGCGCTGCTCGGACTGTCAACTCACGTTCGGCGCTGGATGTTACGATCTCGGCACGATTGATATGACTCGAACGTTGGCTTTTGTCGCCGTACTGGGTTGCAGCGCCGTTGCGCACGCGCAGGTCGATCAGTCGCGCGCCGACGCCTATTTCAAGGAGGTTGCGGCCTTGTGCGATCGGGACGGCGGCCGGCTCTGGGGCGTGTCGCTGTGCGGCCCCGTCGCCATTGCCGACGCCACGACGCGGACGCTGGCCACGAGCCAACCCGCGCCCGCCGCGCCGCGCCCGTCGGCGATGGGCTTCGCCAACGCCGCCGTGGACTGGGGCGGCACCCGTTGGGCGACCGTGGTGTGGCAGCTCATCCCGCCCGATCCGCATCTGCGGGCGCGGATGTTCCTCCACGAGCTGTTTCACCGCATTCAACCGGATCTGGGTTTCACGCCGCGCGATCAGCAGAACGTGCACCTCGACACCATCGACGGCCGCTACTGGATGCAGCTCGAATGGCGCGCGCTCGCGAAGGCGCTGGCGGCCTCCGGGCCCGCGCGCACGACAGCCGTGCGCGACGCGCTCGCGTTTCGCGCGCAGCGGCGCGCGCCGGTGCCTGACGCCGCCGAAGGCGAGCGGCTCCTGGAAATGAACGAGGGTCTCGCGCAATACACGGGGACCGTCCTGGCGGCCGCGACCGCAGCCGAAGCGGCCGAGGACGCGATCGAGCAACTGGAGCAGGCCGAACTGGCGCCAAGCTTCGTGAGGACGTTCGCCTACGCGTCCGGTGCCGCGTACGGGTTGCTGCTGGACGCGTGGGCGCCGGGTTGGCCTCGCCGCATCAAAGGCAGTGACGATCTTGCGCTCGTGCTGGCCGCTGCATCCGGCCTTCAGCCGTCCGAGGATGCGGCTCGAGCCGCGCTGCAGTACGACGGCGCCGAGCTCAGGAGCGCCGAAGACGCGCGCGAGGTCGAACGGCAGGCCCGCGTGGCCGAACTGCGTCGCGTCTTTGTCGATCGCCCTGTACCTGGTGATGCCGAATGGTCGCAGCAATTCGTTCGCGACCGCTGGCATCACGCCGATTGCCGGCGTTGGTACGATCATTCCCGGATTTCGCACGACCGCGGAATGGGGAACGCTCGAGGCGTCCACTGTTCTGATGTCCACCGATCGTTCGACGCTCACCGTTCCTGCGCCCGCATCCACCGAGGGCGCGACGCTGCGCGGCGACGGCTGGACGCTGACGCTCGCGTCCGGTTGGGTCGTGCGGGCCGGACGCCGCGCCGGAGATTTTCAGGTAGTTCGCGAATAGCGTTCGATGTTACGATTCGTCAACCTTCCTTCCCGAGGAGTCCACCGCTGCACACGGAACACACCGGCAGTGCGCCGCCCGATGCGTTCGGACCGTTTCGCGTGCTTCATCAGATTGGTGCTGGAACTCTCGGCCCCGTGTATCGCGGGCACGACACGCAGCGAGAGCGGCTCGTCGCCGTCAAACTTTTCAAGCTCGACCTGCCGCCCGAGCAGGTGCACCAGCTCGTCGCCGGACTCGAGCGGCATCGTCGCGTCGAGTCTCGCGCATCTGTCGATCGCCACGCCCGTCGCGGCTGGGCTGACCGGCGTCTCCGCCTATCTGGCCAGCGACTACGTCGCCGCCGACTCGCTGGATCTCGCCGTGCGGCGAGTTCGGCGCGCTGCCGCCCGCGGACGCGTTGCAGGTTGCCGCTCGGCTCGCGAGCGCGCTGGACCATGCGGTGGCCGCCGGCTTCACGCACGGATGTCTCCACCCGCGCGATGTCCTGATGTCCGCGCGCGAAACGCGGCTCACCGGCATTGGCGTCGGACAATTGCTGGCGGAGATTGGGGTCGCGCCGCCTGTGCGCCGTCCGTACTCGGCGCCAGAACGGCTCGGCGGATCGGCGTGGGATCGTCGCGCCGACATCTTCAGCCTCGCGGCGCTCGTCCACGAGCTGCTGTGGGGCCGGCGGATCAGCGGCACCGGCGTCAAGGCCGTCGAAGGCATGACCGCGCTGGCGGGCGGCGATCTCGATGCGCTCAAGCGCGTGTTCAAACGCGCCCTCGCCGACGATCCGATGGAGCGGCACCCGACCGCGAAGATCTTCGTGGATGCGCTCAGAGCGCGCGCTCCCCGACGTTGCGGCCGAAGCGCCTGGGTTCAACCTGCCGGTTCCCGCGCCAACACCGCCTGCGCGGAACCTGCGCCTGGCGATGCCGACCCGGCCCGTGAACGAGAGCCGCGCGAACGAGGACATGGCGCCGCTGCTGCCGCTCGAGCCGCCGCGGTTCGCCGAAGTCGAGAGCGCGTTGCCGGATCTGCCGATTACAGTGGCTGGCCCGTCCATCATCGAACCCACGCCCGATCCGATCGATGCCAAACCCGAGGACGCGACGCAGTCAGCGCTCGACCGCTTCGCACTTGGGCTGGCTGGCTCGCGAGCCCGCTCACGCCAAGGTGGAGACGCCGTTCGAGCTGCCAACATTCTTCGAGCCGGATCGCAACGCTGTCCCTGACATTTCTCTCAAACCCATCGTCATTCCCGATCCCGCGGCAACGCCCGAGCGCGCGACGCCGCCGGAGCCCGCGCCCGAGTCCGCACAAGCGCCCACGCTCGCGCGCGCCGAACGAGCCCGAGCCTTGATTGCCCGAGCCTCTGACGGCGTTCCCACCAGAGCCTCCGCCGCTGCCCGCGGCCGTTCCCGAAGCTGTCGCTGCTCCCGCGATCGAACCGGCTCCCGCGGTCAAACCGCCGTCCCGCGGTCAAACCGCCTCCCGTCGTCAAGCCGGCTTCCGTGGGCGAACGGAATCGCGAAATCAAGCCGGTTCGCGAGGTCAGACCGGCGCCCGCAGTCGAACCGCCTCTACAGGTCAAACCGGCTCACGAGGTCAAACCGGCTCCAGCGGTCGAACCGGCTCCTCAAGTCGTGCGAGCTTCCGAGCCGCCCCTGCGCCGGAGCCTCCGCCGCGCCCGGCCGCCGCTCGCGATGACGCGGACGGAGCCGCGCTCGAAGTCCACGAACCCGTTGATTGGTGACGCGCCCCTGTTCCAGCCGCGGCGCCGGTCGTGGCTGACGCACCGGTCGCCGCGCGAAGCGACAGCTCGTCGCGCGATGAAACGTTGGTGTTGAAGAGACGCGATGAAACGTTGTGTTGAAGAGATGAAACGGCGGTGCTGAAGCGAGAGGTGGCCGAAGAGGCGGCCGAAGCGCTGCCGCCGCCCCCGAGCGATCTGACGATGCTCGATCGATCGCGATCGGCGGTGTGGCCGTTGGTGCTGGCGTTGGCGGTTGGTGTCACGCTGGGCTTTGCCGGGGGCTACGCGGTCGCCGTCCGTTCGCAGCCCGCGACGGTCGCTGACACCACTGCGAGCGCTGCGCCCGCGACGCCATTGCGCGAGTTCACGGAAGCGGCCGTGCCTGCGGCGCCGAAGCCGGCTGCGCCGCCGGCTGCCGCGGCAACCACGAGCAAGCCGGAAATTGTTAGCAGGCCGGTAGAGCCTCCGCCTGAGAACGTCACGACGCGAGCGTGTCACTCGCGCTCCGGAGCCGGCCGCGGTGCGCCCGCCGAATCCGCCGGCCGCATCGCGGAAGGCCGATGCGGCGCCGGCTGCCACGCCAACACCGCAGATCTGGACGGGCGGGCGCCTGAATGTCCGATCGACGCCGCACGGCGCGACGGTATCGGTCGACGGCCGCGACGTTGGCGAAACGCCGACGGCCGTGCGCGATCTCAAGGAAGGGCCGCTTCGCATCCGGATCAGGCGCGATGGCTATGCCGTCCACGATCGCCGCGTCGTGATCACGCGTGCAGCGTGCCCGTTCAGATGGTCAACGCCACGCTGACCCGGCAAGCGCCGCCGGCCGGGCGCGGGGCTCCGACGACGGCTCGCTCGCCGGCGGCGCCTCCCGCCCCCGCCGCGGCCACCGGCTCCGGGACGCTCACAGTGGAATCACGTCCCGCGGGTGCGAACGTCCTGCTGGATGGCAAGAGTCATCGGGACAACGCCGCTCATGACGCAATCGGTGCCTGCCGGCCTCCACGCGATTCGCCTGGAACTCGACGGCTATCGCATCTGGGCCGGCTCCGTGCGCGTCGCGGCGAACGAGCCGGCGCGCGTGAGGGCGTCGTTGGAGCGATGAAGTCCTTGTTCTTGACCTTAGTCCGTAGTCCGTCCTAGTCCGTGATCCTTGGTGCGCTGCCACCGTGGACCACGGACCAACGGACCAAGGACGGACTACGGACCAAGGACGGACCTTAGGACCAAGGCCGAAGGACCAAGGACTGACGTGGAAGCAGTTCTCGCACTGGAAGATGGGACGTGGTTACCGCGGCGCCGCTGCCGGCGCGGAAGGCGAAGCCCGCGGCGAGGTCGTGTTCAACACGAGCATGACCGGCTATCAGGAAGTGCTGACCGACCCGTCGTACTCGGGCCAGATCGTGACGATGACGTGTCCCGAGATCGGGAACTACGGCGTGTCGCCGGAGGACGTCGAGTCGCGGGGGCCGCAGGTGGCGGGCTTCATCATTCGCGACGAATCGCCCGTGGCCAGCAACTGGCGCGCGGATCGGACGCTGCGTGAGTACCTGGTCGAGCACAAGATCGTCGCCATCTCCGACATCGACACGCGGGCGCTGACGCGCCATCTGCGCTCGGGCGGCGTGCTGCGCGGCGTGATTGGAACGGGCGAGGGCCTCGATCCCGACACGCTCGTCGATCGCGCGCGATCGATTCCGCAGATGGAAGGATCCGATCTCGTCAAGGTGGTGACGTCGGCGGAGCCCTTCGACTGGCCGCAGGAAGACCCCGACGAGTTCGGCGTCGAGCCCGGCCGCCGCGCGAAGCGGCGGCTGAAGATCGCCGCCTACGATTTCGGGATGAAATGGAACATTCTCCGGCGGCTGAGCGCGCACGGCTGCGACGTGCGTGTGTATCCCGCCGCGACGCCGGCGTCGGAGTTGCTCGCGACCAAACCCGACGGCGTGTTCCTGAGCAACGGCCCTGGCGATCCCGCGCCGCTGACCTACGCCATCGACAACGCGAAGACGCTGGTGCAGTCGAACGTGCCGGTGTTCGGGATCTGCCTCGGCCACCAGATTCTCGGCCTGGCGATGGGCGGCAGCACCTTCAAGCTGAAGTTCGGCCACCGCGGCGCGAATCATCCGGTCAAGAAGATCGAAACCGGCAAAGTGGAAATCACGTCACAGAACCACGGCTTCGCGGTCGATCCCACATCGCTTCCGCCGGATGTCGAGGTGACGCACCTCAATCTGTACGACGGCACGGTCGAAGGGCTGCGGCATCGCGAGCATCCCGTGTTCTGCGTGCAGTACCATCCCGAAGCATCGCCAGGTCCGCACGACGCGGACTATCTCTTTGACGATTTCCTGCATCTGATCGAGACGGGAAGCACGGCGCTGAGCTTGTCGGACCACTAGCCGGCTCCGACGGCTCAGCGACGGCACCGATCACGCTCATGCCCGTCGCACGATCTCAAACGCGTTCTGATCATCGGCTCCGGCCCGATCGTCATCGGCCAGGCGTGCGAGTTCGACTACTCGGGCAGCCAGGCGTGCAAGGCGCTGCGCGCCGAGGGGCTCGAAGTCATTCTCGTCAACAGCAACCCGGCGACGATCATGACCGACCCCGAGCTCGCGGATCGGACCTACGTCGAGCCGCTGACGGTGGAAGTGCTCGCCGCGATCATCGAGCGCGAGCGGCCCGACGCGATCCTGCCGACGGTCGGCGGCCAGACCGGCCTGAACCTGGCCGTTGATCTGGCGAACGCCGGCGTCCTGGAAAAGTTCAACGTCAAGCTGATTGGCGCGTCGATCGAGGCCATCAAGGTGGCCGAGGATCGCCTCCTGTTCAAGGACGCGATGCGCGAGATCGGCCTCGACGTGCCGCAGAGCGGCCTCGCGCGCGACCTGTCCGAAGCCGTCGACCTCGCGCGGACGCTCGGCTTTCCGCTGGTGATCCGTCCCTCGTTCACGCTGGGCGGCGTCGGCGGCGGCATCGCCTACAACATCGAAGAGTTCCGCGAGCTCGCCGAGCGGGGGATCGAGCTGAGCCCGGTGCACCAGGTGCTCATCGAGGAATCGGTGATCGGCTGGAAAGAGTTCGAGCTCGAGGTGATGCGCGACGTCGCCGACAACTTCGTCGTCATCTGCACCATCGAGAACATCGATCCGATGGGCGTCCACACCGGCGACAGCATCACGGTGGCGCCGATCCTCACGCTCAGCGACAAGGAATACCAGCGGATGCGCGACGCCGCGCGCCGGATCATCCGCCGCGTCGGCGTCGAGACCGGCGGGTCGAACATCCAGTTCGCGGTGCATCCCGAGAACGGCCGGATGGTCGTCATCGAGATGAACCCGCGCGTGTCGCGATCGTCGGCGCTCGCGTCGAAGGCCACCGGGTTCCCGATTGCGAAAATCGCCGCCAAGCTCGCGCTCGGGTATCACCTCGACGAGATCCCGAACGACATCACGCGCCTCACGCCCGCCTCCTTCGAACCCACCATCGACTACGTCGTCGTCAAGATTCCGCGGTGGAACTTCGAGAAGTTCCCGCAGGCCGATCGGACGCTGACGACGCAGATGAAGTCGGTGGGCGAGGCGATGGCGATCGGGCGGACGTTCAAGGAAGCGTTCATGAAGGGCGTGCGCTCGCTCGAGCTCGGGCGCAGCGGTCTGCTGTTCGCTTCGTCTCCGATGGACGAGGAAGACGATATCGGCCTGCGTAAACGGCTGGCGATTCCCACCGATCGGCGCCTGTGGGATCTGTTCCGCGCGATCGAGCGCGGCTGGACGGTCGAGCAGCTCCACGAGATTACGAAGATCGACCCGTGGTTCCTGAAGCAGTTCGTCGAGATCGCGGCGATGCGGCAGCAGGCAGTGGATAGCGGTCTGGATCGACTCGAGGGATCCGACCTGCGCCGGCTGAAGCGCGCCGGATTTGGTGATCAGGAATTGGCGCTGGCCACCGGCACGACAGAGAGTGCGGTTCGTGAGCGGCGCGAAGCCGAGAACCTGAGGCCGGTCTACAAGCGCGTGGACACGTGCGCGGCCGAGTTCGAGTCGTTCACGCCGTACATGTACAGCGCGTTCGAGCCGATCGTGCGAATCGAACCCGACGCCGCACAACAAGGTCGTCATCCTCGGCAGCGGTCCGAACCGGATCGGGCAGGGCATCGAGTTCGACTACTGCTGCTGCCACGCGGCCTTCGCCCTGCGCGAAGAAGGCCTCGAGACGGTGATGATCAACTGCAATCCCGAGACGGTCTCGACCGACTACGACACCGCGGATCGCCTGTACTTCCAGCCGCTGACGTTCGAGGACGTGATGGCGGTGATCGAGACCGAGCGGTCGGCCGGCGGCGACGTGTCGTGTCTCGTGCAGTTCGGCGGTCAGACGCCGCTGAAGCTCGCGCTGGCGCTGCAGGCGGCCGGCGTGAAGATCCTCGGCACGTCGCCGGACTCGATCGATCTGGCGGAGGATCGGAAGCGATTCGCCGCGCTGCTGTCGAGCCTCGACATCACGCAGCCGGCGAGCGGCACCGCCATCTCGCGTCAGGAAGCGCGAGACGTCGCGGCCTCAATCGGTTTTCCCGTCGTCGTCCGGCCTTCGTACGTGCTCGGCGGACGCGGCATGGCGATCGTCTACGACGTCGTCTCGCTCGACCGCTACATGACGCACGCCGTGGATGCGTCGCCCGAGCATCCGGTGCTCGTGGACAAGTTCCTCGAGGATGCCTTCGAGTTCGACGTGGATGCCGTGGCCGACGCCACCGGCGCCGTCGTCATCGGCGGCATCATGGAGCACATCGAGGAGGCCGGCATCCACTCCGGCGACAGCTCGTGCGTCGTGCCGCCGTTCATCTGTCCCGAGCGGCACCTGGCGACCATTCGCGACTACACGCGTCGAATCGCGCGCGCGCTCGAGGTGGTCGGGTTGATGAACGTCCAGTACGCCATCAAGGACAACGTCGTCTACGTGCTCGAGGTGAACCCGCGCGCTTCGCGCACGATTCCGTATCTGTCGAAGGCGGCGGGCGTATCGCTGGCGAAGGTGGCCGCGAAGGTCATGGCCGGCCGCACGCTGGCCGAGCTCGGGTTGACGAGCGACCTGCAGGCGGCCGGCGTGTTCGTCAAGAGCCCGGTGTTTCCGTTCGTGCGTTTCCCGGGCGTCGACACGATTCTCGGCCCCGAGATGAAATCGACCGGCGAGGTGATGGGCGGATCCTCATCGTTCGGCGTCGCGTTCGCGAAGGCGCAGCTGTCGGTGGGGCAGCGGCTGCCGGAACACGGGACGGCGTTCGTGAGCGTGAACAACGACGACAAGGCGAACCTCGTGCCCATCGCGCGCGATCTCGCTGAGCTCGGGTTCCATCTGATCGCGACGCGCGGCACGGCCGCCTACCTGCGCGCGTACGGACTCACGGTGGACGTCGTCTACAAGGTGAACGAAGGGCGCCCGAACGTGGCGGACGAGATCGTCAACCGCAAGGTCGATCTGGTGATCAACACGCCGCTCGGACGCGAATCGTTCTTCGACGACCGCACCGTCCGCCGCGCCGCGATGATGCACGAAGTGCCGTGCATCACCACGCTCACGGGCGCCGCCGCGGCGGTCAGCGCGATCAAGGCGCTGCGCGAACAGGGGCTCGGCGTCCGCGCGCTGCAGGACTACTACGCAGAAATTGCGGCGGAGAAGGCGTAAGCAGTCGCAGATTCTGCGCACATTTCGAACCGCCACGAAAACACGAAAACACGAAAAGCCTTTCCCATCTTAGGTTTCGTGATTTCGTGCTTTCGTGGCTGATCCTGATACGTCTTTTGCACGTCGCGCCGCGTGCGCAGCGTCGCCGCGATTCCAGCGGCTGGTCTCCTCGCCGGCGCGGCCGCCGGCCTCCTCCTCGCTGATTCCGAATCTGCTTGGTACGTGGCGTCCGGCTTTAGCCGGACCTGCAGTCGCGTTGCGCTCCTCGCCTGCATCGCCTGCGCGACCGTCGCGCTCGTTGCGCCAGCGTCCTCGCGCGCTGATCGTCGCGATCGCCCTCGGATTTTTCGTCGGAGGCGCCTCGCTCGCGTCCGTCGCCTGGCAGCGCGCCTGGCGTCCGCCGCTGCGTGTGGTCTTCGAGGAGTTGGCGCGCGAGCAGCGCCGGCAGGCAGAAGCCGCCGGCCGTCGCCTTCCAGAAGACGATGAGGCGTTTGCGGTTGTCGAAGGGGTGCTGCGGGCGGATGCGTCGCCGAGCGAATCGGGCGTGTCGCTGACGATTGACGTTGATGGGTTCGGTGTAGCGCGGCCCTTTCAGGGCCGCGAGGCGGGGCTGAAAGCCCCGCCCTACGACCGACAACGCTCAATCGGTGGAGTCGCTGTCACCGTCGTCGGCTCGCTTGCGCGCCGCTCGCCTCGACGACTGGCGCGCCGGCCGCCGCGTGCGGATGCCCGCCACCTTGCGCCGCCCGTCGCGCTATCTCGATCCCGGCGTCCCGGATCACGAGCGCGCGCTTGCCCGGCGCGGAATCTCGCTCGTCGGGAGCGTGAAGAGCGGCGCGCTGGTCGATCTCGTGGCGCGCGGCTCAGTGCTGGACGAAACATTCGCCGCCGTCCGGGGCTTCGCCCGCCGCGCGATTGCGGCCGCGGTCGGACGCTGGAGCCCGCAGTCCGGCGCGATCGTCGCCGCAATCGTGATCGGCGACCGTGCAGGCCTCGACGATCGGGTGCAGCGCCGCCTGCAGGAGGCGGGCACGTATCACGTCATCGCGATCTCGGGCGGCAACATCGCGATCCTGGCGGGCGTGCTCGTCGGCCTGTTCCGCGTCAGCGGCTGGCTCGGGCGCGCGGCGATGGTGTCGGCGATCGTCCTGCTCGGCGCGTATGCGCGACTGGTCGGCGGCGGCGCGTCGGTCGATCGCGCGACGCTGATGGCGGTGGTGTACTTCGGCGCGCGGGCGTTCGATCAGCGCAGTCCGCCGCTGAACGCGCTCGCCGTCGTGGCCGCGGTCCTCGTGGCCGCGGATCCCCTCGCGGTCGCCGATCCCGCGTTCATCCTCACCTTCGGCGCGACGCTGGCGATTCTTGTCGTCGCACAACATCTCGCTCGTCCTGAGCACTGTCGAAGGACGGACCTCGTGCCTCGTGGCTCGACAGGTACGTCCTGAGCAGGCTCGCCCTTCGACAGGCTCAGGGCGAGCGCGTCAATAGGCTCATCACGAGCGGGGTGCGTCTCGTCGTGCTGATGTTCGCCGCGTCGGTCGCCGCCGAGGCGATGTTGTTCCCCGTCGGCGCGATCCTGTTTTCCCGCGTGACGTTCGCAGGCCTGATTCTCAATTTCCTCGCGATTCCTCTGATGGCGGCGGCGCAAATCGCCGGCATGGTGCTGGTGCCGGTCGCCCTCGTGTCGCCGGCGGCGGCAGCGCTGGTCGGATGGGTCGCGCACGTCGGCGCGGCGGGCCTCGTCTGGTCCGCGGGTCTGACGCAGTTCGTGCCGGTGTTGAGCTATCGCGTCGCGCCTCCTGCGTGGACGGTTGTCGCGTGCTACTACATCGCGCTCGGCGGTTGGTGGACGCTCCGGCGGTGGCGAATCGACGTGTGGGGGAGCGCCGAGTCGCTGCTGGCAGGTCGTGCGCGGCGGACCGCGGCGTTCGTCGCGGCGGCAGCGGCCGTCTGGATCCTTCTCGATCCGCGCACGCTGGTTGCCGCGCGGGGCGACGGGCGGCTGCACGCAACCTTCGTCGACGTCGGCCAGGGCGATGCGATCTTCGTCGTCTTCCCGCGCGGTTCGACGCTGCTCGTGGACGCCGGCGGCCTCTCATCCTCGTCTGCCTTCGACGTCGGCGATCGCGTCGTCGCGCCGGTGATACGAGATGCCGGTTTCTCACGCCTCGACTACGTCGCCCTCACGCATGGCGATCCGGATCACATCGGCGGCGCCGAATCCATCCTCACCGAGTTCCGGCCGCGCGAGGTGTGGGAAGGCATCCCCGTCCCGCGCTCGGCTGCGCTTACCGCGTTACGACGCCAGACGCAGGTCAACGGCGCGCGATGGGCGAACCTCTACGCCGGCGAGCGCCGAGTCATCGACGAGGTGGAGGTGCTGGTCAGACACCCGCCCGTCGAGGACTGGGAGCGGCAAAAGGTACGCAACGACGATTCGCTGGTGCTGGAGCTCCGCTGGCGCGACGTGTCGATCCTGCTGACCGGCGACATCGGCCGCGTCCCGGAGCGGGCGATCGAAGCCACCATCCCGCCCGCGCGGCTGCGGGTCGTGAAGATTCCCCACCACGGGAGCCTCACGTCCAGCACAGAGAACTTCGTGCGAGCGATGCACCCAACGATCGCGATAGTCAGCGCCGGCCGAGCCAACCATTTCGGCCACCCCGTGCCAGAGGTGCTGGAGCGCTACCGAGCAGCCGGCGCTGACATCTTTCGGACCGATCGAGACGGGGCAGTGACCGTGGATACCGATGGAACCATGTCATTCGAACGTTTGCACGTCGAAAGTCGCTGACATCAGTCACTCGAAGCCTGAAATGCAACCACGAAGACACGAAGCCACGAAGAAGAACAAATATGCTGAAGATCACTTCCGCCTTGCCGACCGAGACAGAAGATCTGATTACACGAATCATCGGATGCTGTATCGACGTCCACCGAGGCCTAGGTCCTGGTTTGCTCGAGACCATCTACGTGCGAGCCGTGTGTCTCGAGTTCGATCACGCGGGGCTTCAGTACCGAGCGCGAAAGGAAAGTCGCTGTTGAATATCGGGGTCAGGTGCTCTGCCATCAGCGCCTGGACATTGTTGTCGCGGATCAGGTGGTGTCTGGAGGTCAAATCAGTCGAGCAGCTGAATCCAGTGCATCGCGCTCAGCTCATGACCTATCTGAGGATCTCAAAGCTACGCGCCGGGCTGCTGCTGAATTTCAATGTTGCCGTGCTCGCAGGACGGAATAAAGCGACTCGTGCTGTAAGAAGGTCTTCTTCGTGTCTTCGTGTCTTCGTGGTTGCATTTGTTCTAATGCTTGCAACTTGGCTCGTCTGCCACTCTGTTTCCAGTTGGTCCAGCGTCATCTCCTTCATCGCGCGCCCCGTCGTCGGCGAGCGTCCGTTCCATCGTCGTGAACCGCTTCGTGAACTTCTCGTTCGCTTTTCGCAGCGCCGTCTCCGGCTCCACGCCCAGCTTTCGCGCGAGGTTGGCGATTGCGAACAGCAGGTCCCCGACTTCTTCTTCGACGCGATCCTGATCCCGCGCGTTCGGTGTCTGACACCGCCTCGCGAATCTCCGCGACCTCTTCCTCAATCTTGGCGACGACGTCCGTGGTGCGCTCCCAATCGAAGCCTACCGACGCCGCGCGGACGCCGATGTGGTACGCGCGGAGGAGGGCCGGCAGCGTCGGCGCGATGCCGCTGAACAGTGTCTGTGGCGCGAGCGATCGCCTTCCGGCCTGCCTGAGCCAGTCGAAGG
This sequence comes from uncultured Acidobacteriota bacterium, assembly GCA_963731545.1. Lineage (GTDB taxonomy): Bacteria > Acidobacteriota > Vicinamibacteria > Vicinamibacterales > CAVVIG01 > CAVSWN01. The sequence goes on along the minus strand of CAVSWN010000009.1, from coordinate 361,513 downwards.
GCGCTCCTGCGCCTTGATGTCCTCCCATCGCGTCCGCACCTGGCCGGCCGTGTCGAGCGCCGCCTCGCCGGCGTCGCGCTTGAACACGTGCGGGTGGCGGCGCACCAGCTTGTCGGCGACGGTCTCCACCGAGTCCGCGATCGTGAAATGACCCGCTTCGCTTTCGAGCTGCGCCAGGAACACGGCTTCGAACACGAAGTCGCCCAGCTCCTCGGCGAGCGCCGCGTGATCGTGGCGGTCGATCGCGTCGAGCACCTCGTAGGTTTCCTCGAGGACGAATGGTTTCAGCGTGTCGATCGTCTGCTCCCGATCCCACGGACAGCCGTCGGGTCCGCGCAGAGTGGCCATGATGTCGATCAGCCGGCTGAAAGCCTCGGCCGCACGTGTCGAGTCGGACATTTGATAATCTTAAACAAATGGAGGAGCCGGCCCTCTCGTTTACCGCCTTCGTGCTGTCGCTCGCGAGCACGGCGGCGATCCACTTCGGCGACCTGCCCGACCCGCAGTCGGGCCAGCGCGCCGAGCCGAACCTGGACGGCGCCGCGCAGATGATCGAAATCCTCGGGCTGCTCGAGCAGAAGACGCGCGGCAACCTCACCGCCGAAGAGCGCCAGGTGCTCGAGCAGGTGCTCTACGAGCTCCGCCTCCGGTTCGTCGACGCCAAAAGCGGCGGCAAGCGCATCATCGAACCCTGAACCTGATGAGAGTGACGGTCCTTGGAAGCGGCACGTCGCATGGCGTGCCGGCCATCGGCTGCGACTGCGCCGTCTGCCGATCGACCGATCCGCGGGACCGGCGCACCAGGCCCTCGATCCTGATTGAGCTGCCGGCCGGCAACGGCGATCAGTCATACACGCGTGACGTGCAATCGATTCTGGTGGACACCTCCACGGACCTGCGCGCGCAGGCGCTGACGCACAACGTCCGTCGCGTCGACGCGATCCTCTTCACGCACACGCACGCCGATCATGTGTTCGGGCTCGACGAGGTGCGGCGCTACAACCACATGCAGAAGTCGCCGATCCCGTGCTACGCGGAGCGCGACACGGCGACGACGCTGCGGCAGGTGTTCGCGTACATCTTCCAGCCGCCCGAGCAGCGGGGCGGCGGGCTGCCGCAGATCTCGCTGTTCCACATTGCCGGGCCGTTTGCGCTCGGCGCCATCGAGGTGGTGCCGGTGCGCGTCTGGCACGGCCGGATGCCGGTGCTCGGGTTTCGCATCGGATCGTTCGCCTACCTGACCGACTGCAATCGCATTCCCGACGAATCGTGGCCGCTGCTCGAAGGCGTGCGCACGATCGTGCTCGACGCGCTGCGCCATCGTCCGCACTCGACGCACTTCAGCGTCAGCGAAGCGCTCGATGTCGTCGCGCGTCTCGGCGCGGAGCGCGCGTACTTCACGCACATCTGTCACGATCTGCCGCACGCCGAGACCTGCGCGCAGCTCCCGGCTGGTGTTGAGTTGGCTTATGATGGGTTGGTGCTGGACATCGAGTAGCGCGTGGACGTCATTCACTTCCCCGAGGATCCACGGCCGTCGCGATGGACCCAGCCGGTGCTCGCGCTCGGCAATTTCGACGGCGTGCATCGCGGCCATCGCAAGATCCTCGATCGCGTCCACCGCGTCGCCGAAGAGCGCGCAGCGACGTCGGTGGTGATGACCTTCGATCCGCACCCGCCGCGCGTCGTCCGGCCCGACAAAGCCCCGCCGCTGTTGATGACCAAGGAGCAGAAGCTCGAGGCCATCGCCCAGACCGGCGTGCACGGCGCGGCCATCGTCCGGTTCACGCCGGAGATGTCGCGCTGGGAGCCGGAGGTGTTCGTCCGGACCGTCCTGGTCGACTGGCTGCACGTGGCCGAAGTGTGGGTGGGCGCCAACTTCCTGTTCGGGCACGATCGGGCGGGAAACTTCACCTTGTTGCGGGTGCTCGGCAGCCGCTACGGCTTTCGCGCCGAGAAGATCGACCCGGTGCGCTACAAGGAGTTCGTGGTCAGCAGCACGCGCATCCGCCGGCTGGTCAGCGAAGGGCGAGTGGACGAGGCCGGAGCGCTCCTGGGCCATGCCGTATTCCATCGAAGGCACCGTGATGCGCGGCGACCAGCGGGGGCGGACGATCGGCTTTCCGACGGCCAATTTGTGCAGCGAAAACGAGCTCCTGCCGCCTCACGGCGTCTACGCCACGACCACCCGGATCCGCGACGTCGTCCACGCCTCGGTCACCAACGTCGGGGTCCGGCCGACTGTGGACAACTCGGGACGAACGACCGTCGAAACGCACATCTTCAACTTCGATCGCGATCTCTACGGCGCCTCGATTCGCCTCGGCTTCGTCCAGCGGCTCCGCGACGAACGGACGTTCGACTCGCTCGACCAGCTCAAAACCCAGATCACCGCCGATTGCGCACGCGCACGTGTGCTGTTCGATCGCCTTTCACTGTAGAATCCCGCTTCGTGTCCGAACCCGAATTCCTGTTTGCGCTTGCCCTCTCCGACGAGGCGTCCTTCGACCGCATGCTGGCCGACATCGCCGACGCCGTCTTCCTTCATCTAGGCTTCGCTCGTCCGGCCGTCGAACCACTGGTCGCCGACCTGCGCAGCGCGCTGGGCGGGGCCGTCGGAGCCGGCCTCGAGCCCTGCGCCGTCCGCTTTGCCGTCCGCGCCGGCGAAATCGAGGTCGTCGTCGCGCACGAAGGCGCGCCCGAGTGGCGTACGCGTCGCACGTTGCCATGACGCTGCGTCTGTACAACACGCTGACGCGCCGAGAAGAAGAGTTCCACCCCGGTCCCGACGACACAGTCAGGATGTACACCTGCGGTCTCACGGTGTACGCGCGGGGCCATATCGGGAACTTCCGCACCTTCATCTGCACCGACGTCCTGCGCCGCACCCTCAGACATTTGCTGGGCTACCGCATGACGCACGTCATGAACTACACGGACGTCGACGACCGCACGATCGCGGGTGCGCAGAAGGAGGGCCTGGACCTGCGGGCCTACACCGACAAGTACATCGAGATGTTTCGCGAGGATGCGCAGGCGCTGGGGCTGGAGCAGGTCGAGGAAACGCCCCGGGCGACAGACGAGGCCAACCTCCGCGCGATGGCGTCGATGATCGCCGCGCTCAGTTCTGACATCCCGCCGGCCTCGCGACGCAGCGATCCGACCACAACGCCGCTCACCGCTCGCCGCCGACAGCGGCATCGCCAGCACCGGATGCGCGCTCGCTTCGACGAACACGCCGTGCCCGTCACCGATCAGCTCGGCCAGCGCCAGGTCCAGCCGCACCGTCTGCCGCAGGTTGCGACACCAATAGGCTCCGTCCAGCGATGTCCCCTCGCAGCGCGCTCCCGTCACCGTCGACACCATCGGCACTTGCCCAGCCTGCGGCGCAAGGTCCGACAGCAAGCATTCCAGCTCCGGCAGGATCGGATCCATCTCGGCGCTGTGCGAGGCGTAGTCCACATTCACCTGGCGGCAGAACACGCCTTCCTCGGTGAGCCGTTGACCCAGCGCTCAACCGCTTCGCTCGAGCCGGAGACGACCGTCGAGGCCGGCGTGTTCACCACCGCCAGCGACAGGCCCGACCACTCCGCGGCCTTCAGCCGCTCTTCGACCGCTGCGGCCGCAAGCTCCGTCACCGCCATGGCGCCGCGGCCACTCAACCGCCGCAGCAACTGGCTGCGCAGCGCCACGACGCGCAGCGCCTCCTCCAGCGACAAAATGCCGGCAACGACGGCCGCCGCGATCTCACCCTGGCTGTGACCCACCACGGCCGATGGCTCCAGTCCGAAGACTGCGCCACACCGCCGCCAGGCCGACATTCATCGCAAACAGCGCCGGCTGGATCACGTCCACCCGCTCCAGCAACGACACTTCAATACTCTCGTCACCACGAAGCACCGCCGTCAGCGACCAGTCCGTGTAACGAGACAACGCCGCTTCGCACGCCGCGACCGTCTCGGCAAACACCGCCGACTCCGCCAGCAGCGTTCGACCCATCGCGGTCCACTGACTGCCCTGTCCCGGGAACACGAACACCACGCGACCCCGCTCGCGCGCTTCGCCCGCCGACACCGCTGCGTGCGAGCGCCCCTCGCCCAGCGCACGCAGCGCTTCCACGCCTCCGACGCGTCCTGCGCCGACACCGAGGCCCGCGACGCAAAGTGCGTCCGATGCAACGCCGCCGTGCTCACCACATCAGACCAGTCGACTTCCGGATGCGCGACAGCCATCGGCATACCGACCAGCCTGCGCACGCAGCGCCGCCTCGTCCCGGCCAGACACCAACAGCGGAATCGAAAGCCGAACTGACGCTTCCGCGCTGCCGACCGCTCGCCGCTGTCTGCCTCCGCGCGCCGGCGCCTCCTCCAGCACCACGTGCGCGTTCGTGCCGCTGATGCCGAACGACGACACCCCCGCACGCCGCACCCGCGATGCATCCCGCGGCCACGCGCGCGCCTCCTGCAGCAGCGACAGCCCGCTGCCTTCCCACTCGATCTGCTCGCTCGGACGCTCCGCGTGCAGCGTCTTCGGCAGAAGCTCGTGCTGCAGCGACAGCACCATCTTCATCACGCCCAGCACCCCCGCCGCCGCCTGCGTGTGCCCGAGGTTCGACTTCGACGAGCCCAGCCACAGCGGCCGCTCCTCACCGCGCGTCGGCCCAAACACCGCCGCCAGTGCCCCAGCCTCGATCGGATCCCCGAGACTCGTCCCCGTGCCGTGCGCCTCCACCGCATCGATGTCGTCCGGGCTCCAGACCGCTCGCCGACAGCGCCGCACGGATCACCCGCTGCTGGCTCGGACCGTTGGGCGCCGTCAGCCCCTGGCTGCGCCCGTCCTGGTTCACCGCAGAGCCACGGATCAACGCCAGGATCTCATCGCCATCACGCTCGGCGTCCGACTGCCGCTTCAGCACCAACACCCCGCAGCCTTCCTCCAGCCCGCGCCGTCCGCCCCCGCCGAAAAGCCTTGCAGCGGCCATCCGGCGCCATGCCGTTGTCCGGACCCAACGCCACCAACGCCGATGGCGTCGACATCACCTTCACGCCGCCCGCCAGCGCCAGATCGCACTCGCCCTGCCGCAGCGCCGTGCACGCCAGATGCAGCGCGGTCAGCGATGACGAGCACGCCGTGTCCACCGTCATCGCCGGGCCCTCGAGACCCAGGACGTACGACACACGGCCCGCCAGCACGCTCGACAGCATGCCCGTCGCCGTCCACATCGTCATCGCTCTCGAGCGAGCGCGTGCCATAGTCGCTGCCCATCGAGCCGACATACACGCCGTCCGACTCTCTCTCAGCGCCTCCGGTCGGATGCCCGCACGCTCCAGCGCCTCCCACGCCACCTCCAGCATCAGCCGCTGCTGCGGGTCCATCTCCAGCGCCTCGCGCGGCGAGATGCCGAAGAACCCCGCGTCAAAATCCTCCACCGCGTCGAGAAAACCGCCTTCCTGCGCCAAGCCCCCCGTCGCCACCTCCAATCGCCGCAACAACTCCCGGCTCCAGCGCCCCGGCAGCGGGCCCACGCCGTCGCCACCGCTCTCCAGCAGCGCCCAGTAGCTCTCCGGGCTCGTCGAACCTCCCGGCGCCGGCAGCTCATCCCCACGATCGCGATCGCTTCCGACGCCGCCGTCGCTGCATCGATCGCGCGCCTGCGCTCCACGCGAACAGACGCTCCGACCCAGCTCCAGCTTCTCCAGCAGCAGCTGCGCCATCGCCCGCGCGCGTCGGATAGTCGAACGCCAGCGTCGTCGGCAGCTTGGTCCCGACCCGCGCCGACAGCCGGTTGCGCAGCTCGACCGCCATCAACGAATCCAGACCAAGCTCCTTCAGCGGCACATCCGCAGGCACCGACGACGCCCCGGGCAACGCCAGCACCGCCGCAATGTCCTCCTGCGCCAGCTCCACCAGCGCCTGCAGCCGCTCCGCCTCGCTCGCCAGCGCCGCCAGTCGCGCCCGCAATGTGCTGGTGTCTGCGCTCGCCGCCGATGCACGCTGCAACCCGCTCGCAGCAACGCACGGTACAGCGCCGGCACCTCCGCGCCGCCGAGCTGCCGTTGCATCACACCGACGTCCAGATGGAGCGGGATCAGCACCGCCTCCGGCCGCGACAGCGCCGCATCCAGAAGCTCGAGGCCAAGCTCCAGCGACAGCGGCAGCACGCCTTGCCGCCGCATCCGCATCAGCTCCGCCTTGCCAAGGTGCGCCGTCATGCCCGCCCCGCGCGGCTCCCACAAGCCCCACATCAGGCTCTGCCCAGCAAGACCACGATGCCGGCGCTCCGCCGCAAGCGCATCCAGGAACACATTCGCCGCCGCGTAGTTCGCCTGCCCCGCACCGCCAAGCCCCGCCGCCGACGAGAACAGCACGAACGCCGCCAGCTCCTGATCCGCCGTCAGCTCGTGCAGGTGATACGCACCATCCACCTTCGGCCGCAGCACCCGCTCCAGCCGCTCCCCGTCAGCGCCGGCACAATCCCGTCGTCCAGCACCCCCGCCAGGTGAAACACACCCGTCAACGGCCGCTCCGCCGGAATGCCGCTCAAGACCGAGCGCACCGCGTCGCGATCCGACACGTCGCAGCTCACCACCTGCACCGTCTCCGCGCCCAGCGCCTGCAGCTGCCGCCACCAGCTCCGCCGCTCCCGGCGTCTCCAGTCCGCGACGCGACGTCAGCAAGCAGGTGGCGCACGCCGTGACGATCGACCAGATGCCGCGCCAGCTCACCGACCCAGCTCTCCCGCGCCGCCCGTGATCAGCACCGTCCCCGTCGGCTCCAGCCGCCGCGGCAGCTGCACCACTTGCTTGCCTACGTGCCGCCCATTCGCCATGTGCTTCAGTGCTGCCGGCAGATGCCGCACGTCGTAGGCAACGATACGGCAAGGTCTCGAGGACGCCCTGCTCAAACAGCGCCACCAGCTTGCTTCAGCAGCTGCCTGCATCCGCTCCGGATCCTCTTTGCATGAGCTCGATCAGCTCAAATGCCTGGTAGCTCACGCCCCGGTACTTCTCGGCGATCAGCTCGCCGGGTCCCGCACGTCGGCGACCCCCATCTCCAGAAAGCGCCCGCCGCGCGGCAGAAGCCGAAGCGACGCATCGACAAACTCACCCGTCAGCGAGTTGAGGACGACATCCACTCCCTCGCCATCCGTTGCCGACAGGAATGTCCTCTCGAAGCTCAGTGTCGCGCGAACTCGCGATGTGCCTCGCATCCAATCCCATCCTTTCCAGCACCGGCCACTTGCCCGCGCTCGCCGTGCCATACACCTCCGCCCCAAAGTGCCGGCACAGCTGCACCGCGGCCATCCCCACGCCGCCCGCCGCCGCGTGCACCAGCACCCGCTCGCCCGCCTTGACGTTGCCCAAGCTCTCTGCAGGCGCATACAATGCCGTCATGATACGCAAGCGGCACCGTCGCTGCCGCCTCAAACGACATCCCCGCTGGGATTTCGCACGACCAGGTGCTGCCGGCGTCACCGCTCGCGTGCCAAAGCACCCGCAGCCCCAAACCCAAACACTCGATCCCCAACCGACGAACGACGTCAACATCCGTCGCCGACCGCTTCCACCACACCGGCAAACTCGAGCCCGATGCCCAGGTGCACTTCAATCATCCCCCAGCGCGATCAGCACATCGCGGAAGTTCATCCCGGCCGCACGCACGCTGACCCGCACTTGGCCCGGCTCCAGCGGCTCCGACAGCAACTCCGGCGCCGCCACCAGGCTCACTCCGTCGAGTCGACCGGGATCGAGTGACCGCAACTCGGTAGTCCTCCGCTCCGGCGGGCGTCCGAAGTGCACCCGCTTCCCCCTCCGCACGCGCCAGCCGCGGCGCCATCACCGCGCCGTGCCGCAGCGCCAGCTCCGGCTCCGCTGCCGTCGACAACAGCTGCGCCAGCAAAGCCGCCTCGGCGGGAGGCGCGTCCACGTCCAGCAGCTGCAGCTGTCGATCCGGGTGTTCCGCCCGCGCGCTCCGCACCAGGCCCCACAGCGGCGCTCGCGACAGCCCGGCCACTCCTTCCTCAGGCCCCGTGGCGACCGCCCCGCTCGTCAGCCACGTCACCGACGTCTCGTTCAGCCGAGCGTCGCTCAGGATGAGCTGCAACTCGCTCAGCGCACGTTCGGCGCCAGCGTGCGTGGCGGACAGAAACGCCCCATCATTCGAAGCCGTTGCCAGCGAATGATCGAACACCACACGGCCGGGCACCGCTTCGCCCTGCTCCAGGCGCGCCAGCGACCGCCGCCACGCTGTCCACCCAGTCGAGCCCCAACCTCCTCGCCAGCTGACCATCGCCACCGACTATCAGGATCGTGGACAGCGCTTCCGGCCCGGCCGCGCTCAACCCCACCGGACGCCAGTCCAGACGGTAAAGGTGCTGCACCTCGCTGCGCGCCGCCTCGCGGATTTGCGCTTCGCTCGCTTCCCGCAGCCGCAGCCCGCCACCCGCGCAACCGCGCGCCCGCTGCCATCGGCCAACTGCAGATCGGCAAACGCTTCGCCATCGCCACTGCGCTCCACCGACGCACGCACCCGAAGCTCCCGCGCCCCGGTCGCGAGCAGCGACACCTCCGTCCACTCGAACGGCAACAGCAGCGAACCCGCGCTGCCGCGCGCGACACCGCCGTCCACCAGCCCCAGCACGTGCAGCGCCGCATCGAGGAGCGCAGGATGCACCCCGTAAGCTTCCGCCGATTCCGACAACGCCTCCGGCAGCACCGCACGCCCGTACACCGCATCACCGACGCGCCACGCTTCCCGCAGCCCCTGAAACGCCGGACCGTAGCCAAACCCATGCGCCTGCAACGTGGAATAAAGCCCCGTCAGATCAATCGCCGTCCCACCCACCGGCGGCCAGCTCTCAAGTCCGGCCGCGTCGCTCACCGAGGCCGTCGCCTCCGCTGCGCTCAGCATGCCCTGCGCGTGCAGCGTCCACGCGGTCCCCTCGGGAGCTTCTTCCAACCGGCCAAAGATGCTCAGCGCGCGACGGCCGTCCTCGCCAGCATCCGGAGCCTCCACCTGCACCTGCACCCGCACCGCGCCGTCGTCCGGCAGCACCAGCGGCGCCACCAGCATCAGCTCCGACACCGTCGTCGCGCCCACCGCCCGCGCCGCCGCAAAACCCAGCTCCAACAGCCCCGTCCCCGGCACCAGCACCGTCCCGAACACCGCATGGTCGCCGAGCCATCCCGGCTCCGTCGCCGACAACCGCCCCGTCAGCAGGAACCGCTCGCTGTCCGCCAACGCCGTCGCCGCTCCCAAGAGCGGATGCTCCGCCGACGACTGACCCATCGTCGAGACGTCACCCGACGCGCGTTGCGCCTCCAGCCAATAGCGCTGCCGCTGAAACGCATAGGTCGGCAGCGCAACCAATCGCGATCCGGTCCGCCCGCCCAGCACCTTCTCCCAATCCACCGCAAATCCATGGCAGTGCAGAACGCCGAGCGCCGCCAACAGCGTCTCGGCGCCATCCCGTTCGCGCCGTTGCGCCGCCACCACGTGCATTTGCGAGGCGTCCGACAGACATCCGGCTGCCATCGCCGTCAACACGCCGTCCGGACCAAGCTCGAGACACGCCCGCGCTCCCTCTTCCTCAAGCACCCGCACGCCGTCCAAAAACCGCACCGGGCTACGCACCTGGCGCACCCAGTACTCCGCGCTGCACAGCTCTTCAGTCGTCGCCAGCACGCCCCGTCACGTTGCTCACGATCGGCAGCTGCGGAGCTTCCGTAGCTCACCGACCCCGCCACCTCCCGGAACTCCTCCAGCATCCCGTCCATTCGTTTCGAGTGGAACGCGTGGCTCACCTGCAAGCGCTTCGCCTGGCGGCCCTCGGCGCTGAAGTGCGCCGCCATCGCGACCACCCCCGCTTCATCCCCCGAGATCACCGTCGAGCGAGGCCCGTTCAGCCCCGCAATCTCCACCCCGGCGTACTGCTCGAGCAGCGGCAGCACCTCGGCTTCGCTCGCCGCGACCGCCATCATCGCTCCGCCTTCGGGCAGGGCCTGCATCAACCGGCCACGCGCCGCCACCACGCGGCATGCCTCTTTCAGCGACCACACACCTGCCACATGAGCCGCGGCAAGCTCTCCTATGGAATGCCCCAACAGCACGTCGGGGCGGATGCCCCATGACTCCAACTGACGGAAGAGCGCCACCTCCACCGCAAACAGTGCCGGCTGCGTATAGGCCGTCTCGTTCAACTTGGCGGCCGCCGCTGAGCCCTCCTCGGCGAACAGCACGACGCGAAGCGGCATATCCAGCAGCGCGTCGAAATGGCCGCAGACGTCTTCGAACGTGGCGCGGAAAGCTGCACATGATTCAGCCAGCGCCCGGCCCATGCCGAGCTGCTGAGCGCCCTGCCCCGTGAACAGAAACGCCAGCTTCCCACCCCGCTCGCGCGCCGTTCCCAGCGACACCGCTCCATGCGGTCGCCCAGCGCCCAGCGCGCGCAGCGCTGCCGTCGCCTCCGCCGCATCCCGCGCCGAAACCGAAGCCCGTGCCGCAAAGTGCGTCCGATGCAACGCCGCCGTCCCCAGCACAGCTGACCAATCGGCATCCGGAGAGCGCGACAGCCAGTCGGCATACCGATCAGCCTGCGCACGCAGCGCAGCCTCATCCCGGCCCGACACCAACAGCGGTATCGAATGCCTCGCTGTTGCTTGTTCCGCGACCGGCGCCCCGCTCGTCTCTCTGTTACTTGCCTCCGCCCGCGCCGGCGCCTCCTCCAGCACAACGTGCGCATTCGTCCCGCTGATGCCGAACGACGACACTCCCGCACGCCGCACCCGCGACGCGTCCCGCGGCCACGCCCGGGCCTCCTGCAACAGCGACAGCCCGCTGCCTTCCCACTCGATCTGCTCGCTCGGATGCTCCGCGTGCAACGTCTTCGGCAGAAGCTCGTGCTGCAACGACAGCACCATCTTGATCACGCCCAGCACTCCCGCCGCCGCCTGCGCGTGCCCGAGGTTGGACTTCGACGATCCCAGCCACAGCGGCCGCCCCTCACCACGGGTCGGACCAAACACCGCCGCCAATGCCCCAGCCTCGATCGGATCCCCCAGACTGGTGCCCGTGCCGTGCGCCTCCACCGCATCAATGGCGTCCGCCTCCAGACCGCTCGCCGACAGCGCCGCACGGATCACCCGCTGCTGGCTCGGACCATTGGGCGCCGTCAGCCCCTGGCTGCGCCCGTCCTGGTTCACCGCAGAGCCACGGATCAATGCGAGAATCTCGTCGCCATCACGCTCGGCGTCCGACACCCGCTTGAGCACCAATACCCCGCACCCCTCAGACCACCCCGCACCATCCGCCCCCGCCGAAAACGCCTTGCAGCGACCATCAGGCGCCATGCCGTTGTCCGGACCCAACGCCACCAACGCCGATGGCGTCGACATCACCGTCACACCTCCGGCCAGCGCCAGATCGCACTCGCCCTGCCGAAGCGCCGTGCACGCCAGGTGCAGCGCGGTGAGCGATGACGAGCACGCCGTATCAACCGTCATCGCCGGGCCCTCGAGACCCAAGCACGTACGACACCCGTCCCGCCAGCACGCTCGACGCATGACCCGTCGCCGCTCCACATGGTCATCGTCTCGAGCGAGCGCGTGCCATAGTCGCTCCCAGTCGAGCCGACATACACGCCGCGTGCGACTTCCCTCAGCGCCTCCGGTCGTATGCCGGCACGCTCCAGCGCCTCCCACACCACCCTCCAGCAGCAACCGCTGCTGCGGGTCCATCTCCAGCGCCTCCCGCGGCGAGATGCCGAAGAACCCGGCGTCAAAATCCTCCACCGCGTCGAGGAAGCCGCCTTCTCGAGCCAGGCCCCCCGTGGCCGTCTCCAATCGCCGCAACAGCTCCCGGCTCCAGCGCCGCGGCAGCGGGCCCACGCCCTCGCCACCACCCTCCAGCAGCGCCCAATAGCTCTCCGGGCTCGTCAGATCCCGCGGCGCTCGGCAGCTCATCCCCACGATCGCGATCGCTTCCGACGCCGCCATTGCCGCATCGACCGCGCGCCTGCGCTCCACCCGCGCAAGGCTCCGACCCAGCTCCAGCTTCTCCAACAGCAGCTGCGCCATCGCCCGCGCCGTCGGATAGTCAAACGCCAGCGTCGTCGGCAGCTTGCTCCCCACCCGCGCCGACAGCCGGTTGCGCAGCTCCACCGCCATCAACGAATCCAGGCCAAGCTCCTTCAACGGCACGTCCGCCGGCACCGACGACGCCCCGGGCAACGCCAGCACCGCCGCAATGTCCTCCTGGACCAGCTCCACCAGCGCCTGCAGCCGCTCCGCATCGCTCGCCAGCGCCGCCAGTCGCGCCCGCAATGTGCTGGTGTCTGCGCTCGCCGCCGATGCACGCTGCAACCCGCCACGCAGCAACGCACGGTACAGCGCCGGCACCTCCGCGCCGCCGAGCTGCCGTTGCATCACACCCGCGTCCAGATGCAGAGGAATGAGCACCGCCTCCGGCCGCGACAGCGCCGCATCCAGAAGCTCAAGGCCAAGCTCGAGCGACAGCGGCAGCACGCCTTGCCGCCGCATCCGCATCAGCTCCGCCTTGCCAAGGTGCGCCGTCATGCCCGCACCCTCGCGGCTCCCAGAAGCCCCACATCAGGCTCAGCCCAGCGAGACCCCGCTGCCGGCGCTCCGCCGCAAGCGCATCCAGGAACACATTCGCCGCCGCGTAGTTCGCCTGTCCCGCACCGCCAAGCCCCGCTACCGACGAGAACAGCACGAACGCCGCCAGCTCCTGATCCGCCGTCAGCTCGTGCAGGTGATACGCACCATCGAGCTTCGGCCGCAGCACACGCTCCAGCCGCTCCCCCGTCAGCGCCGGCACAATCCCGTCGTCCAGCACCCCCGCAAGGTGGAACACACCCGTCAACGGCCGATCCGCCGGAATGCTGCTCAAGACCGCAGCGCACCGCGTCGCGATCCGACACGTCGCAGCTCACCACCTCCACCGTCTGCGCGCCCAGCTCCTGCAGTGCCGCCACCAGCTCCGCCGCTCCCGGCGTCTCCAGTCCCCGACGCGACGTCAGAAGCAGGTGGCGCACGCCGTGACGATCGACCAGATGCCGCGCCAGCTCCCGACCCAGCTCTCCCACGCCCCCCGTGATCAGCACCGTTCCCGTCGGCTCCAGCCGCCGCGGCTCGCCCGCAGGCATGCTCGCCGCACGCACCAGCCGCGGCGCCATCACCGCGCCGTGCCGCAGCGCCAGCTCCGGCTCCGCTGCCGTCGACACCAGCTGCGCCAGCAAAGCCGCCTCGGCGGGAGGCGCGTCCACGTCCAGCAGCTGCAGCTGTCGATCCGGGTGCTCCGCCCGCGCGCTCCGCACCAGGCCCCACAGCGGCGCTCGCGACAGCCCGGCCACTCCTTCCTCAGGCCCCGTGGCGACCGCCCCGCTCGTCAGCCACGTCACCGACGTCTCGGTCAGCCGAGCGTCGCTCAGGATGAGCTGCAACTCGCTCAGCGCACGTTCGGCGCCAGCGTGCGTGGCGGACAGAAACGACCCATCATTCGAAGCCGTTGCCAGCGAGATGGTCGAACACCACACGGCCGGGCACCGCTTCGCCCTGCTCCAGGCGCGCCAGCGCCGCCGCCGCGCTGTCCACCCAGTCGAGCCCCAACCTTCTCGCCAGCTGACCATCGCCACCGACTATCAGGATCGTGGACAGCGCTTCCGGCCCGGCCGCGCTCAACCCCACCGGACGCCAGTCCAGACGGTACAGGTGCTGCACCTCGCTGCGCGCCGCCTCGCGGATTTGCGCTTCGCTCGCTTCCCGCAGCCGCAGCCCGCCAACCCGCGCCACCGCGCGCCCGCTGCCATCGGCCAACTGCAGATCGCGCCAACGCTTCGCCATCGCCACTGCGCTCCACCGACGCACGCACCCGCAGCTCCCGCGCCCCGGTCGCGAGCAGCGACACCTCCGACCACTCGAACGGCAACAGCAGCGAACCCGTCGCTGCCGCGCGCGACACCGCCGTCCACCAGCCCCAGCACGTGCAGCGCCGCATCGAGGAGCGCAGGATGCACCCCGTAAGCTTCCGCCGATTCCGACAGCGCCTCCGGCAGCACCGCACGCCCGTACACCGCATCACCGACGCGCCACGCTTCCCGCAGCCCCTGAAACGCCGGACCGTAGCCAAACCCATGCGCCTGCAACGTTGAATAAAGCCCCGTCAGATCGATCGCCGTCCCACCCACCGGCGGCCAGGCTCTCAAGTCCGGCCGCGTCGCTCACCGAGGCCGTCGCCTCCGCTGCGCTCAGCATGCCCTGCGCGTGCAGCGTCCACGCGGTCCCCTCGGGAGCTTCTTCCAACCGGCTGTAGATGCTCAGCGCGCGACGGCCGTCCTCGCCAGCCTCCGGCGCATCCACCTGCACCTGCACCCGCACCGCGCCGTCTGTCCGGCAGCACCAGCGGCGCCACCAGCGTCAGCTGCGACACCGTCGTCGCGCCCACCGCCCGCGCCGCCGCAAAACCCAGCTCCAACAGCCCCGTCCCCGGCACCAGCACCGTCCCGAACACCGCATGGTCGCCGAGCCAGCCCGGCTCCGTCGCCGACAACCGCCCCGTCAGCAGGAACCGCTCGCTGTCCGCCAACGGCGTCGCCGCTCCCAAGCAGCGGATGCTCCGCCGACGACAGCCCCGCCGTCGAGACGTCACCGATCGCCGTCTGCGCCTCCAGCCAATAGCGCTGCCGCTGAAACGCATAGGTCGGCAGCGCAACCAATCGCGTCCGCTCGCGCCCGCCCAGCACCTTCTCCCAGTCCACCGCAAATCCATGGCAGTGCAGAACGCCGAGATTGCGCAGCAGCTCCGACATCCCGCCGGCCTCGCGACGCAGCGATCCGACCACCACGCCTGCGCCTCTCCGCTCGCCGCCGACAGCGGCATCGCCAGCACCGGGTGCGCGCTCGCTTCGACAAACACGCCGTGCCCGATCACCGATCAGCTCCGCGAGCGCGAGGTCCAGACGCACCGTCTGCCGCAGGTTCCGGCACCAATATGCTCCGTCCAGCGCTGTCCCCTCGCAGCGCGCTCCCGTCACCGTCGACACCATCGGCACCTGCCCAGCCTGCGGCGCGAGGTCCGAAAGCAAGCACTTCCAGCTCCGACAGGATCGGGTCCATCTCGGCGCTGTGCGAGGCGTAGTCCACATTCACCCGCCGGCAGAACACGCCTTCCTCGCCGAGCCGGCTGCACCCAGCGCTCCACCGCTTCGCTCGAGCCCGAGACCACCGTCGAGCTCGGCGTGTTCACCACCGCCAGCGACAAGCCCGACCACTCCGACGGCCTTCAGCCGCTCTTCCACCGCCTCGACCGCAAGCTCCGTCACCGCCATCCCGCCGCTGCCGCTCACCCGCCGCAGCAACTGGCTGCGCAGCGCCACCACCCGAGCGCCCTCTTCCAGCGACAAAATGCCAGCAACCACCGCCGCCGCGATCTCTCCCTGGCTGTGCCCCACCACGGCCGCCGGCTCCAGTCCGAGACTTCGCCACACCGCCGCCAGGCCACATTCATCGCAAACAGCGCCGGCTGGATCACGTCCACACGCTCCAGCAGCGGCACCTCCGCACCCTCGTCCCCGCGAAGCACCGCCGTCGAGCGACCAGTCCGTGTGGCGAGCCAACGCCGCCTCACACGCCGCAACCGTCTCGGCAAACACCGCACGACTCCGCCAGCAGCGCTCGACCCATCGAGCTCCACTGACTGCCTTGCCCGGGGAACACGAACACCACGCGACCCCGCTCGCGCGCCGTTCGCCAGCCGACACCGCTCGCATGCGAGTCGCCCTCGCCCAGCGCGCGCAGCGCTTCCGCCGCCTCCGCCGCATCCCGCGCCGACACCGAAGCCCGTGCCGCAAAGTGCGTCCGGTGCAACGCCGCCGTGCTCAGCACAGCTGACCAATCGACATCCGGAGTGCGTCGACAGCCAGTCGGCATACCGATCAGCCTGCGCACGCAGCGCCGCCTCGTCCCGGCCCGACACCAACAGCGGTATCGAAAGCCTCGCTGTTGCTTGTTCCGCGACCGCCGCCCCGCTCGCTCTCTGTACTTGCCTCCGCCCGCGCCGGCGCCTCCTCCAGCACCACGTGCGCGTTCGTCCCGCTGATGCCGAACGACGACACTCCCGCACGCCGCACCCGCGATGCGTCCCGCGGCCACGCCCGCGCCTCCTGCAACAGCGACAGCCCGCTGCCTTCCCACTCGATCTGCTCGCTCGGACGCTCCGCGTGCAGCGTCTTCGGCAGAAGCTCGTGCTGCAGCGACAGCACCATCTTGATCACGCCCAGCACGCCCGCCGCCGCCTGCGTGTGCCCGAGGTTGGACTTCGACGATCCCAGCCACAGCGGCCGCTCCTCACCGCGCGTCGGACCGAACACCGCCGCCAATGCCCCAGCCTCGATCGGATCCCCGAGACTGGTGCCCGTGCCGTGCGCCTCGACCGCATCGATGTCGTCCGGCTCCAGACCGCTCGCCGACAGCGCCGCACGGATCACCCGCTGCTGGCTCGGACCGTTCGGCGCCGTCAGCCCCTGGCTGCGCCCGTCCTGGTTCACCGCAGAGCCACGGATCAATGCCAGGATCTCGTCGCCATCACGCTCGGCGTCCGACACCGCGCTTCAGCACCAGCACCCCGCAGCCTTCAGTCCAGCCCGCGCCGTCCGCCGCCGCCGAAAACGCCTTGCAGCGGCCATCGGGCGCCAGCCGTCGTCCGGACCCACGCCACCAACGCCGTTGGCGTGGACATCACCGTCACACCACCCGCCAGCGCCAGATCGCACTCGCCCTGCCGCAGCGCCGTGCACGCCAGATGCAGCGCGGTCAGCGACGACGAGCACGCCGTATCCACCGTCATCGCCGGGCCCTCGAGACCCAGGACGTACGACACCCGTCCCGCCAGCACGCTCGACGCGTGCCCGTCGCCGTCCACATCGTCATCGCTTCGAGCGAGCGCGTGCCGTAGTCGCTCCCCATCGAGCCGAGATACACGCCAGTCCGGCTCTCTCTCAGCGCCTCCGGTCGGATGCCCGCTCGCTCCAGCGCCTCCCACACCACTTCCAGCATCAACCGCTGCTGCGGGTCCATCTCCAGCGCCTCGCGCGGCGAGATGCCGAAGAACCCCGCGTCGAAATCCTCCACCGCGTCGAGGAAGCCGCCTTCCTGCGCCAGGCCTCCCGTCGCCAGCTCCAGTCGCCGCAACAGCTCCCGGCTCCAGCGCGCGGCAGCGGGCCCACGCCGTCGCCACCGCTCTCCAGCAGCGACCAGTAGCTCTCCGGGCTCGTCAGATCCGCCCGGCGCGCGGCAGCTCATCCCCACGATCGCGATCGCTTCCGACGCCGCCGTCGCTGCATCGATCGCGCGCCGGCGCTCCACGCGAACGAGGCTCCGACCCAGCTCCAGCTTCTCCAGCAGCAGCTGCGCCATCGCCCGCGCCGTCGGATAATCGAACGCCAGCGTCGTCGGCAGCTTGCTCCCGACCCGCGCCGACAGCCGGTTGCGCAGCTCGACCGCCATCAACGAATCCAGCCCAAGCTCCTTCAGCGGCACATCCGCAGGCACCGACGATGCCCCGGGCAACGCCAGCACCGCCGCGATGTCCTCCTGCGACCAGCTCCACCAGCGCCTCCAGCCGCTCCGCCTCGCTCGCCAGCGCCGCCAGTCGCGCCCGCAATGTGTTCGTGTCTGCGCTCGACGCCGATGCACGCTTCAAGCCGCTACGCAGCAAGCCACGATACAGCGCCGGCACCTCCTCGCCGCCGAGCTGGCGTTGCATCACAGCCAGATCCAGATGGAGAGGAATCAGCACCGCCTCCGGCCGCGACAGCGCCGCATCCAGAAGCTCGAGGCCAAGCTCGAGCGACAGCGGCAGCACACCTTGCCGCCGCATCCGCATCAGCTCCGCCCTGCCCAGATGCGCCGTCATGCCCGCACCGGCTGCTCCCACAAGCCCCACGTCAGGCTCTGCCCAGCAAGACCACGATGCCGACGCTCCGCCGCAAGCGCATCCAGGAACACATTTGCCGCCGCGTAGTTCGCCTGTCCCGCACCGCCAAGTCCCGCCACCGACGAGAACAGCACGAACGCCGCCAGATCCTGATCCGCCGTCAGCTCGTGCAGATGCCAGGCACCATCCACCTTCGGCCGCAGCACCCGCTCCAGCCGCTCACCCGTCAGCGCCGGCACGATCCCGTCGTCCAGCATCGCCGCCAGGTGGAACACTCCCGTCAACGGCCGATCCGCCGGTATGCCGCTCAAGACCGCAGCGCACCGCATCGCGATCCGACACGTCGCAGCTCACCACCTGCACCGTCTGCGCGCCCAGCGCCTGCAGCTCCGCGACCAGCTCGGCCGCGCCCGGCGTCTCCAGCCCGCGACGCGACGTCAACAACAGGTGACGCACCCCGTGACCATCGACCAGGTGCCGCGCAAGCTCCCGACCAAGCTCGCCCACGCCCCCCGTGATCAGCACCGTCCCCGTCGGCTCAAGCCGGCGCGGCTCGCCCGCAGGCATGCTCGCCGCACGCGCCAGCCGCGGCGCCATCACCGAGCCGTGCCGCAGCGCCAGCTCGGGCTCCGCTGCCGTCGACAACAGCTTCGTCAGCAATGCCGCCTCGGCGGGAGGCGCGTCGACGTCCAGCAGCTGCAGCCGTCGATCCGGGTGTTCCGCCCGCGCGCTCCGCACCAGGCCCCACAGCGGCGCTCGCGACAGCCCGGTTACTCCTTCATCAGGCCCCGTCGCGACCGCGCCGCGCGTCAGCCATGTCACCGACGTCTCGTTCAGTCGCGCTTCGCCCAGGATCCCCTGCAGCTCCCGCAGAGCACGTTCGGCGTCCGCATGCGTGGCGGCCAGAATGATCCCATCATTCGAAGCCGTTGCCAGCGAATGATCGAACACGATACGCCCGGGCACCGCTTGCGCCCTGCTCAAGCCGCGCCACAAGTGCCGACACGCTGTCGACTGATCGAGCCCGAGACCAGCCGCCAGCTCGACCGTCGCCGCCCACCATCAGATCGTGGACAGCGCTTCCGGGCCGGCCTCGCTCAACGCCACCGGACGCCAATCCAGACGGTAAAGATGCTGCGCCTCGCTGCGCGAGGCCTCGCGGATCTGCGCTTCGCTCGCTTCCCTCAGCCGCAGCCCCCGACCTGCGCAACCGCGCGCCCGCTGCCATCGGCCAGCTGCAGATGCGCCAACGCTTCGCCATCGCCACTGCGCTCCACCGAGGCTCGTATGCGCAGCTCGCGCGCACCGGTCGCAACCAGCCACACCTCCGACCACTCGAACGGCAGCAGCAGTGAACCCGCGCTGCCGCGCTCGACACTGCCGTCCACCAGCCTCAGAACATGCAGCGCCGCATCCAGCAGCGCAGGATGCAGGCCGTAATCTTCCGCCGATTCCGACAACGCCTCCGGCAGCACCGCACGGCCGTACACCGCATCGCCGACGCGCCACGCCTCGCGAAGCCCCTGTAACGCCGGACCGTAGCCGTAGCCCACGCGCCTGCAACGTGGCGTAATGCCCCGTCAGATCAATCGCTGTCCCACCCACCGGCGGCCAGGCTCTCAAGCCCGGCCGCGTCGCTCACTGCGGCTGCGTTGCCTCCGCTGCGCTCAGCACGCCCTGCGCATGCAGCGTCCACGCGGTCCCCTCCGGCGCATCTTCCGGCCGGCTGTAGATGCTCAGCCCGCGACGGCCGTCCGCGCCGGCATCCGGCGCCTCCACCTGGACCTGCACCCGCACCGCACCGTCCGCCGGCAACACCAGCGGCGCCACCAGCGTCAGCTGCGATACAGTCATCAAGCCAACCGCACGCGCCGCCGCAAAACCAAGCTCCAACAGCCCCGTCCCCGGCAGCAGCACCGTCCCGAACACCGCATGGTCGCGGAGCCACCCAGGCTCCGTCGCCGACAGCCGCCCCGTCAGCAGGAAGCCGCTCGCTGTCCGCCAGCGGCGTCGCCGCTCCCAAGCAGCGGATGCGCCGCCGACGACAGACCCATCGTCGCGACGTCACCGCTCGCCCTTCTCCGCCTCAAGCCAATAGCGCTGCCGCTGGAACGCATAGGTCGGCAGCGCAACCAATCTGCGATCCGCTCCGCCCGCCCAGCACCTTCTCCCAGTCCACCGCAACACCCATGGACGTGCAGCACGCCGAGCGCCGCCAGCAGCGCCTCGGTGCCATCCCGTCCGCGCGTTGCGCCGCCACCGCCTGCATTTGCGATGCCTCCGACAGGCAGCCTGCGGCCAGCGCCGTCAAAATGCCGTCCGGACCAAGCTCGAGGCTCGCCCGCACGCCTTCTGCTTCAAGCACCCGCACGCCGTCCAGGAATCGCACC
Source organism: uncultured Acidobacteriota bacterium (assembly GCA_963731545.1). GTDB lineage: Bacteria > Acidobacteriota > Vicinamibacteria > Vicinamibacterales > CAVVIG01 > CAVSWN01. The sequence continues at coordinate 341,174 of CAVSWN010000009.1, read as the reverse complement.
GGCTGCGCACCTGGCGCACCCAGTACTCCGCGCTGCAAAGCTCCTCAGCGGTCGCCAGCACGGCCCGTCACGTTGCTCACGATCGGCAGCCTTGGCGTTCCGAAGCTGACCGACGACACCACCTCCCGGAACTCATCCAGCATCGGCTCCATGCGTTTCGAATGGAACGCGTGGCTCACCTGCAATCGCTTCGCCTGGCGGCCCTCGGCGCTGAACTGCTCCGCCAGCGCCAACACCGCGGCTTCATCACCCGAGATCACCGTCGAGCGAGGCCCGTTCAGCCCAGCAATCTCCACCCCGTCGTGCTCGAGCAGCGGCAGCACCTCCGCTTCGCTCGCCTCGAGCGCCACCATGGCTCCGCCTGCGGGCAGCGCCTGCATCAACCGGCCACGCGCCGCCACCACGCGGCAGGCATCCTTCAGCGACCACACACCCGCGACATGCGCCGCGGCGAGCTCTCCTAGCCACACCTATCGCAGCGACGGCTCCATCTATTTCAAGATCTCGACGATGCCCGAGTACGGCCGCCTGGCGCGGCTGGATCACGACGGCATGAAGATCGGCGCGCGTGTGGACGCCGACAGCTACGCCAAGGAAGACGCCCGCGATTTCGTGCTGTGGAAGGGACACCGCGAAGGCGAGCCGTCGTGGGAGTTTCCCGACATCGGCATCCCGGCCGGCCGCCCCGGATGGCACATCGAGTGCTCGGCGATGGCGCTGCGGATCCTGGGCAAGCCGCCCATCGACATCCACGCCGGCGGCATCGACCTCATCTTCCCGCACCACGAGAACGAGATCGCGCAGAGCGAGGGCGCCACGCGCGAACCGTTCTCGCGATTCTGGGTGCACGTCGAATACCTGATCGTCGACGAGCAGAAGATGTCGAAGTCGCTCGGCAACACCTACACGATTCCGGACGTCGTGGCCAAAGGCCACAGGCCGTCGGCGGTTCGGTATCTGCTGCTGTCGGCCCACTATCGCAAGCAGCTCAACTTCACGTGGGCGAGCGTCGGGCAGGCGGAAGAAGCGCTCCGGCGGCTGACGGATTTTCTGGCGCGGCTCGACACGATTACGGCCGACGGCGCCCATCCGGAAGTGCGCGCGCGCGTGGACGAGGCGCGAAAGCAGTTCGGCGACGCGATGCGCGACGACTTGAACACCGCGGCGGCGCTCGGCTCGATGTTCGAGCTGGTCCGGGCGATCAACTTCGCGATCGACGCCGGACAGGTCGGAAAGGACGATGCGGCGGCGATCCGCGCGGCATTCGACGAGTTCGACCGGGTGTTGGGCGTGCTGAGCCTGCGCCGCAGCGAGGAGGAGCGCCCGCCGGTCCCGGTGGACGAGATCGAGCGGCTTATCGAAGAGCGTCTCGCCGCCGAGCGACGGCGCGACTTCGCCGCTGCTGACCGCATCCGCGACGACCTGGCGGCACGCGGTGTGCTTCTCGAAGACAGTCTCAAGCGGCACACGTTGGAAGAGGAAGTAGGAAGGTTGTCCGTACCAGAGATCAAGACCGATCTTCCGGGTCCGAAAGCCAAAGCCCTCATCGACCGCGACAAAGCGACGGTCTCGCCGTCGTACACGCGCGGCTATCCGCTGGTCATCGAGCGGGGATCGGGCGCGACGGTGGAAGACGTGGACGGCAACGTCTTCCTCGATTGCGCCGCCGGCATTGCCGTCAATTCGACCGGCCATTCGCACCCCGACGTCGTGCGGGCCATTACCGAGCAGGCCGGAAAATTCCTGCACATGTCGGGCACCGATTTCTACTACGAGCCGCAGGTGCGGCTCGCCGAGGAGCTCGCGGACATCGTGCCGATCAAGGGCGGCGTCCGATCGTTCTTCGGAAACTCCGGCACCGAAGCGGTCGAAGCGTGCATCAAGCTGTCGCGCTACGCGACCGGACGCGACAACATCATCGCGTTCCTGGGCGCGTTTCATGGCCGCACGATGGGCTCGCTGTCGCTGACCGCGAGCAAGGCGATTCAGCGGCGTGGATTCGGTCCGATGATGCCGGGCGTGTATCACGCGCCGTACGCCGACTGCTATCGGTGTCCGATCGGCCTCAAGCCGGAGACCTGCGCCGCGGAGTGCCTCGACTTCATCGATCACCAGCTCTTCGTCCATCTCGTCTCACCCGACGAAGTCGCGGCGATTGTCATCGAGCCCATCCAGGGCGAGGGCGGCTACATCGTCGCGCCCGATCAGTTTCTGCAGCGGCTGCGCGAGCTGACCAAACCGCACGGCATCCTCCTCGTCGCGGACGAAGTGCAGTCGGGGATGGGACGGTCCGGGAAGATGTTCGCGATCGAATTCTCGGGTGTGGAGCCCGACATGGTGGCGATCGCGAAAGGCGTGGCGTCGGGCATGCCGCTCGGCGTGGCGTCCGCCCGCGCGGGTCTGATGGCGTGGCCGCCCGGTGCGCACGCCAGCACGTTCGGCGGCAACCCGGTGTCGTGCGCCGCGGCGCTCGCCACGATCGAGCTGCTGCGCACGACAGCTGGTCGCCAACGCCGCAGATGTCGGGGCGCACATGCTGGCTGGACTCAAAGCGCTCGCCGACAAACATCCGCTGATTGGCGATGTGCGGGGACGCGGCTTGATGATCGGCGTGGAGCTCGTTCGCGATCGGCAGACGAAGGAGCGCGCCACCGACGAACGCGACGCGGTCGTCAACGCCGCGTTCCGGCGCGGGCTGTTGCTCCTCGGCGCGGGCAAGAACGCGATACGCTTCTCGCCGCCGCTCGTGCTCACGCGCGATCAGGCGGACATCGCGATTCGGATTTTCGACGAGGCGCTCCAGGAGGTCAGACGGTAGAGCTCTTGCATCGCCCGCGGGGCATGACGCAAGCGCGAACGGCTCTTGGAAAAACTGGAGAAGATCTGGCGTGTCGCGAGCTCGAACGGCGAGGGTACGCAATTCTTGCCAGACGGTACCGTCGCCGCATGGGAGAAATTGACATCGTGGCGCGGGACGGAAAGACGATGGTGTTCGTGGAGGTGAAGGCGAGGGAGGGGCGCGCGTTCGGGGACGCGGCGGAGGCGGTCACCGTGTCGAAGCGCCGGCGGATTGCGGCGCTCGCCAGCGACTACCTGACGCGCCATCGGTTGTCCGAACATCCCTGCCGATTCGACGTCGTGTCGATCCACCTCGAGACCGGCGCGCCGGTCGTGCAGATTTTTCAGAACGCATTCGATGCCTGAACTTCGAAGAGATCCGATCACCGGCCGGTGGGTCATCATCTCGACCGATCGGCAGAAGCGGCCGAACGACTTTCGCGTCGAGCGCGCGACGCTGATCGGCCGTGAGCACTGTCCGTTCTGCCCGGGACGCGAATCGCTCACGCCGCCGGAGATCCTCGCCTACCGGCAGAACGGCAGCGCGCCGAACACGGCGGGCTGGGACGTGCGCGTCGTGGCGAACAAGTTTCCCGCCCTGCAGGTGGAAGGGAATCTCGATCGCGTCGGCGACGGGATGTTCGATCGGATGAACGGCATCGGCGCGCACGAGGTGATCATCGAGACGCCGGAGCACGATCGCTCGTTTGCGGCGATGTCCGAGGCGGACATCGAGCGGGTGTTGTGGGCGTACCGCGAGCGGATCGTGGACCTGAAGCGCGACTTCCGTCTGCGCTACATCGTGGTGTTCAAGAACCACGGCGCGGCGGCGGGGGCGACGCTCGAGCACCCGCATTCGCAGCTCATCGCGCTGCCGATCATCCCCGGCTACGCGCGCGAGGAGATCGACGGCGCGCGGCGGCATTTTGCCGGCAAGGACCGCTGCGTCTTCTGCGACATCGTCCGCCAGGATCTCGCGGATCCGCGGCGCGTGATCGCGGAGAACGCCGACATGGTGGCGCTCGCGCCGTACGCGCCGCGGTTTGCGTTCGAGACGTGGATCCTGCCGAAGCGGCACGGGGCGCGGTTCGAGGAGGCGCAGCGGCCGGAGTACGAGAATCTGGCGCGACTGCTCAAGCAGCTGCTTCAGCGCATGGATCGCGCCCTCGAGCTGCCGCCCTACAACCTGGTCATTCACAGCGCGCCGTTCAACGAGGACGTGGGCGACGTGTTCCACTGGCACGTCGAGATCATGCCGAAGATCACGCGTGTCGCCGGGTTCGAGTGGGGGACCGGGTTCTACATCAACCCGACGCCGCCTGAAGAAGCGGCGCAGGTGCTGCGCGGCGGTCCAGTCTGTAGCCCGAGCCTCTGCGCGTGCTCGGCGCGGCTTCGAGCCGAGCGTAAGGCGGCCTTGAACGCTACCCCGACCGTGTGTTACGTTGAGGATTCGGGCGGGAATAACTCAGTGGTAGAGTGCGACCTTGCCAAGGTCGAAGTCGCGGGTTCGAATCCCGTTTCCCGCTCCAACCTTCGCTCCCGATCGCACGCTGAAGGTCGTCGCCAGCTGACGGTTGGCACGCTAGTCCCTTCGCTCGGTGTTGTAGCGCGGCCCTTTCGGGCCGCGTCGTGTTTTCAGGGGCGCCGTCGCCAAGAGGTAAGGCAGAGGTCTGCTCCGCGCGGAGGATCGACAGACGCGCTACGGCGTAATGCCACGCCGAAGCGGCCTCGCGGCGCGGCGCTCGCACAAGCTCGTTCCGCAAGACCTGCAGTTGTAGCGCGGCCCTTTCAGGGCCGCGTTTCCCGATCCAGACCGGACGCTATACTCATGAGGTGACTTGGTGGCGGACGCCCGTGACCCTGTTGACCCGGCATTGTCATCGGCATGGCGATCGCCGGCCCGGAGACAGCGCGGGCGGCCTGGAACGAGCTTGCCGTCGATCCTCGGCTTGTCCGGGAAACCGGTGCCGGTCTCGGCCAACGTCCTCTCCGAACATGAAATCGAGCGTCTCGATGGGATGCCGGCGCAGAGTCAGGCCGTGCTGCTCCTCGAGCGCACGCTCAATCACTACCGCGGCGCCGCCGAGCAAATCGCGGCGCGCGTCGGGAGCTGGCGCGGGCACTGACGCTCGACGGCTCGCTGAACGGCTTGTTTTCGACGGCGATCAATTCCGACGACCTGCGCGTTCGCTCCGCCGCCATCGAGATCAACATTGTCGCGCGCGGCCTGGAGAAGACGAGTGCGGCCATGGAGCAACTCGAGCCGGACGCCTGGTCCGGCGAGCAGGGTCCGCGCGCTAATGCGCTCTGGAACATGGCGCTGCTCGGGAACCGCGGGGTGGAGCCGGCCGTTGCGCTGCGCGCCCTCCTCGCGTCGGTGCAGGATTCCAACGTCAACATCCGTTATTGGGCCGTGGAGGGGCTGGCGTTCCTCGGCACCGATGACGTCATCGCGCCGCTCCTCGAGGTGTTCCACAACGATCCCTCGCCGATGATTCGAGAGCGCGCCGCGTGCGGTCTTGCGCAGTCCGGCATGCTCAGCGAGAGTCAGCGGAGGAAGGCGATCCCGCGGCTTCTGGAATTCGCGGAGGACTGGTCGCTTGATCTTTGAAACGCGGAAGTGGGTGTTTCAGGCGCTCCGCGACATCACCGGTCAGGACTTGCCGGCACGACGCCGGCGCGTGGCGGACGTGAGTCCGGCGGCAGCAATCTGCGGTGGAATCCGTCACCCGAGACGGCTAACGTCAGCTGCTCACGCCGGCGCGTCGACTGACTATGCTACGATTTCGGGTTCAGTCGGCCCCGCGAGGCGCCGTCGCCAAGAGGTAAGGCAGAGGTCTGCAAAACCTCCACCCCCGGTTCAAATCCGGGCGGCGCCTCCAAATTCTCAGTTCAACAAGGGAGGAGGTTTGCAGGACCTCCAGACCTTGCGGGCCGTATTCGCCGAACTCCTGCGCCTTCCTCGAGACCAGGCGGGGTCAGCAGTGCCCCTCGAACGCGCTCAAGTGCTGGTCATCGCCCGCGAGACGATCAAGGCGTGCGGCTGACCCTCGGGGCCTGGCATCGCACTGAAGTCGTATTGGTTCACGCGAATCAAATCTGCCTCGGAGACCGCTACGCGTCGCCGATATGCCGATTTGACGAGGACGAGCTTGGGCTCTAAGCTGGCCCTCGTCCCCGGCGAGCGAACGATGAAAACCATTCTCACATTGATGGCGGTCGCGGCCGTTGCAGTACCTGCACAGGCGCAGCAGACGCCGCTGCGCGAGGCCGTGGCGCGCGACTATCGCGAAAATCTCGGTGCCTTGTTCGACCATTTCCATCGCAATCCGGAGCTGTCCGGCCGCGAGACCCAGACGGCGGCGCGGATGGCGCGCGAGCTTCGGGCGCTCGGCTATGAGGTGACCACCGGAGTCGGCAGCACCGGCGTCGTCGCCATCCTGCGCAACGGCGCCGGGCCGACCGTTCTGGTGCGTGCCGACATGGACGGGCTGCCGCTGCAGGAGCGCTCGGGCCTGCCCAACGCCTCGACCGCACGCCAGGCCGATGCGGGCGGCGTCGAGCAGCCGGTCATGCATGCCTGCGGCCATGACGTGCACATCACCTCGCTGGTCGGGACGGCGCGTATGCTCCATGCGCGGCGCGCCAACTGGTCCGGCACCCTAGTCATGATCGCGCAGCCGGCTGAAGAGACGATCTCCGGGGCGCGGGCGATGATCGAGGACGGGCTCTATACCCGCTTTCCCAAGCCCGATTACGCGCTCGCCTTCCATGTCTGGGCAGGCACGGCGGCGGGGCGAATCAACGTGCCGGACGGGATCGTCAATGCCAGCGCGGACAGCGTAACGGTCCGGGTGCGCGGGGTCGGGACGCACGGCGCTTGGCCGCATTTGGGAGTCGATTCGGTCATCGTTGCGGCCCAAATCATCGTATCGCTCCAATCGATGGTCGGCCGCGATATCAGCCCGCTGGAGGGGGCGGTGATCAGCGTGGGATCCATCCATGGTGGCGTGCGCGGCAACATCATTCCCGAAGAAGTGGAGTTGCAACTGACCGTGCGCGCGGACAATCCCGCAACCCGGACGCGGCTGCTCGACGGGATCGACCGGGTCGCGCGCGGCACCGCTCTCGCGCTCGGCGTGCCGGATGCGAGACTGCCGATCGTTGCGCGCTCCACCGCGGAATCCACCCCGCCGACGCTCAACGACCGCGCCACGGCGGCGATTGTTCGCGACGCCATCGCGGCGCGACTGGGGCCGGACCGGATCGGAGACAGGCCGCGTACCGGCATGGGCGCCGATGATTTCGCCGAATTCGTGACGCCGGAAAGCGGCGTGCGCGGAGTCTTCTTCTGGGTGGGCGGCACCTCGCCCGAGCGTTTGGCCACGGCGGCTGGACACCATTCGCCCTTGTTTCGGATCGAGCCGGAGCCGTCGGTCACAGCCGGCGTCGAAGCGATGGTGGTTGCGGCCGAAGCGCTGCTGCGCCGCCCTTAGGCCCGGGTGAGCCGATCGAGCCGGTTGCGATAGGAGCGGCGGACCGTCACCGTCTCGCCGCCGCTCAGTGTGATCGCCGGCCGGCCGCGGCTATCCCGACAGACGGGCGCGGACATGGCGCGAATTGATCACGACTTGCCGGTGGACCCGGACGAACCCGCGCGGCAGCCGACGCGCGGCGACGTCGCCGATCGGCGCGCGCACCAGCCAGGTGCGGCACCCACTTCTGTTTTAGGCGCCATTCACTCGCGGCCTTCTCCAGCGCGGCGAGATCGCCGCGCAGAGACTCAATGAGCTTGCTGGACACAGTGCACCTCCACCAGTACGCCCGCCTGCAGGGCCTTCCGTGAGATCGGCAGGTGAGAGATTCAGGAACACCTTGCCGGCGAACTGCAGCGCCTTCTTCTCATCCTGCGTGACGTTGGCCCTGTCTTTCTTGGCAAACCCGTGCAGGAAGATGTAGCGATCACGAATCCGGGCCGTGGGAACGGTCCGGTACCCGCCGCAGCGGTTACCAGTGCGGTCGCGCAGCCGGAAACGTTCGTCCGCCCAGACTACCTTTCGCAGTTGCTCGAGCCGCCTCACCCATTCCTCAATGCGGTTCCAACTCGCGAACGTTTGGCCGCCGCACCTTCGCTAGCAACGGAGCAGCAGGTGTGGTCGAGTCGGACCGGTAGGGGGATGGCGAGCGCCACCTGCGCGGAAGCCTAATGTGTCGGTGCAAGGTTGCTCGCCGAAGTCGGGTTCAGCGGGTATCGAAGTGCACCTTGCGGTTGAATCGCGGGCTGTCGAGTGCGCGCCAGGACCGGGCTGCAAATGGTGGAAATATCCGTCCTTGGATCCCTTCAGGGCCTCAGGGCACGAGGCCGCCACCGGGCGCGGTAGTCCAGACGTAGTCCAATACGGCCCGAACACCAGGCAAAACGGGGGAGCTGGACCGACCAAAGACCAGCACGAGACAACACGATGCACAACCCCGTTAAATCTGCAAAACCTCCACCCCCGGTTCAAATCCGGGCGGCGCCTCCACTTTCCTTCCAACATCCCGTCGCTTGTGAATCGACGCACATCGCGCGAACCATTCGTCGACGACCTACGGCATAGCGAATCGTTCGATGGATTACGGCGCGAGCGTCGCCGTCAGATGCCCTCGGGCACGCGGACGCTGGACGCGGCGCCTGCCAACAGCATCATCACCGCGGCGAGCGCATAGAACGCCATCGCATACGACCCGGTGCTCTGCGCGAATCGCGCGAAGACGAGCGGTCCCGTCGCTGACGCGACCACCGTCAGCGCTTGTGCGACCCCTTGAATGCGTCCCAGGTGCGTCCGGCCGTACGCCCGGCCCCAGTAGCTGAAGAACACGACCGTGACGAATCCACCCGCGATTCCCATCGCGACCGCCTGCGCGTAGACGTGAGCGTTCGTGGTGACGTGAGGCAGCGCGGCCAGCGCCGCCGTCAGCAGCAGCAGCGCGGCGATCAGCACGCGGCGCAGCGACCCGCGGTCGGCCCACGCGCCCGCGCCGAAATTTCCGGCGAGGCCGGTGATGGCCGTGACCGCCAGCGCCCGGTAGTAGATGTCGGCGGAAAAGCCGCGTTCGGCCAGAATCGATTCGTTGAACAACCCGATGCCCGACGCGATCAGGCCGTACATCGCGCTGGCGATGCCAAAGACCCAGAACGCCGGCGTCCGCAGCGCCGCGCCGAGCGAGGTGTCCGAGCCGCGCGCGGTCTGCGCGTCGCTGGCCGCAGTGTCCAGTTCAGGATGTGTCTCGGGTTCGCGCGTGACCAACAGCCACGCGATGGGGGCCAGGCCCAGGGCGATCGACAGGCCGACCGCCGCCCAGGCCACGCGCCATCCACGCGCGCTCACGAGCGCGCCGACCGCGGGGAACGCCAGCATGAACCCGATGCTCAGCCCGATCGCGTAGACGGCCATGGCCAACGTCAACCGGCGCCGGAACCATTTGCCCGGCATGGCCAGGCTCACCACCGATAGCGCGCTCTGGCCCAATCCCCGGGTGAGCGTGATCAGAATGAGGATCGCGAGCGCGCTCGAGACGGTGCTCATCGCCACGACGACGACTGCCGAGCAGCAGCGCCAGCACGGTCAGCACGATCCGGCTGCCGCGCCGATCGACGAGCCCGCCGATGCCGAAGCAGAACAGCGATCCGGCGAGCGTCGCGACCAGATTGATCTCCGCAAACCGCACGCGATCGATGCCGACGTCCCTCAGCAGCGGTTCCGTGATCAGGCCGAGCCCCTGGGTCCGGCCTGGAAAGGTGCCGACCATGGCCAGCGCGGCAATGCCCAGCACGATCCAGCCGTCGTACGGATTCCAATCATCCATCCCTCTTAAGGAACACTCACGGCTTCAACGCCACCAGCACTCGCACCTCGCGCGACATCTCGACACTGAACGCACGGTGCAACGCCTGCACCTCCGCATCGGTCCAGGCACACGACGCGATGCTGGTCGGTGATGTCGAACAGTCTGCGCGACAGATCGAGGCGCGTCGCTTCATAGTCGTCGAGCGCGGCGGCCCCTCCCGTGGTCATCGCGCGCACCAGCAGTTCGGCATCGCGCAAGGCGTCCGTGATGCCGTGCGCGGTGAGCGGATCCTTGAAGTACCCGGCATCGCCGACCAGTGCCCATCCGTCGCCCGTGCTGCGCTTGATGAACCCGGGGTGCCCGCCGAATCCGCGCACCGGCTCCACCCGGCGGGCGGTGTGCAGTTGCGTATCGATCGCGGGCGACGCCTCGCGGATCAGTCTGCGGTAGGTTGATGCCGCGTCCCCGCGGATCTCCGCACGCATCCGCGCGGCGGGCGTCGCCACGAACACGCACGTCGCACCGTCGTTGGTGGGAATGGCACCAAGGCCCACGCCCGCGCCGAATCTCCAGTAGAAGCCGTCGACCGGGCAGTCCTGCCAGTAGCTGTACAGCACGCCTGTGGCGTGCCGACCCTCGACCACGCGGGCCGCGCCGACCCGCTCGGCAACGAGTGAGCGCAACCCGTCGGCCCCGATGACGATGTCGGCGTCGACGCGGAGGCGGGTACCGTTGTCGACCGCCGTGATTCCCCGCACGCGCCCGCGCGCATCGACCACGATGTCGTCGACGCGGACGCCGTGCCTGACGTCTGCACCGCTCTCGGCTGCCGCGTCGACCAGCGTTCGGTCGAGCAGCGCCCGGCGCGGCGCGTACAGCGCATCCACGCCGTGCTTGGGCTCGATCGGCACGACGACGTCCTGCTCGCGATAGCTGAACGTCGTGGAGTGCACGGGCGGCGTGCCCGCCGCGGCGATGGCCGGAAGCACGTTCCATCGATGCAGCTGCAGCACAGCGCCTCGCATCAGCGCGTGGGTCGAGAGCGTGTCGGTGCCGTACGCGCCACGGTCGACGAGCAGCACGCGCGCCCCTGCCCGGGCGAGCAGCAGCGCCGTCGCCGCTCCCGCACAGCGAGCGCCGACGATCACCGCGTCAACGTTCACGGGAAGCCCTCATGCAGGTGCGGCCGGCACTGCGGTTCTCAGGCGTGGTGGCGCGTCGCGAGGTAGCCGGCGAGGTGATCGATCACGTCGCGCGCATCGTCTTCCGCACCGCAAATGAACGTCGAGTTGCGCCGCCGCAAGACAGGCAGCCCGAGGGCGTACATCCCCGGCGCCTCGACCACGCCGCCCTCGTGCCGCAGGCGCCCTTTCTCGTCGACGACTGGCAGGTCGAGCCAGCTGTAGTCCGGGCGAAACCCGGTGGCCCACACGATCGACCGAATCTCACCGCTCCGCAGGTCGAGCGTGAGGGGTGACGACGCGCGGCACGCGGGTCGGCTCGAAGCGCTCCGGAGGCGGCATGTCGCCGTCGCGGCGCTTGCGAGCGCGCCCACTCGTCGAACGTATCGAGCAGGCGGTCGAGCTTGAGATCGGCGAGCGCGAACTGATTCCGCAGCCCGCCAGAGAAGAGCGCGCGGCCATCGCGCACCGCGGAGAGGCGACCCACGAGCGCGACGCCGATCGCGCTGAGGGCATTGAGATCCAGCGTCGTCCGTTCCGGCGTGCCGACGAGTTGCGGGGACGGCAGCCGCCTGGCCCGTGTCAGGTCGTCGACCTCGTCGTAGCGCTGGGTCCACACGCCCGACGCGTCCATCCACCAGAGCACGTCGCGCCCGCGGTACAGTCCGCGGCATGCGCACGTGTTCGCCGACCGAGAGCGTCACCGGCCGGCCGGAGCGGTGGATTTCGTCGGCGAGCTGCACGCCTGTTGCTGACGCGCCGACGACGAGTACGCCGCCTTCAGGCAGTCCCTCAGGATTGCGGTAGTCGAAGGCCGTCACGCTTCGAACGGAGGCTGGCACGGCCTGATGAATGGCCGGGACGATCGGCACATTGCAGGCGCCGCTCGCCAGCACGACGGTCCGGCAGCGCACGTCGCCGCTGCGTCGTCGCGACGTGGTAGCCCGCTTCGATCTGCCGGAGCGAGGTCACGGCGGTGTGCGTGCGCACGGGCGCGCCGGAGACTGCGGCGAAGCGCGAGATGAACTCGATCACTTCGCCCATTCCCATGTAGCCGTCCGGATCCGTGCCGGAGTACTGGTACCCCGGCAGTCGGTTCTGCCAGTTCGGCGTCAGGAGCCGCAGCGAATCCCAGCGTTCACGCCGCCAGGAATTCGCCACCTCGCCGCGTTCGAGCACCACGTGGTCGATCGACCGCTCCGAGAGACATCGGCTCGCCGCCAGGCCGGCATGCCCGGCCCCGATGACGACCGTGGTGACGCGTTCGATGGCTTGGTCTCCCCACGGCTCCCGCCGTGATGCCTCTAGACAACCGCGACGGTGACGTTCGTGGGATTGGTGATGATGTCGTAGACCGCCGAGCGCTTCTGCGACTGCGCGACGAGCGCCTCGATGTCCTTCTTCGACGCATCCGCGTCAATCTTGAACGTCACCTTGATGTCGTCGTAGCCGTTCCGCACGTCGCTGTCGACGCCGAGAATGCCGCGGATGTCCATCTTGCCTTCGAGCGTCGACTCGACCGAACGCAGCTGGATGCCGCGGTTCTGCGCGACGGCCGCGACGCCGGCGGTGAGACAGCTCGCGAGCCCGACGAGCATGTACTCGACCGGCGTGATGCCGCGATCCTCGGACGCGAAGACCTCCGGGTGATCCGCCTCGAACGACGTCTCGGTCTTGTGCTTCTGCTCCTGGCCGAGGCCGAAGAAACCGTGCACGTTCGCTTTGCTGTACGTGCCGTTCTGCCATTTGCAGGACGCCCGCCACGTGAACTTCGCGGCGTCGGGGGCGCCTTTGAGCGCCTCGCGCGCGTCCAGCAGCGCCTGCACGTTGACTCCGTTGTTGATGGTCGCCATCGCCATGATCATCCCCCTCTTTACGTGTCTTGTTGGAAGCCACCGATCATACATCCGCTCACGAGCACCGATCGAAGAGAGACTATGATCACGCCGATGGCCACTCAGCAGTCGCCAACCTCGGCCGGCTCGGTCGGTACGGTCGAGACGCGGTTCCTCGATCTGGCGACGCCGCTCGACCTCGATTGCGGACGAACACTCCATCCGGTCCGGATCGCGTACGAGACATATGGAACGCTGTCGCCGGCGCGCGACAACGTGATTCTCGTGTGTCATGCGCTCAGCGGCGACGCCCATGCGGCGGGTTACGCGGCCACGCCGCCGACCGGAGAGCACCAGAGACGGCTTCGGCGCCGACGAGCGGGACGGAACAGCCGGCCGCGGTCTCGGCTGGTGGGATGGCATGATCGGCCCCGACAAGGCCTTCGACACCAATCGGTTTTTCGTCGTCAGCACCAACCTTCTGGGCGGGTGCCGGGGAACGACGGGCCCGTCATCCACGAACCCGGCAACGGGCCGACCGTATGGATCGGATTTCCCGGTCATCACAGTCGCCGACATGGTCCGCGCGGAGCGGGCGTTCCTCGACGAGATGGGCATCCGGCGGCTCGCGGCGATCGCGGGCGGTTCGCTCGGCGGGATGCAGGCGCTCGAGTGGGCAGTGTCGTATCCCGATCAGGTCGACGCGATTGTGGTCATTGCGAGCACGCCATGCGCTGCAGCCTCAAGGCGTCGCCTGGAACGCCATCGCGCGCAACGCCATCACGGCGGATCCCGACTGGCAGGGCGGCCACTACCACGGCACCGGACGCGCGCCCAAGGCGGGGATGGGCGTCGCACGCATGGTCGGCCACATCACGTACTTGTCCGCGACGTCGCTGGGCAACAAGTTCGGCCGCCGCCTGCAGTTCGCGGACGACATCCGCTACACGCTGACCGATCCGGAGTTCGAAATCGAAAATTATCTGCGCCACCAGGCGGACGCCTTCGTCAAGCGGTTCGATGCGAACACCTACCTCTATACATCGCGGGCGTTGACCTACTTCGATCTCGCCCGTCAGTACGGAGGCGGACGCCTGGTCGACGCGCTCAGGACCGTCCGCGCGAGAACGCTGCTCATTGCGTTCAGCTCCGACTGGTTGTATCCACCGGCGGGATCCGAGGAGCTCGCCCAGGCGCTGCGAGCGCTGCACCAGGATGTCGAGCTTCACGTCATCGACGCGCCGTACGGGCACGACTGCTTCCTGCTGGAGGAAGCACGACAGACGCCGATGATCCAGCGGTTCCTCGCGGGTCAGACGGCTTAGGAATGAACAGCATGGAAGAAACGCGAAAGTTCGGATTCGAGACGCGTCAGGTGCATGCGGGGCAGCGCCCCGACCCGAACACCGGGGCGCGCGCCGTGCCGATCTATCAGACGACGAGCTATGTGTTCGAGGACCCGGAATCGGCGGCGGCCTACTTCAACCTGCAGGAGTACGGGAACACGTATTCGCGCATCATGAACCCGACGGTGGCCGTGTTCGAGGAGCGGATGGCCAGCCTCGAGGGCGGGTGCGGCGCGGTGGCGTTCGCGAGCGGAATCGCGGCGCAGGCCGCGGCGCTCTTCACGCTGCTGCAGCCGGGCGATCACGTCGTCTCCTCGTCGGCGCTCTACGGCGGAACCGTCAACCAGTTCAAGCACCTGCTCCGCAAGATGAACGTGGAGCTGACGTGGGTCGACCCCGACGATCGAGACGCGTGGAAGGCGGCCGTGCGCGCGAACACGAAGGCCTTCTACGGCGAAACGATTGGCAACCCGGCGGGCAACGTCCTCGACATCGGGACGATCGCGGCGATTGCGCATCGAGTACCAGATTCCGTTGATCGTGGACAACACGTTCGCGACGCCGTTCCTGTGCCGGCCCATCGAATGGGGCGCGGACATCGTGATCCACTCGGCGACCAAGTTCATCGGCGGCCACGGGACGAGCATCGGCGGCGTGGTGGTCGATTCGGGCGAGTTCAACTGGTCCAACGGCCGCTTCCCCGTGATCGCCGATCCATCCCCCGCGTACCACGGGCTGCAGTTTCACGAAACCTTCGGCACCTACGGCTACTGCATGAAGCTGAGGGCAGAGACGCTGCGCGACCTCGGCGCGGCGATGAGTCCGTTCAACGCGTTCCTGTTCCTGCAAGGGCTCGAGACGCTGTCGCTGCGGATGGCGCGCCATGTCGAGAACGCGGCCGCGGTGGCGAGCTATCTCGCCGCGCACGAGCTCGCGTCGAACGTGACCTATCCAGGGCTGCCGACGAGCCGCCATCGGGCGCTGGTGGACAAGTACCTGCCGGGGGGCGCCGGCGCGGTGTTTTCCTTCGACTGCCGCGGCGGCCGCGCCGCGGGACAGGACTTCATCCGCGGCGTCACGTTGTGGTCGCACCTCGCGAACGTCGGCGACTCGAAGAGCCTCATCATCCACCCGGCCAGCACGACGCACCGTCAGCTGAACGACGATGAACTCAGGGCCGCCGGCGTGGGCCCGGGAACGATCCGCCTCTCCGTCGGCACCGAATCTGTCGACGATCTGATCTGGGACCTGGAACAGGGCTTCGCGCGCGCAGCCGCGTCGGCGCAGAGCGAGGTCGCATCGCGATGAGCCCGGCATTCGATCTCGCCCCGTTTCAGGATCCGCTGATCATCCAGCGCGTCCTCCACAACGCGTCGACCATTGCCGTCGTCGGGCTGTCGAAGAACGAGCTGCGCGCGAGCTACTTCGTCGGCTACTACCTCAAGCGGCACGGATACCGCGTGATTCCCGTGAACCCGCGCGAGCCCGAGATTCTCGGCGAACAGAGCTACAAGAGTCTGCTCGACGTCCCGGTTCATATCGACGCCGTGAACGTCTTTCGTGCGCCTGACGCGCTGCCCGCGATCGCCGCCGAGGCGGTCAAGATAGGCGCGGGCAACCTGTGGTGTCAGTTCTCGGTGATCAACGAGGAAGGCGCCCGCATTGCCGAAGCCGGCGGCGTGTCGGTCGTCATGGATCGCTGCATCAAGGTGGAGCACGCCCGCTACGTCGGCCGCATGCACTGGCTTGGCTTCAACACGCAGCGAATCACGTCCGTGCGAGGCGGCTTGCAATAGCGCGTCAGCGGTTCCTAGGACTTGAAGATCGCACGTCCCCCAAAGAACAGCATCGCCAGGATCGCGAGGCCCACGCCGGCGAGTATCACATCGGATAGAAACAGGTCGCCGAATGTATTGACGCTGGCGTCGTATGGGTTGGCTACTCGATATCGCACGGGTACGCGTTGCCCCAGCGTATACTTCGGTCTCGGCGCGCCCGCTCGCTGTCTGACTTCAACGCGACGGTCATCAACGGTAAAATCCAGGACCGCGCGAGTTTCCGTCACGATGCGGTCATCGTCCTCTACTATCTTGCGCTCCACGCGGACGACAGTTCCTTCGGTTACCTGGGACGCATTGAAGAATTCAAGGGAGGATTGAAGCCCTCGGACGCCCGCAAGGACCAGCGCAAGCGGGATCAAGAGAGATCACTCCCAAGACGATTAGCACTACATGTGCGCGTCGCGAGGCCATATGGAGCCCTCTTGTTTCTGGCGTTGTTACCTTGAGCGCCTCCTGGTTTCAACGGTGACTTCTTCCGGACCTGGCTAAGCAATAGCGCGTCGATCTCGTGCGCGTCGCGCCATCGATCTTCTTCGCCATCGGACTCGGGCTGCTCGGCCCCGGCATCCTCGGGATCCTTGGTGCGCTGTTTGCCGGCACGGCTCTCTGGCTCCTCATCCGTCCTCGACGTGACGATGTCCCGCTCGCGGCTGAAGAGAGCGTCGGCTGGGGCGCCGGGTTGCCTGGGTGTTCGCGGTGATCGGCGCTGGCATTGATGGGCGTGATCTTTCTCGCCTTCGGTATCGGGGCGTTAGGGTTCATCCGGTCCGGACCTGATTGACATCCGGCTGCCACCGGACCACGATGATTTCATGTTCCGCGCGATCGCGGCCGCGATGCTGTTCCTGCTTGTTCCGCCAGCGGTCGCTGGACAGGCCGTCAGTGTGCTGCACATCAAAGTGTCGCTGGTCGACACCGAGCAGAAGACCCTGCCTGTCTCGCGGCACGCGCTCCTCATCAGCGACAACCCGGCGAGTGCGGCGCCGCGGCGGGTCGTCACGGCGGCGGATGGCACGGTCGACGTCCGGCTGCGTCCGGGCAACTACACGGTCGAATCGGACGAGCCGCTCATATTCCAGGGCCAGGCGATTCATTGGACGCAGACACTGGACATCGTCGCCGGCCGCGACGCCGTCCTCGAGTTGACAAGCGACAACGCGGAGGTCGAGTCGGCCGCGTCCGTGGCGACGACCACACTCGACCGCCGCCGCCAGACGACCCGTCGGCGCTCGCGATGCGGTGGGAGGACAGCGTCGTCGCGCTCTGGACTCCGACCACCCACGCGTCGGGGTTCGTTATCGACCCGAAAGGACTGATCGCGACGAGTCAGCGATCGATCGGCGCGTCGACAGCGATCGAAGTGCAGCTCACGCCGGCGATCAAGGTTGCTGGCAGCGTTCTCGTGTCGGATCCCGCGCGTGACGTGGCGGTCATCCGCATCGATCCGGCGGCGGTCGCATCGATCCGCGCGTTGCCGCTCGGCTGCGGCAGCGAGCTGAAGCCGCCGGCGGCCGGCGAGAAAATCTTCACGATTGGAGTCCCTCTCCGCGAGCAGCGAGGCATCGCGCGCGGCAGCGTGAGCCGCGTCGAGTCCCACGAGATCGTCACCGATCTCATCGTCGCGGACGGCAGCACGGGCGGGCCTGTTTTTGCGGCCGACGGCAGGGTCATCGGGATCACGTCGCTCGCGGAGAATCGGACCAGTCGCCGACGCGGCGATGTCCGCGTCGTGCGGGTCGACGACGCCTGCGATGTCGTCGCGGCGGCCGAGAAGAAGATGAAAGACGCGGCTCCGCCGGCTGCAACGCATCTTCCCGTGGAGCCGGTCCGGTCATATTCGGTGGAGGAGCTCAAGAGCGCGGCGCAGCGTCGCGTAGGCAGCCTCAGTCCGTACCGGATGTCCTCGTCGGACTTCGACATCGCCTTCATCACGCCGATCATGCTGTACGGGGCGCGTACCTGGCGGAGCGCTCGACGCGCCGGGGCGGCCGAACGCAGCGCCAGGCGATCGGGCCACCCGCCGTGCGCCCGCTCGAGGATTTCAGCAACTGGTCCGAGTACATCGCGGACGTGCCGCCGGTTCTGCTGATCCGGGTGACGCCGAAACAGGTCGAGGGCTTCTGGACGATGGTGGCGCGAGGGGCGGCGCAGACGCAGGGCATAGCGTTGCCGCCCATCAAACACTTCAAGTCAGGGTTCTCGGCGATGCGCGCGCTCTGCGACGACGCCGAGGTCACGCCCATCCATCCATTCAAGCTCGAACAGCGCGTCTCCGAGAGCGACGCGATCTACGAGGGTCTCTATGTCTACGATCCGCGCGCGCTCGGGCAACAGTGCCGGACCGTGACGCTTCGGTTGTATTCGGAGAAGGCCCCGGAGAAGGGCGACACGCGCGTTGTGGATCCCGCGCTGCTCCAGCAGCTCTGGCGAGACCTCGCACTGTACAACCCCCCTCAGTAGCCTCGACTTATTCGATGGCCCCTCGTTCCCGCAAGAACGCGATGGTTTTGCCCTCAGACATAGACTCGTCCTGAAACCGAAGCGCGTACCCCAGCGGCGTGCATTCGACGAATTCGTCCGACCGCTCATAGTGTCCAGGGAGTTTCACCCGCACCGTGAGGTCGGCGCCGCGCTCCACCAGCAGCTGCGCCATCGGCAGCCCCTGATCGCCGAACTGCGTGACCGCGTGGAAAATAGCCGTCTGCCCGCCGACGCCGGCCTCGTCCACGGTCGCGCGCGCGTTGACGTCCGCGCCGCGATCGAGCAGCAGCGTTGCGGCTTCGACGATGCCGAACTCCGCGGCCACGTGCAGCAAGGTCGCTCCCTGCAGCAGGAGGCGGCGGGCGCCGGTGCTGCCGCAGTCGAGTTCGGGAAATCGCCGATGCACCAGTTGTGCATCGGCATCGAGTTGCTCAGCCAGGCGATCGATCCGGCGACGGAGCACTTCCAGCACGCCGGGAGCGTTGTACCGGGTCGTGCCACCGGCCTCGAGGAGCACGTCGATGCAGGCGCTCAGTCGCTCTGGTGACCGCGCGTAGGTCCCGATCACGTAATCCAGTGCTGTACCGCGCGCGTTGGCAGTGCCACGGGTTACCGGGTTTCGCTGATCACCGACGCCGTTCGGATTCGCGCCGTGATCCAGGAGCCATTTGAGCGCCTCCGGATCCACCGATTCGCACGGCGCGAAGATGATCGGGAAGTCGCCGTTCCACTCGGCATTCACATCCGCGCCGCAGGAGACGAGCAGCTCCATCATCGGAATGCGGTTGCCCTTGAGCGCCGCTCTCATCAGCGGCCCGTCGCCGCCCTGGTGCACGTCCGAACCGTGCTCGATCATCCACTTCGCCATGGCGAGTCGCACTGGACTCGGCGGCTCCCACGGAACCCGGCATTCGGCGACCCACGTCAGCGGTCCGTTCTTGCCATAGCCAAGTGGAGCGCGGTGCAGCTCCGGGTTTCGGGTCATGAGGGTCATGACGCGCTCGAGATCGTTGGTGTCGATCGCCTCCTTGAGCTGCCCGATCTCGTCGCGTGATTCGACGTACGCCTTGAGCTTCGGCCAACTCGGAAATCCATAGAGCCGGGCGATCGTGAACTGCGCGTCGGTGATTGACTTCGCGCTTCCGGCCTTCACGAGTCCTTGGCTTGGTCCTTGAGATGCCGCAGGTTGGGACGGTCGGGAAGAGGGCGTGGCGCCGCGTGCGGATCAGTCGACATAGCGACCTCCTTTCATCGATGCGCCCGGTGTCCGCACAGCGGGCTGAAAGAAGGTGCGCGAGACGTCGTGAGGACAGGTGGGCTTCTACCCTTTCCGCGGACCGGATGCGCCCTTGTACGCAGACGCCAGCGTAATCCGATCGACTCAGCAAGTCAAAGATGAGAACTCACAATGAGTTCGCTCTTCTACTAAAGCGTCAGCCGTGGCAGTTGCTGAGTTTGACCCACCGATCGGCAGAGGCGATGATGCCGCCAGCCCAGCAATGACGCCGAACGTGATGATGATCGGTCTCGACGCGGCGAGCCTCGATTTCATTCTTGCTTCGCTGCCGTCGCTGCCGAACCTGCGCCGCGCGCTCGATACCGGCGTGCTCCGGCGCCTGCGTTCCCGCACATCCGAACTGCTGCCGGCCGCTTCCTGGCCGACGCTGTACACGGGCGTGCCGCCTGGCGAACACGGCGTCTATTACCACCTGCAATGGGACCCGGCGTCCATGCGCCTGCGGCAGATCAGCGACTGGCTCTACTGCGAGCCGTTCTGGTGCGAACTGGAGCGCCGCGGGCTGCGCGTCGTCGCCCTCGACGTCCCGATGTCGTGGCCCTCGCGCCTGACGGACGGGCATCGAAGTCACCGACTGGGGCACGCACGACCGCATGACCGACTTCCATACGAACGTTCCCGGCCTCGCCGCCGACATCCGGCGGAAGTTCGGCGACTATCCGATGGGACCGGAGGTGCCCGTTCGCAAGACACAGGGCCAGCTCGCGCGGATGCGCGACGAGACCATCGAGGGCGTGCGACGGCGGGCCGAACTCGGCCGCTACCTGCTCGGCCTGCGGGGATGGGACTTTTCGATCGTCGTGTTCGGCGAAACGCACCGTGCCGGCCACTTGTTCTGGCCGAGTCCAGAAGCCGAGGGCACCGCGCATCCCGCCGGGGCGATGCTCTCCGTGTATCAAGCCGTCGACGAGGCGATCGGGACATTGGTCGAGGGCTGCCAGCTGGAGGGCACGACGCTGATCATCGTCGCCGCGCACGGCATGGGGCAGAACGCTTCGCAGGAACATTTCACGCGGCTGATCATGGATCGCGTCAACCAGCGCTTTCCCGGGAAGGGCGACGAAATGCCGGCCGATGGGGGACCGAGTCAGCGCAGCGTCATGCGTCTGCTGCGCGAGAAGCTGCCGGCGCGGCTGCAGCATACCGTCGCGCACATGGTGCCGAGCGCGGTCCGCGACTTCGTCGTCGATCGCGCCATCACCTCGGGTCACGACTGGAAGCGGACGCCGGCGTTTGCGACGCTGGCGAGCGTCAGCGGGTATCTTCAGTTCAACCTTCGAGGACGCGAGAAGCTGGGCACGCTCGACGAGGGGAGCGACACGTTTTCCCAGTACGTGCAGTGGCTGCGCGACGCGTTTCAGAGCTTCCGCATCGTCGCAACCGGAGAACCACTGGTCAAACAGATGACGTTCTCCCGCGAGGCCTTTCCCGGCGCGCGGCTGGGGAGCCTGCCGGACATCGTGGTGTCCTGGACGGGCGTGCCTACGGCATCGGCCATTGACTCGCCGATTCTCGGTCCGATCGCCGCCGGCCTGCCGACCGGGCGCTCGGGCAACCACCATCCGGACGGGTTTGCGATCGTCGTCGAGCAAGGCGGCGAGCGCGGCATCGCCCCAACGTCGGGCGACATCCTCGACATGAAGCCGCTCGTGTTTCAACGATTGTTCGGGCAGCCCTAGGCGCTCTTACAGGTACAATGCCATCAGTAAAGTCATGCCTATGACTATCCAGGAACGGATTGTGTCCGGCGTCGCCATCGTCAGCCTCAACGGCCGCGTGACGCTCACCGACGGGACGACGGAATTCGACGACACCATGCAGCGCCTGATCCAGGAGGGCAATGTCAGGGTCGTTCTCGATTTCGCCGAGGTGCCCTACATCGACAGCACGGCGCTCGGAACGATCCTGCGCACGCACGCGACCGTCACCCGCCGCGGCGGCGCGCTCAAGCTGCTGCGCGTCAAGGGTCACGTGCGGGAGCTGCTGGAGCTCACGAGACTGCTGAACGTGTTCGAGGCGTTCGATTCGGAGGCGGACGCGATCGCGAGCGTGTCGGCCACGCCGCCGCGCGCCGTGTAGCTGCGCGCGTTACGTCAGCGCCGGATGCTTCAGATGGTGGTCCGTCCTGGACTGCAGCGCGTGCGCGAGCAGCAGCAGCTCCGGTTCCCCGAACAGTTTCCCCGTCAGTTGTAAGGCCGTCGGAGAGCCTTCGACGAATCCGCTCGGCATGCTGAGAGCGGGGTGCCCGGTCCGATTCGTCAGCAGGAGGTTGGCGCCGACGAAGAGGTCAAGGCCGGCCATCGCCTCGTCCATCCGCTGCATCACGCGCATCCGGTACCGATTGGCCTGAATGTACTCGACCGCCGGGATGAAGCGGCCGGCTCGCAGCTCGGCCGGGCGCGTGCTTTGCTCGGGGCCGCGTTCGATCTCGCGAATGCGGCCGCTGCGAATCGCATCGTCGAATGCGGCTGACGTCTCCGCGTAGCGAATGAAGTCGATCGCCTCGATGGCGACGTCGGGCAGATCGAAGGGCACGACCTGAACGCCCAGGCTTCGAATCAGCCGGACCATCTCTTCGTTGTTGCGGCGGACCGCATCCGGCATCGCGTCGAAGGCCGATCGCAGGTAGCCGGCGCGCAGCTTCGAGACGTCCGCGTTCGGATCCCACCCGAACGGCACGTCGAGAACGCTGTTGTCCTTCCCATCCGGGCCGTAGATCGCGCTGAAGACCAGCGCGCAGTCCTCGGCGGAGCGGCACATCGGACCAACCGTGTCCTGCGTCCACGCGAGCGTCATCGCGCCGTACCGGCTGACGCGTCCGAAGGTCGGCCGCAAACCGGTCAGCCCGTTGCGCGTGGACGGTTGAATGACCGATCCGCCCGTGTCGGATCCAATCGAGAACGCGACGAGGCCCGCCGCCGTCGCCGAACCCGGCCCTGCTGACGATCCCGAGGCGTCCTGCTGCGTGTTCCAGGGGTTGCGGGTCAGCCCGCCGAACCATCGCGCGCTCAACGCGAGGGCGCCCGTGGACAGCTTGGCAACCAGCACGGCGCCCGCTTCCCGGAGCCTGGTGTACACCGTCGCGTCCGTGTCGATCACCTGATCTTTGTAGCGGCGTCGCGCCCCACGTTGTCTTGGTGCCGCGGACGGCGAACAGATCCTTCAACCCGAACGGGACGCCGTGCAGAGGCCCGCGATATCGTCCCGCCGCGATTTCGTCGTCGGCCTGCCTCGCTTGCGCGCGCGCCATGTCTTCCACGAGGCTCACGACGCAGTGGAGTGCGGGGTCGTACTTCTTGAGACGCGCGAGATAGATCTCGGTGAGCCGCGTGGACGTGATGCGTTTCGTTTCGATGAGCTTCGCGAGATGCGTCACCGGGAGAAACGCGATCGCCTCGTCCGATGCCGGCAGCGTGACGACGATGTCGCGCCGGACGACAGTGCGAGATCCGCTGGGCAGCGATTTGCCCGGCGGAACTGGATTGAACACGATCGCCGGCTGAGTGTCGTTGCCCAGGTTGGCTGCCCGCAGCGCTCTGAATCCGGCCAGGTAGCCGCGCGCGCCGTTGAGCGTGGTGAGGATGCTTTGCTGTTCCTCGGCTGTGAAGGACACGCCGGCGATCTTCTGCGCGGCGTCCAGCATGCCGACGGTGATGGTCTCAGCGTCCTGAGCGGCGATGGTGAGCGCTTCGGGCAGGAGCGTCGATCCGATGCCCAGCGCGGAGAGACCCTCGAGGAACCGCCGACGGTTGAATTCCAGTCGCTCGCGGTTCATCGGGGTGTCAGTTTCTCACGCAGGAGTGATATCCGTCTGCGCGAAATCGTCGCCGACGAACAGCAGTGAATCGTGCGCGACTGCGGCCGCGGCGTAGGCGAGACAGTCCCCGAAATTGAGGGACGCCGGGTGGTGGCCTCGACCGAATCGCAGGAATCCATCCACTGCCGCCTGCCATTCGCGCGCGCCGAACGGGACGACGGTCACATCCAGTTCCTGCACGAGTGCTTCGACCTCGCCGATTGGGGGAGCCTTGCGCCGGCCGGCGAAGACCAGACACGTTTCAACGAGAGTCGGCGCGCCGATGCGCACCGCGTCGGCGGCAAGGATCGGTCGATGAGCTGCAGATACCCGGGTTCGGCGAAGAGGATCGCGACCAGCGCCGACGAGTCGAGCGTCATACGCCCGCAGGGCCGAAGCCGAGAATCTCGTCCTCTTCGGCCCGCGTAAGCCGGCGGCCCCGTTCGCCTTTGGGCAGCGTCGGCCAGACCTTTTTCTCCAGCAATCGCAGGACGCGTGCCCGCCGCCGATCCGCGCTCGGTCCCTTGAGCCGCCGGCGCCGCTCCTCGAGCGCCCGGCGAATGGCTTCGGTCTTCGATTCCCCTGCAAGCTCCGCCACTTCGGCGGCGAGACGCTCGACTTCGATGTTCTTCAGGTTCAGCGCCATGACTACACCATGGTAGATCAGGAATGGTGTAAGGGTGTAAAACCGTATATATCAAAGTGATACTACGACGCGCTTCAACGATGGGCCGCCGGCGACCTGCGCAGCTTGAACGCGCAAATTGAGTTCCTGCTGCGCCGCGCGCTCAAGGAGTCGGGACGATTGCCGGAGGATGGGGAGAACGCGGGCGAGCCGATCGCACAGAGGAGGAAATCGTGATGACCGCGGATCCTGTTCGGAAAGCAGGGGCCGTGCCTTCGGAACTGCAAGGAGCCGTCCCGCGCGACGTGCGATTGACTGGTGCGACCGGATCGAGGCCGGTCCTCAGACGTTCGCCGTCAGCGCCTCGTGCATCGGGCGCCCCGCTTCGAGCGCCATCAGGATCTTGTCGGCGGTGACCGGTGCGCGACGGAAGACCTCGTCGCCGACCGCCGCGGCAATCGCGTTCACGACCGCGCCGAACCCGGCGCCGACCGGCGCCTCGCCGACGCCGCGCGCGCCGACCGGGGTTTCCGGATCGGGAAGATCGAGCGCCGCCCACTGCATGTGCGCCGGCGCATCGAGAATCGTCGGCGGCTTGCTCTGTAGAACCGCTTGGCCATCGCGGACGCCGTACTGCTGGTCGTACACCCAGTGCTGGGCGTGCGCGTGGCCGAGACCCAGCATCACGCCGCCGAGGATCTGGCCGCCGAGGTTCCGCGGATGGATGACGGTGCCGACGTCGGCGACCGCCACGAAGTCGAGGATCCTGGTAGTGCGCCGGTTTCGACGTCGACCTCGACCTCGGCGAACCCCGCGACGTGAGGACTTCGAGGCGCCGTCGCGGCCGTAGTTGTCGCGCGCCACGCCCATCAGCCCCTGACCGGCGAGCGCGGTCGCCGACGTCTTGGTGTAGTTGTTGATGTCGGCCGGGCAGCTCATGACCGTCGTACTTGCCGCCGAGCTCGATCGCCTTCTGCGCCGCCTGCGCGAACGTCAGGCTGCGGCCGCCGCTCGACACGCGTTCGTTGGCCACCTGGTACGACTCGGCGCTTCCGCCGAGCGTCTTCGCCGCGATCTCCTGCAGCTTCTTCTTCGCGTCGGTCGCCGCCGCGTGCGCCGCGCGCGTCATCGCGTGCGTCGTCTGGCTGCCGCCCTGCCCGCACGTGTTCGGCAGGTTCTTCGCCGTGTTGCCGAAGGTCACGTCGCATTTCTCCCAGGGCACGCCGAGCACCTCGGCGGCGACGCGATGGCACGTCGAAGACCGATTCGGTGCCGAGATTGCCGATGCCGGACTGGATCATCAGCCGGCCGTCCGGCTTGATCACGAGGAGCCCGTCGAATCCCATCGATCCGGCCGAATAGGCGCTGACGGCCACGCCGACGCCGCGCACCTTCGATCCGTTGCGCTTGCCCGCTCCGCGCCTTCCGCTCCTCCCATTTGAACAGCTCGGCGCCTTTGTCGAGCGCCTCCTTGAGGAACGCGCTGGTCGTGTAGTTCTGGCGCCCGCGGCGCGTTCGGCGCGCCGAACGGGGCCTTGCCCTCGGGCGCGTTGATCCGATGAATCGCCACCTCGTCGATCCCGAGCTTGCGCGCCGCCTTGGCCAGCAATCGGCTCCATCAGCGCGTTGCCCTGCATCCCGCCCGGCGCGCGCTGCGCGCCGCGCGGCGGCGTGTTGGTCAGCACCGTCAGCGTGCGCCAGCGCATCGCCATCGGCTGGTACGACAGCGAGATGTGATCGCCGGCCGACCGCGAGTCGCTGACGACGTCGTACGGGCCGTTGTCGACGACGACGAACCCGTCGAGCGCGGTGATGCGGCCGTCCTTGCGGAAGCCGATTTTCACGCGCGAGTGCAGCGCCGGACGCGCCCGCCCGATGTGATGCTCGTCGTCTCGCGTGATGCGCATCATCACCGGCGCGTTGGCCTTCTTCGACAGCAGCGCGGCGACCGCCACGAACACCGAGGACGATCCCTTGCTGCCGAAGCCGCCGCCGGTGTATTCGCTGATGATCACGACGTTGGCCGGATCGATGCCGACCCAGCGCGCGACGGCGCTGACACCGTCCGCATCGTGCTCTGCGTCGAGCAGTGCATGTAGAGCTTGCCGTTCTGCCAGTAGGCCATCGCCGTCCGCGTCTCGAGCGGCTGATGGCTGGTGTTGTTGCCGACGAACGTCTCGTCGAGGATCGAGGTCCGCCTGCTTGAAGCCGGCCTCCAGATCGCCCGACCGTCCACTCGTCGGTGTGCTTGCCGAGCGGGAGCTGGCCGTCCTTGGCGGCGGCGAAATCCTCCGCGGTCCACTTCAGTTCCTGGACCTTGGGTCCCGCGGGCGGCGGCGGCAGCGGCGCCTGGCTGCGCGCGGCGGCGGCGCCGGCGCCGGCCGCACCCACACGTTGCCCTGGGTCCGGGCGTTGGGACCGCCCGGCCGCAGGCTCTCGATCGGATCCACGGCGAAGGGCAGCGGCTCGAAGTCGATCTGAATCTTCTCGATCGCCTCGGCCGCCGTCGCCTCGTCCACGGCCGCCACGGCGAGAACCGGCTCGCCGACGTAGAGCGGCTCGTTCGTCAGGCCGCGTTCGCTGAGCGTGCTGGCGATGATGCCTTCGCCGAGGTTGGCGCCTTCGACGACCGCCGGCAAATCGTCGACGGTCAGAATCGCCTTCACGCCGGGCATCGCGCTGGCCGCGCTCGTGTCGATCCGCACGCACCCTGCGCGTGCGGCATCGGGCTCAGGAGCAGCTTGGCGAACAGCATCCCTCGACGCGGTAGTCCTCCGCGTATTTCGCCTTGCCGGTGACCTTGGCGACGAGGTCCGGTGTCGTGTAGTTCTGGCCAACGAGCTTGTTGGTGTTCTCAGGCATGGTCACACCTCGCAGTGCTCGGCGTCGATGCGCAGGTCAGCGGCACGCGTCGACGGTTTGACTGGCCACGCCCACGGTCAACTACCGACGGCACGGCCCATTTCAACGGTCATCGTGCGCGACGGTCGCCGCCACCCCTTCCTCGGCCGCGACGGTCCAGTCGAGATTGGCCGACTCCACCGCCAGAAAGAACGAGCGCGGATCCTCGGTGACGTAGGCCGTGTCGCGGCCGACGCCCCGCGTGTCGACCGCGAGGACGAGCGGCCGGCCGCTGACGTCGCTGTGGACCGTGACACGAAACGTCCCGGTGCCGGGCGCCGCTTCGTTCCGGGTTTCCCAGAGCAGGCGCAGCGAACCGGTGTTGCTGATGAACGGTTCGGTCTGCATCGACCCGCGGCCCGACCACGACCCGAGCTTGCGCCAGACGACCGCCGGTGAACGCGGGCGGGGACGCTCGCCGCCGCAGGACGCGAGCAAGCAGGGCGAGCGCGCACTAGCAGTGAAGCGGCTCACCGAATCAAGAACAGCTTGTCCTGCCGCCGCAGCGCCCAGTGAATTCGGCCGACCGCGCCGATAATCGCGTCCTCTTCCTGCGCCATGCGCACGGCCTGACCGTCCCACTCCGGCACCGGCGTCGTGGCCTGCAGCTCGATCGACCACCACATGCTCGGAATGACCTTCGCTTCGCCGCGGCCGATGACGCCGTCCTGATAGTCCCAGAGCCCGATCAGCGGGCCGGCGCCATGACCGTGCAGGCCGATTGGATGCGAGTAGACGCTGCCGTCGATCCCCTTGGCCTTCATCCGGCTGAGCGACGCGCCGAGAATTTCGTTCCCCGTCCGGCCGGGACGCAGTTCGTCCATGACGATGTCCTGCAGCGCGTTGGCGTTGGCGAGGGCGCGGCGCAAACCTTCGGGCGCGTCGGCTTCTCCCGGCTTGAGCACGTACGCCAGGTGCTGCGTATCCGTGTTCAGCCGCGCGACGGTAATCCCGACGTCGCAGTGCAGCACGTCGCCGCGCTGAATGACGGGGTCGTCGCCGATCTGCTCGGCGGTCGCGCCGTTGCGCTGGACGTCGACGCTCGGCTGGAACCACGTGCCGAGCCCGAGATCGTTGACGCGCTGCCGCCACCACCAGACGAGATCGCTCGTTTTCGTTTTGCCCGGCGTCACCACCGCCGACGAGAACATCGTCTGCGTCAGCGACCAGACCAGTTCCTGCATCCGGCGGAAGAACACTTCTTCCTCCGGGAGGCGGACGGCGACGAGCTCCAGCGGCAGACCTTCGGCGTCCTTGAAGCGAGCGGTCCATTTCTCGCCGAGCGCCGTGGACATGCCCTGCAGTTCGCCGCTCGACAACCCGTCGGAGAACGCGAACACGGTGGACCGGTTGATGCCGATCACCTGCGGATTCCGCTCTTCGATGACGCCTTTGAGCGCGATCCATTGCTCGTCGCCCCAGAGCTCGGCCTGCTGGCCGCGGCCGACGTTCGACGCCGCCGCCCGCATCGAGCGGCGGGCTTCGAACACGCCCCCTTGTGACGTGCCGCCGAGCGCGATGCGCTCGACGCACGACGCGGACGGCGCCGTGCCCGCGGCCGCGCATTTGTCGAAGAAGACGTAGATCGTGCGCCGCCGCGCGGCGAACGTTTCCGGCGCGACGATCGCCGAGAAGACCGGATCCTCGTTGTATTCACGCATCGGGACCACCCACAGGTCGATCCCGTGCTTGCGCATCAAGGCCGGCAGAAACGTGTCGAGGCGCTTTTTCAGCCAGTCCTGCTGCATGGCCGCCTGCTCGCGCAGCGTGCCCAGCGGGTGTTGGGGTTGTGGCTGCGGCTGTGCCGCGCCGACGACACCGACGAGCAACAGCAACAAGAGCACGCCAACGTGTCTTCATCGGCTCTCTTCAGCGCTCGTGACGACTCGTCGACCACTTGCGGTCTCATCCTTCGACAAGCTCAGGACGAGCGGTGTTCGTTACTTCGCTGTCATCCAGACGATCACTTCTCGAAGAATCTCCGGCGGCAACTGGTGACGCCCCTCGTACTCACGATACGTCACGTCATAGCCGAGCCGCTTCAGCCGGGGCACGAACTGCCGGCTCGTGACGTCGATCGGCATCGTCGGATCCGACTTCCCGTGCGAGATGAAGATCGGCGGCTTGCCGTTGGCGGCGATGGGCTGCATCAGCCCCGGCGCTCCAGCATAGACGCGCCGGAAGATATTGCCGTAACTGATGCCCGAGCGCCAACGAAAAGGACGCGCCGTCGGAGAATCCTCCGAGCCAGATGCGTTCTCGATCGATCGCGCACCGGTGCTGCGCCTGCTGCATGGCCAGCTGAAGAAAGTCGAGGTCGGGCTCCCAGTTGCCGAGAATCGACCCCCACGTCCACTCGCGCGAGTCGGGCGCGAGCACGATGATCCCGAACTCGTCGGCCAGCGCGGACAGAGTCGCCGAAATATTTCCAGATCCGCCGGCGCCGTGCAGCCACACGAGGAGGGCCATGCCTTTGTCGCTCGTGTAACCCTTGGGAACGTACAGCATGCCGTCGCGGATGTTGTCGAGTTTCAGCTCCGTGCGCGTCTCCGGAATACAGGTCGTTGGCGCAGGCGCCTGAGCCAGCGCCACGGCTCAACAGCAGGTGCGGGAACAGGTTCATTTGGGTGCTGGGGCT
The DNA here is from genome assembly GCA_963731545.1 of uncultured Acidobacteriota bacterium. Taxonomy (GTDB): domain Bacteria; phylum Acidobacteriota; class Vicinamibacteria; order Vicinamibacterales; family CAVVIG01; genus CAVSWN01. The sequence goes on along the minus strand of CAVSWN010000009.1, from coordinate 311,564 downwards.
CGATACGCGTCGCGCGCGCGGATCTGATAGCGTCCGTCGACTTCCACTTTGAGCTGCCGGAGCGTGCCGTCGTGCTTGCTGTTCGTGGGCGTGTAGCCGAGCAGATATTGATTCGACAGCTCCTGCAGCAGGTCCGCGAACGCCGATCGCAGCTCCTCGGGCTTCTCGGTCATCAGCGCGCGGCCGCCGCTCGCTCCCGCCAGCCGGTTGATGACCTTCTTCAGCGAGTCCATTTTCGTGCCGCGGCCCTGCGCGATGACGTACAGGGTCATGTCGCTGGCCTCGAGCCGACGCTCCGCGTCGGCAAGCGACGCGTGGCTGCCCTGATCCTCGCCGTCGCTGAAGATGAGCATGGCCTTGCGCCCCTGCCCGCGTCCCAGCATGTCCGCGCCGGCGATGACGACGTCGTAGAGGGCAGTGGCGCCCCACGGCGCCAGCCGATCGACGGCTTTCAGGCGCTGCTCGGGATCGGTGGACTTCCGCGTCAGCGTGAAGATGGTGTCGTTGAACCCGATGAGCGATACCTGATCGCGCGGCGTGAGCGCCCGCAGAAACTCTTTGACGGCCTCCCGCACCTTCGGCATCGCCTCCTTCATGCTCGAACTGACGTCGACGGCGAGCACGAGGTCGAGCGGAATGTCTTCCGCCGCGAAATGCGTGATCGTTTGCGGCTGGCCGTCCTCGAAGACGCGGAACGCCGTCTTCGGCAAGCCCTTCACGTACTTGTTCTTGCCGTCGCTCACCGACGCCGTGACTTGCACGAGCTCGACGTCCACGGTTTCCGCGTACGCGAGCCCTTTCGTGACCACCGTATCGACGACGCGCACGCCCGCGCCGGCGGCCACCGCGCGCACCTGGTGTTCCGCGATCGCCTGGCCGACGTCGAACTCACACTCGAACGGCGCCTTGGCCGCACGGCACACCTGCTTCCCGTCCACGAAAAACGTGACGGTGACCGCCGCATCCGGCGGCGTCATCTCCGCGCGCAGCATCACCACGCCGCTGACGATGCCGTCGTCTTCCGGCGACACGATCTTGATGCGCACGTCCTGGGATGTGGGAGCCTGAGCGAGCGTTGCCGCGATGGTGGCGAAGAAGAAAAATACGGGCATGAGTGCGGCAGTCACTGCTGTCTCCCTTCAGGAGATCCGCTCGCGCGCTCGAGCGCGAGCGGTCCGTCGGACGTCAATGCGGCGACGTAGTCATCGAGGCGATCCTCGGGGATCGCCTGCGCCGCGCGCACCAGCGTGAGCCAGTCGTTGGGATGCATCGGCCGGACGCGTTCGATGTAGTCCTGAATGGCCGCGGCCAGCACGCCGGGCGCGAGACTGGCGGGCAACCCTCGCGCCCGCAGCACCTCCGCGACGTGGAGGTTGACGTCCGCGACCTCCGCCGCGAGCAGCCCGAGCTGGTGGCGGCCGACGACGATCGCGGCACGGCCGAGCGTCGGCGCCTCGATGCACACGCACGCATCGCTCGAGTCCCGCGCCATCCCATACGTGTTCACGGCCAAATCGGGCGCTGGCGCTCCGAGGTACATCAGCTCGACGAGCGAAAAGAACGACGGCACCAGCGCCGCGTCGTTGGCGAGCGCCCAGCGGCCGGCGCGCCGGCGCCAGCCGTCCATCCGGATTTCATCGGCGGTTTCGTCCCACCCGGTCTGCTCCTTCACCACGGCCGCCACGCGCGCGCGGCCGCGCCCGATCGCCGCGACGATGGCGTCGCGGTTCTCATCGGTCAGATCGAGGGGGTTCATCCACACGAGCGTCTTGGTGAAGGTATCCCGATCCGGCATCGTCAGCACGGGCGCCTGCGGAATTTCGCCGGAGTCGATGCGCCGCAGCGCGAGAGCCGAGAGCGCGGTGTCGAGGCTCAGGACCGATCCGCCGATATGCCACGGAGTGCCGGTCGAGATGACTCTGGCAGGCGTCGCCCACGCGGTGCGCTCACGCACGTCGTCCAGTCTGATCGCGAGGCCGAAATCGTGGCGGCGGCTCACATTCCCGCCCAGCAGCGTGGTGCCATCGGGATTCCCGAGGTCGATGGCGTAGGTCAGGGAGAGCAGTGCATCCGCCAGGATCTCGTCGCACAGAATCAGCAGCGGTGCGATGGCGACGGGCGCGCGCGCCAGATCCTCCGGCCGGCTGATCTTCGTCAGCTCGTCGGCGGCACGCGCCCACCAGTTCGCCGGGCGTCCTGGCCGACTCGAGCCCGGGCGGCCGCACGGTTGTCTTCTTGTCGCGAAGCGGCAGCGTGCTCGCAAACTGTCGCAGTTCGCCAAGCGCCTGGCGGATCGGTGGGATCTCCGTCGCGGTGGCGACGCGCGCAGCGAGGTGTTCGAGGTCGAGGGCGAGGCGGATCGACGGCGCGCCCATCTTCTCGCGCGTGCGCGAGATGCCGGCGCTGCTCGGGCGCGACGAAGTCGACGGTGTAGTTGCGGCCCTCCCACGCGACCTTCCTGACCGGAGTATCCGATGCGCTCACACCTGCCAGCGACACGATCAGCTGCGCGTCCACATCCTCCACAGGCTGTTTGGCAAGCGCGGGGATCAGCGCGCGCTCGACCCACCGCGCGACGCCGCCGGCATAGGCGTCGCCCATTGAGGGGGACGGCTGCGAGGGCATCCACGAGCGAGGCCCCCGCCGCGGGAGTGAGACTGCGCACGCGAACGAGACGGCCGACGATCGCAATCGCGGACTGGAACTGCGCCAGCGCGGTAAACGCGGCCTGACCTTTGAGCGCGGCAATGCGCTCGGCATGTTTCGCCGCCGCCGCGTACGACTTGGCGCTGCGGACACCCATCCGGTCGAGCGCGAGCATGAGCATGCGGAAGCGGGGCATCGATCGCACGGCGTTCAGCGCGTCGGGCCACTCCGCGGCCGGCGTGGCCGCGAACACCCGCTGGGCGAACGCGAGCTGATCGCCGCGATCGGCCCGCACGCGAGGAGTTCCCGGTCGTGACGTTCTGCGCGAGCCACCCCGCGGAAATCGGGCCTTCGTCCTGCGCATTTCTCAGGAGGCGCGCGGGATCGTCCGAGAGATCCGTGCTCTCGAGCGCGCGCTGCCAGAACACGCGCGCCGCCGGCGGCGCGGGCGCCCCGGTGGGCAGCACGCGCATGCGGGCCAGCAGCAGCGACGGATCGTGGACGGGCCGGACGAACGGCCGAAGCTCCGGGTCCCATTCCTCGCGCGCCGTTTCCGCGGCGATGATCTCTTTGAACTGGTCGATGCGCGCCGCCGGATCGGGCATCCACGATCCGAGCGCGAAGCGGACGCGAGGGACATCCAGGTGCGCGAGCGTCTGATAGAGCAGCGCGACGCGGCCACGTCCCGCGGTGAACAGCGCGCGGACGAACAGCTCGGGCTGCGCAACGGGCGCGCCAAGGACCGCCTCCCACACGAGCACGGCGTCGGGTCCGCCGTACGGCACGACCCGGGTCCCGCGGATTCGGAGCGCATCGCCGAACGCGGCAAATGTCGCCGCGCCGTGCTGGTACAGATCGCTCAGCACGTTCGGGTGCGCCGAAAAGTATCGCAACGTGTCGTCGTCGAGTGCGGCAAGGCCGAGGGCGAGCAGCGCCGCCCGCCTGTCTCCCATGATTTCCGCAAACAGCTGCCCCGCGGCAATGGGTCGCCCGAAGATTGCGTCGCTCCACAGCCTCGCCGTCAGCGGCACGGGAATCGTTTCCGTCGCGAGCTCGATACGGACCGTCTCGCCGCCGTTCAGTTGGGCGGCCAGCGCCGCGACGTCGATGCCGAGATTCGACAGCAGCTTCACGCGCTCGACCGCTCGCTTGTCGTCCGACAGCCCCACGGAGAGCATTCGGTTCTTGTCTTTTCCCGAAGCTTCAACCCGACGAGATCGAGAAAGTCCCGGAGCCGGCCTCGCTCGTTTTTCACGGGCGACATCGCGAGCGAAATGACAATCGTGTCCGATTGAAGCGCAGCCAGCGTCGATTGAAACCGCTCGATCACCTGGCGATGGGTCGCGAGACGTGCCAGCTTCGCAGTCGATGTCGGCGTTCCTGCCCTCGCGCGCGTCGTAGATGACTCGCACGAGCTCGGCCAGAAACCGCGGCCGCTCGGGCACGACGTCGATCCCCAGCGCCTGCGCCGTCGCCGCCGTCCCGCCGACGATCGGGATGTCTTCGGTCAGCTGTTGCGCGAACGATCGACTGGCGCAAGAACAGAAGCGCGACAAGGCACATCGCTCGAAGCTGTGGTCTGACGGTACATCCGAGCGAGCGTGAGCCTTCGAGAACTCAGGATGAGCGGTGAGTCGAAGGCTCACCACGAGCGGTGAGTGAGGCGGTCTCATCGCTGCGCACTACTGCATCGCGAAGTTCACGACGACGGTCATCACGACCGCCACCGGTGCGCCGTTGAGGATCGACGGCGTGTACTCCCACTGCTTGACCGCGTCGATCGCGGCCTGATCCAGCGCGGGGACGGAGTGGATCACTTTGACGGCCGTCACCTTGCCGTCGGTTCCGATGGTGGCTTCGATCACCACCGCGCCCTGCGACCGCGACGGCAGCGCGCCGGCCGGATACACCGGCTTCACGTCCTTGATTTTTCGCGGCGGCTGCATGTTCGCGCCGACGCGCACGACCGGGCCGGTGCCGGATCCCGATGGCACCGATCCACCCACGACGCCGCCCGGCACGCCGCCCGTCACACCTCCGGGAACGCCACCAGGGGCGCCGCCCGCGACGCGGCTCTCGGCGCCGGTTTCCGGCGTGACGCTGGCCGGCGCTTCGACGGGCGCCGGTACCTGATCGTCCGGCGTGTCGGCTCTTCGCCGGCGGCGGAGGCGCGGGCGTATCCACCGTCGTTTTGGGCTTCGGCTGCGGCTGCCGACTGGACGTTCACGGTTTCCATCGGCGGCAGCGGCATCGACGCGATCATGGCCGGCATCGGCAGCGACGGCATGTGAATCGTGATGACGTCGGGCTGTGCAAGCAGAAAGGCGACGAGGGCGGCCACGAGGGCCACATGCACGGTGATCGACGCGCCATAGCCGGTGCGCGCGTGACCATCCTGCGACTCGACGAACAGATGATCGCTGAACCAGTCGCGCTGGCCGCATCGAACCGTCGGGGCCTGGCCATCGATGTCGGGACGGCAGGGCGTGCTCCGTCGAATTCGCGCAGGTTCTCGCGGCCGGACGCCCACAATGTCCGGAGGGACCAGGATCGTCCGGATACCGCTGCAGGCCGTAGCATCAGTGTCGCTACGGTCGTCGGACGCGTCGGCGAGAACACTCATGAGGCCAGGCGCGCCATTATAGACACAGGCATTCCGAGCGATTCCAAGGGAACCGCAGGGATTCTCTAGGCTTTTTATGGCGACACACACGTCCGCTGCTACAACGCGCGCCGTTACGCGGTTTAGTCACCGATTGACAGCGCGGAACGCCTCTCGTCGCGCCCGGCGACATCGTCTTCAGCGCCGAGAGCGGCCTCCAATACCGGATCGATCGATTGCTGGGCGAAGGCGGGTTCGGCCAGGTCTATCTCGCGAAACGCCTGGGTCGATCCACGAGCGTTCCGTCAGTCGTGTGCATCAAGGTGAGCTCGCGCATCGACGGGTGGCTGCGCGAAGCGTATTTCGGCCAGCTCCTGCAGGAACATCCGCGCGCCATCCGCGTGTTCGACACGTTCCCCACGCATTCGCCCGACGGGGCATCCGCTGTATTGCCTGGCGCTCGAGTACGCGCGCCACGGCGACCTGAGCGCGTTCCTCGCGCGAAGCGCCAAGAAGTTCTCGGAAACCGTGACGCGTCGCGAGATCGCCGGCATTCTTGGTGTGCTCGGCAAGCTGCACCGCGGCCAGGCGCTGCATCGCGATCTGACCCCGCTCAACGTCTTCGTCTGCGACGGACGCCGTCTCAAACTCGGCGACTTCGGCATCGTCCGGCAGCAGAGCGACGACCGCGGGGTGACGGCGCACACGATGAACGTGCTGACCGCTCCCAGCGACCTGCTCGCGCGTGCGACCCCCAAGTGGCAGGCGCGCGACGATGTGTATCAGGTGGGGCAGTTGCTGGGCATGTTGATCAAAGGCGACGCGCGCGCGCGGATTCGTCCTCACGAGGTGCGACGGCTGACGTGCTCGGATCACTTGAAAGAAATCGTCTACCGCTGCATCGGCGAGCGGCGCAAGCGCTACGAAAGCGCGGACGAGATGATCGAGGCGCTGCAGACGCCGCCGGCGTCGTTGCGCAGCGGCGTGCTGCGGACGCTGAAGGGCGTCCACCTCGCGTTCACCGGCATCCTCACCAAGCGGCGCAGCGAAGCGGTCAGCGCCGCGCGCCGCGCCGGCGCGATCATCCACGGCATGCCGTCGGTGCGGACGACGGTGGTGGTGAGGGGGAGGCCCAATCCGCTGCAGGCGGCGGGACGGGACGCAGGATTGAAGCTGATGGAGATCAAGCGCCTGCGCGCGAAAGGGCATCGCATCACGCTGCTCAACGAAGAACAGTTCTGGCGGTTGATTGGAAAGAAAAGGTCCGGCTGAAGCCGGACCCCGGACTGTAAGCACGATGACGTCCTGAGGGCGTAATGACAGTACGTGGGGTCCGCCTTTAGGCGGACCTCGACCGTCGGCAGCGTGAACGTGATCGTCGTGCCGCGTCCGGGCTGGCTCTCGGCGCGAATCTCGCCCCCGTGCGCTTCGACGAGATTCTTGGAGATCGTCAGACCCAGCCCCGATCCGTGCGACCCGTGTCCTTTGTAGAACCGATCGAAAATCTTCGGTAATTCATCGGCCGCGATTCCTGTGCCGCTGTCGGTGACCTCCACGATCACGGCTTTCGATCGCGTGGACACGGCGAGCGAGACCGATCCTCCTTCCGGCGTGTGGTGCAAGGCGTTGGACACGAGATTCGTGAGCACTTCGCGGATGCGAAGCGGATCGACATCGATCAAGGGGAGATCCTTCGCGCCGTGCGTCTCGATGCTCACGTGTTTCGCGGCCGATTCGGCCGAGAACGTGTTGACCACCTCCTGCACCAGAACGCCCACATCGGTCGGTTCCTTGTGCAGCGCCAGCATTCCACTCTCGGCATGAGCAAGCGTGCGCAGATCCTCGACGAGCCGCGCGAGCATCCGCGTGTCGTGCAGCACCGCGGTGAGTTGGGATTCGTCGCGCGGGTAGACGCCGTCGATCAGCCCCTCGAGCCGGCCCTGGATGACGGCGAGCGGCGTGCGGAGTTCGTGCGCGATGTCGGCCATCAGGTGACGCCGCTGCCGTTCCTGCGCTTCGAGCCGCGAGGTCATGCTGTTGAAGGCGCGCGCCACCGTTCGGAGCGACGGCGGGCCGTACTCGGACACGCGGGCCGAGAAGTCGCCGTCCGCCACGCGGTTCGCCGCGCCGACGATGTCGCCCATCGGGAAGCCGAAGCGGCGCATGGCCGCCGACACGATCGTGATGATGACGAACACGAGCCCGACGGCCCAGAAGAGCTCGCGGAAATCGCGGCGTCGCCGGCAACCCGCCAACAATCCACGAGAACAGCTGCTGAGCGCCGAGGACCACGAGGAACAGCAGCAGGAACAGGCCCACGCCCGCCCGCTGCACGAACCGCCTGCGGTGCCGGCGCCAGTGCCGCGGTCCGCCCGCGGGCGGCCAGGGTTCGTTGTCAGGCCACCATGGAGGCCGGCGCCCAGGCGCGTTCCGCATCAGGGTTCACCGAACTTGTAGCCGATGCCGTAGACGGTGAGCAGGTACCGCGGGCTTCGCGCGTCGGTCTCGAGCTTGCGGCGGATGTTCTTGATGTGCGTGTCGATGGCGCGCTCGAACGAGTCGACGTCGCTGCCGCGAACGGCGTCGAGCAGCTGCGCGCGGGTGAAAATCCGCCCCGGCTGGCGCGCCAGCGTGGCCAGCAGTTGAAATTCAGTCGGCGTGAGATCGATCGGCTTCTCGCCGCGTGTCACCTGCTGGCGCGGCACGTCGATCGTCAGATCGCCGCGGCGGAAGATCGCGCCCGCCGCCGCCCCCGCATCCGCCCGGCGCAGGACCGCCCGCACACGAGCCACGAGCTCGCGCGGGCTGAACGGCTTGCTGATGTAGTCGTCGGCGCCGAGCTCGAGGCCGAGCAGCCGATCCGATTCGTCGACCCGGGCCGTCAGCATGATGATCGGCACATTGCCGTCTTTGCGCAGCGTCCGGGCCACCTCCAGGCCGTCGAGCCGCGGCAGGCCGAGGTCGAGCACCACGAGATCGGGACGTCGTGAACGAGCGAGCGCGAGCGCTTCGACGCCGTCGCCGGCCGTCAGCACGCTGAACCCCGCGTGCCGCAGATAGTCGCTCGCAATCGCCGCGATCTGCCGCTCGTCGTCCACGACGAGAACTGTTTTCACGGTCGATGAACCACAAAGATCACGAAGCTCACGAAGGTACTGCGTCGTCACGATCATACGGCCGTCGGCGACGAGGGATCGTCCTTCATCCGCTCGTGCGCGCGCCGGTGCCACTCGTCGAAGCGCGACGGCACGTCGCGCGTCCCAGCGGCGGTAGTGCCAGCCGCGATGGCCGCCCCAGAAGACACCGCGGATGAGCAGGAACCAGAGCAGGATGAAGAAAAACGGACCGAAGCCGAAACCCCAGGGCCGGTAGTGCCAGCCGTAGGGCACGACCGGCAATGTCGTGCCGGCCGGGATCTGCAGCGCCAGGCCATGCATCACGCCCGCCTGATACGCCGCCACGCCGATCCCGACCGCCACGAGCACTGCGAACGCCGCTCCAACCCATCGATAGAAGCCGCCAGTCATGGTGAGTTCCTCCCTCACCCTGAAGTGTGGCGGCCGATTGTGGAGGAATTATGAAGGGGCGCTCCAGAAGCCGGTCACCGATTCGATGCGCCCGTCGGCGCCCAGCACGAAGACGTTCGTGCCGCGCCCGCGATCCTGGCCGTCGCTGCCGCGTGCGATCCAGTCAGCCAGCACGGTTCCCTGGCAATGCCGCACCGCGCCCTCGCGCGAGAGGCGGATACCGGGCATGAAGTGCTGGGCGGCGGCGATATGGGGCATGAGATCCGTGACCCCATCCGTGCAGCCGTAGCGATCGCGGAACCGGACGTCGGGAGCGGCCACGCGCGACAGCGTCTGTTGCCGCTGATCCGCGTCGGGCTCGGCCCACGCGTCGAACCAGCCGTCGACCATGTCCGCGGCGCCGGCGTTCACAGTGTCCGAGACGAGGTTGCCGAAGACGGCCAGCTGATAGCGCCAGCCCTGCACGTGTTCGTTGCGAACGGCTTCGTCCGCGAACTCGTGCGTGAGGTGGACGAGCGTACCGGCGCGATCCGCCTCGAGGCGAATCGTGACTTTCGACGCGCCGGGCGGAATCGGCGTGCCTTTCACGAATCCGTACGAGAAGACGATCTGCTTCGGTGGATCGACGGCGATGACTTCGCCGGACACTTCGGTTCCACCCGGATAAACGATGTGCACGCGGCCGCCGGGTCTGGCGTCGATGGTTGAACCCGCGCCCCACCAGGCCGCCCAGCGCGGCGTCTCGGTCAGAAACTGAAACACCGTGTCGCGCGGCGCACGAATCGTGACGGTGCGGTCGAGCTGATAGGGAAGCGTGGACGTTGTCGGCATGAGACCTCTCAGATCTTCCGCGTGCTGATGCGTCGGCGCCGTGGACGCGGACCACGGCGGCAGTGTTCGAGTTCAGCGGCGTTCTTCAATCGCCACAACGCGTCGCTCCACATGCTCTCGAGGAGCTGGCCGAGCGCGCCGAGCGCGTCGCGGCGCGCGCGATAGAAACGGTTGCGGCCGTCGACGCGGACCTGCACGAGGCCCGCGCGTTCGAGCGATCCAAGCTGCAGCGAGACGGCGCCGAAGGTGACGTCGGGCATCGCTCGAGAGATGTCGCCGGCGCTCAGTTCCCGATCCCAGACCAGGCGCAGAATCTCCTGCCGCCGCGGCGAGGCGAGCGAGGTGAGCAGCACAGGGTTGTCGATCGCCGCCACGCAAGTAATTTAGTTTAAACTAAAATATATTGTCAAGCGCGGTCCGAAGCAGGCGCGGCGGTGTCTAACCAAGCATGATGAAAAAGATAGGTGGCGAAGCCCTGCGCCACATTGCTGCTGCTGATTTCTTGCGCGAGTTGCAGCCCGACCGTAGATGTTGCCGAGGCGCTGCGTCTCGAGTCGGTCACCACCGGCTGGGCAGACGCAGGTCCCGTTGGGACAAATCAACAAGCTGGTGCCGGTCGTCTCGTTCAAGGTCAAGAACGCGTCGGACCACACGCTCGCACCCGTGCACGTCAACGCGGTGTTCCGTCGCGTGGGCGAGGCGGCCGAGTGGAGCAACGGCATGATCATCGCGGCCGGCGTCGTCCGGCCTGGCGCCCGCGGCCGCGGCCGGCCCGCTGGTGATCAAGGGCGGCGCCGGCTACACCGGCTCCGACCCGCAATGGGACCTGCTGAGCAACTCGAAGTTCGTGGACGCCACCGTCGATCTCTTCGCGCGGTACGGATCGCGCCAATGGGTGCGCGTCGGCGAATTTCGCATCGACCGCCGGATCGTCGAGCGTTAAGCCCGATGTCTCAAATCCTGGGCGTCGACTTCGACCGACGCTCAGGTCGTCTGAAAGCCGCCATCGGTCGAACGCTCTCGTCTCTTGTGTAACAATCCGGCGCGATGGTTCTCGCCCTCGCGCTTGCGATCGCCCTTCAGACGGATGGGGGCGATGCAGCCCGGCTCGCCGAAGCCGCACTCGACGGCCGCACCAGCGCGGTCCAGGCGCTGATCGCCAAGGGCGTCAAGGTCGACGAACCCGACGACACCGGGATGACGCCGCTCATGGTGGCCGCCGCGCAGGGCCACACCGCCGTTGCCCGTCTCTTGATTTCCGCCGGCGCCAACGTCAACGCTATCGATCGCGATGCGATCACGGCGCTGATGCGAGCCGCCGCCGCGAACCGCATCGAGACGGTTGCGCTGCTGCTCGCGAGCAACGCCGATCCCAACCTGCGCACGCGCGACGGCGCGACGGCGCTGACCGCCGCCGCGTTCGGCGGCTACGCCGAGGTCGTGACGCGGCTCCTCGATCGCCGCGCCGACGCCGCGGTCACCGATCAACAGGGCCGGACGCCGATGATGGCGGCGGCCATGAACGGCCACACGCCGGTCGTGCAGGCGCTGGTCGCCAAAGGTGCAAGTGTCACCGCCGCGGACGCCGTCGGCGCCACGGCGCTGCGATACGCGGCCGCGCGCGGTCACGCCGACATCGTGGAGCTGTTGTCGAAGGCGGGCGGATCGTGGGGCGACGCGGAACTGACGCTCGCCGCGGAAGGCTGCCACGGAGCGGTCGTCGACCTGCTGCTGAAGAAGGGCGGCAACATCAAAGCGTCGCGCGACGGCCGTCCGCTGCTGGTGATGGCGGCGGCTGGCGGCTGCGCGGATGCGGTCCGCCCGCTGCTCGACGCCGGCGTGGACGTGAACGCGAAGGACGGCACCGGCCGCACGGCGCTGATGGTTGCGGCGTTCGCCGGGTCGCGCGACCTCGTGCAGTTGCTGCTCGACCGCGGCGCGGATCCGAAAGCGATGGACGAGATTGAGCGCACGCCCGCCATGTTCGCGGCGTTGTCGCGGCAGGACGATGTGGTCGAGTTGCTCGAGAAGGCAACCGCCGGCCAGGCGTCAGCGTCTGCGCTCGTGGTCGAGAGTCCGACGCTCAAGGCGGACCAGCCGGTTCCGAGGCAGTACACAGCTGATGGCCGGAACCTGTCGCCACCGCTCACACTGGCGGAACGTGCCGGCGGGCACGAAGCAGCTCGCCGTCGTGTGCGAGGACCCTGATGCAGGCAACCCGCCGCCGTTTGTGCATTGGGTGATCTACAAGATTCCAGCGACCGCGAAAGGCCTCCCCGAAAACATCCCGTTCGACCCGGATGCGCCGATGCCATCCGAGATTGCGGGCGCCATCCAGGGTCTGTCCGGTTTTCGGCGTCCGTTCTACCGCGGTCCGGCGCCGCCGCCGGGGAAAGTGCATCACTACCATTTCGTCGTGTACGCCATCGACGCGGATCTCGATCTCAAGCCCGGGCTGACGCGGACCGATTTGCTGGCGGCCATCAAGGGTCATGTGATCGGACAGGGCGAGCTCGTCGCCACGTACGAGCGCAAGTAGGAGCCTATGACGTTCATCTCACGGCGCGAGTTGTTGAAGCGCGCGGGCGCGATCGGCGCGGCGGCGGCCGCGACCGGCGGGGTCGCGCGATCCATTCGGCGACGTCGATAGGTCCGGCTGAAGCCGGACTCCACGTACAGCCAGCGCGTCGTGCCCCTCGAGACCCTCACGGCCGAGGAATCCGACATTCTCGAAGCCGTCGTCGCGCGGCTGATCCCGAGCGACGCGCTCGGCCCCGGCGCGAAAGAGGCCGGCGCCGTGCAGTACATCGACCGCGCGCTCGGCGGCGCGCTCTCGTCATCGCGACAGGCGTACACAGCCGGCCTCGCGGCGCTCGATCGCTACGCGCAATCGTCGCGCGGCGCCGCGTTCACCCGCCTGTCGCCGACCGACCAGGACTCCTTGCTGATCGATGTCGAGACCGGCGCGGCGACCGGTTTCACCGGCAGCTCCGCGGTGTTTTTCAACATGGTGCTGAACCACACGCACCAGGGCACGTTCGGCGATCCGTACTACGGCGGCAACGCGAACTTCGTCGGCTGGGATCTCATCGGCTATCCCGGTGTGCGGACGATGGTGAGCGCGGCGGAGCAGAAGCAGCTCGAATCGGGCGCGATGAAGCCGAACCACAAATCGGCGTACCAGTACGAGTCGTTCACGAAGGCGGAGAAGTAATGGCAACTGCGACTCAAGGACACCGACGTCGTGATCGTGGGCCTTGGCGCCGCGGGCGGCGTGGCGGCGCTGCCGTTGGCGCAGGCCGGCCTGCAGGTGATCGGTCTCGAGGCGGGGTCGTGGCTCACGCGCCGCGACTTCGCGCCCGACGAACTGCGGAACAACTTTCGCGGGTGGCCGCAGGGCGTGCAGAAAGCGAATCAGGAGATCCCGACCTCGCGCGCGACTGCTTCGTCGCCGACCGGTCCGCGCGGCAACATCCACCCGATGCAGAACGCCGTCGGCGGCACGACGCTCCACTACTGGGCACAGAGCTGGCGGCTCAACCCCTGGGATTTCAAAGTCGTGAGCGAGACGACGCGCCGCTACGGTGCGTCACGCATCCCACAGGGATCGACGGTCGAAGACTGGCCGTTCGGCCTCGACGAGCTCGAACCCTTCTACGACAAGATCGAGTACGAAGTCGGCGTGTCCGGGCAGGCGGGGAACATCGACGGCAAGGTCGATCCGCGGGGCAACCGCTTCGAGGGTCCGCGCAAGCGCGCCTATCCGATGCCGCCGCTGCGGCCGACCGAGTTCCTCGACAAGATGACGGCGGCCGCGCGCACGCTCGGCTGGCATCCGTTCCCCGGTCCGGCGGCGGTCAACTCGCGGCCGTACCAGAACCGATCGGCGTGCATGTATCACGGGTTCTGCAACCGCGGCGGCTGCCACGTGGACGCCAAGAACTCCACGGCGGTGACGACGATCCCGCGAGCGCAGGCGACCGGCCGGTTCAAGGTTGTCACGCGCGCGCACGTGACGACGATTGAGGTGGACGCCGAGGGTCGCGCGACGGGCGTCAACTACGTCACCGACGGCGTCGAGTACTTTCAACCGGCCAAGGTCGTGCTGCTCGCAAGCTTCACCTACGAGAACGTGCGGCTGTTGCTGCTGTCGAAGTCGAAGGCCTACCCGAACGGCCTGTCGAACAACCACGGGCAGGTGGGCCGGCACTATCTGAGCCACCATCAGGGAGCGCCGGTGACCGCGCTGTTCCCGTTCGATCTCAAGAGCTGGTACGGGCTGCCGGCGCAGGGCGTGGCGGTGGACAACTGGGCCGACGACAACTTCGATCACGCGAGCCTCGACTTCATCGGCGGCGGCAATCTGTGGGCGATGTCCGATCGCCGTCCGATTTCCGCCGCGGGCATGACCACGTTCGGCCGCGTGCCGAACTGGGGCTCGGCGTGGAAACGCTTCATCAAGGAGAACGCCGACCGGTCGCACAGCTCGTACATTCAGAAGACGACGCTGCCGTACGAGGACAACTACCTCGATCTCGATCCCACGGTGAAGGACGCGCTCGGGTTTCCGGTGTGCCGCATCACGGCGGAATTCAAGGACAACGAGCGCAAGATTGCGGCGTTCATGCAGGACAAGATGGAGGAGTGGTACCGCGCGGCCGGCGCCATTGCGATTCAGCGCGCGCCGGTTGGCGGCGCGATGGGCGTTTCCACCCACGCCTATGGCGGCACCCGCATGGGCGACAACATCGACACGAACGTCGTCAATCGGTGGGGGCTGTCGCACGAATCGCCGAACCTCGGCGTGCTCGGCGCGTCGGTGATGGGCACCAGCGGCGCGCACAACCCGACGCTCACCGTGCAGGCGCTGGCGTGGCGGACCGCTGAATACCTCGTGAAGAACTGGAAGTCGGTCGCGCGATCGTCGGGCGCGACGCTGTAATTTGTCGAGACGTGACAATTCTGAGCGATTCAGTCGTGACACCGTGCGGAGTTCTGTGCAGAACCAAGCACGGAATGCGGATTGCTCAAGCAGCGCGCAGCAACCGCCATGGGACAAAAAATGTCACGACCGATCGCGCGCCTGCTCGCCAGCTGCATCCTCATCATCATGGTGGGCGCGACGCCCGCCCGCGCTGACGGCTTCATCTCACCGCTCATCGGATTGAGCTTTGGCGGCGACGCCGTCGGCTGTGCCGCGGCTGCGGGCGTGAGCTGCGGCAACCGGAGCAGCTTCGGGGTGTCGATGGGAACCGGCCACGGCATCTTCGGATTCGAAGAAGACATCAGCTACGCGAAGGAATTCTTCGGCAACCAGCCGGGGAAGAGCAGCGCCGTGCTGACCATCGCCAGCAACTTCCTCGTGCGTTTCCCGACCGGACTGGTACGACCGTACGGCGTGTTCGGCCTGGCGTTCGTCCGGCCGCACGCGACCCTCGACGCGGTGGGCATGGGCGCCGACAAGACGACGCTTGGGTGGAACGTCGGCGGCGGTGTCGAGCTGTACGTGCATCCGCGCCTGGCGTTGCGGAGCGACCTGCGGCGTGTTCGCACGTTCCAGGAGATGTCGCTCGGCATGTTCGGAAGCGAGCAGCTCGAATACTGGCGCGGCGGCGGCGGCCTGACGATGAAGTTCTGACGCCCGCGATTTGGTGTAGCGCGGGGCTTTCAGCCCCGCGTCCTTCGCGGCCCTGAAAGGGCCGCGCTACACGGAAACAGAAACGCTTCAGTCTCTCAAATCAATCGAGCCGACGATGCGGTTGAAGACGTTGCGGTACGAGGAATACTCGTCGCGCGGCGCCACGGCAATCGTGTAGAGCAGGCTGCCGTCGCGCAGCTGCGTCGTGAACACTTCGATGTTCTCGCGCTGACCGGTGGCCTCGGACGTGTTCGTCAGGACCGTGCGCAGTCCGTTGCGATTCCCGATGTTCACGCGATCGTAGCCGGACGGACGGCTCAGTTGCGGGTTGGCCCTGTCCCAGCGATTCGAGCAGCTCGTCGGTCGCGTCCTGGAGATTGTGCGCCTCGTTCCGTGCGACGCCCAGTTCCACGCCGTGGGTGAAGATGCTCTGTCCGTTGTACTGACCGTACGCGCCGTCGGGTGCGAACGTCACCGAGTTGTTGTCCTGCAGCTGCCGCCAGTTCGACGGGACGCTGATCCGGATCGAGTTGCCCAGGTTGTATTGCTGGTAGCGGTTCGACGGCGCCTGCACGCGTCCGCTCGGGACGTTCGAAGGACGCCCGCTCGTGCCCGTCGGGCGGCCGCCGGACCGCGCGTTGCGCGTCGCCTGCTCGGTCGTCGGCGCGGGTTGGAGGCGGCTCAGGTGCGCGCGCACCTGTTCGAAGCCGCGCGTATCGCGGATCGGATTTTCGACGCGGAGCGACTGCGCTTCCTTGCGTGATGTATTCGACGCGGTTGCCCGGGTTCGGGTGATCGCTGAGGAACTCGGGTCCGCCGCGGCCGCTCTGCTGCTCGATCGTCTTGAACATGTTGGCCATGTCGCGCGGGTCGTATCCGGCGCGCGCCATGATCTGCGCGCCCTGGAGGTCGGCCTGCTTTTCGAATTCCCGGCCGAACCGCATGAACGCGGTGCCGAGTCCGAACTGCGTGCCCTGCGAGACCACCTGGCCCCAGCCGCCGCCGATGATCGATCCGAGAATGGCGCCGGCCACCTGGCCGATCTCGTACTTCGTCGCTTTGCTGGCCTGCGCGGTGCCGTGGCGCAGGAGCACGTGACTGAGCTCGTGGGCCATGACGCCGGCGACTTCGCCCTCGGTCTTGGCCGCTTCGATCATGCCGCGGTTGACGAACATCGGCCCGCCCGGCAAGGCGAACGCGTTGATCTCCCGCACGTTGATCACATCGAACGAGTAGCGGAACTCGGAGCGCCGGAATTCTGCGGGAATCGCGGCGACGAGGCGGCGCCCTACGTCTTCCACGTACGAGGTCACCTCATCGTCACGCATCACGGGCATCTGCTGCCGCACCTCGGCGGCGGCTTTCATGCCCAGCTCCACATCCTGCGCGGGCGTGTATTTGTTGGGCGGCGCGGTGATACGCGTCTGCGCCGCGACGAGCGTCGCCGCGAGCACAAGCGCGAGGGTGGCGCTTGTTCGGAAAGACAGAGAGGGGGAAGTCTTCATGTCGTTGGGCTTCTGCAAAATCGCAACCAAAGAAATCTTAGCAGGAGTCGTAGTGGATCTGTCTTTGCAAAATCGTTGGGCATGACGCTCGCGGCAGCAATTTCGTTCGACAATCGCACGTGTTCGATACGCGGCGGATCATGCGTATCTCAGCCGTGCCCGCTGGCGCCTTCGAGTTATGCCCGACAATCGCGCTACCACACGTCGTCGCGCGGGCCGGCCTCCGGCCGGCGCGCGAGCTGGAGAGAAGGTCCGGGACTATCCGCAACTCAGCGTGCGCTTGCCGCACGAATTCAAAGCGCGCCTCAACGCCCTCAGCGCGGTCACGGGACTCGCGCAATGGCGCGTGATCGTCGAGGCCCTCAACTGCTTTATTCATGACCTGTCGCCGACCGATCGCGCTCTCGTGGACGGGCTCAGCGAACGCCTCAGGCGGGCGACGTAGCGTCCGACCTGCAGGGAGGGGGCCGATCGGCCGACAAATCTGATATCGGCGGCTGTTTCCCGTCGCCGGGCCTGACCCTTCTGGGCAGAGCCCGGCCGGCCGCTCGACCGTAACCCGTTGATTTCAGGACCGTGGCGCCTGCATCCCCTCGCGGCACGGGGTCTGCAGCTCGCGTCCGGAGACTTCGACCTTGACGACTCGCGACGCGCGGGGCTTTGCGCTCATCGACCTGATCTTCGTCTGCGGCCTCATTGGCATTCTGAGCGCCATCGCGGTGCCGCGCCTGCTGCTGGCCAGCCAGGCGGCGGGCTCCGCCTCGGCGATCGGATCGATGCGCGCCATCAACAGCAGCGAGCTGACCTACGCGCTCACGTGCGGAAACGGGTTCTACGCCCCGAAGCTCACGACCCTCGGCATCGCCCCGCCGGCGAGCGTCGAGGCGTTCATTTCGCCCACGCTCTCGATCGGCGACACCGTCCTCCATAGCGGCTACCTCGTCCAGCTCACGGCGGAGCCGTACGCCGGCGCACCCGCGACCTGCAACGGGCTGGCGGCAGGCGCGGCGGGACGGGCGTTCAAGTCGTCGGCCGATCCGACCTCGCCCGGCAACGTGCGCTTCTTCGCGACGAACGCGGGCGGGACGATCTACGAAGACGTGGCCAGCATGTTCGCCACGATTCCGGAAGTCGGCGACCCGCCGTCCGGCCATCCGCTTCGCTGATTCAGCTATAATTCGGACTCTAGCTATCAGCTATCAGCTCTCAGCTTTCAGTCGACGCTGAAGGCCCGGTCTGAGAGCTGAGAGCTGAATGCCGACAGCTGATAGCTAACACTTATGTGGACCAAGATGATGGGGGGGCCCCGGAAGAAGGCCCCCAAGACGATTGCGGTGATCGATCCCGATCGCTGCTTCGGCGCGTTTGCCTGTTCGATCTGTCAGGCCGCCTGCCCGGTGGCCGGCTGCATCGTCGAAGAGCCCGATCGCGACGGCCGGATGGTGTGCGCCGTGCGCGCCGACCTCTGCATCGGCTGCGGGCTGTGCGTGACGCTCGGCAACCCGACCGCGCCGCAGCAGCGCGAGTTCGGCTGCCCGGCCGACTACGACGCCATCAACATGATGCCGTTCGAAGAGGTCGTGAAGCTGCTTCAGGGCGAGACGCCGGCGAACACGGAAGCCGACCCTAGACGTTGCATGTAGCGCGGCCCTTTCAGAGCCGCAGACTGCGGGGCTGAAAGTCCGCGTACGCAATCGCGTTTCACAGATGCGACCGCTTGCGCATAGCGCGACGGCAGCGCGGTGATCGAGCCGTTCGCGATGAACGCCGACGCCTCGCTCAGCGCTGCCAGCGACACGCCGGTCTCGATCCCAATCCGTCCAGCATGTAGATCAGATCGTCGGTGGCCAGGTTGCCGGCCGCGCCCGGCGCGTACGGGCAGCCGCCGAGCCCGCCGGCCGAGGCGTCGAACGTCGTGATGCCGAACGGCAGCGCCGCCAGCACGTTGGCGAGCGCCGTGCCGCGCGTGTCGTGGAAGTGCAGCGCCACCTGCTCGACCGGCAGCCTGCGCCAGCACCGCCTCGAGCACGCGCGGCACCTGGCCGGGATGCGCGATGCCGATCGTGTCGCTGACCGCCACCTCGAACACGCCCAGGTCGACGAGCCGCTGCGCGACGTCGGCGACGCGTGCCGGCGCGACGTCGCCTTCGTACGGACAGCCGAACGCCGTCGACAGGTAGCCGCGCACGCGCAGCCCGCCGGCGAGCGCGCGGTCGCAGACCTCCTTGTAGGTGGCGAGCGACTCGTCGATGCTCTGGTTGATGTTCTTGCGGCTGAACGTTTCGGTGGCGGCGGCGAAGATCGCGATCTCGTCGCACGCCGGCCGCCAGCGCGCGATCGAGCCCGGCCAGGTTCGGCACGAGCGCGGTGTAGCGGATGCCCGGGCCGGCGGGTGATGCCCGCGAACACCTCGGCGGCGTCGGCCATCTGCGGCACCCATTTCGGGCTGACGAACGCCGACACCTCGATCACCGGCAGATTCGCCGCGCTCAGGCGGTTGACGAACTCGATCTTGTCGGCCGTCGAGACCAGCGCGCGTTCGTTCTGCAGCCCGTCGCGCGGGCCGACTTCGACGACCGTGATCGTTCCGGCGATCCGCATCACGATGATCTGCCACGAACACGACACGAGAGTTTCACGTCCGAGCTCCACGCAGCACCGTCGTCGGCTGCACCAGCTCGCCTTCGCGGCAGTGCACGGCGTGACGACGCCGTCGCCGGGCGCGCGGAGCGGCAGCTCCATCTTCATCGCTTCGAGGATCATCAGCGTCTCGCCTTTCGTGACCGCGTCGCCGGGCTTCACGAGAATCTTGAGCACCGTCGCCGGCATCGGCGCCGTCAGCGCGCGGTTGCCGCGATGTGCCGCTCGCGCGGGCCGGCGCTCGCGATCCTGTCGAAAGTCTCCGCGAAAGACCCGGCCGTTCCAGAAGGCCCAGCGATCGTCCGCCGGCCCGGCGACGTAGACGATCTCGGTCCGGCCGTCGACCTCGACGCGGTACACGCCGTCGCCGATTCGCGTTACGGGCTCACCACGGATCCCATCTCTCGCGCGTGTCCAGGGATCCGGTCGACGTCCGGCGTGGCGCCGCTGTCGCCGTGGGCCGTTGCGACGGCGACGAACGTGGGCCGGGACCGCGTCGCCGTCAGCGTCGGCGAGCGCCGCGCCTTCGCGATCGAGAAAGCCAGTGTCGATCGTGCCGGCGCGAGAACTGCGGATGCTCGAGAATCCGCAGCAGGAACGGGATGTTGGTGCGGATGCCGAGGATCGGAAAGTCGCGCAGCGCGGCGATGAGCCGGGCGATCGCGAGCGTCGCGCGTTTCGGCCGACGCGATGACCTTGGCGAGCAGCGGATCGTAGTGCACCGAGACCTCGTCGCCTTCGCGACGCCGGAGTCGATGCGCACGCCTGGGCATGCGCGGCTCGCGATAGAGCAGCAGCGGTCCGGCCTGCGGCAGGAACCGACTGGTCCGGATCCTCGGCGTAGACGCGCGCCTCGATCGCGTGGCCGCGCTGGCGCGATCTCGCTGGCGCCACGGCAGCGGCTCGCCCGACGCGACGAGCAGCTGCGCGCGCACCAGATCGACGCCGGTGACCTGCTCGGTGACGCGGATGCTCGACCTGCAGCCGCGTGTTCATCTCGAGGAAGTAGAACGGCGGTCGCTCGCCGCGACAGATCGACGAGGAACTCGACCGTGCCGGCGTTGCGATACGCCGCGGCGCGCGCGGCGGCGACCGCCGCCTCGGTGATCTGCGCGCGCAGCGCCGGCGTGAGCGCGGCGACGGGCTCTCTTCGATGACCTTCTGATGCCGCCGCTGCACCGAGCACTCGCGCTCGAAGAGGTGCACGACGTTGCCGTGGTCGTCGCGCGAACACCTGGACCTCGACGTGATGCGGCCGCTCGATCAGCCGCTCGACGTACAGCGTGCCGTCGCCGAACGCCGCCGCGGCTTCGCGCCGCGCCGCCTGGATCGCGGTCGACCTCGCCGGCGTCGCGCACGCGCGCATGCCCTTGCCGCCGCCGCCGGCCGACGCCTTGACCAGCGCCGGGAAGCCGACGCGCTCGATCGCGCGTGCGCGACGCCGTCGTCGGACTGATCGGCCGGCGTCTCGCCGGGCACGATCGGCACGCCGCGCCTCGCCATGAGCCGCCGCGCCTCGATCTTCGATCCCATCCGCGCGATGACGTCGGCCGGCGGGCCGACGAACGACGAGGCCCGCGTCGTCGCACGCCGCGGCGAACGCCGCGTTCTCGGAGAGAAGCCGTAGCCGGGATGGACCGCGTCGGCGCCGCTCGCGCGCGCGGCGTCGATGATGCGTCGGGATCGAGAGATAGCTGTCGGCGGCCGGCGCCGGGCCGATCGCGACGGCTCGATCGGCCGCGAGCGACATGCGGCGCGTGCGCATCGGCGTCGGAGTAGCACGGCGACGCTCTCGATGCCCAGCTCGCGGCAGGCGCGAATGATCCGGACCGCGATCTCGCCGCGATTCGCGATCAGCAGGCGCTGATCATGTGATCGCCGGATCAGCGACGGAACGGCTCGTCCGTGATCGTGGTCGAGCGGCGTCCAGCGTCCATGTGGTTTCGTTTCTCGAGAAACGCCCTCAGCCCTTCCTGGCCTTCCGCCGACACCCGGCGCTGCGCGATCGCCGCGGCCGTGATCGGCATCGCGTCCGCCGAGCGGCCGGCCCCAGACGTTCGGGATCAGCGCCTTCGCGGCCGCGATCGCCTCGGGCCCGCCGCCAGCAGCTCGTGCACGTACGTCGCGACGGCGTCGTCGAGCTCGCGTGCCGGCACGACGGCGTGGACCAGGCCGATCTCGCTGGCGCGCGCGGCCGAGAAGCGCGCGCCGGTCAGGAACAGCTCGCGCGCCGCCGACCGGCCGATCTTCGCGAGCACGAACGGCGAGATCACCGCCGGCAGGATGCCGAGCTTGACCTCGGTGAAGCCGAACACCGCCTGCTCGTCGGCGACGACGATGTCGCAGACGGCGGCGAGGCCGGCGCCGCCGCCGAGCGCCGCGCCGTGGACGCGGCCGATGAGCGGCACCGGCAGCTTGTCGAGCGCCGCGAACATCCGCGACATCGCGGTCGCGTCGCGCAGGTTCTCCTCTTCGGTGTAGGCGATCGTCTTCGCCATCCACGTGACGTCGGCGCCGGCGCAGAACGTCTTGCCCGGCGCCGCTCAAGCACGACGACGCGCACCTCGCCGCGGCTCGCGCGCGACCCGGGCGTCGCGCGCCCACGCCGTCAGCTCGGCGATCACCTCCTCGTTGAACGCGTTGCGGACCTCGGGCCGGTTGAGCGTGAGGTACTCGACCGGGCCGTCGCGTCGAGTCGTCAGGAACTGGTAGGCCATGATCAAGCTCGACCACGAGGATCACGAAAACACGGATCAGGCACGGACAAATAGGTTTCGTGCTTTCGTGTCCGTGTCTCGTGTGTGCTACATCCGAAACACGCCGAACTTCGGCTCGGGGATCGGCGCGTTGAACGCCGCCGACAGGCCGAGCGCGAGCGTCTGGCGCGTCTCCACCGGATCGAGGATCCCGTCGTCCCACAGCCGGGCCGTCGAGTAGTACGGCGATCCTTCGTGCTCGTACTTGTCGAGAATCGGCTGGCGGAGCGCCTGCTCGTCTTCGGCGGAGAGCGGCTTGCCCTCGCGCGCGAGCTGATCGCGCTTGACCGTGGCCAGCACGCCGCCGCCTGCTCGCCGCCCATCACCGAGATGCGCGCGTTGGGCCACATCCACAGCAGGCGCGGCTCGTAGGCGCGGCCGCACATGCCGTAGTTGCCGGCGCCGAACGATCCGCCGATGATGACCGTGAACTTCGGCACGACCGAGTTGGCGACGGCGTGCACCATCTTGGCGCCGTCCTTGGCGATGCCGGCGCGCTCGTACTTGCGGCCGACGATGAAGCCGGTGATGTTCTGGAGAAAGACCAGCGGGATGCCGCGCAGGTTGCAGAGCTCGATGAAGTGCGTCGCCTTCAGCGCCGACTCCGAGAACAGCACGCCGTTGTTGGCGATGATGCCGACCAGAAAGCCGTGCAGCCGCGCGAAGCCGGTGACGAGCGTGGCGCCGTAGCGCTCCTTGAACTCGTCGAAGCGCGAGCCGTCGACGATGCGCGCGATGATCTCGCGCACGTCGTACGGCTTGCGCATGTCGGCGTTGACGATGCCGTAGATCTCCGCCGGGTCGTAGCGCGGATCTTCCGGCGCGGCCATGTCCGGCGGCAGGCGCTTGACGCGTGTTGAGCGTCGAGACGATCGTCCGGCACATCTCGAGCGCGTGCGCATCGTCTTCGGCGAAGTAGTCGGCGACGCCGGAGAGGCGCGTGTGGACGTCGGCGCCGCCGAGCTCTTCGGCGCGTCACTTCTTCGCCGGTCGCGGCCTTCACGAGCGGCGGGCCGCCCAGAAAGATCGTGCCGGTGCCCTTGACGATGATCGTTTCGTCCGACATCGCCGGCACGTAGGCGCCGCCGGCGGTGCACGAGCCCATGACGACCGCGATCTGCGGGATCCGCTCGGCCGACATGCGCGCCTGGTTGAAGAAGATGCGGCCGAAGTGCTCGCGGTCGGGAAAGACCTCGGCCTGCAGCGGCAGAAAGGCGCCGCCGGAATCGACGAGGTAGACGCACGGCAGGCGGTTCTCGAGCGCGATCTGCTGCGCGCGCAGGTGCTTCTTGACGGTGATCGGGAAGTACGTGCCGCCTTTGACCGTGGCGTCGTTGGCGACGATCAGCACTTCGCGGCCCGAGACGCGGCCGATGCCGGTGACGAGGCCGGCGGCCGGCGCCTCGTCGTCGTACATGTCGAACGCGGCGAGCGGCGACAGCTCGAGAAACGGCGAGCCGCGAGTCGAGCAGCCGCTCGATCCGCTCGCGCACCGGCAGCTTGCCCTGCTCGCGGTGGCGCTCGAGGTACTTCGGGCCGCCGCCTTCGCGCGCGCGGGCGAGCCGCGTCGCGCAGCTCGGCGACGAGCTGCTGCATCCGATCGCGATTGCTCGTGAAGATCGGATCGGAGGGATCGATCGTGCGTCTCGAGAACGACCATTACCAGCCGCAGCAGTCGGTCTTGAAGCCGCAGGCCGGGCAGCGCCAGACCGCGTGCATGCGGTACATCTCGGCGCCGCACCGCTCGCAGAGCATCTTGTCGGGGTCCGACCGGGACAGCCGTGGTGACGGACGCGGGCGATCGCGGATCGGCGATGACGAGTGCGGGGCTTCGGCGTCGCGGGATCGGACATGCGGCCACGAATTATCGCATCCCAGCCCACTGAACTGACCACGAGCCGTGTTCAAGATACTGCCGTCGCAGACTGTCGTAACATATGCAGACGAAGTCTGCAAGAATGTGTATTGACACATTGCGCGATTTCTGATACACTTCTGGTGCTATGAGTCTCGAAACGCAAGAAGCGGGTCCTCGCCATCGACGATGAGCCGTCGATGACCGAGTGGCTGAAGATCCTGCTCGAGCATGCCGGCTACGAAGTGCGCACCGCGCTCATCGGCACGCGCGGCGAGGAGTTCTTCAAAACCTGGCACCCCGACGCCGTCGTCACCGACATGATGCTGCCCGACGTCGACGGCATCGAGCTCGTCCGCAAGTTCAAGCAGCTCGACCCGGAAGCCGAGGTCATCGTCATCACCGGCCAGGGCAACATCCCGCGCTCGGTCGAGGCGGTGAAGGCCGGCGCGTTCGACTTTCTCGAGAAGCCGATCGATGCCGAGCGGCTGCTCGACAAGCTCGAGAAGGCGATCAAGCAGAAGAGCGCTGATCGACGAGAACGAGCAGCTCAAGCAGAAGCTGCAGGATCGCTACAAGTTTCAGAACGTCATCGGCAAGAGCAAGAAGATGCAGGAGCTCTTCGAGCTGATCGAGAGCGTCGCGGCGAGCGAGGCGAACATCCTCATTCAGGGCGAGAACGGCACCGGCAAGGAGCTGATCGCCAACGCCATCCACTACAACAGCAAGCGGTCGAAGGGGCCGTTCATCAAGATCAACTGCGCGGCGATTCCCGAAGGACCTGATCGAGTCGGAGCTGTTCGGCTACAAGAAGGGCGCGTTCACCGGCGCGACGATGGACAAGGAAGGCCTGTTCGAGATGGCCGAGGGCGGCTCGCTGCTGCTCGACGAGATCGGCGAGATGCCGCCGTACCTGCAGACCAAGCTGCTGCGCGTGCTGCAGGAGCGCGAGTACCGGCCGATCGGCAGCGACCGGATCGTCCACGTCGACTTCCGTCTGATCTGCGCGACCAACATCGATCTCGATGCGGCGCTGCGCGAGGGCCGGCTGCGCGAGGACCTGTACTTCCGCATCAACACCATCACGCTGCGCGTGCCGCCGCTGCGCGAGCGCACCGAAGACATCCCGCTGCTGTGCGACTACTTCCTCGACAAGTTCCGGCAGCGCTATCAGAAGAACGTGAAGACGCTGGCGCCGTCGGTCTACCACCTGCTGATCCGGAACCGCTGGCCCGGCAACGTCCGCGAGCTCGAGAACGCGATCGAGCGCGCGGTGCTGGTCGCCAAGGGCACCGAGATCGCCGTCGCCGACCTGCCGGAGTCGATTCGCGAGGAGTCCACGAGCGCGACCGACTTCGTCATCCCGCCGCACCGCACGCTGGCCGAGATCGAGAAGATGGCGATCCTGCAGACGCTGCAGCGGACCAACTGGAACAAGCAGGAGGCGGCGCAGATTCTCGGCCTGTACCGGCCGACGCTCTACAGCAAGATGAAGAAGCACGACATCCGCGATGCCGGCAAGGCGCGCGCGCAGCGCCGCCGCGGCCGCGGCCACGCCGGCCGCGTCGTAGCGCGCGGTCCGGTCACTCGCCGCGTCAGGTGCGTCAGCTGAGCGTCTTGAAAGCCGACGCACTCCTTCGCCGACCGTCTGCGAATCGCACGCGTGATGTCAGGCAGATCCGCTGGCATCGTGCGTGGCACACAACTTGTAAGTCAATCGCCGGATGGCCGGAAACGTGCGAGGAGGCATAGTGTGACCGACAGACAACTCGTGCGCTGGCAGCACGATGGTGGGCGCGGTGCTCGGCGGCCTCGCCGGCTATCTGTTCTTCACCGAGCGCGGCCGCGATGCTCCGGCGGCAGCTCGAGCCGGCGCTCGAGGACTTCGTGCGCGAGCTCAGCCAGTTTCGCGGGACCGTCGAGCAAGGCGGCCGACGTCGCCGGCGAAGGCTGGAAGCTGCTGAACGAGGCGATTCGCGAGCCGGCTCGAGCAGGATCACGTCGTTATCCAGGCAGGCCAGACGTCGCCGTTCTGAGGGCACGTCATGGAAGGCAATCTGGGCACGACCAATCTCTTGCTCGGCATCATGGCCGCGGTCAGCGTGCTCGAGGCGCTGCTGCTCATCGGCGTCGGCGTCGCCGGGTTGGATGCTCTATACGACGCGTGATGGACGCTCGTCAGCCGAGCTCGAGGCGCGGCAGGTTGCGCCGGCGATGGCGCGCGTGAACGCGATCCTCGACGATGTCAAGCGACGTCACGGCGAAGGTGAAGGAAGAAACCGAGCGCGTCGATCACGCGATTCGCATCGACGATGGATCGGGTCGACGACACGGCGGATCGCGTGCGGTCGAACGTGCGGGCGAAGACCAGCCGCCTGGTCGGCTTCGTGCGCGGCGCCCGGGTGGCGATCGAGACGATGCTGCGTGCGCGCGCAGTGAACGCAGCACGGTCGAGCGCGAAGGCGGGTCAGCGAGCTGGATCTGACAGCATAGGAGGAGGAGTGATGGCAGACGGATACGATCGTTTCGACAACGAGGGCAGCGGCGGCGGCAGCTTCGTGATGGGGCTTCTGACCGGCACGGTGCTGGGCGCGGGCCTGGGCATGCTGTTCGCGCCGAAGGCGGGCTCCGAGCTGCGCAGCCAGCTCTCCGAGCAGGCGGGCAACCTCGCGAACAACGGCGTCGGAGCAGGCTATCGCAAGCGCGCCGAGCGAAACTGCCGGCGAGCTGGGCGGAACGCGGCGCGCGAGATGTACGACAAGGCGCGCGACGCGGTCGGCGCAGCGGCGCCGACGAAGCGCAGCGCTACGTGCGCGACGGCCAGCGAGCTCGACGACCAGGGACGCCGTTCGGCGACCAGCGCCGGATCGGCAGCTCGAACGGCGGGTCGGGATCGAGCCTCGCGGCAGCGGCATCCGAGCAGCTCGCGAGCGGACCGCGCACCGGCGGACCGCGCCGGAGCTAGGCGGCGATGACGAGCGCCACGGCGCGCACCGTCGCGAACGTGGTCCTCGTGTCGGCCGGGGTGGCGGCGGCGTACGTGGTGCTCACGACGCCGCCGCTGCGACGCCTCGCGCGTCGCGCGGCTGCGAGCTCTGGCTCGGCGCCAGCCTGCCGGCTGTACCTGCTGGCACGAGACCGGCCGGCGTGGGTGCGAGTCGGGGCGGCCCGCCTGACATAATGGCCGCGTGACGCAGCTCGGTGCGGTCGGTCGCCGGCCGCGTGCGCGACATCGCGCGGCTGACCGGCGCTGTCGTTCTGGCGCGGTTCCTCGGCTTCTACAACAGCGACAACCTCACCTACGCGGCGTCGATCGCCTACTACGCGCTGCTGTCGCTGTTTCCCGTTCTCGATGCTGGCGCTCGCGATGCTCGGCAGCGCGACCGCCGACGACGCGAGATCGCACCGCCGTGCTCGAGTTCGTCCTCCGGTACTTTCCCGCGCAGTTCGATTTCATCACCAAGCAGCTCGACGCGTTCCGCGCCGCGACGCGTCACGCTTCGGCGTGGCCGGCACGCTCGCGCTGGTCTGGGGCGCGCTCGGCGTGTTCGGCGCGATCAGCACGGCGGTCAACTACGCGTGGGGCGTCGAGAAGCAGCGCAGCTTCTGGAAGCACAAGCTGTTCTCGTTCCTGATGCTGATCGTCGCCGGCGCTGATTCTGCTGGTCGCGCTGCTGCTGGTTCAGCGCCTCGCAGGTCGTCGGCGCGAGCTGGTTCGCCGGCGTGCTCGCGCAGTTTCCCGGGCTGCTGGTGCTGCGCAGCCTCGCCGTCCGCAACGCCACCACGCTGCTGTTCATCCTCGTCGTCGGGCTTGTCTACTACTTCGTGCCGAACGCGAAGGTGCGGTTTCGCGACGTGTGGATCGGCGCGTTCGTCACCGGGCTGCTGTGGAAGGGCGCGCTCGAGGGATTCTCGTGGTACATGCGCGACATGACGCGCTTCACGCGCGTCAACGGATCGATCGCCGCGGTCGTCGTGTTCCTGGTGTGGGTCTACGTGCAGGCGGTGATTCTGCTGTACGGCGTCGATTCACCGCCGCCTACGCGCGCCTGCGGCGCGGCCGGCCGGAGGAGTGCCAGCGCGCCCGCCGCGCCGCGCACGCTGAAGCAGTCGTGAGCGCGAGGCTTGCAGCCCTGCGATCTGTCGCAGCCCTGGTCGGGCTGCGCCAGCGTGCACGTGCGACGAGCGCCCGGATGATCGCCTCGCTGAACACCGGCACATCGTCGGGCTTGCGCGACGTGATGAGGTTGCCGTCTTCGACGACCGGCTTGTCGACGTAGAGGCCGCCGGCGTTCTTGACGTCGATGGCGATCGACGGCCAGCAGGTGAGCGTGCGGCCGCGCAGCGCGTTGGCCGAGATCAGCACCTGCGGACCGTGGCAGATCGCGGCGACCGGCTTGCCGGCCTCCATCGCGTCGCGCGCGAGATCGACCATCGCGTGGCGCATGCGCATCTTGTCGGGCGCGTGGCCGCCGGGAATGACGAGCGCGTCGAAGTCCTTCGATCCTGCGCCGCGCCGGCCGCGAGATCGGAGGTGACGACCGCCTCGCCGCGCTTGCCGCGATACGCGGCGCCGGCGGTCGGGCCGACGACGGTGACCGTCGCGCCGGCGGCGCGCAGCGCTTCGAGCGGTCCGGTCAGCTCGCGATCCTCGAACTCGTCCTCGACGAGCATCGCCACGCGCTTGCCCGACGAGCACGCGGATTCACTCATGCGGCGATTCTACCTCATGCGCCTGCGATCGTCTGACTGTCGGATCTGCAATCTGCAATGTCATAATCGACCGATGAACCGCCTCGCGCAGCGAGCGCAGTCCCGTATCTTCTCCAGCACGCGCAGCAATCCCGGTCGACTGGTTTCCGTGGGGCGACGAGGCGTTCGCGCAAGGCGCGCGACGGAGGACAAGCCGATCTTTCTGTCGATCGGCTACTCGACCTGCCACTGGTGCCACGTGATGGAGCACGAGTCGTTCGAGAACGCGGCGGTCGCCGCCGTGCTGAACGAGCACTTCGTGTCGATCAAGGTCGATCGCGAGGAGCGGCCCGACGTCGATCGCGTCTACATGACGTTCGTGCAGGCGACGACCGGATCCGGCGGCTGGCCGATGAGCGTCTGGCTGACGCCGGAGCTGAAGCCGTTCTACGGCGGCACCTACTTTCCGCCGACGTCGCAATGGGGCCGGCCGGGGTTCGTCGACATCCTGCAGCGAGATCGCGCGCGTCTGGCGCAGGCCGAGCGCGAGCAAGGTCGCGCAGTCGGCCGAGGCGGTGACCGGCGCAGCTGCGAGGCGCTGGAGCCGACGGCGCCGGCCGTGGACGGTGCCCGGCGGCCGACGGCGCTCGACCGGACCGTCGCGCAGTTCCGGCAGGCGTTCGACGCGCGGCACGGCGGCTTCGGCGACGCGCCGAAGTTTCCGCGGCCGTGCGAGCTGCTGTTCCTGCTGCGCGAGCACGCGCGCACCGGCGACGCCGACGCGCGCGACATGGTGCTGCGCACGCTGCGCGCGATGGCGCTCGGCGGCATGCGCGATCACATCGGCGGCGGCTTTCATCGCTACTCGGTCGACGCGCGCCTGGCGCGTGCCGCATTTCGAGAAGATGCTCTACGACCAGGCGCAGCTCGTGCTCGCGTACCTCGAGGCCGCGCAGGTGTCCGGCGATCCGTTCTACCTCGAGGTCGCCGAGGACACGCTGCCGTACGTGCATGCGCGAGATGACCGACCGCGGCGGGCGGCTTCTATTCGGCCGAGGACGCCGACAGCGTGCCGCCGGAGCACGCCGACGATGCCGACCGCCGCACAAGACGGAAGGCGCGTTCTACCTCTGGCGCGCCGACGAGATCGACGCGCTGCTCGGCGCCGACGCGGCCGTCGTCAAGCGCGCGGTTCGGCATCGAGCCGGACGGCAACGCGCCGACCGATCCGCAGCAGGAGTTCACCGGCAAGAACCTGCTCTACGTCGCGCGAGTCGATCGACGAGCTCGCCGAGCGACGTCGGCACAGTCGCCCGACGGAAGTCGCCGAGATCCTGAATCGCGCGCGCGCTCGCGATGTTCGACGCGCGGCTCGAGCGGCCGCGGCCGCACCTCGACGACAAGGTGCTCACCGCCTGGAACGGCCTGATGATCGCCGCCTTCGCGCGCATGGCGCGTCTGATGCGCGGGCTCGGCGACGAGGGGCGCGCGTCGGCCAGCCGTATCTGGAGGCGGCGCGTCGCGGCGGCGCCGTTCATCCGCGAGCGCATGTGGAACGCCGAGCACCGGCACGCTGCTGCGCCGCTATCGCGACGGCCACGCCGAGATCGACGGCTACGCCGAAGACTACGCGTTCCTGATCTTCGGGCTGCTCGAGCTGTTTCAGGCCGATCCCGATCCGGCGTGGCTGAGTGGGCGGTCGACGCTGCAGCGGCGGCAGGACGAGCTGTTCTGGGACGAGGCCGACGCGGCGGCTGGTTCAGCACCACCGGCCGCGATCCGAGCGTCCTGCTGCGGATGAAGGAGGACTACGACGGCGCCGAGCCGACGGCGAGCTCGGTGTCGGTGCATGAACCTGCTGGTGCTGTCGCACCTGGTCGACGACCCGGAGTGGACCGAGCGGATCGAGCGCACGCTGCGCCTGTTCGGCGCGCGGCTCGAGCAGATGGGCCGCGCCGTGCCGATGATGGCCGCGGCGCTGTCGACGTATGTGGCCGGCCTGCAGCAGATCGTCATCGTCGAGGCGACGAGTGGAAGAAGCCGACGCCTGGCAGAGCGCTGGCCAGATGTATCTGCCGTTCGCGTCACCTTCGCGTCGACGCGAACGCCAGGCCGCGCTGGCGTCGCATCTGCCGTTCATCGCCGCGATGACGCCGGTGAACGGACACGCCGCGGCCTACGTCTGCCGAGACTTCACCTGCCGCCAGCCGGTGACGCGGCCGAGGCGCTCGAGCAGGAACTGAGAGCGACGGCATGAAGGTGTCGGTGGATATCGTGCTGCGGGGCAGGAACGTCGCGACGACCGAAGCGATCGACGGCATGTCCGCGAGCCCGGCGCGTGGACCGACGAGGACGTGCGCGCCGTGCTGCGGGGATGCTGCGGGCGATGCACCGCGCAGCAGCAGCCGGACGAGGCCGATCGCGACATCGCGCTGCGCGGCCTGAGCTGGATCGTGAATCCCTACGAGGAGGGCGGCGTCGTGATCGCCATCGAGATCACGCTGGGCGCCGCCATCGCCGGTCCCTTCGACATCGACCAGGCGCGGCTCGAACCGATGATCACGCGCGTCCTGGCCCAGCCCGACGCATCACCGCCGCCGACCGTGCACTAAGCAGCCGAATAGAGCGGCTGCCGACAACAGGGCATCCGACCTTGGTCGGATCTGCAACCATCCGTATCCGGTCCGATAAGGACAGCGGAGGGAATCGCGCCCGTGCAGACCGGTGCAGGTGTCGGCCAGCGTGCGCAATCGTTGCCGGCAGCGCCGTCGCCGGGGCGGCCCTTCTTGCCCTGGAGGCGCGATGAGCCGGCCAGCCCGACGGCCTCCGCGTCTGGTTGTCAAAGCGCTCATCGTCACGTTTGTCTCCGTGGCCGCCCTCCTGTTTCTGGTGTTCTTCTTCGTCCGGATGAGCATCCGCGACGAGGTTCGACAGACGATCGCGGAGAACCTCGATTCGAGTCGGCGCACGATCGCCACTCTGGAGCGCCGCCGCCAGCACGAGCTGCGCTTGCAGGCGGCGACCCTCGCGGAAAGCCCGACGCTCAAAGCGGCGCTGGATACATACACGGCGGAAGCGCACGGCCGGAACGAGCCCGCCAAGGGTCAACAGCTGGGGACGATCGCGCGCGAGCTCGACAAACTGATTGCGCGGGTCGAGGCCGACGCGATCATCCTGGTCGACGCGCACGGCATCTCGCTCGTGGCCGTCGGCAGGTTCGCGGATCGCTGGCCCCAAGGCCGAGCGGTAACGCCGCAGTCGCACCGTGACACTGGCGAAGATTCGACGGCGTGATCCGGGCCGGCGGCGACGCATTCCGGGTCGTGACCGCTCCGCTCGTCTTGGGGATGGGGTCACGATTGGATCGCTCTACCTGGCGACCGCGCTCGATCGACGCTTTGCCGAGGAGCTGGGCCGCCTTTCGCGCGCACGGACGGCGATTGTCGACGACCGGGCCGTGATCGCGGCGACGCTCTCGGCGTCCGCCGCGCGCGAGTTCGAGACGGCGCTGGCCCACGGCAACGCCACGCGGGGAGTCGTCCCGCTCAACGGCGCGTCGCATGCCTATCTCCAGCTTGCGGCCGTGGGCCCCGCGAGCCTTTACGCCATCAGCTCGATCGACGATGCCGCGAGCGTCACCATGCGCCGCGCCAACCAGAGTCTGACGGCGTTTGGCCTCGCCGCGTTCGCGCTGGCCCTGTTCGGCAGCGCCTGGCTGGCGAAGATTCTGACGGAGCCGATCGGACGGCTGTCGACATAGCTGGCCGGCATTGCCGGGTCGCACGACGTCGGCGTCCCTTTGCCGCTCGCCGGGTCGAGCCGGGAGCTCGACGCCCTCACCGACACGTTCAACGAGTTGATGGCGTCGGTCGCCGCCGCCGAGGCCCAGACCGAGGCCGCGTACACCGGCGCGATCCGCGCGCTCGCGGCTGCGCTCGACGCGCGCGATCCCTACACCGCCGGGCACTCGGACCGCGTCAGCGTGTTGTCGGTCGCGATCGGTCGGCAGCTCGGCTTGAGGCCCGCCGACCTCGACGTCCTCCGCCTGGGCGCGCTGCTGCACGACATCGGCAAGATCGGCGTGTCCGACGACGTCCTGCGCAAGCCCGCTCCGCTGACATCGAGCGAGTTCGACGCCGATCAAACAGCATCCGGTGTTCGGCGCGAAGATCCTCCGTCAGCATTCCGTTCCTCTCCCGCCACATCGTCATCGTCGAGCTGCACCACGAGCGTCCGGACGGCCGCGGATATCCCTACGGCCTGCGCGGCGACGACATCCCGCTGATCGCGCGGATCGTCCACGTCGCCGACGCCTACGACGCGATGACGAGCGCGCGGGCGTATCGCGCCGCGCGTTCGGCGCACGAAGCCCTGCGTGAGTTGTGGCGCTGCTCCGGCACGGAATACGACGCGGAGATCGTCGATGCGCTCGCCGCGGCGCTGCCGGGCGTCACCTCGAACGTGGAAAGGGAGCAGCAGATCGAGGCTCTGAGTGCGTAGGGGGTTGGTGGTAGATTAGCTCCGCCGAGGAGCGCCGCCATGAATCGATCGTTGAGCTCGAGAGGTCTGCTGATCTTCTGCGTCCTGGCGTGGCCTGCGTACGCCGGCGCCCAGCAAACGTTCGTGCAGCTGGCCGGCGTGCCGTGCGTGTCGCCGCCGCCGCTGCACTGCCCGGACAACGACTGTTCGTCGGATCGCGTCATTAACCAGGGGTCGGCCGTCGAGATGAAGACGCGCCGCACATACTTTCTCGACTATCCCTGCGATCTGAAACCGGACGAGAAGGTCACCTTCATCCTGAGCCTGCACGGCGGCGGATCGTACGGGAACTGGCAGCGTCACTATTTCCCCATCCTCGACCTGAAAGACAAACATCGCCTGGTCATCGCCACGCCGAACTCGCCGACGCGCGTGTGGTCCGAAGCCGACGACGAGTACCTGCAGAACATCGTGACGTCGGCGATCGAACAGATTGGCCGCGCCAACATCAAGGCGTTCTGGCTCGCCGGGCATTCGCAAGGCGGGTTGACGTCGAACCGACTCATTCGTACGGATTTCTTCAAGAACATCGTCGATGGATGGCTGAGTCTGTCCGGCGGCCGCCTCGGTGGAAGCCCGGGTCGAGGGAATTTCGCGTCGATGGCGGCGCGCCGGCCGGAGGACGCGGTGCCGCGCCGGGTGGACGAGGCGGCGTCACCGCGGCCGCGGCGCAGTCTGCGCGAGCTGCCGGCGTCGGATTTCTCGTTCATCTTCACAACGGGTGAACGCGAGATGGACGAGAAGGGAATGCCGGCCGCGTCGGAGTGGGCGACGAAGTACGCCTGCGGTCCGAAGAGCGCGGCCGAGGAAGTCGTCGACACCAAGGCCGGCTACATCTACGACCGCTCGCGCCAGAATCCGCCGAACCCCGCCTGGGGTTTGCTGCCGCGACCCGGGAAAGCCCAGGTCTTCTCCTATCCCAACTGCAAAGACGGCCGCATCGTCGCCGACGTCGTGCGGCTGGAGAAGGGGCACACCGAAGGGCTCGAGCCGAACGTCACCGAAGCGTTGGTCAAGCTGATGCTCTCGGCGAAGGGCGGGAAGCTGCAGCAGGTAACCGATCGCACAGCGCGGTAGTGTATCCGTCGAGTCGCGTCCATGCCGCAGATGTCTTGCCGAGACGACCTCATCTAGAAGCGCAGCCCGGCGCCCGCGGCGAAACGGAAGTCGTGGCTGAAGAACGGATCCGATCGCGACGCGGCGATTCGCGTCGAAGGTCGGGCCCGGATAGCGAACGGCGCGGTCGCCCGCATCGACGCGGAAGAAGGTCTTCTCCGTTGCGGACACCTCGACACCGCCGCCGATGTCGAGCGCGAACAGCGTGGCGCCCGCCGCGAGCGTGCAGGAGAGCGGCGGAGGAAAGATCGCGATGCACGGGAATCGGTTCCGGCGCCTCGCCGAAGGTCACGAAGCCCGGACGCACCCTGCCGAACGTGCGCACCCGCCCGAATGTCGGCCCCATCGTCATGCCGAACAACCCTTCGGTCCGCGAGCGCGTGAACGCGAATCGATCGGGAAAGTTCGAGGGATAAACGGTCAGCTCCGCCTCGAGCCCGAGCATTCGCCGCGGGCGCCAGCCAGCGCGGGCGCCGATGCCGACGTCGCTGCCGTCGAACTGACGCGAGCGTCGTCGTCGCGATGTGGCCGCCAATCTCGAAGCCCGTCGCGTCTGCGCTGATGCAACGGCAGACGACATCGTTCCGAGAACGACGAACATCGCGACGGCCGCGCCAGCGCGCGACGTGTGTCCTATTTCCGCGTGACATGGGCGGCGACCGCGAGCCATTGTCCGTTCCGTTTCGCCCACACGTCGGTGTACCGGCCCGAGCCCGACGCGCCATCAGCCAGCGTGAACGTCGTCCGTGCGTGGATGATGGCGAACTCGCCCATCACTCTGACGTTGACGTCATGCGCTTCGAGGCTGCCCATGCGTGGCGCCTTCTCCGTGTTCGCCAGGAACGTGTCGCGATCGACGAGCGCCCCATTGGCCTGCGTGCAGAGGAAATCGTCGGCGAGGATCTCGCGAAACCGTCCGGCGTTCGACGTCTTCACCGAGTCGATGTAGTCCAGGTTCAGTTGTACGAGCGTGTCCAGGTCTGATGCGATTGTGTGCGTGTGCATGGAAGCCTCTCAGCAGTCGTCTCACGCTATCAGAATGTTTCGCCGCCTTACAATGGACCGCCGTGTCGGCCAGACACCCTGTGCTCATCATCTTGAGTGGGCTCCCCGGCGTGGGCAAGACGTCGATTGCCCGGGAGCTCGCGCGGCAGACCGGCGCGACGCACATCCGAATCGACTCCATCGAACAGGCGATCCGCGCATCCGGACTCGTCGCCGGATCGCTCGACGACGTCGGATACAGGGTCGGCTACGCGGTCGCGGAGGACAACCTCCGGCTCGGCAGGACCGTGATCGCGGACTCGGTCAACCCGCTGCCGATCACGCGCGCGGCGTGGCGCGAAGTCGCCGAACGCGCAGGTGTGGGATCGCTCGAGGTGGAAGTGATTTGTTCCGATGTGTCGGAGCACCAACGGCGCGTCGAATCGCGCCCGGCTGAACCGGGATCGCCGCTCACCTGGCAGGACGTCGTCTCCCGGGACTATCGCGCCTGGGATCGCGATCGAATCGTGCTCGACACCGCGCAGGCCAGCGTCGATAGCAGTGTGGAACAGCTACGCGCGTCCATCACCGGTCGTGGGCATCGATGAACTTCACCAGTGTTGACGTGTAGGTCGGGTTCAAGTGCGCGGAGCCGTGGGTTTCACCAGGAATCACGACGATCTGAACGCCCTTCACTTCGCGCTTCAGACGATGCGTCCGCGCGTTTGGGTTGTCGAACCCGCCGACAATCGCCAGCACGGGCACCGCAACTGTTTGGAGATCGATCGCGCGATCTTCGGGCTTCCACGGGTACTTCTGCACGGCGCCGAGCGCCGCACGATCGTAACCTGGATACGACGACCAACTTTCGCCGCGCGGGGCATTCGGATCGTTGGCCGCGGGCGCTGCCTGATCCTTCGGCACCTGGGCGATCCATTTCGGATCGGTCTCTTGCGGACCCGACCCACCGTAGATCGCCGTCAGCACTCGATCGGGATGACGCGCAAGGATCTGCGTGAGGATGCTGCCGCCCATCGAGTAGCCGTGGATATGTGCTTTCGAGATCTTCAAGTGATCCATCAGCTCGATCACATCAGTGGCCATGCGCGGTCCGTACTTCGTGGGATCGTGCGGCTTGTCACTCTTGCCGTGGCCGCGGGCATCGATGGCAATCACACGATGCCGGGCCGCGAGCGCTTGTGCGATGCCCGACTTGAACCATTTGCCCTCGGCATTGGCCGTGTACCCGTGGATAGGAGCACCGGAGTGCCGCCCTGGCCCAGCTCGAGGTAGTGGATCTTGACGCCGTCAGACGACGTGAAGGACTGGCTTTTCGGGGATTCCGTCGCCACCGTCGCAACCGCCAGCAGCGCGATACCGAATGCCGCTGAAATTCGCATGTGCACTCCCAGGACGGGGCCATAGTATCGCACCGCTCCCACCCGGCCTAGAATGAGACCCTATGCCGTCAATGCTCGAGGCCATCGACATCAAGCGCAAGATGTACTTCGAATTCGAGAACGCGCCCTATCACTGTCTCGACGTCGAGGTCTCCAGGCCGACTGCGCGGGGAGGCCAGACCCTCGTGCGCCTGAAGATGCGCAACCTCGTGACGCGGGCGGTTTTCGACAAGACCTTCAAGGCCGGCGACAAGTTCACCGAGCCCGATCTCGTCATGTCATCGGCCAGCTACTCGTACGCGGACGGCGACGGGTTTCACTTCCTGGATCAAGAGCACGTTCGAAACGCTGACGCTCGGGGCCGACGTCCTTGGTGACGATCGCGGCCTGCTGGTGGACGAGGTCCCGGTGCAGATTCATCGCTACAAAGGCCAGCCGATCGGCGTCGTCTTTCCGCCGCACGTCGAACTCACGGTCAAGTCGACCGAGACCGGCGTCCGCGGCAATACGGCGAGCGGCAACGTGACCAAACCGGCGGTGCTCGAGACCGGCCTCGAGATCCAGGTGCCGCTCTTCATCAAGGAAGGCGAAAAGGTGAGGGTGCACACCGAGACGCGCGAGTTCGCGGGCCGCGCCTAGTTCGAGAGGGCTGAGAGCCTACGTTCAGTCGGCGGGTCCACTCCACGAGTGACGATAAGATGTTGCCGCGAGCGCAGTGTTCCGACATGCCGAGGGTGAGCGGAACTGGCAGACGCACAGGACTTAAAATCCTGGGTCCCGCAAGGGGCGTGCGGGTTCGATTCCCGCCCCCGGCAATCTCTTAGCGCGATTCTCGTCGGATCGAGATCGCGTGCTCCGGCCATTCACTGGCCCTGTTCACCATCGCAAGCGCTTGCTATCTCCGGCTGCGGTTTTCGGCCGTGGTCTGCGATCTGCCTCGAGTCTGTTCCACCCGGTGGAACGTTAACCAAGACTGGAGGACGCCTTGAAGATACATTTCGTCGCCATTGCCGCCGCCTGCGCTTTGACCGCCACTGCCTGTGCGCGCGGCACACCACAGAACGACACTACCGGCCCGGCCAATCCCCTTGCACCGGGTGCAACCCTCGCCGTCGAACCGGCGGCGGCAAGCCTCCCTGACAAGGCAGTGCCTGCCGACGACGGCACGGACGGCATGGAACGCGACACCCAGGCGAACCAGGGTTGCGCCGGTGTGGAATCGGCGAAATGGGGAGGCCGATACAGCTGTCCCGGATTCCTGATCGTCAAAGCCCGAAACCTGTGCGCCCGTAAGATCGCGATCGAGATCTGTGTTGAAAAGTGGTGGGTTGCCAACTCGAGAAAAATGGATTGCGGACTGGGCAACGTCGGCGCCGCCCGTACTCTGAGCTATTGGACGTGTGACGCCACGGGTCGGTACACCATTCGTGCAAGGAAACCCTGGTAGCGTGAATCGCGCCGGGATCCGAACGAACAACTACGCGACGAGAGCGCTCGCCTAGCGGTCCAGATGGGCGAGCGCTTTACCGAGGATCAGGCTCCCCACGCATCCCGTACATCACCAGTCCGAACGCGATCGAGCGTCGTCGGCACGATGACCGCGAGCAGCGTGAAAAAAATCGCGGCCTGAGGCATGGGTGCCGCGACGCCGGGCTGTGACGCCGGTCCCGGCAGATCCACGATCGCGCTGAAGATGTTCCCCGCCAGGCCCAGATACGCCGACGTGAAGCCGGTGATCAGGCCAATCGATCGCTGGCGTTCGGTGAGGCGCAGCTCGCGCCAGACCAGTCCAATCGCGACCAGAATCAGGCACGTGAAGAACGCCGTGAGATGTGCGGCCAGCCAGGCACGGGGATGCGGCAGGACGGCGGTGGCGATCCCCAGCCAGACGGCGACAAAGAGAAAAATGAACCCGTGGCGAAGCAATCGGCGACGCTGCGACTCAATCAAGCTCGTCATGGGCCCATAGTTATATTCGAAATTCCTCTGAGTCCCGCATTCTGGAAAGAGTCCTATGGCCGAATCCGCTTCGTCGCCCGAGCGCATTGCCGCCGCCTACAAGCGCCTTGCGCAATCCGCGGAATCTCTGACCACGAAGACCGACGAGTTTTCCCGGCAGATCGCCGTGCTCGACGGCGCGCTGAAGAAACTCGACCTCGGCATCATCGCCTGGGAACGCATCCGCGGCGGCGAGGACAAGAGTGGCAACTACTGGAGCGAGGACGTCGGCTACGCGAAAATCAACGGCAAGTGGGGCATCGCCATTCGCGAACGGAGCGGCAACACCAACGTCGGCAACGAAGAGATCGACGAATGGCTGTTCAACGAGGCGCCGCGGTCGCTGCGCATCAGCGCGATCGATCAAATGCCTGGCCTCCTCAACAAGCTCGTATCGTCCACGGGCAAGACGGCGCGGAAAATCGACGAGAAGATCGCGCAGGCCAAGAGTCTTGCGTCGGCGCTGAACAAGGCCGTGTCCGAGGTTGAGCAGGAACGGAAGGGCCGCCGGTAGTCATGCCGCGCGATGAATATCGCGTCAATCGCCGCGGCACTGCTGGTCGCCGGAACCGCGTCGATCGCTCAGACTCCGCGTCCCTCCACCGGCCCTATCCTCTACGAAGGCGCACGACTCATTGTCGGCGACGATCGCGTGATTGAGCATTCCGCGTTTGTCGTCGACCGCGGCCGCTTCGGCGCAGTCGGCCAGCAGGGCGGCATCACGGTTCCCGCCGGTGCATCTCGCGTCGAATGTCGGGCAAGACGGTCATGCCCGCGATGATCGACGTCCACACCCATCTCGGCTATCGCAAGGGCGCCACGTTCCTCGCCGAGAACTTCACGCGCGAGACAATCCTCGACCAACTCGAGATGTTCGCCGCTCGCGGCGTGGTGGCGGTCGCGAGCGCGGGCACCGACCGCAGCGACATCACGCTCCGCCTGCGCGACGAACCGCACGCCGGTGCGCTCGTGCGCACCGCGTGGCGCGGGCTGGCTCCGCCCGACGCCGGCCCGAATCCGCCGATGCGCGATGCACCATTCGGCGTCTCCACGGTTGAAGACGCGCAACGACACATCAAGGAGCTTGCGGCCAGGAAGGCCGACTACGTCAAGATCTGGGCTGACGATCGCAACGGAACAGTCCCGAAAATGAGCCCGGCGCTGGCTCGCGCGATCATCGACGAGGCGCATCAGAACAATCTCCGCGTCTTCGCTCACATCGCCACGTTGGCCGATGCCAAGGATCTGCTGCGGGCGGGCCTCGACGGATTCCTCCATCCGGTTCGCGATCGTGATGTGGACGCGGAGTTGCTCGCCCTGCTGAGGGATCTGCTGCGCGTGTTTGTCCGCACTCACGCTGTTCGCGCCACGGCTCAACGCCTACGGCTTGAGGCCGCCGTGGCTCGACGAACCGATGCTTCGCGACAGCGTCTCGCCGAACGTGCTCGCGCAGCTGGCGACGGTCGCGGGCGGGCGAACCGGTACCGTGCTCGCGGCCGCGCGTGAGGAATGGGATCAGATTGCCCGGAATGTGCGCGCGCTGAATGCCGCGGGTGTCCCGCTGGCCCTCGGCACCGACGTGGGCGGCGCCAGCGCCGGCGGCATGTTCGGGTGGACCGAACACCTCCAGCTCGAACACATGGTGGCGGCCGGCCTCACTCCCGCGCAGGCAATTGCGGCAGCCACGCGAACGGCCGCCGCCATCCTGCGCCTTGATCAGCTCGGCACCATCACCACCGGCAAGAGCGCCGACTTCCTCGTGCTCGACGCAAATCCGCTGGAGAATGTCGCCAACACGCGTCGCATCGCCCGCGTGTCCGTGCGCGGCGTACTCCAGCCGCAGAAGCCTTGACCTGCGAAAATTGGCCTGAAACCGCCTTCGGCCCCGCTATCATTAAGAGATCCGCCCGTGACGCGCGACAAACACCGCCCTGACTTGCTCCCGTGTCGCCGCAACCAGACACCTCTTCTGGGCCGCGCTGACGCTGGCCGTGTCGCTCGTCATCGTCAAGGCCAGCCACATCGGCCTCCCGCGAGCAGGCGGACTCGGAAGCTACGGACTCTCGCTCGCGGCAATCTGGTACGCCGACGTCATCTTCGCCGCTCTGGCCTGGGCCGCCGCGCGTCTCGCCCTGGTCGCGGCGAGACGACGACCCTTTGTCCACCGGGCCGTGACGTCGCTGTTCATCGCATTCGCGGCGTTCTGCTGTCTCTATTCCGTCGTCAACGTGGTGCTGTTCGGCATCCTCGGCGGTTTCCTCACGTATCCACTGCTCGCCATCATCGGCGACGTCCGGATGGTGCGGTCCTCGGTTGGCGCGCACCTGACGCAGGCGACCGCGATCGGCCTCATTGGCGTTCCATCGGTGTACGTCTTGACCGTCGTCGCGCTGATTCGCGCGTCGAGGTCCGGCCGTTGGCCGCATCTGCGCACGTCCCGATCGCCGCGCTCTGTGTCTGGACGTTGGTCGGGCACTACGCGTATAGGACGGACTTCGATCGCCGCGCGGATCGCCGTGTGGCCGAAAGCCCGTACTGGGCGATCGCTTCGTCGACGTGGCAGGCGGTAACCGGCCCTGGATTCGTTCGGATGGCCAACGCGTTCGCGCCCGACGATCTGGCGGACTTCGATCCGCCGGTGGCCAAGCGGGCGCAGCAGGCCTCGTTCGGCTCGCGCGTGATCAGGCGTGCGACGGCCGCGCTCGACGTCCGCGCCGCCGCGGCACGGCGGCCGCCCAACGTGATCCTCATCGTGCTCGAGTCGGTCGCCGCGCGGTGGACCAGCCTGCACAACCCGATCTACACCACGACGCCGACCCTGAAGGCCGAGGCCGCGCGCAGCGCGGTCGTGGACAACTTCTACGCCCACATCGGACGCAGCTCGAATTCGATGGTGGCGATGATGATGTCCGCGTACCCGAAGCTCGATTTCCGCGAGCTGACGGAGCAGTATCCCGAACTGCCCGGCACGTCGCTCGCCTCGATGTTCAAGAGCCGCGGCTATCGCACGGTCTTCGTCACGCCGAGCGACATGGAGTGGGCCGGCTGGCGCGGGTTCCTGGGCGGACACGGATTCGAGCGCGTCTGGGACTATCGCGACCTCGCGTGCGAAGACATGGTGTCGTCGTGGGGCGTCGAAGATCGCTGCATGGTCGACAAGACCGTCGACTTCATCGCTGCTGCCGGGTCCCGACCGTTCTTTCTCACGGCGTGGACGACGCAGACGCATCATCCGTATGAGCCGAGCCCGGCGTGCCCGAGCTCGACCTGCTGCGTGAATCCACGCCAGACGATTGGGATCTCGCGAAGTACCTCAACGTCATCCACGAAACCGATCGCCACCTGGCTCGCGTGTTCGAGGCCGTGCGGCGCGCCGGCCTGGAACAGGACACGCTCATCGTCGTGACCGGCGATCACGGGCAGGCGTTCGGCTACCCGCACGAAACCTACACGCAGGGACGCGCCGTATACGAGGAAGACGTGCACGTGCCCCTGATGTTCTGGTACCCGCGGATGTATCGAACGCCGGTCCGTCCGAAGACGATCGGCAGCCACGTCGATCTCGCGCCGACGATTGCCGATCTGGTCGGCGCCCCGGCTGCACCCGACTGGCAGGGCCGGAGCCTGTTCGACGAACGCCACCAGAGCCGCGCGTACTTCTACGTCGCGGAAGATCATTTCCGCCTCGCCGTGCGCGAAGGAAAGTGGAAGTACATCTACGGCGTGCGCGACGGCCGCGACGAGCTGTACGATCTGGACGCCGATCCGCTGGAGCAGCGCAACGTCGCGGAGCAACATCCCGATCGGTGCGATCGCCTGCGCCAGCGCCTGGCCGCCTGGACCGAAGCCAACCGCCGGCAGTACGAACGCGTGGACGCCACGCGGGAGCGCGAATTCTAGACGTGAGTGCGAAGAGTCCGCTGCATCATCGCTGGACGGATCTGCCCACCAAAGCCATCACTGAATCGATCGGCCGCAAGTACTTCACCGGGGACCGCGTCACCGTCGCCCGGTTTGAGCTCAAGCGCGGCGGCGTCGTCCCGCGGCACGCGCACGAGAACGAGCAGGTCAGCTGCGTCCTCAGCGGCTCGCTCAAGTTTCAGTTCGACGAGCGCGAGGTCATCGTCGGCGCCGGCGAAGTCATGCAGATTCCCGGCGGCATCCCGCATGCAGTGACGGTGCTCGAAGACACCCTCGTCCTGGACGTGTTCAGCCCGGTTCGGCAGGACTGGATCGACGGGACCGATACCTATTTCACCCGCAAGGATTAGAGCAAGGAGGTTTAGGATAGAATTACCGGTTCACGCCATCAGGGGAGGTTAGCTCTATGTCCGTCACCGCAGCATTTCTCCAGGAATTCGAACAGGAAGCCAAAACGACGCGCCGCGTGCTCGAGCGTGTGCCGACCGACAAGCTCGCGTGGAAGCCGCATCCCAAGTCGATGTCGCTCGGCGAGCTCGCTCTGCACGTGGCTGCCAGTCCCGGTGTCATCGCCGGCTGGTGCACCCAGGCCGAAACCAACTTCACGGGCGAAAAACCGCCGGCGCCCACAACCACAGACGAAATCCTGAACGCGCACGACATGCGGCGTGAAGACGGTCAAGGATTCGCTCGACCAGCATCGGCGACGCAGGGTTGGCGCGATGTGGACCGCCAAAGCCGGCGGCGAGACGTTGATGACGATGCCGAAACAGGCGCTGGTGCGCGCCCTCGTGCTGAACCACTGGATTCATCACCGCGGTCAGCTGTCGGTCTATCTGCGGCTGATCGACGTGTCGGTGCCGTCGATCTACGGGCCCAGCGCGGACGAGAACCCGTTCGCTGCGCGTACGTGATTAGCAGCGGCAGTTGACGTCGGATCGGCTCGCCCTGATCGCCGTCACGATTGTCGGTCGGGGCCTCCGTCCGCTCGCGTGCGCGCCGAGACACGCATACCTTCATTCCCCAGACTGTTCTACAACACGTTCTCGTTCGCGCATCCGCCGGCGCTGCGCATCAAGCCGGGCGACCGCGTCGTCACGAAGACCGCTCGACGCCGCCGGTGTGGACTGGAACGGCAAGACGGTCGCCTCCGGACCCAATCCGCAGACCGGGCCGTTCTACGTCGAGGGCGCCGAGCCGGGCGACATGCTCGTCGTCACCATCGAGAAGCTCGAAACCAATCGGGCGACCGCGTATTCGGGCAGCCTGCTCGCGCCCTACACCGTCGATCCCGGCGGCGATTGCCGCGCGCGTCGATCGCGAGGCGACGCCGCATCACCTGGACGATCGACAAGGCACGCGGCGTCGCGCGGCTCGACATGCCGGACGTGCAGCCCGGCGGCATCGAACTGCCGCTGCAAGCCGATGCTCGGATGCGTCGGCGTCGCGCCGGCGCGCAAGGAAGCCATCTCGACGTCGACGCCCGGCGCGTTCGGCGGCAACATGGACTACGCGTCGATGGGCGCCGGCGCGAAGCTGATGCTGCCCGTGTCAACGAGCCCGGCGCGCTGCTGTTCCTCGGCGACGGCCACGCGCGGCAGGGCGAAGGGGAAGTCGTCGGCACCGGCCTCGAGACGTCGATGGACGTCGAGTTCACCGTCAGTCTGGTGAAGAAGAAGGCGATCGGCTGGCCGCGGCTCGAAAACGACGACCCACATCATG
The DNA here is from genome assembly GCA_963731545.1 of uncultured Acidobacteriota bacterium. GTDB lineage: Bacteria > Acidobacteriota > Vicinamibacteria > Vicinamibacterales > CAVVIG01 > CAVSWN01. The sequence goes on along the minus strand of CAVSWN010000009.1, from coordinate 267,192 downwards.
GTCCTCGGCAGCGCGCGGCCGCTGCTCGAGGCGCTTCAGCACGCGACCACCGAACTGCAGAATGGCTGATGGCCGACTACGGCTACACGGAGCGCGGCGCGCAGACGTTCATGGGGCAGGCCACCGAATACGAAGTCGCGAACGTCGTCGATCCGAACTTCACCGTCGTGGCGAAGATCCGGAAAGGCGTTTCTGAGCGAAATATCCCGGCCGCGCCGTAATGTCGGCGCCGCCGTTTTCTCAGCTTCACCTTCAGCTCGTGCCAGCCCGGCTGCCTGACGCCGCGCGGCGTGTAGGTGAGCAGGTAGCGCGCCCGCATCTCGTCGAGTGCCCTCGTGAACAGCTCGCTCAGCTCTCCGATCCGACGTGGCCGACCACGTGCGGCCGCCGGATGTCTCCGCCAGAGCCGGTCGAGAAATCGCATCGGCGGCGACACCGAACCGCGTGGACGACCACGCCGACGCGGCTGGCCGAGTCGAGCGACCGCGTCCTCCCTCAGCCAGCTGGTCGTGTCGCTGCCGTCGGTGAAAACGAGCACACAGCGGCCGCGTGCTGTCGCGCGGCTGCAGTTCCAGCGCGAGATGCACCGCATCGCGCAGCGCCGTCGCGCCGTTCGCCTTCGATCGGCACCAAGCGCGGCGCTGATCGTCCTGAAGATCGCCGGTCATCGGCACCCGCAGTTCGACGACGTGCGAGAAGGTGACGAGCGCGGCGCGGTCGTCCTGGCGCAGGGCGCTCGCAGCCCTGACCCGCCTGACGAGGTGCGTGAGTCGATCGCCTGCAACGCTGCGGCTGATATCGAGCACCAGCGTCACGCTCTAGCGGCACGACTATCGAGCGTCACGCTCTGCATCGTCCTGCGGCGACGCCGTTGTCGGTCAGCGCGAAGTCGCGCGTCGTCAGCCCCTCCACCCGCAGGCCGCCACGCGTGACGGAGACGTCGAGTTCCACGACTTCGATCGCCGCTGCGGAAACCTGAGGATCGGGCGCGCGCCCGCCGGCGCGCGAACCACAGCAGCCGCAGACACAGAGAGTCCGCATCTGCGTCATCGCCCTCGCGCTTCCGCGCGGAGATCGAGGCGAGCGCGTCGACGATCGAAGCCTGCCGATGTCGAAGTCCCACCACGGGTCTTCGGCTCTTCCTTCCTCAAGCGCGGCGTACGCCTGCGCCACCGCGCGAGCCTGCGCTCGCGGCTGTTGCCGAGCGCTTCCGTCCATGCGGCTGAGCGCCACGTAGGCGGTCTGAAAACCGGGCGCCCTCGGCGAGCGCCGCGTCGTATTCTCGTCGCGCCTCTTCCAGCGCTTCTCGAGCGTTCGGCGGCAGGCCTCCGCAGAAAGAGGTGCGCCAGATATCGCGTTCGATCGTCGGTCGCATCGCTCGGTGCGGTCTCGAGCTCGCTGCCGGCGCGTGCTCTCGCCCAGTCACGGAGCGTGCATCCAGCCCATGTCGCAGCTGCACACGACGGCGCTGGTGCGCGTCGAGCGTTCAGCGCGCGCCGGTAGTCGGCCGACGCCACGTTCCACCATTCTTGCCGGCGATCAGCGTACGGCTCATCACTCGTTCTCGCGGCTGTTCCCTCGCGAATCGCGCTGCCACCCAATCTGGACTCGTCTCCTCGCGACGTTCACCGCGAGCGACATACAGCATCGGCATCACGCGGAAACAAGCTCAGAGCCCTTCGCGAACGATACCAATCCGCCTCGTCTCGCATCCCGTGACGCCGTGAACAGCTTGCGACCAGTTGGTGCCAGCGCACGGCAGTAAGACGCCGCGTCGGCTGTCTCGTTCGCGCTCGCGCTCGTGGATCACTGGACGATGCGCTGCACAAGCCCTCTGCGCCATCTCGATATGAAACGATGCGCCATCGACAGGCCGGTCTTCGATCGCCATCGAGCATCGCCACATCGGTGTGCAGCATCGCCGCAGATACAGATCGCTTCACCGGGAAGCGTTCCGGCCCATTCCTTGGACGCGTTTGTCAGCTCGTCTTTAGGACGCTTCAGACAGAGCCGTCGACGGCGCATCGTTGCCGCGCCGTCCACGTAGAGCTGCGACCAAAGCGCCGTAGTCATCGACGACTTTGCGCGCAGATCGCAGGCAGGAAGAGCGCAGAGGCCAACGCACGCAAGTACCGAGCGTGATGTCTTCGCGGCGCGTTCGAAGCTGATGCGCCATCTGCCTATGCAGGGCGCCACTTCACCGGCAGCTTCGCCGTCTCCCAGGCGGCGATCCCGCCGGCAATTTCGCTGACGCGATCGAAACCGTTCTGCTGAAGAATGCTCGCGGCGATCGAGGACCGATAGCCGCCCGCGCAGTAGATGAGGAGCGGGCGATCGGTCGGCAACTCGCCGAGTCGTTCCGTCAAGTGATTCAGCGGGATGCCGACGCTGCCGGCGACACGCTTTTCGTCGCGCTCGCTCGGCGTGCGCACGTCCACGACCATGGGCGCGCCCTCCGCCAGGCGTTCCGCGGCGAGCGGCGCCGACAGCCGTTCGGTCGTCGCCGTGAGATCCGGGCGCGACTCCAGGCTGCGCAGACCGTCCTTCAGATAGCCCGCCACATGATCGAAACCGATGCGGCCCAACCGGAGCGCCGCCTCGTTCTCGTGGCCCGGGTCGGCGATGATCACGATCGGTTGCTCGCGGCTCAGCACCGTGCCCGCCCACGTGGCGTACTGGCCGCCCAGCCCGATGTTGATGCTGCCGGCGAGATGCGCGGCGGCGAAATCGGTCGGCTCGCGCGTGTCCAGAATCTGCCCGCCCGCTTCTTTGATCGCCAGCACCTGCTCGAGCGACAGCGCGTTCAGATCCGCCAGCGCCTGCTCGAGCGTCGGCCGCTCGCGGCTGTTGAGCACGGCATCGAAGGTGAAATACGGCGGCGCGTCGGGTTGATCCGCGGTGACGATGTCGAGGAACTGCGCCTTGGTCATCGGCTGCAGCGCGTAGTTCAGCCGGCGCTGCTCGCCGATGGTCGACACCGTTTCCTTGCTGATGGCTTTGCCGCAGAGCGATCCGGCGCCGTGCGCCGGGTAGACGAGGCTCGAGTCGGGCAGCGTCAGGAGCTTGGTCCGCAGCGAGTCGTAGAGCATGCTGCCCAGATCGGTGGCCGACCAGCCGAGCGCGGCCCGCAGATCGGGGCGGCCCACGTCTCCGACGAACAGCGTGTCGCCGGTGAGCACGCCGTGCGGCTCGGTCGCGCTCCGATCGAGGTCGTAGACGAGGATCGAAATCGACTCCGGCGTGTGGCCCGGCGTTTCCAGCGCCTGGAGCCGCACGCGTCCGAATTCGACGCGGTCTCCGTCCTTCAGCGGCGTGAAGGCGTACTCCGCCTTTGCGGCGGCGCCCAGATAGATCGTCGCGCCGCTCCGATCGCGAAGCTCGAGGTGGCCGGCGAGAAAGTCGGCGTGGAAATGCGTCAGGAAGACGTGCGCGATGTGGAGCTTGTGCTCCTCGGCGAACGCCAGGTACTGGTCGACGTCGCGCTGCGGATCGACGACGGCCGCGGTGCCGGTTGCTTCGTCGCCGATGAGATATGACGCGTGGGCGAGGCAGTTCAAATAAAACTGATGCAGGATCATGCGCTACAATCCGCCCACTATGGGCCAGTATACACGGGGCGAATTTCTCGGCTTGAGCGCGGCGCTCGCCGGCGCATTCACCCTGGGCCGCGTGCCAGGCGCGCGGTCCGCAGCCGCGCAGCAGCTGACTCCAGCGACACCACCCTCTGGCGAACCCGATCTGATCGTCGTGAACGCGCGCGTCTACACGAGCGACGCGTCGATGCCGCGCGCCGAAGCGTTCGCGGTCAAGGGCGACCGCTTTGTCGCGGTCGGGTCGACGAGCGACGTGCGCAACCTCGCCCGCGCCCGCACGCAGGTGATCGACGCGCAGCGCATGACGGTCACGCCCGGGATTCATCGACGCCCACTGTCACCCCAGCGGCGTCCAGGAGCTGTACGGCGTCAACACCAACCTGCGCACCGTGCGCGAGATTCAGGCGGCGATCAAGAAGAAGGCGGACGCGACGCCGCCGGGCTTCTGGGTCAACGGGTTCATGTTCGACGACACGAAGCTCGATCGGCCGCTGACGCGGAAGGATCTCGACGAAGCGACGACCGAGCATCCGGTGTCGGTCGCGCATCGCGGCGGCCACACGAACTTCTACAACAGCAAGGCCTTCGAGCTCGCGGGCATCACCAAGGACACGCCGGATCCCGATGACGGGCGGTTTTTCAGAGACAACGGCGAGCTCAACGGCCGCGTCGCCGAGAACGCGCGAGGCGTGTTCAACCGCGTCGGGAAGCGCGAAACGTTCACGCGCCGAGCAGCGGCGCGATCGGGCCCGCAACGGCATGCGCCACATGTCGGAGCTGTTCAACGCGGTCGGGCTCACGTCGGTGCACAACGCCGGCACGTCGCCCGAACACATCCAGGCGTACGAAGACTGCCGCACGCACGGCGAGCTGACCCACCGCGCGTACATGATGATCCGGTCGACCGAGGCCTACAACGGCCTCAAGGCCGCCAACATCCGCACCGGCTTCGGCGACGAGTGGATTCGCGTCGGCGGGATCAAGCTCGTCGCCGACGGATCGGCGTCCGAGCGCACGATGCGCATGAGCACGCCGTATGTCGGGACCAACGACTACGGGATCCTGACGCTGACGCAGGAGCAGCTGTACGAGGCGGTCGACGACGCCCACAGCCATCAGTTTCAGGTGGGCGTGCACGCCAACGGCGACGTGACGATCGACATGGTGCTGAAGGCGTACGAGCGCGTGCTGCAGAAATGGCCGGACCCGAACCGGCGCCATCGCATCGAGCACTGCACGCTCGTCAACCCCGACCTCATCCGCCGGATGAAGGCGAACGGCGTGATCCCGACGCCGTTCTGGACCTACGTCTACTACCACGGCGAGAAGTGGAAGGAATACGGCGACGAGAAGGTGTCGCGGATGTTCGCGCACCGGTCGTTCCTCGACGCCGGCATTCCGGTGCCCGGCGCGTCGGACTACACGCCCGGCCCGTTCGATCCGCTGATGGCGATTCAGAGCATGGTCACGCGCACGGACTACAAGGGCCGCGTGTGGGGGCCGAATCAGAAGGTGTCGGTCGACGAAGCGTTGACGATCGCGACCATCAACGGCGCGCATGCCTCGTCGGAGGAGCGCATCAAGGGATCGATTACGGCGGGGAAGCTGGCCGACTTCGTGGTCCTCGAACAGGATCCCCACGACGTGAGCCCCGATGCGATCATGAACATCAAGGTGAACCGGACGGTCGTGGGCGGGAAAACCGTGTACCCCAAGCAGAATTCCTGATGCGCGCATGCATCCGCGGATCCGCGGGTCAGATTGACGGCACCCGCATCGAGTTCGAATCGAAAAGCCAGCGGCTCCACCTGGACCTCGGGCTGGGAGGCGGTCTGCGCGTCGCCGGCGTCGAGCACCTCGAGGATCGCAAACGCGTCTCGCACGGACCGTTCGGTATCACGGCGTTTCAGGTCGATCCGTCCGTGCGCGACGCCTCGGCCATTCTCGTCGAGGCGGATGGCGTGTCGGCCCTGTACGTCGGCGACCTGCGGGCGGGCATTCTCGAGAAGCTGCTGCTGGCGCCGCCGCTGCACGTCGATCTGCTGCTGATGGAGGGCGCGACGATTGGCAGCGCGACCAACGCCGACGGGTTTGCGACCGAGACCGACTTCGAGGATCAGTTTGCGGGCATCTTTCGCCAGACCAAGGGCATCGCGCTGGTCTGGTGTTCACCGCAGAACGTCGATCGGATCGTCACGATCTACCGCGCCTGCCTCCGCACGAATCGGCAATTCATCGTCGAGCGCGCGACGGCGGAGATGCTGCGCACGACGATCGCGCCGGTGCCGGTGCCGCGCGAGGTGTGGGAAGCCATCCGGGTGTTCGCGACGTCCGGCGACAAGAAGTCAGCGCGCCGGGCCGGCTCGCCCGGCGGCGATGGCGAGGGGCCGCCGACCATTTCGTCGGACGATCTCGCCGCCGTGGCCGGCAAGTCCGTGGTCCTGTTCCGGCCCAGCATGATGAACGATCTCGAGCGCACGAATGCGCTGGCGGATGCGCGGCTGATGTTCTCGATGTGGTCGGGGTACCTCGAGTACGAGAACTCGAATCCCGTGCTCGAATGGCTCGACCGGCACCAGATCCCGCTGGATCAATTCCACACGTCCGGCCACGCGGCGATCATCGAGCTCGTCGAGCTGCGGCGGGCGTTCGCCGCGGCCCCCGTCGTTCCCATCGGCCGCCACCCCGAGCGGTTCGCCGTGCTGTTCGGCAAAGTGGAGCGTCGGGCGATTGGAGAATGGTGGGACGTGGTCCGCCAGGCCGTGAACCTGAGCTCATGCAGCCGTCGCGGCGCTAGCCCGCATCGCAGCCCTAAGGGCGCCACTTCTGGCGGCTGGTCTCGCTGCTGGCGTTCTTCATGGCCTGCGATCGCGCCGGACTGCCGCACCGCGACCCGATTCGATGTCGCTGATCACCAACGGCAGCATCGTTGATGGGACTGGCGCGCCGTGGTTCCGCGGCGATATCGGGATCGTCGGCGATCGCATCGCGGCCATCGGATCGCTGGCGGGCGCCGCTGCGGGCTCGACGATCGATGCGACGAACCTCGTCGTGTCGCCGGGCTTCATCGACCTGCTCGGCCAGTCTGAATTCAACCTCCTCGTGGACGGCCGCGCCGCCAGCAAGATTCTGCAGGGCATCACTACGGAAGTCACCGGCGAAGGGATCGTCGATCGCGCCGGTGAACGATCGCCTGATCCAGGAAGCTGCCGCGAACGCCGCGCATTTCGGCGTGGCGCAGGACTGGCGGACGCTCGACGACTACTTCCGGCGGCTCGAGGAGCGGTCGCGCACGTCGATCAACGTGGCGACCTTCGTCGGCGCCGGCGGGCTGCGCAACTACGTCATCGGCAAGGACGACCGGCGCGCCACGCCCGCCGAGCTCGAACGCATGAAAGAGCTCGCGGCGCAGGCGATGCAGCATGGCGCGCTGGGCCTGAGCACGTCGTTGCAGGTACGTGCCCGATCGCTTCGCCTCGACCGAGGAGATCATCGAGCTGGCAAAGGTGGTGGCGCGCGCCGGCGGCGTCTATTTCACGCACCAGCGATCCGAAGGCGTGAAGGTGCTGGAATCGCTCGACGAGGTGTTCGCGATCGCCGAAGGCGCGGGCATCCCGGCGGAGATCTGGCACCTCAAGACCGCCTACAAAGCGAACTTCGGCAAGATGGCCGAGGTGCTGCGGCGAATCGAGGCGGCGCGCGCGCGCGGCCTCGACGTGACGGCCAATCAGTATCCCTACACGCGGGCGTCGAACGGGCTGGATTCGTGTCTCCCGATCTGGGCGCGCGAAGGCGGGCTCGACAAAACGCTCGAGCGCCTGCGCGATCCCGCCACCCGTGAACGCATCAAGAAGGACATGGACGATGCGACGGCGACGGTGTGGGAGAACCAGTGGTACGGCGCGAACGGGGGCGATGGGGTGATGCTCTCGACCGTGCTGAATCCGGACCTGCGGAAATACGAGGGCATGACGCTGACCGAGATCGGCAAGGCGATGGGGAAGGATCCGCGCGATGCCGTGATGGATCTGGTCATCGCGGATCGCGGAGAAAGCTCCGTCATCACGGCGATCATGGACGAAGCGGACGTCCGCACGGCGTTGCGGCATCCGCTGGTCGGCATCGGCACGGATTCGGGCGCGAGAGCGGAGGACGGCAAGCTCTCGGAAAGCAAATCGCATCCGCGCGGATGGGGCACGTTCCCGCGGATCCTCGGGCATTACGTTCGCGACGAGCGTCTGCTCTCGCTCGAGGAAGCCATTCGCAAGATGACCTCGAAGGCCGCGGCGCGCGTCCACCTGTCCGATCGCGGCGTCCTCCGGCCGGGCCTCGTCGCCGACATCACGATCTTCGATCCCGCGACGATTCGAGATGTCGCCACCTTCGAGCAGCCGAACCGCTATGCGACTGGCGTGCGCCACGTCTTCGTCAACGGCCGGCGGGTGGTCGCCGACGGCGCGATCACCAGCGAGCGGCCGGGGAAGCCGCTGCGCGGACCCGGATATCGGGCGAATCGATAAAGCTCTCAGCTATCAGCTATCAGCCATCAGCATGATCACCCTTGCGCCGGGCCTCTCGTACGTCGACGTCAAGTTTCTCAACGTGCCGGGGATCATCGCGACGGCTGTCCTGCACGGTCCGGGGGGCGTCGCGCTGATCGACCCCGGTCCGTCGAGCACGCTGCCGACGTTGCGCGCGGCGCTCCAGAAGGCCGGCATCGGGCCGTCGGACCTGCGCGCGATCCTGCTGACGCACATCCATCTCGATCACGCGGGCGCGACCGGCACGCTGGTGCGCGAGCGGCCGGACCTGCGCGTCTACGTCCACGAGAAGGGCGCGCCGCACATGGCCGACCCGGAAAAGCTGGTCGCGAGCGCCACGCGGCTCTGGGGCGATGAGATGGATCGGCTGTGGGGCGAAGTGCTGCCCGTGCCCAAGGACGCGATCACCGTGCTGAGCGGCGGGGAACGCATCGAGGCCGCGGGCCGCGATCTGACGGTCGCCTACACGCCGGGCCACGCGTCGCATCATGTGAGCTTCTTCAACGCCGACAGCGGCGTCGCGTTCGTCGGCGACACCGCGGGCATCCGCCTGGGGGCCGGCGCCTTCGTGCTGCCGCCGACGCCTCCGCCGGACATCAATATCGAGCAATGGCGCGAGAGCCTGGCGCTGATCGATGGCTGGCGCGCGGAAACCCTGTTCATCACGCACTTCGGTCCGCATGCGCCGTCGGGTCCGCACCTCACCGAAATGGCGGATCACCTGACGCTCGTGGCCAACCTCGTGCGCGCGTCGCTCGAGCGGCCGGGCGACGACGAGGCGCGGGAACTGTGGTTTCGCGACGAGGTGCGGCGGGAGCTGCGGCGCCGGCTAGCGGATGCCGACGCCGACGCGTACGAGGTCGCCGGACGCTTCGATCTGAACTGGAAAGGCCTTGCCCGGTACTGGAGAAAGTTAGAACTTAGAAGTTAGAACTTAGAAGTAGAGAGGAGGCTTTCGCACGTCGCGCTGAACGGCTAACTCTACTAAGTTCTGAGTTCCGCCGCTAGGCGGTGGCGCGCGCCGGTTCGCTGGCCGCGAGCGTGCGCGGATCGATCATGAGCCGGAGCGCAATGCCCTGGCGTTTCGACATCGACGGGGGAGAAATCCGATACACCGCCGAGAGCACGCGGCCGCGCAGCAGCGCCGCGGGGAGCGCCGTGGACGCCGTGCCGTCGCGCTCGATCTGCACCTGGACGATTCGATACAGCGGAAGCGCCACCGGCGTCTGGCACTCGATATAGACGCCGAAGTCGCTCACGTTGCGCGCCACGCCCGTGGCGAAGCGCATCGTGCCGCGCGCGTCCTTCCATGTCAGGCGAGCCGGAAGGCTGACGGCTCGACGCTCGGCCGCTCGCTTGTCCGTGTTCAGGTTGCTGCTGCTGACGGCTGTCGCCTCGGTTGCGATTCCAATCACGTGGCCCCCCAGGCTGAAGGTTTCGTGCGGATGAGTATCAAGTTCCCTGCCGTATCGAACGGGCAGTTCCCATGGTTCAGTTGGTCGTGTAAGTAATTGTAATATCGATGTTTAGGTGAATGTCCCAACCATGAACGCCGACGTTAGTCCGTATACCAGGTAGCCAGGTACGGTGTAAACCGAGTATTCAGTATCCAGACTAGGTATTTGTTGCAAGGTCTGTATGGATACTTTATGCGACTCTTTGAGCGCGTCACAATTACACCGTATCGTCTCCTAGGACGAGCGGTTGATGGATGGCGGTGAGATGGTCGATCGCGGCTTGCATCGCCGCCATGCGCCGAATGTCGATTTCCCGATTGCGTTCGATGGCCGCGACTTTCTCCGAGCACTGTCGCAGCGATTCTCGGAGGTCTGCGATCTCAGCGTTCACCGGCTGGCGGGGTTTCTTCGCGCGGCGAAGTATGGCCATCGGGCGGATGGCCATCATATTTCAAGAAGGAGGCTTTTTCTTCAACAGCTTGTCGAGCGCGGCCTGTGGGTCCGTGATGACAAGGCGCTCTGCGGGCCGTCCTGCCTTGCCTTTCTCACTTGATTTTTGTCGCTTGGCCATATCGCAGTAAAATCATCCTACGGTTCACGGTTGGGGAAAAGAGTGCCCCGGCCGGGGATCGGACCCGGACGCCCGCGCTAACGGGCACGCGGTTGCAAATCGCGCACGGCTGCCAATTACGTCACCGGGGCACACACATTGCAAGTTCGCTGGATGTCGGAGCGGGTGGCGGTCTTAAACCTCAAACCCGCTCCGACTTCTTTTGGGCCGTCCAGCGCGGCCCTGTACCCTCCTCATTTCGTCCTCCTTTCGGTGCCTTTGGCTTGGCCGCGATGCCGCCAAATGCTTCCATCTGTTTTTCGGTTTGCTCGGCAAATTCCTTCGCCCGCTTAAATTCTGGAGAGTTCGCGGATTGGCGCATTTGTTCGAGCGCCTGTTTCATGCCACGTGTTTATGAGGTCAGTCAATCGCTGAACCTCGGCTTCAAGCGCGGCCAGGTTCAGCTTGTGATGCGGAACTTGCGCTGTAGTGGGCACCCAGTAGTAGCGCGTTCCGCTTCCATCTTTCGCTTGCTTGGACTTGATCTCGCCAGCTTCTTCCAAGCGTTTCAAAACGCCGTGAATCAGCGGCCATCATGTTCTCGTGCTTGGAAAGGTCGTAGCCGAGCGTCTTCACTTTGCTCTCGGATTTCGGTCGGGGAGAGCGACTCTGGCCTGTTTCTGCAGAACGCTTCGGCACGCTTCAGTCAGATTGCCGTCGAAGGCCGTCGGTTCATCGCTCTCTATCGCGATCAGCGATGCACGCGCCGAGCGCACTTGCGAAAGGCGAGTTTCGAATTTGCGCAGGGCTTCGATAATCGCCTCGTCTCCTGCTCGTCCAGTGCGGCGATGGCATCGCGCAATCGCTGGTCGGTCTCAGTCATTAAGCTGGAGCTTAACATCATGCCTAAACTACGGTCAAGCGTGAAGCGAGATTGGGACAACCTGATCGAGATTGCGGAAAGCGAAGCTGGAGCGAAGTCAGCGTAAAAACGAGCCAATTGGAGGCAATATTGGCCGATTTCCGCTTACAGGCTAAGGCTGGTAAGCCGTGCCCGACCGAAATCGCGGCGTTAGGCAAAGACTTAAGCAATCTCTTGCAGTAGGTATCAAAATATGCGATACTCTCTCCATGATTAAGAACGCCTCACCGATTCTCGCGGCGCTTCGAAGGCGACGGTCAGATGAGACGGCCGCCGTCGAGTTCATGGAGCAACATCGGTGGGGCGATGCACCCGCGTGCGTGCACTGCGGCGCGTCCAACGTCTACAAGATGGGTAGCATGACCGGCCCGCGCAACAAGGACTATCGGTGGCGTTGCCGCGACTGCAAGGCGATGTTTACCGTTCGCACCGGCACGATTTTCGAGGAGACGCGGTTGCCGATGCGAATTTGGGTGTTCGCGATGTGGCGCGCAGCAGCGAGCAAGAAAGGCTGCTCGGCGCTGGAACTCGCGCGCGAAATGGAAATCACGCACAAGTGCGCGCTGTTCGTGCTGCGCCGCATTCGTCACGGTCTCGCCGCTGGTCCGAACGCGCCGAAGCTCACCGGCACCGTGGAAGCGGATGAGACCTACGTCGGTGGTCGGCCGCGTCGCCACTTCGGTTACACGCACAAGCACAAGACCGGACGCGGCACGACAGCAAGATTCCGGTTGCAGCCGTCGTGCAGCGTGATGGCGATGTGCGCTTCCAGGTTCGGAGCGCGTCACGTCAGACCGTCTCGGGGAGTTCCTTGCAGAGAACGCGGACCTGTCCTGCCGACTGATTACCGACGAATGGGTCGGCTACCAGCGCGTCGGCAAGATGTTCGCGGGCGGGCACGAATCGGTGAAGCACGCGATTGGCGAATACGTCCGCAAGCACTCGGACGTGCACAGCAACACGATTGAATCCGTGTTCAGCTTGCTGAAGCGCGGCATCATGGGCACGTTCCACAGCGTCAGCCGCAAGCACCTGCCGAACTACCTCGGCGAGTTTGAATTTCGGTGGAACACGCGGAAGCTGTCTGACGGTCAGCGCGTGGCGCGGGCGATCCGACAGGTGGACGGCAAGCGGTTGCAGTATCGCGAGTCGGTGGACAACCCGCCGTATTTCGTCCCGTCCTCGCCGAAGCAGGCAGATGCACCGCTCAGAGCTAGGCCTATGGCATTTCTTGAACTTCTTCCCGCTTCCGCACGGGCATGGGGCGTTCGGTTTGACGCCAGCGAATCTAATCTTCGTCGCTTCGACGACGTAGTCAATCGATTCGCAGGATGGGATTCTGAACGAGAGCCATGTTTTGCCAGATACGTTCGTGATCGAAAAATCACCGTGGTGATGATGTCCATACCGATGATCACGTCGAACGATTGTCTAGCTGGCAATTCAGTGATCATCTGCGCCAGCAACTCGTGACCTTGTTTGGCAATATCAGGTTTACCAAATAGCGCGGACACTTCGCAGTGAGCCACCGCCATGGTCCATAGGGCTGCGCCGACTGCTTGAAGATTCATGGACTTCGCGAGGGCAGGCGTGATGCAGGTGTTCGTTGCGCCGGTGTCCCAGAGTGCCTTGGCGGTCGTTGGCGTCGGCAGAGGAGTTGGTGGATTCGCCGGATCGTAGGCGGTCGTGATCTGAATTTCGGTCGTGATTCGATTCCGAGCCTTCCGTGACCCTTGAGCGTGAAGGCTTGAAATGCTGGACGGCGGCACCTAATGATCGAGTTGATGGTGACGCTGTATGCGCTACGCCCGGATTCGCACGGTTGAAGCATGAAAGTTCCGACCGGGAATCGTTTCTCCGCTTCCCGGTAGGCTTCGAGCGGCGACCGGTATGCTCCGACGATCTCCTCGCCACGGATCACAAGCGTCGTCCCGCGAAACTTGGCGACAAGCTCGTCTTGATGAGCGATGAAGAATGCCAGTTCCCGGTCGAACATGACATCAGTGTATCAAATCCCCGGTCGTCGAACCCAGGAGAGTCTTCGCCAGACGTTCGCCCCACAGAATTGGCCGGCCTTTCAACAAATACTCAGTCCCGTTAGTATCCAGGTGTCAGACAAGCGGACCTCGGTATAAGGCTACCTGGTATCCAGTCGGCTGTTGTGAGTCCTCCGTCTGTCTATTTTTGTGGGCCGATGAGGACGCGCAGGGTGTTGATTTCGGCCTGATCTCGGCCATCCGCTTGATGTGGGTGTCGTCGGCCTGTTCGAGTCGCGCAATCTTCTCCAGACACGATTGCAGCGTGGCGGCAACGTCGACATGAGCGGCGCGGCGCTCACCACGTCGAGGCGTGAATTTCTTCGTCTTGGAACGCCGAAAGATGGCCATCGGGAGGATGGCCATTGTAGGTCAATCGTTTGGCTATTTCTTCAGCAACTTATCGAGCGCGGCCTGCGGGTCCGTGATGACAACTCGCTCTTCGGGCACTCGTTAGTGGGTATCCAGCTCCGGGCGGGCGTCGAGACCGAGTCGGCGAAGCTTCAGGTAGAGACCCCGGCGGGTCAGTCCCAGCGCCCTGGCGGTTTCGGAGATATTGCCGCGGGCGCGGTCCAGCGCGTTCTGAATCATGTCCCGCTCGACCTGCTCGATGGCCGTGGCGAGGTTCGCGCGCCGACGGCCCGCGCCGCACGGAACAGCGTGGGCCGCGGGCAGTCGCACTGCGGTGATCTCCGGCGTGAGCTGATTCGGCTCGATGGTTCTCTCCCGGCGCGCTCATCGCGACGGCGCGCTGGATTTCATTTTTCAGCTGGCGGACGTTTCCGGGCCACCAGTACTGCGAAAACAGATCGAGCGTTTCCGTGCTCAGCTGCACGTCGGGCTTTCCGAGGCGCTCCGACGCCTCGCGCAGGAAATAGGCGCTCAGGTGCGGGATTTCCTCCTGTCGCTCGCCGCAACGGCGGCACGTGGATGCGGATGACGCTGAGCCGGTAGTAGAGATCCTCGCGGAACTTGCCCTCCGCGACGCGCTGCTCGAGGTCGGCGTTGGTGGCCGCGAGCACCCGCACGTCCACCTTCTGCGGCTTCGTCTCGCCGATCGGCATGATTTCCTGCTGCTCGAGGAAGCGCAGGAGCTTCGGCTGCACGTCGAGCGGCAGGTCGCCGATTTCGTCGAGAAACAGCGTCCCGCCGGCGGCCGGCGCACCAGCCCCGGCTGATCGGCGACCGCGCCGGTGAAGCCGCCGCGCCGATGCCCGAACAGCTGGCTGTCCGCGAGATCGCGGCCGGTCGTCGTGCAGTTGTAGGGCAGGAACACCGCGGCGTTGCGATGCGATCCGACGTGAATGGCGCGCGCGACGAGCTCCTTGCCCGTTCCGCTTTCGCCGGTGATGAGCACGGTGAGGTCGTTGCCCTGCAAGCGCTGGATCTGCTCGACGACGCGCGCCATGGCGGCGCTGGCCGACAGGAATCCCGGCAGCAGCGGTTCGAGCGATCGCTCGACGGCGACGCCCGCCGCCGGATCGTGCGATCGCGGGCGGCGCAGAGCGCAAACCCCTGCCGCGCCACCGCCGCAATCGTCCGCAGCTGCCGCATCACCGGGTGACCGATCGGCCGCGGCGAGGCGACGAGCCGAATCGCAGCCCGTCGCGGTCGCGGCCGAGCGACTCGATCACGATCGCCGCCGCGTCCGTACGGCTGCCGTGCGGCGCCGGCGCGCCATCGCGCGCGCCGCGTCGACGTCGCAGCCGACCGCGGCCATGCACGCGCACGTCTCCGGCCGGCAGCTGCGACGTACACGACGCCGCAGTCGGCGGCACACGCCTCGAGCAGCGCCGACGCCGTTTCGCGGCCGAGCAAATCGGGCAGCGCCGCTGCGTCCACCATCCGCCGCACGATCGCATCGTCGGCGTCCGCCGGCGAGATCACGTCCTGCCGGTCCCACCATCGCCAGCAGCACTGTGCGCGGCGTGCGTGTCGGCGACGTCGCGTTCGGCGCCGAGCTGCTCGAAGATGCGCGAGCGCCGCGTTCAGATGGCGCTCGGCGACCGAGCGGGCGCCCGTTTCGGCGACGAATCGGCCCAGCGCCAGATGGCTCAGCGCCGACTGGTAGCGTTCGCCGAGCAGATCGAGCAGCGCCGCGCTCTGCGAGAAGTCGTGATACGCGTCAGCGCCGCTGCCGGATTTGGCGTGCAGCGCGCCGCGCAGCCGCAGATATTCGCCCCAGCCGGCCGGGGCCACTCTGCGGATCGATGGCATCGGCGACGGCCGCAAGCCGTTTTTCGGCCTCCGCGATCCGATGCGCACGATCAGCGCTTCGGCGGCGATGAGCGTGGCCTGGAGCGCGTCGAACGGCGGCGCGCCGGCCTCGATAATTTCGTCGGCTTGCGCGACCGCCTCGTCGAGCGCGCCGCGCCGGAGCGCCAGGCGCGCGCCGAGGACGCGCACCGACCACTCGTACCAGCGGCTGGTTTGCCGTCCGTACGCGCCGTAGGCTTCCCCGGCCCGGCCGAGACATTCGCTCGCGGCGTCGTATCGGCCGCGGATCAGATGAATCTGGGCGAGCGTGTCGAAGACGGCGCCGGTCGTTTCGTGAAACTGAATCGGGCTGCGCACGTCAAGCGCGCGATTCAGCGCCTCTTCGCGCTCGCCGAGCTCGCCCAGTCGCACGCAGATCTGCCCGAGCGTCGCGAGCGCGACGGCGAGGCCATGGCCCGAGCCGTGCGCTTCGTGCAGCGCCACGCTCCGCTCGGCCAGCGCGAGCGCCTGGTCGTATCGGTGCTGCAGCATCATCACGTTGGCCTGATTGCCGCAGATGGTCGCGAGCACATCGTCGGCCTGAACGGCGCCGGCGAAGCGCTCCGCCTGACGAAGCGCGGCCAGCGCTTCCTCGTAGCTGCCGACCTGGGCCAGCGGGATGCTGGAGAGCGATTGCACGAGCGCGAGGTGCCGGCGGTCGCCCGCCGCGTGCAGCGCGGACGCCGCCTTCGTGATGTGGTCGCGGACGATCGCGATGTCGCCGACCTGGCGATAGCACAGGGCCGAGCTCGTAATGCGCCAGCCCGATCGCGCGGAGTCGTGCGCGGTCTCGGCGTGCTTCAGCGCCCGCTGATGCAGCGCGATCGCGCGTGACTGATCGGCGCGCGCGAACGCCACGCGGCCGTGCAGCCGCCAGAGCGTGGACAGCAGCCCGGGGCGGACCGTTTCGCGGAACGTGTCTGGCGTGCGTCCGAGCGCCGTACCGCGCCGATCGAGATCGTCGGCCAGCAGCGCCGCCTCGGCGGCCATGCAGCGGACAGCGAGTTCTTCGTCCCGGGTGAGCGTCGACGATCGCATATGCGGTGCGAGGAGTCTGCGCCGCATCGGCGCCGCGGCCGCGTTCGAGCGCGTCCGACGCACGCGTCAGGAGTGCCTGGAGCGACGATGACGGCACATCGGGAGTATAGGACCCGAAGTTCGAAGTGAGAAGTGAGAAGTCGTGCGAGAATG
Source organism: uncultured Acidobacteriota bacterium (assembly GCA_963731545.1). GTDB lineage: Bacteria > Acidobacteriota > Vicinamibacteria > Vicinamibacterales > CAVVIG01 > CAVSWN01. The sequence continues at coordinate 250,646 of CAVSWN010000009.1, read as the reverse complement.
CGCGCGTCAGATGCCGCTGTCGGCCGGAACGAGATCGGGTCGTTCATGTTTCAGTCCGACGATCCGTCTTCGCGAGGCTATTCTAGAAACGGCTGTCCGCGCGTTGCCAGGCGCGCCTCGAGTTTGGCGGAGCAATCGCAGTCGCCGCACGCCCAGGGCTCCGTCCCGTTGAGATCGCGGCACCGGCTGCGCGCGTGGGCGTCCTGGACTTTGTCGAGCGTGAAATATTCTTCCCAGTACTCGCGCTCTTCCGCCAGCGGCGTCGCGCAGTAGCACACCTCGACCCATTGCACGCGCCCATCCTCGAGCTCGCGCGCCGCTTCCATATTGCGCAGGTATTCGTCGCCCGCGATTGAGCCGCGCCCCAGCGTGCCGTCGTCTATGGCGCGCGCGAGCGCGGGCGTCCGGCCCGGCTTCACCCGCGCGGTCACGAGATACCGCATGCCTCAATTGTACGACGCGTGGTACCGCGCTTGCGTCTTGCTAAGTGCCTGACGCATGGGTCCGGCTGAAGCCGGACACTACGTACGGATGTGGAGGCAGAGCTGTGGTACTGAAGAGGTCGCGTTGGTTGCTCGCGTTCGCCTGTGTGAGCTGCCTGCTCGCATGGCCTGTGATCGATGCGCAGACGACCGCGCCGCCGCCGCGGCCGGGGCGTGCGCGGTGGGCGCTGAACGCCTCGACACCGCGGTTGCGCTCCTGGATCGCATCGACCGCCTCGTCACGGCCGCGCGAAAGGATCTGGACAGCGACGACGTCGAACCCGTCGGCACCAGCGGCCGCGCCGGCTCATCGGGGACCTGTGAAGGTAGAGGCCGCGGATCTCGACGAGATTCGCGCGGAGATAGCGCAGATAAGACTGCTGCTGAAGAAGAGCAGCGCGAGTACGCCCGCGCACGACATGTCGACTGAGAGCGTCGCGCTCAGGCCGCGCTGAAATGACGATGCAGTGCGCTGAGCGCGTCGTGCAGGCGGGCGTCGTGCGACAGCGAGTGGAGTTCTGCTGCCACGGCGTCCGCCTCGCCCTCGATGGGGAATCCCGACGACCGACGGCGGACGGCTGTAGTGCTGCACGAAGACCTGCCAGCCATCCGATCGAATCTGAATTTCGTTGGCTCCGCGGCCGATCGCAACCGACACGACGGTGTCGTCCGCCGGCGATTCTTCGATCACCGGCAGCGCGCCGTCCGGCCAGGCGAGCCGTGACGCCATCCACCCGGCGAGCAGCCACGCGAGCGAGCGGTCCGCGCGTCGATGCGCGATCCGCACGTCGGCCGGGCGCCATTCGCGTGTTCTCGATGCCAGCCGCCAGGATGACGCCGCGCCGGATCGGCGCCAGCCGCCGCCAGTTGACGTCGGCGAGATCCAGGTGCCCCCACGGTTCGAGCGTGAGCACGCCTTTGCGCACGTCGGACCACTGGCGGCTGTCGTACACGAACTGCCGACCCATCTCGACGATCGACGCGAGCGGCGGAACGTGGGCCAGATCTTCGGCCCACCACACGGAAATCGGGAGCTCGCCGCGCACCAGACGCCGGATGAGGGACGGCAGCGATTCGTCCCGGCAGGCCGACCGCACGGCGATCTGCTCGATGCCGTATCTGGCGCCCGTCCCTCCGAACGTGACGACGCCGACGCGCGCGTTGGTGATTTCGCCGGGACCCTCGCTGGACGAGTCGTGATCGATGATCAGCACCCGCGACGGGTGCTGCGAGGCGACCGCATCGATCGCCACGCCGGCTCGCCGCTCGATCCGCGCCGCGCGGACGATGACCAGGTTCGCCATGATGGCGCGCGCGATTTTTCCCTTGGCGCCAAGGTCGCGCCACAACTGCGGAGAGGTCGCGCTCGATGGACGCGGGAGTCGAGGCGCGCCAGACGCGTTCGGTTACAGCGACCGCCATTGTCGTCCCGTGGACTCGATGAGCCGGTCGGCTTCAGCAGGTCCCCATTCGCCGGCGGAGTAGGTCGGCAGGGGAGCCGCGGTCGCTCGCGACCAGTAGTCCAGAATCGGCATCACCCACTGCCACGCGGCCTCCACGGCATCGCGTCGCATGAACAGCGTCGCTTCGCCCGCCATGACGTCGAGCAGCAGCCGCTCATACGCCTCGGGTGTCGAGCCGCCGAACGTGCTGCCGTAGTGAAAATCCATCTGGACGGGGTAGACGCTCCCGCGCGGCCCGGGAATCTTCGAGCAGATGCCGAGGGCGAAGCCTTCGTCGGGCTGGATGCGAATGGACAACACGTTCGCGTCGAGCGGCGCACGCGGATCCGAGTTGAACAGAATCGGCGGGACGCGCTTCAAGTGCACCGAAATCTCGCTGGCCCGCTTCGGCATCCGCTTGCCCGTGCGCACGAAGAACGGCACACCCGCCCAGCGCCAGCTGTCGATGAACACTTTCAAGGCGACGAACGTTTCCGTGCGCGAGTTCGGCGCGACGTTCTTCTCGTCGAGATAGCCCGGAACGGGTTCGCCGAGGTTGAAGCCGGCGGCGTATTGCGCGCGCACGACCGTCGGTGGCGACCGCGTCGCCCGTGATCGGGCGAAGCGACTGCAGCACTTCGAGCTTCTTGTCGCGAATGACGTCCGCGTCCAGCGCCCGCGGCGACTCCATGCGCGACGAGCGCGAGCAGCTGCAGCAGGTGGTTCTGCACCATGTCGCGCAGCGCGCCCGCTTGATCGTAGTACCCGGCCCGGGTGCCGACGCCTTCTTCCTCGGCCACGGTGATCTGCACGTGGTCCACGTGCCGATGATTGAAGAGCGGCTCGAAGATCATGTTCGCGAACCGCAGGACCAGGATGTTCTGGACCGTTTCCTTGCCGAGGTAATGATCGATGCGATAGATCTGCCGCTCCTGGAACACCTCGGCGATCGCGTCGTTGATCACCTGGGCGCTGTCGAGGTCGCGGCCGATCGGCTTCTCGACGATCACGCGCGCAAACGGGTGGTCGGCCGAGCGGTTCACGAACCGCGCGCGCTCGAGCTCCTTGACGGTCGGCCCGAACAGCGTCGGCGGGATCGCGAGGTAGTAGACGCGGTTGCCCGGCAGGCCCCGCTCGTGTTCGATGATGTCGAGCCGGGCGCCGAGCGACGCGAGGCCGTGCTCCTCGCCGAGCGAGACGCTGACGAAATACAGCGTCTGCGCGAACGTCTCCCAGGCGTGCGGGTCGAGCGGCCGCCGCGAAAAGCGTTCGATCCCGTCCTTGGCGAACGCACGATACGCCGCGTCATCCATCTCGCCGCGGCCGCAGCCGATGATCGCGACACGCGGCGGAAGGAGGCCGTCGACCTGGAGGTTGTAGAGCGCCGGCAGGAGCTTGCGGTGCGCGAGATCGCCGCCGCCGCCGAAGATGACGAACGTCACGGGATCGGGCGCAGGTACGGCCGGCTCGCCGGCCGCCAGTCGCTCCATGAGCGACTCGGTGGGCGCGCTGGCAGAGGTGTCAGACATCGCGCTTCTTCACGGCGTGACCGCCGAATTGATTCCGCATCGCCGCAAGCAGCCGCTCGGCGAAGGGATTGCTCTCGCGGGATCGGAATCGTGTGAACAGCGCGGCACTCAACGTCGGCAGCGGCACGCTCCGCTCGATGCCTTCCTGCAGCGTCCATCGGCCCTCGCCCGAGTCTTCCACGTAGCCTGTGAGCTCCGACAGATCGTGATCCTCTTCGAGCGCTCGCGCGATCAGCTCGAGCAGCCATGAGCGCACGACGCTGCCGTGGTTCCAGAGCTCGGAGACAGCCGCGAGGTCGAGCTGATAGGAGCTCGCGTGCAGCAGCTCGAAGCCCTCGGCGTACGCCTGCATCAGGCCGTACTCGATGCCGTTGTGAATCATCTTCACGTAGTGGCCGGCGCCATGGTCTCCGACCCGCAGGTAGCCCTTCTCAGGCGCCAGGGTGAGGAAGATTGGCTCGAGACGCCGGCAGATCTCGGCCTCGCCGCCGACCATCAGGCAGTAGCCTTCCTTGAGACCCCAGATGCCGCCGCTCGTCCCGGCATCGACGTAGTGAATGCCTTTTGCGCCGAGCGCCTCGGCACGACGCACATCGTCGTGGAAATTCGTATTCCCGCCGTCGATGATGACGTCCCCGGCGGCCAGACGTTCGGCCAGGGCCGTCACCGTCGACTGCGTCGGATCGCCGGCCGGCACCATGACCCAGACCGCGCGCGGCGGCGCGAGCGCCGCGACGAGGGCGTCGAGCGAGTCCGCGCCGCGCGCGCCGGCGGCTTCCGCTTTCGCGATCGCGTCGGGGCTGCGATCGTAGGCGACCACGTGGTGCGCCCCGCGCGTCAGCCGCGTCACCATGTTGAGACCCATGCGCCCGAGGCCGACGAAACCGAGTTGCATCAATGGCTCACGCCTCCCTACATGCTCGTGGTGAGCCTGTCGAACCACGAGCCCGGCTCATCCTTCGACAAGCTCAGGACGAGCGAGCTGCACGATCGACGTGCGACAGCAGAGCCTCCGCAGCGCCGAATCAGCGCCGGATCCGGCGCCGGCAAGTGTACGTGCACTGCCCGGCGAGCGGTCGCGTCGAGCGACGCGAAATCGCCGAGCGCCTGCGCCAGCTCCAGCGTGCCGAACGAGAACGTCTCGCCCGGGATCGCGATGTCTTCGCCAGGCGGCGCCGTCACCAGCAGAAAGACGCCGGTATTGGGCCCGCCTTTGTGGAGCTGACCGGTCGAATGCAGGTACCGCGGGCCGTAGCCGAACATCGTCGCCACGCCCGCCGCCTTCGCGACCGAGTTCCGCAACTCCTGCAGCGCCTCTTCGAGCGCGGGATCGGGACCGAGATAGGCGAGCAGCGCGAAGTAGTCGCCCTGGCGAAGGAGCGTCAGCACCGCGTCAGGCGACTGTTGTCCCAGGTACTTGCGCGCCGCTTCGGACGGCGTGAGCTCGATGCCCCCGTCGAGCGTCTGCGCAGGCGCACTTCGGGGCAGCGCGCGCGTCCGCTGGTAGCCGTCGAGCAGCAGCCGCGTGGCATCCTTGGCCTGCTGCACGTTCGGTTCGTCGAACGGATTGATGCCGAGCAGCGCGCCGCTGACGGCGGTGGCGATTTCCCAGCGAACGAACTCGGCGCCGATCGCGGCGGGTTCAGGCATCTGGAGATCGACCGCGGGCGCCTGCGGCGCCGGCGTCTTCGCGGCGTTGACGCGGACGATCAACCGATCGGCGCCGTAGGCGCTCGGATCCACGCGCTCGCCCGCGATTGGCACGATGCCGGTGCCGTTCTTGCCGGTGCTCTCCGCAACCAACTGCTCGACCCAGAGTCCGAACGGCTCGAACCCATCGGGAAGGTGCAAGCGTCAGCTTGTCCCGGCCGGCGCGGGCGGCGGTCCCCATCGCGAGTCCGAGCGCCGTCGCGGGGTTCGTGAGCGCCGTGCCAAACCCGGGCTCCGCGGCGGCGAGCATGGCGAGGCCCCACCCGACGATGGCGGCGACGTCCAGCCCCATCAACGCCGCAGGGACCATGCCGAAGAACGACAGCGCGGAGTAGCGGCCGCCGATGTCGGACGGGTTGATGAAGACTTCGCGATACCGGTCCGCGCGGGCACGCCGTTCGAGCTCCGTCCCCTCGTCTGTTATCGCGACGAAGTGCTTCGCCCAGGTGTCAGACACCTCCGACTGCAGGCGATGCTGAAAATGCGCGGCGAGCGAATTCGGCTCGATCGTCGTCCCCGATTTGCTCGACACGATATAGAGCGTCGTGCCGGGAGGAGTCGAGGCCGCGCGAATGGCGGCAGGATCGGTTGAGTCGAGCACGTGAAATCGCGGGCATCCGGGCGCGACGCCGAGCGTCGATCGGAGCACTTCGGGCGCGAGACTCGAGCCGCCCATGCCCAGCAGCACGACGTCGGTGAAGCGATCTTTCCGGACCACCACGGCGAAGTCGAGCAGCCGATTGATCGAGTCGGCCATCAGCATCGGCGAGCTCATCCACCCGAGCCGCCCCGCGATCTTTCGTTGCACCTCGCCGTCGCCGCTCCAGGCCGACGGTTCGCGCTGCCACAGCGCGCCGGCCGCGCGCTCGGCGGTCGGCGTCGATGCGCTGAGCATGTCGGTCAGCGGACCAGGTGTGAGCGTGAGCGATTCCTGAAGGCGGGCGCGCCTGGCGGCCACGTCGAGCGCGGGCCAGCGCGTGATCAGATCGTGCGCGCCGTACATGCCGGTAGAATACTGTAGAAGGCACAAACTCATGGCGCGCGGATTTGAGAGCAAGGACGTCGAGTTTCAGCAGGCGGAAGCTGCGCGCGACTCGACCGTGCGTCGCGCGCTGACACCCGACGAGCGTGAGGCGCAGGCCAGGCGCCGCACGATCGAATTGGCGTTGGCGCGAGCGAAGGCGGACCTCGGCGTTGCGCGCAGCGACGCGCATCGGCAGATGCTCACCGAAGCCATCAAGACGCTCGAAGAGCAGTTGGCGCGCGGATGATGTCGATTCGATCTGGATCTGCCACGAAAACACGAAAACACGAAGATCTGGCTTGTACGAAGAGCGTTTCGTGCTTTCGTGATTTCGTGGCTGTTCGTGAGTTCCGCTGCCTGCGGGCGATCTGAGCCGGATCCGCCCCCGCGGGTCGCGACGACGGGCTCTGCCTCGACCGTGCCTGCGCCGACGCCAACGAAGACGGCGCCACGCATCGTCGTCCTCGGCGACAGCCTCACGGCGGGCCTGGGCCTTCCGCCGAGCGACGCATATCCCTCGCTCCTGCAGAAGCGCGTGGATGCGGATGGGTTCTCCTACGAGGTCGTCAACGCGGGGGTGTCCGGCGACACGTCGGCCGGCGGGTTGTCGCGGCTCGACTGGGCGCTGCAGGGCGATGTGCGAGTCCTCGTGGTGGCGCTCGGCGGCAACGACGCATTGCGCGGACTACCTCCGGCCGAACTCGAGCGCAACCTCGCGCAGATCATCGAAAAAGCACAAGCGCGGCGGATCAGCGTCGTGCTGGCCGGCATGGAATCGCCGCCGAACTGGGGCCGCGACTACAACGTCTCCTTTCACAAGGTGTACACCACGCTCGCCGACAAGTATCACGTGCAGCTCGTGCCGTTCATGCTGGAAGGCGTCGCGGGATCCGGCACGCTCAATCAGGCCGACGGCATTCATCCAACGGCGGAAGGCGCCCGCGTCGTTGCCGACAACATCTGGACCGTGCTGAAACCGGTGCTCGACGGCCAGCGTCGAAATGGGCAGCCCGGATCATGATCGAGCTGCAGGAAGTTTCGAAAACGGTCATGAGCGGAACCGAGCCGCTCACGATCCTGCATCCGCTGACGCTGCAGATCCCGCGCGGCCAGTTCGTGGCGATCGTCGGGCCCTCGGGAAGCGGGAAGTCGACGCTTCTGGGATTGATTGCCGGCCTCGACTCGCCAACGTCGGGACGGGTGCTCATCGACGGCGTCGACATCACCGCCCTCGGCGAGGACGCGCTGGCCAAGCTGCGCGGCGAGAAGATCGGCTTCGTCTTCCAGTTCTTCCATCTCATTCCGTCGCTGACCGCGTACGAGAACGTCGCGGTGCCGATGGAAATTGCCGGCGTGGACGACCCGCGGCGCCGGGCCGAGGCGCTGCTCGAGGAAGTCGGGCTCACCGGCCGCGCGCATCACTACCCGTCGCAGTTGTCGGGCGGTGAACAGCAGCGCGTCGCGCTCGCGCGTGCGCTCGCCAACGATCCGCCGCTCGTGCTGGCCGACGAGCCCACCGGGAATCTGGACACCTCGAACGGCCGCCACATCATGGAACTGCTGCGCACGGTTCACAACAAGCGCCGCGCCACGGTGGTGCTCGTGACGCACGATGCCGAGCTCGCGGCGATGGCCGACGCGCGGATCGTCCTGCGCGACGGCCGCGTCGGACACACGCTCGTCCTTCGCACTCAGGACGAGCGAGAACCCGAACCGCTCATGCTGAGCTGTCGAAGCGCGGCCACGCGATGATTTTCGTCCTGCGCATGGCGGCGCGCGAAACGCGGTCGTCGTGGCGCCGCCTCCTGTTCTTTTTCATCTGCATCGCGGTCGGCGTAGCGGCCATCGTCGCGCTGCGATCGGTCATTCAGAGCGTGCGCGGGGTGATTGGCGGCGAGGCCCGGTCGTTGATCGCCGCCGACGTGCTGATTTCGACCAACCGCGACTGGACGGACGAGGCCCGGGCGACGATCGACCGGCGCCTGGCCGAGGCCGGCGCATCCGGGCGGACGGAAACGTTCGAGATGCCGACGATGGTGCGGCCGGAAGATCGGTCGAGGCAGATCGCGAAGATGGCCGAGTTGCGAGCCGTCCAGCCGACGTTCCCGCTGTACGGCGCGTTCGAGCTCAAGGGCGGTCAGCCGTACTCGCATGCGCTGCTCGCGAATCGCGGCGTGCTCGTGCGGCCCGAGCTGCTGACGTCGCTCAACGTCGCCGTGGGCGATCGCATCGCCATCGGCCAGAGCGATTTCACCATTCGCGGCGTCGTGACCAAGGAACCGGGACGGGGCATGAGCGAGTTCAGCCTGGGCCCGCGGGTGATCATCGACGCCGCCGATCTGCCGGCGACCGGCCTGCTCGGCTTCGGGAGCCGCGCGCGCCGCGTGATTCTCGTGAAGCTGGACGACGACCGCACCGAGTCGCTGGTGCGCGCATTGCGGGCTGATCTGAGAGAAGAGTTCATCAACACGCGGTCGTATCGATCGACCGAGGACTCGATCGGGCGCGATTTCGACCGCGCCGAAAACTACCTGAGCCTGGTCGGACTGGTCATCGTGATCCTCGGCGGCATCGCCGTCTCGAGCGTCACGCGGGTCTTCATCCTCCAGAAAATCCGCAGCATCGCCGTGCTCAAGTGCGTCGGCGCGCGCAGCCGGCAGATCATCAACATCTACATCCTGCAGGTGGTCCTGCTCGGCTTCGCCGGCAGCCTGCTCGGCGTCGCGATGGCGCGCGGCGCGATCGCGGCGATTCCGCTCGCGCTCGGGAATACCTCGTCGCTGCCTCGCCCAGGCCGACTACGGGGTCAGCTGGAGCGCGGCGCTGCAGGGGATGGGCATCGGCGTCCTGGTGTCGGTGTTGTTCTCGGTCGTGCCGCTTCTGCACGTCCGGTTCATCAAGCCCTCGCTTCTGCTGCGCGACGAGAAAGTGAAACGAAAGATCGACTGGCTGGGGCTCGGCGTGATGGCGATCGTGACGGTGGCGCTGGTCGCGCTCACGGCGTGGCAGGCGGCGTCGTTGCGAGTCGGCCTGGTCGTGTGCGGCGGGTTTGCCGGCCTCGCCATCGTGCTCCTGCTGGCCGGCCGCGGCCTGATCGCGCTCGTGGCGCCGCTCGCGAACGCGAAGTCGTTCCCGCTGCGCCACGCGGTTCTCCATCTCTCGCGCCCCGGCAATCAGACACGCGTCATCCTGCTGGCCGTCGGTCTCGGCGCCTTCTTCATCGTCGGCATCCGATCGCTGCAGGGCAGCCTGCTCGAGGAGTTCTCGATCCAATCCGCGGCGAATTCCCCCGACATGTTCCTGCTCGATATCCAGCGCGGGCAGGCCGACGGCGTCCGGGCGTTTCTCGGCGACCGGTCGCATGGGGCGGGGGAGTTCCAGTTGATTCCCGTGCTGCGCGGGCGTGTGGTGGGTGTGACCGGCCGCGAAACCAACCTCAACGGCGTGGAGGAAGTGCGCCAGCGCGGCGTGTCGATCGGCCGCGAGTTCACGCTCACTTACCGCGGGCACCTCGAGTCGAACGAGCGGGTGATCGAAGGCGCGTTCTGGGACGGACCGTCGGCGGACCTCGAAGTGTCGGTCGAGCGGCAGGTCGCCGAGCGCGCGAAACTCCACGTCGGCGACACGATGCGCTTCGACATCCTCGGCCAGACCGTGAGCGCGAGGATAACGAGCATCCGGAACGTCGAATGGCGGGAGTCGCGCAACGGCGGCTTCGTGTTCGTGTTCCGGCCCGGGCCGCTCGACAAGGCGCCGCAAACCTACGTGGCGCCGCTCAAGGGTCCGCTGACGCTGGAGGCGCGCGGGCGGTTCCAGCATGAGCTCGTCGGACAATTCCCGAACGTGTCGGTGATCGATTTCCGGGAAGTGCTCGAGACGATCCGCGACGTGATGTCGAAGGTGACGCTGGCGATTACGGTCGTCGGAGGGCTGGTGCTCTTCAGCGGCGGGTTGATCCTGATCGGCGCGGTCGCGATGACCAAGTTCCAGCGCGTCTACGAGGCGGCCGTTTTCAAGACGCTGGGCGCCAACACGCGCGCGATCACGCGGATGCTGCTCTACGAGTACGGCGTCCTCGGCTCGCTCGCCGGCCTGATCGGATCCCTTGGCGCCGTCGTCCTCACGTGGAGCGTGAGCCGATACGCCCTCGACATTCCCTGGCGCGTCCTTCCCGGCGAGCACGTCGCGGGTGTGGTGCTGACCGCCGTCCTCGTCGCCGGGATCGGCGTCCTCTCGAGCTTCGACGTCCTCCGCAACAAGCCGCTGTCCACGCTGAGGGCGGAGTAGCGACGCGGCCCGCTGTCACGCTGCGATCGACTCCACGGACTTAAACCACAGAGTCACAGAGACACAGAGAGAATTCGGGTTTTGGCAGCGTGACGTAAGGCGCGCTCTGAATTCGGCGGGCCGGCCTGCGTTGCAGGCCGGCTGGGTCAGCCAGATCGGACAAAAACGCGAACGCCTTCTTGCGCCCGTCGCGCTCGCGTTTCTTGTCCGATTCTGGCTGACCGCGCCGCTTCGCGGCGCCCGCCGAATCTCCCGTGCGCGCGCCCTCTGTGCTCCCTGTGACTCTGTGGTTCAAAAAACTCTGCGTCCTCCGCGTCCTCTGCGGTACAACGTAGCGCGTGATTCGACTGCTGGAAAACCGCTTCGCGCTCGCCGCCAACGGCACGACCGTCAGAACCGAAGTCCTCGCCGGATCGACCACGTTTCTGACCATGGCGTACATCATCTTCGTGCAGCCGGCGGTACTGGGCGCCGCGGGGATGGACAAGGGCGCGGTGCTCACCGCCACGTGCCTCGCCACGGCGTTCGCGACCGTGCTGATGGCGCTGCTCGCGAACTATCCGATCGCGGTCGCGCCGGCGATGGGGCACAACTTCTTCTTCGCGTACTCGGTGGTCATCGGCATGAAGGTGCCGTGGCAGGTTGCGCTCGGGGCCGTGGCGATCGCCGGCCTCGTGTTCGTCCTGACGGCCGGGATCGGGTTGCGCGAGCGGCTGATCACGGCCATTCCGACGTCGCTCAAACACGCGATTGCCGCCGGGAATCGGGCTGCTGATCGCGGCGATCGGGCTGCAGTGGGCCGGCCTGATCGTCGCGTCGCCGGGCACGCTCGTGACGCTCGGCAGCCTGCACAGCCCGCCTGTTCTCCTCGCGCTCGTCGCGCTGTTGCTGACCTCGATCCTGATGGCGCGCCGCGTCCCGGGGGCGTTCCTGTGGGGCATCCTGGCCAGCACGGCGGTCGGCTGGCCGCTCGGGCTGGTGCAGTTCCACGGCATCGTCGGCGCTCCGCCGTCCATCCGGCCGACGCTCGGCCAGCTCGACATCGCCGGTGCCTTCGCGCCGGGCATGGCCGCGGTGATCTTCGTGTTCTTTTTCCTTGCGCTGTTCGATTCGGTCGGGACGCTCGTCGGCGTCGGCCAGCAGGCAGGTCTGCTGCGCAACGGCACGCTGCCGCGCGCCCGCGAGGCCCTGCTCGCCGACGCCATCGGGACCGTCGCCGGCGCCGCGCTGGGAACGTCGACGGTCACCGCGTATATCGAAAGCGGCGCGGGCATCGCCAGCGGCGGGCGCACCGGTCTCGCCAGCCTGGTCACGGCCGCGCTGTTTCTGCTGTCGCTGTTCTTCTATCCGCTCGTGCAGATGGTCGGCGGCGGCTACACGTCGGGCACGACCACGCTGTACCCCGTGATCGCGCCGCCGCTGATCCTGGTCGGCACCATGATGATCGGCGGCCTGCGGCACGTGGCGTGGGACGACCCGACCGAGGCGATTCCCGCGTTCCTGACGCTGGTCATCATGCCGCTCGCCGTGAGCATCACCGAAGGGGTCGCCTTCGGCGTCGTCTCGTATGCCGTGCTGAAGCTGGGCACGGGCCGCGGGCGCGACGCGCATCCGCTCATCTACGTGTTCGCGGCGCTGTTCCTGGCGCGCTACGCCTTCCTGCCTAGCGGTGACTCCGCGCGGCAAATGTTATTATTGAGAGTTCTTTCGCCCCAGCGGGCAGCCCCAGGTTCAGGAGTTTCGAGGTCATGGAACAGGAACACAAGGACGCGCTCCTCAAGAAGCGCGGAGAAATCCTCGGCAGCGGCGGCATCAAGCCGCTGCAGGCGTCGATGGAGAACAACACCCGCCAGGGCGACATGGCGGACCAGGCCAGCGGCAACAACGAAGTCCACATCCAGCTCAAACTGAAGCAGACCGACGCGAAGATCCTGCAGGCGATCGAAGAAGCGCTGTGGCGGATCGAGAAGGGCACCTACGGCGTGTGCCGCGACTGCGGCGAGCCGATCGCCGAGCCGCGCCTGCGGGCGATTCCGTGGACCCGCGTCTGCATCACGTGCAAAGAAAAACAGAACCCTGAAAGCAGAACGCGTGAACGATGTCCTGGGCATCCTGCAGGAGTTCTACCGCGACGTGCTCGCGAGGCTGCTGAAGCATCAGGCGGGGGCGCGGGTGATCCGGCAGTACGACGCCAACAACACCTACCAATACATCGTCAATCGCGAAGAAACCCACCTCGCCTGGCTCGCCGCGGCGATCGTCCCTTTGGGCGGCCAGGTCGACGACGCGGGCCCGGAACCCGATCGCGGGACATCGCGGGACGCGGCCGTGGCGGTGATGGAGGAGGACGCGCGCCAGTCCCGCGAATTCGTCGATCGCTGGCGGCCGCGCGTCGACGCGATGACCAACGCCCGCCACGCGAAAATGCTCGGCGTCATTCTGGGCGAAGTCCTCGAGCAGCAGCGGTTCTTCGAGCAGGCGCTCGCCGGCCGCACCGATCTCCTCGGGCGCCGCGGACAGCATCTCGAGCCGGCCCACGGCGACGTCCTTCCGTCGCGCTGGATCGAGTGAGGGAGAGGGCAGGAAGGGCGGGAGGGGCAGGACAGGCAGGAAGGGAAAACCTTCCAGCTCCGCGTGCCTGGCGAACGTGATCGCAGCAATCGCTCTGGGCTCCAATCTCGGCGACCGGCACGCGCATCTCGACCACGCCGTCTCGCGTCTTCACCAATTGCTGCGAACGCTGCGTGTGTCGCAGTACCGCGACACCGCGCCGGTGCAGGTCCGTGGTCCGCAGCGTCTGTTCTTGAACGGCGCCGCCGTCGGAGAGACGGCGTTGTCGGCGCGGGAAGTGCTCGAGGCGCTGCTGGCCATCGAGCTCGAACGCGACCGCGAGCGCCCGTTTCCCAACGCGCCCCGCACGCTCGACCTGGATCTGATTCTCTACGGCGATGCCGTGATCGACGAGCCCGGCCTCACCGTGCCGCACCCGCGGTTCCGCGAGCGGAAGTTCGTGCTGGAGCCGCTCGCCGAGATCGCGCCCGACCTCGCGGATCCGGTCACGGGCCTGACGATGGGCGAGCTTCTTTCCAGGTGTGGCCAGGGCTTTAGAGCGCTTTCGGATCGGTGTAGTACGTGCGGTCCGCCTTCAGGGGGACCTACGGCGGGCGCGATCGTCGGGTAGGTCCGGCTAACGCCGGACCCCACGTACGACCGCGCTAGTTTCGCGGCCGCGGCATCGGGCGCGGGTCCGGGCGCGGCTCGGGATGGGGCATCGGCATCACGAACGGGACGGGTGCCCAGTCCACCGGAACGTTCCTCCAGGCCTCGGCCACCGCGGCGTCAACGGCCTCAGGCACCGACGCCATGGCCTCGGCAATCGCGCCGGGAATCGACGCCTGTGCCGCTGCGATCGCTTCGGGAATCGACGCCTGTGCCGCGGCGATGGCCTCGGGGATCGACGCCTGCGCTTCGGCAATCGCGTCCTTGATGTGGTCGGCGCGCCTGTTCTTGCTGGCGCTCGCGCTGCCGCCGCCGCTCGCGCTCGACCTCGGGCCGCGGTTCGCCCGGCCGGCGCAGCGAGATCGTCCCGCCGAACGACTCGAGCTCGAGATGCGCGCTGCCGTTGCCCAGCGTCAGCGTGAAGCGCTTCTTCGGGTTCTGATCGTCCTGCTTCACCGGAAACGTCGAGCGGAAGCTGCCGTTGTAGGTCCGCACCGTCAGCGTGGCGTTGACGCGTTCGGGCACCGGCACCGCGATCATCCCGTTGTGCGTCGTGAGGCGATAGACGCCGCGATCCTTGATCGGGCCGTCGTACGAGATGTTGCCGTTCACCGTGTAGAGGTCCACGTTGCCCGAGTCGATGCGGTCGAGGATGATGCTGCCGTTGGTCGTCTCGGCCGACACATCGCCGCTGATGTCCGCGAGGTGCATGCCCTCGTTGACCGCGCGCACTTCGATCCGGCCCTTGGCTTTCTGCAGCGTCACATCGCCTTGAATCGACTTCAGGACCACGACGCCGGACCCGCCGGTCACGTTGATGTCGCCGCGCGTTGTCTCGACGGTCACGTCGCCGCCGACGCCGTCCATCAGGACGTCGGCGTAGGTCCCGCTGACGCTGATCGCCATCCACTTCGGCACGGTCAGCTTGTAGTCGAGCGAGCGCGGCGGGCCGCCGCGCATCGACCGCGAGCGGATCGTGAACGTCTGCTCGCCGGGCTTGATGTCCACGACCTCGCGATCGGAGTGCATCACCTCGACGCGCACGGCGTCCCGATCCCAGACCTTGATGTTGACGTCGCCGGCGAAGTTGTTCACGTCGAGCTTCACGCCTTTCGCGACGTTGACCGTCTGGTCGGTCGTGGTGATGGCCATGGCCAGCAGAAGATGTCCGAGCATCGTTGTCCTCTTCCTAATCCCAGTCCGAATCCCGATGAATCCCGAGTCCGACCCGTCCCGAGCCCGAGTCCTGAACCCGACCGTCTAGTCCGATTCGCTTGTCGTCAACGCCGTGGCGCGCCGCAGCAGATCCAGCTTGCGCCGGCGCGCTTCCACGAGGTGCCCGCTCAGGTACGAATTCGCCGGGTCGGACGCGAGCGCCTCGCGCGCCTGGCGGATGGCCTCGTCGATCGTCTGCAGGTTGTGCTCGACGATCGTGACCGTCGCCGGGTCGAGCTTGCCGCGGCCCTCCTTGAGGGCGCGTTCGAGGTCCAGCACCGCCGCGTCGTACTGCGCGTCGGCGAGCGACACGGGCACCACGGATCGCTCGGCGAACGCCTCGCGCTCCAATGCGCCAGCCTCTGCGGCAGCCACGTCAGGATTGCTGGCGCGCGCGGCTTCCGCTGAGCGTGCCGCGGCCGCGTCGGTGTTCGCTGTGCGGTCGCGCAACGACCACGCGAGCCCGCCCGACATCGCCGCAATCAACAGGCTCGCCGCCGCAAGCTGGGGAAGCGTGAAGGTGACGCGCCATCCCGCGCGCGTGCGCATCGGCCCGCCCTGAGCGAAGCCGAAGGGCAGAATCGGCGTGGCGGACGCGGCCTCGTGCTGCGTCTGCTCAATCTGCGCCGCGACGCCCGGCCACAGGTCGGCTCGCGAAGGGCGCGGCTCGAGCGCCCGCGCCCGCGCCACCACCTGCTGCAGCTCGTCGAGCACCGCGGCGCAGTCCGCGCATCCCTGGAGATGCGACTCGACCGCGTATCGCTCGTCCGGCGTCAGCTCGTCGTCCAGGTAATCCGAGAGTTTGTCGGTCCACTCTTCGTGCTGCGTCATGCTCCACCCAAGTGCTTCCGCATCAACATCCGCGCCCGATGCAACTGGCGTTTCGACGTTCCGCTGGTGATGCCGAGCATCGCGGCGATCTCGCGATGCTTGTGTCCTTCCACGTCGTGCAGGACGAAGATTTCACGCGCCCCCGGCGGCAGCTGCTCGATCGCCGCCTCGAAATCCACCTTGAGATCCGCGCGCGCCGGGGCCACCGTCAACAGGTCGAGCGCCGAGGGGTCGTCCGACATCCGTCCGCGCTGAATCGCATACGAGCGCCGCCGCTCGATCACCACGTTCACCGCCAGGCGATGGAGCCAGGTCGAGAACGCCGACTCGCCGCGGAACTGACCGAGCTTCTGCCAGGTCCGCACGAAGATGTCCTGCGTCACCTCATCCGCGATGTGGCTGCCGAGCATCCGGCGCGTCAGGCTGTGAATCCGCGTCACATGCGTCCGGTAGAGCCGCTCGAAGGCGGACGCGTCGCCACGGGCCGCCAAGGCCACATCGGACTCGATTCCCTTCTGAAGCAGCGCCTCGCCGTTCAGCGTCATCACTGCAGTTGTCACGGCCCTACAAACGCTTGGACGGGCTCAGCTTACCGGAAGGTTGACGTCGGGGCCACGGACCCACCGACGCCCCCTGATCCCGTTTCCACGGAAATGGCGCGTCTGCTTGTAACAGAAGGTAACCAGGAGGCCAATCATGAAGACCACCCGCTCCGTCGCCGCCCTCGTCATCGCCTCGTTTCTGGTCGGTGCCCTGCCGAAGGCCGCCCGAGCCGACGAGGCGCCAATCAACCTCCGCGCGGCGATGGATCGGGCCGTGGCGCGGCTCGATCCCCAGCCCGCCCCGGCGAAATCCAAAGATCAGCGGTCGACATCCAAGGCGATGCAGCCGGGATACGGCGGCGGGGAGGCGGGAAGGGGATGATGGTCGTCTCGCTCGTGACCACGGTCGTGGGTCTGGCGGCGACGTACTACGTCCTCAAGCAGATGCAGGAACAGTCGAAGCAGACCGGGCAGTAGCTGGGCCCCGAAAAAGCCGTGCCACTTGGGGTCTGATCCGGATCAGACCCCAAATGGCGCGAGATTTGCGCCGCGGCTGCGCCGGGGCGACGGCGCTTCAGACGCGCTCGCGCCGCTTCGCGCGGTTGCGCCCGGCCGAAGCGCCGCTTGAGCGCCGCGACGGGACTCCACTCGCGCAGGTCGTCGAAATACGAGTAGACGACGGGCGTGACCAGCAGCGTCAGCAGCAGGCAGAGCATCTGGCCGCCGATGATCGTGACCGCCATCGATGCGCGCGATCCGGCGCCGGCGCCCTTGCCCAGCGCGATCGGCACCATCCCCGCGATGATCGCGATGGTGGTCATCAGAATCGGCCGCAGCCGGACATGGCTGGCGGCCACGAGCGCCTCGTGGCGCTCCATGCCCTGCGCGCGCAGCGTGTTCGTGTAGTCCACCTGCAGAATCGAGTTCTTCTTGACGATGCCGAACAGCATCATCAGGCCGATGGCGCTGTAGACGTTGATCGTCATGCCGAACGCCATCAGCGCGAGCAGGCCCGCCGGCAGACTCAGCGGCAGCGCCGTCATGATCGTGAGCGGGTGCACGAAGCTGTTGAACTGCGACGCGAGCACCATGTAGATGAAGATGACCGCCAGGATCATCGCGATCTGGAAGTTGCTCGACGCCTCGGCGAGGGTGCGCGCGCTGCCGCCGAACACCGCCTGGTATCCGGGCTTCAGGTGGAGCTCCTCGACCTTCTTCCTGGCTTCGACGAGCACGTCGCCGAGCGGCACGCCCTGCAGGTTGGCGTTGACCGAAATCTGCCGCTGGCGATTGTAGCGATCGATCGCCGCCGGACCGCGGTCGTGCGTGAGCTGCGCGACGTCGCTGACGCGCACGGTGCGGTTGATGCCAATCGCCGTGGCGCCCGCCGCGGCCCCGCCGCCCGTGCCGGGTCCCGGATTGATGAGCAGATCGCCCATCGACAGCGGGTTGTTGCGGTACTGCTCGTCGAGACGCAGGACGACCTTGAACTGGTCGTCGCCGTCCTTGTATTCCGACACTTCCTCGCCGCCGACCAGCGTGCGCAGGTTGTTGGCCAGCGAATCGATGTTCACGCCCAGGTCGGCCGCGCGTGCCCGATCGACGTTCACGCGGAGCTCCGGCTGCGTCGGTTCGAAGTTGGTGTCCACGTCCACGACGCCGGGAATCTCGCGAATCTTGCCCATCAGCTGCGTGGTATAGCCCTGCAGCTCTTCGATGTCCGGGCCCTGGATCAGGATGTTCAGACGATTGAGCCCGCCGCCGGGACCGCCGCCGCCCGGTCCGCCGCCGCCGGGACCGCCGCGGCCACCGCCTCCGCCTCCGCCGCTCGAGGCGCCCGAGATGTCGGTGCCGCCGGACACGCTGATGCGCGCACCCTGATACTTGCGCAGCATCTGCCGCGCGCGAATCATCAGTTCCTGCTGCGAGATGTCGCGCTCGTCGAGCGGCACCATCATGATGTTGAAGTTCGCGTTGCCGCCGCCGACGTTCTGCATCACGCGGCTGAGCGCCGGCAGCGCGAGCACGTCTTTCTCGATCGGCTTGATGAACTCCTCGGTCCGCTGATAGCTGGTGCCGCGCGGCAGCCGCACGTTGACGTTGAACTCGCCCTGGTCGTCGTCGGGCACGAGCTCCTTGCCGACGCGCGGATAGAGCAGCGCCGCCGAGGCGACGACCACCGCCGCGATGCCGATCATGACCGCGCGATGATGCAGCGACCAGACGAGCAGCTTCCCGTAGAAGGCGTCGACCATGGCGTAGATGCCGCCCGATTTCGTGGTCGCGTGGCCGGCGTTCGCGTCCTCGGGCTTCAGCCACCAGGCGCAGAGCGCCGGCGTCAGCGTGAAGGACACGAACATCGAGATCAGGATCGCCGCGGCCGAAGTGAGGCCGAAGCTGTAGAAGTAGCGGCCGATCTGGCCGGTCATGAAGGCGACCGGCACGAAGATCACGACCAGCGACAGCGTGGTCGCCATCACCGCGAGGCCGATCTCGCGCGTGGCGTCGGCCGCCGCTTCCCTCGGCGTGACCCCTTTCTCCTCGACGTACCGGAAGATGTTCTCCAGGACGACGATCGCGTCGTCGATGACGATGCCTGTGGCGAGCGATAACGCCAGCATCGTCATGTTGTTCAGCGTGAAGCCGAACATCTTCATGAAGGTGAACGTGCCGATGATCGACGCCGGCACGGCCAGCGCGGCGATGAACGTCACGCGCAGGTTGCGGATGAAGATGAAGACCACGACGCTGGCGAGCAGCCCGCCGACGATCAGATGCTTCTTGATGTCTTCGAACGATCGGCGGATGAAGCGGGACTGGTCGTTGCCGATGTTGATCAGCACGTCCTGCGGCAGCGTCGTCTTGATCTGCTCGAGGCGGGCGAGCACGCGATCGACCACTTCCACGGTGTTCGTGCCGGACTGCTTGCGAATGGACAGGGCCACGGCCGATTCGCCCACCGGCGCGCCATCGGCTGCCAGCCGCGTGGCGTTGCGGATTTCCTGCACCGCGTCGCTGACCCGGCCCACGTCGGCGAAGGTGATGACCGAGCCGTCGGGGCGATAGGCGAGCACGATGCGATTGAAGTCCTGCACGTTGCGGATGCGGCCCATCGTCCGCAGCGCGACCTCCGACGGGCCGGCGACGAACGATCCGCCGGGCACCTCGATGTTCTGACGCGTGATGGCGTTCCGCACCGTGTCGACGGAGATGCCGTAGGCGTTGAGGCGGTCGGCGTTCAGGAGCAGCTGAATCTCGCGCTTGCGGTCGCCCATCAGCTGGATCGAGCCGACGTCTTTGACCGTCTCGAGCTCCTGCTTGACCCGTTTCTCGGCGATCTCGGTCAGTTCCTTGCGATCGCGGGGCCCGTACAGCGCGAAAGTGAGGATCGGCGCCGCGTCGGGGTCGATCTTCTGGATGTTCAGGGGCCGCGTGTCGCGCGGGAACTGCTGCACGATGCTGGCGAGCTTGTCGCGCACGTCCTGCACGGCGGTCTCGATGTCGCGTTCGAGCGTGAACGTGATCGTCACCCGGGCGCCGCCCTGATCCGACGAGGCGCGCAGTTCATCGATGCCGCTGATCGTGTTGACCGCTTCCTCGATGCGCTTGGTGATTTGCGTTTCGATTTCTTCGGCGCTCGCGCCGGGGAGGTTGGTGTTGACGTTGACGACCGGGTTGTCCGTCCTCGGCATCAGGTCGAGGCCGAGGCTGAAGTACGACACCGCGCCAAGGACGATGAGCGCGGCGGTCATCATGATGGCGAAAACCGGACGCCTGACGCTGACGTCGGACAGAATCATTGACGACCTCCCTCACCACGGCCGGCCTCGCCGCGCCCTTGCCCGCGGCCCCGGCGTCCGGCGCCATTCGCCGGCGCCTGTCCCTCTTCGCCGTCCCCAGCCCCGATTCGCACCGTCGTTCCGGTCGCGAGCTGATTCAGATTCGACGCGGCGAGGGTCTCGTCGCCCTTCAACCCGCCGGTAATCTCCCACACCTTGTTCTGGTGCGCTCCCAGAGCGACGACCTGCTGCCGCGCCTTGCCTTCCTCGATGACGTACACCGTTGAGACGCCCGCCAGCGTCGAGACCGCGTCCTCGGACACCGCCATGACGTTGTCGTCGACTTTGATCGCGATCGTGCCTTTGGCGAAGAACCCGGGCTTCAGGTGCCGGTTGTTGTTGTCGACGAGCGCTTCCACCGGAAACGTGCGCGTCGTCTGATCGACCGCCGGGCTGACGTAGGCGATCTTCCCGTCGAAGGCTTCCTGCGGGAACGCTTCCACGCGGAACTCGACGCGCTGGCCCGCCTTGATCACGCCGGCGAACTTCTCCTGCACGGCGGTCATCAGCTTCAGCGGGTGCATCTGCACGATGGTGGCGACCGGCGTGTTCTCGCGGATGAACTCGCCCGGCTGCACCAGCCGCTCGGAGATCGATCCGGCCAGCGGCGCCCGGATGGCCGCGTCGGCCACCTTCTTTTGTGCGAGCTCGTGCGAGGCGCGGCGATCCTGCAGCGTGGCCTTGAGCGCGTTGACCGTGTCGAGCGCGGCCTGATAGTTCGCCTCGGCGACCTTGAGGCGCGTCTCCGCCGTGTCGTAGTCCACCTGCGACATCAGGCCGCGGCCGTGGAGCTGCTGCGCGCGCTTGAACGTGCTCTGCGCGTCGTCGCGATTGGCCATCGCCTGGCGTACGGACGCAATCTGATCGTCCGGCGGCACCTGACGGTTGGCGTTGCGGCCGAGGCCAAGCTGCGCTTCGACCTGGCGGAGCTGGCTCTCCGCCCGTTCGAGCGCCAGCTGCAGCTCCTGCGGCTCGATGCGCACGAGCAGATCGCCGGCGCGGACCTCGGTGCCGAGCTGCACCGGCACCTGCTGCACGCGTCCCGCCACTTCGCTGCTGATTCGCGCCTGATCGGGAGAGAGCAGCGTGCCGGCGAGGTCGACCTGGCGCTGAATCGAGATCCGCTGCACGTTCGTGGTCTGGACGGCAATGGTCGCGCCGCGTCCGCCCCGCCCGCCGCGGCCACCGGCGCCGGCGGCGCCCTGGCCGGAGGGCGTGCGGTTGCACGCTGCGGTGACGACGGCCAGGGCCACACCGAGTAACACGAGCGGTTTCAAAACTGTGGCGTCCGGCTTTAGCCGGACCTCAGGTCCGCCTGAAGGCGGACACCACATTGGTTTTGAAACCGCGCCTGGAGAGGTTCTGCCCACGATCGCCTTTCGTCAGGATGACTGCGCCTCTGCCGCCGGGGCGTGCACGTCGTGGTGCCGCCGCTGGTCGCGCGCGTGCGCATGCCGGCGGCCGGCGAGGCGCTGCCGCGCTCCCTCGATGTAGCACGTAGTACACGGGCGTAATGTACAGCGTCAGCAGCTGCGAGACGAGCAGGCCGCCCACGACGGCGAGACCCAGCGGCCGCCGCGATTCGGCGCCCGCGCCCCAGCCGAGCGCGATCGGCAGCGTCCCCACGAGCGCGGCCATCGTCGTCATCATGATCGGGCGGAAGCGAACGAGGCAGGCCTCGTGAATCGCCTCTTTCGGCGATTTGCCGTGTTCGCGCTGCGCTTCGACGGCGAAGTCCACCATCATGATGCCGTTCTTCTTGACCAGCCCGACGAGCATGATGACGCCGACGAACGCGTACAGCGAAAGCTCCGTCTTGAAAATGAGCAGCGTGAGGAGCGCGCCGAAGCCGGCCGCCGGCAGGCCCGACAGAATCGTGAGCGGATGCGTGAAGCTCTCGTAGAGAATCCCGAGCACGATGTAGATGACGACGATCGCCATCACGAGAATCAAGCCAAGCCCCTGCAGCGATTGCTCGAAGGCCTGCGCTGCGCCCTGGAACGTCGTTGAGATCGTCGCCGGGACGGTCGCTGCCGTCGTTTGCTTGATGGCGTTGACGGCGTCGCCCAGCGCGTACCCGGGTTTGAGATTGAAAGAAATCGTGACCGACGGCAGCTGGCCGGTGTGCGCGACGACCGACGGACCGACATTCGTCGTGACCTGCGCGACGGTATTCAACGGGATCAAGCGCCCGCTGCTCGAGCGGACGTGCAGCATCGACAACGCCGCGGGATTGTTCTGAAACTGCGGCGCCACCTGCATGATCACTTGATACTGGTTGTTCGGCGCATAGATCTGCGACACCTGACGCGTCCCGTACGCGTTGTACAGCGCGGTCTCAACTTGATTGACCGTCAGACCCAGCGTCGAGATCTTGTCCCGGTCCATCTCGACGCGAATCTGCGGGTTCTTCAGCTGCAGGTCGCTGTTCACGTCCTCGAGCCCGGGGAGCTCGCGCAGCTTGGCTTCCAGAATCGGCGCCCAGTGGTACAGCTCTTCGGTGTCGGTGTCCTGGAGCGTGAACTGGTACAGGCTGCGCTGCCCGCCCTGGGCGCCGAGATTGATGGGCGGCTGGTTGATCATGAAGACGCGGATCCCGGGTATCTGCGACAGCTTGGGCCGCAGGTCCGCCATGATCTGATCGACGCTCTTGTCCCGCTCGCGCCGCGGCTTCAGATCGACGGAAATCTGACCGGTGTTGAGCCCGCCGCCGCGCGGTCCGCCGCCGGCGTTGTTGCTGAACGCCAGCACGTTCGGATCTTTCGCCACGATCTCAGCCACTTGCATCTGGTGGCGGACCATCTCGTCGAAGCTGATGCCTTGAATCGCTTCGGTGCTGATGTTGAAGCGGCCCTGATCCTCGGTCGGCAGGAACCCTTTCGGCACCCGCGTGAACAGGAACGCGGTGCCGATCAGGAGCGCGATCGAAACGGCGAAGGTCGCCGCGTGATACTTCAGCGCCCCGCGCAGCGTCACGTCGTAGAGGCGCAGCCACAGGCGGAACATGCTTTCGATGCCGTTGTAGACGCGCCCGTGCCGCTGCGTGTGCGGCGGCTTCAGGAAGCGGCTGCACAGCATCGGCGTCAGGCTGATGGACACGAAGCCCGAGACGAGAATCGCGACGCTGATCGTCACCGCGAACTCGCGCAGCAGCCGCCCGACGACGCCGCCCATGAACAGCACCGGGATGAACACCGCGGCGAGCGACACCGTCATCGAGAGAATCGTGAACGAAACTTCCTTCGATCCCTCGTACGCCGCCCGCATCGGCGGCTTGCCCATTTCCATGTGCCGGACGATGTTCTCCAGCATCACGATGGCATCGTCCACCACGAAGCCGACGCACAGCGTCAGCGCCATCAGCGAGAGGTTGTCCAGGCTGTAGTTGAGCAGGTACATCACCGAGAAGGTCGCGACGATCGAGGCCGGCAGCGCGAGACTCGGAATGATGGTGGCCGAGAGGTTTCGCAGGAACAGGAAGATGACGAGGACCACGAGCACGACGGTGACGAGAAGCGTGACCTTGACGTCGTGCACCGACTCGCGAATCGCCACCGATCGGTCGTTGCGGATGTCGAGCGACATGGCCGCCGGCAACTGCTCGCGCAAAGCCGGCAGCAGGTCCTTCACCGCGTCCACGACGGCGACGACGTTG
This sequence comes from uncultured Acidobacteriota bacterium, assembly GCA_963731545.1. GTDB lineage: Bacteria > Acidobacteriota > Vicinamibacteria > Vicinamibacterales > CAVVIG01 > CAVSWN01. The sequence continues at coordinate 226,871 of CAVSWN010000009.1, read as the reverse complement.
GTGCCGGGCTGTTTCTGGATCGCCAGGTAGATCGTGCGCTGTCCGCCGTACCACGCGGCGTTCTTGTCGTTTTCGATGCCGTCGTAGACGCGGGCCACTTCCTGCAGCCGCACCGGGTTCCCGTTGCGATAGGCGACGATCAGCGGACCGTAGGCCTGGGCGCGCAGCAGCTGGCCGTTGGCCAACACGGTGAACGTCTGCTGCGGCCCGTACATCGTGCCGGTCGGCAGCGAGACGTTGGCGTTCTGCACGGCGCTCGCGACTTCGTCGATACCGATGCCGGCGCCCGAGAGCTTCTGCGGATCGAGGTCGATGCGCACGGCGTATTTCGCGGCGCCGAACACCTGCACCTGCGCCACGCCGCTCACCATCGAGATCCGCTGCGCCATCGTCGACTCGGCGTACTCGTTGATCGTCGAGAGCGGCAGCGTCGCGGACCGCAGCACCAGGAACAGGACGGGGAAGTCGCTCGGGTTGGCCTTGTTGTACGACGGCGGCGCCGGCATCTGCGGCGGCAGCGACCGCGCCGGCGCGGGCGATCATCGCCTGCACGTCCTGCGCGGCGGCGTCGATGTTGCGGCTCAAATCGAACTGCAGCGTGATGTTCGTGCTGCCCTGCGAGCTGGTCGAGTTGATCGAATTCAGCCCGGCGATCGTCGCGAACTGCTTCTCGAGCGGAAGCGCCACGGCCGACGCGAGCGTTTCGGGGCTGGCGCCCGGCAGGCTCGCCTGCACCTGAATCGTCGGGAAATCCACCGTCGGCAGGTCGCTGACCGGCAGCTGCTGGTAGGACTGGAGGCCGAACACGAGGATCCCCAGCATGATGAGGGTCGTCGTGATCGGGCGCTTGATGAAGATCGAGGCGATGTTCATTGCGTCGCAGCCCCGGGTCCTGATTTGATGCTCACGCGGCTGCCCGGCACGAGCCGCAGCTGGCCGTCGGTCACGACCGTTTCGCCGTTGGTCAATCCCTCGCGGATGATGCTTTCCATCCCCTCGGTGCGCGCGACTGTTACCGTTCGCAGCTCCGCGGTCTGGTCGCTCTTGATGACGAACACGTACTGGCCCTGCTGTCCGGTCTGCACGGCGGTTGTCGGCACGACGATCGCGCGCGCGTCCACCGCCAGCGTCACCACCACGTTGACGAACTGTCCCGGCCAGAGACGGCGATCCTGGTTCGGAAACGTCCCTTTCACGCGGATGGTTCCCGTGGAGGCGTCAACCTGGTTGTCCACGAACGTGATGCGGCCGATTGCCGACGGCTGCTCGTCGGTCGGCGCACGGGCGGCCAGCTTCACCGACCCGGCGGACATATAGCGTTTGAGATCGCCCAGCCGTGCTTCCGGGATCGCGAAGCTGACGCTGATCGGCGTGATCTGATTGATGACGACGAGCGGCGTCGTGTCGTTGGCGCGCACGAGGTTTCCCGCGTGCACCATCAGGGCGCCGGTCCGGCCCGAGATGGGAGCGGTGATGGTCGCGTACTGCAGCTGGACCTTCGCGTTCTCGACCGCGGCCCGGTCCGCTTCGACAGTGGCGTCGAGTGCGATAGCGGACGTGCGCGTCGTGTCCACTTGCTCCTTCGTCGCGATCCCGCGTGCGGCGAGATCCAGATAGCGCTGCGCCTGGGCCTTCGCGTTGGCGGCCTGGGCCAGGTCGCGTTCCAGGTTGGCCTGCGTTTGCTGCAGCGCGCCCTCGAGCGGCCGCCGATCGAGGCGGAAGAGCTCCTGGCCCTTCTGCACATCGTCGCCCTCTCGGAAGGTGACGGCCGTCAGCTCGCCGGTGATCTGCGCGCGCACCGACACGGTGGACGTCGGCTCCACGGAGCCGATCACGCCGATGTCGAGCGGCATCGCCTTCTGCTCGACGACGGCCGTGGCCACGGGCACGGCCTGAGCGTTCGGCGCACCACCGCGCCCGGACGAAGGCGCCGATTGCATGGCCTCGCCGCCGGAACAGGCCGCGACGCGTCAGCGGCAGCAACACGAGCCATTGCACGCGAAGACCGCAAAGGCCGCCAAGACCGCAAAGGGATATCCTTTACTCGAATCGTAGAGCGTCAATGGGATCCAGCGCCGCTGCCTTGCGCGCCGGATAGAAACCAAAAAACACACCTGTGACCGCCGCAAACCCGAACGCCAGCGCGACGGCGTTGGGCGAGACGGCCGTCGGCCAGCCTTGCCACAACGTGACGCCTCGCGCGAGGCCGAACCCGAGCGCGATGCCGATCCCTCCGCCGACGAGACTCAGCACCACGGCTTCGATCAGGAACTGCAGCAACACGTCGCGCCCGCGCGCGCCAATCGCCATGCGCAAACCGATCTCGCGCGTCCGCTCGGTCACCGAGACCAGCATGATGTTCATGATGCCGATGCCGCCGACGAGCAGCGAGACGCCGGCAATGCTCGCCAGCAGCGCCGTCATCGTCTGCGTCGCTTCCTTCCGCACGTTGGCCATTTCCTCCATCGTCCGCACGGTGAAATCGTCCGGGTCGCCCGGCTGAATATTGTGGCGCACGCGGAGCAGCGCCGCGATGCTGTCGGCGACCTTCGACGTCTCGGACGCCGACGCGGCGGAGACCGTCACCTGTTGAATGAAGGTGATGCCGCGCAGCTTCTTCATCACGGTGGTATACGGCACGAACACCTGATCGTCCTGATCCTGGCCCATGCCTTGTTGGCCCTTGCTCGCCATCACGCCGACGACGGTGAACGGCTGCTGCGAGATCCGGATGATCTGACCGATCGGATCCGTGTCGGGCGGAAACAGCTGATCGCGGAGCACGCTGCCGAGCACGGCCACTTTCGACGCGGTGTTCACGTCCTGCGCCGTGAAGAACGCGCCGGCCGTCGTCGGCCACGACCGGATCAGCGGCATGTCGACGTCGGTGCCCTGCACCTGCGTGTTCCAGTTGAGGTTGCCGGCGATGACCTGGCCGCGCGTGTTCGATTGCGGGGCGAAGTACTGAACGCCCGGCAGTTGCGCGATCGCGACCGCATCCTCGGGAACGAGCGTGCTCGCGTTGCCCTGTCCCATCCGCACGCCGCCCTGGCTGAAGTTGCCGGCGTTGACCATGATCATGTTGGTGCCGGCGGACTGGATCTGCGCCTCGATGGAGGTCTGCGCGCCGGTGCCCAGCGCCACCATCGTGATCACCGCGGCGACGCCGATGATCATCCCGAGCATCGTCAGCGCCGTGCGCATCTTGTTGCGACCGAGCGCCTTGAACGCGATGCGGAGAATCATCAGGACCGACATGTCCGTCTCCTATGCGTGCGTGGATTTCGGATCCGCCACCGGGTCGGGGCCGAACTCGGGCTCCGTCCGCAGCGATTCCCACGCCGCCAGTTCGTCCTCCGCCAGACGGCGCTCCTTGACGGCACGGTCCGCGACGACCAACCCGTCGCGGAAGGAGACGATGCGTGTGCCGTACTCGGCGATGTCCAGCTCGTGCGTGATCAACAGCACCGTGATCCCGCGTTCGCGGTTCAGGCGCTGAAAGATGTCCATGACTTCGATGCTGGTTCTCGTGTCGAGGTTCCCGGTCGGTTCGTCGGCCAGCAGGATCGACGGGTTGTTGACGAGCGCCCGCGCAATCGCGACGCGCTGCTGCTGGCCGCCCGACAGCTGATTGGGATGGTGATCGGCTCGATTGCCCAGCCCGACGAGCTCCAGCATGTCGTTCGCCCGCTTGTGACGCTCCGCCGTTTTCAGTCCGTTGCCGCCATAGAGCAGCGGGAGCTCGACGTTGTCGAGCGCTGACGTGCGCGACAGGAGATTGAAGCCCTGAAACACGAACCCGATCTTCTTGTTCCGAACGGCAGCCAGCGCATCCTTCGACATCTGTGAGACGTCCTGGCCGTCGAGGAAGTACTGTCCCGACGTCGGCCGATCGAGGCAGCCGACGATGTGCATGAACGTGGACTTGCCGGAGCCGGACGGGCCGGTGACCGCGAGGAATTCCCCGCGCTGCGACTTCCAGGTTCACGCCCCGCAGCGCGCGGACCTCGACCTCGCCGACGACATACGTCTTGATGAGGTTCTTGACGGCGATGACTGTCGACATACCGTGAGGTCCGGCTAAAGCCGGACCCCACGTCACTGCTGTAGTACGTGGGGTCCGCCTTCAGGCGGACCTACTCACCGTCCCCGCCCGCCGCCAAAGCCGCCGCCGCCCGGTCCGCGTCCGCCTGGCATCAGCGGGTTGCCCTGGTTGCCTCCTGTCGGCAGCGTGCGCGTCGAGCCCAGACCGGTGAAGCCCGTCACCACCTCCATGCCCTGCTGCAGTTCGGAGCTGATCAACTCGGTGTTGGTGCCATCGGAGATGCCGAGGCGAAGATTGACCGGCTTGAGCTCGCGGTTCATGAAGACCCACGCGCGGCCGCGGGACTCGACGGTCGGCAGCGGCGCGAAGAGCGCGTCGATCGTCTGCGCCGCCGCGGTCGGCTTCTTGGCCTTTGCCGGCGCCGCCTTCTGCATGGCGTCCTCGAACGGCTTGGTATCGCGTCCGCGATCCTTCATGCGCGCGATGAACTGCTGTTGCTCCTCCGGCGACATGCCTTTGAAGCGCTCCATCATCTGCGCGGGATCGAAATTCGCCCCGGCCGCCTCCGCCACCTGCCGCCGCCGAACCCGCGGCCGCCACGCTGGCCTGAGCCTGTCGGAGCGTCTGATCCGTTCGGGCGGCCTTCACCTGGATCCGGCTGGCGGTTGCCGCGGAATCCCACCGGCGCTTGCGACGAGGACGCAGGCGCGCCTGACGATTGCGGCGACGTGCCGGATGTGCCCGCGCCTGCCGACGGAGCCTGCCCTGAGCCGGTCGAAGGGACCTGTCCTGAGCCTGCCGGCGATCGATTGCCGCCACGGCCTCCGCCTGCGCGGTTGCCGGCCGTGGCCGTCGCTTCCGGCGGAACCGCCTGGTTGAGCGCCGCGAACAATTCCGGCGTCGGTCGAAAACGCAACGCCGTGTTCGGAACCCGCAGCGCGTCGGACCGCTTCGCGATCTCGATCTTCACGTTCGCGGTCATGCCCGGCTTCAGCTTCAGTTCCGCGTTCGGCACGGCGATCACGGTGCCGTACGTGGTCACGTTCTGCTGCACGACGGGCTGGAGCCGAATCTGGATGACGGTGCCGTCGAAATTGTCGGTGGGATAGGCGTCCACCCGGAAGGTCACGTGCTGGCCCGGGCGAATGCGTCCGACGTCGGCCTCGTCGATGTTGGCGTTCACCTGCATCTTCGTGAGGTCGGCGGCGATGATGAACAACGTCGGCGCCTGCATGCTCGCGGCGACCGTTTGACCGACGTCCACGTTCCGCTGCGTGACGATGCCGTCGATCGGCGCGGTGATCACCGTGTGCTGGAGATTGACTTCGCTCTGATGGACCGACGCCTGCGACTGGCTCACTGCCGCCTGCGCCTGCGTGACGGTCGCCTGTTGCGACGCGAGGGTGGCCTGCGCGGTATCGACCGCCACTTTGGCCGCGTCCAGCTCGCTTTGCGGGAGGAGACCGCGTTCCGCCAGCTCTTTCGCGCGCGCGAACTTCTGCTGCGCATCGGTGAGCTGCACTCGCGTCCGATCGAGATCGCTGCGGGCTTTCGTCAGGTTGGCGCGCGACTGACTGAGGTTGGCGTTCGTCTGCTGCAGCTGCGCTTCGAAGAGCGACGGATCGAGGCGGGCGATGACCTGGCCCTTCTTGACGATCGAATTGAAATCGGCGCCCAGCCACTGAATGTTGCCCGAGACCTGGCTGCCGACCTGCACCGTCGCTTCCGCCTGCAGCGTGCCGGAAGCGCCGACGGTGTCGATGATCTCGCCGCGCGTCAGCGGCGTGGTCTGGACCTGGACCTCGGGACCACTTGCGGAACTTGTAGTACGCGCCCACGCCGGCGCCGACTGCCAGCGACGAGCAACAGTCCGACGAGGGCCTTTCTTCATGAGTCTCGCGCGTGTTTCGCGCCGCTTCCACGAGTCCGCTGATGCCTTCCTCGAACAACGTGTAGACCGTCGGCACGAGCACGAGCGTGATCAGCAGCGAGGTCGTCAGACCGCCGATGACGACGCGCGCCAGCGGCACCTGCAGCTCGCTGCCTTCGCCGATGCCGAGCGACATCGGGACGAGACCGAGCGCGGTGGCGATCGATGTCATCAGAATCGGACGCAGCCGTGTGCGGCCGGCGAGCTCGACCGCTTCGCGCAGCGGCAGACCGTCGCGGCGCCGCAGCACGTTGGTGTAGTCCACCAGCAGGATGCCGTTGCTGACGACGATGCCGGCCAGCATGATGATGCCGATATACGCCTGCATGTTGAACGACGTGCCGGTCAGCTTCAGTGCAAGCACGACGCCAATGGCCGCGGTCGGCACCGAGAACATGATGATGAACGGATCGCGCAGCGACTCGTACTGCGACGCCATGACGGCGTAGACGAGGACGAGCGCGAGGATCAGCACCATCCGCAGCTGATTGAACGCCTTGGCCTGTTCCTCGACCTCGGCGCCGAACCCGACGTTGAAGTCCTTCGGCACGCCGAGCTGCGGCAGCCGCGCCTCGACCGCCTGCACCGCGTCGCTCAGGGTGGCTTCGGGCTCGGCGCTGACCGTGACGATGCGCTGCTGATTCTTCCGCTCGATCTGCACCGGACCGGTCTCGCTCTCGACCGTCATCAGGTTCTTCGCCGGCATCACCTGGCCCTGCGGCGTGCTCACCAGCACGTCCTGCACGTCGCCGACCTGCTGGCGCTCGTCCTCGCGCAGGCGGACGATGATCGGGTACTCGTTGCCCGATCTCGCGGATACATCGCGGCCTGCGTGCCGGCGACGTTGGTGCGGATCGTGTTCGCGATGCCGGTGACGGTGAGGCCGAGCAGCGCCGCCTTGGCCCGGTCGACGTGCACCGCCAGCTCGGGCCGCGCCTTCGTCGCGGCCGACGCGCGCGTCGGCGATGCCCGGCGTGCTGTCCATCAGGTCCTTGGCGTCCTGCGCGAGCCGCCGCGCGTCGGCGAGATCCTCGCCGCGGATTTCGAGCGCGAGCCGGCCGCCGTCGTTGTTGCCGCCCGAGAGGAACCGGTTCATCTGGTTGTTGCCGCCGGACGCGTTGGCGCGGATGATGACGCCGGGCATGCCCGGACAGCTGCCGGCGCAGCTCCATGCGCGATCTGCTCGCTCGACCGCTTCCGCTCGTCCTTCGGCGTCAGCATCAGCTGCATGTTGCCGCGGTGGCCGCTGCCGCCGCCGCCGCCGCCATGCCGGGCCGCCGAAGCCGCCGCCGCCGCCGCTCGACGATCATCGATTCCGCTTCGGGCACGAGCTGCGGAATCATCTCCTCGAGCCGCGCGCAGGACCGCGTCGGTGCGCTCGACGCGCGTGCCGATGCGCGAGCTCGACGTTGACGTTACCTGGCCTTCGTCGGCCTGCGTCGAGAACTCGGTCGGAATCGTCGGCAAGATGAAGACCGCGGCGACGACCGACGCGACGCTCGACGCGCGATCGACGCGTCGGCCGGTGGGCCAGCGCGAGGTGAATCAGCCGGCGATAGCCTTCGTCCATCGCCGTCGAGCACGCGCTCGCTGAGCGTGTACAGCCGGCCGCCGATGCCGGTGCGCTATTCCGCGGGCGGCGGCAGCACGAGCAGCTTCGAGCACAGCACCGGCACCAGCGTCACCGCGACGAAGAGCGACATCAGCAGCGAGAAGACGACCACCACCGAGAGCTGGCGGAACATGATGCTCGAGATGCCGGTCAGGAAGAGCAGCGGCACGAACACGGCGATGTGGGTGAGGATCGACGCCAGAATCGCCGACCACACTTCCTCGCTGCCGTCGATCGACGCCGTCAGCCGATCCTTGCCGTGGTGCTCCATGTGCCGGAACGAGTTCTCGAGCACGACGATCGCCGCGTCGACGATCATGCCGACGCCGAGCGCGAGCCCGCCGAACGTCATCGTGTTCAGCGTCAGCCCCGAGAAGTAGAGCAGCGCGAAGGTGCCGACGACCGAGATCGGAATCGACGTGCAGACGATCAGCGTCGAGCGGAAATTGCGCAGGAACAGGAAGATGACCACGATCACCAGCACCGAGCCGATCATCACGTGCTCCTTCACCGCGTTGATCGAGCGCTCGATGAACTTGGCGCTGTCGTCGATGACCGTCAGCTTGACGCCCGGCACCTCGCGGTTGATCCGCTCGACCTCGTTCGCGCACGGCCTGCGGCGATCTGCACGGTGTTGGTGCCCGACTGCTTCTGCACGTTCATCCGGACGCCGGGCTTGCCGTTGATGCGCAGCACCGACCGCACGTCCTCGGTCGAGTCCTTCACCTCGGCGATGTCGCTGCAGGTAGACCGGCACGCTCGTCCTTGGTCAGCACGACGAGATCGCGAATCTGATCGAGGTTCGAGAACTGCCCCTGGCTGCGGACCAGATAGGTCATGTCGCCGCGGTAGATCTCGCCGAGCGGGATGTTCTGGTTTTCGGTCCGCAGGATGTTGACGACGCGATCGACCGAGAGGTCGAGCGCCTGGATCTTTTCCTTCGACAGCTCGACGTGAATCTGGCGGCGCAGCCCGCCGTTGACCGTCACCGACGCGACGCCGGGCACGCGCTCGAGCCGCGGCGACAGCATGTTCTCGGCCAGCTCGCGCAGCGTGACGCGGTCGTAGTTGCCCTCGACGCCGAGGCCCATGATCGGCGCCGAGTTCGAGTCGAACTTGAAGATCGTCGGCGGATCGGCGTCCTCCGGCAGGCGGCCGCGCACGCGATCGATGCGCGTCCGCATGTCGTTCATCGCCTCGTTGAGGTCGGTGCCCCACGCGAAGTTCAGCCGGAGGTTGGCTGTTGCCTTCCTGCGAGTTCGAGTTGATCTGCTCGAGGCCCGCCGTCGCGCTCAGCGCCTGCTCGAGCGGCCGGGTGAGCAGTTCCTCCATCTCGAGCGGCCCGACGCCCGGGTAGTTGACGCGCACCGTGATCGTCGGCTGCTGGATGTCGGGCAGCAGGTCCACCGGCAGGCGCGTCAGCGAGATCGCGCCGAGGAGGATGACGATGGCGCTGATCATGGCCATCATGATCGGGCGTTGGATCGCAAAGCGCGGAATGCTCATACGTCGTCCTGTCGTCTCGCTGCGATCTGGTTGAACCGCGTGGCATCCGCCGCCGCGCCGCCGACCGCCGCCGCGCGTTGCCCCGCCGCCGCCGCGCCCGCCGCTGCGCCCGCCCGCCGCCTCGCGCGCCGGGCAGCACGATCTTGTCGCCGTCCCGCAGCGCCGCCGCGCCGGTCGTGACGATCCGGTCGCCCTCGGCGAGGCCCGACGCGATCTCGATCTGGTTCTCGTCCATCAAGCCCGACTTCGATCGGGTGAAACTTCGCGGTGTCGCCTTCGGCCGGGCGGAAGACGCCGCGCTTGCCCTGGACGTCGACGAGCGCGTTGGCCGGCATCGACCAGCGTGTTCGGCCGGCGTTCGACCGTGAAGTTCGACGCGCGCATACATCCCCGGCTTCAGCCGGAACTGCGAATTCTGGATTTCGACTTCGATCTGCGCCGTGCGCGTGGCCGGATCCAGCACCGGCGCGACGCGCGCGACGCGGCCGGCGAATTTCTCCCCGGGAAACGCGTCCACTTCGACGTCGGCGCGCTGGCCCGCTGTTGACGCGCCGCAAGTCCTTCTCGACGACGTTGGCGACGATCCGGACGACGCCGATGTCGACGACCGAGAGCAACGCCGAGTTCGGCGTCACCCACGCGCCGGGATCCAGCGTCCGCTTGCCGATGAACCCGTTCACCGGCGAGGAGATCACCGTGTTGGCCAGGTTGATCTTCAGCTCGTCGAGCCGGGCCTGCGGCCTGCGCGTGCTGCGCCTTCGCGAGGTCGAGCTGCGCCGCCGCCGCCTGATACCGGGCATCCGCATCGTCGTAGGTCTGCTTCGGAATGAGCTGCCGGTCGAACAGGTTGCTGCGACCGATCGAGATTGCTCTTCGCCAGGTTGCAGGTCCGCTTCGCGCTGGCGGATCGTGGCCGCCGACACTTCGAACGACGCCTGTGCCTGGCGGATCTGCTCGCGCAGCTCGCTGATCCTCGATCTTCGCCATCTGCTGCCCGCGGCTGACGCGGTCGCCGAGCCGCACGGAAATGCTTTCCAGGCGGCCGGCCACCTTCGGCACCGCTTCCACGGTTGCCGCGCCGATCAGGTTGCCGACGACCGTCATCTGCTCGGCCATGTCGGCGCGCTTCACGGCGGCGAGCTCGACCGACATCGGCAACCGCGGTCCGCCGCCGCCGCCGAACCCGCCGAAGCCGCCGCCGCCAAATCCGCCGCCGCCACCACCAGCGCCCCGCGCCGGCCGCCGCGGCCGCCGGCATCGGCCGCCGCCGCACCCGGCTCCTCGGCCTTGGCGGCGCTGTTCCGCCAGAAGTAATAGCCCGCGCCGCCCGCGGCGACGATGACCAGGATCGCAATCGCTCGTTTCATGGGGTTAACCACCGGTGTTGCCGCCACGGCGCGGCAGTCCGTCGCGCCGCCACCGCCGCCACCGGCGTTGATCACCGTGATGTTCAGGTTCGAAAGCGTCGTCTGCTGCAGGCGCTCGAGCTCGACGAGCGCCTTCCGATAATTCAGGACGGCCCGCAGCTCCGAGTTCTGCGTGTCGCGCAGATCGCGCTGGGCCTGGACGACGAAGTAGTTCGTCGACATGCCGACCTCGAACTTGCTCTGTTCCGCCTCGAGCTTCTTCTGCGCGAGCTCGCGGGCGGCCTGGGCCGCCTGGACGGCTTCGGCCGTGGTCTGGGCCTGGATGGCCGCGTTGGTGACGTCGGTCGCGACCTGCAGCTCGACCTGTTTGAGCTGTGCCTCGCACCTGGCTCAGCTGAATCCGCGCGCGCGCGAGATTCGCCTCCGCCGTGCTCGTGCCGAGCGGGTAGGTCACGTTCATCGTGACGTTCCACGTCGGGTAGTCGTTGCTGAACATCGTGCTGAAGGCGTCGGCAAAACCGCCCGGAATGGTGTTGGTGATGACCGACTGGCCGGCGCCGAGGCCCGTGCCGCTCCGCGTGATACCCGTGCCGCCGCGCCCGACGATCCCGTAGCGCGCGACGAGATCCGCCTGCGGCAGCAACTGATTGCGCAGGAGCTTCATGGTGACGTCGTTCGACTCGACGTTCTTGTGCGCGATCGTCAGATCGGTGCGGGCGCTGAGCGCTCGTCGAACGGCGGCCTCGACGTCGATCGGCTCCGGGCGGAACTCGGGCCGGTCGGTCGGGTCGAGGCTCGCATTCCAATTCGCGTCCTGCGTGCCGCCCACGATGAGGCGCTTCAACGCGAGCTCGGTGGTGCGCCGCGTCGCTTCGGCCTGCACCAGCGTCTGTCTGCGCGTCGCCTGCTCGGACTGCGCCTGGACGACGTCGATCGGCGCCATGGTGCCGACTTCGACGCGCGTCTGGTTGTCCTGGACGAGCTTGCTCGCGAGATCGAGCGACTCGCGCGCGACGTCGACCGCCTGGATCGCGAAGACGTAGTCCCAGTAGGCGTTCCGCACGTTCGAGAGCGTGTTGATGATCGACGCCTGCAGCTGCGTCTCGGAGATTTCCTGGTTGATCCTCGTCACGACGAGCGACTGCCGCGTCGAGTCGATCTTGAAGCCGCGCAGGAATGGCTGCGTGTACTGCAGGGAATAGGTCGTGTTGAACGAGGGATTCAGCGTGGACGTGGTGCTGTTGGTCGTCTGCTTGTTGTTGTTCAGCGTCAACGCGTATCCGCCGCCGCCCCAGCGAATGTTCTGGGTGATGCCGCCGTTGCCGGTGGTCGTCGTGTTCGTGATCCCGTTTTGACCGGCGGGGACGCCCTGCAGCGTATTGGTCGGAGGGTTCAGCACCGACTGCGTCGCAGACCTGCGACGTCAGCGCCGGCTTGTAGGCCGACTGCAGGCTGGCGATCGAGAAGTCGAACGTCTGCGGGTTCAGCCGCTGCACCGCGATGTCGAGGTTCCGATCGAGCGCGAGCTTCACCGCGTCGTCGAGCGAGAGGCGCACGACGGATCCGGAGGCTCCGGCCGGCGTTTGCGGCGGCTCGGCGATGGCGGCCTGCCCGGCGCCGATGCGTTCGGCCGCGGCCCGAATGAGTTCCTTGATGTGCGCGTCGGTCGTCTGCGCGAGGAGCGGCGTCGCGCCGCTCATCATCGTCGCGAACGCGCCGAGCACAACTGCAGGGATGCGATTCCGTGTCATTGCCTCGTCTCCTCTTGCCGTGGCTATCTGTTTCGAGAACGCCGGCGATCTTTGTCCCACTTGTCGTGAAGCTGGTTGAGCTTCGTCCGTTGATCCGGCGTCAGCACCTGCCGGATGTGGAGCAGCTGCAGCGTGCGCATCTTGTTCAGGCTCGATCGAATCGCCTCGACCTTGTCCACCTGCCGCGTGACGCTGGCTTCGTCGGCGTTCGACGGCAATCAGCCGCGACAGCTCGTCTTCCTGCTGGTCCAGCTCCGCCTTCTTCGAGCGGAGCGAACCGATCGTCGACTGAAACAGGTTTTCAATGCGGCTGGTCTGGTCGGTGGTCAGCGCGAGATCCCGCTGGAACTGCGCATCGCGCCACCACGGGAAACCGAACGATTGTCCCTGAACGGGCGGCGCCAGCGCCAGCAGCAGCACCGACGCCAGAATCCAGCGACGTGGCAAAAGCCTCATGCGTAAACCTTTGAAAGAAGTATCACTTACGCATACGACGGGCAGTGCTGGGACATTTCGCGAGAGACAACTTTTTACGAGATTGCAGCCCGTCGCCCGCTACGCGGGGACGGAGGTTGGGTTGCAGAACTCCGCGAGCTTGGCGACCGCCGCGCCCACCAGGTTGTCCGGTGTGGAGGCGCCGGAGGTCAGGCCGATCGAGACGGGCCCCTGGCTCGGAAGCCACCCGGGGCTCGACACCTCAGCCTTTGATCCAATCGGGCGGTGGCGGATCTCGTCGGCGGACAGCAGGCAATCGGGATCGGCAATGTGGAACGTCGGCCGGGAGGCCGCGCAGATGCGTGCGAGGTTCGCGGTATTGCTGCTGTTGTAGCCGCCGATGACGATCATCAGGTCCACCGGCTTGTCCCGCAGGAGGTTGACCACGGCGTCCTGCCGGTCCTGGGTGGCGCTGCAGATCGTGTCGAACGCCTGGTAGTGGTCGGCCAGGGCCGTTTCCCCGTACCGTTCGGTCATGGCGTGCCGGATCATCTCGCCGATTTCGAGCGACTCGCTCATGAGCATCGTGGTCTGGTTCGCCAGGCCGATGCGCTGCAGGTGGCGGTCGGGATCGAAGCCAGGCGACGTCGCCTTGGCGAAGCGGTCGCTCAACGCCTCCCGGCTGGCGGCGCCGCGCACGAAGTCGCAGACGAGGCTGGCTTCCGCGTGATCGAACACGCACCAGGTAATGGCCACCGTACTGAACGGCCTGAGAGGCGGTGGCCTGCGTTTCCTCGTGCCACACCTTGCCGTGAATGATCGAGGTGTATCCCGCCTCCGAGTAGCGCCGGACGTTCTTCCACACGTTCAGCACCGAGCCGCAGGTGGTGTCCACCAGCGTCGCGCCGCGGCGATCCAGCTGTGCGAGCATCGCCACGGTGACGCCGAACGCCGGCAGGATGACCACGTCGTCGGGGCCGAGCCGGTCGATGCTGTCCGGCTTCGTCGGAGAGGAATCGAATCCCCATCGCGCGAAGCTTCTCGTTGACGTGCGGGTTGTGGATGATTTCGCCGGTGAGGTAGATCGAACGCTCCGGAAACCGCTCGCGGGTCTGGTACGCGTAGTCCACCGCGCGATCCACGCCGTAACAGAAGCCGAATTCGCGCGCGAGGTGGACCGTGAGCCGGCCGGCGCGATAGACGAAATCGTCGGCCTTGATGCGATCGATGATGGCGCTGTGATAGTTGTCCGCGAGCATGCCGGCGACGGCATGCTGCAGATCGAGGCCTTTGCGGAAGATCAGAGACGGCATGACAGGGTCGGGTAATCGGGTAATCGGGTAATCGGGTAATTCTTGGGCAATTGAGCAATTCAATACCCGATTACCCGATTATCAGACCCGATGCGTCACCGATTGTCGCTGATTTCGCGGACGTGCGGCGTGAAGGCGTCGAATGCCGCGAGCTCGCGCGTCCGTGGGTGCTCGAGCGCCAGCTCCAATTCCGAGAGGAAGTCGGCGTCGGCGGCGATATCCGCGGGGCCGCGCGTCACCGCGGGCGCGAGCCGTGTGCTCCGCGCGGTCAGCGAGGGCGTGCTCGGCCGCGCGCGATAGTCCCATTCGTAGGAGGCGCCCAGCGCAATGCCCAGGAAGAGCCCGGCGGCTGCCGCCGCGGCGGTCCAGCGCGGCGATCGGAGCGTGGAGGCGCGAATCGTTCCCTGCACGAAGCGTCCCGGAAAGCTGATGACGCGGGCCGGACGTCCCACGGCTTCCATCCGGCGAACGATCTGCTGCTGCTGAGCGCGCAGGCGGTCGGGCGTGAAGAGCGCGTCCGTCTCGGCGTCGCCCTCCGCGCGAACGGCGTCCATCAACTGGGCGAGCTCCGCAAACCGCGCGGCGCACTCTTCGCAGTCGGCCAGATGTTCGGCGGTTGGCGGATCGGCCGAGTCGCCCTGGCGCTGGGCCAGATAACACTCGTAGAGCCGATCGTCGTGAAGATGGCGCGGGCGGCCGATCACAGCTTGCCTCCCAGGAGTCCTCGCAGCTTGCGCGCGGCCCGAAACAAATGGACGCGGACCGTTGATTCGTTCAACCCGGTCATCGCGCTGACCTCACGCGGGGTGCAGTCGCCGAAGTGACACAACATGAACACCGTGCGCTGGCGGCCGTCGAGCCGGTCGATGGCGTTCGCAATCCGGGAGCGCCGCTCACGCGCGAGCGCCAGATTCTCGGGATCCGACCCTGTCCGTGCAGTGGACGCCCGAGCTTCCTGCTGCGCTCGTGATGCCGCCGCCGGCGAACCACCGGTTGCGCCGGCTGCGACGCCTTCCGGCGATCCAGACAGCCGTTGATGAGAATCCGTGTGAACCAGACCTCGAACGGCCAGGCCTCGCGATACGACGCAATCCGGGAAAACACCTTGACGAACGCGTCCTGGACGGCCTCGTCTGCCTCCGCGACGTCGCGAAGGTACTGGTAGGCGATCCGTGACGCCCGGCGCTGATGAAGAGCCACGAGCTCGGTGAAACGCTCGCGCGCTTCGTCGAGCTGGCCCTGTTCGACCAGGCCGCGGACCTCGATTGCGATCCGCGAATCCTCGGAAACCGGCGTGACGACGGCCGGACGGCCCTGTGCGGCAGCCGGGTGGGCTGCGCCGGCAGAAGCCGGGTCCGCGTCTCGAGCTGTTTTCCGGTCACCATTCATAGGAGCATTACGATCCGTGTGGGCAGGTGTTTACAGTTTACTGCAGCCGCTCGAATTATTGACTCGGCCGATCCGCTGGGAGTACGATCCGCGGATTCTGCGTATGTTGCTGCGCAGGCATAGCTTAGGAGACCTGGATGAGCACCGAGGTTGAGCGATCGCACTCGCTCGAGGGCATCGCCGCCGAACGCGTCCACTGGAATCTGCCAACCGCCGCGCTGTACGAAGAAGCTGTACGGCGCGAGGAAGCGTTGATCGCAGCCGAGGGACCGCTGGCGTGCTTCACCGGGCAACATACCGGCCGTTCGCCCAACGACAAGTTCGTCGTCCGCGAACCGTCGAGCGAAGCCGAGATCGCGTGGGGCCCGATCAATCGGCCGATGGACCTGGCGCAGTTCGATCTGCTTCATGGCGATTTGCTCAGTTCGTTGTCGACCCTCAAAGACCTGTACGTGCTCGACTGTTACGCGGGCGCCGACCCCACGTACCGGCTTCCGATTCGCGTCGTGAACGAGCTCGCGTGGCACAACCTGTTTGCGCGGCACATGTTCATCCGCAACCCGTCGCCGTCGGCCACGGTGACCGATTCGACGTTCACGGTGATCGATTCGCCCAGCTTCAAGGCCGATCCGAAGCGTCACGGCACCAGATCCGAAACGGTGATTGCCGTGAATTTCGCCAGGCGGCTCGTGCTGATCGGCGGCTCGAGCTACGCCGGCGAGATGAAGAAGTCGATTTTTTCGGCGCTCAACTACATCCTGCCGAAGCGGAACGTGCTCTCGATGCATTGCTCGGCCAACATCGGCCCGGCGGGCGACAGCGCGCTCTTCTTCGGCCTGTCGGGCACAGGGAAGACCACCCTGTCGAGCGATCCCGAACGCCGGCTGATTGGTGACGACGAGCACGGCTGGAGCGATCGCGGCGTCTTCAATTTCGAAGGCGGCTGCTACGCGAAGACGATCCGGCTGTCGGCCGAGGCCGAGCCGCAGATCTACGCGACGACCCGCCGGTTCGGCACCGTGCTCGAGAACGTCGTCGTCGATCGCGACACGCGTGCGCTGGACCTCGACGACGGCCGGTACACCGAGAACACGCGCGCGGCGTATCCGATTTCGTTCATCGACAACGCCGAGCCGTCGGGCCTGGGCGGACACCCGAAGAACGTCGTCATGCTGACCGCCGACGCGTTCGGCGTGCTGCCTCCGATCGCGCGACTGACGCCGCAGGGCGCGATGTATCACTTCCTGTCGGGCTACACCGCCAAGGTTGCCGGCACTGAGAAGGGGCTCGGCAACGAACCAAAGGCGACGTTCAGCACCTGCTTCGGCGCGCCGTTTCTTCCGCTGGCGCCGAGCCGGTACGCCACCATGCTGGGCGAGCGCATCGCGCCGGCACAACGTCGCGCGTCTGGCTGGTGAATACCGGGTTGGACGGGAGGCGCGTTCGGCACCGGCCAGCGGATGAAAATCGGGTACACGCGAGCGATGATTCGCGCGGCTCTGGCGGGCCAGCTCGACAACGTCGCCGTACGAGCGCGATCCCGATCTTCAACCTCGACATCCCGACGAGCTGTCCCGACGTGCCGGCCGAGCGTGCTCCAGCCGCAGATCGACGTGGGCGAACGGCGCCGAGTACGACGCACAGGCCGTCGAAGCTCGCGCGGATGTTCAACGAGAACTTCAAGGCGTTCGCGTCCGGCGTCAGTCGCGGCACGTCTCGCCGCCGGGCCGAATGCGTGACGGATTTGAACCCGTCATCGGCCTCGAAATCCACGCGCAGCTCCTGACGGCGTCGAAAATCTTCTGCGGCTGCAGCACGGCGTTCGGCGCGCCGCCCAACACGCACGTCTGTCCGGTGTGCCTGGGGCTGCCCGGCGCGCTTCCGGTCCTCAATCGCGGGGCGGTCGAGCACGGGATCCGGGCTGCGCTGGCGCTCGGGTGCACGGTCCACGAGACGTCGATCTTCGCGCGCAAGAATTACTTCTACCCTGATTTGCCGAAGGGCTATCAGATCTCACAGTACGAGCGGCCGCTTGCGACCGCCGGAACGGTGGAGTGGCCGGCGAGCGATGGGCCGCGGCGGGTCAGAATCACGCGGGTGCATCTCGAAGAAGACGCCGGAAAGTCGCTGCACGAGGGGTTCCCCGATTCCGATCGCAAGACGTACGTGGACTTCAACCGCAGCGGCGTGCCGCTCATCGAGATCGTGACCGAGCCCGATCTCGCGTCGGCGGCCGATGCGGCGGACTTCTTTACGCGTCTGCGCGAGATGCTGGTGTGGCTCGGCGTCAACGACGGGAACATGGAAGAGGGAAGCCTGCGCTGCGACGCGAACGTCTCGGTCCGTCCGGTGGGGGAGACGCGGCTCGGCACGAAGGCGGAGGTCAAGAACCTCAACTCGTTCCGCTTCCTGCAGAAGGCCCTGGAGCACGAGATCGAACGGCAGATCGATCTCGTGAGCGAAGGCGCGCGCGTCGTGCAGGAAACGCGATTGTGGGATCCTGCCGCTGGTCGAACCGTGTCGATGCGCAGCAAGGAAGAGGCGCACGACTACCGGTACTTCCCCGAGCCGGATCTGCCGCCGGTGGTCGTGGATGCGGCACGCCTGGATCGCGTTCGCGGCGCGATGCCGGAACTGCCCGAGGCCACGCGCGCGCGGTTCGTCGCGGCGCATGCGCTTGTCGCCGTACCACGCCGGACAGGTCACGCAGTCGCGAGCCGTGGCCGACTTTTTCGAAGCCACGGTCGCCGCGGGCGCACCGCCGCAGCTGGCCAGCAACTGGATCACCGGCGAGCTTGCCCGCAAGCTGAAAGAAACCGGCGCCGACATCACGACGCAGCCGGTCGCGCCGGAACGGCTCGCCGAGCTCATCCGCGCGATCGACGCGGGAACCATCAGCGGCTCGGTTGGCAAGAGTGTGTTCGAGAAGATGTTCGAGAGCGGCCGCACGGCCGCCGAGATCATCCGCGACGAGGGCCTCACGCAGATCGACGACGAGTCGCAGCTTGTCGAGATCGTGACGGACGTGCTGGCCAGGAACGCTGACGCGGTCGCGCAGTACCGGAGCGGCAAGGCCGCAACCTTCGGGTTTCTCGTCGGTCAGGTGATGAAGGCCGCGGGTGGGAAGGCCAATCCGAAGCGGGTCAACGAACTGCTTCGCCGCGCGCTCGACGTGTTACAATAAACTTTCCTCCTGACAATTTGATGGCAGCTGTTGGTGCACAGGCAGCAGCGTGATAGAGAGCTATCACCTATCCAAGCTCTACAAGCGCGGAGTCTATGCGCTCCGCGATCTGTCCCTCACAATTGACAAAGGCGAGTTCATGTTCCTGACCGGCCCGAGCGGGGCCGGCAAGTCGACGTTCCTCCGCCTGCTGCTGCGGGAAGAACTGCCGAGCGAAGGCGATCTGAAAGTGCTTGGCCGCGATTTGAAATCGCTGCGGCCGTCGCAGGTGCAGACCTTTCGTCGCAGCGTCGGGTTCGTCTTCCAGGATTTCCGCCTGATCCCGCGCTTCACCGTGTTCGAGAACGTGGCGTTCGTGATGCGCGTGCTCGGCATTCCGGTCACCACGCAGCAGCGCAAGACGTTCCAGGTGCTCAAGTGGGTCGGTCTGCAGCACCGGATGCACGCCTTTCCCGAGGAACTGTCGGGCGGCGAGCAGCAGCGCATTGCGATTGCGCGCGCGCTCGTCAACGATCCCCAGTTGGTGCTGGCTGACGAGCCGACGGGAAACCTCGATCCCGATCTCTCGCTCGAAATCATGAACCTGTTCCGCGAGATCAACGCGCGCGGCACGACGGTGATCGTCGCCACGCACGACCGCGAGCTGATTCGGCGCGTCGGCCACCGCTCGATTACGCTCGAGCAGGGCCGCCTCGTCGAGGTGGCGTAACGATGCGCGTGCTCCGCTACGCGTTCGACGAAGCGCTCACCAGCCTCTGGCGCCGGCGGCAGTCGGGGCTGCTCGCGACCGGCACCATCACCATCGCGCTGTTCGTGCTCGGCGCGTTTCTCATCGTGACCACCAACCTCGATCGGCTGGGGAACGAGTGGGGCCGCGCCGCGGAAATGTCCGTGTTTCTGGCCGACGAGATCACGCCGGTCGAGCGGCACGCCGTGGAACTGGCCGTCGCGCAGGACGAGGTGGTGGCCGGCCACGAGTTCGTCTCGAAGGCCGACGCCGTGCGCCGGTTCAAGCAGACGTTCGCGGATCTGGCGGCGGCCGTGGACAGCGTGGGCGACAATCCGTTGCCGGCCTCGATTGAAGCGCGGCTTCGGCCGGGCGCCGCCGGAGGGCCGGGCGTCGAGCGCCTCGCCGGCAAACTTCGTCAGATGCCGGGAGTCGTGGACGTGCGCTACGACCGGCAGTGGCTGGCGCGGATGATGTCCGGGATTCGAATGATTCGCGGCGCCGGGCTCGTGCTCGGCGGCTTGCTCACCGTCGCCGCCGCCCTGACCATCGCCAACGTCGTGCGGCTGGCGCTCTATGCCCGGCGCGACGAGCTCGAGATCATGCAGCTCGTCGGCGCGCCGGAGGCCTACATTCGCGGTCCGTTCGTGATGGAGGGCGTGATCCAGGGGGGCATGGGCGCCGCGCTGGCGGTTCTGGCCCTCGGCGCGGCCTTTGCCGCCCTGCAGAGCCGCTACCTCGCGTCGTTTGCCGCCGCGATCAACGTCTCGTCGGTGCAGTTCCTGTCGATCGGCGTCTGTGTCGGGCTGGTGGTCGGCGGGATGGCGGTCGGGTTCGTGGGCGGACTGGTGGCGGGAAGACGGTCCTAGGGCCGGGGGCCGTTACAGAATCTTGACACACGTTTTTCGACGGGCTTACACTGGGGACGTATCACATCACAATTCATCTCGAGGGCCCTGCATGCCACGCTTCGTTCCCGACTCGAGGCCGATCAGCGCGCAGCACCAGATTGCAGAGTTTTACAGAGAAGAATTCCTAAAGCATCACCGATGTCTCCAGCAGCAGCGGCCCTACTATTCAGAGAGCGCCATCACCGATGTTGAAGCGGCCCTCACTCGCATCATGAGTCAGCTCGAGCAGCTATCCACCAAAGACAACGCACCTCAGCTGGTCAGCTCCCTTCTTAAGAAGTTCGACGTCGTGACCGGGCTTTCGGCTTGGTCAGATCCCTCACAGACACACTGACCCGTTCTCTCACCGATCTTCGACAGGACCTCCTGGCCATCGCCAGGGCTGGGATTCGTGCGGTCGACGCGGCTGAGCTGACCCGGCTCGCGCTCGCGGACCTCGGGAGCGCAGCAGGTCCGGTGCGCGACGACCGAGACTTCTATCGCTGCATCGCCGCCGGCAAAGCCGCGGCGCCGATGGCCAAGGGCGCCGCGAGCGTGCTCAAGGATCGCCTGCGCGCCGGGCTCGTCGTGGCGCCGGCGGCCGACGCGTTCGGCAGCTTCGAGTCGATCGCGGGCGGCCACCCGGTGCCCGATGCAGGCAGCGAGCGCGCCGGCCGCCGCGCGCTCCAGGTCGCCGAAGGTGTCGCGGCGGACGAGACACTCCTGGTGCTCCTCTCGGGCGGCGCGTCGGCGCTCATGGCGGTGCCGGCGGAGGGCATCACGCTCGAGGACAAACGGCGCACGACCGCGCAGCTGCTGCGCGCCGGCGCCGACATCCACGCGCTGAACACGGTGCGGAAGCACCTGTCGGCGATCAAAGGCGGATGGCTGTTGAAACACGCCGCGGGACACGTGCTGACCTACGTGATCTCGGACGTCGTCGGCGACGATGTCAGCGTGATTGCGTCGGGCCCGACGGTCGCGGATCCGTCGACGTTCGTCGACGCGAGAGATCTCCTCGAGCGCTACGGAGGCGCAGCGGCCTATCCGCCCGCCGTCGTCGCGCGTCTCGATCGTGGGGCACAGGGTGAAGTCCCCGAGACGCCGAAGCCGGTCTATCCGCGGCTCGTGCGATCCGACGTCCACGTGATCGGCAGCCGCGGAGGTGCGATGTTTGGCGCCGCCGCCAAAGCGGTCGCGCTCGGTTATCACGTCGTTCGTCTCGAGGAGCCGGTGGTCGGCGAGGCGCGGGGAGTCGCGGCCGGGCATTTCGACGCGGTTGCGGCCGCGGCGCGCGAGCATCCGCGTCCGCTCTGCGTCATTTCGAGCGGCGAAACGACGGTCACCGTCGTCGGCAGCGGACGAGGCGGCCGCAACCAGGAATTCGCGCTCGCCTCAGCGGAGGCGCTGGCCACCCTGGGCGATCGGACGGCGTTGGCAAGCCTCGGCACCGACGGCATCGACGGACCGACAGACGCCGCCGGCGCCATCGCGGATTCGACGACGCTCGCTCGCGCGCGCGAGGCGGGCTTGAATCCCCAAACGTTTCTCTCGGACAACAACACGTACGCATTCTTCGCCGCACTCGGCGATCTCATCCACACGGGTCCGACCGGCACGAATGTCGGCGACCTCCAAGTAATTCTGTTAGCCTGATTTCAGATGTATTCACGCGATCAAGTCCTCGCGCTGATGCGGGAGCGGGTGCACCATCCCGCCGGCATGCGCGAGCTGCTGCAAGTTCTCAAGGTGCCGCGGGACGACCGCACGTCGTTCAAGCGCCACGTCAAATCACTCGTCGCCTCCGGCGATCTCATCCAGATTCGCGGCCATCGATTCGGTCTGCCCGAGAAGATGGATCTCTATGTCGGCCGTCTGCAGACGCATCCGGCCGGCTACGGTTTCGTCACGCCGGAGCGCCCGCTCGACTCCGGCGGCGACATCTACATCTCCGGTCCCAATCTCAACGAAGCGATGAACGGCGACCGCGTCGTCGTCCGCATCGAGCGGATCAAGGACGGCGGCCGCGTCGAGGGCCGGATCATCCGGATCCTCGAGCGCAGCAACACGTGGATCGTCGGCCGCTACGACCGCGGCGACGACGGGATGGGGTACATCGTTCCGTTCGATCGCCGCGTGCTGATGGACATCTTCGTGCCGCCCGGCCAGGAGGGCGGCGCATCGCCGGGCGAGATGGTGACGACGGAGCTTATCCGCTGGCCGACGGCCACGCGCGGCGCGATCGGACGCGTCGCCGAGGTGCTGGGCAACATCGACGCGCCGGGCGTCGATACCGAAATCATCATCCGCAAGTACGGCATCCCCGACGCGCATTCCGACGAGTCGGTGACGGAAGCCGTTCGGCTCGGCAAGTCGGTGGCCGACCGTGACATCCGCGGGCGCACCGACTTTCGCAACGTCACGACCGTCACGATCGACGGCGAGCACGCGCGCGACTTCGACGACGCCATCACGCTCGAGAAGCTCCCGAACGGGAACTACTGGCTGGGCGTGCACATCGCCGACGTCTCGCACTACGTGCACGAGGACAGCGCGCTGGATCGCGAAGCCTACGAGCGGGCCACGTCCGTGTATTTTCCGGAGCGGGCCGTCCACATGTTTCCGTCGGAGCTGGCGACCGGGCTCTGCAGTCTGAATCCGCACGTCGATCGCCTCGTGCAGTCGTGTCTGATGGAGATCGACCCCTCGGGCAAGGTCGTCCGCCACGAGTTCCACGACGGCGTCATCAACAGCAACGAGCGGATGACATACACGGCGGTGAACGGGATCCTCACCGATCGCGATCCGGCGCTGATGAAGCAGTACGAGCCGCTGGTCCCGATGTTCGAGCAGATGCAGGAGCTCTTCAAGATCCTCAACGCCGCCAGGCGCAGGCGCGGATCGATTGACTTCGACCTCAACGAGGCGGAAGTCATCATCGACGAGGGCGGCGTCGTGGAGGCGATCATCGCGCTCGAGCGCAACGTCGCCCACCGGCTCATCGAAGAGTTCATGCTGCTGGCCAACGAAACGGTGGCGTCCTACCTGGAAACCAACGCCGTGCCGTCGCTGTACCGGATCCACGAAGAACCGGACGTCATGAAGGTGGCCAAGTTCGAGGAGTTCATCAGCGGGTTCGGCTACAGCCTCGCGGCGCCGCTGGACGGTCTGCGGCCGCATCATTTTCAGAAGCTGATCGAGCGCATTCACGGCAAGCCGGAAGAAAAGCCGATCGCGTTTCTGATGCTGCGCACGATGCAGAAGGCGCGCTATGCGCCGGAAAACCTCGGCCACTTCGGCCTGGCGGCGAAGAGCTACACCCATTTCACGTCGCCCATCCGACGCTATCCGGATCTCGTCGTGCACCGCGCGCTCCGCGCGGCCCGCCACGGACGCCTGAGCGACGAACAGCGTGAGGAGTGGTCCGAGGACATGCCGGAAGTGGCGCGGCACACCTCGGAGATGGAGCGGCGCGCCGACGAGGCCGAGCGCGAGCTGCTGCAGTGGAAGAAAGTGAAGTTCATGGCCGACAAGGTCGGCGACGAGTTCGAGGGGTACGTCACCGGCGTCGCGGCCTTCGGGCTGTTCATCGAGCTCATCGAGCATTTCGTGGAAGGCCTGGTCCACGTGTCGACGATGGCGGACGACTACTATCGGTTCGTCGAGAGCGCGCACCTGCTGCGGGGCGAGAACACGCAGAAGGTCTACCGGCTCGGCGACAAGGTGAAGGTGCAGGTCGTGCGGGTCAACATGGAAGTGCGGCAGATTGACCTCGGGCTCGTCGAGATCCTCGAGCGCGTGCGCGAAGGGGAGCGCGGTCCACGGCGCAGCGCGGCGAAGCCGAAACGCGACGGACGCCGGACTCAGCGCCCAGGCCGCCGGGAACGCGCGACGCGCAAAGGCCGCCGCCGGTAGATGGCGCAGAAATCCGTCGTTGTTGGTACCGGCGGGGCATATCGATCACGGGAAGAGCGCACTCGTCCTCGCCCTCACGGGAACCGATCCCGATCGACTGAAGGAAGAGAAAGCGCGCGGCATCACGATCGACCTCGGCTTCGCCCACCAGATCATCCAGGACACCAACTTCGCGTTCGTGGATGTTCCCGGACACGAGCGGTTCGTCAAGAACATGCTCGCCGGCGCCGGCGGCATCGATCTCGTCGTGCTCGTCGTGGCGGCGGACGAGTCGGTCATGCCCCAGACGCGCGAGCACTTCGAGATCTGCCGGCTGCTGCGCGTGGGTGCGGGCCTCGTCGCGCTGACCAAAACCGATCTGGTGGACGAGGACATGCTCGAGATCGCGCGCCTCGAGGTCCGCGAACTGGTTGCTGGATCGTTCCTGGAGGGCGCGCCGATCGTGCCCGTTTCAGCGCGGACGGGCGCGGGGCTGGACGCGCTTCGAGCCGCGCTGGTCCAGACCGGCGCCGCCGTCCAGGGCCGCGCCGCGGACGCCGTCGCGCGTCTGCCCATCGATCGGGTCTTTTCGATGAAAGGCTTCGGTACCGTCGTCACCGGGACTCTGGTCTCCGGCAGCATCGCCACGGACGATGAGCTCGCGGCGGTGCCAGGGCGACCTGCGGGTCAAGGTGCGCGGCGTGCAGGTGCACGGTCAGCGTCAATGCCCAGGCGGTAGCCGGACAGCGAGCCGCCATCAATCTCGGCGGCGTCGACCTCGACGCGCTGTCGCGTGGGCAGAGCCTGGTCACGCCAGGCACGTTCGAGGAAACGCAGCTGGCCGACGCTACCGTCGAGGTGCTCGCCGGAGGCAAAACCTCTCAAACATGGGACACGTGTCCGCTTCCATCAGGGGACAGCGGAGCTGTTGGGACGCGTCGCGGTCATCGGCCCTACAGGGTCGGCCATCCTGTCAGGCTCGCGCGCCAGCATTCGCCTGCGGCTCGAAGCGCCGGCCGTGCTCGCGCGCGGGGATCGGTACATCCTGCGCGCGTATTCGCCGCCGATCACGATTGCCGGCGGCGTGATTCTCGATCCGCAGCCGCCGCGGACGGCGATTCGAAGCGCCGCCGCGCTCGATCGCTGCGCGCGCCTGACGTTCGACCCTGCGTCTACGGCGCCGATCGACGCGCAGCGGCAGGCGGCCGTGGTGATGATCGAGGACGCAGGCGTCCAGGCGCTCTCATTGACGGCGTTGACGACACGCGTTGGAGTCCCGCCGCAAGAGGTGAGTGCGCGCGTCGCCGACCTCGTCGCTGACGGCCGCGCCGTCGTGGCCGGCGATGTCCTCGTCGCCCCGAACGTGCTGGCCGCGTTGACCGACGCCGTGCTCGAAGCGCTTGCGAGCCATCATCGTTCACAGCCGCTGTCGGAGGGTGTGCCGCGGGAGGAACTGCGCGAGCGGCTGTTCAGCCGCGGGCACGCCGCCGTGTTCGATCGCGCGCTCTCCGACCTCGCCGCCGCCAACCGGATCGTCGTCCGCGATCGCATCGCGCTCGCGACGCATCGACTGGAACTGTCGCCGGAGGAGGAGCGGGTGCGCGCGGTTCTCGAACGCGCGTATCGCGACGCAGGGTTCACGCCGCCGGATCTGCCGTCGATTGCCGCCGCGGCCGGTGTGGCGACGGCTGTCGCCGATCGGCTTCTGAAGCTGCTGCTACGGCAGAAAGTCCTGGTGCGTGTGGATACGCTGGTGTTTCACGACGAAGCGTTGAAGCGCTTGAAAGCGGATGTGGCGGCGCTGAAGACCGCGCAGGGCGATGCCGCCCGGATCGATGTCGCCATGTTCAAGGAGCGGTTTGGGGTGTCGCGGAAGTTCGCGATTCCGTTGCTGGAGTATCTGGACCGCGAGCGCCTGACGAGGCGGGTGGGCGACTCGCGGGTGGTCCTATGACTTGGTTTCGCCGTCCTTCATCCCTTCCTTGAAGTTCTTGACGGAGCTTCCCAGACCCTTCGCCAGGCTCGGCAGGCGATTTGCTCCGAAGATCAGAACCACGATGAGCAGGATGATGATGAGCTCAGGCAGGCCAAGTGAACCAAACATGGCGTTTCTCTCCAGGGTTGTGCGACGCGGGACTGCGGCGATTGTACCACTGTTCGTGGCTGCGCTTGTGGCCGGGATAGAAGCAGGCCAGTTCACGTCCGGCGTCAGCCTGGTGGAGGTGTACGCAACCGTCACCGACGCGCAGGGGCAGCCCATCACGGGCCTGACGGCCGCCAATTTTCAGGTGGCCGAAGACGGCGTGCCCCAGCCGGTCACGACGTTCGTGGCCGGCGAGTTCCCGCTCTCCATCGTCATCGCGATCGATCGCAGCTTCAGCATGAGCGGCGAGCGCCTGAACCTCGCCCGCCAGGCGGCGCGCCAGTTCGTGAGCGCCCTGCGCCCCGACGACGAGGTCATGGTGCTGGCCGCGGGGAGCGAAATCGAGACGATCACGCCGCCGGTCCCGGCACGCGACGCGGCCTCGACGCGGTGGGACGCGATCGAGCCGTGGGGGACGACGCCGCTGTACGACGTCATCGTCAAGGCGCTCGAGATGCCGTACACCCAGACCCGCCGGCGCGCGCTGCTCGTGATCTCCGACGGCTTCGATCGCTACAGCGACACGACAGCGGCGGAGGTGATCGATCGCGCGCGGCGCAGCGACGTGCTCGTGTACCCCGTCGCCATCGGCAAGGGCCGGCCCCCGGTGCTCGCGGAGCTGGCCAGTGTCACCGGCGGCCATTCGTTCATCGTGGACGATCCGAAGAAGCTGGACGCCACGCTCAACACGATCGCGCGCGAGCTGCGGTCGCAGTACCTGCTCGGCTACGCGCCGGCGCGGCCGCCGGGCGCCGAGCGGAGTGGCGGGCGATTGACGTGAAAGTCGATCGTCCCGGCGCGCGTGTCAGGGCGCGGGACGGATACTACGCGCGGTAGGCACGGCTACAGCCGACGGAGTACGGACATGCCCCCGTTACAGGTACGCGGGACAGTCCGCCTTTCAGGCGGACCGAAGCATCTTTCCACGCGAGACCAATCTCCAGCGTCTTCAGCAGCCGCCACTTCAGCGTCGTGTAGCTCTGTCGTCCCGCGACAAGGTCGACCATGATGCCGCGGACCGCGGCGCTCTTCTGCAGCGCATGAATCAGCAGCCCCATGAACGCGGGCCGGAAGAATCCCGCTTTCAACCGCGCCGCGCACGCCAGGTCGGACGCGATTTCGTCGCAGACCTGCGACGTGTAGTCGCGCGGAAAGCGACCGGATGCGACGGCATCCGCCGCCCACTGCCCAGACAGGAGCGCGAAATAGATGCCTTCGCGCGTAATCGGATCGACCAGGCCGGCGGCGTCGCCAGCAACCGCCCAGCGCTGGTCCGCGAGCGCGAGCGCGCCAAACGCGCGGGCGTCGAGCGAGGGAATCGGCCACGAGTATCTGTTCGAGCCGCGCACCCTCCGCGAGTCGCGTGCGCCGCACCCACGCGTGCGCCCGATCGCGCAGCGCGGCCGGCGTCAGGCCGCTGTCGGCCTGCGCGCAGATGCCGATCGCCAGATGATCCGGGCGCGGAAACGACCAGAGATAGCCGGCCGGATCGGCGACCAGCTCGATGACGACTTCATCGCTCGTGGGTCCGTGCGCGAAAAATCCTGTTGCGATCGACAGTTGCTCGCGGGGAAACGGGCGCGAGACCCGGCGGCGCACCAGGCTGTTCGCGCCGTCGGCGCCGATGACCACGGCAGCGCAATGGGTCCCGCCGGCCGTTTGGATGCGGACGCCGTCGGCGCTGACGCCGACATCGACGACGCGCACGCGTTGGAGCACTGCGCCGGCGCGCTGCGCGGCGTCGAGCAGCGCCGCATCGAACGCGGCGCGGCTGGCCACGATCAGCGACGAGTCCACGGTAGCCGTGTCATCGAGCGAGACGACCGCCGCGTCTCCACGATGCGAGTCGATGAAGCGCGCGGAACGGATCGCGCGCCGGGGAAGCATGTGCTCCCGCAGGGCATCGGCGACGAGCGCCAGCGCGCGGCCGGTGACGCCGCCGCCGCACGGTTTTTCTCGCGGATGCGACGCGTCGAAGATCGTCACGCGCGCGCCGCGCCGCGCGAGCGTGTAGGCCGCCCACGCGCCCGCTGGCCCCGCGCCGACGACCGCGACGTCGCACCGGTTCATTGAGTCTTCTGATAGATTACGACCATGGTCGAAGTGAGTGCTGGCGTATTCACCGTCGGGGTGTTTCAGGATGTGGCCTGGGCCACCAAAGGCCTGGACGCGCTCAAGCGCGCGGGATTTGCGAGCGAGTCGCTGACGCTCATGGCCAAAGAAAGCGCCGACAACTCGTCGCTGATCGAGCGCGCGCTCGGATCGGCCGGAGAACGCATCGAGGCCGCCGAGATTGGTCCGCTCGTCGCCAAAGGCCCGCTCGTGGCCGTGCTGCAAGGCAGTGCCGGCGATTTGAAGACGTTAGGCGTCGCCAGAACGATGCGCCGCGTCGGGTTTCAGCCGCACGACGGCCGCATTTTCGAGGTGCTGACCGGCCGCGGCGGGGTGCTCGTCGCCATTCGCAACGAGCCGCGAGCAGCCGATGCGCTGGCGATTCTGCACTCGTACGGCGGCGGCAATGCGGCCATTGGCGCCTGGTCTGGCCGGGTCTAGTGCGTAGGGCAGAGAGCAGAGAGCAGAGGCAGAGGGCAGACGGAGCTGCACCTCATCCCTCATCTCCTGAGCTTACCTCTATGAAAATATGGCCGGGCTCCGAGGTACTGCTTTTGCAATTGCGGCCCCAGAGACCGTGCGCGACAATATCTCCAGCAGCACCATCACGTTCCCGATGAAAGAACCGAGCAATACGGAGAGTGTTCGCGTCAACGCATCTGCTGGGCATCTGTCTGTCCACGTCGAGGGCGCGCACCCGGTCGACGTCCCGTTCATGTTTGAACAACAGCCCAAGCGTCTCGGGCTGTCGTTTCTCGGCTGTCCGCGGTCCTCGACATCGGGTTCTTCATGTTTCTCGTCTTCCTCAGCCGCTTACCGATAACCCCGTTTCGACGGCTGCGCTGCTTCCCGATCAGCCGAACAGCAGCATCATCTGGCTGCAGCAGCCGGGTCCGGGCGGTGGCGGCGGTGGCGGCGGCAATCGAATGAAAGAGCCGCCCCGGAAGGCGGAACTGCCAGGCAAAGACAAGATCACCGTGCCGGTGGCCAAGCCTCCTTCGCTCGAAATGAAGCAGGTCAAGAACGAGCCGCCGCCGATCAACCCCGTGAACATCCCCGCGAAGATCCTCGCGTCGGCGCAGGACACGTTGCCCGGCGCGATCGAAGCGCCGCCCGGCCCGCCGACGCTGTCGCAGGGTTCCGGGAGTGGCGGAGGCGCGGGAACAGGAAGCGGCACGGGCATCGGGCCTGGCTCGGGATCCGGCCTCGGCCCCGGAAGCGGGGGAGGAACAGGCGGCGGCGTCTACAGACCCGGCAACGGTGTGACCCTGCCGGTTCCGCTTTCACAGCCTCGCCCGAGCTACACGTCGGACGCGATGCGCGCGAAAGTGCAGGGCGTAGTGCTGCTCGAATGCATCGTGCGTCCGGATGGTTCCGTCAGCGACGTGCAAGTGGTGCGTTCCCTCGATCCAACCTTCGGCCTCGACCAGGAAGCGATCAAGACCGCGAGACAATGGCGGTTCCGCCCCGGCACGCGCATGGGCGAACCCGTTCCGGTCCTCATCACCATCGAGCTCACGTTCACGCTTCGCTGAAGCTGAAGCTGAGGCTGAATCTGTAAGTCTAACTCTGAATCTCAAGTCTGAAGTACAAGTCCAAGGACATAGAAGAAGGCCCGGTCGGGCTTTGCCCGACCGGGCCTTCTTCGTGTCTACCTTCAGACCTGAGCTTGAAGCTTGCGAGCGTTCAGTACATCCCGCCCATGCCGCCGCCGCCCGGCATCGCCGGCGCTTCCTTCTTCTCCTCGGGGATCTCGGAGATCAGCGCTTCGGTCGTGAGCAGGAGTGACGCGATGGACGAGGCGTTCTGCAGCGCCGACCGGACGACCTTGGCCGGATCGATGACGCCGGCCTTCACCAGGTCTTCGTAGGTGTCGGTCTGCGCGTTGAAGCCTTCCGACTCCTTCATGTCGCGCACTTTCTGGACGACGATGGAGCCTTCGTGGCCGGCGTTGGTGGCGATCCAGCGCATCGGCTCTTCGATGGCGCGCGAGACGATGTTGACGCCGATCTGCTGATCGCCGCCGAGCTTGAGGTTCTTGAGCGCCTTCGACGCGCGCAGCAGGGCCACGCCGCCGCCGGGGACGATCCCCTCTTCGACGGCCGCCTTGGTCGCGTGCATCGCGTCCTCGACGCGCGCCTTCTTTTCCTTCATCTCGGTCTCGGTGGCCGCGCCGACCTTGATCACCGCGACGCCGCCGACCAGCTTGGCCAGCCGCTCCTGCAGCTTTTCGCGATCGTAGTCCGACGTGGTGTCCTCGACCTGCGCGCGAATCTGCTTCACGCGGCCCTCGATCGCGCTCGACGCGCCGGCGCCTTCGACGATCGTCGTGTTGTCCTTGTCGATCGTCACTTTCTTGGCCTTGCCGAGGTCGTCCAGCTTGATCGTCTCGAGCTTGATCCCGAGGTCTTCGGTGATCGCCCGGCCGCTCGGTCAGGATGGCGATGTCTTCGAGCATCGCCTTGCGGCGGTCGCCGAAGCCCGGCGCCTTCACCGCGGCGGCCTGCAGCGTGCCGCGCAGCTTGTTGACGACGAGCGTCGCGAGCGCCTCGCCTTCGATGTCCTCCGCGATGATGAGCAGCGGACGGCCGAGGCGCGCCACCTGCTCGAGCACCGGCAGGAGGTCTTTCATCGAGCTGATCTTCTTCTCGTGGATGAGGATGACCGGGTTCTCGAGCACGACTTCCATCCGCTCGGGATCGGTCACGAAGTACGGCGAGAGGTAGCCGCGGTCGAACTGCATCCCTTCGACGACCTCGAGCGAGGTTTCCATGCTCTTGGCCTCTTCGACCGTGATCACGCCGTCCTTGCCGACCTTGTCCATCGCGTCGGCGATGATCTTGCCGATGGTCTCGTCGTTGTTCGCGGAGATGGTGCCGACCTGGGCCACCATGTTGCCGCTCACCGGCTTGGACATCGCCTTGAGCTCGCCGGTCAGGGCCTCGACGGCCTTCTCGATGCCGCGCTTGATGTCCATCGGGTTCGCGCCGGCCACCACGTTCTTGGCGCCTTCGCGGTAGATCGCCTGCGCGAGCACCGTCGCCGTCGTCGTGCCGTCGCCGGCGGTGTCCGAGGTCTTGCTCGCGACTTCGCGCACCATCTGCGCGCCCATGTTCTCGAGCGGATCCTTGAGGTCGATTTCCTTCGCGACGGTCACGCCGTCCTTGGTGATGGTCGGCGATCCGAACTTCTTGTCGAGGACGACGTTGCGGCCCTTCGGGCCGAGCGTCACTTTCACCGCATCAGCGAGCTGGTTGACGCCGCGCAGGATCGCCTGGCGCGACTGCTCGCCGTACACAATCTGTTTTGCCATTTCTCTGTTCTCCTGTAGCTGACAGCCGAGAGCTGACAGCTGAAAGCTACTTTTTCTTCTTGGTCTCGCCGCCCTCGATCACGCCCAGCACCTCGTCCTCGCGCATGATCAGGTATTCCTCGCCATCGATCTTGATTTCCTGTCCCGAGTACTTGCCGAACAGGATGGTGTCGCCGGCCTTCACGTCCAGCGGGACGCGTTTGCCGTCGTCTTTCGCCTTGCCGTTGCCGGCGGCGATGACCTTGCCCTGCTGGGGCTTTTCCTTGGCGCTGTCGGGGATGATGATGCCGCCGACTTTCTGCTCACCCTCCTCGATGCGCTGAACAATGATGCGGTCGTGCAGCGGTCTGACGTTCATGCTCTACTCCGTTGGCGTGAAAAGGGAGGTTCCTTCCGAGGCGCCCGCCGTGGACTTACCCGGCCAGGCGCATTAGCACTCGCTCTGTGCGACTGCTAATTATATGTGAGTCGTTGGCACTGTCAACCGGGGACTGCTAGTCGGGCAGGAAGGGCTGGGCGGGAAGGGCTGGAAGGGAAGAACACGAGGCTTTCCCATCCTGCCTTTCCTGCCCCTCCTGCCTATCCTGCCCTTCTCTTTATCTTGTAGCCGCTCATTTTCCGCGTGAGCGTGTTGCGGTGCATGCCGAGCACGTCCGCGGTCTTGGTGAGGCTGCCATCGCAGCGCCCGAGCACTTTCGAGATGAACCGCTTTCTCGAACTCCCGCATGGCATCTTCGAAATGGACGCCCTTGTCGACCATCTCCTCGACCAGCCGCTCCAGGCGGTCGGCAATCATCAGGCGAGCTCCCGGCCCGTCAGGCGTCGAAACGCCTCGACGTATTTCTCCCGCGTCTTCTCGATGACGTCGTCGGGCAGGGAGGGCACCGGGGGCTGCTTGTTCCAGCGGATGTGCTCGAGGTAGTCGCGGACGAACTGCTTGTCGAAGCTCGGTTGCGGTCCGCCCGGCTGTGTACGAATCCTGCGGCCAGAACCGCGACGAGTCCGGCGTGAGCACTTCGTCGATCAGCACGACGCGTTCGTGCGGCCGGCCGCGGATCGCCGGGGAGCAGACCGAATTCGAATTTCGTGTCGGCGACGATGATGCCGCACGACTCGGCATGGGCGGCGCCCTCCGCGTACAGGCGCAGGGTCAGGTCGCGGACACGCTCGAAGACGTCCGTGCCGACGATGCGCGAGGCCTCGGCTTCGCTGATGTTGATGTCGTGGCCGGTTTCAGCCTTGGTCGCGGGTGTGAAGATCGGCTGCGGCAGGCGATCCGATTCCTTGAGGCCCGCCGGCAGGCGATGACCGCAGACTTCGCCGGTGGCCTGATAGTCCTTCCATCCCGATCCGGACAGGAAGCCGCGCGCGACGCATTCGATGGGCAGCGGCTCGGTTCGAGTGACCAGCATCGAGCGGCCGCTGAGCATGTCGGCCGCCGAGCGCGCCGGCTCCGGAAACGACGCCGGATCGATCGAGAGCACATGGTTCTGCACGATCGCGCGCGTGCGATCGAACCAGAACGTGGAGATTTGCGTCAGGACTTTGCCCTTGTCGGGAATGCCTGAGCCCAGTACGTAGTCGAATGCCGAGATCCGATCGCTCGCGACGATGAGCAGTCGATCGGCAAACTCGTAGATGTCTCGGACCTTGCCCTGACGATCCGGCCGGCGGCCCCCAAGCGTGGTGTGGAGAGTAGGAGTGGCGAGCGGCAACGACGTTCCCCTGCGAGAAAGCATGGCATCTTACAGGGTGCGCTCGGCGCTGACAACAACAACATGTGCGGCCCGCCCTGAGCGAGCGCACAACTCGGCGAGTCGAAGGGCCTGCCCTGAGGGAGCGCGGAGAACAGGCGAGTCGAAGGGTATAGTAGAAGACACTCAAGACAGATGCGCTCGCACGTCCGAACCATCGTCGTTCTGGCGCTGGCCGTCGCGCTGGTCGCGCTGTTCCTCCACAACGTCGACTTGTGGGGCGTTCTCACGAACATCGTGCGCGCACGGCCGGAATGGCTGGCGTTTTCGGTGTCGACGATGTTCCTGAACCTCGCCATTCGCGCGTTGCGCTGGCAGTATTTGCTGGAACCGCTGGGGCAAACGACGTTCGGCGAACGCGTTTCGGGCAACTGCGGTGGGTGTCGCCGCGAGCAGCATCTTGCCGGCGCGGGCGGGCGAGGTCATTCGCCCGTACTTTTTGGCGCGACAGTCGCGCCACTCCGGCGCCGATCAGTCGCGCATGACCGCGACCGGAGCGTTTGCCACCATCATCATCGAGCGTCTGCTCGACGTCGTGACCGTGCTCATTCTTCTGGCGCTGTACGTCTTCGTTTTTGGACGAGACCTCGAACGGACGAATCCCAGCGTCTTCTCCGGGCTCAAATGGGCGGGCGCCACGGCGGCTGCTGGAGCGCTGAGCGCGCTCGGCGTGCTCTTCGTGCTGGCCGGCGATCCTGAACGGCTCGGGCGGGCGATGTCGCGGCTCGAGCAGGTGATTCCGTCGACGCTGGCGG
Organism: uncultured Acidobacteriota bacterium; assembly: GCA_963731545.1. Taxonomy (GTDB): domain Bacteria; phylum Acidobacteriota; class Vicinamibacteria; order Vicinamibacterales; family CAVVIG01; genus CAVSWN01. The sequence continues at coordinate 192,751 of CAVSWN010000009.1, read as the reverse complement.
GCCTGATCGCGCGCATTGCCGAGAAGTTTGCGCAGGGCCTCGGCGCGATTCGGCGTCCCGGCCATCTGATTGGCGCACTGTTGTGGTCGATTCCGCTCTGGCTGTCGATTGCGGCGGGGATTTGGGCGGTCGCCGTCGCGTTTCGCTTTCCCGTGCCGTTCACCGGGTCTTTTCTGCTCATCGCGCTGCTGACCATCGGCGTCGCGGTGCCGACTCCGGGCGCCGTTGGCGGCTTTCACGAAGCGTTTCGCATCGGCGCCACGATGTTCTACGGCGCGCCCCAGGAAGCCGCAGTGGGTGCGGCGATTGTCCTGCACCTGTTTTCGTTCGGACCGGCCCTGCTCCTCGGCCTGGCGTTCGCCGCCGAAGAGGGCCTCAACATGAGCGCGATGCGCCGCCTGGCCGACCAGGAACAGGGGCATACGGCGTAGTCAATGAAGTGTCCGTACTGCAGCCACCTGGGGGACAAGGTCGTCGATTCGCGCGAATCGAAGGAGGGCGAGGTCATTCGCCGGCGCCGCGAGTGTCTGGACTGCGGCAAGCGATTCACCAGCTACGAGCGGATCGACGAGATCCCGTACATGGTGGTCAAGAAGGACGGGACGCGCGAGCGCTTCGAGCGCCAGAAGTTGATCGCGGGGCTCCTGAAGGCCTGCGAGAAGCGTCCGGTCAGCGTGGCCGCGCTCGAGGGCGTTGCCGATCGCGTCGAAGCGACCCTGCAGGAACGGCCGGAGAAGGAAATAGCGACGGCCGATATCGGCTCCTTCGTGATGGAGGAGCTCAAACGGCTCGACAAGGTGGCCTACGTCCGGTTCGCGTCCGTCTACCGGCATTTCAGGGATATCAATGAATTCGCGAACGAACTCAAGGATCTCCTGAACCCGAAAGAATGAGAGCCAGCAGCACGGGTAAGCCACGAAACCACGAAAGCACGAAACCATACAGGTTTGCTTTTTCGTGTTTTCGTGTTTTCGTGGCAGATCGAAGGTGGGAGTAGTTGCCCGCGACAGTCACTTCGATGACGCCGAGACGCGCGGCTGCGTCGCCACAAAAGGCTCGCCGGCCGTTCCGCGACAATCCGCGGCTGATCCTGGCCGGCATCGTCGTGCTGCTCGGCGTGCTGGTGGCGCTGCTGGCCATTGCCAACGGCTCGTCGCGCTTCTCGCCCGACTTCCTGAGCGAGTTCGTCCTCTACGCGCTCTCGGCGGCGGACCTCACGATGCTGGCGGCGCTCGTGTTCGTGCTGGCGCGCAACGTCGTCAAGCTCATCGTCGAGCGGCGGCGTGGGCTGCCGTTTGCCCGTTTCCGCGCCAAGCTGGTGCTCCTGCTGCTCGGCATGACCTTCATTCCGGCGGTCCTCGTGCTCCTGGTGGGCAGCGAGCTGATTCGGACGAGTATCGAGCGCTGGTTCAACGCGCCGATGGACGAGATCCTCTCGTCCGCGAACACCATCGCGAGCGACTACTACCACGAGCGCCAGATGTTCGTCACCGATCACGCCAAGCGGATGGCGCGCGAGCTGTCCGCGGTTGATTTGCGCACCACCGACGTGCGGCGGATCCGGGATCTGTTGGCGCCCGACGTGACGCTTCAGCGCGTGCAACTCGTCGCCGTGTATCGGGTGCAGCCCACGGAGGGGACGCTTCCCGGCCTCGAGCCGGTCGTGGATGTCGCGGCGCCGGCGCTTCCTCCCGGATACAACCGCGCGTCGGCCGATCGTCTGGCGGCGCAGGCCCTCAGCGGTTCCGCGGCGACGTCGATCGAGCCGCTCAGCGGGGCGGGCGAGCTCCTGCACGCCGCCGCAATCATTCGGACCAAAGATGGACGGACGACCGGAGTGGTCGTCGCCACCGATTACCTGACCGGCGAGATGGCGTCGCAGTCCCGCCGCATCACGCAGCAGTTCGAAAGCTACAACCAGCTTCGCGTGCTGAAGCGGCCGCTGACCGGCGTCTACCTGGCGTCCTTTCTTGCGCTGACGCTGATGATTCTCGTGGGCGCCACCTGGATGGGCCTCTACATGGCCAAGCGGATCACGGGCCCGTTCAGGCGCTCGCGGCGGCGGCGCGGGAAATCGGCGCGGGCCACCTGGATCAGCGGGTCGAGCCCCAGAGCCAGGACGAATTCGGGTCGCTCGTGGAAGCGTTCAACCTCATGGCGAGCGAGCTTTCCGCGACGCGGCGTCGCGTGGACAGCGACACGATTGAGCTGGAGCGCAAGCACGTCGAGGTCGAAACGCGGCGGCGCTACATCGAGACGATTCTGGAACGCATCACCACGGGTGTCGTCTCGGTGGACGGTGCGGGCAACATCACGACGATCAACAGCGCGGCGTCCCGTCTGCTGGGGATTGGCCGGCACGTCATCGGCCAGCCGGCCGAGGCGGTGTTGGCTCGTCCCGATCTCGAGCCGCTCGCAAATCTCCTGAACAAGGCCAGCCGCGGCAAGTCCGAACCTGTCGCCCACGAGCTCGCGCTGGCGCGCGACGACCAGGAGCTCCACCTGGCCGTTGTCGCGGCGGCATTCGTCGGCGACGACGGCGTCGCGCAGGGCGTCGTGCTCGTGCTGGACGACGTGACGCCGCTCATTCGCGCACAGAAGGTCGCGGCATGGCGCGAAGTGGCCCGGCGCCTCGCGCACGAAATCAAGAACCCGCTGACGCCCATCCAGCTGTCGGCCGAGCGATTGGCGCGGCATTTCTCGGCGGCGCCGCCGCAGGCGAAGGCGCTCGTCGACGAGTGCACGACGACCATCGTCGGGGAAGTGGAATCGCTGAAGATGCTCGTGGACGAGTTCTCGCAGTTCGCGCGGATGCCGTCGCCACGGACGGTGCCGACCGATCTCGGCGAATTCATCGGCCAGACCGTCGCGCTCTACGACGGGATCTTCAGCGACGTCCGCATCGAACAGCGGTTCGCGACAGGCGTCCCGCTCGTCCGCCTCGACGTCGAACAGATTCGACGCGTCATCATCAACCTCATGGACAACGCGATCGAGGCGATGGATCGGCACGGATCGATTCTGGTCGAGACCCAGCGCGACGAGGCCAACAGCCTGGTCCGCGTGATCGTCGCCGACGACGGCCCCGGCATTCCGCCGGCCGAGCGCGAGAAGCTCTTCCTGCCGTACTACTCGACAAAACGCCGCGGCAGCGGCCTCGGCCTCGCGATTGTGCGCCGCATTATCGCCGAGCACGGCGGCAGCATCGACGTCGGCGATAACACCCCGCGCGGGACGCGGTTTACCATAGAGTTGCCGTGTTGAGTTCGAAGCATTAGAACAAAGGCAACCACGAAGCCACGAAGGCACGATTGCACGTCGAGCGGTATCTCCATCCGCTGCAATCAGAACAATGAAACAACGGACTCATGACATCGCGGAGGATCCATCTAAAATGGTCTTCTTCGTGTTTTCGTGTCTTCGTGGTTGCGTTTGCTCTGGTGTGACGGACGATAAAACTTCGTGAAACCGACGATTCTGATTGTTGACGACGAGCCGGGAGTGCGCAACTCGCTGAGCGGCGTGCTGCGCGACGAGGGCTACGCCGTCGAGGCCGTGCCGAGCGGCGAAGCGTGCCTCGAGCGGATCACGCGCGGCCCGGTCGATTTGATCGTGCTCGACGTGTGGCTTCCGGGCATGGACGGGCTGGCGACGCTGGCGCGGCTGCGCGAGCGGCAAGTCGATGCGCAGGTGGTCCTGATCTCGGGGCACGGGAACATCGAATCCGCGGTGCGCGCGATCAAGATGGGCGCGTTCGATTTCGTCGAGAAGCCGCTGTCGCTCGACAAGACCGTGCTGGTGATCCGGAACGCCCTGCACCAGCGGCATCTCGAGGCCGAGAACCGCGCGCTGCGCGCGCGGGTCGACCGCACGCAGACCATGGTCGGCGAGAGCCTCAAGATGCGCCAGCTCCGCGACCAGGTGGCCATGGCCGCCCCGACCAACGGCCGCGTGATGATTTACGGGGAGAACGGCACCGGCAAGGAGCTCGTGGCGCGGACGATCCACGCGCTCAGCCGTCGCCGCACGAACACGTTCGTCGAGGTCAACTGCGCGGCCATCCCCGAAGAGCTGATCGAGAGCGAGCTGTTCGGCCACGTGCGCGGCGCGTTCACCGGGGCCGTGGCCGATCGGCGCGGCAAGTTCGAGACGGCGGACGGCGGCACGATCTTTCTCGACGAAATCGGCGACATGAGCCTGAAGACGCAGGCCAAGGTGCTGCGCGTGCTGCAGGAGCAGACGATGGAGGCGGTCGGCGGCACGGCGCGGATCAAAGTCGACGCGCGCGTGCTGGCCGCGACCAACAAGGACCTGCAGGCGGAAATCCGAGCGGGGCGGTTCCGCGAGGACCTGTACTTCCGGCTGAACGTCATTCCAATTTTCGTCCCGGCGCTGCGCGATCGGCAGGAAGACATTCCGCTGCTGGCCGACCACTTCATGGCCGAGTTCGCGCGCGAGTACGGCCGCCGGATCAAGCGCTTCGATCCCGGGGCGCGGGGCGCGCTCCAGCAGTATCCGTGGCCGGGGAACGTGCGCGAGCTGCGCAACGTGATCGAGCGGCTGATGATCATGGTGCCCGGCGACGCCATTACGGCCGCCGACCTGACATTCCTCGACCCGAGCGGGCTGAGCCGTCCCGCCGCGGCGGTCGACGCGACGGAGCGGCGGACGCTGCACGAGGCGCGCGATCAGTTCGAGCGCGATCTGATCCTGCGCACGCTGGCCGAGCAGCAGGGCAACATGTCGCGGACCGCCGAAGTGCTCGGCGTCGAGCGCAGCAATCTGTATCGGAAGATGAAGGCGTTCGGCATTGCGCCGGCTCGGACGGCCCGAAGGCGAGGAAGAGGCAGTGTAGGGGCCGACCCGCGTGTCGGCCGGGCGGACACATGGGTCCGCCCCTACGACTGTCTCAACTTGTTCTCCAATACCTGATCCGCGTTGAACCGTTCGAGCTGCAGATAGAACTCCGCGGCGGCCGTGAGCGCCGCCGACGGCAGCAATCCGACGATCTCGCTCTCGAGAATCGACACGCCGTAGCGCGCGGCTTCGCGTTTGACCGCCTCGAAGACCCGGAAGATCGGCGTCTTCTCGTAGTTCGTGAGGTTCATCGACACCTGCACGATGCCGCGGCCCTCCAGCCTGAAGCCCGCCGCCTTGACGTAGCGGAAGCCGCCGCTGCTGTGCCGGATCGCCGCGGCAATCTTCTTGGCGACGTCGAGACGATCGGTCGCGAGGTTGATGTTGTAGGCGATGAGCGCCATCCTCGCTCCGACAACGATGGCGCCGGCCGTTGCGTGCGGCGCAGCGGGACCGAAGTCCGGCGCCCACTCGGGCGCGCGCATCTTCGCGCTGAGCCCTTCGAACTCGCCGCGCCGGATGTCTTCCAGGTTCTTCCGCGCCGGGTTGGTCGCCGCATCCTCGTACAGGTAGACGGGCACGTTGAAGCGCCGCGCGATCTCGGCGCCCACCTTCTTCGCCAGCTCAACGCAGTCCGCCATCGTCACGCCCTCGATGGGCACGAACGGGATGACGTCGACCGCGCCGATTCGCGGGTGTTCGCCGCGATGCGTCCGGAGATCGATGTCGGCGACCGCGCGCTCGACGAGCGCGAGCACCGCCGACTCGACCGCAGCGGCGTCTCCGGCGAGCGTGAAGACCGAGCGATTGTGTGAGGCGTCCGACGAATGGTCGAGCAGGCGCGCGCCGCTGACGCCGCGGATCGCGTCGGCCATCGCCGCCACGATCTCGGGCCGCCGACCCTCGCTCACGTTCGGAACGCACTCGATTACGGCCATCCATCAATTGTATAATTTGCGCACTTCATGTCAGAGGCCTATCGCAGCGACAGCGCGCACGCGGCCGGCGCGACGCCTGGAGCTGATCGAGACGCCAAAATCGAACAACTGCTCCTGGTCGGTCTCGATCACTACTTCGGCGGCCGCTACGAGCAGGCGATCAACGTCTGGACCCGCGCCCTGTTCCTGGATCGCACGCACGCACGCGCTCGGGCGTACATCGAGCGGGCGCGCACGGCGCTGGCCGAGGGACAGCGCGAGTCGGAGGAATTGCTGCAGACGGGCGTCGCCGCTTTTCACCGCGGCGAGGGCGACGAAGCGCGCCGGCTGCTGCAGGCCGCCATCGATCGCGGAGCGCCGTCGGAGGAGGCCCTGGCGGTGCTCGAGCGGCTCAACCGCCTCGAAGCGGCCGTCACGCCGTCCGCGCCGAAGCGTGCGATGCGCGGCCCATCTGCTGGTGCGATTCCGGACAATGACCCAGCGTCTCCGTTCGTTCGAGCGCGCGGTCTTGATCGTCGCGCCGGCCGCTGTGATCGCGGTGGTTCTGCTGGCGTGGTCGGGTCGATTGGATTGGCGGTCGCTCCTGTTCCTGCAGGATGCGCCTGCGGCTCAGGCGGCGCCTCCGCCGGTGGGCGAGGGGATCCTGCCGCTGCCGCGGCGCGCCGAAAAGGCGCTCGCCCGCGCGCAGACGCTCGCGTCGGCCGGCCGTCTGCACGACGCGCTCGCGGCGCTGGACGGTGTGCGCACGACCGATCCCGAGCGCGCCGACGCCGACAAGCTGCGCACGTCGATTCAGCAGCAACTCCTTTCGCTCGCGGGCACGGTGCCATGAAGTGTCCCAAGTGCGGCTATCTCGGTTTCGAGGAGACGGACCGCTGCCGCAACTGTGGGTATGACTTCGCGCTGTCCGCGCCGGCGGCCGCGCCCGAACTGCCTCTTCGCGTAGAGTCGCCCGTCGAGCGTCCACCCATCGAAGAGGAATTGCCGCTCTTCGGCGCAAATTTTCCGCAAGTCGACGACGAGCCCCTGATCACGCGACCGTCCGCGCCGCGCGCGCCGCTCGCGGTCCGTCGCTCGACACCCGAAGCGCCGCGCCTTCGCCAGGATCAGCCGCGCGTGCAATCGCTGGATTTGATGCCCGACGACTCCCCGGCTCTGCCGCGCGCGCACGCCTCGGCGACGCGCCGCGAGCCGGCAGGCGACACGCACCGGGCGGAGAATGGGCATCGAGGACGCCGGCATTCCAGAACGCGTCGTCGCCGCCGCGATCGACCTGCTGATCCTGGGAACGGTCGACGCGCTCGTGATCTACTTCACGCTGCAGATTTGCGGGTTGACGATTCAGGATCTCGCGCTGCTGCCGCGTGGACCGCTCATCGCCTTCCTGCTGGTCCAGAACGGCGGCTATCTCGTGGCGTTTACCGCGGGAGGTCAGACGCTTGGCAAGATGGCGGCGGGAATCCGCGTCGTGGCCGCCGAGCCTGCGGCGACGCTCGACGTCGGCCACGCCTTCGTGCGCGAAGCGACGTGGCTCGTCCTCGCCGCGCCGGCCGGCCTTGGATTGCTCCCGGCCCTCTTCTCGCGCGATCGCCGCGGCCTTCACGATCGTCTCGCCGGCACCCGCGTAGTTCGCTGAACTCTTGATGGCCGACGGGACCGGCGCGTCCCGAATCCCAGCCCTTGCCGTTGCGACAGCGTTCGGCGTCGGCTACGTGCCGGTCGCGTCCGGAACGTTTGGTTCGGCTGCTGGCCTGGTGCTGTGGGCGCTGCTGCCAACCTCACCGACGATTCAGGGAATCGCGATCGTCGGCTTGTTCGTGGCCGGGTCCTGGGCGGGCAGCGTGGCCGAGCGGCATTTTGGCCGAACCGATCCCGGTGAGGTAGTCGTCGACGAGGTGATGGGCATGCTGATCACCTTGTTTCTCACCGGTGTCGGCTGGATGGGTGCGATCGGCGGGTTCTTTCTGTTTCGGCTCTTCGACATCATCAAACCCTTTCCCGCGCGGCGGCTGGAGCATCTGCACGGCGGCTTCGGCGTGATGGCCGACGACGCGATGGCCGCGATCTACGCGAATCTCGCGCTGCAGCTGGCGCTCGTGGTCGTTCGATGAATGCCTGCATTGTGGCGGTCGGCAGCGAGATGCTGACGCCCTTCCGCGTCGACACGAACTCGCTGACGATCACCGAGCGACTGAATCAGATCGGCTTCGACGTGCGTCTGAAGGCGGTCGTCGGCGACCAGGTGGAAGAATTGGCGCGCGTCCTCGAGAGCGCCCTCCTCTGGGCGGATCTGATCATCCTCACCGGCGGGCTCGGGCCAACCGAGGACGACATCACGCGCGACGCGGTGGCGCGCGTGCTGGACGCTGGAAGTCGATGTCGACGAGCAGATCGTGGACCGGATCCGCGAGCGCTTTGCGCGGCGCGGCCTGACGATGCCGGAGATCAATCGCCGGCAGGGGATGGTGCCGCGGGGCGCCACGGTGCTGCCGAATCCGAACGGCACGGCGCCCGGCCTCTGGCTGGAGCGCGGACGGACGGCGATCGTGCTGCTGCCCGGGCCGCCCCGCGAGATGGTGCCGATGCTCGACACGGTCCTTCGCGAGCGGCGTGGCGCCGCGTTCGAGCGGCGCCGGGCTGTTCCGGCGCGTGCTGAAGATCACCGGGCGGACCGAGTCGGATGTCGACGCCGCGGCACAGCCGGTGTACTCGCCGTGGACGAAGCGCGCGGTGCCGATCAGCACGACGATTCTCGCGATGCTGGGCCAGATCGAGCTGCATCTGACCGTCGAGGCGCCGAATCGCGCCGACGCGGATGCCGCGCTCGACGCGGCGCAGCGTGAGCTCGAGGCGGTGTTGGGCAGCGCGGTTTACAGCACCGACGGCCGGCCGCTCGAAGCGGTCGTCGGCGGCATGCTGCGCGAACGCGGGATGACGATCGCCGTCGCCGAGTCGTGCAGCGGCGGACTCCTGGCGTCGCGCCTGACCGATGTGCCCGGCAGCTCGGACTACGTCGAGCGCGGCGTCGTGTGCTACAGCAATCGCGCGAAGACCGAGCTCGCCGGGGTGCCGGCCGCTCTGATTGAGGAACACGGTGCGGTCAGCGAGCCCGTCGCTCAGGCGATGGCGACCGGCATTCGCGATCGTGCGGGCGCAAGCGTCGGCATCGGCATCACCGGCGTCGCCGGACCCGGCGGCGGGTCACCGGAGAAACCGGTCGGCACCGTCGCGATCGCGGTGGGCGTCGACGACCAACTGCGAGTCCGCACGTTTCAGTTTCTCGGCGGACGAGAGATGGTGAAGTTCCAGTCGGCGCAGGCCGCGATGAACATGCTGCGGCTGCTGCTGCTCAAGAAGGACGCTCCCTTTTGGCCTGCTAAGGGGTGAATGCGGCTGTTCGTCGCCGTCGATCTCGACGCCGCGGCGCGAGCCGCGATCGCTGCGGAGCAGAGACGCATCGCCGCAGTCGATGGGCGATGCACGATCGTCGGTCCGATGGGTCAAACCTGATCACCTCCACCTGACGCTGGTCTTTCTCGGCGAAGTATCGGAATCGCAGGCGCCCGCGGTTGCCGAGGCCGTCGGCCGTCCGATCGAGGCGTCGCCGTTCGATCTGACCTTTCAGGGCATGGGCGTGTTCCCGACGCGCGGATCGCCGCGAGCCGTGTGGATCGGGGTCACGAATGGTGCGAATGAGCTGATCGATCTCCAGCGAGAACTTGCACGTCGCGTCGCGAGCGAGGGCATCGCGCTCGAGTCGCGGCCGTTTCAACCGCACCTGACCCTCGGCCGGTGGCGCCAGTCGCGGCCATCGGATCGCGGTCGCGCGCTCGCCGCGGCGCGGTCCGACATCGTCGCGCGCGTGCGCGTGCCCGTCGCGACGCTCTACCACAGCCGACTGTCGTCGGCAGGCCCGACCTACACCGCGCTGGCGCATGCTACGCTCTCAGGGCGTAGCGCGGCCTTTCAGGGCCGCGATCGCGGGGCTGCAAGCCCCGCGCTACCAGCGCGCAGCAATGCTGACCACGTCGTCATCGCCGGCTATCTGCTCGGCTCGATTCCGTTCGCGCTGCTCGATGGCGCGCCGCTGGGGGCTGGCGGATCTGCGTCAGATCGGCAGCGGCAACCTCGGCGCGGCCAACGTGATGCGCGCGTCCGGCGTGAAGGCCGGCGTGCTCGTCGCGCTGCTCGACATGCTGAAGGGCGCGGCGAGCGTCGTGCTGGCCGAGCGCTTGAGTCCGAACGCCGCCGCGCCGGCCGTCGCAGGGCTCGCGGCGATCGTGGGCCACATCTATCCCGATCTGGCTCCGGTTCCGTGGCGGGAAGGGCGTGGCGACGGCCTGCGGCGTCTTCTCGATCCTCACGCCGCTGGCGGTGCCGCCGGCGCTCGCCGTGTTCGTCGCGTCCGTGTGGATGACGAAATACATTTCGCTCGGATCCGTGCTCGCGTCGATCGCGCTCCCGCCGCTCGCCTATGCCATGGGCGGGCAGGTGCCGGCCGTCGCCGCGGCGCTGGGCGCGTCGGCCATCATCGTGTTCCGTCACCGAACCAACGTCGCCCGGTTGCGCGCCGGCACTGAACGCCGCGTGGGAGTTGCGGAGTAGTGCGCAGCGTCACCGTGCTCGGCGCCGGCAGTTGGGGCACGGCGCTGGCCGTGCACCTCGGCGCGCGTCGGACATCACGTGCACCTGTGGGCGCGCGACGCGGCGCTCGTGGCGGAGATCCAGGCGCGGCGCGCGAACGCGGTGTATCTGCCCGGCGTCGCGCTGCCAAACGACGTCAGCGTCACCAATTCGCTGGCGGACGCCGTCTCCGGCCGCGATCTCGTGGTCTCGGCCATTCCTTCGCATGGCTGCCGCGCCGGTCATCCGGTCCGCCGCGCCGCACCTCGCGTCGGGCGTCGGTGATCGTGAGCGCCACCAAGGGGCTCGAAACCGACACGCTGCTGCGCATGTCGGAAGTCATCGAGCAGGAAGTCGCGGGCGCGCATCCGGTTGTGGTCCTGTCGGGTCCCAGCTTCGCGATCGAAGTGGCGAACCAGCTGCCGACCGCGGTGTTGGCCGCATCCGTTGACAGCGCCGCGACCGAACTGGTGCAGCACGAGTTCCGCGCGCCGTACTTCCGCCTGTACGGCAGCGACGACGTGATCGGCGTCGAAATCGGCGGCGCGCTGAAGAACATCATCGCCATCGCGGCCGGTGTCGTCGAAGGGTTGGGCCTGGGGCACAACGCGCTGGCGGCGCTCATCACCCGCGGCCTCGCCGAGATCACGCGCGTCGCCTGTGCCGCAGGCGGCCGGCGCGAAACCTTGTCGGGCCTGAGCGGCCTGGGCGATCTCGTGCTGACGTGCACGGGAAACCTGAGCCGCAACCGTCACGTCGGCGTCGAGCTGGCGCGCGGCCGCCCGCTTCCCGAGATCCTCGCGGGCATGAAAATGATAGCGGAGGGCGTGAGGACGACGGGCGCGGCGCTGGCGCTGGGCGCGCGGTACGGCGTCGAGCTGCCAATCGCCACGCAGATGCAGGCGGTGCTCAGCGGCGACAGCGACGTGCGGACGGCGATCGACGCGCTGATGCTCCGGCGCCAGCGCGCGGAGGCGGAGGCGTAGCGCAGGAACATGGGCCTCTTCGGACAATTCAAACAGGGTCTGTCGCGAACCAAGCAGCAGATCGTCGAGCGGTTCGACGAGATCGTCCGGCTTGCCGACGCGCCGGAGCGGCGCGCGCGCGCCGATCGACGTCGAGACCGTCGACGCGCTCGAGGAACTGCTGATCTCGGCGGACATCGGCGTCGCGGCGACGGAGCGCATCATCGCCGCGGTGAGCAAAGGCTCGCAGGAACGGCGCGGGCCTGCGCGATCTGGTCAAACAGGAGATCCGCGACGTCTTCGCCGCCGTCGATCGTCCCGATCGTCGTCGAAACGCGTCCGCAGGTGACGCTCATCGTCGGCGTCAACGGGACCGGCAAGACGACGACGGTCGGCAAGCTGGCGAACCTGCTGAAGAGCCAGGGCAAGAAGCCGCTCATCTGCGCCGCCGACACGTTTCGCGCCGCGGCGGTCGAGCAGCTCGAGATCTGGGCGCGGCGCGCCGGCGTGGACATGATCCGCGCGCGAGAAGGCGCGGATCCCGCGGCGGTCGTGTTCGACGCGATTTCGTCGGCGAAGGCGAAGGGACGCGATCCGATTCTCGTGGACACGGCCGGCCGCCTGCACACGCGCGTGAACCTGATGAACGAGCTGGACAAGATCCGCCGGATCGCCGCGCGCGAGGTGCCGGGCGCGCCGCAGGAAGTGCTGCTGGTCCTGGACGCCACGGTCGGGCAGAACGGCGTCGCGCAGGCGCGCGAGTTCATGGCCGTCGCCGGCGTGAACGGGATCGTGCTCACCAAGCTCGATGGGACGGCGAAGGGCGGCGTCGCCGTCGCGATCGCCAACGATCTGAAGCTGCCGATTCGCTACGTCGGCGTCGGCGAAGGCATCGACGACCTCGTGCCGTTCGCCGCCGAGGAGTACGTCGACGGGCTGTTCGAGGAGAAGTGGTAGACGATCGACCCGGTGACTGCAGTCGACTGACCGATCGAGTACATGGAACGCGCGCTGTTCCATGCGGCGCGCGGGCGGGGGCGGACGAGCCCGAATCCGCTGGTCGGCGCCGTCGTCGTGTCGGCTGACGGCGTCGTCGTCGGCCAGGGGTATCATCAGCGCGCGGGCGAGCCGCACGCCGAAGTGCACGCGCTGACCGAGGCCGGCCCGCGCGCGCGAGGCGCCACGCTCTACTGCACGCTCGAGCCCTGCTGCCACGTCGGGCGCACCGGGCCCTGCGTCGCGCGGATTGTCGAGGCCGGCATCGCGCGCGTCGTCGCGGCGTCGAAGATCCCAATCCGCTGGTCCGCGGGCGCGGGTTCGCGTTTCTCCGCGAGCACGGCGTCACGGTCGACGTCGGTCTCGAAGCGGAGCGATCCGCGGCGATGAACCAGCCGTTCTTCACGCTGATGCGCGAACGGCGGCCGTTCGTCGATCCTGAAGGCCGCCACGAGCCTGGACGGCTGGATTGCGGCGGCGCCGGGACGCCGAACGGCGCTGACGTCCGCGGCGGCCAACCGGCATGCCCACCGCATTCGCGCCGAGATCGACGCGATCGGCGTCGGCGTCGGCACGATCCTCGTGGACGATCCCGCTGTTGACGGCGCGCGGCGCCTACCGCGAGCGGCCGCTGACGCGCGTCATTTTCGATCGCCGGCTGCGGACGCCGCCGGAGGCCCGCGTGCTCTCGACACGCGACGCCGGCCCTGTCATCATCGTGACGACGGCGCGCGTGCGCGGAGCGTGCGGAGCTGCGCGCGGCCGCTCGAAGCGCGCGGCGCGGAGATCGAAGTTGCCGGCGACGGTACGTTGCAGCGACGCGCTCGCAGCGTCTCGGCCGGCGCGAGATCGGCTCGCTCCTGCTCGAAGGCGGCGCCGCGCTGCATGCCGCCGCGTGGGACGCGGGCGTCGTCGACTGCGTGCGGCTGTATGTCACGCCGCACGTGCTCGGCAGCGAGGGCGTCGCGTTTCTTGACGGGCCGCTGCTTCTCCGCGTCGGACTTGCGCGACCGGCGAGTCGAACCGCTCGGACCAGACGTGCTGATTGAAGGATATGTTCACGGGCCTCGTTGAAGCGGTCGGCGAGCTGGTCGGAGCGCACCGACGACGCCGGCCGGCTATCGCCTGCGGATCGCGACGCCGCTGGCCGCGCGAGCTCGCGCTCGGCGACAGCCTCGCGGTCAACGGCGTCTGTCTCACCGTGATCGCGGCGAGCCGTGACGAGATTTCACGCCGATGTCGGGCCCGAGACGCTGCGCGTCACGACGCTCGGCACGCTGGCGCGCGGCATGCCGCGTCAATCTCGAGCGGCCGCTGCGGGCCGACGGCCGGTTCGGCGGACACTTCGTCCAGGGCCACGTCGACGCCGTCGGCCGCATCGAAGAGCTGCGGCCGGACGCCGAGTTTCACTGGCTGACCGTGAGTTTTCCGTCGCAGCTGGCGCCGTTCTATCGTGCACAAGGGCTCGATCGCGGTCGACGGCATCAGCCTGACGGTGGCCGGCTCTCCAGGTCGATCGTTTCGACGTGCAGGTCGTGCCGTTTACCATGGAGCATACGAACCTGGACGGGCGCGCGTCCGTGACCGCGTCAATCTCGAATGCGACATGGTCGGCAAGTACGTCGTGCGGGCGGCGGAACTGGCGGGCCTGAAGGCAGGGAACGTCTGCATGAAAGAAACTGGCTATCGCGAAAGAAGCCAGTCGCCATTCGCCCGGATCGAGGACGCGATCGAGGCGTTCCGCGCCGGCCGGATGGTCATCGTCGTCGACGATGAGGATCGGGAGAACGAGGGCGACCTGACGATCGCGGCCGAGAAGGTCACGCCCGAGGCGATCAATTTCATGGCCCGGTACGGCCGCGGCCTGATCTGTCTGTCGATGACGCCCGAGCGGCTCGACGAGCTCGAGATTCCGCTGATGGTGTCGCAGAACACGTCGCGCTTCGAGACCGCCTTCTGCGCGCCGATCGAAGCGAACGGGCGGACGACGACCGGCATCTCGGCGGCCGATCGCGCGGCGACCGTGCTCGCCGCCATCGATCCGGCGACCAAGCCGTCGGACCTGGCGCGGCCCGGGCACATGTTTCCGCTGCGGGCGCGGTCGGGCGGCGTGCATCGTGCGGGCCGGCCAGACCGAAGCGGCGGTCGATCTCGCGCGCATCGCCGGGCTGTATCCGGCCGGCGTCATCTGCGAAATCATGAACGAAGACGGCACGATGGCGCGCGTGCCGCAGCTGACGAAGTTCGCGAAGAAGCACGGCCTGCTGATGATCACCATCGCCGATCTCATCAGGTACCGCATGCGCACCGAGTCGCTCGTCAAGCGCGTCGCGTCGGCGAAGCTGCCGACCGAGTACGGCGAGTTCCACGTGCACGTGTTCGAGAACCAGCTCGACAAGCAGGACGCACGTCGCGCTGGTCCGCGGCGACATCGGCGACGGCAAGGACGTGCTCGTGCGCGTGCACTCGTCAGTGCCTGACCGGCGACGTGCTGCACTCGGTCCGCTGCGACTGCGGCGCGCAGCTCGACGCGGCGATGCGGCGCATCGCCGCCGAAGGCCGCGGCGTGCTGCTGTACCTGAATCAGGAAGGCCGCGGCATCGGCCTGGCGAACAAGATTCGCGCCTACGAGCTGCAGGACGAGGGCTTCGACACGGTCGAAGCCAACGAGCGGCTCGGGTTCAAGGCCGACCAGCGCGACTACGGCATGGGCGTCCAGATTCTGCGCGAGCTCGGCATCCGCTCGATGCGCCTGCTGAGCAACAACCCGCGCAAGCTCGTCGGCATCGAGGGCTACGGGCTGTCGGTCAGCGAATGGCTGCCGCTCGAAATTCCGGCGTCGGACTCGACCCGCCGCTACCTCAAGACCAAGAAGGAGAAGCTCGGACACAAGCTGTCGTCGGTCTAGTTCTGACGCCAGTCACGGATTCCGCGTGCTCGATACGCGTTCGCGTTGACAGAGCGTTCCGCGTCGAGCTACGATAAGCGTTTGCGCTAGAGCAGCGTTAGCGGCTCCATGTTCGACTCCCTGAGCACGCGCCTTCAGGACGTTTTCAAGTCCCTGCGGGGCGAGGCCCGGCTGACGCCGGAGAACATCGAAGCCGCGCTGCGCGAAATCCGCCTCGCGCTGCTCGAAGCCGACGTCAACTTCAAGGTCGTCAAGGCGTTCATCGACCGGGTGCGCGACCGGGCGATGGAGGCCAGGACGTGCTCCTGCGCAGCCTGTCGCCGTCGCAGCAGGTCGTCAAGATCGTCCGCGACGAGATGCTGGCGCTCTTCGGCGATGCCGAGGGCGGGCTCCAGCCGACGACCAAGCGGCCGCGCGTCGTCCTGCTGCTCGGGCTGCAGGGCGCCGGCAAGACGACGACGGCGGGGAAGCTGGCGATGTGGCTGACGAAGCAGGGCAAGCACCCGCTGCTCGTCTCGACCGACGTCAAGCGGCCGGCCGCCATCCAGCAGCTGAACGTCGTCGCGCAGAAAGCCGGCGTGCGCGTGCACGATCCGGCCGGGCAGATGGATCCGGTCGCGCGCGCGAAGGGCGCGGTCGCCGAGGCCACCAACCTCGGGTTCGACGTCGTCATCGTCGACTCCGCCGGCCGGCTGCACATCGACGACGAGCTGATGACCGAGCTCGTCGCGATCAAGGACGCGACCGACCCGTCGGATCTGCTGTACGTCGCCGACGCGATGACCGGGCAGGACGCGATCAAGAGCGCCGGCGAGTTCAACCGCGCGCGTCGGCGTCACCGGCGTCGTGCTCACCAAGCTCGATGGCGACGCGCGCGGCGGCGCGGCGCTGTCGGTGGTGTCGGTCGTCGGCGTGCCGATCGCGTTCGTCGGGCAGCGGCGAGCGGCTCGAGGATCTCGAGCCGTTCCATCCCGAGCGCGTCGTGTCGCGCGTGCTCGGCATGGGCGACGTGCTGTCGCTCATCGAGCGGGCCGAAGCGGCGATCGACGCAGGAGGACGCCGAGCGGCTCGAAGAGAAGATTCGGTCGAACGAGTTCACGCTCGAGGATTTCCGCGATCAGCTCAAGACGATCCGGAAGATGGGGCCGCTCGAGCAGATCATCGGGATGCTGCCCGGGATGGGCAACCTCAAGGCGCTGGCCGAGAACAAGCCGGACGAGAAGCAGATGTCGCGGATCGAGGCGATCATCAGCTCGATGACGCCGGACGAACGGCGCAAGCAGCACATCATCAACGGCAGCCGCCGCAAGCGCATCGCGCAAGGGCAGCGGCACGTCGGTCGAGGAAGTGAACCGGCTGCTGAAGCAGTTCGTGCAGATGCAGAAGATGTTGAAGCAGCTCGGCGGAATGGCCGGGCTGGCCGGCGGCGGCAAGAAGGCGCGCCGCCAGGCCATGCAGATGCTGCGCAACCGCCGGTAAGCGCGGTGCTCGAGCGACGTGCGTCGTACGCGCAGCGTAACATCGGTCCGGGTTCGAGCCTCGAATCGCGTTCAGGAGAGCAGCGATGGTCGCCATTCGTTTGCGTCGGGCCGGGTCCAAGAAGCGCCCGTTCTTCCGCGTCGTCGTCACCGATTCCCGCGCCGCGCGCGACAGCAGCTTCGTCGAAATCCTCGGCCACTACAACCCGCGCACCAAGCCGGCGGTCGTCCAGGTCAACAAGGAGCGCGTCGACTACTGGATCAAGAAGGGCGCGCAGCCGTCGACTCCGTGCGCACGCTGATCGCCCGGCATCTGACGCCCGCGCGCCCGCTGCTGCCGCTCAGCGAGCGCGGACACGCTCGTATGGCAGGCCGGCCGCCTGCCGCGGACAGCGCACGGTCGGCGAGCGGCCGACAGTCATGAGCGGCGTCCGTGACGTCGTCGAAGTGCTGGCGCGGGCGCTGACCGATCGGCCCGACGAAGTCCGCGTCACCGAGTCGCAGCACAAGGGCACGACGCTGGTCGAGCTGTACGTGGCGCCGGGCGAGCTCGGCAGCGTGATCGGCAAGCAGGGACGGACGGCTGCGGCGCTGCGCACGCTCGCGGCGACGGCGGGGGAGAAGGAAGGCAAGACGCGTCACGCTCGAGATCCGCGACAGGATCAGGAATGAAGGTTGAACCGATGCACGTGACACTGGGACGAGATGGCGGTGGTCGGGCGCATCGCCCGGGCCCACGGCATCCGCGGTCAGGTGATCGTGAATCCCGAGACCGATTTCCCGACGAGCGGTTTCAGCCGGGCGCCGAGCTGTTCATCGAGCGCGGCGGGGTTGCGGAGCCGATTGCGGATCACGACGGTGCGGTTCCAGCAGGAGCGGCCGGTCATCGGCGTGGACGGCGTCGACACGATGAACGACGCCGAGCTGCGCTCGCGGGGCGCGAGCTGCGGGTGCCGGTCGAGCGGCTGGCGCCGCTGCCGGACGAGACGTTCTACCGGCACGACCTGATCGGCTGCGTCGTGGTCGACGACGAAGGACGACAGGGTCGGCGAGGTGAGCAACGTCGAAGGCACGCTGGCGGCAGCCGGCTGGTCGTCGACGGCGCCGCGCGGCGAGGTCCTGATTCCGCTCGCGGCGGACATCTGCGTCGACGATCGATCCTGGACGCGAAGCGGATCGTGATCGACGCGCCGGAGGGGTTGCTGGAGCTGAACGAGAGGTCCGGCTGAAGCCGGACACGACAGGCGATGACGCTTCGACATCGTCACGATCTTTCCGGCGATGGTCGAGCAGGCGCTGGCGGCCGGGATCCTGGGCCGCGCGATCGAGCGCGGCACGCTCGACGTGAAGGTGCGCGACCTGCGGGAGTTCACGACCGACCGTCATCGGGTGGTCGACGATGTGCCGTACGGCGGCGGACCGGGGATGGTGCTCAAGCCCGAGCCGATTTTTCGCGCGCTGGACGCGATCGAGCAGACGCGAGCGCGCGGCAGGCGGCCGCTGACGTGATCTGACGTCGCCGCAGGGGACGCGGTTCACGCAGGACGACGCGAAGCGGCTGAGCGGGTGCAGCCACATCGTGGTGCTGTGCGGCCGATACGAGGGGGTCGACGAGCGGGTTCGGGAGCGGGTCGACGAGGAGCTGTCGATCGGCGACTACGTGCTGAGCGGCGGCGAACTGGCGGCGCTGGTCATCGTCGACGCCGTCGCGCGGCTCGTGCCGGGCGTCGTCGGCGACGAGCAGTCGGTGAGCGGAGGATTCGTTCAGCCGGGGGCTGCTGGATTTTCCGCAGTACACTCGGCCGGCCGAGACGTCGACGGTGATCGGGACGCGACGGGTCGCCGAGCGCGTGGTGAAGGTGCCCGACGTGCTGCTGTCGGGCAATCACGCCGAGATTCGGCGCTGGCGCAAGCGGGAGGCGGTGAGCCGGACGCTGGCGCGGCGGCCGGATCTGCTGGACGGATGCGACATTGGACGAAGAAGAAATAGCAGATCCTGAAGGAGCTGCGACATGAGCGCGATTGAGCTGGTCGAAAAGGCCCAGCTGACCGAGCGGCCGGCGATGAAGTCGGGCGATACGGTGCGGGTGCACGTGAAGGTCCGCGAAGGCGACAAGGAACGGATTCAGATCTTCGAAGGCGTGGTCATCGGGATGCACCGCGGCGGAACGCGCGCGTCGTTCACGGTGCGGAAGGTGTCGTTCGGCCAGGGCGTGGAGCGCATTTTCCCGCTGCACTCGCCGACGATTCAGAAGGTCGAAGTGATGCGCTCGGCCGAGGTCCGCCGCGCGAAGCTGTACTACCTGCGCGATCTCAAGGGCAAGGCGGCGCGCATGAAGGACAGCGTCAAGCGAAGCAGAAGTCGAAGGCAGAAGTCAGAAGGATTCGTCAGCGCCATCCAGATCCTGATGACCCGCGTTCCCGCGATGCGCACGCTGGAGAACGCGCTGCGGCGCGTCGGGTTCGTGCACGTCGCGGGCGTCGACGAAGTGGGCCGCGGTTGTCTGGCCGGTCCGGTGGTGGCCGCCGCCGTCGTTCTGCATCCCGACAAGCACATCGCGGGCGTCTCCGACTCGAAGCTCGTGCCCGACCGCCGAGCGCGAAAGGCTCTATGAGCGCATCCTCCGGCACGCTGTCGCATGGGCTGTCGCCGACGCCGATCCGGCCGAGATCGATCGCATCAACATCCACCAGGCCTCGCTGCGCGCCATGCAGCGCGCCATTCTCGCGCTCGCGCCGCTTCCGGACATCGTGCTGGTCGACGCGTTCCGCGTGCCGGATCTCCCGATGGCGCAGCGCGGCGTCCTGCACGGCGATCGCCGCTGCTCGGCGATCGCGGCCGCCTCGATCGTCGCCAAGGTGACGCGCGATCGGCAGATGCTCGAGCTCCACGGCCTCGATCCCCGCTACGGTTTCGATCGGCACAAGGGCTATGCGACGGCGGATCACCTCGATGCGGTTGCGCGCTTCGGCTACTCGCAGGTGCATCGCCGCTCGTTTCGACCACCGACGCTCTTTGATACGATGGATTGACATCTTGTGCCCTTCGATCGCGCCGCAACCCTGCGTCACGCCGAGAAGCTGTTGAGACAAGGTAAGTTGGACGCTGCGATTGCCGCCTACTGCGAGCGTGATCGAGCATCAGCCGAGCGACTGGAACACTGCCAACACGCTTGGCGACTTGTATCTGCGCGCCGGCCAGCCCGATCGCGCGACCGAGCTCTTCACGCGCAGCGCCGATCGCCTGACGGCCGAAGGCTTCGCGGCGAAGGCCGCCGCCATCTACAAGAAGATTCTCAAGCTCAGGCCCGACGACGAGCGCGCGCTCCTCCAGTCCGGCGAGCTGGCGGCGCGGCAGGGACTGTTCGCGGACGCCCGCGCCTACCTCGCGGCGCTGGCCGACTGCCGCCTCGCCCGCGGCGACCATCGCGGCGCGACCGACGTCCGCATTCAGCTCGACACGCTCGATCCCAGCGACTTCGAGCGGAGGATGGCGGCCGCGCGTTTGCGCGCGGAGCGTGGAGATGCGGCCGGGGCGGTGCGCGATTACAAGGACATCGCCAGAGAGCTCGGGAAGAAGCGGCGTCCCGCCGACGCCGTAGCCGCGCTCGAACAGGCCGCACAGCTCGTGCCGGATGACGACGGAGGTCCGATCGCAGTTGGTGGGAATGGCGGTTGCGGCCGGCGACTTTACGCGGGCCCGTGCGTCCGCGACGACGGTCGAGGAGCTGAGGTCGCTGGCCGACGCGCTGGACGCGCACGGCCGTCACGACGAGGCGATGGAGACGCTGCGGCTCGTGGCGCGCTTGAATCCCGCGGATGTCGACCTGGCCCGGCGTCTGGCGCGCGCGTTCGTCGAGCGCGGCGACGCCGCTGCGCTCGCGGACGTGCTCACTCCCGAAACGGCGCGCGCCGATCCGCCGTTGCTGCTGGCCGCAGCGAACCTGCAGCTGCGATCCGGCTTGATCGATGACGGGCTCGTGTCGGTCCGGCGCTATCTCGTCGAGGAGGCCGAGGGTCGCGAGCAGATCGCGCTTCTCAGCTGCCAGCTGGCGGACGAAGTGCCGGACGCCGGGTTCCGCGTGCTCGAACTCGCGACCGACGCGGCGTCCGAGCGGTCGGACTGGCCGTGGGCCGCAGCCGCTCTGCAGGAATTCACGCGGCGGGCGCCGGCCTATGTGCCCGCGCTCCTCCGGCTCGTGGAAACCTGCGTGGACGGCGGGCTCGACACCGCGTTGTACGACGCGCAGGTCAGGCTGACCGATGCCTACCTGACCGCGGGCGCGGCCGGCGAGGCGCGCACCCTGGCCGAGGATCTGGTCGATCGGGAACCGTGGGAGGCCGGGCACATCGCGAGGCTTCGCCGCGCGCTGGCGCTGCTGAACGATCACGATCCTGATGTGACGATTGCCGATCGCCTCAGTGCCGCCGCCTCGGTCGGCGACGAACCCGCATCGACCGCCGTGTTGCAAGTGGAGGAGCCGCCGTTGATCGTCGTGGATCCGGCCGAATCGGAATCGCCGGGCGCGGACGATCCGCAGTTCGAAGTGGTCGCGAACGCGATTGATCTCGGCGACGGCACTCCCGGAGAGGTCGATCTGGGCGAGATTGGGAACATCCCCAAGCTCGCGGTCAACCGGCCGGATCGCGGCCATGTGGACTTGAGCACCGCGCTCAGCGAAATCGCGCCGATCAAGGCGCAGGATCTCGACGGCGTCTTTGAGCAGCTGCGCGACGAGGTGTCGAAGCGGTCGGCGAGCCAGGTCGCCGAGGCCGACCTGCAGCGCGCGGTGGCGCTGCACCGCGCCGGCGATCTCGACGCGTGCATCCCGCTGCTCCAGTCGGCGGCGCGGGTGCCGGCGGTTCGGTTTGCGGCGGCCTCGCTCCTCGGACGCATCTTCAGTCAGCGCAATCTGTGCGCCGACGCGATCGAATGGTTCGAGCAGGCGGCGGCGGCGCCGGCGCCGACGGTCTCGGCGGCTCACGACGTGCTTTACGATCTGGCGGACACGTTGGAGAAAGCCGGCGAGCCGGCGCGCGCGCTGGCCGTGTGGCTGGAGCTGCAGACGGACGCCGGTGTCCACCGGGACGTGGCGGCGCGGATCGATCGGCTCACCAAGGTCAAGGCGCGGGGGTAGCGTTCTGATCCGCAGACTCGTCTACGTCGCGTTTTTCCTCGAGGTTGGTCTGCTGCTGCTCGTCCTGCCGTGGTCCGGATTCTGGGAGCACAACTACTTCGCGGAAGCGTGGCCGCCGCTCCAACCCGTTCTCACCAACAACTTCACGCGCGGCGCCGTGACGGGGTTGGGCCTCGTCAATCTGGGCGCCGGGTTCGCCGATCTCGCGCGCGTCTTCAGCGCGCGCAGACGCGGCGACATGTCCATGCCCGACGGTACGCCACGGGCGTGACACTCTGCCTGGTCACGGATCGCCGCCGCCTGGCTGGCGCCGGCGCGACGCCCGCGGCCGCGCGGCGCTGCCTTGTCACGCAGGCGCGGCACGCCGTCGAGGCCGGAATCGATCTGGTCCAGGTGCGCGAGCGCGATCTTCCCGCGTCGGAACTGTCCGCCATCGTTCGCGAGATGCTCGACGTGGCCCGCGGCACCACGACCCGGGTCATCGTCAACGATCGGCTGGACGTGGCGCTCGCGTGCGGCGCCGACGGCGTGCAGCTGCGCGGCGATTCGGTGACGGCCTGTACCGCACGCCGGCTGGCGCCGAAAAGCTTTCTGATCGGACGCTCGGTCCACTCGGTCGAGGAAGCCGGGTCCGCGAATGAGGCCGATTTTCTGATTGCGGGTACGGTGTTCCCGACCGCGTCGAAGGACGAGTCGGCGACGCTGCTCGGCATTGAGGGCTTGCAGGCGATCGTGCGGCATGCGCGAGTCCCGGTGCTGGCCATTGGCGGCGTGACCGAGGCCACGGCCGGCCGCATTGCGCGCGCGGGCGCCGCCGGGTGCGCCGCGATCGGCCTGTTCATGGACGTGGATGGGGTGCACGACAGCGGATCGTGCAGGGCCATCCCGCTCGTCGCAACCGTCGGAGCGGATGCGCCGGCTGTTTGACAATAGTGAAAACCGCTCCCTAACATAGCTCACCGCTCATGTCCGCTGACCGATCGACCGATTTCGGAACCAGGCTGCGGGAAGCGCGCGAGCGCCGCGGCGTCTCGCTGCGCGCGATTGCCGAGGCCACGAAGATTTCGGTTGCCGTGCTCGAAGCGCTCGAGCGCAACGACGTGTCGCGCCTGCCGGGCGGCATCTTCAGCCGCGCCTTCGTCCGATCGTACGCCGTCGAAGTCGGGCTCGATCCCGAAGCGACCATCCAGGAGTTCGTCGCGCAGTTTCCGCACGACTCCGTCACCGCGGGCCATCAGCACACCGCCGCGGTCGAAGCCGACTCGCTCGAAAGCGATCGCCGGATGGCCAAGGCGTTTCTGCAGCTCGCCGGCGTCAGCGTGCCGATCGTCGGGGCGCTGTTGTATTTCGGTCTGGGCATGCGGCGCGTCGCGCCGCCGCCGGCGGATCCGCCGAGTGTCACGGTTCCGGAATCGGAGCCGGCGGCGGCCGCCACTCCTCCAGCGCCGTCCCTCCCGCCACCGGCACCGCCGGCTCCTGCGCCCGCTGTCGCGACGCCGCCGGTTGCGACGGTCGATCCCCCAGCCGAGGAAGGCCTCACGATCGGTCTGCTGGCGCGACGGCGGTGCTACGTGTCCGCGACCGTCGACGGGCGCAAGGCGATCGAACAACTGCTGCCCGAGGGCGATCAGCGCACCCTCGAGGTCAAGCGCGAAATGGTCCTGACGGCCGGCGACGCGGGCGCGATCGTCCTGACGTTGAACGGCGCGCCGGCGCGGCCGCTCGGCAAGGCGAACGAAGTGGTCACGGTCCGCGTCAATCCCGGGAACTTCAAAGACTACCTGTCAACGCGGTGAACGGCCCGACTCCGCTGCTGGATTGCTTTCGTCGGGGCGAGATGCCGCGCGACGCGCGGCTCCTGGCGGCGCAGGGTGCGCTGACGCCGCGGGCGTCCGAGCAGCTCGCGATTCTGGTGCTGCTCCTGGACGATCGCGATCGTCAGGTCCGCCGCGCCGCCGATCGGACGCTCAGCCGCATTCCGGTGGAAGCGCTCCAGGCGTTTCTCGCGCGCCCGGACGTGCCGGTCGGCCTCCGCGAGTTCTTCGGCGACCGAGGTGTCTTCCCGGCCGAAATTCCCCCGATCGAGGTCGAGTCCGACGAGCCGCTGATCGACACCGAACCGACGATCGAGGAGCCCATCGCCGAGGACAGCCGCGACAGCGCCGTGCTGAAGGTCGCGAAAATGGGGTTCACCGAGCGGTTGAAGGCGGCGATGAAAGGCTCGCGCGAGATGCGCGCGATCCTGATTCGCGATCCGAACAAGTTGATCGCGACGTCGGTGTTGAGCAGCCCCAAGGTGGGGGAGCAGGAAGTCGAGAGCTTCGCGCGCATGGCGAGCGTGTCGGAAGACGTGCTGCGCATCATCGGCGCCAACCGCCAGTGGATGAGGAACTACGGCATCGTCGTCGGCTTGACGCGCAACCCGAAGACGCCGCTGGCGATGTCGATGAACCTGATGGCGAGGCTGACCGAGCGCGACCTGACCATGCTGTCGACCGATCGCAACGTGCCCGATCCGCTGCGCATCGCGGCGCGGCGCAAGGTCGTCGCCAACGTCTCACGCCGGTGACTTGAGACCTGTTCAGACTTCGGCTTACCCTTTCTCTCTTTCTTCTCCTTCCTCCCGCCCCAGTCGCGCCGCATCTGCGCCAGGCCGTCCATGTAGACGGTCGCGCGCTCGCGCTCCTCCTCGCTCGCCATCGACTTGAGCAGGTCGAGCGCCTTGGCCAGGTCCGCCTGAATCGTCTGCCGCGTGGTCGTTGAAGTACAGGCGCTTGATCTCGGCGAGCTTGTCGTCGGCGGTCAGCATCGGCAGCTTCATGGCCGGCGGCTCCGGTGGCGTTTCAGCGACGCGCGAAACTCCTCGAACGGCCGCGTGTTCAGCACGTGGTCGGGCGTCGAGCCAGGCGCGCCGCGCCACCAGCACGCCCCAGCGCAGGTCGCCGAGCGCGCGGCCGGAGTGCGCGTCGCTCGAGATCACGAGCCGCACGCCGCGTTCGCGCGCCAGCCTCGCGTGCACGTCGTTGAGATCGAGCCGCTCGACCTGGCAGTTGATCTCGAGCGCGACGCCGTGTCGCGCGGCGGCGCTCGAGCACGGCGTCGATGTCGACGGGGTAGGGCGCGCCGCTTCAGCAGCCGCCGGCCGGTCGGATGGCCGAGGATGTCGACGTGACGGGTTCTCGATCGCCCGCAGCAGGCGGTCGGTCATCTGCTCGCGGTCCTGAGTTGAACCCCGAGTGGACCGACGCGACGACGATGTCGAGCGCGGCCAGGCAGTCGTCGGCGAGATCGAGCGTGCCGTCGGGCCGGATGTCGCATTCGATGCCGGCCAGCAGCCGGATGCCGATGCCCTCCGCGTCGATCGCGCGGATGCGCGCGGCGTGCGCGAGCGCGCGGCGCTCGTCCAGGCCGTTGGCCATCGCCAGCGACTGGCTGTGATCGGTGATGGCGATGTACTCGAGGCCGGCGGCTCGCGCGGCCGCCGCCATCGCGCGCACGTCGTCCTTGCCGTCGGTCTCGGTGCGTGTGCATGTGGAGGTCGCCGCGCAGATCGCCGCGCTCGATGAGGCGCGGCAGCGTGTGCGCCTCGGCCGCCTCGATCTCGCCGCGCATCTCGCGCAGCTCCGGCGGGACCCAGTCCAGGCCGAGCGCTGCGTAGACCTCCTCCTCGGTCTCGCCCGCGACGCGCGCGTCATCGTCGACGCGAAACAGGCCGTACTCGTTCAGCTTGAAGCCGAGGCCGATCGCGCGGTCGCGCAGCGCGATGTTGTGGGCCTTCGATCCGGTGAAGTACTGCAGCGCGGCGCCGCGGCTCTCGGCGGCGACGAGCCGGAGGTCGGCCTGGAAGCCGCCGCGGAGCAGCACGCTCGACTTGTGTCGCCGTGCCCGAGCACGCGCTCGACCAGCGGATACTCGACGAAGGCGTCCATCAGCGACGGCGGCGCGCCCGACGCCAGGATGTCGAGGTCGCCGCAGGTCTCGCAGCCGCGCCGCAGGCTGCCGACCGGCGTCGATCGTCGCGTCGGGGACGCGCTCGCGCAGATAGGCGACGAGCGCCGCGGCCGTCTCGTGCGTCTCCGACAGCAGATGGCGGCCGGCGTGCCGCTTCCGCTCCTCGAGCGCCTTCAGGATCAGCGCCTCCTTCTTCGCGCCCATGCCGCGCAGCGCGCGGATGCGGCCGTCGGCCGCGGCCCGCTCCAGATCCTCGAGCGTGCGGATGCCGAGCTCGCGATAGAGCGTCGCGACGGTCTTCGGCCCGACGCCCTGCAGGTGCAGCAGGTCGAGGATCGTCGGCGGAAACTCCGCGAGCGAGCTCGCGATGGTACTGCGCAGTCGCCGGTCTCGCGCGATTTCGCGGATGCGCGCCGCCAGATCCTTGCCGATGCCGGGAATCTCGCGCAGCCCGCGCTCGTCGAGCGTGGCGAGCGCGTGCGGATGATTGGCCGCGATGTCGGCGGCGTTGCGATACGCGCGGATCTTGAACGGGTTGTCGTTCTTGATCTCGAGGAGGTCGGCGATCTCCCGGAGGATGCGCGCGATCGCCGACGTTATCCAACGCCGGAGCCCTTCCGTCTCGATGCGGTAGTCGAGCACGCGCGCGCCGCCGCTCGGCCAGCGCCTGCGGCGATCGCCGGCCGCGGCGGCCGGCGGGCCGTAGCAGAAGAGGCAGCCGCCGCCGCCGGCGCCGCAGACCTTGGCGGCCGTCGCGCCGGCGGCCGGTCGCGCGCGCGATCAGGTCGTCGATCGTCGGCGTCGTGACGCCGGGCGCGAGCCGCTTGCGGTTCTCCCACTCGGTGGCGATCTGGCGGCCGACCTCGTCCCAGTCGCCGCGCTCGAGCGCCGTCCGCATCGCCGCCGCCGTGTCGCGGATGCGCTCGAAGCAGTCGAAGATGTGGCGGTCGCCGTCGATGTGCCGCTTGGTGATCTCCCAGTTGTTGGTGCCCGAGTTGCGCGGCGCCCCGGTGTAGGCGAGCACGATCCGCTGTTCGAGCTCGCGCGGATCGACGTCGAGCGCGACGCGTCGGATGCCGTCGACGCCGAGCTCGATCGCCGCGATGCCGCCGTACAGCGCGGGCCGGTAGTCCTGCACGCCGGTCGGCACGCGAATCGTCTGGCACTCGACGTTCATGGCGACCTGCAGCAGATCCTCCGGATCCGTCGACGCGCCGGTCCAGTCGCGCGAGCGCGCCGCAGGCGGCGATGGTCAGCGCCGACGAGCCGGCGATGCCGGCGCCGGCCGGCGATTCGCCGCGCGTCGTCAGCGTCGCGCTCTCGAGCCGGTAGTGGCGCGCGAGCAGCGCCAGCAGCGGCAGATCGCCGTCGCCGATCGAGCTCGGACCAGTGGCGGCCGTGCACGGTCGCGATCGGTGTCGATCGAGCGGAGCGTCGACGCGTCCGTCGGTGCGCGGCTCGATCTGCGACGTGCGCGCGCAGGCTGATCGCCGCGTTCACGGTCGTCGCGCCGTCGTGAAACAGATAGAGCGGCCAGATGTCGATCGTGCCGCCGGCCAGGTCGATGCGCGTCGGCGCGGACGAAGACGATCGGGCACGCGCGGAATTATATCAGCGCGGTTAGAATTTGAGCGCGTCATGTCGCCGCGCGCGCTTCGCCGTCAGATCGGCCAGCTGCTGATCGCCGGCTTCGACGGCGAGCAGATTCCCGTCGAACTGCGATCGCTCGCGCGCGAGTTCGGCCTCGGCGGCGTCATCCTCTTCGCCCGCAACATCGCCGAGCCGGAGCAGGTCGCCGAGCTGTCGCTACGAGGCGTCGCGGCTCGTGCCGGATCTGCCGCTCTGGGTCAGCGTCGATCAGGAAGGCGGCCGCGTCGCGCGGCTGAAGGCGCCGTTCACCGAGTGGCCGCCGATGGCGACGCTCGGGCGCAGCGGCGACGTCGCGCTGGCCGAGCGGTTCGCGCGCGCGCTGGCGGCGGAGCTGAAGGCCGTCGGCATCACGCTCGACTACGCGCCGGTGCTCGACGTCCACACCAATCCCGAAGAACCCGGTGATCGGCGATCGCGCGCTGGCCGAGAAGGCCGACGAGGTGGCGCGGCTCGGCAGCGCGATCGTCGCGGACGCTGCAGGCCGAGGGCATCGCCGCCTGCGGCAAGCACTTTCCCGGGCACGGCGACACGAGCGACCGATTCGCACCTCGAGCTGCCGCTCGTCGAGCATCCGCCGGAGCGGCTGCGCGCGGTCGAGTTCGTGCCGTTCAGGGCGGCCATCGAGGCCGGCGTCGCCACGATCATGACCGCGCACGTCCTCGTGCCGGCGCTCGACGAGAAGCGGCCGGCGACGCTTGTCGAAGCGCATCGTGACCGGGATCCTGCGCGACGAGCTGCGGCTTCGAGGGCGTGATCCTGAGCGACGATCTCGAGATGAAGGCGATCGCCAGCGACTACGCGGTGCCCGACGGCGGCCGTGCTGGCGATCGAGGCCGGCTGCGACGGCGTCCTGATCTGCAGCGGCGACCACGACACGCAGGCGGCGGCGCTCGAGGCGCTGGTCCACGCGGTCGAAGAGGAGCGCCTGCCGCTCGCGCGCGTCGAGGACGCGCTGAAGCGCCAGCAGCGCGCCAAGGAGCGCTTCCTCGCCGCGCCGGCTGGCGCCGCGGCCGCTCGACGGGCAAGGCGCTGCGGCAGCGCGCTCGGCCGCGACGAGCATCGCGCCATCGCCGACGAGATGGCCCGCTTCGCTGTGATGCTCAAGCCGCGCGCGCTCGCGCCGGGCGACCGCCTCGCCATCGTCGCGCCCGCCAGCCCTTTCGATCGCGACGAATTCGACGCGGCATCGCCGAGATCCGGCGGCTTGGGTTCGAGCCGGTCTACGACGACTCGGTCTTCGCGCGGCAGCGCTACGTGGCCGGGTCCGCCGGACGTCCGCGCCGCCGCGATTCGCGACGGCGCTGGCGGGATCCGTCGATCGCCGGCGTCGTCGCCGTGCGCGGCGGCTACGGCAGCGCGCAGGTCCTGCCGCTGCTCGATCGCCGCCGAGGCGCGGCGCGCCGCGCAAGCCGTTCATCGGCTACAGCGACCTCACGGCGCTCCTCACGTTTCTGACGATTCAGCTGCGAGCTGGTCGCGTTTCACGGACCGATGCTCGCGGGCCGGCTCGGGCGCGGCGCCGACGGCTACGATCGCGACTCGTTCGAGCAGCGCGCTGTGCCGCCGCGGAGCCGCTGGGCGAGCTGGCGCCGCCGGCGCTCGAGACGATTCGACGCGGCGAGGCCGCGGGCATGCTGCTCGGCGGCACGCTGACGCAGCTGCTGGCGTCGCTCGGCACGCCGTTCGCGTTCGAGCCGCCGCAGGGCTACGTGCTGTTCCTCGACGAGGTCGGCGAGCGGCCGTATCGGCTCGATCGCATGGTGACGCAGCTCCAGCAGAGCGGGCCTGCTCGGCGCGCGCCAGCGGCCGTCGTGATCGGCGAGCTGCCGCGCTGCGACGAGCCGTCCGGCGAGCCGACGGCGCGAGCGGTGATGGCCGATCTGTTCGCCGATTTCCCGGGACCGGTCCTGATCGGTTTTCCGTCCGGCCACACCACCGGTCCGGCGATGACGCTGCCGTTCGGCGTGCAGTGCCGCGTCGTCGCCGGACCGCACCCGCGGCTCGTCATCGAAGAGGCCGGCGGTTGAGTGACGCGCGTTCACCTGATCGGCATCTGCGGCACGGCCATGGCGACGCTGGCCGCGATGCTGAAGCGCAAGGGCTCGACGTCCGCGGATCGGATCAGGACGTCTATCCGCCGATGAGCGACTTCCTCGCGGCGGAGGGCATTCCGGCGTTCGAGCGGCTATCGCGCCGAGCACATCACCGCGCGACCTCGATCTCGTCGATCGTCGGCAACGCGATCTCGCGCGGCAATCCCGAGCTCGAGGAAGTGCTCGATCGGAAGATCCGCTACTGCTCGCTGCCGGAAGCGATCCGCGAGCACTTTCTCTGGGGCGCGCGCTCGATCGTCATCGCCGGCACGCACGGCAAGACGACGACGACGGCGCTGACCGGCTGGCTGCTGACGCACGGCGGGCGTCGATCCGAGCGTGCTGGTCGGCGGCATCGCGCGGAATTTCGGCGACGCACGGATCGAGCTATCGGCTGGGGCAGGGCCGCGACTTCGTGATCGAGGGCGACGAGTACGACAGCGCGTTCTTCGACAAGACCGCGAAGTTCCTGAAGTACCTGCCCGACATCGCGGTCGTCAACAACGTCGAGTTCGATCACGCGGACATCTACGCCGACATCGATGCGGTGACGCTGGCGTTTCGCCGGCTGGTCGAACCTCGTGCCGCGCAAGGGCCTGCTGCTCCTCGGCGCCGACAGCCCGGCGCGCCTGCGCGCTGGCCGCCGCGCGCGATGTCGCGCGTGCGAGACGTTCGGCACGAGCGACGACGTCGACTGGCAGGCGCACGACCTCGAGACGGCCGGAGGGTCGACGACGGTTTCGCGTGCGGCGGCACGGGGCGCCGTTCGGCAGCGTTCGAGCTGCCGCTGCGTCGGCGCTCACAACGTGCGCAACGCGCTCGCGGCGATTGCCGTCGCGGCCGAAGTCGGCATCAGCGCCGAGCGGATCGCGGAGGGGCTGCGCACGTTTGCCGGCGTCAAGCGGCGGCTCGAGGTGGTCGGCATCGCCGACGGCGTGACGGTCTACGACGACTTCGCGCACCATCCGACGGCGGTCGCCGAGACGCTGGCCGGCGCTGCGCGCCGTCGCACCCGGACGCGCGCATCTGGGCGGTGTTCGAGCCGCGCTCCGCCTCGTCGTGCCGGCGCGTGTTTCAGGACGACTTCGCACGGGCGTTCGGCGGCGGAGACGAAGTGCTCATCGCGCCGGTCTTCCGCTCGACGCTGCCCGAAGCGGAGCGGCTGTCGGTTCCGCAGCTCGTGCGCGATCTGCGCGCGCCGCGGTCAGTCGGCGCGCGAGCCCGGATCGATCGACGACATCGTCGACATCATCGTCCGCGAGCATCGGCCCGGCGATCTCGTCGTGATGATGTCGAACGGCGGCTTCGGCGGCATCCATCAGAAGCTGCTGCAGGCGCTCGCAGGCGTGAGCGACATGAGTCCGATGCGCGTTTCGCATCGTCCCGGCCGGCGATTCGCGCGCTCGATCGTCGAGTTCGAGGAGCGGATCGACCTGGCGGTCAACGCGCGGGCGATTGCGCTCGCCGAGGCGGTTCAGGCCAGCGGTGTGGCCGGCGTGCGCGACGTCGTGCCGACGTATCGATCGGTGGCGATCTATTTCGATCCGCTGCGGACCGACATGAACGCGTTGACCGACTGCATCGAACGGGCGACGTCGCGCGCAGAGCAGTCGGCGACTGTTGCGCGCACGCCGCTGCGCATTCCTGTCTGCTACGGCGGCGAATTCGGGCCGGATCTGCCGGCAGTCGCCGGTTTTGCGCGCTGTTCCGAGGACGCCGTCGTTCAGACCCACGCGTCGACAATCTACCGGGTGTTCATGCTGGGGTTCGTTCCCGGGTTTCGCCTACCTGGGCATCGTCGACCAGCGGATCGCCATGCCGCGCCACGCGGTGCCGCGCGTGCGTGTCCCGGCGCGGTCGGTCGGGATCGCCGGTGTTCAGACGGGGATCTATCCCGGCGACACACCGGGAGGCTGGCAACTGATTGGCCGGACGCCGGTGGCGCCGTTCGATCCTGACCGGCCCGAGCCGTTTCTTCTGAAGGCGGGCGACGCGGTGCAGTTCTACGCGATCGATCGCGACGAGTACGATCGCCGACCAGGAGCGCTACCACGGAGGACACGGACACGAACGGAGGTCACTGACAGCCCGACGGAATCAGTGCAGATGAACACCGTGTTCACCGTTTGTTCTGTGTTCTCCGTGGTGTCCCGCAGGGCGCGGGCGCTAGATGCCGAGATCCACGTCATCAAGCCCGGCATGCTGACCACCGTCCAGGATCTCGGGCGGTGGGGTCTCCAGGCGCGCGGCGTCCCTGTCGCCGGGCCGATGGATCCCTGGTCGCATCGGCTGGCGAACGCGCTCGTCGGCAACGACGCCTCGGCCGCGACGCTCGAGATCACCCTGCTCGGACCAGAGCTCGAATTCGAGGACGAGCGGCTGGCGGCGGTGGCTGGCGCCGAGTTCGAGGTCGTCGTGGACGATCGGCAGCAGGCGCCGTGGAATACGCCGTTCCTGGTGCCGGGCGGATCGCGGCTGCGATTCCGACGGCGGGAGCGAGGTGCGCGCGCGTACCTTGCCGTAGCCGGCGGCATCGCGGTGGCGCCGGTTCTCGGCAGCCGGGCGACGCACATCGTCAGCGGCCTGGGCGGCGTCGAAGGGCGGCCGTTGAAGATCGGGGATCGTCTGCCGCTCGGCGACGAGACGACCGGGCGCGGACCGGCCCCTGCGCTGGAGCGTCCGATCGTGCCGTTGCCAGTCGGACACGCCACGGTCCGCGTCCTGCCTGGACCTCAAGACGACTACTTCGCGCCGGATGCGCTGGCCGTGCTGCAGTCCGGTCCGTACGTCATCGCGCAGAATTCCGATCGCATGGGATTCCGGCTGAGTGGCCCCGTGCTTGCACATTCGCGGGGCGCGGACATCATTTCGGACGCGACGCCGCTCGGCGTGCTGCAGGTGCCCGCGTCGGGTCAGCCGATTCTGCTGATGGCGGATCGTCCGACCGCCGGCGGATATCCGAAGATCGCGACGGTGATTTCGGCCGACCTGGCGTTGGCGGGGCAACTGGGACCGGGAGATGCGATTGGCTTTTCCGTGTGCACGCCGCGCGAAGCCATGGCCGCGTTGATCGCGCAGGAGCGGTTCGTGATGGCCGTGGAATCGTGGAACCAGTGACACAGGTCGGCCACGGCGCTGAACGGCGTGCTGGGAGCGGATCGCGTTCAGCGTTCGGTGGCGCTTGCGCCGATGACGACCTTCCGCGTCGGCGGTCCCGCCGACTGGTTCGTCGAAACCCGTTCCAGCGACGAACTGCTCGCTGTTCTGGCGGCGGCGCGCGTCCGCCGGCATGCCCGTCACGATCCTTGGCGGCGGATCGAACGTGCTGATCGCCGATGCGGGCATTCGCGGGCTCGTGATCCGGCCGCGCGGCGGCGAGGTGCGGCTCGTCGATCCCGGCCGCGTCCGCGCGGACGCAGCGGTGACGATCAACGGGCTGGTGCGCTGGACCATCAATCACGGCTGCGCAGGACTCGAGGCGTGGGCGGGCACGCCGGGGACGGTCGGCGGCGCCGTGTTCGGGAACGCGCATTTCAGCGGACGGCTGATCGGCGAGCTCATCGCCGACGTGCGTCTGGCGACGGCGAACGGCGCCACGATCGACGTGCCGGCGCCGGCGATGGCCTTCGAGTACGATCGCAGCCGCTTGCACGACACCGGCGAGGTCTTGCTGTCGGCGGTGTTCATCGTGACGCCGGGCGATCCGGCCACGCTGCGCGCAGACGGCGCGCGCCTCGCTCGCGTTTCGGAAGCGCACCCAGCCGCTCGACTCGCCGAGCGCCGGCTGCATCTTTCAAAACCCGCAGCCGGGACGCGATCGCGTGCCGGACGGCATCCCCTGGTCCGCCGGCGCGCTTGTCGATCGCGCCGGGCTGAAGGGCGTCGCGTCCGGCGGCGCGCGCGTGTCGCCGACGCATGGCAATTTCATCGTCAACGAAGGCGGCGCGACCGCGGCGGACATCCGCGCGCTGATCGAGCGCTGCCAGGCGGCGGTCCGCGATCGTTTCGGCGTCGAGCTGCGCGAAGAGATTGTGTACCTCGGACAGTTTTGACGAACGACGAACGACGAACGACGAACAGACGACGACCATGACGAACGACCAATGACGAACGACCAATGACGAACGACGAACGACTATGTCCACTCTGCTGATTGAAGGCGGCCGCCGGCTGTCCGGCACCGTCGATGTCGAAGGCAACAAGAATGCCGCGCTGCCGCTGCTCGCGGCGTGTCTCCTGACGACGGAGGAATGCGTGCTCACCAACGTCCCGCGCATTGGCGACGTCGAGGTGATGGCGCGGCTGCTCCTGGATCTCGGCGCCGACGTGGAGGGCATCGGCAGCACGACGCTGCGGATCAGGTGCCCCGAGGTGAAGAAGGACGAACCGGACGGCGCGCTGGTCGGCCGGCTGCGCGGCTCGGTGCTCCTGCTCGGCCCGCTGCTCGCCCGGAAGGGAAGCGCGCGGCTCGCGCCTCCGGGCGGCGATTTCCCGGCGCGCCGCACGATCACCATGCACCTGCAGGCGCTCGAGGCGATGGGCGCGCGCGCGTTGGAGGGTCCCGGTCACTTGCTCGAGGCGCCGGACGGCTTGTCGGCCGCGTCGATCTATCTCTACGAGGCGTCGGTCACCGGCACCGAGACCGCGCTGCTGGCGGCGGCCGCCGCGCCAGGTGTCAGCGAGATTCGCCACGCCGCGTGCGAGCCGCACGTCGCGGAGCTGTGCGCCTTCCTGCAAAAGCTCGGCGTCGGGATCACCGGCGCCGGTACGTCGACGATTCGCGTCGAAGGCGGCGGCAAGCTGCACGGCGCCACGCATCAGCTGTGGGGCGACTACGTCGAGGCGGGGAGCTGGGCCGTGGTCGCTGCGGTCACCGGCGGCGAGATTCGAGGTGCGGGGCGCACGCGCGCGAAGACATGGAAGTCGTCGCGTGCGTCCTGCAAGCGGATGGGCGTCGAATGCGGGATGGACGGCGACGTGTTCACGCGTCAGCGAGTCGCAGCCGCGCGCCGCGGGTCGCGTGACGACGGGTTTGTGGCCGGGGTTTCCGAGCGACCTCGTCAGCCTCATCACGGTCCTCGCCACGCAGGCCGAGGGACAGACGCTCATCCACGACTGGATGTACGAGCTGCGGCTCTTCGCGCTCGAGCAGTTGAGCGGCATGCGCGCCGATCTGTTTCTGTGCGATCCGCATCGGATCATCGTCACCGGTCCGCGGAAGCTGCGCGGGCGCGCGCTCGACAGCCGCGACATCCGGTCAGGCATGGCGTTGATCGCGGGAGCGCTGGCGGCTGAAGGGCAAAGCAAGCTGGCGCCGCTCGAAACGGTGGAGCGGGGCTACGGCCGGCTGGTGGAGCGGCTGCAGGGGCTGGGCGCGAACGTGACGAAGCTCTTGTAGACGCCGGGCCTTGTCAGGCCCGCGGTCGGCGGCCACTGAAAGGGCCGCGCCTGACTGCGTCTGAGCGTCGCCGCCAGGTTTCTTGATCACGCGGCGTCCGGCTTCGGCGGCTCCGGCGGCCTGGGCGGCTCGATCGGCATCGGCAGCTCCGTGAGCGGCGACGATCCCATCGCGGCCGACGCGGAACGGGCGCAAATCCTCGGCGGTCAAGTCCAGCACGCGAATGATGTGCGGCGTCAGCGTGAGGATGATGTCGGTCTGCTCGGTCGTTTTCTGCGAGTGCGAGAAGATGCGGCCGACCACCGGAATGTCGCTCAACCCCGGAATCCCGGCGAGCGACGCGGCGCTCGTCGTCGCGGATCAACCCGGCGAGCATGTTCGTCTCGCCGTCGCGCAGACGAATCGTGGTGCTGATCTCGCGGTTGCCGAACGTCGGCAGACCGCCGAAGCCCGCCCCGGAGATGCTCTGTCACCGACACCTTCAACGCGAGCGAGACGTCGTCGTCGTGGTGCGTGCGCGGCGTGATGTCGATGTTCACGCCGATGTTCTGGTAGTTGAACGACGTGATCGGCTGCTGCGGCTGCCCGCCGGTGGCGATCGGCGCGAAGGTCGTCACCGGAATCGGCACCCGCTCGCCGAAGCGCGCCTGCGCCGGCATCGCCGTCCGATCGTGCGGAGCTGCGGATTGGCCAGCGTGCGCGTGTGCGCGTCGGTCTTCAGCAGGCGGTAGTACAGCGTCGGCAGGCCGGCGAAGATCACGTCGCTCTGCGACAGATTTCGCAGCGTGCGAAGGGTGACCGCCCCGCTGGCATCGGTCGGCGATCGACGCCGCGCCGTTGATCCCGGTCGGCGCCGGTGACGCGGGCGACGCGATCTGCAGCCCGTACTCCTGCAGCTTCGTCCGGTCCACTTCCAGCAGCTCGACGTCGATGATCACTTCCGGCCGCGCCTTGTCGATCGCGGAGAGCACGCGCGCCGGCGGCGGCGATGCGCTCGGGCGTGTCCTTGATCGTGACCGCGTTGGTGGCGGTGGTCGGCGAGATGCGCCGCGCGTCGAGCACCATGCGCAGGAGATCCTGCGTTTCCTTCAGGTCCGCGTTGCTCAGATAGAACGTCCGGACGACTTCTTCTTCGTACTCGCGCCGCTTGGCCGGCGTGTCGGGAATCACCACGACCGTCTTCGGCGCCTGCACGCGGAAGAACGTCCGCGTCGCGCCGGCCACGGCGCCGAGCGCATCGTCGAGCGTCGCGTCGCGCAGATCGACGGAGACCGGCGTGTCGCGGAAGGCGCTGTCGAAAATGATGCTGATGTTCGCGAGCCGGGCGATGGCCGTGTAGACGTCGCGGCTGCTCGCGTCGCGGAAGGTCAGCGCCGCCGGCATCTTGATGCCCTGCGGGCAGGTCGAGCCCGGGCGGCGGCAGATCGCGCGCGCGCTCGATCAGCGTTTGCAGCTCGGTCTTGCCCTCGCGCGACACCGCCACGCGCGCGCGCAGGCGGTTGCGCGTCATGCGCAGTTCCTGGTCGATGTCGCCGCTGGTCGGGTTCATTTCCGCGGCGAGCTCGTACTCGACGAGCGCGTCTTCGAGTTTCCCGGCCGCCGCCAGCCGGCGCGCCGTATTGAAATGTTCCTGCGAGGCGCGCAGCTTGGCGCGATCCAGCGCGAGCCTCGCGTTCATGTCGTCGGGCTTGAGGCGCACGACTTTCGTGTACTCGACGACGGCCAGATCGTATTCCTTGCGGCGCTCCGCATCGCGCCCGCGGCGCAGCGCTCCAGACGCCGCGCAGCCGGCGACGAGCAGGACAGTCGTGATGAGGAGGAAACGGGACGCGAAGCCTTTAATCATGCGATGAGGCGTGCACAACATCTACACCCCGCGGCATCTTGAACTCGAAGGCCTTATCGGCCGTGCCGACGTTCTCCTTCAGATTTGTGAAGGAAAAGCGAGAAGTCCCGCCCTGTGCGTCCACCGTGACGAGCCCCCGAATCGCCAGGCTTGCCGGATCGACGACCAGGGTCAACCAATCGTACTCCCGTTGCCGGGTTTTGGGCACGAGCTTCAGGGCCTGGCTGCCGGGCGGCGCGCCGGCGGGCGAGTCGACGAACGACGGCGTGAAATCGCGCGTCAGGTTCCCCTTGCCGGCCAGAAACAGGGTAGGCGTTGTCGCCTCGATCGGCCGCGGGAACGTCCGAGACGATCACCTGCTTGTCCTGCTTGATGTAGGAGTACATCTTCGTGCCGTCGGACACGAACAACTTCTCCTCGGGCGAGGTGTACTCCCACCGCATTCTTCCCGGCTTTTTGACCAGAAGCTTGCCGCGTTCGGAGATCTGCTTGCGCAGCACGCCGCCTTCGTAGGCGTGGACGAAGTCGGCGGAGAAATCCTTGACGGCGTCGTACTTGCGCTGCAGTGTCGCGGCGAGCTCCGAAGGCGTCGGGGGCGCTGCGTGGGCGGAGACGACCAGCGTCGCAAGGAGCGCGGCTGTCAGCCTGTGCTGGAGGGGCACACGTCAACGATAGCACGCTCGGGCGAAGCCCCAACCGTTCCCGGGACCGTACCGATGAGGTGCCTTATGTCTTCAGCGACCCGGGCTCCGGCGCGGACATCTTGGGCGCATCTTTGGTCTCGGTGGGCAGGTTGGCCGTCAGCCACTCGACGATGCCACCTTTGAGGGTCAACGCGCGATACCCCTGACGGATCAGCTCGGCTGCCACGCCCGAGCTCGCGAGCTCGTTCGGATCCGAGTCGTAGACGACGATCTCGCGGTCGCGCGGGAGGGAGGGCGCCGGACTCCCGGCGGTGATAGCGAATCGCGCCCGGCAGGCGAACCGTGCTGTGCTCGTAGGGATATTTCAGCCGCGCATCGACGAGCACCGGCGGCGTGGGGCTGTCGAGGCGTTGCTTGAGATCTTCTTTGGTGATTCGGGGTGCGGCCACGGGTCGTATTCTGACGGCGCGCGTCGAGGCCTGTCAATCGGCGCTGGTCGACGCCTCATAACCGACGCACCGGTGAACAGGAAGGGCAGGGTACCGTCGAAATCGATCGTCGGTTTCCGAAAGCCGGCACAAATAGAACGTCGATCCCTTCGACGACACGATGCGCTGCGCGTGTGCGCAGGTCGCGCACAGTCCGACGCGTTCGTCGTCTGTGGCTCGATGTCGGTCACCTACGAGTCATTGTAGGAGATGGAGTCGAAGCTCTGCCATTGCGATGCGAGTAAGATACACGCGAATTTTCGGACAGTTCCCAGGGAGGGATCCAGCATGACCAACACACTCGTGAAACTTCGATCGGCTCTTTCCATCGCGCGCGATCTCCTTCGGCGCCGCCGCGATCTCATTCGTGCTTCGCCGTTCTGATGATCGGATGTAACGCGGGTAGCGCCGCGGGTGACGTCGAAAAAGCACAAATCGCCGTTCGCGCCAATCCCGCCCTCGAGTTGGTCGCGACCGACGAGCGCCAGGCGGTGCTGACCGTCAAAGTGCGGCGCAGCGGACGCGTCATCACCGTGAGCGCGGCGGACGTCATTTCCGGAATTGCGTTCCGCGATCTCGAGAGCGACGCGCCGGGCAGCGCTCGCCAGTCGGGCGTGACGGTGTCGACGCCCCAGGGTCAGGTAGCGGTTCGCCAATCGCGCGACGGTGTCGCGGTGTCGACGCCTGAGGGTTCGGTCGCTGTTCGCCAGTCACGAGACGGCGTGGCCGTGTCGACGCCCGAGGGGCAGGTGGCCGTTCGCCAGTCGGGCGCCGGCGTTGGCGTCGCTGCGGCGGAGCGCGATGCGCCCGCGCAGCCGGGAGCGTCTTCGCAGCGGCCCGGCGGCGGCGTGACGGTGACGACGCCGGAGTCCGGGACGGTGGCGGTGAGACCGACTCGCGACGGCGTTGCTGTCTCGACGCCGGAAACGCAGGTCGGCGTGCGGCAGACGCGCGACGGAGGCCTGGCGGTTTCAACGCCGGAGGCCCAGGTCAAGATCGGCGCCGACGGCATTCGTGTTCAGGAAAGCGGCAGGGCGCCGGCGGCGGGTCGCGCGCCGGCGAGCGGTGGATCGTCGAGCCAGGATCCCTCGGGCCGCGGCGCGAATGTGGACGACGCCCGGCTGGACCGTCAGAATCGCCCTGTGTATTGCAAGGCCGAAGGGACCGTCAATCTGGTCAACGTCTACCTGCGCGTGGACGGCGTCGCGATCGACATCGTCGGCGGCTGCCGCGTTTTCGTGCGCAACAGCCACATCATCGGCGACGTCGCGCTGCAGGCGGTCGGCGGCTCCACGATCGTGATCGAGAACAGCATCATGGAAGGACGAACGGCGCTGGCGCTTCAGGGCAGCGTGAACGCGTCGGTCCAGTCGAGCACGATTCGAGGGCCGGTCGGCCGCAAGGGGTCGGTGAATCTCCGCGATCTCGGCGGGAATCTCTGGCAGTAGCGTGAATGAAGGATCGCGGGCAGGAGGCTCGAACACCCGTGCTAGCGCTCAGAGGCGGTTTTCAGTTGCTCCTCCGCGGCGCGGCCGCGACAGGGAGAACTTTCAGTCTAGCCGCGAGCCGCGGGGTCCACGAGTCTACTTGCCGCTTCGCTTCGTCCTTGGCCATCCCGTAGCGCTCCTGAATCTTTCCGATGAGCTGTTCCGTCTTACCCTCGATCTGGGTGCTCGACATCATCGTTGGTCAGCTTGCCCCACTGCTCGAGAACCTCTACCCTTGCGCTGCGTCCACTGACCCTGCAAAGTATCTTCGTTCATCTGGCTCTCCTCTATTGACTACCGCCCTACCAACTACCGCTGAACGCGTAGATGGCTGACTACGCGGGTGACGCCGTCCGTATTGCGCGCCTCTGCAACCGCCCGGTCGAGCTGCGGCTTTCGTTGCGACCGTGCCGTTGAGCGTCACGACGCCATCCTTTGTGTCGACGTCATCTGAGGACGCCGGAATCGTCGTTCGGCCAGGAACTTGGATTTCGCGGCGTTGTGATCGCCGCCGTCCGCAGTCCCCGCCCACGCGGTTCGCTGCATCGCCCGCCTTCTCCGCCTCCCGCGCGCCTTCTTGGCCGCATCGGTTGAATCCCTCAGTCTCCGGTGGTGGCTGCCGGCCGTGGGCTCACCATATCTGATCCACCACGTTCCGCACGCCGCGCTCGGTCTGACGCGCGAGCATCACGGCCTTCTCTTTCGCGACAGAACTCTCAACGGTGCCGCGCAACGTCACTACTCCTTCCCGTGTATCCACGTCGATCTGGTGGGCCTTGACGGTGTCGTCCCGCAGCCAGCTTCGACTTGACGGCGGTCGTGATTCCCGGTCGGATTTAGCGCCGCTAGCGTGACGATCGTTCCGGCAGCGGCCAGCACCGTGGCAACTTCTGCAGCATCGAATCCTCCTTCGTTAGGGGGCCATCAGGCGGCCCAGGGTTTGAGTGGGGTCACGTGATCGGCAATGGACTTGATAACGGCCACATCGGCACCGCGAGCAGCGTACCCCGCGGGCCCCACGCCAGGTCCACAGCAGCAAGCCGAGGAATACCCGAGGCGCTCATCCGCTCCGTTTTCCCATCGAGGGCCGGGTCGGCGCCAGCACCTTCGAGCGATGAGATGGCCAAGGCAGCCCCGGACTCTGGAGCGCCTGCGTGCACGCCGCCTCCCTGCCCACATCCCACGACGAACAATCCCGGACACCAGCACCGGTCCAAAGTAAGGGATCGAGTTGAAGGCGCCGCGCGAGATGCCCCACATCGCCGCGCGCTCCACGCCCAGCATTCAGACGCATCGCCGTGGCCACTCCGACGAGGCGGCGGTGACGAGAGGATCAGCAGATCGCTGAATCTGCGTGTTGATGTCCCCATCCGATCTCGCTCTACACGGCTCCCCTTCACTTTCGGGATCGGACCGCTGATCTCCAATGAGGCGATTCCTGGCGTGATAACTGGAGATCGGAGGAAGTGAATCAGGAAGAAGATCGCGACGATGTGTCCGGCCAACAGATCGCTCTTCGACGCCGCGCTGATCAGAGAGGTGGACATCTGTCCTGATGTGCCGACCGCGCCGTCCGCTGCATGTTGAGGCTGAGGCTCCGCGTCAGTTCAGCCAGTGCCGCGAAACCATTCCCTGGCGCATCCACCGCATCGGAACAGAGCGCGCGAGTCCTTTCGCATCGTCTTCTGAGCGCGTATACCCGCGCTCCGCATATCGCTACGGCCGCCACGGACCAGCGCCGCGCCGGCTATCCGGAAGTGTGCGCTCCAGCCAGTCACGCAGGGCGAGCGCATACTCGACGAGACGCCGGCAATCGGGATGAGCAGGCTTTTCGCAAACTGCAAAAAAACAGCACAGAAACGACCGCTAGTCCATAGCGCAACCGTGCTCGCAGATGGGCTGGAGGTGCGACGCCATGCAGTCGGTTACACGTCCAAGATTGATGCCGTTGCGCCGGAGCGCGAGGCGGAGGAATGGGCCCACTCATAGCGGTCTGCTACGGCGAGCTTCGGCACAAAAACGAAACGCCGCCGACGCTGACGCGTCGACGGCGATCGAGGGTGCGAAATTACTTGGGGGATTTGGTGGACGGCAGGAGGCTCGAACTCCCGACCTCCGCGTTGCGAACGCGGCGCTCTCCCAACTGAGCTAGCCGCCCAAATACGCTAGCGGCATCATTGGTACTGCACGTGTTTCGAGGGTCGCAACGCGGGCGGCCTGCTACACTCGCTCGATGGCGTCGATTTCGCGGCTCGGCATCCTCACCGGCGGCGGTGACGCGCCGGGTCTGAACGCGGTCATCCGCGCCGTGGTGAAGGCCGCCTCGAACTGCGGCATCGAGTGCGTCGGCCTCGAAGACAGCTTCGACGGCCTCATCGAGCCGGATCGCTCGCGCCTGCTCACGCCGCGCGACGTCACCGGCATCCTGCGGCTCGGCGGCACGATTCTCGGCACGACGAACCGCGGCAATCCGTTCGCCTATCCCATCAGCACCTCCGAAGGCACGCACGATTACTCCGATCGCGTCGTCGAGATGTTCCACAAGATGGGCCTCGGCGCGCTGGTCGTGATCGGCGGCGACGGCACGCTCGCGATCGCGCACCAGTTCTGCAAGCGCGGGCATCCCGCTCGTCGGCGTGCCGAAAACGATCGACAACGACATCGTCGGCACGACGAACTGCTTCGGATTCGACACCGCCGTCGCGTTTGCGACCGACGCGATCGATCGGCTGCACACGACGGCCGAAGCGCACCGCCGCGTCATGGTGGTCGAGGTGATGGGTCGCTACGCCGGCTGGATCGCGCTGTATTCCGGCGTCGCCGGCGGCGCGGACGCGATTCTGATTCCCGAGATCCCGTTCGACATCGAGCGCGTGGCGGCAGCGGCTGCTGGAGCGCGACCGTCTGGGGCGCCAAGTTCAGCATCGTCGTCGTCGCCGAAGGCGCGTTCCCGAAGGGCGGCACGCGCGTCGCTCGTCGAAGCGGCGCGCGACGGACGCGTGGAGCGGCTGGGCGGCATTGGCGCGCAGGTCTGCGAGGCGCTGGCGCGGACGACCGGCAAGGAAACGCGCTCGGTCGTCCTTGGCCACCTGCAGCGCGGCGGCGCTCCGACGAGCTTCGATCGGATTCTTGCGACCCGATTCGGCGGCAAGGCGGTCGAGCTCGTCCGATCGCGGAGAGTTCGGCACGATGGTCGCGTTCGCGCCGCCCGACATCGTGGCGCGCCGGCTCGACGAAGTGGTCGGGAAG
This sequence comes from uncultured Acidobacteriota bacterium, assembly GCA_963731545.1. Classification (GTDB taxonomy): domain Bacteria; phylum Acidobacteriota; class Vicinamibacteria; order Vicinamibacterales; family CAVVIG01; genus CAVSWN01. Next base: position 150,042 of record CAVSWN010000009.1, on the reverse strand, counting down.
ACGAAGACCGTGCCGATGGATTTCGATCTGCTGACGACCGCCAAGAATCTTGGCGTGACCTTCGGCGACTAGCCGATCCAGGTCTAACGCTGGCGTGACTTGGCGCGTCGGCGCGGGCGGCATCTGCCGCAGGCGTGCTCGAGTGGTTCGGAATGCCCTCGTGTCCCGCCGCGGATTGCTGACGCGCAGCGTACTGGCTTCGCGCGAAATGTAGTCGTAGCGGTTGCCGGGATTCGGGTGATCGCTCAGCCACTCGGGCCTCCGGATCCGCTTCGCTGCGCGATGATGCGGAACATCGCCGCCATGTCGCGCGGATCGTATCCGGCGCGCGCCATGATCTGCGCGCCCTTCGATGTCGGCCTGGCGCTCGAACTCGCGGCCGAAACGCATGAACGCCGTTCCGAGGCCGATGCGCGTGCCCTGCGAGACGACGCTGCCGACCCGTCCGCCGATGATCGCCCCGATGATCGCGCCGGCCACCGATCCGATCTCGTACTTCGTCGCTTTGCTCGCCTGCGCCGTGCCGTGTCGCAGCACGATGTGGCTCAGCTCGTGCGCCATCACGCCCGCGACCTGGCCTTCGTTCGTCGCCGCTTCGATCATGCCGCGATTCACGAACATCGGCCCTGCCCGGCAGGGCGAAGGCGTTGATGTCTCTCGCGTTGACGACCTCGAACGAGTAGCGGAATCCGGGATGCCGGAACTGCGCGGGAATCGCCGCGACCAGCCGCCGGCCGACGGAGGCGACATAGGCATTGACCTGCGGATCGCGCACCAGTGGCAGCTGCTGACGTACCTTTGCCGGCCGCCTGACGACCGAGCTGGACATCCTGCGCGGGAGTGTATTTGTTGGCGGGCGCTCGAATCTTCGTCTGTGCCGAAACAAGTCCGGCAGACAGAGCGAGCGAAACGAGCGCCGCCGCGAGCGGCTTCTTCACGCGTGTCCCGGACGGATCATGCGCCCTACAGCACCGTGCTCCGACGAGCCACCATGCGATAGAGCGCCAGGAGAACGATCGCGCCGAGGATCGACATCAGGTACCCCGCGCTGTCAGCCGGTCCGTACCAGCCGGCCGCGCGTCCGACCCAGCCGCCCAGCAACGCGCCGCAAATGCCGAGCAAGATGGTCACGATGAACCCGCCAGGGTCGCGACCCGGCATCAGGAGCTTCGCGACGATGCCGACGATCAAACCGAACACAATCCAGCCAAGCACCCCGACCATACCGCTCACCTCCAGGGGTGCGGGCTGCAAGAAGCGTGCGATGCGCGAGGGCTATTGGCTGATGACGTCGAGGTACTTCGAGCGCGCCGCCGGTGTTGAAGAGGACGACCGAGTCTTCTCGTTTGATGGTGCCGTCCGCGACGAGCTCGCGGATCGCGGCGAGCGCGGCGCCGCCCTCTGGAGCGGCGCTGACGCCTTCGTGCTTGCCGATCGCCAGCATGCCTTCCACCATCGCCGCATCGGGGACCGCGAGCGCGGTCCCGCCGCTCTCGCGAACCGCGCGGAGGATGAGAAAGTCGCCAATCGCGCGCGGCACGCGCAGGCCGTCCGCAATGGTGGCGGCGTTCTGCCACGGCTCAGCTTTCTCGGTGCCTTGCTGGAACGCGCGCACGATCGGCGCGCAGTTTTCGGCCTGAACCGAAACCATCCGCGGCCGGCGCTGGTTGGTCATCCAGCCGATTCGTTCGAGCTCGTCGAACGCCTTCCACATGCCGACCATGCCCGTGCCGCCGCCGGTCGGATAGACGATCCAATCGGGCCAGCGCCAGTCGAGCTGCTCGGCAAGCTCGTAGGCCATGGTCTTCTTGCCTTCGATGCGATACGGCTCCTTCAGCGTCGACACGTCGTACCAGCCGCGCGGCTTGCCGGTTTCCGCGGCGAGGCGGCCGGCGTCGGTGATGAGGCCGTCGACGAGCGTCACGTTGGCGCCGTAGAGCCGGCATTCGTCGACGAAGGGCCGCTTGGCGTCTTTCGGGATGAACACTTCGCACGCGATCCCCGCCGCCGCGGCATACGCCGCCGCGGCGTTGCCGGCGTTGCCGGCCGTCGGCAGGGCGATCGTCGTCGCGCCCAGATATTTCGCGCGCGTGATCGCCGCGGACTGGCCGCGGGCCTTGAAGGAGTTCGTCGGGTTGAGCGATTCGTCCTTGATGTAGAGCCGCTCGAGGCCGACCGACTGGCCGAGCGAGGGCGCATGAAAGAGCGGCGTGAAGCCCTCGCCGAGCGTCACCGGATGCTCGCCGTCGAAGATCGGCATCAGCTCGCGATAGCGCCACATGTTCGGCGCGCGCCCGGCGAGCGACTCGCGCGGCCAGCGGCGCGCCGCCTCGAGATCGTAGCGGGCGAGCAGGGGAGCGCCGCAGGTGCAGAGAAAGTGAGCCTCGCGCGGATCGAGCGCCGGCGCCCCGCAGGGCACCGAGCATTCGAGGTGGGTGAAGAAAGACACTCCTATCTTCCCAAGCAGCTCCGTGTCTTTCTTCTTCTGCAGGTCGTCGATCGTCTTGACGTGGTTGTCGGTGATCTTCTGGACCTCGTCGAGGCCCTTTCGCTCGTCGTCTTCGGAAATCTTGTGGTCCTTCAGCAGCTTCTTCAGCCGCTCGTTCGCGTCGCGGCGCACGAGGCGGACGCCGTTGCGGCCCTTCCTCGCTCATCTTGTGCACGTGGCGCGACAGTTCCTTGCGGCGCTCTTCGGTCAGCGCCGGAATCGGAATGCGGACCACCTTGCCGTCGTTCGACGGGTTGAGGCCGAGGTCCGACGCGCGAATCGCTTTCTCGATCGCGCCCAGCTGCGACGGATCGAACGGCTGCGCGATGATCATCGCCGGCTCGGGGATCGACATGCTCGGCGAGCTGGTTGAGCGGCATCCGCGATCCGTAGGCCTCGACGTGGACGCGGATCGAGAATCCCCACCGTCGCGCGCCCCGTCCGCACGCCCGCGAGCTCGTGCTTCAGGTGTTCGAGCACGGTGTCCATGCGCTTGTTGACTTCGGCGAACAACCCCTTCAGGTCATTGACGTCCATGACGGCCCTCGACGGCTACGCTGTCACCAACGATCCAATTGATTCCCCGGAAATGGCGCGCTTGATGTTACCCGGCGTTCGCAGGTTGAAGACGACAATCGGCAGCTTGTTGTCCATGCACAGCGAAATGGCGGTCGCGTCCATCACCTTGAGGCCTTGCTCGAGCACCTGCAGATACGAAATGCGATCGAACCGCGTCGCGGTCGGGCTTGACCATGGGGTCGGCGTCGTAGATGCCGTCCACCTTGGTCGCCTTCAGGATGACGTCCGCCTTGATTTCCATGGCGCGCAGGGCCGCGGCGGTGTCGGTGCTGAAGTACGGATTGCCCGTGCCGCCGCCGAACACGACCACGCGGCCCTTTTCGAGGTGGCGAATCGCGCGGCGGCGGATGAACGGCTCGGCGACCGCGCGCATTTCGATGGCCGTCACCACCCGCGTCACGACGTCCTGCTGCTCGAGCGCGTCCTGGAGCGCCAGCGCGTTGATGATCGTGGCCAGCATCCCCATGTAGTCGGCCGTCGCCCGGTCCATGCCGCGGGCGCTGGCGGCGACGCCGCGAAAGATGTTGCCGCCGCCGATGACGATGGCGGTTTCGACGCCCATGCTCTGGATTTCGGCGACGTCGCGCGCGATCTGGTTCGCCACGGCGGGATCGATGCCGTAGCCCTGCTCGCCCATCAGCGCTTCACCGGAGAGTTTGAGGAGGACGCGTCTGTAGGCGGGGGAGCGAGGGGCGGTCACGAACGGTGATTATAGATCGGGGCCAGATGGCTGATGGCCAGGGCATCATGGTCAATGAGCCCGGTCCATCAGCCATGAGCCTTGCATCAGCCGTCGGCCACTGTCAAGCTGCGCGCTTCGCCGACCTTGAGCCGAGCGAAGCGAGTCACCGACACCGACCCGCCCAGCGCCTTGTTGGCGGCAGCGACGACGTCCTTGACCGTCATCTTCGGATCGCGGATCGACGGCTGATCGACGAGGACGAACTGCGAGTAGAAGCTTCCCAGCTTCCCCTCGACAATCTTGTCGATCACGTTGGCCGGCTTGCCGGAGTTCTCCATCTGCGCGCGGTAGATCGACCGCTCGCGATCGAGGACATCGGCCGGCACCGACTCGCGCGACACGTAGCCCGGGCTGATCGCGGCGATTTGCATCGCGATCTCCTTGACCAGCGTCGTGAACTCCTCGCGGTCCGCGATGGCCGGCGTGACGCCGCCGAACTCGACCTGGACGCCAAGCTTGCCGCCCAGATGGATGTACTGGCCGACGTACCCGGCGCCCGCGTAGCGCACGAAGCGCGAGACCGCCATGTTCTCGCCCAGCTTGGCGATCTTGGCGGCGACCAGCTTCTGGATCGGTCCGTTCGGATCCTTCACCCACGCGTCGCTCGCTGCCGCGCCGGCTGTTCTCGATCTCGGTCAGCGCCTGCTCCATGAGCTCCTGGAAGTCCGGCGTCCGCGCGACGAAGTCGGACTCGCAGTTGACCTCGACGAGCGTGCCGGAGGAGTGGTCCGCGGCCACACGGTGGGCGATGAGCCCCTCGCTGGTCGCGCGCCCCGCCTTCTTGGCGGCCGACGCCAGCCCGCGCTTGCGCAGGATGGTGTTCGCCTCCTCGAAGTCCCCGTTGGCCTCGGTCAGGGCGGTCTTGCACTCCATCATCCCCGCGCCGGTCTGGTCGCGGAGTTTCTTCACCATGTCTGCGGTAATTGGATTCGTTGCCATCATTCGCGTCTCCGTCTCCGTACGTAAAAAAAGCCCCGCTCTCCATGCTCAGATGGAGCGCGAGGCTTCATTCGAGCGTGGTATCGGTTAGGCGTTGGCGGGCGCGGTCTCGCGCGGGCGGCGCTGCGGCCGGGCCGCGCGCCGGGGATCGGTTTCAGCCGCCGCGGCCTCGTCGGCCGCGTCGCGCGCCGATTCGGCGTCGATCGACTGCTTCCGGTCGCGGCCTTCGATCACCGAGTCGGCCATGCGCGACGCGAACAGCCGAATCGAACGCAGGGCGTCGTCGTTGCCCGGGATGACGAAATCGACCTCGTCCGGATCGCAGTTGGTGTCGACGATGCCGATGACGGGGATCTTGAGCTTGCGCGCCTCGTCGACGGCGATCTTTTCCTTTTTGGTATCGACCACGAACACCGCATCGGGAAGGCGCGACATCCCGCGGATGCCGTCGAGGTTTTTCGCCAGCTTGCGGCGTTCCTTCTCGTTGCGCGCGATCTCTTTCTTCGACAACGTATCAAAGCGCCCGTCGGTCGCCATCGCCTCGAGATCCCGCAATCGCCCGAGACTGCGCTGAATCGTGGCGAAGTTCGTGAGCAGACCGCCCAGCCACCGCTCGTTGACGTGGAACATCCCGCAGCGTTCCGCTTCTTCGGCGATCACGTCCTTGGCCTGTCGCTTGGTCCCGACAAACAGGATCGTGCGCCCGTCGGCGGCCAGGTTGGATACGAAGTCCTCGGCCTCGCGGAACAGCTTCACCGTCTTGCCAAGGTCGAGGATGTAGATGCCGTTTCGTTCGCCGAAGATGTATTCCTTCATCTTCGGGTTCCAGCGCTTGGTCTGGTGCCCGAAGTGAACGCCCGCCTCCAACAGATCCTTCATTGCAGTCGCGGCCAAATCCTCCTCCTTCTTTTTAGCGCTTGCTGAACTGGAAGCGCTTCCGCGCGCCAGCCATTCCGTACTTCTTGCGTTCCTTGGCGCGCGCATCGCGGGTCAACAGCCCCTCAGACTTGAGCGGCTTGCGCAACTCCGCGTTGTACTCGACGAGCGCGCGTGCGATGCCGAGTCGCACGGCCCCCGCCTGCCCCGATACGCCGCCTCCCGCCACGGTGGCGAGGATGTCGAACTTGTCGGCCGTCTCCGTCAGCACCAGCGGCGTGCGGATTTGCATGCGCAGCGCCTCGGTGGGGAAGAAGGCTTCGAATGTTTTGCGATTGACGCTGATGGCGCCCGCTCCGGGCCGAAGAAAGACGCGTGCGGTCGATGTCTTGCGCCGTCCGGTTCCGTAATACTGCACTGCTGCCACGTTACGCGACCTCGAGCTTCTGGAGCATGGTTTCTGCGCCGCGTGCGGATGATCCGGACCGGCGTACACTTTCAGCTTGCGATACATGGCCTCGCCCATCTTGGTCTTGGGCAGCATGCCGTGGATCGCGTCTTCGACCAGTTTTTCCGGCTTGCGCTGACGCACCAGCTTCGCGCGCTCCTCGCGGAGCCCGCCTTCGTAGCCGCTATGCTGGCGGTAGATCTTCTGATCTTCCTTCCGGCCGGTCAGCTTCACCTTCGCGGCATTCACGACCACGACGTGATCGCCCGTGTCGATGAACGGCGTGTAGGTCGCTTTGTGCTTGCCCTGCAGCAGCCGCGCCGCCAGGGTCGCGATGCGACCCAGCACCCGGCCGTCCGCGTCGATGATGTGCCACCGGCGCCCGGCGGCTGCCGACTCCGCGCCGGCCATGAACGTAGACATTCCCAAAATCACCTTCCGAAGCACCCTAGGTTCGTGTTGAGGGGATTACCCGCCCGGACGCGACGTCTCGTCAGCAGTCTCAGTCAGTAGGTCCCGGCCGGTCCAGACAACGGTAAACCCAAATCATACGTGCCTTTCTGGGCACTGTCAAGAAGAACGGCTGTGCACTGATGTGCTGCGTGCGTCGATCCGATACACCCAGTCGAGCAACCAGAATCGTCAGCCGTATTTGCGAGGAAACGTTGTGTTTGGTCTAGGTAAAGCCAAAGCATCGGTGGGTTTGGACATCGGATCCAGCTCAGTCAAAGCCGTCGAGCTCAAGGCGACGGGGAAGAGCTATCGCGTGTCCGCGCTCGCCAGCGAGCCCGTGCCGCCCGACGCCATCGTCGACGGCGCCATCATGGACGGGGCGGCGGTCGCCGACGCCATCCGGCGCCTCTTCGACAACAACAAGGCCTTCAAGGCCAAGGATGTCGCCGTCGTCGCTGTCGGGCAATGCGGTGATCGTCAAGAAGATCAGCCTGCCCGTGATGACCGACGCGGAGCTCGCGGAATCCATCTTCTGGGAGGCCGAGCAGTACGTCCCGTTCGACATCCAGGACGTCAATCTCGATTACCAGATTCTCGATGCCGGGACGGGCGCCTCGTCGAAAGGCACGATGGACGTCCTGCTCGTGGCCGCCAAGAAAGACAAGATCGCGGACTACACGGGCGTCATCGCCCAGGCCGGCCGCAACCCGATCGTGGTGGACGTCGACGCCTTCGCGCTGCAGAACGCGTACGAGGTGAACTACGGCGTCGACGCGCAGTCCGTCGTGGTGCTGCTGAACGCCGGCGCCAGCGCCATCAACATGAACATCGTGCAGGGCGAGCAGTCGCTCTTTACCCGCGACATCTCGCTGGGCGGCAACGCCTACACCGAAGCCGTGCAGAAAGAGCTCAACATGCCCTTCGACACAGCGGAGCAGTTGAAGAAGGGCATTGCCGGCAGCGGCGCGACGTTCGAAGACGTCAAGCCGGTGCTGCATGCGATGACCGAAAACGTCCTGATCGAAATCAACAAGACGTTCGACTTCTTCAAGGCCACCGCGGCGTCGGACCGGATCGATCGGATCGTGCTGAGCGGCGGCGCCTCGAAGGTCGATGGCTTCGCGCAGGCGCTCCAGGAGCGCTTCGGCGCCAGCGTTGAGACCTTCGATCCGTTCCGGCAGATCTCGTGCGATCCCGATCGCCTCGGCGTCGTGGACGCGATGGACATCATGCCGACCGCCGCCGTGGCGGTTGGCCTCGCCTTGCGCAGGACGGGCGACCGATGATTCGCATCAATCTTCTCCCCGTCGATCGCGAGCGGCGCAAGAAGCGCGCGGCGCTGTCGTTCGGCACCGTCGCGCAGCAGGTCACGGTCGCGTGCAGTCTCATCCTGCTGGTCGCCGGTCGGGGTCTGCGGCTGGCGCTACTGGAAGATCTGGCAGGAATCGACGAAGCTCGACACGGAAATCTCGACGGCGCAGCAGGAAACCTCGCGCCTGCACTCGATCATTCAGCAGGTGCAGCTCTTCGAGCAGCGCAAGGCGCAGTTGCAGCAGCGCGTCGTCCTCATCGAGCAGCTGCGAAAGAGCCAGACCGGTCCGGTCCACATGCTCGATCAGATCAGCCGATCGCTGCCGCCGATGATGTGGCTGACCGGGCTCAAGCAGGTTGGTCCCGACGTCGTCATCGACGGCCGGTGCACCACGCTGACCGGGTTGTCGGATTTCGTCGCCAGCCTGGAGGCGACGGGCTACTTCAAACGGTCCGTCGAGATCGTCAGCACGCAGACCGAAGTGATTTCGGCCGCACCGGGCGAGCTGATCAAGTTCAGCCTCAAGGCGCAATTCCAGCCGCCAGGAGCAGCCGCAGCGGGCAAGGAAAACGCCGCAGGCGGGGCAGGCGCGGCGACGAAGTCCGTCGCACCCTAGGACTCTTCCAGTGAAGCACTCTGGGATGCTTCGCACAAAGAGCACTCTAGAGTGCCTTGCGCGAGAAGCACCTGCAGCGTTCATTGCACGAAAAACACTCTGGGGGCTTTTTTACCGTAAAGCACGGGGCGCGACAGCCCCGATAGGGCGAGTGGAACAACGTGGATATCAGTCTGAGCAAGCTGCCGTGGTACTGGCAGGTCTTCGCGTTCGTCGCGCTGGCCGGGTCGGGCTCCGGCGCCTTTTACTACTACATCGAGCTGCCGATGCGCGCCGACATCTCCGCGCGCCAGTTTCAGCTGACGGCGCTGCACGGCGACATCGCCAAGGGCAACGCGACCGCCAAGAAGCTGCCGGAGTTCCGGGCCCAGGTCGCTGACCTCGAGGCGCGGCTCGACAACCTGAAGTCCGTCCTCCCGGATGAAAAAGACGTGGCCGATCTGCTGCGCCGCATGCAGGTGGAGGCCGCGCGATCGAACCTGGAAATCAAGGGATTCAAGCCGAGCCCCACGGTGACCAAACAGCTGCACGCCGAATGGCCGATCACGCTGGAGCTCGAAGGCACGTATCACAACCTCGCGCTGTTCCTCGACCGCGTGGGCAAGTTCACGCGAATCGTGAACATCAGCGGACTCGACGTGAAAGGGAAAGAGAAGCCCGAGCCGAACGCGACCATCACCGCCACCTGTGTGGCGACCACGTTCGTCCTTCTCGACAAGCCGGCGCCGCCGAAGCCGGCGCCGAAAGGCGTCTGATCATGCGATTCGTTTTGGCCGTCGCGGTGACGGCAACGTTCACAGCCACGCTCGCGGGTCAGAGCCCGTCGCCGGCGCCGCCCGCGCAGGGACAACCGGCCCAGGCCGAAAAGCCGGCGCCGGAACCCTACACGTACCACGCCGATGGGCGGCGCGATCCGTTTCTGACCCTGCTCAACACCGGAACCGAACCGCGGCCGGTGGCCCGGAAAGGCGATGGTCTCGCCGGCCTGACGCTCGCGGAGATCACGGTGCGCGGGATCATGCAGAGCCGCGACGCGCTCGTCGCCATGGTCGCGGGCCCCGACAACAAGACCTACATCGTCCATCAGGGCGACAGGCTGCTGGACGGCCTGATCAAGGAAATCTCGCGCGAAGGCCTGGTGGTCGTGCAGCGCGTCACCGATCCGCTGTCGGTCGTCAAGCAGCGGGAGACTCAGAAACTGCTGCAATCGCTCGAGGCCGCCAAAGAATGAAACGCACGCAGGCCCTCCCCCTCCTGCTGACGGCGTTGGTGGCCGGCGCGCTCGTGAATGCGTCCGGCCAGTCGGCCGGGTCCGCCCCGCCGGCACGGATCAGCGACATCAGTCTGCGCGTCAACTCGAAGAGCACATCGCTGGTCATTGAAGTCAGCGAGCCCGTGCCCTACGTCGCCACGCGTCCCGACCCGGTGACGGTGATCCTCGAGTTCCGCAACACGACCGCGAAAGGCGCGGTCCATTCCGTGGCCAAGAGCGTCCGCGAGTCGATCGCCGCGGTGTACGTCGAGCCGGCGGACTCGCTCGGGGCGCCGGTGTCGCGCGTTCGCATCGCGCTCGCGCAGCCGCTCGCACATCACGTGCGCAGCGAGCGCAACAAGGTGATCGTCGATCTCGACAAGCCGGTTCCGGGACAAGCGCTGCCGTCGACCGTCGCGCGCGAGGCCGGCGATCGATCCGATTGCCGCGCTCGGTCTCGACGGTTCCGGGCCGAACGCCGCCGCGCCGCCGGCGCCATCGCCGGCCGCGGCGCCGGCCACCGAGGCGCCAGCCGCGCCAGCGCCTGCGCCGCCGGCGGTCGCCACGGCTGCGGCGCCGACCATGAGCGCGACTCGTTCCAACCGCCGCCGCGGCGAGTCCGGCCGCGCCGATTCCCGCGGCCCCGAGACTACCGATGTTTGGACTCCGCGGACTGCAAACGCAGCCCGCGGCCTCGCAGCCTGCTCGTCGCCGCTCGGGACGGGCCAGCCGAACGAGCGGCAGTACTCCGGCCATCCCGTCAGCCTCGATTTTCAAGGGGCGGATCTGCGCGCGGTGCTTCGCACGTTTGCGGAGATTAGCGGGCTGAACGTCGTCATCGATCCGCGTGTCAACGGCACCGTGGATGTCGCCCTGCGCGATGTGCCGTGGGATCAGGCGCTCGACATGATCCTGCGCGCGAACTCGCTCGGCTACGTCGTCAACGGGACGATCGTGCGGGTGGCCCCGCTCGACGCGCTCGAGGCCGAGCAGAAGAAGCTGAGCGATCTGGCCAAGGCCCAGGCCGAAGCGGGCCAGATCCTGACGCTGACGCGCCAGCTCAGTTACGCCAAGGGCGAAGAAATCGTCGCGATGCTGAAGGCCGCGAACGTGCTCTCGCAGCGCGGCACGGCCTACGTCGACGCGCGCACCAACACGCTGATCGTCACCGATCTGGCCGACCGGCTCCAGAGCTCGACCCAGTTGATCAACACCCTCGACACGGCGCAGCCGCAGGTGGAGATCGAAGCGCGGATCGTGCAGACCAACAAGGATTACGCGCGTGCGCTCGGTGTGCAGTGGGGCTTCAACGGCCGCGTCGATCCGGCCATTGGCAACACCACGCCGCTCGCGTTTCCGAACACGGGCAACCTGGGCGGCCGCGTCGGCAACGAAGCCGGCGGCCGGCAAGGGCCGACCGGCGGGACGGGAACGACCCAGCAGCCCACGGCCGTGGATCTGGCCGCATCGGGCGCATCGAGTGCGATCGGCCTGGCGCTCGGGTCGGTCAACGGCGCGTTCAATCTCGACGTCGCGCTGTCGGCGCTCGAGCGGAGCGGCAACGGCCGGCTGCTGTCGACGCCGCGCGTCACGACGCAGAACAACATCCCGGCCGAAGTCACGCAGGGCGTCCAGATTCCCTATCAGACCGTGTCGAACAACACGGTGACCGTCCAGTTCAAGGATGCGGCGCTGACGCTGCGCGTGACGCCGCAGATCACCGCGGTCAACACCGTGATCATGCAGATCTCCGTCGAGAACGCGTCGCCCGATTTCAGCCGGGCGATCAGGGACATTCCGCCGATCAACACGCAGCGCGCCAACACACAGGTGCTCGTGAGCGATGGCCAGACGACCGTCATCGGCGGCATTTACGTGAGCAACGAGCAGACGACGAACGACAAGACGCCCGGCCTGAGCCGGCTGCCGCTCCTCGGATGGCTGTTCAAGCGGGACACCATCACCGACGCGAGCACCGAACTGCTCATTTTCATCACGCCGCGCATCATCAAGGGGTAGGGAGAAATGACAGTGGGATCTGCACGAACACGAAGACACGAAACAAGCTCCGGCTTGTCTTTCGTGATCTCGTGCTTCGTGGCTGTTTCGTGTGCTGCTCTTGTCCTCGCTCTCGTGTGGCGATGTCGCCCGAACCGGACGTTCGCCGATGTACCTCGTCATCGATCTCATGCAGGCGGCGACCGGCAACCGGCCGGCGCAGTTCAGCGGCGGCGCGCTGCTGTCCGACGTGCTCACGATCGTGACGACGGGCGGTGTGTGCTCGCAGACGAATCCGTGCCAGACCATCTTCGACGACTTCGGACAAGTGGTCCTTCGCACGCCCCTCAAGGACATCACCAATCCGTCATCGCCGAACGCGCCGACGACCAACAACGAAGTGACGATCAACCGGTATCGGGTTGTCTACCGGCGCACCGACGGACGGAACACGCAAGGCGTGGACGTGCCGTATGCGTTCGACGGCGGAGTAACCGGGACGGTGCCGCTCGGTGGCACCTTGACGCTGGCCTTCGAGCTGGTGCGCCACGTCGCCAAAGTGGAGCCGCCGCTCGTCGCAGCTGCGGAGCAACGGCGGGGTCATCTACACCATCGCCGACGTGACCTTCTTCGGCAAGGACCGCGTCGGCCACGAGATTCAGGTAACCGGATCGATGCAAGTGAACTTCGGAAACTTTGGTGATCAGTAACGATGAAGCCGACGCGCCTTCTTCGTGCGCTCCTCGCAGTCGCCACCATCGCGGCGAGCCAGTCGTGCACGGTCAAACAGAGTGAAACGCCCGATCTGCTCGGGCCGTCGAGTCTGACCACGCCGCCGCCGCCGGCCCCGCCGACGGCGCAGTTTGTGTTCAATCCCTCCGCGCCGGCGCTGTCGACTCCGGTCGCGTTCGACGGACGGCTCCAGCTGTCCCGAGGCGGGCTTCGCGGGTTTCTGCGTGAACTCGGACCGCGCGATCACTGCGTACACCTGGGATTTCGGCGATGGGACCACGGGATCGGGCGCCACCGCGTCCCATGTCTACCGCACGCTCGGGTCGTTCAACGTGAGCCTGACGGTGGTCAGCGACCGCGGTCTGTCCTCGACGGCGAGCCGGTCGGTTCCCATCGGCGTCGGAGGCACGCCGCCGACGGCGGGCTTCGTGTTCTCGCCGACGAACCCGACGATCGGGCAGTCGGTGTCGTTCAACGCGGCGACGTCGAAGGGCGGAACGACCGGCATCGCGAACTACTCGTGGGACTTCGGCGACGGTGGCAGGGCCGGCGGGATCAACCCGACGCATTCGTTCAACAACGCCGGAACCTACGTCGTCCTCCTGATCGTCACCGATGAAGCCGGTCAGACGGCCACGGCGACGCAGTCGGTCCCGGTCCAGATCAATTCCTCAGACGCCGTTGCCGACCGCGGACTTCGTCTTCTCGCCGATCGCCGCAACGACCGGACAATCCGTGTCGTTCAATGCCAGCGCGGCGAGAGCAGCGACCGGCCATTCGATTGTCGAATACAGCTGGAACTTCGGCGACGGCGGGACGGGAAGCGGCCTGACGCCGTCCCATACCTTCGGCACGGCGGGAACCTACAGCGTCGTCCTGGTCGTCAAGGACGATCTTGGTCAGACGGGCACGGCGTCGAAGACCGTGCCGGTCACGTCGAACAGTCCGTCGCCTCCGCCGACCGCGGATTTCGTCTTCTCGCCCACGAACCCGATCGTCGCCCAGTCGGTGTCCTTCAACGCCGCGCTGTCGAAGGCTGCGACGGGCCGCACGATCTCGAGCTACGCCTGGAATTTCGGCGACGGTGGAGCGGCGGGGACCGGCGTGAACCCGTCTCGCACGTTCAGCAACACGGGCACGTTCAGCGTGGTGCTGACGGTCACCGACGACATCGGTCAGAGCGCAACGGTCGCGAAGACCGTTACCGTGACGGCCACGCCGAGCGATCCGCCGACGGCGTCGTTCGTGTTCTCGCCGGGTTCGCCGCAGGTCAATCAGGCGGTCTTGTTCGACGCGACTCAATCGACGGTGGCGGCCGGGCATACGCTCAGCTATGCCTGGAACTTTGGCGACAGCCTGACCGGCACCGGCGTCACCCCGAGCCACACCTACACGGCGGCTGGCACCTACAGCGTCGTGCTGAAGGTGACCGACACCACCACACTACAAACGGCAACGACGACGAGGACGGTGACGGTGTCGTCCATCGAACTCCACGCCGCCAACGGCGGACTTCGTGTTCTCACCGGCGGCGCCACAGGTGAACCAGTCCGTGCTGTTCGACGCGACCGCGTCGACGGTGGCTCAGGGCCACACCCTGAGCTATGCCTGGAATTTCGGCGACAACGGAACCGGCACGGGCGTCACGCCGAATCACACGTATACGAGTGCCGGCACCTTCAGCGTCGTGTTGAAGGTGACCGACACCACGACCGGGCAGACGGCCACGTCGACCAAGACCGTTCCGGTCAGCTCAACCGGCTCGACGCCACCACCAACAGCCTCGTTCGTGTTCTCGCCGCAGTCGCCGGCGACCGCGCAATCGGTGTCGTTCAACGCGACGCAGTCCACCGCCGCGGCCGGCCATTCGATCGTGAGCTACGCCTGGAACTTCGGCGATGGCGGCACAGCGACCGGTGTCACGACCACGCACCCGTTCGCCAACGCGGGAACGTTCAGCGTCGTGTTGGTGGTCACTGACGATCTCGGCCAGACCGGTACGACGACGCGCTCGGTGACCGTCTCCTCGACGAGTCCGACGCCGCCGCCAACCGCATCGTTCGTGTTCTCGCCGACGGCGCCGGTGACGAACCAGACCGTGTCGTTCAACGCCACGCAGTCGAGCGCCGCGGCGGGCCACACGATTACGAGCTACGCGTGGAATTTCGGCGACGGCACGCACGGGGACCGGCGTGACGCCGACGCACCCATACGCAACCGCGGGGAGCTTCAGCGTCGTGCTGGTGGTCACCGACGACCTCGGACAGACCGGTACGACGACGAATACGGTGAGCCGTGTCGCTCGGGCCGCCAACCGCCTCGTTCGTGTTCTCGCCGACCTCGCCGGGGACGAACCAGGACGTGTTCTTCAACGCGTCCGCCTCGACCGCGGCGCCTGGCCGGTCGATCGCCAGTTACGCGTGGGAATTCGGCGACGGCACGTCGCCCGGATCGGGCGTCACGCCGACGCACGCGTATAATCGCGCGCCGGCACGTTTACCGTCTCGCTCGTCGTGACCGACAACACCGGCCAGCAGGGCAGCACGTCCCGGACGGTCACCGTCTCGACGACCTCGAGCCAGATCGTCGCGGAGTTCACGTTCTCGCCCAGCGATCCGCTGATTGGGCAAACGGTGAACTTCGACGCCACGCCGTCGATTCCGTCGACGGGGGCCACGATCACCAGCTGGGTGTGGGACTTCGGCGACGGCGGCACGGGAAGCGGCCAGAAGCCGACCCATGCCTTCCTGTCGCTGAACACGTTCGTCGTGCGCCTGACCGTCACCGACTCGGCGGGGAAGACAGCGACCGTGACTCATACGGTCACCACGAAATAGACTGGGCGGATGTCACTCGCGCCAAGCACCGCGCTTGAGCGCCGGCACGATGCGATCCGGGCAGCGCTCGCGACGCATCGTGCCGACGCGTTCATCGTCACCGCGCTGCCGAACATTCTCTACCTGACCAACTTCACCGGCAGCGCCGCCATCGTGGTGCTGACCGCCAGCCGGCTCCTGTTTCTCACCGACTCGCGGTATGTGACCGTCATGAACGAGACTCGCGGCCGGGCGGACGAATGTCCCGGCCTCGAGCTCGTCACCGTCGAGGGTTCCTACGACGCCACGCTGGTGGATGTCCTGATCAAGCAGGACTGGAAGCGCGTCGCGTTCGAGGCCGCGGACCTGACCGTCGCCCGTCACACCTGGCTCGCGACCAGGCTGGCCGCCTCGGGCTCCGCGCCTGTCGATCTCATTCCGACCGAAGGCGTGGTCGAGCGTCCGCGGCAGATCAAGGACGAGTACGAAATCACCACGCTGCGAGAGGCCGCCCGGCGTTTGTCGCGCGTTGCCGAGCAGGTCCCGAGCGAGGTGAAACGCGGGCGCACCGAGCGCGAGGTCGCGATGGCGATTGACTGGCGCATCCGCGACGCCGGGTTTACGCGGACGGCGTTCGAGACGATCGTCGCCAGCGGGCCCAATTCGGCGCTGCCGCATGCCAGGCCCGGCGAGCGAAAATTGACCGAAGGTGACCTCGTCGTGCTGGACTTTGGCGGCGTCTACGACTCATACTGCGTCGACCTGACCCGGACCGTATCCATCGGCGCGGCGTCGCCGCGCGCGCGCGAGGTCTACGACGCCGTGCTCGCGGCGCACGATCGGGCCATTGCAGGCCGTGGCGCCGGGCCAGTCGCGGTTCGGGATCGACGCGGCGGCCCGGGACACGCTCGACGGTCACGGGTATGGGCGACGCGTTCGGCCACGGCACGGGCCACGGCCTGGGGATCGAGGTCCACGAGGACCCGCGGATCACCCGGCGCCGACCGGATGTGGACACCAGTGACGAAGCGGTTGCGGCCGGCATGGTGTTCACGATCGAGCCCGGCGCGTATCTCCCCGGCTGGGGCGGCGTCCGGATCGAAGACGATGTGCTGGTCACGGAGAGCGGGTGTCGAGCGTCCTGACCGACGTCGCCGACGGAGTCTCTCGAGATTTGATTTGGATCTACGACCAACTGAAGCAGATTCTCGACCTCGTGCAGCGAGCACGAGCTTGCCGAACTCGAAGTCGAACACGACGGCCTGCGGCTGAGAGTCCGAAGAACGGCTCGGGACGCTCGGGATCTCGCTGCCCGCGCCATCGGTGCCGACGGCCGCTGCGGCCGGAGGCGCACCCGTGGCGGCGCCCTCCGTTCCGGTGGCGGCGCTCGCTAGCCGCCGAATGACGCCGAGCCGCCGACGCCGAGATCGAGCTGGCCATCGTCAAGTCGCCGATCGTCGGGCACGTTCTATCGATCGTCGGAGCCAGGCGCGGCCGTCGTTCGTCGAAGTCGGGATCCACCGTGAAGAAAGGCGCAGGTGCTCTGCATCATCGAAGCGATGAAGCTGATGAACGAGATCGATTCCGAGTACGACGGCGAAGTCGTGAACGTCTACGTCGAGAACGGACAGCCGGTGCAGTACGGCGAGCGGCTGTTCGCCATCAAAACGCGGTAGATGTTCAAGAAAATCCTGATCGCCAACCGCGGCGAAGTGGCGTTGCGCGTCATCTACGCCTGCCGCGAGCTCGGCATCAAGACCGTGGCGGTCTATTCGGAGGCCGACGAGAACTCGCTGCACGTCCGCTTTGCCGACGAGGACGTCTGCATCGGCCCGGCGCGCAGCGCCGACAGCTACCTGAACGTGCCGGCCGTGATCAGCGCCGCCGAAATCACCGGCGCCGACGCCATCCATCCCGGCTACGGGTTCCTCTCGGAGAGCGCCTACCTGGCCGAGGTCTGCGAGGCGTGCCACATCAAGTTCATCGGCCCCGACCCGCAGGTCATCCGGCTGATGGGCGACAAGGCGCGCGCCCGCCGGGTGATGCGGAAGGCCGGCGTGCCGATCCTGCCCGGCAGCGACGGCCCGATCGAGAGCGAAGAGAAGGCGCTCAAGGTCGCGAAGGACATCGGCTATCCCGGTCATCGTCAAGGCGACGGCGGGCGGCGGCGGCCGCGGCATGCGCGTCGTGCGCGCGCCCGGCGAGCTGTCGCACGCGGTCAAGACGGCGCAGCGCGAAGCCGAAGCGGCGTTCGGCGTGCGGCGACGTCTACATCGAGAAGTACGTCGAGTCGCCGCGGCACATCGAGTTCCAGATCCTCGGCGATCACCACGGCGTCGGTCGTGCATCTCGGCGAGCGCGAGTGCTCGATTCAGCGGCGGCATCAGAAGCTGATCGAGGAGTCGCCGTCGCCGGCGCTCAGCGAGAAGATGCGCCGCAAGATGGGCAGCATCGTCATCGACGCGGCGAAGGCCGTGCAGTACACCAACGCCGGCACGTTCGAGTTCCTGATGGATCCGGACGGGCGCTTCTATTTCATGGAAGCGAACACGCGCCTGCAGGTCGAGCATCCGGTCACCGAGATGGTGACCGGCATCGACATCGTCAAGGAGCAGATCCGGATCGCGGCCGGCGAGCGGCTGTCGTTCAAGCAGAGCGAAGTCACCTTCACCGGCCACTCCATCGAGTGCCGCATCAACGCCGAGGATCCGGACACGTTCGTGCCGTCGCCCGGCGTCATCCACGTCTTCAGCGTGCCGGGCGGCCCTGGCGTTCGCGTCGAGACGTTCGCGCATTCCGAGTGCACGATCTCGCCGTACTACGACTCGATGATCGCCAAGATCATCGTGCACGGCCGCGACCGCCAGGAGGCGATCGCGCGCATGCGGCGCACGCTCGAGATGACCGTCATCGAAGGCATCAAGACGACGCATCCCGCTGCACCTGCAAGATCCTGAGCGACCCGGAGTTCGTCGCCGGCAAGCTCAGCACGTCGTTCATGGAGCGCTTTCTCTCGCGCCCTACGCCGGGCCGTCTCGCTGAGGCGGTCTGACAGACCTCCCGAAGTCTCAACGCCATCGTCGACGTCGACGTCGCGGCGCGCGCCGGCTGGGCGCCTGTGGATCTGGCGGCCGCGTACCTGCGCGGTGGCGCCCGCTTTCTGCAGATTCGCGCCAAGCAGGCGACTGGGGCAGAATTCCTGGACCTCGCGTCGCGAGTGGTCGAGCTGGCTCGCGCGAGCGATGCGGTGGTCGTCATCAACGATCGCGCGGACATCGCGCGGCTGGCGGGCGCCGCTGGCGTTCACGTCGGGCAGGAGGATCTGACGCCGGCGGACGTGCGTCGGATTGTCGGCGACACATCGATGGTGGGTCTCTCCACGCACACGGTCGATCAGATCGCGGCGGCCGTGAGTCAGCCGGTCACGTACGTCGCGATCGGGCCCGTGTTCGGTTCGGTGACGAAAGCCACCGGGTACGATGCGATCGGACTCGAAATGGTTCGCGCCGCGGCCGCACGCGCGCGCGCCGCTGGGCTTCCGCTCGTCGCGATTGGCGGAATTACGCTGGACACGGCGGCGTCGGTGCTCGAAGCTGGCGCAGCGTCCGTGGCGGTCATCGGCGATCTGTTGGCGACCGATGACCCGGAGTCACGAGTTCGAGCATTTCTCGAACGGTTCGGAATCGAGACGATCACAGTCGGAGGCTCACATGACCAGACTCGTCATGACTGTGTTGGCGACCGCCGCCCTGGTGGGCCCAGGCGCGCGGACCCGCGCCACAAACAGAAGCGCCAGGCGCCATCGAACTGCCGGCGCCCACCGGGCCGTACCCGGTTGCCACGACGACGTGGCGCCTCACCGACCCGGCGCGGAAGGAGACGTTCAGCTCCGCCGGCGATCCTCGCCAGGTCGAGGTCATCGCCTTGTACCCGGCGGCGGCGGCGCGGCGGACCGGTGCGCCCGCGCCGTATTTGCGCGAGGGTCTCCCCGAGGTGCGGACGTTCGCGACCGTGCTGCGCGCGTCGCGCGCGGTCTTCGACGGCCTGGAAAAAGTACGAACGCACGCCGAGATGGACGGAGCGCCGCGCGTCACGCCCCGCAAGCTTCCGGTTCTCTTTTTTCAGCAGGCTACACCGGCATTCCCAGCTCCCAAACGGCGCTGCTCGAGGATCTCGCCAGCCACGGGTACGCGGTGCTGAACATCGTCCACCCGTACGAAGTGACGGCGGCGACGCTGAGCGACGGCAACGTCGTCACGATGCTGACCGGCGCCGGCACCATGCTGCCGGCAATCGCCGAAGTGTTCGGCGAGTGGCGCACCGAAGACGACACGATGGCCGCCGTCACGAAGGCGGAGGACCCGGCCGAGCAAGTCCGGCTGATGAAAGGCTATCTGTCAGGGCTGAACCAGACACAGGTGGCGCTGAAGCGCTGGGTCGACGATGCGAAGCTGGTGGTGGACAAGCTGTCGGGCGTGCCGCCGCGCAGTGCGGCGAGCCGCCTCGTCGCCGCGCTCGACACGACGCGCCTCGGCGCGTTCGGCCATTCGATGGGCGGCGTGATGGCCGGCCAGTTCTGCCTCGACGACCGGCGCTGCAAGGCGGGCCTGAACCTCGATGGCATCCCGCAGTCGGGGACCGTCATCGACGGCTCGATGCAGAAGCCATTCATGATGGTGTATTCGGCGCGTCCCGGACGGCTTGGCGCCAACGATCCGATCTATCGCACGGCCGCGCGCCCGTACCACCGCGCCGACGTCGAAGACACGCGACATCTCGATTTCACCGACATGGTGTTCTGGGGCGGACCGCTGCGCGAACGGCCGATGCTGGGCACGATCGCGCCTGCGCGCGTCACCGAGATCACGCGCGTGCTCGTGCGCCGGTACTTCGACCAGGAGTTGTTGGGACAGCGCGCCGCGCTGACCGGAGCGGTGGCGCCGTTGACCGAAGTCACATTCCGGACGGTCACGCCGGCACGCTAGCCAGATTGCCCGTATAATCGCGGGGTTTTAGAACTCAGCTGTAGGGGGCGGACCCACGTGTCCGCCCCGGCCGACACATGGGTCGGCCCCTACGGTGAACGGAGGCATAGTGGCTGGCGCATTGTTCAGAACCAAGTCCATCGATCGCCTCCTCGCGGATGCAGCCGCGAGCGGCGAGGGTACGCTCAAGCGCACCCTGGGTCCCCTGCAACTCGTCGCGCTCGGCATCGGCGCGATCATCGGCGCCGGCCTGTTCGTGCGCACGGCCGCCGCCATCGCCGATCGCGCCGGTCCGTCGGTCGACGCTCGCCTTCATCGTCGCCGGCATCGGCTGCGCGTTCGCCGGCCTGTGCTACGCCGAGTTCGCGTCGATGATCCCGATCGCGGGCAGCGCCTACACCTACTCGTACGCCACGATGGGCGAGCTGGTCGCGTGGATCATCGGCTGGGACCTGGTGCTCGAATACGCCGTCGGCGCCGCGACGGTCGCGATCGCGTGGAGCGAGTACTTCAACAAGCTGCTCGAATGGTTCGGGATGCGCATCCCGTATCAGTGGTGCCACTCGCCGTTCGAGACGTCGGCGACGCGGGCGTGCAACGGCATCATGAACATCCCGGCGGTGTTCATCCTGCTGTTGCTGACCGCTGCTGCTCATCCGCGGCACGCAGGAGTCGGCGTTCGTCAACGGCCTCATCGTCATCATCAAGGTCGCGATCGTGATGATGGTCATCGCGATCGGCTGGGGATTCATCAACCCGGCGAACCACACGCCGTACATTCCCGCGGCGACGACGTACACCGACGCCACAGGGCGTCACGCACAACTACGGCGGCATCATGGGCATCCTCGGCGCGGCCGGCGTGGTGTTCTTCGCCTTCATCGGATTCGACGCGGTGTCGACCGCCGCGCAGGAAGCGAAGAACCCCAAGCGCGACATGCCGATCGGCATCCTCGGCTCGCTGGTGGTCTGCACGGTGCTCTACGTGCTCTTCTCGCTACGTGCTGAGCGGCGTCGCGACGGTCGAGGACTTCCGCACGCAGGGCCGGGAGGCCTCGGTGGCCTTCGCGATCACCAAGTACATGACCGGGCTACGAGTGGCTGGCGCAAGCTCGTGACGGTCGCGATCCTGGCCGGGTTCTCGTCGGTCATCCTGGTCATGCTGCTCGGCCAGTCGCGCGTGTTCTACTCGATGAGCCGCGACGGGCTGGTGCCGAAGGTCTTCTCCGACGTCCATCCGAGCTACCGGACGCCGTACAAGTCGAACCTGCTGTTCTTCGTCTTCACCGGCGCTGTTCGCGGCGTTCGTGCCCGACGACATCGTCGGCGAGATGACGAGCATCGGGACGCTGTTCGCGTTCATCCTGGTGTGCGCCGGCGTCTGGATCATGCGCGTGCGGCGGCCCGACATCCCGCGCGGCTTCACGGTCCCGGCGCTGCCGGTCGTGGCGATCCTCGGCATCGTCGTCTGCGGCGCGATGATCTTCGGGCTCGGCTGGACGAACTGGCTGCGGCTGGCCGTGTGGCTGGCGATCGGCCTGGTCTTCTACTTCGCGTACGGGATGAGCCACAGCAAGATCGACGCACAGGCGGCGCGCGGTAACGCCAGCTCGTGGCGGATGCGAAGGGCGGCCGGTGGCTCCGGGCTCAGGGCCCGGGCTTTGCGGTCGCCCTTCTGTTTTTCATCATCGTCGTCGGCACGGTCGGGTACCACTGGATCGAAGGCTGGTCGCTGTGGCGCGCCTTCTTCGTCACGGTCGTCGCCCTCACCACCGTGGACGTGCCGCCCGCGGCGACGTGGGCCGGGCAGGCCTTCACCGTTGTCCTGCTGCTCAGCGGCGTCGGCGCCGCGCTCTACACCTTCACGCTCATCGCCGGAATCGTCGTCGAGGGAGGACTGCCGAAGCGCCTCGCGCGGCGCAGGTATGCACGTATGCTCGAAGAACTTTCGGACCACTTCATCATCTGCGGCTACGGGCGCATCGGCAGCGTCGTGGCGCATCAGTTTCAGCGCCAGCAGGTGCCGTTCGTGATCGTCGAGCGCAGCCCGGAACGCGTGCAGGAGGCGATCGAAGCCGGATTGCTGGCGGTCGAGGCGGACGCGAGCCGCGAGGAGGTGCTCCAGCGCGTCGGCATCGACGCGCGCGAAGGGGCTGATTGCGGCGGTCGGCACGGATGCCGAGAACGTGTACACCGTGCTGAGCGCCCGCGTGCTGCGGCCGGACCTGTTCATCGTCGGCCGCGCCGAAACCGAGGACGCGACGCAGAAGCTGAAGCGGGCCGGCGCCGATCGCGTGATGTCGCCGTATCAGATCGGCGGCGTGCAGATCGCGCAGACCGCGCTCCGGCCGGCCGTGGTGGACTTCGTCGAGCTGGCCACGAGCTCGGATAACCTCGATCTGGTGATGGAGGAGATCACGGTGACGTCGAGATTCACCATGGCCAACCAGTCGATTCTGCAGGCGAACCTCCGCCAGCGCTTCGGCGTGATCGTCGTCGGGATCCAGCGGCAGGACGGGCGCATGGAATTCAATCCCGAGCCGGACACGGACATTCGCGCGGGCGACAAGCTCGTGGTGCTCGGCCGCCCGCATTCGCTGAAGCGGCTCGAGGCGGAGGCGGCGTCCTGATGGCGGCACGACTGCTTGACGGTGTCGCCGTCGCGCAGCAGATTCGCGCCGAGGTCGCGGCCGGCTGTTGCCGCGTTCACGGAGCGGATGGGGCGGCCTCCCGGCCTCGGCATCGTGCTGGTCGGCGACGATCCCGCGTCGCAAGTCTATGTCCGCAACAAGCTGAAGTCGGCGGGCGAGGCCGGCTTGCGCGCCGACCTCGAGCGGCTGCCGGCGACGGCGTCGCTCGGCGGATCTGCTCGCGCTGGTCGATCGGCTGAACCGCAGCGACGTGCACGACGGCATCCTCGTGCAGTCGCCGCTGCCGGCGGCGATGGGCGCCGATGCCGAGCGGCGCGTCTTCGACGCGATTGCGCCGACAAGGACGTCGACGGCTTCCACCCGATCAACGTCGGCCGCCTCGTGCAGAACCGGCGCGGCCGTCGCGGCCGTGCACGCCGTCCGGGCGTCATCGAGCTGCTCGAGCGCTCGGCGATCCCGATCGCCGGCGACGCGCGCCGTCGTCATCGGCCGCAGCGACATCGTCGGCAAGCCGATGGCGCTGCTGCTGCTGCACCGCCACGCCACGGTCACGATCTGTCATTCGCGGACCGTCGATCTGCCGCGCGTCGCGCGAGAGGCCGACATCCTGGTGGCGGCGATCGGCCGGCCGGCGTTCGTGACGCGCGGAGTTCGTCAAGCCGGGCGCGACGGTCGATCGACGTCGGCACCACCCGCGTCGACGATCGCGCGCGACGGTCGAGCGGCTGTTTCCGCCCGGCTCGAAGCGGCGCGAGGCGTTCGAGCGCCGCGGATCGCTCGTCCTCGGCGACGTGCATCCCGGAGTGGCGGAGGTCGCCGGCGCGCTGACGCCGTGCCGGGCGGCGTCGGCCCGCTGACGATCGCGATGCTGCTGAAGAACACGCTCACGTGCCGCGGAGCAGCGGCGGCGGCGAGGCAGGACTGGGCAGGTAGGCGGCCACCGGAGCAGCGCTGCGCCATGCTGAAAGTCGCGCTCACCGGCGGCATCGCGACCGGCAAGAGCTACGTGCTCGAGCAATTCCGCCAGCGCGGCGTGCCGTGCCTGGATGCCGACGCAGCTCGCCCACGGCGTGACCGCGGCGGGCACCGAAGCGACGGCCGCGATTGCGGCGCGGTTCGGCGCCGAGATCCTCGACGCTGACGGCGCGGTCGATCGCGCGAAGCTCGGCCCGATCGTCTTCGCCGACGCCGGCGGCGCGCCGCGATCTCGAAGCGATCGTGCACCCCGCCGTCTATCGCGCGATCACCGCGGGGCTGCGGGCGTTCGAGCTGATCGGCGACGCGCCGCTCGCGATCGTGGACGTGCCGCTGCTGTACGAAACCGGCCACGCGGGCGATTTCGACCGCGTCGATCGCCACCGTCGTGCCCGCCGGAGATGCAGATCGCGCGGCTGGTCGCGCGCGGCCTGACCGAGCCGACGGCGCGCCAGCGCCTCGCGGCGCAGTGGCCGACCGACGAGAAGGCGGCGCGCGCCGATTTCGTGATTCGCACCGACGGCACGTTCGAGGACACCGACCGCCAGGTCGACGGACGTGCTGCGAGCGCTGAGCTCGACGCTCGTCTAGGCGCCTAGCGGCCTGAGCTGCTCAGACTTCGACTTCCGTCGGGTCCTGCGCCGGCGCGATCCGCTCCTCGACGAACGTGTTCCAGTCGTGGCAGTGCGGGCACTGCCAGAGCAGCTCGGTGCTGCGGTAGCGGCAGCGCATGCAGACGTGCGGGTCGAGGTAGAAGACCGCGTGCTCGGTGAGCTCGCCGTAGCGATCGACGAGCGACGGCGGATGATGCAGCTGGCCGAGCGCGCGCCAGATCGCCTGGTGGATGCTCGAGCGCGTGCGGGTTCTGCACGAGCGCGGCGAACAGCAGGTCGAGCGCGTCGCTGCGGCCGGCCGCTGGCGGCCAGGTGGCGTGACAGCGCCAGCCGCGCGCGCCAGTCCTGCGGGTTCTCGTCGATCAGCCGCCGGCACAGCCGCGTGAAGCGCTCCGGGATTGCCGGTGCGCATCGCCAGCGCCTCGAGCCGATCGAACGCCAGGTAGGCGCGGTCGGGCGCGACCTCGACCAGCGTTTCCCAGATCGCGCGCGGCGTCCGTCTCGTTGCCCTGCGCGACGCGCACGTCGCCGAGGTTCAGATACGCCGGCACCGCGCGCGCGTCGAGATCGATCGCGGCCTCGAAGCGGCGGATCGCCTCGGCGTAGTCCTTGCGCCGCATCGCCTCGAGGCCGATCTCGTTCTCGAGGAACGCCAGAATCGCCTGGCTCTGCGGCTGCGAGTCGATCGCCGCCAGCTTGGTGAGCCGCTGCCGCGTGTCGTAGGCCTCGGTCCACTGATGCTGCTCCTCGTGCAGCTTCTGCAGGTTGACGAGCGCGTACTCGTTCTTCGGATCGAGCCGCAGCACTTCGTTGAAGGCCTCGAGCGCGCGGTCGACGAACCCGCCGCGCTTGTAGTCGAGACCGAGGCAGAGCAGCACGTAGGCGTGCTCGAGCTTGCTCAGCCGCGACCGCTGCAGCAGCGCCTGGTGCACGGTGATCGCCTTGCCGACCTGGCCCTTCTCGCGATACAGGTTGCCGAGGATCATGTGCACTTCGAGCGCATCGGCGTCGAGGCTGGCGGCGCGGCTCAGCTCCTCGATCGCCAGATCGATCTGATTGGCGACGAGGAAGTTGAGGCCGAGGATGTAGTGCGGCGACTCGCGCGCGCGCCGCCGATCGATCCACTTGCCGCCGCGCAGCTTGTAGCGCTCCCAGGCCTTGCCGATCGTCAAGCCGACCAGCAGCGCGACCAGCGCGGCGAGGAGCGGGGCGTACGCGCTCATGCTCGCTCGCGTGCCTCGGCGTCGCGTCGGCTTCGTCGCAGATACGACGCGACGCA
Source organism: uncultured Acidobacteriota bacterium (assembly GCA_963731545.1). GTDB lineage: Bacteria > Acidobacteriota > Vicinamibacteria > Vicinamibacterales > CAVVIG01 > CAVSWN01. Next base: position 124,287 of record CAVSWN010000009.1, on the reverse strand, counting down.
GCGCGTCCCACTTGCTTCTGCGCGCGCAGAATGCAGCTCGACCAGCTCGCGCGCGGCGCCGTCGCCGCCGCGCGCGCGGCTGACCCAGTGGACGCGCGCCCGGACCTCGGCGACCGCGTCGGCCGGCGCGGCCGACAGCCCGACCCGCGCCAGCACCGCCAGATCGACGATGTCGTCGCCCATGTAGGCGACGTCGCTCGTCGGTCGATGCCGAGCTCGGCGAGGATCTGCTCGTACGTGGCCAGCTTGCTCGCCACGCCCTGATGCACGAGCGTGATGCCGAGCTGCGCGGCGCGATGCGGCGTCGTCGGCGACGTGCGCGCCGACAGGAAGCCGACCGTCAGGCCGGCGCGCTGCGCCCAGACCATCGCGATGCCGTCGCGGATGCCGAACGTCTTGCTCTCGGTGCCGTCGCGCGTGGATCAGCACGCTGCCGTCGGTCAGCACGCCGTCGACGTCGAACAGCACCAGCTTGATGCGTGCCGCTCGCTCGTCGACGAGCTCGGCTCGCGAGCGTCCGATTGCGCGCACGTCAGAACATCTCCGTGCGCCACAGATCGTGGAGGTGCACGACGCCGGCCACCGCTGCGGCGCATCGCCGTCGACGACGACGATCGACGTGATCTTGCGCTGCTCCATGATGTTCAGCGCCTCGGCCGCGAGCGTGGTCGGCGGAATCGGTGACCGGATCGCGCGTCATCACGTCGCCGGCGGTCAGCTCGAGAATCGCGGCGCCGCGCTCCATGTGGCGCCGCAGGTCGCCGTCGGTGATGATGCCGAGCAGCGCGTCGTCGTCGTCGACGACGCACGTCATGCCGAGCCCCTTGCTGCGACATCTCGTAGATGACGTCGCGCATGCGGCGTGTCCGGCGTGCACGATCGGGCACTGCTTGCCGGCGTGCATCAGCGCCTCGACGCGCATCAGCCGCTTGCCGAGCTTGCCGCCGGGATGCAGGTTGGCGAAATCCTCCTCGCGAAATCCCTTCTCGACGAGCAGCGTCATCGCCAGCGCGTCGCCGATCGCGAGCGCCGCCGTGGTGCTCGCCGTCGGCACCAGGTTCAGCGGGCACGCTTCCTCGGTCACGCTGCAGTCGAGCGCGACGTCGGCGGCCTGCGCGAGCGTCGACGTCGGCGTCGCCGGTGATGGCGATCAGCTTCGCGCCGAGCGCGGCGGATGGTTTCGAGCAGCCGCAGGATCTCGTCGGTCTCGCCGCTGTACGACAGCGCCACGACGACGTCGTCGCCCTGGATGACGCCGAGGTCGCCGTGAATCGCTTCGGCCGGGTGGAGGAAGAACGCCGGCGTGCCGGTGCTCGTCAGCGTCGCGGCGATCTTCCGGCAGATGATGCCCGACTTGCCCATGCCGGTGAGGATCACGCGGCCGCGGCACTGGCGCAGCAGCTCGACCGCGCGCTCGAATCGCGTCGTCGAGGCGCGGCACCAGCGCGAGGATCGCCGCGGCTTCGGTTTCGAGCACCTTGCGCGCGAGCGACGCGATCAGCCATGGCAGCTTCACCGTCGGCCGACTTCGCGCCGTCCTTGACGATGGCGTCGATGGCCATCAGGCGGCGGAGCAGCGGCTCGAGCAGATCGAGGCGAAGCGCGTTCTGCGCGTCGCTCTTCGCGCGCGCCGGATCCTCGTGCACCTCGAGGAAGACGCCGTCCACGCCGGCCGCGACGCCCGCCGACGCCAGCGGCTCGATGTACTGCGCGAGCCCGGCCGTCACGCCGTCGCCGCCGCCGGGCAGCTGCAGGCTGTGCGTGACGTCGAAGACGACCGGCACGCCCTGCTCGCGCATGCATCGGGAAGCGCCCGCATGTCGACGACGAGGTTGTGGTAGCCGAAGCTCGTGCCGCGCTCGGTGACGATGACGCTGCGGGTTGCCCGCGTCGATCACCTTCGCGACCGCGTGCCGCATGTCGTCGGGCGCGAGGAACTGGCCCTTCTTGATGTTCACGATGCGGCCGGTCCGCGCCGCGGCGACGAGCAGATCGGTCTGGCGCGACAGGAACGCCGGAATCTGCAGGACGTCGGCGACGTCGGCCGCCGGCTGCGCCTGCGCCGGCTCGTGGATGTCGGTCAGGATCGGAACGCCGAAGCGCGCCTTGATCGCCGCCAGCACCCGCAGCCCCTCGTCGAGTCCCGGGCCGCGAAACGATCGGCCCGACGTCCGGTTCGCCTTGTCGTACGACGCCTTGAAGATGAACGGGACGCCGAGCGCGCCGGGCGATGTCGACGAGGCGCCCGGCCAGGTCGGTGGCGTGCGCTTCGCTCTCGATGACGCACGGGCCGGCGATCAGGACGAACGGGCGCCCGCCGCCGAACGTGATGTCGCCCAGTTGAACGGCCGGCACCGGCTGATTATCGAGTTCAGCTCAGCGCCGACCGACCTACGCGTGCGCCGACCTGGCCGACCTGCCCGACTTGCCGCCAGTCTTGTGCTTGTAGCTCGCGTCGACGAACGCGGCGAACAGCGGATGCGGGCGCGTCGGCTTCGACTTGAACTCGGGGTGGAACTGCACGGCGAGGTACCACGGATGACCGGGCAGCTCGGCGATCTCGACGAACTTGCCGTCGGGCGATCGGCCCGAGATCCGCAGCCCGTGCTCGGTCAGCGTCCGCTCGTAGAGGCAGTTGAACTCGTAGCGGTGGCGGTGGCGCTCGTGAATCGAGGTTGGTGCCGTAGACGCGCTGCGCGAGCGATCCGGGCGTCAGCTCGCAGGCGTAGGAGCCGAGCCGCATCGTGCCGCCGAGATCGTCGACGCCCAGCAGATCGCGCAGCTTGTAGATCACCTTGGTCGGCGTGTCGGGAGCGCACTCGGTGGAATCGGCATCGGCGAGGCCGGCGACGTTGCGCGCGTATTCGACCGTGGCCCACTGGAAGCCGTAGCAGATGCCGAAGTACGGGATGCCGCGCTCGCGCGCGATCTGCGCCGCCTTCATCATGCCGCGCGTGCCGCGATCGCCGAATCCGCCCGGCACGAGAATGCCGTCGGCGTCGTCGAGCAGCGACGGCGCCGTTCGGCTCCTCGAGCGCTTCGGCCTCGATCCACTTGATGTTCACCTTGAGGCGGTGCGGGAAGCCGCCGTGGTAGAGCGCTTCGTTGAGGCTCTTGTAGGAGTCCTCGTAGCCGACGTACTTGCCGACGACGTGGATCGTGATTTCGTCGAGCGGATTCTTGATGCGCGCGACGAGATCCTCCCAGGCCTGCATGCGGCGCTCGGTCTGGGGCAGGTGCAGGTACTTCAGCACGATCCGGTCGAGCCCTTCGGCGGCGAGCACGAGCGGCACTTCGTAAATCGTCGAGACGTCCTTGGCGGTGATGACCGCTTCTTCGGCGACGTCGCAGAACAGCGCGATCTTGCGCTTGATGTCCGAGTCGAGGAACCGATCGGTGCGGCAGAGCAGGATGTCGGGCTGAATGCCGATCGACCGCAGGTCGCGCACGCTGTGCTGGGTCGGCTTGGTCTTCAGCTCGCCGGCGGCGCCGATGAACGGCACGAGCGTCAGGTGGACGTAGAGCGAGTTGTCGCGCCCGACGTCCTGCCGAAACTGGCGGATCGCTTCGAGGAACGGCAGGCTCTCGATGTCGCCGACCGTGCCGCCGATTTCGACGAGCACGATGTCGACGTCCTGACGCCACGGCGCGAATCGCGTCCTTGATCTCGTTGGTGATGTGCGGAATCACCTGCACCGTCCGGCCGAGATAGTCGCCGCGGCGTTCCTTCTGAATGACGCTCTGATAGATCTTCCCGGTCGTCCAGTTCGAGTTCCTCGTCGTGACCGTGTTGGTGAACCGCTCGTAGTGGCCCAGATCGAGGTCGGTCTCGGCGCCGTCGTCGGTGACGTAGACCTCGCCGTGCTGGTACGGGCTCATCGTGCCCGGATCGACGTTGATGTACGGGATCGAACTTCTGCATCGTGACCTTGTAGCCGTGGCCCTCGAGCAGGCACCGATCGAAGCCGCCGCGAGTCCCTTGCCGAGCGAGGACACCACGCCGCCGGTGACGAAGATGTACTTGGAGTCCGTCCGTCCATGATCCCTCGTTAGTCAGTTGTCGTAGGCGAGGTCAGTCTCGCCGATCGCTGGCAGGGCACGCTACTCGTCAACTCGATGTCGCCACCGCGAGCAGGCGGCGCACCTGTTCCAGATCTTCTGGCGTGTCCACGCCGATCGATTCGTAGCGCGTTTCCACGGCCTTGATGCGAATGCCGTGCTCGAGCGCCCGCAGCTGCTCGAGCGCCTCGGCGCGTTCGAGCGGCGTCGGCTCCAGGCCGGCGAGCACCATCAGCGTGCTACGGCGATAGGCGTAGAGGCCGATATGTCTATAGAGCGGCGGCCAGCCGCCGCGGGGATCGCGAATGTGGGGGATCGGCGCGCGCGAGAAATAGAGCGCGAAGCCAGCCGCGGTCGAGCACGACCTTCACGATGTTGGGATTCGTCAACTCATTCGGCGTCGTGGATCCGGCGATAGAGCGTGGTCATCTGAGCGGATCGATCGGTCGGCGAACGGCGCGACCAGCTCGGCGATCGCGCCCGGATCGAGCAGCGGCTCGTCGCCCTGGACGTTGACGACGACGTCGCAGTCGAGCGAGGCGGCGACTTCGGCGACGCGATCGGTTCCGCTTTCGTGCGTCGCTTTCGTGAGGCGAACGTTGCCGCCGAATCCTTTCGCATGCGTCGCAATCCGCAGATCGTCGGTGGCGACGATGACCTTGGACACGAGCCGCGCCGCTGACGCGCGACGATAGACGTGTTCGATCATCGAACGGCCGTCGAGATCGGCGAGCGGCTTTGCCGGGAAACCGAGTCGAAGCGAATCGAGCGGGGATGACTGCGACGATGGTGAGTGGAGGAGTTCGAATCGACGTTCGACAGCGTCGATTGAGGGTGCACGGCGAATAATAACACACCCCTGAAGTCGTCGTGCTACGATCGAAACCGGATGAATATCAAGCAGACGGCGGCGACGATCATCACGACCGGCGGTGCGCTGGCCGCGTGGCTCGCCGGCGGCGTGACGACGAATCACACCGCGACGCCGGCGCCAATCGTCGACCGCACGCCCGTCGACACGAAGAGCGCGGAACTTGCGACGGAGCTTGGCCGCCTCCACGATCGGCTGCGGCCGACGGCGATGCCGCGGCAACCCGGTCGCAATCTGTTTCGATTCCACGCCGCGCCCGCGCCCGTGGCGCCAGTCGCTCCGCCACCGCCGCCCGTCGAAATGCCCGTTGCCGCGCCGGTCGTGGCGCCGATGCGTCTGGTCGGCATCGCCGAAGATCCCGGTCCCGATGGTCCGGTGCGCGTGGCCTTCATCAGCGCGGGTGGTCAGCTGTTCAACGTCAAGGAAGGCGAGACCGTTCTCGAGCAGTATCGCGTGACGAAGATCACGGCCGATGTCGTGGAACTCGCCGACGTGAACGACGGCACGGTCCGCCGTCTGGCCCTACGCTAACAACCTTCATCATCAACCCGATTTCCGGACGGGCGCGTGGGTCCGCCGGGCCTGAGCGCGCCGAGATCGCCCGTCGTGTGGCCGCGCCGGCTCGGCGTGGAAGTGGAGATCGCGGTCACCGAGCGCGGCGGTCATGCGCAGGACCTCGCACGGAACGCAGTCGCGCGCGGCGTTCGCGCGGTCGTGGCGTGGGGCGGCGACGGGACGATCAACGAAGTGGCGTCGGCGCTCGCGTTCGGCACCGTCCCCCTGGGCATCGTCCCCGCTGGTTCGGGGAACGGTCTTGCCCGCGAGCTCCGCATCAGCGCGAACCCCGAGCACGCCATCGGCGCCGCGCTCCGGGCCACGGCGCGGCCGATCGATGTGGGCGAGATCGAAGGCCGCCTCTTCGTGAGCATCGCCGGCGTCGGTGTCGACGCGCACGTCGCGTCCAGGTTCAACGCGCCGTCGAATCGCCGCCGCGGCTTTCTCGGGTATGCGGGGATTACCGCCCGCGCCCTGGCGAGCTACACGCCGATGCGCTACCGGATTACGGTGAACGGCGGCGTCGCCGACGTGCGCGCGATCCTGGTGACGATCGCCAACTCAGCGCAGTTCGGCAACGGCGCCCGCATCGCGCCAGGCGCGCTGCTGGACGACGGGTTTCTCGATCTCGTCGTCCTGCAAGAGCACTCGCGGCTCAAAACGCTGGTCCACTTTCCGCGGCTGTTCACGGGGGGTGTCGCCGCCGTTCCCGGGTGCAGGCTGGAGCGCGTCACCGACGTCGTGATCGAAGCCGACGAGCCGATGACGTTTCACGTGGACGGCGAGCCCTGCGAAGGTGGAAGCGTCTGCACGCGCGCGTGCATCCGGGTGCCTTGAAGGTCTTGGCGTGATTCGCGGCATCAAAGCGCTAACCACGGAGATCACCGACACGAACTGACGTACACGGTCTTTCTTTGTACAAAGAAGAACAGTGTCCTCCGTTTGTGACCGTGTCCTCCGTGGTTTTGCTTTGGCGGTTCAACTACCCGAACCTGACGATACACGCCTCGCGGATCGCCGGGATCCGCCGGATCTCGCGGACCGCTCCGATCGAGCGCCTCGGGGGCGTTGCCGTCCTCGTCCACGTTGACCACGCCGACGGCCCCGCTCTCGCCGCGCCCGAGCGCAAAGTTCGCGATGTTCACGCGATGCCGCCCGAGGATGGTGCCGACCTCGCCGATGACGCCGGGCTGATCGTCGTTGGCGATGACGAGCATCGTGCCTCCGAGCGGCGCCTCGACGGGGACGCCGCGCACCGCGACGAGGCGCAGGCTGTTGGGTTCGAAGACCGTGCCTTCCACCCAGCGCTCGCCCGCGTCGGTGTGGAGCTTGATCGACAGCAGGCTCGTAAAGTGCCGCGGCCGTGAGCTGCGCGACTCGATGATGTCGATCCCGCGCTCGCGGGCGGCCGCCCGCGCATTGACGATCGAGACACCGGTCGAAAGAATCGGTCGGAGGACTCCAGCCGCGGCGCTCGCGGCGAGGATGTCCACGCCGCGGCTCTCGACGAGCGCGCCGTAGTAGCGGACGCCGAGCGCCTCGATCCGCGCCGTGCCCATCTGCGATGCCAGCGCGCCAAGTTGGTCGGCCAGACGAATCCACGGCTGCAGCCGCTGCAGTTCGTCGGGATGCACTGACGGAAAATTTATGGCGTTGCGGACGATGCCGTCGCGCAGGAAGTCGCGGACCGTTTCGGCCGTTTCAATACCCACCAGCTCCTGCGCTTCCTCGGTGGACGCCGCAATATGTGGCGTCGCGACCACCTGCGGCAGTTGGGCGAGCGACCAATCGGTCGGCGGTTCCTTTTGAAAGACATCCAGCGCCGCCGCCCCGACAACCCCGCTGTCCAACGCGCGCGCGCAGCGCCGATTCGTCGATGAGATCCCCGCGCGCGGTGTTGACGATCCGAATCCCCGGCTTGCACGCGGCGAATCGATCGGCGTCCAACAGGTGCCGCGTCTCGGTCGTCGCCGGCAGATGCAAGGTCAGATAGTCGGCGGTCGCGCAGACGGTATCGAGCGACATGAGCTCGACGCCGAGGCCCAGCGCAATTTCTTTCGAGATGTACGGGTCGTGCGCCACGACGCGCATGCCAAACGCACGCGCGCGCTGGGCAACTTCCTGGCCGATGCGGCCAAGCCCGACGATCGCCAGCGTTTTCGCCGCGCAGCTCGGTGCCGATGAACCGCTTCTTTTCCCAGCGCTTGTCCTTCATCGCGTGATCCGCGGCCGGCACCGAGCGGGCGAGCGCCAGCATCAAGCGCCCATGTGTGCTCGGCGACGCTGATGCTGTTCGCGCCTGGCGAATTGACCACGAGAATGCCGCGAGCGCTGGCGGCATCGACGTCGACGTTGTCGACGCCCGTGCCGGCACGCGCGACGATGCGGAGTTGAGGCGCTGCGTCGAGGAGGGTCGCATCGACTTTCGTCGCGCTTCGGACCAGCAGCGCGTCGGCGTCCGCGAGATCGGCCGCGAGCGTCGCCGGTGGGCGCCCGGAACGCGCATCGACGGTCCACGCTGTTTCAGAACGAAAAACATCGAGCGCGGAGGCCGGCAGATCGTCGGCGACGACAATTTTCATGGAGCGGCTAGTATAATCAGCGACTCGCATCAGCTCGCCCTGCTATGGTGCAAACCGCTAAATCATTCGAAACTCTGCGTGACAACCGTGTAAATGACCGCTCTTTTCCACAGAGTTTTCCACAGCATCTGCGGAAAACCTCCGGCCGCCGACAGGTAGCCTGACCTAAACCTGCTGTCAGATTGAGACCCTGAACAATGCCGAACGCGATCACACTGCAGAACGGCCGGCTCGTCGTGCCCGACGATCCGATCATCCCGTTCATCGAAGGGGACGGAACCGGTCCCGACATCTGGCGCGCCAGCGTGCGCGTCATGGACGCCGCGGTCGAGCGCGCCTACGGCGGCAAGCGGAAGATTGCCTGGAAGGAAGTGTACGCGGGCGAGAAGAGCTTCAAGCAGTTCAACAACTGGCTGCCCGACGAAACGGTGGACGCGTTCCGGACTTATTACGTCGGCATCAAGGGTCCGCTGACCACGCCGGTCGGCGGCGGCATTCGCTCGCTCAACGTCGCGCTCCGCCAGTTGCTGGATTTGTTCGTCTGCCTCCGGCCGGTTCGCTGGTATCGCGGCGTGCCGTCGCCGGTCAAGCATCCGGAAAAGGTCGACATGGTGATCTTCCGTGAGAACACGGAAGACATCTACGCGGGCATTGAGTATGCGGCCGGCTCCGCCGGAGGCGCAGAAGGTTCTCGATTTCTTCGCCAAGGAATTTCCGAAGGAGTTCCGGAAGATTCGCTTTGGCAGCGAGACCGCCGTGCGCACGTGGCAGGCGCAGCTCGAATCCATTGGCGCGCCGCACCGCGACAACGAGCGCGTCGAAGTCGGCATCGGGTTGAAGCCGATCAGCCACCTCGGCACCGAGCGGCTGGTCCACAGCGCGATCGGCTATGCCGTGAAGAACAGGCGCAAGAACGTGACGCTCGTGCACAAGGGCAACATCATGAAGTTCACGGAAGGGGCGTTTCGCGACTGGGGCTACGAGGTCGCGAAGCAGTTCTACGGCGCCGTCGAGATCGATGGCGGCCCCTGGTGCCGCATTCCGGAGGGCAAGCCGGGCGCCGGCATCGTGATCAAAGACGCGATCGCCGACATCACCCTGCAGCAGGTCCTGACGCGCCCCGACGAATTCGACGTCATCGCGACGCCCAATCTGAACGGCGACTACCTCTCCGACGCGCTGGCGGCGCAGGTCGGCGGCATCGGCATCGCGCCGGGCGGGAACATCAACTACGTCACCGGGCACGCGGTCTTCGAAGCCACGCACGGCACGGCGCCGAAGTACGCCAACCAGGACAAGGTCAATCCCGGTTCGGTGATTCTCTCGGGCGAGATGATGCTGCGGCACATGGCCTGGACCGAGGCCGCCGATCTGATCGTCAAGGGCATGGAAGGCGCGATTGCCGCCAAACGCGTCACCTACGACTTCGCGCGCCTGATGGACGGCGCGACGGAGCTCAAGACGTCGGAGTTCGGGGACGCTATCATTTCGAACATGTAGCGGCACCAGAACAGATGCAACCACGAAGCCACGAAAGCACGAAGAAGAAAAGAGTCCGTGCATTTCGTGTAGCTCTGATGCAGCGTGAGGAGCGCAGATGAATCGGAAAGTTACGGTCGTTGGCGGGGCAGGGAACGTCGGGGCGACGGTCGCGCGCGGGATTGCCGAGAAGCAGTTGGCCGACGTCGTGGTGATCGATATTGCCGATCAAAAGGCGGCCGGCGTGGCCCTCGACATGCTGCAGTCGTGTCCGATTCTCGGATCCGATTCGCGTGTGATGGGCACCGGCGACTACGCCGAGAGCGCGAACTCCGACATCGTCGTCGTCACCTCGGGCGTCCCGCGGAAGCCGGGCATGAGCCGCGATGACCTGCTGAACGTCAACTTCGGCATCATGCAGAAGGTGACCGAGCAGGTCGTCAAGTATTCGCCCAACACCATCATCATCCCGGTCGCAAACCCGCTCGACGCCATGGCTCAGGCCATCTACAAGCTGTCGAAGTTCCCACGCGAGCGCGTGATCGGCATGGCCGGCGTGCTCGACTCGGCGCGGATGCGCGCCTTCATCGCCAAGGAGCTGAACGTGTCGGTCGAGAACGTTCATGCCTTTGTCCTCGGCGGTCACGGCGACACGATGGTGCCGCTGCCGCGGTATTCGACCGTGGCCGGCATTCCGATCACGGATCTGATGGACAAGGCCACGATCGATCGGATCGTCGATCGCACGGCGAACGGCGGCGCCGAAATCACCAAGCTGGTCGGCACCAGCGCCTGGTACGCGCCGGGCGCGTCGGTCGTGGAAATGGTGGAGGCCATCCTCCTCGACAAGAAGAAGATCGTGCCCTGTTCGGTCTTTCTCCAGGGCGAGTACGGCGTCCGCGACCAGTTCGTCGGCGTGCCCTGCAAGCTCGGCGCGCGCGGGCTGGAGCAGGTCATCGAAATCAAGCTCACGCCCGAAGAGGATGTGGCGTTCAAGAAGTCAGCCGCGGCGGTCAAGGAGCTGGTCAACGTCATCGGCGTGTAAGGCGCGAGCGGTACAAGCCGAACGGCGAGCTCGGAATAAACGTCTACGGTCTTCATGGATCGAATAGCGTTCGAGATCCGCCTCGCTTTTCGCTCGCTGCTCAAGCGTCCCCTCGTCACGACAGCCATCGCGCTCACGCTCGCGCTCGGGCTGGGGGCGAACGCGGCGATCTTCGGCGTCATCGACGCCCTGGTGCTGCGGCCGTTCCCGATTGCCGACGTCGACCGGCTGGTCATGCCGGTCGAAACCGTCCCCAACCAGGACTACCGGCGCGAAACCGTGGCACCGGCCGACTATCTCGACTGGCGGCGCGAGGCGGGGCAGGGCGCGCTCGAGATGCTGGCGGCGCTTCAATGGTGGGATGCCAGTCTTGCCGGGCGCGACGACCCGGAGCGGGTCCAGGGATTCTTCGTGTCCCGCGATTTCTTCGCGATCATGGGCGTGCAGCCGGTCGTCGGCCGCGCCTTCCTGGCGGAGGAAGAAACGGCCGGCAACGAACACCGCGTCGTGCTGTCCGATCAGCTCTGGAAGCGACGTTTCGGCGCCGATCGATCGATTGTCGGTCAAACCGTTCTGCTGGATGGCGCGCCCTCGACCGTTGTCGGCATCATGCCGCCCGGCTTCGACTTCCCGGATGGCGCTGAAATCTGGGCGCCGCTGGCTTTCGACGCGAAAACGGCGGCGAACCGCACGGCTCGCTATCTGACCGTCATTGCGCGGCTGGCGCCGGGCCGGACGGTGGAGGACGCGCAGGCGCAGTTGTCGGTGGTCGCCGATCGCCTGTCACGCGAGTACCCGCAAACCAACCGCGAGCGCACGATTCGGGTCTGGGCGTTCGCGCGCGGGATGATGGACGTCGGGCTGCCCACGATCCTGACCCTCTGGCAGACCGCCGCAATCGTGGTCCTGCTGATCACGTGCGCGAACGTGGCCAACCTGCTCCTGGCCCGCGGCGCCGAGCGCGGACGCGAAATCGCCGTTCGCCTGGCGCTTGGCTCGAGCCGCGGCAGAATCGTCCGCGAGTCGCTCGTCGAGAGCGCGCTGCTCGCGCTGATTGCGGTGCCCCTGGCGCTCGCGGTCGCGTGGGCCGGCATTCATGTCATCCAGGGCGCCCTGCCGCCGCGCATCGTCCGGTTCGTGTTCGGCTGGACGCGGATGGGCATTGACGCGCGGACCGTCATCTTCACCAGCGCGATGGCGCTGGCGGCGGCTGTCGTGTTTGGACTGGCGCCGGCGCTCCATGCCTCCAGCGACCGCGTCGTCGAGGCGCTCAAGGCGGACAGCCGCGCGGGCTCGAGTCCTCGACGCGAGCGCCTTCGACGCGGACTCGTGATCGCCGAAATCGCCCTGGCGCTGCCGCTGCTGGTCATGGCGATGCTGGGCCTCAGTGGCGTCCGCCGATACCTCACCGGCTGGCAGGGCTACGATCCGAACGGCATCCTGACGTTCAGGGTGGTGCTGCCCGAGCTCCGCTACGCGACCGGAGAAAGCCAGCTGCGATTCGCGGAGGCGGCTGTCGACGCACTCGCCGCCGTCCCCGGCGCGCAGCGAGTCGCCGCCGCCAACGTGCTCCCGTCGATCACGTCGAACGCGTCGCGGCGCATCGACGTGGCCGAACATCCGATTGACGATCCGGCCAAGCGGCTGTCGGTCGATTACCGCAGCGTCAGCCCGGCCTACTTCGAGTTGCTGCGCCTGCCTGTCGTCGCAGGCCGCGCCTTCACGCCGGCCGATCGAGCCGGGACCGATCTCGTCGCGATCGTGAGCGAATCGACTGGCCCGCCGCCACTGGCCGGATCGAAGCGCGATCGGCGGCAGGGTTCGCATTGGCGACGGGCCGTGGATGACGGTGGTCGGCATCTGCGGCGATGTCATTCACGACTGGTTCGATCGCCGCAATGCGCCGACGTTGTATCGACCGATGGCCCAGGCGCCGGTCGATGCGATGGTCTTCGCCGTGAAAACCAGCGGCGATCCCGCGGCGCTCGCGAGCGAGGCCCGGCGCGCGATGACGAAAGCGGATCCCATGCAGCCGATCTTCGACATCATGCCGATGCGGCAGGTGATCAGCGAGCGGACCGTCGGGATTCAGTTCGTCGCGGGCGTCATGGGCACGTTTGCCGGGCTGGCCATGATCCTCGCCGTCCTCGGGCTGTACGCGGTGATGACCTATCTCGTCACCATGCGCGTGCATGAGATCGGCGTGCGGATGGCGCTGGGCGCGACCCGTGGCGACGTCACACGCCTCGCCCTGGCGCAGGCCATGCGCATCACGGTGGTCGGCGTTCTCATCGGGCTTGCGCTTGCGGTCGCGCTCGGCAAGCTCATGGAGGCCGGCATGCTCGGCATCGTCTCGAGCGACGTGAGCGTCGCTGTGGGACTTGCGGCCGCGCTGGCTCTGGTCGCCGTCGCTGCGAGTTATCTGCCGGCGCGTCGCGCGGCCTCCGTCGATCCCATTGCCGCGCTGCGCGCGGAGTAGCTCCCTTTCGGGAGTAGCGCGGCCCTTTCAGGGCCGCGTTCCGCGGGGCTGAAAGCCCCGCGCTACAACCGAATACAATGGCGTCATGGCTGACGCCGAGCTGATCGTCGTTCACACCTTCCCCGATCGCATCGAAGCCGATCTCGCGGCATCCGCGCTCGAGGCCGCCGGCATCGAGTCGATGGTGGCCGGCGACGATGCGGGAGAAACGCAGCCTGGATTGTGGGGAGGTCGAGGCGTCAAGCTCCTTGTAAGGCAGGAAGACGAAAACGAGGCGCGCGCGATTCTCGAGACGCCGGCGAAAGTCAGGCCCGAGTGATTGAATGACCGGCGGGTCGCGCGTTGTCGACTACGACAGCATTGCCGATCGCTACGATCGCCGCTACGACCTGCATTCCTACGACGGCGTTCACGAGACCCTTCGGAACTTCCTGACGCCCGCCGTCCCGGCTGCCGTTGAGGTCGGATGTGGCACCGGTTACTGGCTACGAGCCTTCCTCGAGCACGCTTCATTCATAGCCGGTATCGAGCCGTCGGGTCGAATGCTCGCGCGTGCCCGTGTCCGCGCTCCGAAAGCGCATCTCCTTCGCGCACGCGCCGAGTGGCTGCCCTGGCAGGACGCGAGCTTCGACCGCGTGTTCTGCGTCAACGCCCTCCATCACTTCGGCGACCGTGCGCAGTTCTTCGCGGAGGCTCGACGCGTGCTCAAACCGGGCGGCGCGCTGATGACGATCGGCAAGGATCCGCACACCGGCCGCGACGAGTGGTGGGTGTATGACTACTTCGAAGGCACCCGCGCGTTCGACGAGGCACGGTTCGCGCCGGTGCGGATTCTTCGCGGCGAACTGACGCTGGCGGGGTTCGACTGGGCCGAATCGTTCGAAGCGGATCGCATAGAAGTCGTGCGCACGGCCGGCGAGGCGCTCGCGAACGGCACGCTCGATCGCGCGTTCACGTCGCAGCTCAGCGTCCTGACCGAGGACGAATTCAACCGCGGCGTGCAGCGAATCACCGAGGCCCAGGCGCAGCAGACGGCAGCCGGGGCCGATCTCCATCTGGTCAGCGACTTCAGGTTGTTCGCGACCGTCGGCCGGGTGCGGGCAGAATAGGCCGACGAGGCGCATCATCGCCAGAGTTCCAACCTCTCAACGCGTTCCCGTCGTGCTCGCGACGAGGACGCTCGTCGCCTACGTTCCGGTCTGGCGAGCCACGGCTCGTGCGCTGGCCGAGCTCGGGTGCGCGGCGTTCTTCATTGGCGGCGTCGCATGGGCCGCCCTTGGATCGCAGGCGCCGTGGGCGGTTCTGGCCGTGGTGCTCGTCGGCATCGTGCTGCGCGCGGCCGACGTCGAGGCCCGCGCGTTGTTCGTCCCCGGCGGGCTGTACGGCAGCGTGCGCGAGACGCTGGGGCAGCGCCTGGCCAGCGTCGCGGTTTCGGCGCTTCTTGTCGATCGGTTGATGCTCGGCGCGCTGGCCGCCGTCGTGGCGGGCCATTACCTGGTCGCCTTCGCCGAGAGCGTCGTCGGCCTCACGACACCCAGCCTCACCGGCGATAGCGGGCCCATCACGCTGGCGCTGACCGGAATCGGCATCGTCTGGTTGTCTCATCGCCAGGGTCGATTCAACCGCGAGCGAACGATCGCGCAGGCCATCGGAGGCGCGATCGCGATTCTCGCGCTCATGATCCTGGCTGGACTGCTGTCCGCCCTGGTCTCATCCAGGACCGTCGATCGGAGTCCTGGTGCCCCGGGATCTCCGGTCTCTGGCGTCCGGCGTGGTGCTCGTGCTGGCCGCGCTCGGCAGCGTCGAATCGTTGGGTCAGGCCGCGCCGGACCTCGCACTGCCTCGGATTCGGAATCTCCAGAAGGTTGCGCGGTTCGTGGGCGGCTACAGCATTGTCGTCACGGCGGGCATGACGTTCCTGTTCGTGGCGACTGTTGCCGATCCCCATGTCTGGAGCCAGTCACCGCTCGCCGGCGTGGCGTTCGCGATAGCCGCACCGGCGTGGCTGCGCGTTGTCCTCGTCGCGCTGGTGACGGCCGCCGCCGCAGTGTTCCTCGGCACGACGCTTCGGTCGACCGGAACAACCGCCCACGGCGTGCTGGGACGCCTGGTCGAGGACGGCGTTCTCGACAGCGGCTGGCGTGCGCCGCACCATCGATTCGGCACGCCGTGGCGCAGCATCGACACGGTGGCGGTCGCGCAGGTCGCCGATCGTGCTCGTCTCGGGCGGCAACACCGCCTGGATCGCTCGCGGCTACGCCCTCGCCGTCGTCGTCACGGCGATTCTCAAGCTGGCCGCGCTGGTCCGCTACCGGGCGACCCGACCCGAGAAACGCGCCTACCGCGTACCCGTCAACGTGAAGATCGCCGGACGCGAGTGGCCGATCGGGCTCGTGGCGGCTGCCGCCATTCTCGCAGTCGCCGCGATCGTCCTGATGGCGAAGGTCGATCCGCCGTCGCTGGCCAGCCTCGCCAGCATCGTCGCGCTGTCCATCGCGCTCGGTATCTCGAAGCGGTCCATCGCCTCGCAGCCGGTTCGCGGCAGCCGGCTCCTCGACGAGTTTCAGCTGCTGCCGTCCGACGATGTGGATCTGCGGCAGGTGGATGTGCGTCCGGGAAATCTCCTGGTGCCCGTCCGGCGGCCGCACGTCTTGACCCATCTCGTGGCCGCGCTGCGCGCTGCAGGCAGACGCGACGTGGTGGTGATGACGGTGCGGCTGGTTGGCGTGGACGTCCCCGACGATCCGCAGCAGGATCCGCGCGCAACCGACGACGAACGCTATCTGCTGTCGGCCGTGATCGCTGTGGCGGAACGCGAAGGGCACGCCGTGAATCTGATGATCGTGCCCGGCGTGAACGTGTTCGATTCCGTCATCGAAACGGCGTTGCGCCTCGAGTCGTCGGAAATTCACGTCGGCGAGTCGGAAACGCTGTCCGCCGACGACCAGGCGCGGCTGCTGGGCGACGCCTGGGAGCGGGCGAGCAAGCCATCGGCCGTGGACGTCCGGCTCGTGGTGCATCACCCGCGCGGCGGCACGGCCGCCTATCAACTGGGCGCGCATGCGCCCGCACTCGGTCCCGAAGATTACGCACACATCCACCGGCTCTGGCTCGACGTGGTCAGGGCCGTTGGTCCCAGCGTGCACCACCGCGATGTGGTGCGCGCCGCGCTGACACATATGGAAAAAGAACTAGGCGGACCCAACCGCGACGCCGCGCTCGAGGTGGTGCGCGACACGTTGCGGCCGGTTGACGAGATCGCGCCCCTGATACGCACGCGCGACTTCAGCCGGCTTCGCGACATCCTGCGCAACCGGCCGGCGAGCGACGTCGCGTCGGTGCTCGCGAATCTCTCGATCGACGAGCGCGTCCTCGTCTTCCGCATTCTTCCGCGGAACGACGGCTGCGGAAACCTTCGCGTATTTGTCCGTCGACGAGCAGAACGCGCTCCTGAAGGCGATGGCGTCGGAAGAAGCCGGCGACGCTTCTCAACAACATGGCGCCCGACGATCGCACGACGTTGCTGGAAGAACTGCCCGCGGAAGCGACCCGCCAGCTGCTCGCGTTGCTGACACCCGAGGAACGGGCGGAAGCGGTCCGGCTGCTCGGGTATCCCGAGGGATCGATTGGCCGTTTGATGACGCCGAACTACGTGCGCGTCAAGGAGGACTGGACCGTCGCGCAGGTGCTCGATCACATCCGCCGCCACGGGCGGGACAGCGAGACGCTCAACGTCATCTACGTCGTCGACGACAACGGGCTGCTGATCGACGACATCCGCATCCGCGAGTTTCTGCTCACCGAGACCGCCAACACCGTCAAGAGCCTGATGGATCGCCGATTCGTCGGGTTGAAGGCCACCGACGACCAGGAAACAGCCGTTCGCGTGTTCCGTGAGGCGGATCGCTCCGCGTTGCCGGTCACCGACACGGCCGGGGTGCTCATCGGCATCGTGACCGTCGACGACGTGCTCGACGTCGCCGAGCGGGAAGCGACCGAAGACATCCACCGGTTCGGCGGCTCCGAAGCGCTCGACGAGCCGTATATGGAGATCTCGTTCCGGAAGATGATCCAGAAGCGCGCCGGGTGGCTGACGGCGCTCTTCCTCGGCGAGATGCTCACCGCAACGGCGATGGGATTCTTCGAGGCGGAGATCGCGAGAGCCGTCGTGCTCGCGCTGTTCGTCCCGCTCATCATCTCGAGCGGCGGCAATTCCGGATCGCAGGCGTCCACGCTTGTGATCCGCGCGCTGGCGCTTGGCGAAGTCACGCTCAAGGACTGGTGGCGCGTGATGCGGCGCGAGCTCGCCGCCGGCCTGGCGCTCGGCGCCATTCTCGGGACCATTGGTTTCGTCAGGATCACGGCGTGGTCGGCGTTCTCGACCATCTACGGCGAGCACTGGGGCCTCGTGGCCGTGACCGTCGCGCTCGCCCTGGTCGGCGTCGTGTTGTGGGGCACGCTGGTCGGGTCGCTGCTGCCGTTCCTGCTGCGGCGGCTTGGCTTCGATCCGGCGGTGTCGTCCGCCCCGTTTGTCGCGACGCTCGTCGACGTCACGGGTCTCGTGATCTATTTCAGCGTTGGCCTCCTGGTGCTTCGGGGGACCGTGTTGTAGCCGCTGGAACTAGTCGCGATGATGGAGTCCTGCCGCAGGAGGCGTCGGCGGCCCGCCTCCAATGCATGGAGTCCCCCCGCGAAGGTCGGCGCGATTTCCTGCGCTGATTCACGAAAACAGGCGCAAAACGCGATGGTATGGCGGTTGCTCTGTGGTTGGGCACGAGCGGTAAGACGTTAACCAGTAACCAACAACAACAACTCGCGACGCCGAGCGCGTCGCACAAGGAGTGACGACAATGGCCGAATCCCTGACGATGACCCGTGGACAGCTGCATGACCTGTTGGCGCGTTTCGCGGTCGAGAGCCCGAAGTACCGTGAGGCCCTGATCAGCGACCCGAAGACCGTGCTCGAGAAGCAGCTCGGTTCGAGCCTCGGCACCGTGACCGTGAAGTCGGTGGTCGAGACGCCGGACACGATGTACGTGGTGGTGCCCTACGTCCAGAAAGACGGCGAGCTCTCGGACGCGGATCTCGAGAACGTCGCGGGCGGGATGCTGAACAACCTGCTGGCGAAGTGCGAAATCTCGGGCGGGCTCAACCTCCTGTCGAGCAACGTCAACATCGAGTTGGGCTGATCTCGTGCCATTTGGGGTCTGATCCGGATCAGACCCCAAATGGATCGGTTCTTGCGCGGATCGCAGTTTTTTTATCTCGACGCGATCATCTCCGCGCGACCAGGAGCGCCGCGACGTACTCGCGCGTCATGCGGGCGATGTTCGAGATCGGAATCTCTTTCGGACAGACCGCCTCGCACTCGCCCTCGTTCGAGCAGCTGCCGAAGCCCTCGGCGTCGGCCTGCGCGATCATCGCGAGCACGCGGCGATGGCGCTCCGGCTGACCCTGGGGCAGCAGCGCGAGATGCCCGATCTTCGCGCTCACGAACAGGTGGGCCGAGGCGTTCTTGCAGGCCGCGACGCAGGCGCCGCAGCCGATGCACGCCGCCGAATCCATCGCCAGCTCCGCGACATCCTTCGGGATCGGCAACGCGTTGCCATCGGGCGCGCCGCCGCAGTTCACCGATACGTAGCCGCCCGCGGCGATGATGCGGTCGAAGGCGCTGCGGTCCACGACGAGATCCTTGACTACCGGGAACGCGCGCGCGCGCCAGGGCTCGATGGTAATCGTCTCGCCGTCCTTGAACCGGCGCATGTGGAGCTGACACACCGTCGTCCCGCGGTCGGGACCGTGTGCGACGCCGTTCACTACCAGGCTGCACATGCCGCAGATGCCCTCGCGGCAATCCGAGTCGAACGCGATCGTGTCCTCGCCCTTTTTCGCCAGGCCCTCGTTGACGACGTCGAGCATCTCGAGGAAGGACATGTCGGGCGACACGTGGTCCGCGACGTAGTCCACGAGACGGCCCGCTGGCCGTCGCATTCGCCTGTCGCCAGATTCTCAGAGTAGCTTCATCAGTCCTCGTAGGGGCGGACCCGCGTGTCCGCCCCGGACCGACACATGGGTCGGCCCTTACTTATATGAGCGTTGCGTCGGATGAACCTCTTCGAACTCCAACGGTTCCTTGTGCAGCTCCGGCGGTTTGCCGACGCCGGTGAAGCCCCAGGCCGCGACGTACGAGAAGTTGGCGTCGTCGCGAAGCGCTTCGCCGTCGGAGGTCTGACTCTCTTCCCGAAAATGGCCGCCGCACGACTCCTTCCGATGGAGGGCGTCGAGCGTCAGCAGCTCGCCGAATTCGAGGTAATCGGCGACCCGGCCGGCGTATTCGAGGCTCTGATTGAGGTTGTTCGGCGTGCCGGGCACCGAGACGTCGTGCCAGAAGGACTCGCGCAGCCTCGGGATCTCCGTGAGCGCCGTGCGCAGGCTGGCCTCGGTGCGCGACATGCCGACGTTGTCCCAGAGGATGCGCCCCAACTCCTGATGAATCTCGCGAATGCCGCGGCTGCCCTTGACCTGCAGCAACTGATCGATCCGCTGCTGTGTGACGTTCGCCGATTCCTTGAACGCGTCGTGATCGGTCGTGACCTTCGGGAGCGGCGTGCCGGCCAGGTAGTGACCGATCGTGTACGGCAGGATGAAATAGCCGTCGGCCAGCCCCTGCATCAGCGCGCTCGCGCCGAGGCGATTGGCGCCGTGGTCCGAAAAGTTGGCCTCGCCCAGCACGTGCAGGCCGGGCACGTTGCTCATCAGGTTGTAGTCAACCCACAGCCCGCCCATCGTGTAGTGAATCGCGGGATAGATGCGCATCGGCACCGTGTAGGCATCCTCGTCCGTGATCTTCTTGTACATGTGGAAGAGGTTGCCGTACTTCTCGCGAATCGTGTCGATCCCCAGCCGCTTGATGGCGTCGGTGAAATCGAGATAGACGGCCAGTCCACTTTCGCCGACCCCGCGTCCGTCGTCGCACACCTGCTTGGCATTGCGCGACGCGACGTCGCGCGGCACGAGGTTGCCGAAGCTCGGATATTTCCGTTCGAGGTAGTAGTCGCGATCCTCTTCCGGAATCTGCTCCGGCCGGCGCTTGTCGCCGTGCTTCTTCGGCACCCAGACGCGGCCGTCGTTGCGGAGGCTCTCGCTCATCAGCGTGAGCTTCGATTGATGGTCGCCGCTCACCGGAATGCAGGTGGGATGAATCTGCGTGTAACACGGGTTCGCGAACAAGGCGCCGCGCTTGTGCGCGCGCCACGCCGCGGTCACGTTCGAGTTCACGGCATTGGTCGACAGGAAGTAGGCGGTGCCGTAGCCGCCGGTGGCGAGGATCACGGCGTCGGCGGCGTGCCGCTCGATCTCGCCGGTGACGAGGTTGCGGCAGATGATGCCGCGGGCCCGGCCGTCCACGAGCACCAGGTCGAGCATCTCGCGGCGGGGCAGCAGCCGCACGGTGCGGTCGTGCACCTGGCGCATCAGCGATTGATAGGCGCCGAGCAGGAGTTGCTGGCCGGTCTGTCCGCGCGCGTAGAACGTGCGCGACACCTGCGCGCCGCCGAACGAGCGGTTGTCGAGCAGCCCGCCGTACTCACGCGCGAACGGCACGCCCTGCGCGACGCACTGGTCGATGATGTTCACGCTGAGCTGCGCGAGCCGGTACACGTTCGCTTCGCGCGCGCGATAGTCGCCGCCCTTGACCGTGTCGTAGAACAGGCGATAGACGCTGTCGCCGTCGTTCTGATAGTTCTTCGCCGCGTTGATCCCGCCCTGCGCGGCGATGCTGTGCGCCCTCCGCGGACTGTCCTGAATGCAGAAGTTGAGGACGTTGTAGCCCAGCTCGCCGAGTGACGCGGCCGCCGACGCCCCCGCGAGCCCCGTGCCGACGACGATGATCGTGTATTTCCGCTTGTTGGCCGGGTTGACCAGCTTCATCTCGAAGCGATGCCGGTCCCACTTGCCGGCGATCGGCCCGGTCGGCACATGCGGTTCGAGTGTCATACGCGCACCCTGCCGGCCTGGAGGACGTAGGCCCACACGGCGATCGCGATGAAGCCGACGGCAATCACGACGGCGAGCACTCTGCCGGCCACGAGCAGACGCGGCGTCCAGGTGGGATTGTCGCCGCCCAGCGATTGACACGCGCTCGAAACTCCGTGCCACAAGTGGGACCCGACGACGAGCATGCTGACCACGTAGAACGCAACGGTGAGCGGATTGGCGAACGTCTCCATTTCGAGGCGATAGAGGTCGCGGCCACCGGCCGGCCATTCGTAGTCCGGCCCGTACCGGAAGACGCGGACGTGGACGATGATGAACAGCAACAGCCACAGGCCCGAGACGATCATGGTCGTCGAGGCCAGGGACTTGCGGCTCGGCCATCCCGCGCGGGCTTTCTTTTCGTACCGCACCGGCCGCGCCGACTTGTTCTGCAGGAACATCCGGACGGTCTTGAAGACGTGGACCAGGAACACGGCGAGCAGTCCGATTTCGATGATCGGGATGAGCGGATTGCCCTCGAGCGTGTACGCGTACTTGTTGAACGCGGCCGGGCCGAGGAAGATCACCAGGTTGCCGCCGATATGAATGAGCAGATAGACGACTAAGGCGAGTCCCGTGAGGCCGATGAGGATCTTCGTGCCGACCGAGGATGCGAAGACGCCGATACGCGCGGACATCAAAAGATCAGTTTACTGTTGCGTCGCAAACACACGCAAGTTAGCATCTCCAGTCTTCCTGCCACGATGAAAATCCACGAGTATCAAGCGAAATCGATTCTGGCCCGGCACGGCGTGCCCGTGCCGCGCGGCGAAGTCGCCTTCAACGCCGCCGAAGCCGGCGAGATTGCCCGGCGGCTCGGTGGAGCGGTGGTCGTCGTGAAGGCGCAGATTCACGCCGGCGGCCGCGGCAAGGGCGGCGGCGTCAAGCTGGCGAAATCGCCGGACGAAGCCGAGCGGATCGCCAGCGAGATGATCGGCATGACGCTCGTCACGCACCAGACCGGACCGGAAGGCAAGGTCGTCGGGCGCGTGCTCATCGAAGAAGGGCTGCAGATGCAGCGCGAGCTGTATCTGAGCCTGCTGCTCGATCGCGCGGCCGGCAAGCCGGTGATGATGGCCAGCGCCGCGGGCGGGATGGACATCGAAGAAGTCGCCGCGAAGACGCCCGAGCAGATCGTGCGCGTCCATCTCGATCCGGGCGTCGGGATGGTGCCCTTCGAGGCGCGGCGGCTCGGCTTCGGGATCGGACTCGACGGGCCGCAGGTGAACAAGTTCGTGAAGCTGGCCACGGCGCTCTACAACACGTTCGTGGCGACCGACGCGTCGATGGTCGAGATCAACCCGCTCGTCGTCACGCAATCGGGCGATCTGCTCGCGCTCGACGCCAAGATGAACTTCGACGACAACGCGATGTACCGCCACCCGGACATCCGGGATCTGCGCGACTCGACGGAGGAAGACCCGCTCGAAGTCGAAGCCTCCAAGTTCTCGCTCAACTACATTCACCTCGACGGCAACATCGGGTGCATGGTCAACGGCGCCGGGCTCGCGATGGCGACGATGGACATCATCAAGCTGGCCGGGGGCGAGCCGGCGAACTTCCTCGACGTGGGCGGCGGCGCCAACGCGGAACAGATTCGCAACGCGTTCAAGATTCTGATGTCGGATGCGAACGTGAAGGCGGTGTTGATCAACATCTTCGGCGGCATTCTGCGCTGCGACATCCTGGCGCAGGGCGTCGTCGCCGCCGTGAAGGAACTTGGTGTCCGCGCCCCGATCGTGATCCGCATGGAAGGCACGAACGTGGACGAAGGCAAGCGCCTGCTGCGCGAAAGCGGGATGAACTTCACGACGGCGGATTCGATGGGCGAGGCGGCGGAGAAAGTCGTGTGCACTTGCCGGCTAGGAGCGAACCACGCAAGTCACGAAGCCACGAAGAAGACGACATGGGTTTCGTGCCTTCGTACACAGGCTTTCTTATGGCTGTACTGATCGACAAATCGACACGCCTGATCGTTCAGGGCCTCACCGGCCGCGAAGGGACGTTTCACGCCAAGCAGGCGGCGGCGTACGGCACCAACGTGGTTGGCGGGGTGACGCCCGGCAAAGGCGGCACGACGCACGAAGGCTGGCCCGTCTTCGACACCGTGCACGACGCGGTCGCGAAGACCGGCGCCAATGCCTCGGTGGTATTCGTCCCGCCGGCGTTTGCGGCCGACGCGGTGATGGAAGGCGCCGACGCGGGTCTCGCGCTCGTGGTGTGCATCACCGAAGGGATTCCGACGCTCGACATGCTGAAAGCGATGACGTTCCTTGCGGAACGGCCCGCGACGCGGCTGGTGGGACCCAATTGCCCCGGCGTCATTTCGCCCGGCAAGGCCAAAGCCGGGATCATCCCCGGCAACATTTGCCGCGAGGGCCGGATCGGCATCGTCTCGAAGAGCGGCACGCTCACCTACGAAGCCATCCATCAGTTGACGCAGCTCGGCCTGGGGCAGAGCACCTGCATCGGCATCGGCGGCGACCCGCTGATCGGCACCTCGCACATCGACGCCCTGAAGCTCTTTGCCGGCGATCCGGACACTGACGCCGTGATTCTCATCGGCGAAATCGGCGGCAGCGCCGAGGAGGACGCGGCGGCGTGGATCAAGGCGAACTTCAAGAAGCCGGTCGTCGGCTTCATCGCCGGACAGACGGCGCCGCCCGGGCGCCGCATGGGTCACGCCGGCGCCATCATCGCCGGCGGAAAGGCACCGCGGCGGAGAAGATGGCCGCGCTCGAGGCTGCCGGCGTCACGGTCGTCAAGAGTCCCGCCGACATGGGGACGGCTATCGCCGCCCTGCTGGGGGCAGGAAAGGCGGGACGGGCAGGATAGGCCATTCCTGCCTTTTCATTCTCAGGACAGAATTGTTGTAAAATATTTCCGTAGAAATGGCTGTGCCTACGGACCGCGAGCGGCGTTCTGCGCCCGTCAGCGAAGCGGCGGTGGCGACCAAGGCCGTGCTGCGGGCCGGCGGCGCGGCTCGGCCTCCCCAACAAGACGCTGGCCAAGATCATCGGCGTTTCTGAAGCGACCGTGTCTCGAATGGGCGCCGGCTCGTATCAGCTGGCGCGGGGCGACAAGCCCTTCGAGCTCGCGTTGTTGTTCGTCCGCGTGTTCCGCTCGCTCGATGCGATCGCCGGCGGCGACGAAGCGGTGGCGGCGGCGTGGCTGCGCGCCGAGAACCTCGCGCTCGGCGGCACGCCGCTGACGCTGATCCAGTCCGTCCCCGGCCTCGTGCATGTCCTCGCCTACCTGGACGCCCGCCGCAGTCTCGCGTGAGCTCCCTTCGACTCGCATGTCAGCGCGCTTGCTCAGGGCAGGTCGGCCGCTAGCGGGATCCTGCTGGCGGGTCGTCGAGGCGCAGCATCGCGTGTCGACGATGAAGGTGGTGGACACGGTCGAGGAGCAGGGCATCCTCGAGATTCTGCTGGACGAAACGAAAGCCGCCATTCCGGCGGAGTGCGCGAAGCTGCACTACCTTCTGTTCACGCCGTTCCGCTACGGTGCTCCGTACCCACAGGGGTCGCGATTCCGTCGCGCCGGCCACACGCCTGGTGTGTTCTACGCGTCGGAAACGGTCGACGTCGCGATCGCGGAAATGGCGTTTCACCGGCTGCTGTTCTTCCTGGACGCGCCTGCGGTGCCCTGGCCGATCAATGCCACCGAGCACACCGCCTTCTCGGTCGCGTTCAAGACCGGATTCGCGGTGGATCTCACGAAGCCGCCGTTCACGCGGGACCGGCCGCGCTGGACGCACCGCACCGACTACGGCGCGTGCCAGGCGTTCGCCGACCACGCGCGCGCGTCTGGCGCCGAGGTCCTGCGCTACGAATCTGCGCGGACGTCCGGCCCGCATCCCGGGCATCAATATCGCGCTGCTGACGTGCCGCGCGTTCGTATCGCGCAAGCCGCTGGCGATGCAGACCTGGCGGCTGCACATGAACGCGCACGGCGTCCGCGCGATCGGCGATGGGCCCATCGGGCCGCTCGAATTCGATCGCGAGGCCTTCGCGGACGATCCGCGAATAGCGAAGATGCTTTGGGATCGTCCAGCGCGTCCCTAAGGCGCTGGACTTGGCGCAAAGGGGAAAGGAATCTCCAGCCAGATGAGCGCACACCCCGCTCCTGCTGGTCCACCGTCGAACGCGAGCGTATGCGGAGCCACTGGCGGGGCACTTGCCGCGTCGAGTACGCCCGACTGCTCCTCCTGGCCGCCGACTCTCGCACGGACTGCGCCGTGTCCATCGCCAATGAGCGTCAGCCGAATTTTTTCAGCAGCGCCGCCGGTGGTCGCGAGGACGGGCCGCGCGCCGTCGACCTGAACCTGCCATCTCTTATCTGCGGTGCGCGACGCGTTCACGACAACTTGTCGGGGAGGGTCTTCCACCACCACGGACGTGCGGCAGGCGTCGACGGCGATCACGTGCAGCCGCCAGCCGTTCCGTCCCGACATCAGGCGCTGAATGCTCGTCAATGGCGTGATGTAGCGGCCATCCGCGAGGCGACGGAAGCCCTGGCGCTCCGGCGCGTTCGGCGCCAGGTGCGCGACGACGCCGGGCGCGGCTGGAATGCCGTCCTGGAGCACACTCGGATCGCCGAGCAGCTCGCGCATGCCGCTCTCGGCCAGCTCGCGCAGCTTCGCCGCCTCGGTCTTCGCCCCTCGCGCCTCGAGCGTTGCCGCGAGTTCGAGCCGGGCGGCGCGCGTATAGGGATGGCGGTCGCCGAGCGTCGCTTGCAGGCGGGCCGTCGTACCGACGACGTTGCCAAGACCGGTCGTCGCGCCTTCAACAGTGCCCAGTTGCTGCTCGGTGGTGAGTCGATCGCCGCGCAGCGTGCGGACCCAGGCTTCGTGCGCCACGTTCCAGGCCAGTCTGGGGTCTTCCGGTGGAACCCTGGCGCTCCACCAGCGAGCGATCCGCTGGTATTCCTGGAGCGCTGCCGTATGTTCGTCCATCAGCGCGAGGCCCTGGGCTCCTTCCTCGACGACATCGACCATGACGGTCTCGCTCTGGGGTCAACCCGTGGCTCTCGACATGTTCGATCGCCCGGGCTGTCCACCACGTTCCGACCGCCACCACCAACACGGCCGCAGTCGCTGCGACGACGAGTCCCCGACCGCGTCGCCGTTCGATTGACGGCGCGCCGCTGAGCACTCGGCTGATGTCGCGCGCGAAGACGTCGAGCGGCCACGGCGTGATTGCCGCGTCGAGAGGGCTCGAATAACCAGGTCCGCGACCGCCGGCGTCAGGTCCGGGCGCTGGTTGCGGAGTCGCGTCTGCACTGTCGACGCTTCGGCAAGCGCGTCGGCGACCGGGCGACCCGTCAGCGCGTAGAACAGCAGGGCGCCCAGCCGTTCGATGACGTCGGCATCAGTGGTGCCTGCGGCTGCCGCTGCCGCGCGGGTCGGCCGCCACTCCCAGCCGCCAGTCGAGCGACGAACGACCCACGTGGCGTTGAGCGATCCGATCACAGCGCCGAGCTCGGGATCCGTCATCTGGCTTGCCTGCGCGCACGCCTGGAGGGCGACGACGAGTGCCGCGTCCGGCCAGAGTGGGCCGTGGTCCGTAACCCAGTTCGAAAGGGTTATGGCCGCTTGATCCATGCGAACTCCACTCCAATGCCGTCAAGAAAGGGATGCAACGAAAGGGTATCCACGGAGAACAGGTGTCGGCCCGACGCCTCAAAGTTTTCGAGCCGCGTCGTTCCACCTTGCGCGCGAACGACCCACAAGGTTCCGTCCAGGGGATCGGCGGCGATACCTCTGAAGCTCGCTCCTGCGACGCTCACCGGTGTAGAGATGCGCGTGCCGTCACGATTCCACTGCTCGACGAGTCCCGTGTCGTTCCCGGTTCTCGTCACCCAGAACGATGAGGATCGCGCTGAGTAGGTAATGCCCTGGTACAAGCCGTGCGGTTCGAGCGGAAAGTGCAGCTGCGGGTTCGACCAGTCGCGGCCGAACCGATAGACCGCGGGCGGAGCGAGCGGCCGCGAACCGATCGGTTCCAGGAGCGTCGAATCCTGCCGGATCGCGTAATTAAATTCGCCATCGGTCGTGCCGTCCATCCAGCAGCACATCGTGTTTGGCTTCGACGGCGCCGCCAACGGCCTGCCATCGAGCGCGAACGCGCCGCCCGTGGTCCACGGCGGGGTGGCGGCGGTCGTTCGAATGCCGAGCTCCTCCGAGACCGCCATCGTCGAGGCTGTTGCCGGATTGAACGGGACAATCGTGACGCGTCCCCCGTGAACGATGCCGACCGCGCCGTTCATCGTCAGATAGAGCGCGCTGCGAGGGAGAACCTGAAGGCCGATGGCTCGCCTGACGCCGCGGCCCCATCCGGTGTCCCAACTGGCCCAGCCCGCGCCGACGATCACGGCACACGTGGTAACCGCGATGCGAATCGTTTTCCGCCAGCGAATCCAGGCACGCCGCACGGACGACGACGTGGCGGCCCGATCAGCGAGCGTGTGCTGCAACGCGGCGGTCAATGCGGTTTCCAGCTCAGCGCTGCTCTCGTGACGAGCGCCCGGATCTGGGTCGCACGCGCGCTCGATGACCAGAGCCGCCGGCGCCGGCATGTCGCGTCGCAGCGCTGCGAGCGGAACGCGCGCGCGCGCGGCATGAGCGGAGCGCAGCTCGGCCACATCGGCTGCCGGCACCGGATAGCCGCTTGTGAGCAGACGATAGATCAGCACACCGAGAGAGTAGATGTCGCTCTGCACGGTGGCGGCGCCGCCGGCTAGGACTTCCGGCGCCATGTACATCGGCGTCCCAGCCCCGCCGCCGTCACCGTGCGCGTCAGCAGCCAGGTGCCCGGCGCCGAGATCCATGAGGACTATTCGCCCCCTGCGCTCGCGGAGCACGTTGCGAGCCTTGACATCCCGGTGGAGAAGGCCTGCAGCATGAACCGCCGCCAGCGCGCGGGCGAGATCGAGGCCGATGAGCAGCGCCTCCTCGGCACCAACCACGCCATCGCGCTCCAGCACCTCGTCGAGCGTTTCTCCTTCAAGCAGCTCCATCCAGATGCCGCTTGCGCCATCGTGATTGCCGGCGCCGAACACGCGGACGATGTGCGGATGATTGAGCCGGGCGAGGAGCCGGCCTTCCCTGAGCGCGTCGGTCGAATCCAGGGCATCGGGCGCGAGCAGCTTGAGCGCGACCTCGCGCGCGAGCTTCGGGTCCCACGCGCGATAGACGGTGCCGCTCGCGCCGCGGCCGATTTCGGCGCGTATCTCCAGGTGTCCCCAGCGCGCGGCGACCGGGCGATCGGGGGACGACGTCAGAGCCGAAGATCGCCGTCCAGTGAGCACGCGCAATTGCGTCTATGACGCGGAGCGGTTCGGGGACGGAGGCTCCAGTGGCGGGCGCGTTACCGGCATCGGGTCGCGGAGCACCGTCGAGCAGTGCCTGGATGGCGCGCTCGAGATGCCCTTCAAGCTCCATTGGGCGGCATCAGTGCGAGCAGCCGGCGCAGCGCGCGTTCGGTGAGCTTGCGCGCGGCCTCCGGCGAAGGCCGTTCCATCGCTCGCGCGAGGGCATCGTACGAATACCCCATCTCGAAGCGGCCGACGATGGCGGCCCGATCGTCGTCGTCCAGTTGGGCGAGGGATCGTTCGTAGCGTTCGAGCGCGTCTCGGGTCACGACCCGTTCGAGGGGGAGGGAAGCGCCGACGGCAGTCCATCCGGCTCGATCGCACCGTCGACGTCTGGCGATCGCCGTCGCAGTTCCATGCGGATCCGATTTGCCACCGCTTCCCGCAGGTAGGCGAGCAGCGCGCCGTCGTGCCGCGGCCGAAAGTCCTCCAGCCGGCGGAACGTATTCAGCAAGGCATCCTGCACCACATCGTCGGTGTCGAGCAGCGAACGCGCCCTCGTGGGGACGCGTCCCGATGCCCACCGCTGCAGTCGCGCGAGGTAGCGACCCATGAGCGCTTCCATCGCGACGGTATCGCCGCGTTGCGCGCGCGCGAGGAGGGACAGGGATGTCTCCTCGCTGACCGTGAGGCCGTCCAACCAGCGACTGGGCATCAAAGGCGTGTCCGGTTTTGTGTGCGCCGCATTGTAGAGGTAAGGGCGACGGCTATCAATACGCCCGACAGAGATCTCGCCGGGAACATGAGCCATTCGAATGGTTCTCTCCGAGTGTGGAAGGTGGCAGGTCGAGAACATGGGTGGATGGTGCCGGGACGTCCTCATCGCGGAGAGGCAAAACGGACGGGTCCGGCGAGTGGATGGGACGACGGGCCGTCATCACGACCGTGGCCGGCAACGGGACAAGCGCCTTCGGCTATCGATCGGGGAACACTCGGTGACCGTCTCGGTACCGTTTAGCGGGTGGAATCCGGACACGCGGACTGTGACGATCGTCTCGGGCAACAACGACTTGAGCGTGACGTTGCTGCCGACGCTGACGACCGGACCGCAGGGTCCGCCGGGACCCGCCGGAATTCCGGGTCCCGCCGGCCGCGCAAGGACCCGAGGGTGCGAACGGCGCGCAGCGGCCGCAGGGTGTGCAGGGGCATCGCAGGACCGGCAGGACCGCAGGGGCCAGCCGGAGCCGCCGGACAGATTGATGATCCGTCCATGTCGTGCCAGATCGATGAGTTTGCTCAGTGCGACGCCGGCTAACGGTATGTATTTCGAGGCAAGAGCGGGCGAATGGTGGGCTGTGACCCGGGCGGGCGGTGTGAGCACGGAGATCGCCACGGGTGTGCCGAAACTCTCGGAGTGGCAGATGCTGCAGATCCAGCGGAGCAATGTGACCGGCGCTATCGAGTTCTACATCAACGGTGCTTCAGCCGCGTCGAGCACATCGAACATCCCGACTTTGTCTCGCCCGTTGAACCTGGCAATGGTGCTTGGCGGGCAGGGAGACATTCACATCGACTACGTGTCCGTCTGTCTCACGGGATTGACGCGGAATCTCCTTCCGTAAGGTCATCGAAGCAGGCGCGTGCCTCTGCCTGAAGAGGCCAGGGGCACGCGACCGTCGCCGTTCTGATACCGAACGATCGTTACTACACAGATCTGTACGGTTTTCGTCATCGGAACGCTCCTACGGGTGTAGTGGAAGGAGCCGATACCGAGTACCGAGGGCGCCCATGGCCGGACTCGATCGGTTCCTTCCCCCACTCGAAGGAGCGTGTGCGATGAGATTGCTCAGGGTAGGCGTGTGTCTGCTCGTCATCGGGATCATCCCGGTCGCCGCTCGAGCGCAAGGCAACGGCTCGTTGAAAGTCACGTCGTTTCCGTCGGGCGCCAAGGTCACCATCGACGGCAACGACACCGGCAAATCGACGCCGATGAGCATCAGCCTCTCGGTCGGAGAGCACACCGTCATCGTGGCGCTGCCGAATTCCGGATGGAATCCGGATACGCGGACGGTGACGATTGTGTCCGGCAACAACGACTTGAGCGTCACGCTTCTGCCGATGTTGACGGTGGGCCCGCAGGGTCCTCCGGGTCCGGCCGGACTGGCAGGCCCTCCTGGAGTTCAGGGCCCGCCCGGCGCCACTGGTCCCGCCGGAGCCCCTGGCGCGCCGGGCGCTCCCGGCGCGACCGGGCCGCAAGGACCGCAGGGCGAAACTGGCGCGACCGGTGCGCAAGGTGCCACAGGTGCAATCGGACCCGCAGGGCCGCAAGGCGAGACTGGACCGGCGGGAGCAACCGGAGCGACCGGACCCGCGGGACCGCAGGGAGCAACCGGACCGCAGGGACCACAGGGGAACACCGGACCTCAGGGTCCCGGCGGAGCGACCGGCGCCACTGGCGCGCAAGGTCCGCAAGGCGCGCCGGGCGCGCCCGGTGCGATGGGACCACAAGGGCCCGCGGGCGCGGGCGGCTCGAGCGACGATCCCGTGAACTCCTGCCAGGTCGACGAGTTCATGTCGGGCGGCGACTTGCTGGCTGGCGGCGTTCAGGTCGGGGTGATCGGATCGCTCGGGTGGAGCACCAATGCGACGGTCATCGCGGGCAGCCAGAACGGCGTTCCCGGAATGGTCACGATGACCGGCAGCGGGTCGCCGACTCCGGTCAACCACATGCGTCTCTGGCCAAGCCTCAGCGCGCTCGCGCGCGGACCGTTCTTCGTGGGCACGATCAACTCAAGCGGCGTGGCCCTTTCGGCACCGATGACGATGAAGTGGATCGTCCGCAGCCAGGCGACGACCGACGTCACGACGGATATCGTCCGACTCGGGTTCATGGACGACCCCGCGGCGGTGACGCCGCAAAACGGCGTGTACTTCGAGGCCAGAAACGGTGAGTGGTGGGCCGTGTCGCGCGTCCTCGGCGTGACGCAATTCGAGGCGGACACCCTGGTCGCCGAGGAGGGCTTCCTCGGCGGGTTCTTCCAGCAGATGGAAATTCGATGGACGGCAGCCGGCAAGGTCGACTTCTACATCAACGGCGTCCAGAAGCTCTCGACGTTGTCGCCTCCGTTCCCCAACGCGAAGCTGAACCTGGCGATCCAGGCCATGGGCGGACGCGGAGTCGCCACCGACTACGTGTCGATTTGCATGAACGGCGTGCAACGCCGCGTTCGCTAGAATGCTCTGACAGGTCAGAAGTCAGAGGGAGTGTGTTTCCCTCTGACTTCTGACCTCTACTTCTAACCTCTAACTTCTAAGTTCTGAGTTCTAAGTTCCTACTGCCCGCCGCGGCCCGCCCGCGACCGGCCGGCGCCGGCTTCTGGATGA
This sequence comes from uncultured Acidobacteriota bacterium, assembly GCA_963731545.1. Taxonomy (GTDB): domain Bacteria; phylum Acidobacteriota; class Vicinamibacteria; order Vicinamibacterales; family CAVVIG01; genus CAVSWN01. The sequence continues at coordinate 92,485 of CAVSWN010000009.1, read as the reverse complement.
TGTCGCCCTTGAGGGTGTCGATCACGGCGATCAGCTCCGACTTGTCCGGATCCTTCACGCCGACCTGGTCGAGCGTCTTCGCCATCGCCTGCTGCGACTTGTCCCAGTCCTCCTGCGTGATGCCGAGCCCCTGGTGCGTGACGTCGTTCGGTCGTCCGACGAAAATGCACGGGCCGCCGGTGAGCATGCAGATCTGGTCGACGATCATCTGACGGTTGCGCACCTTGGACGCGTCCGACAGACCCGTGGCCATGGTTCCGAGCTTCGCAAGGGCGGCGATCAGGTTCGGCAGGAAGGCGTCCACGGTCTTCGCGATCGCATCGTACCCGCCGATCCGCTGATAGAGCGTCTTGCCATCGCGAACCGTCGCTTTCGGCGACGGCCCCATCGGCGGCGACGTCATCGGCGGATTCGGCGGCCCGGCGGCGGCCCCGCCGGCGGCTGCGCGGCGGCCGGCACGGCCGCAGCGAGGAAGAGGATCAACGCACAGACACGTTTTGCGGACATCGTCATCTCCTTTGCAAGGATGGATCGGCCTCGGGCTTCGTGCTCAGATCCTGGGCGCGAACGCGCCGCGCCAGCATGCGAATGATAACCTCGGACACCGCCGGACTGGCGGCCATCGCCCGGCGGAACGACGTGCCGCACAACCGCATCGCGTGCACGCCGGCAACCCCCGCGATCACCGTCGCGTTGCGGGGCGCCGGATCCAGCACGGCGAGCTCGCCGATCACGCTCCCGGGACCCTCGACGGCGACGACTCGGTCGACGTTGCCGTCGCGGCGCAGCACCGACACGTCGCCGGCGAGCAGCACGAACGCCTCGTCGCCCATATCCCCTTCGCGGAACAGCACGTCGTCGGGCGCGAACCACGACTCGCGGCTCTCGCGGGCCAGGAGGGCGAGATCCTCGGGCTCGAGCCCTTCGAAGATCGGCACGGCCTTCAGCCCGATCATCTTGGCGATCTCGGTCGGCTCGATCTGATCGGTGTGGCCGGCCAGCCGGCGGCGGCCGCGCATCGCAATCTCGCGCACCACGGCGTAATCGTCGTGCTCGAGCGCAGCGTAGTCGGCGTCGGTGGCTTCGTCGAGCGACTCGAGCAGGTAGAGCGCCGCAGCCCGGACGTACGGGTCCGGACACATCGCGCTGCGCCGCAGACAGTAGGCGAGCTGCGGATGGCTGTCGGCCTCCTCGCGGACCAGTTTCGGCGCCGCCATCAGGCGGTCGGACACCGCCGCGGACACGCGCGCGCCGACGCGAACGAGCGCCTCCGTTCGATCGTCGCGGCGGTTGAAATCAGGCCCTCGCGGATCTCGGCCGATTCCGCGGAGTTGACGGTGATCGTGCACAGCAGGCCGTCGGCCATGCGCTCCGACCGCCGCTGCAGCAGGAACATCAGGAACCGCGCGGCCGGCGATGTGAGCGGCCTCAGGTGTTCCATGGCGACGCACGCCATCTCGATCGCCATCGGGACGTCGAGCAAGTGCGCCGCGATCCCCTCGTCGCGGCGGACGAGGCGGTCGAGCACGGCGGCGTGCTCCTCCTCCGTGACCGCGTATTCTTCGCGCAGCGCCCGCACGCACGCCCGCCTCGAGCGACTTGCCCCCCGCTCGCTGGCGGGCCAGCTGGGCGGCGAGCGCCTGGCCGTACGTCTCGAGCTGCAACTGCTTTTCGGGCGACACCACGAGCGCCATGCGGCGTCGAGAGATCTTCCTCGGCCAGTTCGGCCATGATCCGCTCGTGATCGGTCTGCGAGATGTGCATCTGATCGCGGATCGTTTCGAGCCGGTGGATCTCCCCGCGCGAGACGATGCCGCTGTTGACCGTCTCGCGGACGGCGTCCTTGTACAGCTGCAGCGCGCGCGTGCGCGCCTCTTCGTGCGACTGCGATCGGACGCGATGGATGATGAACGCCTCGCGCAGATCGCGCGGCGCCGGCGTGTCCTTCCACGGCCACTTGGCGATGATCTGGCGCGCCAGCGTCTCCTCGACGAAGCCGGTCTGACGCCGCAGCAGCCGCCGCATCAGGAACAGCGACGCGGTCGTGACCACGAGCAGTTGAAAGAAGTGCGGCAGGCCGGGCACGAGGCGGAGCGTCGGCGCGCCCGGCGTAGGAATAGAACGTCAGGAACGCCGTGAACGCCGCGAGCGTGAGCATGACGTGGCGGACCGCGGCCTCGATCGCTGGCGCGTCCGGCCTTGATCAGCCACGGGCCGACCGACGCGCTCGATGGCGGCGAACACAGACGAAGCTGACGGCCGCGCCGAGCGAGCAGCGTGACCGCGGCGGCGACCGCGCTCGGCACCGCCGGCGCAGAAATACAGCCCCGCGGTCGTGGCATCGACGCCGGGCAGGAACGCCGTCCGGACAAGTCCGATCTGGTTCGTCCAGCGGCCGCCGAAGTAGTACTCCCAGGCGCCGGCCTGGAGGAAATAGTAGAAGTAGAACGTGAACACGACGCCGGGAAAGGCGAAATACACGTGCCGCTTGGCCGGCAGCAGCACTTCCTTCCAGTAGGTGTTCTCCTGGTTGATGTCGGGGCACGACGGCTTGCAGGCCGTGCACTTCTCGCACTGCGAGTTGACGGTCGGCCGCAGGTTGCGCGGCTCGGTGTAGATCTTCTCGACGAACGCGATCGGACAGACGTAGTTGCACCACGTCTTGCCGGTGAAGATCGAATCGGTGGCGAGCGCGAGCAGCGACGAGCGCGACCAGGAAAATCGCGAGCGCGTAGCCGTCGCCGTTGGTCGCGACCAGCCGCAGCCACAGCGAGAAGACGAGCATGCCGAAGCTGACGTGGTAGAAGTGCTTCTGCATCCACGGGCCGGCGCGGCGGTGACCGCCCAGACCGAAGCGCGCCGGCAGCTGCGCGAACGCCGCCAGCGGACAGATGCGGCGCCACCGGTGATAGCCCGCGATCACGAAAAAGAGCGGCAGCGACGCGATGGCGACCGTCCAGAAGATCGCGTCCCGCGAACCAGGGCACGACGACGCAGAACAGCGTCAGCGCCGGGAAAGACGACCAGCGCCGCCCGGCGGATGACGTCCACCCACGAGGCGTCCGGCGCAGGCGAGCTCGGCAGCCCACGACGCACCACGGTCGGGGCTTCCGACGATCGCCGCCGCGATGAACGGAAGCGACGCGTTTATGGCCACGGGATCGTCTGACGAGAATACCATGACCAAACGGTGCTCGGATGCACGACGGTGTCGGAGGTGTCAGGCACTTCGCCTGGCGCGTCGAGGCTCATCTATTCGCGTGATATACTTTTTTCGCTGGTCTAACCCGCTATCTTCATACGCTGTAAGGACTTTAGAATGTCACCGACGGATCTAGCCGTTCAGGAGCAGCGCGCGCCCGCCTCCCGGCAGCGCGTGGTGAACGATTTCAGCATTCAAGTCGCGACCGTCAACGGATCCGGGAGCCAAACCGCCAATCTCGTGCTCCTGCGGTCGATTCTCCTGATGGGCGTCCCGGTGTCGGGCAAGAACATGTTCCCCTCGAACATCGCGGGCCTGCCCACGTGGTACACGATTCGCGCCAGCAAGCAGCACTACATCGCGCGGAAGAAGGAAGTCGATTTCCTCATCGCGATGAACCCCGAGACCGCCAAGGAAGACGTGCTGACGCTGGATCCCGGCTCGGCGGTCGTCTACGACGAGCCGCTGAAGCTGAACACGCTCCGAAACGACCTGATTTTCTATCCGGCGCCCTTTGACAAGCTCGTCACGCCCGGTCTGCCCCGACGCCAAGCTGCGCCGCCTCGTGCGCAACATGATTTACGACGGGATTCTGGCGAAACTGCTCGGGATCGATCTCGCGTTGATGGAGAAGGCTCTCGCCAAGCAGCTTGGCAAGAAGGCGAAGGCCGTCACGCTCAACGCCAGCGCTTTGAAAGCCGGCTGGGATTACGCCGAGGCGAACTTCACCAAGCAGGATCCGTTCTTCATCGAGCCGATGAACGAAACGGCCGGCAAGATCCTCATCGAGGGCAATGCCGCCGCGGCGATCGGCTGCATGATGGCCGGCGTCACGGTCGTCGCCTGGTATCCGATTACGCCGTCCTCGTCGTTGTGCGAGTCGTTGATCGGGTACATGAAAAAGTACCGCGTCGACAAGGAAACGGGGAAGGCGACGTTTGCGATCGTGCAGGCGGAGGACGAGATTGCCTCGCTCGGGATGGTGATTGGCGCGAGCTGGGCGGGCGCGCGCGCGATGACGGCGACGGCGGGTCCGGGGATCTCGCTGATGTCCGAGTTCGCCGGCCTGGCGTACTACGCGGAATCGCCCGCGGTGATCTTCGACGTGCAGCGGGTCGGCCCCTCCACCGGCTTGCCGACGCGGACAGCGCAGGGCGATCTCCTGTCGATCGCGTTCCTCTCGCACGGCGATACCAAGCACATCATGATCTTTCCGGCGTCGGTCGAAGAGTGCTACACGATGTCGCAGGAGGCGTTCGACCTCGCCGAGCACTTCCAGACGCCCGTGTTCGTGATGCTGGACCTCGACCTCGGCATGAACAACTGGATGTCCGACGGCTTCAAGTATCCCGAGGGTCCGATCAACCGCGGCAAGGTCCTGACCGAGGAAAAGCTCAAGGAGCTCGGCTCGTGGGGCCGCTACGTCGACGTGGACGGCGACGGCATTCCGTATCGCACGATTCCCGGCGACGGGATGCCGGTCTACTTCGCGCGAGGCTCCGGCCACAACCCGAAGGGCCAATACAGCGAGCGGCCCGACGACTACGTGGACAACATGGATCGCCTCTCGCGGAAGTTCGACACGGCGCGCCGCTTCGTACCGAAGCCGGAGATCGATCGGGTTGCAGACGCCAAGGCCGGCTTCATCGGCTACGGCACGTCGCACTGGGCGATCGGCGAGAGCCGCGATCAGCTTCGCGAAGAAGCCGATTTCAAAGCGTCCTACTTCCGGCTGCGCGGCTATCCGTTCAACGAGGAGCTGGCCGCGTTCGTCGACGCGCACGAGCGCGTCTACGTGATCGAACAGAATCGCGACGCGCAGCTCCTGCAGCTCATGAAGCTGGAGCTGACGCCGGAGCAGCAGACCAAACTGCGCAGCGTGCTGCACTACAACGGGCTGCCGATCGACGCCCGCAGCATCACCGACGACGTGCTGGCGCAGGAAGGGTTCGAAGTGGCGAAGAAGACCTCGCGCATCAGCGCGGGCATTGCGGGCGGAGAGTAAATGGCTGTCAAGATCAACCGAATCGGGCTCGAACCTGTTACCTACAAGGGCGGCAAGACGACGCTCTGCGCCGGCTGCGGCCATAACGCGATTTCGGAGCGCATCATCGACGCCTTCTTCGAGATGGGCGTGGATCCGCGGCAGGTGATCAAGCTGTCGGGCATCGGCTGCTCGAGCAAGAGCCCCGCGTACTTCCTGGGCGGCTCGCACGGCTTCAACGCGGTCCACGGGCGGATGCCGTCGGTGGGCACCGGCGCGATGCTGGCGAACAAGAAGCTCATCGCCATCGGCGTCAGCGGCGACGGCGACACGGGCGCCATCGGCATCGGCCAGTTCGTGCACCTGATGCGCCGCAACCTGCCGATCATCTACATCATCGAGGACAACGGCTGCTACGGCCTGACGAAGGGGCAGTTCTCGCCGACCGCCGACCTCGGCTCGAAGCTGAAGACCGGCGTCATCAACGACCTCCCGCCGATCGACACCTGCGCGCTGGCCGTCGAGCTCGGCGCGACGTTCGTGGCGCGGTCGTTTTCGGGCGACAAGAAACAGCTCCTGTCGCTCCTGAAGGCCGCCCTCGCGCACCGCGGCACGGTCATGCTCGACGTCATTTCACCGTGCGTCACCTTCAACGATCACGAAGGGTCGACCAAGAGCTACGCCTACGTGAAGGATCACGACGACCCGGTCGAAGAGGTGAGCTTCGTGCCGTTCTTCGAAGACATTGCCGTGGACTACGAGCCCGGCACGACCCAGGAAGTGACGATGCACGACGGGTCGAAGCTGTATTTGAAGAAGCTCGAAGAGGACTACGACCCGACCGACAAGATCTCGGCGCTCAAGCGCCTGCACGAAACCGCCCGCCGCGGCGAGTTCGCGACCGGCCTGATCTACATCGAACCCGATCGCGACGACTTCCTCACGCTGCTGGACGTCGTCGACGAACCGCTCGCGACGCTGCCGCTGGATCGCGTGCGACCCGGGCCCGAAGCGCTCGAAGAAATCATGGAAGGACTGCGGTAAGCGCGACCAGCGGCGAGGGCAGCCATCTCGCTCGCGAGCGGGTCCGCGCTGGAAAAGCGTTGCTGCGGCGCGAGCTTTGCCGACGCGTCGATCACGCGCGATGATCATCCTCCAGGACAGGCGTCATCGGGTAAGCGCGAGGCCCTGGTGATTCGTCGATCGATGACGCGCGGACTCCGGTCGCGGTCGTTACGCATCACGCGGGATACGCGCCGGCCCGAGCTCCCACCGACCGCCCGCGAGACTTGTCGCGCGCGGCGACGACTGCCGGCTCGCGAGCGAGATGGCTGCTCCTCGCCGCGCTCAGCCCTCGGTCTCGTCTTCGTTCGCGCCGACCTTGTCTTCCGCGGTCGCGACGGGATCATCCGGCAGCCCTTCTTCATCGACCCCTGGACCATTCGGGTTCCCGATCTGTTCGTCGGTGGGGCGGTCGCCTTCGATGGCGCCTTTGTGGGTGTCGGGATCGTTTTCGCATCTTGGACGCCATCGGAGTCATTGGGCTCTCCCTGCTGCTGAGGTGGCGACTGCTATAATCGCGCGATGATCGAACGCACGTTGGCCATAATCAAGCCGGATGCCGTCGCACGACACGTGGCGGGCCGGATCATCGACCGCATCGAAGCTGAGGGATTCCAGATCCGTGCCATGCGCCGCGTCCACCTGTCACAGAAGGAAGCGGAGGGCTTTTACGACGTGCATCGCCAGCGGCCGTTTTTTGCCAGCCTCACGTCGTTCATGTCGTCCGGGTCCGGCGATTGTGATGGTGCTCGAGGCGCCCGATGCCATCAAGAAATGGCGGACGCTGATGGGCGCCACCGATCCCGCGAAGGCCGATGCGGGCACGTTGCGCAAGGAGTTCGCGGAGTCGATCGAACGCAACGCGACCCACGGATCGGACGCGCCCGAAACGGCGGCCTACGAAATCGGATACTTTTTCGCGGGCGTGGACCTGGTGTGAGGTGGGTCGGACGCTGTTCCTCATCGGCGTCGCCATCGCGGGGCTCGGGCTGCTGATGATGCTCGGCCTGCCGCTGTTCCGGCTGCCGGGAGACTTTCACATCAAGCGCGGATCCTTCTCGTTCTACTTTCCGCTCGCGACCTCGATCCTCCTGAGTATCATGCTGACGCTCCTCATGGCGTTCTTCCGGCGGTGACCCGTGTCCATCAAATCCGATAAGTGGATCACGCGCATGGCGCGCGAGTGCCGGATGATCGAGCCGTTCGTCGACGATCAGGTGCGCGCCGGGGTGATCTCGTACGGGGTCTCGTCGTACGGCTACGACGTGCGCGTCGGCGACGAGTTCAAGGTCTTCACCAACGTCTACAACACCGTCGTCGATCCGAAGGCCTTCGATCCGCGGTCGTTCGTGGACATCAAGGCCGACGTCTGCATCATTCCGCCCAACTCGTTCGCGCTGGCGAGCACGCTCGAGTACTTTCGCATCCCGCGCGACATCCTGACGGTCTGTCTCGGCAAATCCACCTACGCCCGCTGCGGGATCATCGTCAACGTCACGCCGTTCGAGCCGGAGTGGGAAGGGCACGTGACGATCGAGATCTCGAACACGACGCCGCTGCCGGCGAAGATCTACGCCAACGAAGGCATCGCGCAGGTGCTCTTCTTCCAGGCCGACGAAGTCTGCGCGCGCTCGTACAAGGACAAGAAGGGGAAGTATCAGGCGCAGCGCGGCGTCACGTTGCCGAGGATTTAGCGCCGTCACCATGCGAACCATATTCGCCTTAGTCGGGGCTCTCGCGCTGCCGCAGGGGAAGCCGCGCACGCCGCCGGATCCGATCAACGCGTGCCTGGTGATCACCAAGAGGATGCCCTGAACGCGCTCAACGAGGATCTGCGGGACGGGAAGCCGGCCGTGGCGGGGCGCTCGATCGTTCAGGGCGCCGCGGCGTCGAGTTGCGAGTATTCGGGGCGAGGCCTCCACACCGTGCAGATCAACGTGTGGCGCGTCGCGCCTGCCGGTGTCCCCCGGCTCAAACAGACCTTCCGGAATCTCTGCGAGAAGCGGGAGACCGGCGGGCTGGCCGGGCTCGGGGACGGCGCCTGCTGGTACAGCGCCGCGCGCGACGAAGTTCAGGTGCTCAAAGGCGTGACCCTCGTGCACATCGTCGTCCGGAAAGAAGGGGAGGCGATCGAGGCGCTCAAGGCCCTCAGCAAGGCGGCTCTCGCACGCTTACCCTGAAGATGTTCAGCCCGAACCGATTGCGGCCGATACACCTAGTGGCGGCCGTGGCGACGGGGCCGGTGTCAGCTGTGGTCACGTTGTTATAATCCAGTAAGGATTATCAATTTGACTTCTAGGCTGTTCACCGGTGTAATGCTCACTGCGATGCAGTGGCTTCCCGTTCCGGTCGTCTTTATTGGGCGCCTAGGCGCCAGCGGCTGACGGGTCCACAACAAGGAGTTTCAAGGGCCGTCACCGCACAGGTCGACGGCCCTTTTTGATGTACCCGATAGTAGTGTCCGCCTTCAGGCGGACCGAGGCAGGCAGAGTCATGAAGATCGCGTATCAGGGTGAGCCGGGAGCGTTCAGCGAGGCGGCGGCGCGGCGCGTCGATCCCGAGGCGCAGCTCATGCCGTGCCGGAGCTTCGACGAAGTCTTCGAAAACGTCGACGCCGGGCCGGCGACGCACGGCGTGCTGCCGATCGAAAACTCGATTGGCGGCAGCATCCACCGCAACTACGACCTTCTGCTCTCGCACGAGCTCCCGATCGTCGCGGAGGTGGAACTGCCGGTCGTGCATCACCTGCTCGCGCTGCCCGACGCCACGCTCGCGGGCTTGAAGCGCGTGTACTCGCATCCGCAGGCGCTCGCCCAATGCGAGCGATTCCTGCTGACGCTGAGCGGCGTGGAGATCATCGCCACCTACGACACGGCCGGCAGCGCGAAGATGGTGGCCGATGCCGGGTCGACCGACGCGGCCGCCATCGCGTCGGCGCGCGCCGGGGAAGTGTTCGGGCTGAAGCCGCTGACCTCCTCGATTCAGGATTTCGACGACAACATCACGCGGTTCCTCGTCGTCGGCCGGCGGCCGTTCAAGAACGCCATCGCCGACAAGACGACGATCGTGTTCACGCTCCCGAACGAGCCGGGCTCGCTGTTCAAGGCGCTCAGCGTGTTCGCGCTGCGCGGCGTCGATCTCACCAAGCTCGAATCGCGTCCGATTCCCGGGCGGCCCTGGGAGTACCTGTTCTACGCCGATCTCGCCGCGGCGCGCGACGAGCTGATCTGCGCGCGCGCGCTCAGCCATCTGGCCGAGTTCGCGCCGATGCTGCGCACGCTCGGCTGGTACGCGAGCTGGAAAAGCCACGAAGGCTGGTTGCCGGATCCATTTGAGGTGGTCTCGTGAAACTTACAGGCGCACAAATCCTCTGGGAAGCGCTCGTCCGCGAAGGCGTGACCGACGTCTTCGGCTATCCGGGCGGCGCGATCCTGCCCGCGTACGACGCGATGCTCGGGTACCCGATTCGCCACATCCTGGTGCGCCACGAACAGGGCGCCACGCACATGGCCGACGGCTACGCGCGCGCCAGCGGGCGCGTCGGCGTCGCCATCGCGACCTCCGGGCCGGGCGCGACCAACATGGTCACCGGCATCGCGACCGCGATGATGGACTCGTCGCCGATCGTCTGCATCACCGGACAGGTCGGCAGCAAGCTGATCGGATCCGACGCGTTTCAGGAAACCGACATCACCGGCATCACCCTGCCGATCACCAAGCACAACTACCTCGTGACCAGCGCCGCCGACGTCGCGCCGGCGGTGCTCGAAGCGTTCGCCGTCGCCAAGTCGGGACGTCCCGGGCCGGTGCTCGTGGACATCACGAAGGACGCCCAGCAGAGCAGCTGCGAAGTCGGACTGGGACGCGGCCGAGCCGTGCCTCGTCGAAACGTACGACTCGGCCCTGCCCGGCGACGGCGAGGCGCGCGATGCGCTGGAGCTGATCAACAGCGCCGAGCGGCCGTTGATCCTTGCCGGACACGGCGTCATGCAGTCGGCCGCCGAGCGGCAGATCCTCGAGCTGGCGGAGCGCGGTCAGATTCCAATCGCCGTCACGCTGCTCGGCATCGGCGGCGTTCCCGCGTCGCATCCGCTCAATCTCGGGATGATGGGCATGCACGGCGAGGCGTGGGTGAACCACGCGATCCAGGAAGCGGATCTGCTGATCGCGCTCGGCATGCGCTTCGACGATCGCGTCACCGGCAACCTGAAAACCTATGCGCCGACCGCGCGCAAGATTCACGTCGACATCGATCGCGCCGAGCTGAACAAGAACGTGCGCGTGGACGTGGCCATTGCCAAAGACCTGCGCGCGGCGCTCGACGAATGGCTGCCGCACGTGGAGCGGCGCGATCGGTCCGCGTGGCTCGCGCGCATCGACGCCAGCAAGGGCGAAGTGGCGGTCCGCGACATCCAGAACCTGCCGGACGATGGGCATCTGTACGCCGCGCACGTGATCAACGACCTCTGGCGTCTCACCGGCGGCGACGCGGTGGTCGTCACCGACGTCGGCCAGCATCAGATGTGGGAAGCGCAGTACTACAAGCACAACCGACCGCGGTCGCTCATCACCTCGGGCGGCCTGGGCACGATGGGCTTCGCGCTGCCCGCGGCGATCGGCGCCAAGGTCGCGTGTCCCGAGTCGGAGGTGTGGGTGGTCGTCGGCGACGGCGGCTTCCAGATGACGATGGCCGAGCTCGCGACGGTCGCGCAGGAGCACCTCGACGTCAACATCGCGATCATCAACAACGGCTACCTCGGGATGGTGCGGCAGTGGCAGGAGTTCTTCTACGAGAAGCGCTACGCCGCGACGCCGCTCGTGAACCCGGATTTCGCGAAGCTCGCTGAAGCATTCGGCATCGCGGCCACGACCGTGACGCGGCGCGGACAGGTCGCCGACGCCGTCCAACTGGCGCGCCAGCACCCGCTGGCGGCGCTGATCGACTTCAAGGTCGAGCAGGAAGATTCGGTGTACCCGATGGTGCCGGCCGGCGCGGATCTGCACAAGATGATCCGCAGGCCGTCGCCGATTGTCGAAACGGCGGCGGATTAGGAACATGCCCACGAAAACACGAAAACACGAAGACCAAGACCGTCTTTTTCGTGCTTTCGTGATTTCGTGGCTGATCGAGGACTCCAATGCTTCATACCTTTGCGATCTATGTCGACAACAAGCCCGGCGTCCTGAACCGCGTCTCGTCGCTGTTCCGGCGCCGCGCGTTCAACATCGAGTCGCTGACGGTCGGGCGCACCGAGGCCGCCGGCGTGTCGCGCATGACGGTCGTGGTCGACACCGACGATCACGGCGCGCGGCGTCTCGAGGCGCACCTCTACAAGCTGGTCCCGGTGATCCGCGTCGACAACATCACGGCGGCGCCGTCGATTGCCCGAGACCTCGCCCTCATCAAAGTGGCCGCCACCGGCGACGCCCGCACGCACGTGATGCAGCTCGTCGACGTCTACCGCGCCCGCATCGTCGACGTCAGCCCCGAGTCGCTCGTGATCGAGACGACCGGGACCGAGGACAAGATCGACAGCCTGCTCGAGGTGCTGCGCCCCTACGGCGTGATTGAAATGGTGCGCACGGGCCGGGTGGCGATGGCCCGGGGCACCCTGCCGATCCCGCGCATGCGGCCGGCTTCGCGAGCTGCCGCGACCGAAGATGCGCGCGCGACGTCAGCAACTGTTCGGTGTGAAATTGCAGGATTGCAGGATTGCAGAATTGCAGATTGAATTGATCAATTGAATCCTGCAATCCTGCAATTCTTCGATCCTGCAATGCCAGCGACTATGTGGAGACACTGATGGCGACCATGTATTACGACGACGACGCTGATCTTTCGCTCGATTCGCGACCGCAAGGTGGCGATCGTCGGCTACGGATCGCAAGGACACGCGCACGCGCTGAACCTGAAAGACAGCGGCGTGAGCGTCCGCGTCGGGCTGCCGGCCACGAGCCGGTCGCGCGCGCGGGCGCAGGCGGCGGGGCTGACGGTCGGCGAGGTCGCCGACGTGGCCAAATGGGCGGACGTCGTGATGATCCTGATTCCCGACACCGCGCAGGGCAAGGTGTACCGCGAGGAGATCGAGCCGAACCTGGCGCCCGGCAACATGCTGATGTTCGCGCACGGGTTCAACATCCGCTTCGGCGCGATCACGGCCCGGCCCGACGTGGACGTGTCGATGGTCGCGCCGAAATCCCCGGGGCATCGCGTCCGCGAGCTGTACGTCGAGGGCGCCGGGACGCCGGCGCTGTTCGCCATCCATCACGACGCGACCGGGCACGCGCGTGCGCTGACACTGTCATACGCGAAGGGCATCGGCGTGATGCGCGCCGGGGTGATCGAAACGACGTTCGCCGAGGAAACCGAGACCGACCTGTTCGGCGAGCAGGCTGTGCTCTGCGGCGGCGTGAGCGCGCTGATCAAGGCCGGATTCGAGACGCTGGTCAAGGCGGGCTATCAGCCCGAGATCGCGTACTTCGAGTGCCTGCACGAGCTGAAGCTCATCGTGGATCTGATCTACCAGGGCGGGTTGAACTACATGCGCTACTCGGTGAGCGACACGGCCGAACACGGCGACTACACCGGCGGCCCGCGCATCGTCACCGAAGAGACCCGCCGCGAGATGCAGAAGATGCTGACCGAGATTCAGAACGGCACCTACGCCAAGGGCTGGATCGCGGAGAACGAAAACGGCCGGCCGTGGTTCAACAAAGTGCGGCAGGCAGAGCGCGACCAGACCATCGAGCAGGTCGGCGTCCGCCTGCGGCAGATGATGCCGTTCCTCAAGCCGGTTGCGACGGACGAGATCGTCAGCGCTGCGCGCTGACGATCTCAAAGTCGCAAGTCTCAAGTCTGATGTCTCGGTCTCAGGCGCGAGCGTCAGAAGTATTTCTTCGCGCCGACCGTGAACGACCAGAACGATCCCTTGAAGCCCAGCAGCGCGCGGTTCGTGGGGACGAGTCCCACTCGGTGGAACAGTCCCTCGACCGTCACCGTCGCGTCCGGGGTGAAGAAATATTCGACGCCGCCGCCGAAATCGATTCCGCTCTTTGTATTGGATCCCGTCACTCCCGCTTCCGTGAATCCGAAGCGGTACATCCCGCCGCCGGCGGTCACGTAGGGCCGCCAGTCGACGCCGTCCCAGCCGTAGACGATATTGCCGAGGAAGAAAATCGGACGCATCGTGCCGTCGTAGCTCAACCCGACGATGTCCCACGATGCCGTGCCGACCTGTCCGCGGATCGACAGGTTGTCTGTCAGAAATCCTTCCACGTTCGCGGCGATCTCCAAGACCGTTGTCCAGGAACTGGCTCGTCGTTGCCGTCGGGCTGATCGACGCGCCAATGCCGATCGTGCCCGCGCCGGGCACCTGTTGAACGACGCGCACGGGCTGGGCCGGCGGCCGGCGCTGAGCTTCCGCCGGACGCGCTGCCACCGACATGCCGAAACCGACGACGATCAGCAGCATGATGAGATTTCGCATGAGCCTGCGCATGAGCAAGTCGAGTACCGCTCAGCACCGCCATCCGTCTCGACAATTTGATATGCTTGCGCGGTTCAGGAAAGGCGACGAAAGTGGTCGGGGAGTTGACCGATAAAGCGCCCGCGTAGTAAAACTTACAACGCTTGTGAAATCCGGCACGAACGCGGTTTTCCAAACTCCATGGACAAGCTGATCGAGCGCGAAAACGCTGCTCGAAATCCGCTCGCCGCAGCCCCCGCCCTGGCTGTTCAATTTTTTCTGATCCCCTTGGCGGTGGTGGCGATGATCGGGCTGGTCTACGTCGGCTTCCGCTCGCTGCTGGCCGACGACCGGAGCGCGCAGGACTACCTCACCGAAATTCGCCACGGCGGATCGTCCCGCCGATGGCCCGCCGCGTACGAGTTGTCGCGGCTCATGGCGGACCCGAAAGTCCGTGCGGACAAGACCTTGGCGCCGGCGCTGGTCAAGGCGTTTCAGGAATCCGCCGGCGATCAACAGGTCCGGCGGTATCTGGCGCTGGCGATTGGACGGCTCGATCCGCCCCTGCCGGCCGACGCGGTCGCGGACCTCACCCATGCCCTCGACGATCCCGACAGCGAAACGCGCATCAGCGTGATTTGGGCGCTGGGCTCGTCGGGCGATGAAGCGGTGGTTTCCAAACTGGTACCGCTCTACACTGCGCAGGACTCCGACGCCGGCATTCGCAAGATGGTGGTCTACGCGCTGGGCGCGCTGCCCGGCAACGCGCAAGACGCCACGTTGCGAACGGCGTTGCAGGACACGGTGCCCGACGTGCGATGGAACGCGGCCGTCGCGCTGGCGCGTCACGGCAGTCACGAGGGCGTCGCGGTGCTGAAACAGATGCTCGATCGGCAGTACGTTGAGCAGACGGTGAAGCGCGACGTGCGCCAGGATCTTGATCAGGATCCGGTCGCCGATGTGATGATCTCCGGGCTGCGCGCGGCGGCGACGCTGAAGGACGAGACGTTGCGATCCGCGGTGACGAACCTGAGTCAACAGGACAAGAGTCTGAAAGTGCGACAAGCTGCGATTGAAGCGCTGAAAGCGATGGGTTAGATGGCCGACGAGACGAAGCCCGAGGTTCCGAGCGCGCCGCCGACCGGTGCGAATCCGGCCGCGACGCCGCAGCACAAGCCGGTGCCGGGAGGCGACGAGCCCGCAACCGCGCAGGCGGCAGCCGAAACCGGCGCGGTGCCCGCGAAGCCCGCGCCCGTGCCGGGTGCGGCGAAACCGGCGCGCGCAGTGGCCGCCAAGCCGGCCGCTCCGCGGCCGCCGGCAGCGCCGATTCCCGATCTGGCGGGCAAGACGACGAACGCGGCGTCGGCTGGCGCGCGCACGCCGGCCGCGGCGAAGACGGCGGCGGCGACGCGCGCCGCCGACGACACCTCGCCGCTCCTGACGCGGCGCGCGTGGATGGGCCTGGCGTGGGGCGCGTTCTCGGCCGCCACGGCCGCGGCCCTCGCGGCCACGGGCCGGTTCATGTTTCCCAACGTGCTCAACGAGCCGCCGCAGCAGTTCAAGGCCGGCTTCCCGAACGAGTACGGCATGGGCGTCGACGAACGGTGGAAGGAAAAATTCGGCATCTGGCTCGTCCGCACGCCCGACGACGTCGTCGCGCGCGCCAGCGGGTTTTTCGCGCTGATCAGCACGTGCACGCATCTGGGCTGCACGCCGAACTACCTGTCGGCGGAAAACAAGTTCAAGTGCCCGTGCCACGGCAGCGGGTTCCGCACCACCGGCATCAACTTCGAAGGCCCCGCGCCGCGGCCGCTCGAGCGCGCGCGCGTGGTCATGGCCGACGACGGGCAGTTGCTGATCGACAAGTCGCGGAAGTTCCAGTACCGAGCTCGGGCAGTGGACGGATCCCGAGGCGTTTCTCAAGGCGTAGGCGCGCATACATATGGCCGACACGAAAACGATCGCTCCCAAAGAAGGCTACGGCACCCGGTTCTGGAACTGGCTGACCGAGACGCAGGCGTGGACGTCGATCTTCCGCCACGGGCGGGTCGACAACGACCGCAACCGCGTGCTCGTGATGCTGTCGAACGTGTTCCTGCATCTGCACCCGGTCCGGATTCGCAAGTCGGGCGTCAAGCTGCGCTACACGTGGTGCATGGGCGGGCTGAGCTTCTTCCTGTTCCTGAGCCTGACGTTCACCGGCCTGCTGCTGATGTTCTATTACCGGCCGACGCTCGAATACGCCTACACCGACATCGTCGGTCTGCGCGAGCACGTGCCGCTCGGCATCATGCGCGAGATGCACCGGTGGGGCGCGCACGCGATGGTCATCACCGTGTGGCTGCACATGTTCCGCGTCTTCATGACCGGGTCGTACAAACCGCCGCGCGAATTCAACTGGTCGGTCGGCGTCATCATGCTCGTGCTGACGCTGCTGCTGTCGTTCACCGGCTATCTCCTGCCGTGGGATCAGCTGGCCATCTGGGCGATCACGGTCGGATCGAACATGGCGCGCGCGACGCCGTTCCTCGGTCATGAAGGACCGGGCGCGCAGCTGTTGCGGCTCGGCGACGTCCCGCTGATCCACGCCGCCGACGATGCGCGATTCGCGCTGCTGGGCGGAACGTTCGTCGGCGAAGGCGCGCTGCTGCGGTTTTACGTGTTGCACTGCGTCGGTCTGCCGCTTGGGATCGCGGTGCTTGATGGCGGTGCACTTCTGGCGCGTGAGAAAAGACGGCGGAATTTCAGGGCCACTCTAGTTGGTAGTCGTAGCGCGGGCCTTTCAGGCCTGCGGTGGCGGACCCTGAAGGGCCGCCCTACAGGTGACGTGATATGGGCTTTGTGAAGGGGATCTTCAACGCCGTCGCGGATCCGCGACTGTTCTTCGTCCTCGCGGTGGTCGGCCTCGTCGTGCTCGTGTGGAAGCGCGAGCAGCTGGCGTCGAACACCGTGGGGTATGGATTGCTCGCCTTCCTGACGGTGTTTTTCATCTTCGGCATGTTCGATGACAACTTCAAGCTGATTGTCACCAAGCCGGACAACGTGCCGATCGTCGGGTTGATCTTCCTGCTCGTGTTCTTCGTGTGGTACTCGATGCGCGAGGCGGTGCTCAACGATCGCCGCATCGCGGCGGGGCGGGGACCGGTGGAGAAGGAAGAGTCCGACCGCGTGTGGGTGTGGCCCGACCTCGTCTACACGGAGCTGATCTCGCTGATCGTCGTCAACGTCGTGCTCATCGTGTGGTCGATTCTCCTGAAAGCGCCGCTCGAGCAGCCGGCGAATCCCTCGAACACGCCGAATCCGTCGAAGGCGCCGTGGTATTTCCTCGGATTGCAGGAAATGCTGGTCTACTTCGACCCGTGGCTGGCCGGCGTCGTGTTGCCGAGTCTGATCATCGTCGGGCTGATCTGCATCCCGTACGTGGACAAGAATCCGAAGGGCAACGGGTATTACACGTTTGCCGAGCGCAAGGCCGAGATCACGCTCTTCCTGTTCGGGTTCGTCATTCTCTGGGTGTCGCTGATCGTGCTGGGCACGTTCCTGCGCGGGCCGAACTGGAACTTCTTCGGGCCGTTCGAATACTGGGACATCCACAAGCTCGAGGCGCTGACCAACGTGAACCTGTCGGAGTACGTCTGGGTGCGCGGGCTCGGCACGGGGCTGCCCAGTAGCTGGTTCGTCCGGGAGAGCTTCGGCATCCTGCTGGTGCTGATCTATGTCTTCGCGCTGCCCGTGATTTTCGCGAAGTACACGTTCAAGCGGTACTACGAGCAGCTTGGGGCGGCGCGCTACTACGTCACCGTGTTCCTGTTTCTGTCGATGATGTCGCTCCCGCTCAAGATGCTCGCGCGCTGGATCTTCAACCTTAAATACATCGTGGCCATCCCGGAATTCTTCTTCAACATCTAACCATGGCTGAGAAAAAGGGCGTCGGACACGCCTACAACGTCGACTTCCTGAACGTCGTGTTCGCGGCGTCCAGCATCTTTCTCTTCCTGTCGGTCATCTGGATGGTGTGGGACGACTACGACCGGGAGTGGAAGAACACGCAGCGACGCTTCGTCGACCTGGAATACCAGGTGACGCAGGCGCAGCTGGCCCAGGCGACGCGCGGAGTGGACCGCACGAAGCTGCAGCAGCTCGAAGCGCAGCGCCAGGCGGCGGAGAAGAACGTCAGCGGCAACCAGCAGAAGGTCGACGAGCTGCAGGGGAAGCTGGAGGAGGCCGAGGCGAAGCTGTACCGCGCGACGCTCGACTTCCAGTACCTGAAAGCGACCTACGACCAGGACCGCTACGCCTTCGAAGCGGCGCGCGCCAACAACCTGCCGAGCGCCGAGAAGCTGGGTCAGAAAGCCACCGAGGAACAAAAGCAGCTGGACGAGCTGAACCTCGCGCGCGAAAAGGCCGAGGCCGAGAAGGCGGCGATCCAGAAGCAGCTCGGGGAATACACCGGTCAGGTCGCGACCGTCGGCAAACAGATCGACGAGATGCGCGCCGAGGAAACCCGGCTGAACAAGCGGCTCGCCGTCATCGCGCCGAGCGCGACCAAGGATTACTTCCGCAACGCGCCGCTGCTCGACTTCATGGCGCCGACCATCAAGATTCAGCAGGTCATCCTGCCGAACGTCGTGGACGACGTGAACTTCATCCGCGTCCCGAAGATGGATCGCTGTCACACCTGCCATCTGGCGATCGACAAGAAGGGCTACGAGAAATACCCGCAGCCGTTCACGACCCATCCGAACCTCGATCTCTACCTGGGCGGCAACTCGCCGCATCCGCTCGACAAGGTCGGGTGCACGTCGTGTCACGAGGGGATGGGGCAGTCGGTCAGCTTCCGCGACGCCGCGCACGCGCCCAAGAGCAAGGAGCAGGCGCACGAGTGGGAGGAGAAGTACCACTGGGAAGAGCCGCATCTGTGGGACTACCCGATGCTGCCGACGAAGATGACGCAGGCCAACTGCGCCAAGTGTCACCGGCAGAACGTGTATATCCCGCAGGCGGAGACGTTGAACCTGGGCTACGCCACCTACGAGCGGGCCGGGTGCTACGCGTGCCACAAGACCAAGGGATTCGACACCGACATCCGGAAGCCCGGCCCGATCCTCACGCGGATCGATTCGAAGCTGACGGCCGATTGGACGAAAACCTGGATTCGCAATCCGCGCGCGGTGAAGCCGACGACGTGGATGCCGCGGTTCTTCTACAACTCGAACAACAGCTCGCCTGAAGACGCGACGCGGAACGAGGCCGAGATCAACGCGATCGTGGCGTACCTGTTCGCCAACAGCGAGCCGTACGAGCTTCCGGTGAAGAGCCCGCCGCGCGGCGACGCGAAGAGCGGCGAGCAGATCGTCAAGACGATCGGCTGCCTCGGCTGCCACGTCGTCGGCGAAGGCAAACGATCCGAGATCGGGCCGCGACGAACGTTCGGGCAGCCGCTCGAGAACATCGGCAACAAGACGACCTACGAGTGGATCTACAACTGGGTGCGCGATCCGAAGCACTACAGTCCGGCGACCTACATGCCCAACCTCCGGCTGACCGACGGCCAGGTGGCGGACGTCGCCACCTACTTGTCGGGCCTCAAGGCGCCAGGCGGCGACGCGGCGAAGGCCACTCCGGATCAGAAGGCGACCGACGACATCCTGCTCGACTATCTGAAGAACGTGATGCCGTTCGAGGATGCCAAGGCGCAGCTCGCGAAATGGAATCCCGAGCAGAAGCAGGTTGAGCTCGGCCAACGGGCCATCAGCCGCTACGGGTGCTTCAGCTGCCACGACATCAAGGGCTTCGAGAAGGCGCAGCCGATCGGGACGGATCTGTCGGAAGAGGGCAGCAAGCTGGTGACGCGCCTCGACTTCGCGTTCATCAGCGACATCCCGCACACCTCCAAGCTCGCGTGGTTCGACCGGAAGCTGCACGATCCGCGGATTTTCGACAAGGGGCGCGTGCTGCAGCCGCTCGAAAAGCTCCGGATGCCGAACTTCGATCTCACGCAGGAGGAAGTGGATCGCCTGGTCACCGCGATCATGAGCTTCCAGCGCGAAATCCAGCCGCCGGCGGCGTTGCCGGCTCGATCGGCGCGGTACGACTATCAGGTGGGCGGCAGGACGCTGGTGCACCGGCGCAACTGCGTCGGCTGTCACGTGATCGAGGGCGACGGCGGCGACTTCGTCAAGCTCGTCGCGGAACCGACGCTGGGTCCGCCGATGCTGACGCCGGAAGGCGCGCGCGTGCAGCCGGATTGGTTGTACGCGTTTCTCCGCGGACCGATCACGATCCGGCCGTGGCTGGACGTGCGCATGCCGTCGTTCGGCCTCGACGATCGCAACTTGAACGGGGTGATCCAGTACTTCGGTGCGGTCTCGAACAAGATGGGTCCGTTCCAGACGCACGAGACGGTGCGAACGGCGGCGACGACGAGCACCGACGCCGCGGGCAAACAGCTGTTCGAGCTGCTGAAGTGCCAACAGTGCCACGTGCTCGGCGCCATCCCGAAGGATCAGCCAACCGCGAATCTGGCGCCGGATCTGCGGATGACTCCCGAGCGCTTGAACCCGGACTGGATTCTCGACTGGTTGAAGAAGCCGTCGGACATCCTCCCGGGGACACGGATGCCCGCATACTGGCCGGACTATCCGAAGTCGTTCTACCCGCACCTGGACGGCACGGCGGAGGCGCAGATCCGGGCGATTCGCGATTACTTGCTCACGTTCCGCGGCGGACCGAGCCCGAGGACGAACGGCGCGAAGGCGGCGAACAACAACAACTAGGGCAGGAAGGGCAGGAAGGGCGGGGTAAGGCAGGTTGGTGTAGCGCGGCCCTTTCAGGGGCCGCGTCTCAATTCCTTCGCGCAGTTCTCCAAAAGGACCCGATCGGGTTCGTTCCGTGTCAACTGATGCAACTCGTCGCGGTGGTTCTGCCCGCTGGCTCGGGGTCGCACGCGTCCTCTGGCTCGCGGCGGTCGTCGGCATCCTCGCAATCTACGCGATTGCCGTACCCAGCTGGTTCGCCCAGCTTCAGTCGCCCGCCGCATCGATAGCGGACCCCGCTACCTACAATCTCACAGCCGAAGAGATCGCAGCCCTCGAGTCGCGAGGATTCACGCTCGACGTGTATGCCGGCATGGTCGTCACGGCGCAGAGTGTCGCGGTGGTCTTTGCGGTCATCGTGGCCGGAGTGATTTTCTGGCGCCGCAGCGACGATTGGCTGGCTCTCATTGTCGCCCTGTGGATGATCCTGATCCCGACCAATGGGCCGGCTCCGCCAGGCGCAGTGCTGGTCGAAGCCAATCAGGCGTGGTTCGTACCGGTCTTTGCGTATTACGCGTTGTTCACGATCAGTCAGCTGTTCGTCTTCACGCTATTTCCCTCTGGCCGTTTTCACCCGCGGTGGTGGGGTTGGTGCGTCGCCGCGTGGACGCCGGTTGGCCTGATGGTCCTCCATCCCGCGCTGACCTGGCTTCCGAGCCGCGCCGGCTTCGGCGCCGCGATTGGCGCGCACTACGCCATCGCCCTGGTTGGGATCGTCCAGCAGTACCGCCATACCGCCACCGCGGAACAGCGGGTTCAGGTGAAGTGGGCGCTGTTTGGCATGATCGTGGGATTCAACATCGCGCTCGCCTCCATCGCGGTCCGCGGCCTGACGCAGCAACACGCCGACCCCTTTCTCCATGTTCTCGCCAACCTCGCGGGGGTGACGGCCTTCTTCCTGAGCCTGGTCATCCTCAACGTCGGCTTCGGCTTCTCCATTCTCCGCTACCGCTTGTGGGACATCGACGTCCTCGTCAATCGCTCGCTCGTGTACGGCGCGCTGACCGGCGTCCTGGTGGCGCTCGTCGCCGGCAGCCTGCTGATGATCTCGAAAGTGTTCGAACAGATGACGGGCGGACAGCAGTCGATCGTCGCGGTGGCCGTTGCGGCTCTGGCGTTCGGCCTGATGTTCGAGCCGACACGCCGGCGCGTGCAGCGGTTCGTGGACCGCGGGTTCTACGGCATCGCGATCGACTATGAGAAGACGCCGCCGGCCCAGGCCGCCGCATCGCCGCTGCGGCCGGCGACACAGATTGGGTCGTTCGCCAACCTGCAGCTCGTTGGCCGAGGCGGCATGGCCGACGTGTACCGAGGCGAACATCCAACGCTCAGGTGTCCGGTGGCGATCAAAGTGCTGCCCGCCCTACTGGCGGAGAGTCCGGAGCGGCGCACCCATTTCGAGCGCGAAGCCCGGGCGATGGCGGCCCTTCACCATCCGAACATCGTTCGCGTCTACGAACAAGGCGAAGCCGATGGCCTGCTCTTCCTGGTGATGGAGTTCATCGCCGGACGAGACCTGAGCGAAGTGCTGCGGCAACGCACTGCGCTCTCCCTGGCGGAGGCACTCCCGATTCTTGAACAAGTCGCAGCGGCCTTGGACTACGCCCATGGAGCGGGAGTCGTCCATCGCGACATCAAGCCGGCCAACGTGATGCTGGAGGGCGAGACCTCAGGAGTGCCGCGCCGCGTGGTACTGATGGACTTCGGCGTCGCCAAGATGCTCGAGGCGACGACGCACCTCACACAATCCGCCGTGATCGGCACCATGGCCTACATCGCCCCTGAACAGATCCAGACGCCGATGAAAGTGGACGGCCGCGCCGACATTTATTCCCTGGGTGTGATGGTGTACGAGATGCTGACCGGTCAACTTCCTTTCGAAGGCCAAACGCCGTTGGCGTTGCTCATGTCACATCTCAACCAGCCGCCGCCCGATCCATGCCGTGTGCGCCCCACTTTGAGCCGGATAACGTGCGCGGCCCTGCTGCGAGCGATGGACAAGGAGCCCGATCGCCGCTTTGGTGCGGCCGGGGAGTTTGTCGGAGCCCTCCGTGGAGCTGCGGTCGGGGTCTCCAGTTCAGGATGAACGCTGCTCAGCGATAACACAGGCCGAATCTGCCGGTCACGGCAGGTTGCGCAGGAACGACCATATGTAAGGAATCAGCGCCTTCCAGACGACTACTTTCGACACGCCCCAACGGCGCTCGTATTCGTGGCTCGCGATCTCGGCGACGCGGTAGCCCTGCTTGAGCGCCTTCATCAGCATTTCCTGCTCGATGGTCGTCAGGTTGGACGTCAGCCCGAGCTTGCGCGCCACGTCGGTGCGGATCGCCCGGAAGCCGTTCTGGCTGTCGGTCAGGCGCACGTTCCACCGGTAGTTGATCGCGAGCATGATCAGCTGCGATCCGACATAGCGGCTGAATTGTTCGATCGTGCCGTGCAGTTCGTCGCTGCCGCCTTTCCCGCGCGACGCGATCACGAGATCGGCGCGGCCGGCGCGGATCGGCTCGACCAGTTTGGGGATGTCGGCGGGCTCGTGCGAACCGTCCGCGTCGATGAAGACGAGAATCCCGGTCGTGGCCTCGCCGATGGCGAGCCGCAGCGCCTCGCCTTTGCCGAGGCCGTGATCGACGATCACCCGCGCGCCGAGCGACGCCGCGATGTCGGGAGTCCGATCGCGGGAATGACCGTCCACGACGAGAATCTCGTCCGCGTGGGGCCGCACGGTCTCGACAATCTCGGCGATCAGTCCTTCCTCATCCTTGGCCGGGACGACGACGGTCACGCGCGAGTCGGTCACGTGGTGGATGATAGATGCGATCAGGATCTCAGTCGCTGA
The DNA here is from genome assembly GCA_963731545.1 of uncultured Acidobacteriota bacterium. Lineage (GTDB taxonomy): Bacteria > Acidobacteriota > Vicinamibacteria > Vicinamibacterales > CAVVIG01 > CAVSWN01. Next base: position 69,117 of record CAVSWN010000009.1, on the reverse strand, counting down.
GTCCCGCCGCCTTGGGCTTGCCGGCGCGATTCTTGGCGGGAACCTCCGAGCGCCGAGCCTGCCGTACAAAGTCACGTTCGTCGCCACCTACCACTGCAATTTCCGCTGCGAGATGTGCAACATCTGGCAGAAGAAAAGCGTGGACGAGATGACGCCGGACGAGGTCGAGCGCTTCTTCGAGCGCTGGCCGCAGTTCAGGTGGGTGCACCTCACCGGCGGCGAACTCTTCATGCGGCGCGACCTGGACGATCTGGTGGCCGCGATTCAGGCGGGCTGCCGCTCGATGTTTCTGCTGAATTTTCCGACCACCGGCTGGTTCGGCGACAAGACCGTGTCGCTCGTCGAGCGAACGCTGCAGCGCGGCGTCGGGCGCCTGATGGTGACGATCAGCATCGACGGTCCGCAGGCGCTGCACGACCGCCTGCGCGGGTTGCCGGGCAGTTGGGACAAGGCGATCGAAACGTTCCGCAGGCTGCGCGGCATCCGGCGGTCGAACTTTCAGACCGTCATTGGTATGACGCTGATGCCGAAGAATGCAACGGCTGTCGACGAGACGCTGGCGGCCGTACGCGCGATCGTTCCCGATTTTCGCCGCGACGAACTGCATCTGAACGTGGGCCACGAATCCGGCCACTATTTCGGCAACCAGGGCTACGCGCTCGACTCGCACCGTGCCGAGATTCTCCAGACGATCGCCGACCATCGCGAGCACAACGGCGCCGGCCTCCATCCGGTGAAGTTCCTCGAAGATCGGTATCAGGCGCTGGTCGCGAACTACTACGAGACCGGGAAGTCGCCGCTGCCGTGCACGGCGTTGTCCTCGTCGTGTTTCATCGACGCCTACTGGAACCTTTTCGCCTGCTCGATCTGGAGCGAGCGCGTCGGCAACCTGCGCGAGAACGGCTTCAACCTGCAGGCGCTCTGGGCGAGCGATCGGCGCGCGGGAGTCTGCGAGCGGCGGTCGTCGATCAGCAGCTGCTCGCATTGCTGGACGCCCTGCGAGGCGTACCCGACCATCCTCGGCAACCTCGGGCGAGCTTACAGGGCTGGAAGGCAGGAAGGGCGGGAAGGGCAGGGATTTCCCATCCTGCCTTCCTGCCCCTCCTGCCTTTCCAGCCTTGTCGGTATAATTCAGAGTGCTTCGCGGATTCCGGGGCGTGTCGCCCCGCATTCATCCCACCGCATTCATCGACGACAGCGCGCAGGTGATCGGCGACGTCGAAATCGGCGAGGAGAGCGGTGTGTGGATGTGCGCGGTCCTGCGCGGCGACGTCAACGCGATTCGCGTCGGGCGCCGCACGAACATCCAGGACGGCACGGTGGTCCACGTGATGAGCGGCACGCACCCGACGACGATCGGCGACAACGTCACGATCGGACACGGGGCGATCGTGCACGGCTGCACCATCGAGAACCAGTGCCTGATCGGCATGGGCGCGATTCTTCTCAACGGCGTCCACGTCGGGACCGGCGCGATCGTGGCCGCGGGCACGCTGCTCGTGGAGAACATGAAGGTGCCGCCGAAGTCGCTGGTGATGGGGAGTCCGGGCAAGGTGAAGCGGCTGCTGACGCACGCGGAGATCGCCGAGATTCAGGCATACGCGGATCGATACGTCGGCTATCGTCTGGAATACATGGAGAAGTGATAGACGCACCGTTTGCAATGTCGACCAAACCGCCAAGCGGCACGCGCGATTTTCTGCCCGACGACGTTCGGCGTCGTGAATACGTGATTGGTGTCGTTCGCGACGTCTACGAGCGCTTCGGGTTCGAGCCGCTCGAAACGCCGGCCTTCGAGAACATCGAGACGCTGCTCGGCAAGTACGGCGAAGAGGGGAACAAGCTCATTTTCAAGATTCTCCGCCGCGGCGAGCACGAGTCGACGGGCGAGGCCGACCTCGCGCTTCGCTATGACCTCACCGTCCCGCTCGCGCGCGTCGTCGCTCAATACCAGAACGACCTGCCGCGGTTCTTCAAGCGCTACCAGATCCAGCCGGTCTGGCGCGCCGACCGGCCGGCGCGTGGCCGATTCCGCGAGTTCTACCAGTGCGATCTCGACACGATCGGGACGACGTCGCCGCTGGTCGAAGTGGAGCAGATGTCGGCGGTCTCCGAGATCCTGACGCGTCTCGGCTTCCAGGATTTCGTCGTCCGCATCAACCACCGCGGGATTCTGTCGCTGCTGCTCGCGAAGGCGACGCTGCCGGCGTCGCAGCATGCCGACGCGGTCGTGGCGCTCGACAAGCTGGACAAGATTGGGCGCGACGGCGTGGCGAAGGAACTCGCCGACAAAGGCGTGTCGGAGGCGGGCCGCAACGCGTTGCTGAACTGGATTGGCCGCGCGCGAGCGCGCCGATTGGTTCGACTGGCTCGAGCGGGAGCTCGACGCGGCCGAGCACCCGGCGTTCCTGAATCTCCGGCAGATCCTGGACGTGTCCAAGCGCACGCCTGCCGGAGAGCGGTTCCGTTTCGATCCCAGCCTGGCGCGCGGGCTGTCGTACTACACGGGCGCGATCATGGAAATTGCCGTGCCCGATCTGGCGGGCAGCCTGGGCGGCGGCGGCCGGTACGACAATCTCGTCGGGATGTTTCTCGGCCGGGAGCTGCCGGCGTGCGGGTTTTCTCTCGGGCTCGAGCGCATCATCGTGGTGATGATGGAACGGAACATGTTTCCCGAGAACGTGGTCCGGCGGCGGGTTGGACGTGATGGTCACGATCTGGAGCCACGAGACGCGGGATGAGTCGCTGGCGCTGGCGTCGGAGTTCCGGAACGCGGGCCTGCGCGTCGATCTCTACCCGGAGGCTGACAAGATAGGAAAGCAGTTCAAGTACGCGTCCGCGCGGCACGCGCCGTTTGTGGCTATCCTAGGCGACGATGAGCGCGCGCGGCGTGAAGTGGCGATCAAGAACCTGCGCAGCGGCGAGCAAACGTCCGTACCGCGTGCCGAGGCTGCGTCATACGTGAAATCGAGACTCGATGGCTGAACCGCTTGGAGATTTGACGAGAACCCACACGTGTGGGGCGCTGCGCACGAGCGATGTGGGTTCGAACGCCGTGCTGCTGGGATGGGTGCACCGCATCCGCGACCTGGGCGGCGTCACGTTCATCGACATCCGCGATCGCGCCGGCGTGTCGCAGGTCGTCGTCCGCGAGAACGACGCGTTGATGACCGTCGCGAAGCGGCTGCGCTCGGAGTACGTCATCGGCGTGAGCGGCAGCGTCCAGCGCCGATCCGAGGACACGATCAATCCGAAACTCGCGACCGGCGACGTCGAAGTCCTCGCCCGCGACATTCGGGTGCTGAACGAGGCCAAGACGCCGCCGTTTCAGATCGCGGAAGACGCACCCGTGTCGGAAGACGTCCGCCTCCGCTACCGCTATCTGGACCTGCGCCGGACGCGCCTGCAGCACAACATCGGGCTGCGCCACCGCGTGACGATGGCGGTGCGGCGATACTTCGACGCCAACGGCTTCTGGGAGATCGAAACGCCGATCCTGGCCAAGTCCACGCCCGAGGGCGCCCGCGACTTCCTGGTGCCGAGCCGCGTGCACCGCGGCGAGTTCTACGCGCTGCCGCAGTCGCCGCAGATCTTCAAGCAGATCCTGATGATCGCCGGCACGGATCGCTACTTTCAGATCGTCCGCTGCTTCCGCGACGAGGATCAGCGCGCCGATCGGCAGCTCGAGTTCACGCAGATCGACGTCGAAGTGTCGTTCGCGCGGCCGGACATCATCTACGGCCTGATCGAGCCGCTGATGCAGGAGGTGTTCAAGGAAATCGGCCACGAGGTGAAGCTCCCGATCCGGCGCATGCCGTACGCCGAAGCGATCGCGCGATACGGATCCGACAAGCCCGACCTGCGCTGCGGACTCCCGATCGAGGATCTGTCGGATGTGTTCCGGGACTCGGAGTTCCGGGTCTTCAAGCAGATCGTGGCCGACGGCGGCGTGGTGCGCGGGTTCGCCGTGCCCGGCGGCAACAAATACACGCGCAATCAGCTCGACGGCCTCGTCGATCAGGCCAAGCAGATGGGATTCACGGGATTGATCTGGGTGCGGCCCGGCGAACCGCCCTTGAGCTCGGTGAAAGCCCTCAGTCCGGCGGTGCTCGGCCCCGCGCTCGAGCGCGTGAAAGCCACTCGGGACGATCTCCTGTTGATGGCGGCCGGTCAGCCCGACGCGACGTCGAAGCTGCTGGGACAGCTGCGCCTCGCGATCGCGAAGAAGGACAACCTGCTGAACACCGACGCCTACGAGTTTCTCTGGGTCACCGACTTCCCGCTGCTCGAGTATCACGAGGACGATAAGCGCTGGTACCCGATGCATCATCCGTTCACGTCGCCGATGGACGAAGACGTCGACGCGCTCGAGAGCGATCCGGGACGCGTGCGCGCCAAGGCCTACGACCTGGTGCTGAATGGATCCGAAATCGGCGGCGGCAGCATTCGAATCCACGATCAGGCGCTCCAGGCGCGCGTGTTCGCGCCGGCTCGGCATACACGGACGAAGACGCCCGGAACCGCTTCGGGTTTTTTCTCGACGCGCTCGAATACGGCACGCCGCCGCACGGCGGCATCGCGCTCGGTCTCGATCGGATGGTCGCGATCCTGTGCGGCGAATCGTCGATTCGCGAGGTCATCGCGTTTCCGAAGACGGCGAACGCGGTGGACCTGATGGCGGGCGCGCCGTCGGGCGTCGATCAGCGGCAGCTCGACGAGCTCCATCTGAGAATCAAGTGACGAAACGCATCACCGTTCCCGAAGAAGGGATCGAAACGCTGTTCGGCTCGTACGACGAGAACCTCAAACACCTGGAATCGCTCTTCAGCGTCAAGATTCGCACCCAGGGACACGACCTGCTGGTGGAAGGCGAGCCGCCGGCTCTCGACAAGGTCGATCGCATCGTCGATCAGCTGTCGTCGTTGATGCGCGACGGCTACAAACTGTCGAACGCGGACGTGCGGACGGCGTCCGACCTCGTGGCGCAGAACGACGAGGTCGACCTTCGCGATCATTTCCTCAAAGGCACGCTCACGGCGGCCGGCAAGCGGCGGGTCGCGCCCAAGACCGTCAATCAGCGGCGCTACCTCGACGCCATCGATCAGCACGACATCGTGTTCGGCATCGGGCCGGCCGGCACCGGGAAGACGTATCTGGCGATGGCGCAGGCGGTCGCGTTCCTGCTTGCCAAGAAGGTCAACCGGATCATCCTGGCGCGCCCGGCGGTGGAAGCGGGCGAGAAGCTCGGATTCCTCCCGGGCGACCTGCAGGAGAAGGTGAACCCGTATCTGCGCCCGCTCTATGACGCGCTGTACGACATGCTCGACGTCGAGCGCGTCGCGCGCTACATCGAGCGCGGCACGATCGAGATCGCGCCGATTGCCTTCATGCGCGGCCGCACGCTGAACGATTCCTTCGTCATCCTCGACGAGGCGCAGAATACGACCTCCGAGCAGATGAAGATGTTCCTCACCCGGCTCGGGTTCGGCGCCAAGGCGGTGATCACCGGCGACATCACGCAGATCGATCTCCCGGCCGGCCGCACCTCCGGCCTGGTCGAGGCGATGAAGGTCGTGAGCGCGATCGAAGGGATCTCGTTCGTGTACTTTGACGATCGCGACGTCGTGCGGCACAAGCTCGTGCAACAAATCGTCAAGGCGTACGAGCGGTTCACGAACGGCAATGGGTCGCGATGAGTCGCGATTGACGAGATCGGCCTGTCACCGGACGCGACGAGGCCGGCCGGCCGAAGGCCGGGCAGAGGACTCGCGGCCTGGCTGCGCCGCGCCGCGCCCGCGCGCGCCCGGGGCGACGTCACCATCGCGCTCGTGAGCGACGCCCGCATGCGCGACCTGAACTGCACGTATCGAGGGAAGCGGTACGCGACCGATGTCCTGTCGTTCCCGTCGCTCGAATCAGGCCGATTTCTCGGCGAGATCGTGATTGCGACCGGTGTGGCCCAGCGCCAGGCGCGCGAGCATGGCCATAGCCCTGCTGTTGAGCTTAGAATCCTGGCTCTGCATGGACTGTTGCACCTTCTCGGCTACGATCATGAACGCGACCGGGGACGGATGCGAAGACTCGAGCAGCGCCTGCTGCACCGGACCGGACTCCGCGGCGGATTGATCGAGCGGGCGTCGCGGCTCGGTCGACGTTCTCTATTTCCGCTCTCCATGATTCCGCTCTCGATCTTCCTGCTCGGCTGCGTCGCCGTCTACCTCGGCGTCATCGACGCGGCGTTCAGCGCCTTGATGCGGCTGTCGCTCCGCCTGGTGGCCGAGCGCACCGGCCGGCCGGGCGCGCTTGGCGACTATCTCGACGATCCGCTCCTGCTCTTCATCCCGGTCCGGCTGCTGCTTGGCGTCGTGACCGGCGTCGCCACGGCGCTGCTGGCTCGCGTGGTCGGCGTCCAGGGCGCGCACACGCTGCCGTCCTGTCATCGTCGCGGTCGTGCCTTCGTGGTCGTCTGTGAGCTGCTCCTGCCGCTGCTGGTCGTGGGTCGCGATCCGGAGCGCGTCCTCGAGATCCTGCTGCCGACGTTCGCGCCGATCGGACGGGCGCTCGGACCGGTCACGCGCTGGCTCGCGCGCTCGGTCGCCAGCACGCGCCGGACCGCGCCGCAAACGACGCCCGACGAAGCGGCCGAGGAGTCGAAGGAGGCCACCAAGGCGTACATCGACACGGCGGAGCAGGAAGGCCTGATCCAGACCGAGGAACGCCGGCTGCTGCAGAGCATCGTGGATTTCAGCGACACGCTCGTGCGCGAGGTCATGACCCCTCGCCCCGACATCGTCGCGATCAAGGATGACGCGACGATCGGCGACGTCCGCGCCCTGTTCCGCGAGCAGGAGTACTCGCGGTTTCCGGTCTACAAGGACAACCTCGACAACATTGTCGGCTTCGTGTTCGTGAAGGATCTCGTGACGCTCGAGTCGACCGACGATGCGCGGCCGATCACGACAGTGCTGCGGCCGGCGGTTGTCGTCCCCGAGACCAAGCGGGTGTCGGAGCTGCTCAAGCAGTTCCAGCGGCAGCAAATCCAGTGCGCGATCGTCGTGGACGAATACGGCGGGACCGCGGGGCTGGTGACCATCGAAGACATGCTCGAGGAAATCGTCGGCGAGATCCGGGACGAGTACGACGTCGAGTCGGAGCCGATCGTCGACGAGGGACGCGGCCGGTTCCTCTTCAGCGGCAAAGTGAACATCGACGAAGTCGCGCAGCGGTTGGGCGTGGAGATCGAGCGCGAGGGCTTCGAGACCGTCGGCGGCTACCTGCTGTCGCACATCGGCCGCGTGCCGGCGGTGGGGGAGCGGTTCGAGCTCGACGGGTTGTCGGTCGAAGTTCTTGACGCCGAGCGCCGGCGCATCAACAAGGTGCGGATCGCCAAAACCTCCACCACGGAGGAGACGGCGGTTCCCGTGCCCGACAACGTGGCCACGGCATTTCCTTGAAAAACCAGTGACCTCTGTTCGTGCCCGTGGGCTCAGTGGTAGTGCTTTTCGATGAAGTCCGGATTCGTTTCCCTCATCGGCCGCCCGAACGCCGGCAAGTCGACCCTCCTCAACCGGCTGGTCGGCACGAAGCTGGCCATCGTGTCGGACAAGCCGCAAACCACGCGCACGCGCATTCTCGGGGTCAAGAACTACCCGGACGCGCAGGTCGTGTTCCTCGATACGCCCGGCATTCACCGGCCGTTGCACCGGATGAACGTTCGCATGGTCGATGCCGCGGTCGAGACGATGCGAGAAGTGGATGTCGTGGGATTGGTCGTCGACGTCGCGGAGCCGCCGGGCAAAGGCGATCGGTTCGTGCAGGACCTTCTGAAGGATCTGAAGGCGCCTGTCTTTCTCATTCTCAACAAGATCGATCTGGTCAAGAAAACGCGACTCCTGCCGCTGCTGCAGCAGTACGGTGACCTGGGGCTGTTTGCGGAGATCGTGCCCGTGTCAGCGGCGACGGGAGACAACGTCGATCGGCTCGAGCGGGCCATCGTCGATCGCATTGCCGGAGGGAGAGGCGCTCTATCCGCCGGATTACCTGACCGACCAACCGGAGCGCGTGATCGCCGCCGAGATCGTGCGCGAGAAAGCTGCTCCAGTTCACGCACGCGGAGATCCCGTTTTCGAGCGCCGTGGTCGTCGATCGCTTCGAGGAGGCGTCAGGCGAGCGGGGCATCCTCAGGCTGTACTGCACGATCGTCGTGGACCGCGAGTCGCAGAAGCCGATCATCCTGGGTCGCGGCGGCGAGATGATCAAGCGCATTGGAACCGCGGCGCGGGAAGATCTCGAGCGGTTCTTCGGGACGCGCGTCTTTCTCGACCTTCACGTGCGCGTGAAGGCCGAGTGGCGCGAAGACGATGACGTGCTGGATCGGATTGGTTTGAAGTAGGCGGCGGTTTCTCAGTCGCCGCCTCGGAACACGATCCCGACCATGATGACCCATTCCGTCTGCCACTCGGGTCCGCCTTGATCAGCGTCACGCCGCCCTGGATGCGGACGCCAACCACCCCGCCAGCCTTGAGGTCCACGCCGACGACGGGCTGAAGCGCGAAGTTGCTGTTCGAGACGTCGGTGCCGGACACGCCGGGCACGCTCGCGGTGGCCTTCGCGCCGCCCAACAGCAGCTGGGCGAAATAGGTCACGCCAGACCGCTGATTGCCGGTGATGCGCGGCCCCGCCGCCGTAAATCGCGAGCTTCGTGTCGACGTCCACGCCGCTGACGTCCAGTGTCTTGGAATGCTGGCTGTACTGCCCGAACACCGCGAACGAGTCGTTCAGGTTGAATCCGGCCGCGCCGAACCAGCCGCCCGGCACCGTCAAGTCTTCTTCACGCAGCCACGCGTAGCCGCCGGCGACGTCGAATGTTTGCGCCGCTCCGGTGGACGCGAAGAGCAGCAACGCGGTCAATGTTGCGAACGAGATGTGAACGATCTTCCGAATCATGGTCGACTCCTACGTCTGTGTCGTTTCGGGGTCATGCACGGGAAGGTGGTGGGAGGGTATGTCGCGATTGTAGTACAGTCGGACGCTGCCTGTCGATGCCGCTCTATACCGCTGACGCTCTGATCCTCCGGACGTACAAGCTCGGCGAGTCGGATCGGATCGTGGTCTTCCTCACGCGGGATCGCGGGAAGAAGCGCGGCGTCGCGAAGAACGCACGGCAGAGCCGGCGTCGCTTCGGCGGCGCGCTGGAACCGCTGACGTGTGGACGAGTCGGGTACATCGAACGTGAGCGTCGCGATCTGGTCAGCGTCCAGTATGTCGAAGCGCTGCGGTCGCCGCTGGCCGCCGTAGACGGCGGCGCGCTCGGGTACGTGGAGTACTTCGCCGAGCTGCTCGACGAAGTGGGCGCCCGAGGCGGATCCGAACGAAACATTGTTTCGCCTGGGCGCATCGATGGTGGAGGCGATCGTGAGCGGCGTGCCAATCGAGCCGTTGGCTCGCTATTTCGAGTACTGGCTGTTGCGGCTGCAGGGCGTGTACGAAGCGGACCCGCGCCTCTCGGACGATGCCCGGATGTTCATCAGGACGGCGCGAGCGGTCAGCCCATTCGGCCTGGGCGACGTGGCTGTGTCGCGCGCGACGCTGCGGGAGATCGAAACCGGCCATCGCGCGCTGATTGCGAAGTATCTGGAGAAGGATCTGAAATCGGTGCGCGTGCTGCGTGAAATGCGTCGATGACATTCCAAGGCCTCATTCTCAAGCTGTCGGAATTCTGGGCGTCGCGGGGGTGCGCGCTGCAGCAGCCGCTCGACGTCGAGGTCGGCGCGGGCACGATGCACCCGGAAACGTTTCTGCGCGTGCTCGGCCCGGCGCACTGGAGCGTGGCCTACGTGCAGCCGTCGCGCCGGCCGGCCGACGGGCGCTTTGGCGAGAACCCGAATCGGTTGTTCAAGCACCACCAGTTTCAAGTGCTGCTGAAACCCGCGCCCGACGAAGTGCAGCAGCTGTATCTCGAGAGCCTCGAGGCGTGCGGCATCAACCCGCGCCAGCACGACATCAGGTTCGAGGAGGACAACTGGGAGTCGCCGACGCTGGGCGCCTGGGGCATCGGCTGGCAGGTGATGTTCGACGGCCTGGAAATCACGCAGTTCACCTACTTTCAGCAGGCCGGTGGACTCGAGCTCGCGCCCATCTCCGCCGAGCTCACCTACGGGCTGGAACGGATTGCGATGGTGCTGCAGCGGGTGGACAGCGTGTTCGACATCGAGTGGGCGCCTGGCGTGAAGTACCGCGACGTGCGATTGCGCGAGGAGGTTGAACAGTCGAAGTACGTGTTCAACAGCGGCGTGGACCTGCCGGTGGGTGAGTTCTCGGCGTTCCATCGCCGGCTGTTCGACGAGCACCACCGCTTCGCGCAGGCCCTGCTCGCGTCGAATCTCGTGCTGCCGGCGCTCGAGCAATGCCTCAAGTGCTCGCACATCTTCAACATCCTCGATTCGAGCAACAGCATCGGCGTGACCGAGCGGACGACCTACATTCTGCGCGTGCGCCAGCTCGCGATCGGTCTCGCGAAGGCCTACGTCGGCGGCAGCGACGGATCGGGAGCGGAGTCGTAAGTGGATCGCGAACTGTTGCTGGAGATCGGATGCGAAGAGCTGCCGGCCTCGTGGCTGCCGGATCTGACCAATCAGGTCGGGGAAATCGTCCTCGCCGAACTGAAGGCGGCCCGACTGCCCGCGGAAACTTCGGCTGCCACCTACAGCACGCCGCGACGGCTCACCGTCCACATCACGCGCGTCCCCGAGCGGCAAACCGACCTCGAGGAACTGCTGACGGGTCCGCCCGTGTCCGCATCGTTCGGGCCGGACGGCGCGCCGACGCGCGCCGCCGAAGGATTTGCCGCCAAGCAGGGCGTCGAGGTTCAGGCGCTGGAGCGCGCGCAAACGCCCAAGGGCGAGTACCTGGCATTTCGCAAGCGCCAGCGCGGAAAGGCCGCCATCGACGTGCTGCCGGGTGTGCTCGGCGGCACGCTTCGCGGGCTCAGCTTCCCGAAGTCGATGCATTGGGACGCGACGCTCGAGGATGGCCGCGGCGATCTGGTGTTCGGACGGCCGATTCGATGGCTGCTCTTTCTCTACGGCGGCCGCGTGGTGCCGTTCACGATCTCGCGCAGTTCCGCCGCGCAGACCACCCAGGTGCAGGACGTGTCGACCGGCGCCGTCACCTACGGACACCGGTTCCTGACCACGAGCGGCAGGGCGGGACGCGCGATCAAAGTGCGATCGTTCGATGAGTATCGCGCCCGCCTGCTCGAAAACTTCGTCATCGTCGAACGCAGCGAGCGGCACAACAAGATCGCCCGCGAACTGGACGCGAAGGCGCAGCGCCTGCACGGCCGCATCAGCCACGTGGTCGCTCACGGCAACGGCGGGCTGCTGCACGAAGTTCCGGATCTCGTCGAATACCCGTCCGTCGTGGCGGGCACGTTCCCGCCCGAGTTTCTGAGCCTGCCCGAAGAGGTGCTGACGACGACGCTGATTCATCATCAGCATTACTTTCCGCTCGAGGGCGACGACGGCAAGCTGCGGAATGCGTTTCTGGCGGTGATCAACACCGAGCCCGACAACGAGCGCACGATCGCGCGCAACGCCGAGCGGGTGGTCACCGCGCGGCTGCGCGATGCGACGTTCTTCTGGGAGGCCGATCGCAAGACACCGTTTCCGTCACGGGTCGAGCGGCTGGCCACGCTGCTGTTCCACAAGAAGCTGGGGACCTACCAGGAGAAGGCTGAGCGCATCGCGGTCCTCGCCGAGTGGATTGCGCGCGAAGCGTTGGGGGCGGATGCCGCAACGGCTGCGTCAGGCGGCGACCGCGGCGCGTCTCGCGAAGGCGGATCTCACCACCGACATGGTGCGCGAGTTCACCGAGCTGCAGGGGACCATCGGCGGCATCTACGCGCGCGAAGAGGGGCAGCCGGAGGAAGTGTGGAAGGCGATCTACTACCACTATCTTCCGGTGGGTGTTGAGGCCGACGCGCCGCCGACGAAGGCGCAGCTCGGAAAGGCCGCCGTCACATGGGCGGCCGTGTCGCTGGCCGACAAGCTCGATACGATCGTCGGTCTGTTCAGCGCCGGCGAGAAGCCGACCGGATCGCGCGATCCGTACGGCCTGCGGCGAGCCGCACAGGGCGCTGTCAAGATCCTGACCGATTCCGCCTCGTCGAAGTCTCTCGCGGAGATGGTCGAGCAGGCGTATCGCGGGTTCGCGGATCGCACGCCCGAGAACGCGGAATGGCAGGAAGCGGTTTTCGAGTTCATCAGGGAGCGCGAGGCGCATTTGTTCGAGCGGCGCGGCTTCAAAGCGGACGAAACGCGCGCCGTGTTGCCGTTCTGGGGACATCCAGCGTCGGCGCTGAAACGAGTCGAAGCGCTTTCGCAGGCACGGAAATCGAAGGACTTCGAGACGCTCGCGGTGGTGTTCAAACGGCTCAAGAACATCCTGAAGGACTTCAACGGGACGTTCACGGCGGTCATGCCGGAGCGGCTGACGGAGCCGGCCGAGCGCGCTCTGCTGCAGGAGATAACGTCGCGGCGTCCAGCGATTGAGGCTGCGGTGAAGCAGGAGCAATATGCCCGCGCGATGTCGGAACTGGCAGCGCTGAGCGCGCCCATCGACCGGTTCTTCGTCGATGTGCTCGTGATGGCAGAGGACCGGGACGTCCGGGAAGCCCGGCTCGCGATGCTTGCAGATTTACGACAGACGGTGCTGAGCATCGCCGACATCGCGGCGATTGCTCCAGAAGATCAGAGTAGCGCGGCCCTTTCAGGGCCGCGATCGCGGGCCTGAAAGGCCCGCGCGACGACCACAACGATTCCCGTCGGAGAGATGCAGATGGCGAAGCGAGCGGCGACGAAGCGAACAACGCGTAAATCGCGGACGCCGAATCCCAAATCCCGAACCCCGAGTCCCAAGTCGAAGAAGCACGTCTATTTCTTCGGCCGCGGCAAAGCCGACGGCAACCGCCACATGAAGGATCTGCTCGGCGGCAAGGGATCGGGTCTGGCGGAGATGACCAACGCCGGTCTGCCCGTGCCGCCCGGCTTCACGATTTCGACCGAGGTCTGCAACTCTTTCTACAAGCAGAAGGGCAAGGTCCCGTCCGCCATCGACGCCGAGATCCTGGCCAACGTGAAAAAGCTGGAACAGGCCGCGGGCGCGACGCTCGGGTCGACCGAGAACCCGCTCCTCGTGTCGGTGCGCTCGGGCGCGAAGTTCTCGATGCCCGGGATGATGGACACGATCCTCAATCTCGGGCTGAACGACGATGCGGTCGAGGGGCTGAAGCGGCGGACGCAGAACGGCCGGTTCGCGTTCGACAGCTATCGCCGGTTCATCCAGATGTTCGGCAACGTGGTGCTCGAGATTCCCAAGGATGCCTTCGAGCACGAACTGGAGGCCGTGAAACAGGCGCGCAGCGCGAAACTCGATACGGACCTCGACGAAGACGCGCTTCGTGACGTGGTCGCGCGCTACAAGTCGGTCGTCAAGAACCGCGCCAAGCGCGACTTCCCGCAGGACCCGAAAGAACAGCTGACCATGGCCCGCGACGCGGTGTTCCGGTCGTGGATGAACGCGCGCGCGATCGAGTACCGCCGGATCTACGACATTCCCGATCACATCGGCACCGCGGTCAACGTGCAGATGATGGTGTTCGGCAACACCGGCGATCGCTCGGCCACCGGCGTCGGCTTCACTCGCAGTCCCGCGACCGGCGCCAAGGAGTTCTACGGCGAGTTCCTGGTCAACGCGCAGGGCGAAGACGTGGTCGCCGGCATCCGCACGCCGCAGCCGATCCGCGAGCTCGAAGGCGTGATGCCGAAGGCCTACAAGCAGCTGCGCGAGATCACGACGCGGCTCGAGAAACACTACAAGGACGTCCAGGACTTCGAGTTCACGATTCAGGACGAGACAGCTCTTCATGCTGCAGACCCGCAGCGGCAAGCGGACCGGTTATGCGGCTGTCGTCATCGCGACCGATCTCGTGGCTGAAAAGCTCGTCACGCCGAAGGAAGCGATCCTGCTCGTCGATCCCGACGCCCTCGATCAGTTGCTTGCGCCAGGCTTCGATCCCGACGAGTGGAAGAAGATTCCGGTCGCCACGAAGGGTTTGCCGGCGTCGCCAGGCGCGGCCAGCGGTCAGGTTGTCTTCACGGCCGACCAGGCCGTCGAGTGGAGCAACCAGGGCAAGCAGGTGATTCTCGTCCGGCGCGAGACCGTGCCCGACGACATCCACGGGATGTTCGTCGCGCAGGGGATTCTCACCGCCACGGGCGGCATGACCTCGCACGCCGCCGTCGTCGGCCGGCAGATGGGCAAGCCGTCGGTGGTCGGCGCCGGCGATCTCGAGATCGACGAGGGCCGCAAACAAGTCCGCGTCAACGGTCAAACCATCAAAGAGGGCGACTACGTCTCGTTCAACGGCCTGACGGGCGAGGTGAAGATCGCGCGTGTCGCGTCGAAGCCCAGCGAGATTCTGCAGGTCGTCGACGGCACGCTCGCGCCCGCGAAGTCCGACATCTACCGCCGCTTCGACAAGCTGCTCAGCTGGGCGGACAAGTTCCGCACGCTCGGCGTCTACGCGAACGCCGATCTCCCGGATCAGGCGGCGCTGGCCTACGCGTTCGGCGCCCGCGGCATCGGGCTGTGCCGGACCGAGCACATGTTCTTTGGCGAGGGACGCATTCCCATCGTGCAGCGGATGATCCTCGCCGATAACGAAGCCGGGCGGCGCAAAGCGCTCGACGAGCTGCTGCCGCTGCAGCGCGACGACTTCTACGGCGTGTTCAAGGCGATGCGCGGCTGTCCGGTGACCATTCGCACGATCGATCCACCGCTCCACGAGTTCCTGCCCAAGCGCGAGGAGCTGATGGTGGAGATCGCCAAGCTGGAAATGGCGGGTTCGAACGGGCCGCGAGCTGGAGGAGAAGCGCACGCTGCTGCATCGCGTCGAGCAGCTCCACGAGTTCAACCCGATGCTGGGGCATCGCGGCGTGCGGCTGGGCATCACCTATCCCGAAATCACCGAGATGCAGACGCGCGCCATCATCGAGGCCGCGTGCCGCGTGAACCGCGATGGCGTCAAGGTCGTGCCCGAGATCATGATCCCGCTCGTCGGCCTGCCGAAAGAGCTGAAGGATCAGAAGGCCATCGTCGACCGCGTGGCGGCGGAAGCGATGAAGAAGGAAGGCATCAAGATCAAATACCTCGTCGGCACGATGATCGAGGTGCCGCGCGGATCGCTCGCCGCCGGCGAGATCGCCGAGGACGCCGAGTTCTTCTCCTTCGGCACGAACGACATGACGCAGCTGACGTTCGGCTACTCGCGAGACGACGCCGGCAAGTTCCTGAAGATCTACCAGGAGCGCAAGATCCTCGAGAAGGATCCGTTCGCGTCGATCGACGTCGAGGGCGTGGGGGAGCTGGTGCGCATCGGCGTGGAGCGTGGGCGCAAGACGCGGCCGTCGCTGAAGATTGGCATCTGCGGCGAGCACGGCGGCGACGCCGCGTCGATCCACTTCTTCCACCAGGCCGGCCTGAACTACGTCAGCGCATCGCCGTATCGCGTGCCAGCGGCGCGGCTGGCCGCGGCGCATGCAGCGCTGGCGGTCAAGGTGGGGGACTAGGCGGGAAAGGCGGGAAGGGCCTGCCTATCCTGCCCCTCCTGCCCGATACATGGTCAGCATCTTCGTTCACCGAAACGGCAAGACCGAACAAGCGACGAGCATCGACCGCGCCTGGCTGAATCCCGCTTCCGGCGCGGTGCTGTGGGTCGATCTCGAGGAGCCGTCAATCCCGGAGTCGCTGGTCCTCAGCGAGACGTTCGGCTTTCATCCGCTTTCGGTCGAGGACGCGATGTCGGCGCGGCAGTATCCGAAGGTCGAGGCTTACGACGGCTATCTGTACGCGATCCTGCACGGCATCTCCCTGCAGAAGCGGGGTGAGTTCACGACGCAGGACGTCGATTTCTTTCTGGGTCCGAACTACCTCGTGACCGTGCACCCCAAGGATTGCCCGTCGCTCGAGGATCTGCGCACGCAGTGCCCGCGCAACACGAAGATGCTGGCCGAGGGCTCGGTCTCGCTGTTCCATCGCATCGTCGATTCGATGGTCGATCACTACCGGCCCGAGATGGACGAGCTCGAGGATCGGCTCGACAAGCTCGAAAAGCGAATCTTCGACGCGCCAGGGCCGAACCTGGTTCGGACCATCCTCGGCGAAAAACGCAAGGTCGCGGCGCTGCGGAGAATCGTGACGCCGCAGCGCGACGTGGTGGCGCGCCTCGCGCGCCGCGATTTCCCCGACATCAGCACCGAGATGTCGTTTCGCTTCCGCGACGTCTACGATCACATCGTCCGCGTCGCCGACGACACCTTCATTTTCCAGGACCGCATCACCGGAATGCTCGACGCGCATCTGTCGAACGTCAGCAACCGCTTGAACGCGGTCATGAAGGTGCTGACGGTCGTCGCGACGCTCGTCATGCCGCCGACGCTGCTGGCCGGCATTTATGGCATGAACGTGCGCCTGCCGCATTTCCCCGGCGGGGAGGGGGCGCAGTTCTGGTGGCTGTCGGGACTGTGCGTCGCGATGATCGTCGTGATGCTCATACTGTTTCGGCGCAGGCGGTGGATCTAGAACAGCCACGAAAGCACGAAAGCACGAAACCAGGTACATTCTTCTTTCGTGTTTGCGTGCTTTCGTGGCGAACATCGACGTAGCGACAGTGGGAAAGATCTATCGCCTTCCGTCGGATCTCGCTAACCAAATCGCCGCCGGCGAAGTCGTCGAGCGGCCCGCGTCCGTCGTCAAGGAACTGGTCGAAAACGCCGTCGACGCCGGCGCGCGGCGGTTGGCGATCCACGTCGAGCTTGGCGGCAAGAAGCTCGTGCGCGTGGAGGACGATGGCGAGGGGATGGAGCCGGAGGATGCGAGGCTCGCGCTCGAGCGCCATGCGACGAGCAAGATTCGGCGCGCCGACGATCTCGCCGCGATCCTGACGCACGGATTCCGCGGCGAAGCGTTGCCGTCGATCGCGTCGGTGTCCCATTTCGTGCTGCGCACGCGGGCACGCGGCCGGGCCAGCGGCACGGAGATTCGCGTCAACGGCGGCGCGGTGGCGGCGGTGGTTGAATCCGCCGCGGCGGAGGGCACCGTCGTCGAGGTCGGCGATCTGTTCTACAACCTGCCGGCGCGGAGAAAATTCCTCAAGTCCGACGGCGCCGAGTCCACGCAGGTGTCGCGCGTGACGACGCAGCTGGCGCTGGCCTATCCCGAGGTCGGATTCACCCTGACGAGCGCGGGGCGGACCGTCCTGCAGTGTCCGCCGACCCGATCGCTGCGGGATCGCATTTATCAGATCTATGGCGAGCGGGCGGATCTCGTGGAGGTGCGGAAAGAAGCCGGTGGCTTGAGGATCACGGGATTCGTGGCGGCGCTCGCCGAGCAGGGACCCACGCGCGGACCGCAGCACGTGTTCGTCAATCGCCGGATCGTGAAGGACCGCACCATCGCGCACGCGATCATCGATTCGTACAGCCAGGCCTCGATCAAGGAGCGAAGCCCCGAGGTGCATCTGTTCATCGAGATGGCGCCGGAGGCCGTGGACGTGAACGTGCATCCGACCAAGGCGGAGGTCCGGTTTCGCGAGCAGTCGCTCGTGCACGAAGTCGTCCGCCGGGCGCTGCGGGACGCGCTGGGGCAGGGCGCCGTGCCCGAGTTGCAGCTGCAGCCAGAGATGGTCGGCGGCCAGGAGCCAACGGCCACGGCGCTTCCAGGAGTGCTCGGCGGTGGGGCATACCCCAGTCGGTGGATGCCAGAGGAGGTCCGCCTGAAGGCGGACGCCACGTACAACTCAGACTCGAACGCGGCGGTCCGGCGCTGACTCTGTCGTGGGGTCCGGCTTCAGCCGGACCTACCCGATACCCGATATCCAGCCGATGATCCCGCTCGGGCAGTTCCGCGACACGTTCATCATCGCCGTCGACGCACAGGGCATTGCGATCATCGACCAGCATGTCGCCCACGAGCGCGTGCTGTTCGAGCGGGTGATGGAGCGGCTGACCGCCGGCCGTCTCGAGTCACAACTCTTGCTCGTGCCGCTCGTGCTCGATCTGGCCCCGGCGGCCCATCAGGCCCTGCTCGGCCGTGCCGCCGAGCTCGAGCGCCTGGGATACGAGATCGAAGCATTCGGCGATGCGACGTTGAAGGTCGGCGCCGTGCCCGCCTTGCTCGCACGCGAGGACAGCGCCAAGGCGCTCCTCGCCCTCGCGGAGGATCTCGAAGGCCTCGACCGCGGCGCCGGCGTGCAGGACGCGCTGCAGCGGCTCGCGGCGACCATCGCGTGCCACGCGGCAGTGAAGGCCAACTACCCGCTGACGTATGAGAAGATGACGCACATTCTCGAGGAGTTGCGCGCGACCGCGTATTCGACGATCTGTCCGCACGGACGGCCGGTGATGTTGCGCCTTACCCAGCGCGAGATCGAAAAGAACTTCCAGCGAATCTGACGTGCGCACAGCTCAGCCGTTAGCTATCAGCCATTAGCCATGTCGCGGTTTTTCTTCTACTGTGGCAGGCTCGCACAGCTCATCGGTATGTGGCTGTTGCTCGTCGATCTCTTCACCGCCGGACCGGGCGGGCCGGATCCGCGTCTGTTTGCCGCCGGCGTCGCAGTTTTTGTCGCGGGCTGGGGGCTTACCCGCTTGACACGATGAATCGAGGTTGCTACATTCTTTCCGGCTCTTTCTCCGACAATTTACCGCACCGCTTTTCCAAGCGATAAAGGCCCTTCCGCGCACTGCGGAAGCGCAAAGCCGGACGCCCTGCACAAGGTCGATCCGGTTGCCGAACTTGGAGTTTCGAATGGGCACACGGCGTCTCGTTATCGCGACCGCTCTCCTCGCCACCGCCACTGCATTTTTCACGCTCGGCACGATTCATTCGCGGCGCACTGACTTCGCGCTCCGCGCGTCATACGACGCGAAGCTGGACGCCATCCGCCATGAACTCGCGAAAGCCGATCACGACGCGGAGCCGACGGCGACGTCGGGCCGCGTGTCCAAACCGAGAGAAACCGCGCTCTCTCCGGCGGCGCGCGCCGGGATGGTGTCGGAAATCAAGCAGACGCTGCAGCGCGAAATGGGACTCACGCCGGTCAACATGATGCGCGATCGGCGCTCGAGTTTCGTCGAGCTGTATGCCTACGACAGCCTCGGCAAGACCAACTACGGGACGGCCGGGTATCTGGGCGGCGGCTACTTCGTCACCGTCAAGCACGCCGTCGTGGCGCTCAAAGACGATGACGACCGCGCGAACCCGCGGTCGGTGACGTCGGTGAAGATCATGTACCGCGGGCGCGAGGTTCCGGCGAAAGTGATCGACTACGGCGACGCCGACGTCGAGGTTCACAAGGGCGACTGGGCGATCCTCAAGACGCGCGAGCTCGATCTGCCGCCCCTGCAAGTGGACATCGCGTTCCCGTACGAATTCGCCGATCCGATTTTCCGCCTGGGCAACGACTACTCGAAGGGCGTGATTCTCTCAACCGGCTACATCGGTCAGAAGACCGCGAACGGGCTGGTCACGAGCCTCACCGACGGCCACCCGGGCGTGTCGGGCGGCGGCATCCTCGATCAGCGCGGCGTGTTGGTGGGGATTCCGATCGGCCGGATGCAGGGCGACTACCGCTTCTCGTTCATTCTCCCGATCCGGAGCGAGATGCTGCGAAGGGTTCCGGCCTACGAGCCGGCCGTCCCTTCGCAGGCCGTGGTCGCCGAACAGTAATCAGCCGCCAGTGGGCAGTGGCCAGTCTGGCCACTGATCACTGGCCACTCCTGGCTAGTTGAAGCTCTTGACCGCGGCGGTCTCCTCGTCGTGGCACTCGAAGACCATCAGCAGCTTCGTAATCGACAGCAGATCCTTGATCCGCTTGGTCGTGTTCAGCAGCTTCAGCGATCCGCCGTTCTTGTTCATCGTCGCATACGACTGCACGATCGCGCCCAGGCCGGCGCTGTCCACGTAGGACACGTCGCCGAGGTTGAGCACAACCTTCTTGTGGCCCTGCTGGACGAGGCTCGCCATCTTGTCCTTCAGGACGACGTCGCCCCCGTCTCCCAACGTAACCTTCCCCGACACGTCCACGATCGTGACGTCCCCGACTTGCCGCTCCGTGACATGCATGCACGCCTCCCGGTAACTTGACTCTGACAGCTTCAGAGCGACGATCCGAACAGCTAGCTGATCTCAGCTTCGCTTGAAGTGCGTCAGTATAATCCGGCATGGTCCGTGCTCGAACGCTTTCCCTTACCGCCGCCGCGCTGCTGACCTTCGCGTGCACCGCGGGGCAGCCCCCGGCGCCGCCGCCCGCGCCGCCCGCGGACGAACGGGTCAAGACGCTGGCCGACGCCTATCTGGACGGCTTCTTCGCCCGGAATCCGGATCAAATCACGCTCTACGGCGTGCCGGGCCGCCGCCACGACAAGCTCCCCGACAACTCGCTGAACGCCCTGCGGGCCTGGCAGGCGCGCGAGGACGCGCTGGCTGAAGGAGCTCGAGCAGATCGAGCCGGCCACGATCGGCAACGCGTCGTTGCGCGCCACGCAGGCCATCCTGCGCGAGACCCTCGAAGGGTCGATTGCCGCGCGCGTCTGCCGCACCGAGCTGTGGACCGTCAGCCAGTTCGTCAATGGCTGGCAGGTGCAGGATGGCTACCTCGTGACCATTCAGCCTGTCGGCAGCGACGAGGCGCGGAAGGACGCGCTCTCCCGGTGGAGCACGCTGCCGGCGTACATCGATACCGAGATCGCGAATCTGCGCGAGGGGCTGAAGGCCGGCTACTCGGCGCCGAAAGGCAATGTCCGCCTCGTCGATCGAGCAGATGAACACGTTGATCGCGACGCCGCTGGCCGACTCGCCGTTCGATTCGCCGTCGGTGCGCGACAAGACGCCGGAGTTTCAGAAGCAGTTCGACCTGCTCGTGCGCGAGCAGATCGTGCCGGCGTTCACGCGGTATCGTGATTTTCTGCAACGAGAGTATCTTCCGGCCGCGCGCGAGGCCGTGGGCGTGTCGGCGAATCCCGGCGGCGCCGCGTGCTACGACGCGTCTGTTCGCGCCTACAGCTCGCTGCCGGTGCCCGCCAAGGACGTGCATGCCACCGGCGTGCGGGAAGTCGAGAAGCTCGACGCGGAAATGAAAGCGATCGGCGAGCGTTCGTTCGGTACGGGCGATGTGCCGAAACTGCTCGAGCGGCTGCGCACCGACAAGCAGTACCTGTTCAAGAGCCGCGAGGACTTGATTGCCTATTCGCAGGCCGCTCTCGCCCGCGCGAAGGCGGTGATGCCCGCGTCGTTCGGCCTCACGCCAAAGGCCACCGTCGTCATCGAGCCGTATCCGAAGTTCCGGGAGAAGAGCGGGCCGAACGAATACAACCCGCCGGCCGAGGACGGCAGCCGCCCCGCGGTGTTCTTCATCAACGCCTATCGGGCGGAGACGAAGAGCCGCGCGCCCGCCGAGTCCACGGCGTTTCACGAAACCATTCCCGGCCATCACCTGCAGCTGACGATCGCGCTCGAGCGGAAGGAGATTCATCCGCTCGGCCGGTACCTCGGAAACTCCGGCTACTCCGAAGGCTGGGCGCTTTACACCGAGCGTCTCGCCGACGAGCTGAAGCTCTATTCCGGCGATGTCGATCGCCTCGGCATGCTCTCGAGCCAGGCGCTTCGTGCCGCGAGGCTGGTCGTGGACTCCGGCCTGCATACGTTGGGCTGGACGCGCCAGCAGGCCATCGACTTCATGCTCGCCCACACGGCGGAGGCCGAAAGACGATGTCGTGTCGGAAGTCGATCGGTACATCATCTGTCCGGGCCAGGCGACCTCGTACATGCTCGGCGCGATCGAAATCACGAAGATGCGCGAAGAAGCGAAGCAGACGATGGGGCAACGGTTCGACATCAAGGCGTTTCACGATCGCGTGCTGGAAGATGGGGCGGTGCCTGTTTCGTTTCTGAGCGCGAAAATTCGAACCTGGGCGGGAGGCAAGCCGTGACGGCGCATCTGCGATTCAAATGCGAAAGCCTTGCTTGTCTTCTTCGTGTCTTTGTGGCTTCGTGGTTGCCTTTTGTCGTTCTTTCGGGCCAAGCGCCCAAGGTTCACGAGCTGCCGCTGAAGCCGGAGTCGGTGCACTGGGGCTACTACGACGCGCGCGTGCCGCCGGTGCTGCGCATCGCATCCGGGCGATCGCGTTCGCGTCGAGACGATGGTCGCGGGCGGTTTGCAGCGGCTGCGGCTGGCGGGCGCGAGCGAGGCGGAGATTCCGGAGTCGCTCAAGGCGGTCGAGAAAGCGGTGACCGAACGCGGCCCCGGGGCGCATCCGATGAGCGGGCCGATTTTCGTCGAGACCGCGGCGCCGGGCGACAGCCTGGAAATCCGGATCATCGCGATCGAGTTTCTCCACACCTTCGGCGTGAATGCGTTCAGTCCGACCGGCGGCGTGCTGCCGGACGAGTATCCGTACTCGCAGGTGCGTCTGTTCCGCTGGCCCGCCGGCGCGGATCGCGTCGAGTTCAGGCCGGGGATCACGCTGCCGCTCGCGCCGTTTTTCGGATCCATTGGCGTCGCGCCTCCGCCGCTGGTGGGGCGCATCTCGAGCCGGCCTCCCGGCTGGCACGGCGGCAATCTGGACAACAAGGATCTGGTGGCGGGCTCGGTCCTGTATCTGCCGGTCCACGTTGCCGGCGCGCTGCTGTCAGTGGGCGACGGCCATGCGATGCAAGGCGATGGGGAAGTGACCGGCACGGCGCTGGAAACGTCGCTGCGCGGCACCTTCGAGGTGCGCGTGCGGAAAGGGCAGCGCCTGCGCTGGCCGCGCGCGGAGACGCCGACGCACTACATCGCGATGGGGTTGCACGAGGATCTCGACGAGGCAACGCGCCTCGCCACGCGCGAGATGGTGGAGTTTCTGATGGCGGAGAAGAAGCTGTCGCGAGACGACGCCTACATGCTGTGCTCGCTGGCCGCGGATCTGCACGTGACGCAGGCGGTGGATGCCACCAAGGGTGTGCACGCGACGATCGCGAAGTCGGTGTTTCGATAGTAGCAGTAGAACAAATGCAACTCACGAAGCCACGAAGCACGAAGAAGACAAGGTCTTCCGTCGCAGTCGCCTTGCTTGTTTCGACGCTTCATGGCGTCCAGCGCGTCCAGCCGTTTCCTGATTTCTTTCTCGAACCCGCGCTCCGTCGGCTCGTAGTACGTGCCGCCCTTCGAGCGCCGGCGGCAGGCACGACATGTCGGCGATGGCGTCCGCCTCGTTGTGCGCGTACTTGTAGCCCTTCCCGTACTCCAGATCCTTCATCAGTTTCGTCGGCGCATTTCGGAGGTGGAGCGGCACGGGCTGCGCGACGTCGCTGTGGGCGTCTTCGGCGGCGCGACCGTAGGCCACGGTGACCGCGTTGCTCTTGGGCGCCGTGGCCAGATAGATCGCGGCCTGCGCCAGCGCCGTGTTGCCCTCGGGCATGCCGATGAAGTGCACCGCGTCCTTCGCGGCGACGGCGACGGTCAGCGCCTGCGGATCCGCGTTGCCGACGTCCTCGGACGCAAACCGCACGAGGCGGCGCGCGACGTAGAGCGGATCCTCGCCCGCCTCGAGCATGCGAGCGAGCCAGTAGACCGACGCATCCGGATCGCTGTTGCGCATCGACTTGTGGAGCGCGGAGATCAGGTTGTAGTGCTCTTCGCCGGACTTGTCGTAGAGCAGCGCGCGCCGCTGGATGGCCTGCTGGACGCGCTCGCCGTCGACGCGCCGCACCTCGTCGACGACCGGCGCCGCGGCGACGCTCAACTCGAGCAGGTTGAGCGCCACGCGGGCATCGCCGTTCGCGTAGACGGCGATCGCCGAGCAGCGCCGCGTCCTCGACGGCCACGCGCTGGGCGCCCAGCCCGCGGTCGGGATCGGTCAGCGCGCGGCGAAGAATCCGTTCGACTTCCTCCGCCGAGAGCCCGCGAAGCACGAACACCTTCGATCGCGACAGCAGCGCCGCGTTGACCTCGAACGACGGGTTCTCGGTCGTCGCGCCGATGAGCACGATGTCGCCCTTCTCGACGCGCGGCAGAAAGGCGTCCTGCTGCGCCTTGTTGAAGCGGTGGATCTCGTCGATGAACACGATCGTGCGGCGGCCCGTGGTCCGGCGCATCCGCTCCGCTTCGCGTCATCACCTCGCGGATTTCCTTGATGCCCGACAGCACCGCGCTGAACGACACGAAACGCGCCTGGGTCAGGTCCGCGATGATCCGCGCCAGCGTGGTCTTGCCGGTTCCAGGTGGACCCCACAGGATGATCGACTGCAGCAGATCGCGCTCGATCGCTTGGCGGAGCGGCTTGCCCGGCGCGAGCAGCTCCTCCTGACCCACGAACTCGTCGAACGTGCGCGGGCGCATCCGCTCGGCGAGCGGGGAGGGTGCATCACTTTCGCGACGGCTCGTCAGGGACGGGAAACAGAGGGTCTCCATCGTCGATTCTGATCGAAGGACGACATCCAGCGTGGTTCGACAAGCTCACCACGAGCGAACGACGATCGTCATCGCGTCACGTTTCGTGCTTTCGTGTTTTCGTGGCAGATCCGCATTCGTTGTCGCCGCGCTTCATACACAATCACCGCCGCCGCCACCGCGGTGTTCAGCGACTCGACCGGCGTCTGCATCGGAATGCTGACGCGCTCGTCGGCGCGCTCTTCGAGCGGCTGCGGCAGGCCCTGGCCCTCGCCGCCGATCACGATCGCCACCGGCCTGGTGAAGTCGGTGTCGTACACCGATCGTCCGTCGCGCGGCACGGCGGCGACGATGACGCAGTGACGGCGGCGGGCTTCGGCGAGCGCGGCGTCGGCCGTTGCCGTCGCGATCGGCAGGCGCAAGCCGCTGCCCATCGATCCCCGCAGCGCCTTCCAGCCGAACGGATCCGCCGAGGCCCCGGCGGCCACCAGCCCGGTCGCGCCGCCGGCCTCGGCCACGCGCGCGATCGCCCCGACGTTGCCGGGATCCTGCACGTCGACGGCGGCGACGACGAGCGGCACGGCGCCCGCGAACACGTCCTCGAGGCGGTGCGCCGGACGCTGCGCCAGCGCGACGAAACCGCTCGACGATCGCACGGGGCTGATCGCGTCCATCACGTTCTGCGAGACGCTGGCGATCTCGGCGCCGCCGCGTTCGAGCGCGGTGACGAGCGAGCCGACCTCGCGGCGATCCTGCGCCGCCGGCGTGACCGCCGCGTGGCGGATGGCGATCCCGGCCTGCAGCGCGTCCCCGATGAGATGCGCCCCGTCGAGCAGGACGACATCAGCGGCATCACCGCGCGCCGCAGCGCGGTACCGCGCCACGACGGCGTTCTGACGGCTGGTGATCAGTGACATTGCAGGATTGCAGTATTGCAGGATTGCAGGATTGAATTGAAGCGATCGGCAATCCTGCAATCAATCCTGCAATCCTGCAATCCTGCGATCCTGCAATTTTCCTGTGGTACGATTGGCCTCGCCCGCACCATGTCCGTCACGATGAAAGATCGGCTGATCAAGAAGTTCGAGGACGAGATTCAGACGCTCAACGTGGAACTGCGGCTGGAGCTTCCCAAGGAAATCAAGCGTGCCCGCGAGCTCGGCGATCTGAGCGAGAACGCGGAGTACCACGCGGCCAAGGAGCGCCAGCGCCTCGTCGAGGCGCGGATCAGCATGCTGCAGAAGCGCGTCTCGGAGATCGCCCTGATCAACGTGGACCGCATCCCGAAGGATCGCGCCGGCTTTGGATCGACGGTGCACGTGGTCGAGAGCAACGGCGACAAGCTCGTCTTCCAGCTGGTGATGCCCGAGGACGCCGACGCCGCCAAGGGCATGATTTCCACGACATCGCCGATCGGCCGCGCCTTCATGAACAAGGAAGAAGGCGACACCGTGAACGTGACAACCCCGGGTGGTCCGCGCGAGTTCGAGATCGTCAAGCTGCTGACGATTCACGACGAAGCTGCGGAATGACGGACGGCGCCGATCGCTTTCCGACGTCCCTTGTTTCCTACTCGCCGCAACGCCGCACCGCACTCGTCCTGACCGGCACCGGCGCCGACGGCGCCTATCATGCGGGCGTCCTGCGCGCACTGCAGGAAGTCGGCGTCAAGGTCGACATCATCGGCGCGCGCGGCGTCGGCGTGATCGGCGCCTTGTTTGCCGCGGTCGACGGCGCGCAGCGGTTGTGGGAGGAGAAGGGCTTCTGGCGCGGCGGCGCGACGCACGTCCTCTATCGCTGGGGACGCATCCCGCAACTGATTGCCTGGGCCCTCGCGCTCTCGCTGGCGATCGTCGTCGTGCCCCTGGTGGCGGCGGCGTGTGGCTTGATCGTCTTTCCGATCGATTTCCTCCTCAAGATGGTCGGCGCCGGCGGCGCGCCGGGTTTGCTCGACGCCTACCTGCGTGTCATGCAGGCGGCGTTCGCGCCCGAGGCGCTGCCGACGTGGCTGCCGCGGCTGGTGCTCCTCGTGCTCGGGTTCTCGCGGCGGCGTCGCGCTCGCGCAGGGCTGGGCCGCGGGGTGGCGCCACACGCGCGGCGCGTTCTGGTGGCGCGCGGTCCCGGGTCCGTTGTCGTCGACGGAGATGGTCGAGCGCTGCTGGCGCGCGATGTGGGACCTGATTCGCGGCGCCACGCCGCTGAAGGCGCCGTCGCCCGCGGAGCTGGTGCGGCGATACACCGAGATGCTCGCGGAGAACATCGGGCAGCCGGGATTCCGTGAGCTGCTGCTCGTCGTGCACGACGTGGACGCCCACCGCGATCTGGTCTTCGCGCTGGTGGCCGAATCGCGCCGCCGCCAGCTCATTCGCCGGCCCACGAGCGAGGCCGCCGATGCGCGGCGGGCCGAGGTGTTCGATCTCGCCGGCATCGCGCGCGATCATCTCGCCGACGCCGTGGCGGCCGCGCTGACGCTGCCGCTCGCCTCGGATTGGCACACGGTGACCTTCGCGCAGGACGGCTACTGGCGCGGGGAAACGCACCGCCTCTGCGACCGCCCGGCCTCGCTGATTCGGCTGATCGACGAGCTCATCGGCCTGGGCGCCGAACAGCTCATCGTGGTGTCCGCCGCGCCGCAAACGCCGGGACCGCATACGCTGGCAGCCGCCCGCGTCGACGGCCGCGGACGGCTCGGCGACTACCTGCAGTCCACCGAGGCGGCCGTTGTGCAGCGACGCGACGAACACGACCGGCGGCGTGCGCATCTTCACCATCCGGCCCGCGCACAATCCGATCGGACCGTTCGATTTCGCCGGCGGCTACGACGATCGATCGCATCGCCGGCACCGGCTCGCCGAGCTGATCAACGGCGGATACGAGGACGCGTATCGCCAGTTCATCGAGCCGGTCGTCGGCGCCAGCGGCGAACGCATGCAGAAGTCAGTGTGATGCGAGCGCGTATGAAAGGTCCCGCAACGGAACTGATCCATGCCGGCGAAATCGCACGCGGCGACGCCGTCCCGCTGACGACGCCGATCTACGAGACGACGACGTTCGTGTTCGACAACGCCGAAGAGGTCGTCGCCTACAACGAGGGGCGGTCGTCGAAGTTTCTCTATTCCCGCTACACCAACCCCACCGTCATCAGCGCCGAGCAGAAACTCGCGGCGCTCGACCGCGCGGAATCGGCGCTCGTGTTCTCGTCGGGGCAGGGCGCGACGACGACGCTCCTGATGACGCACGTCAAGGCCGGCGACGAGGTCGTGTGCAGCGCGGCGATCTACGGCGGGACGCTGCATCTGCTGCAGGACGTGCTGGCGCGCTTCGGCGTCACGCCGCGGTTCGTGTCGCTCGACGAGCTGGCGACGCCGGAGCGCGTGTTCTCGGATCGCACGCGCCTGGTGTGGTTCGAGTCGCCGATCAACCCGACGCTGCGCTGCGTCGACGTGAAGCGCATTGCCGACGCGTGCCGCGCGCGCGGCGTCCTGTCGGTCATCGACAACACCTTTGCCAGCCCGATCAACCAGCAGCCGCTGGCGCTCGGCGTCGATCTGGCGATGCAGAGCGTGACGAAGTACCTGAACGGCCACAGCGACGTCACCGGCGGGCGTCGTGACCGGGCCGGCCGCGCTCGTGGCGCCGATCGAGAAAGTCCGGCGCATGGTCGGGCACGGTGATGGACCCGCATCCGGCATACGCGCTCGGGCGCGGGCTTGAAGACGCTGCCGCTGCGCATCGCCCGGCACAACGCGAACGCGCAGGCGGTGGCGGAGTTCCTGTCAGAAGGACTCGCCGCGTCAGCCGCGTGTACTATCCCGGCCTGCCGTCACATCCCGATCACGCGATCGCGAAGCGCGCAGATGTCGGGATTCGGCGGGATGGTGTGCTTCGACCTCGAGCGGCAGCTACGACCGCGCCGAGCGGCTCTACGATCGGCTGCGGTCATCAAGCGCGCCGCCAGCCTCGGCGGCGTCGAGAGCCTGATCAGCATGCCGGTGCTGACCTCGCAGTGGGGCCACACCGACGCGCAGCTGCGCGACGCCGGCGTCACGCGCGGGATGCTGCGGCTGTCGGTGGGGCTGGAAGACGCGGCGGATCTGATCGCGGATCTCGATCAGGCGCTTGAGCGTGAAGTTAGAAGGACTGTGATCACCGCGTCTTGACGGCCTCGTCGTCTGTCTTCTGACTACTTCTAGCTCTGACTTCGACGTTCTGAGTTCCTTCGGTCTCGTGCGCGAGGAACTCGTGCGACGAGCTCGTGCAGGCGCGCGCCGATGTCCTCGCCGCCGAGATCGCCGAACTTCTCGCGGAACGCCCGCATCGGCACGACGGCCTTCGCCATCGCGCGGTGGCCGCCGGCGCTGCCGATGTCGGCGAAGAAGCGCCGCACGAATTCGCCGGCGTTCTTCGAGTAGCCGAGGTTCCGCACCGACACGACCAGCGAGTCGTTGACGATGCCGGCGATGACGGTCCATTTGACGTCCTCGAGCTGCAGGAAGAAATCGGCGACGTAGGGGATGAAGTCCTCGCGCGGCGACGGCCCGAGGAACGCGCAGAACACCTGGTCGATGAGCGTCCCGCCGCCGATGCGCCTTCAGCACGTACTCGAGCCGCTCGAGCGTGATTTCCGCGCCTTCCATCTTGCGGATCAGCGCGGCGTCGGCCAGCGGATACAGGTACGAGAACGCCTCGAGGTCCACGCGGTTGGTCTGGCGGTTGAAGAACAGCGTGTCCGACTTGATCGCGTACAGCATCGCCGTGGCGGTGCGCTCGGAGATGTTCACGTCGACGGCGCGCAGGTGCTCGGTGAGGATCGTGCACGTCGATCCGTAGTCGGCGCGGATGTCCTTGAAGACGGCGGTGTAGCCGGGCTGCTCGGGATGATGGTCGATGACGAGGTCGACGCGATCGATCAGCCCGCCGAAATAGTGCGGCTGCACGTCCACCATCGCGATGCGGTCGTACTCGCTGCAGCGAGTCGGGCGTGATCGGCTCGACGTGGATGTCGAGCAGGTTCACCATCCGCAGGTTCTCGGGCCGCGTGACGCCCTGGATCGCGCCGATGATGGCGGTGGCCTTCGTGCGGCGGAGGATGTTGCGCAGCGCGAGGCCGCTGGCCATGGCGTCGGGATCCGGATCGTTGTGCAGCATGATCAGCACGCGGTCGGCGTCGCTGAAGTAGCGCTGGTACTGCTGCACGCGGGCGCGGGTCAGCGACCGGCTGAACTCGGTCAGCAGCGGCCCGCCGAAGAGCTCCGACATCGACAGATACGCGACGTCCGGGAACTCGGCGTGGAACTCCTCGGCGCGCTTGGCGGTGGCGGCCGCTCCCGATGCCGAGCACGTAGATGAGCGTGCCGCCGGCGTCGCGCACCGCCTCGAGAATCTTCCGGGGCTTGCGGCGGCCGTTGTCTTCGATGATGACGCAGGTGCTGGGGCCGAGGTCGGCCTTGACCCAGGTGTCGGTGCGCCGCGGATCGCCGAGCGTGACGTGACGCCCGCGTCGTGCAGGCGCCGCGCCAGGGGCCGGTTTTCGACGATGAACTCGACCTCGAAGCCGGGCAGCAGGATCTCGTCGAGCATCCTGATGACCAGTTCGTCCTGACAGACGGCTAGACACCGCATCAGCGTGCTAACCGACCATTATACGCCCGCAGTCGCGTACAGTGCCTGGGCGTGAGGCTTCGTGCGCGTGACGCTCAGGTCCGATCGTGACGGTGGATAGCGCGGCTCGTTTTGAGACGCGATGATCGTGGCGCTGTAAGCTGGCGTCGCTTCGTGACGCTCGGCTGCCCAGCAGGTGCCGGTGTTTCGCGACCGGCGTCGATCTGGTCAACGTCGGCGTCACGGTCGACCGACAAGCGGGCGGTCCTGGCGACCGACCTGACCGCCGACGACTTCGAGATCTACGAGGACGGCAAGAAGCAGACGATCAGCTACTTCGCCGAGGCGACCGGACCGCGGCCGACGCCGCGGCGCCGGCGATGCACCTCGGCCTGCTGCTCGACGTCAGCGGCAGCATGGGCGACGACATCGGCTTCACGAAAACCGCCGCGATCAAGTTCCTCAACACGCTGACCGATGCGGTCGACATCACGGTGCTCGATTTCGACACCGAAGTGCGCGCCGCCCGCTACAGCCAGAAGCGAGTTCGCGCGGCTCATCGAGCGCATCCGGCAGCAGAAGGCCCGCGGCTTCACCGCGCTCTACGACGCGATCGGCGTCTATCTGGACGGCGCCGGCGGGCAGGACGGCCGCAAGATCATGCTGCTCTACACCGACGGCGGCGACACGCGCAGTTCGCTGCCGTTCTCGCGAGCTGGTCGATCTGCTGAAGGCGTCCGACGTCACGATCTATCCGATCGGCGCGCTCGAGCATCAGTCGCGCCTCGACCAGAACCGAGCAGCGCATGACGCTGCAGCAGATCGCCGAGACTCACCGGCGGCCAGGCGTTCTTTCCGGCCTCGGTGAAAGAGCTCGACGGCGATGTACGAGAAGGTCGTGGCGGAGATCCGCGCGCAGTACACGCTCGGGCTATCTTTCGACGAACGAAAAGACCGACGGCACCTGGCGGAAGGTCGAAGTGAAGGTCGTCCGGAAGGACGCGAACGCGCTGCGGATCCGAGCCCGGCAAGGGTTACTTTGCGCGTTCAAGCGCGTCGACCGTAAGCGCTCGCCACTCAGGCATCTCGGCTGCCGGCCAGCAAGGAGCCCCCGACATGTTTCATACCGTACCCGGCTGATCCGTCAGCGCAGCTCTCATTACGTTTGCGCTGTTCCGGCGCCGGGTCTTGGCCGCGACGCCTGCCGGCGGGGTTCACCGAATCGCTCGTCGCCAGACGGGCTGACGAATCCGACCGCCATGGCGTTTGCGCCCGATGGCCGGCTGTTCGTCTGCCAGCAGGGCGGTCAGCTTCGCGTCATCGAGAACGGCGTCCTGCTGTCGACTCCGTTCGTGACCGTCACCGTGAACGCCAGCGGCGAGCGCGGCCTGCTGGGCGTCGCCTTCGACCCGAATTTCGCTACGAACCACTTCGTGTATGTGTATTACACGGCGACGACGCCGGCCATTCACAATCGCGTCAGCCGGTTCACCGCGAACGGGAACGTCGCGGTCGCCGGCAGCGAGACGGTCATTCTCGACCTCGACAACCTGAGCAGCGCCACCAACCACAACGGCGGCGCGATCCATTTCGGCCCCGACGGCAAGCTCTACATCGCCGTGGGCGAGAACGCCAACGGCGCAACGCGCAGACGCTGAGCAACCTGCTGGGCAAGATTCTGCGCATCAACGCCGACGGCTCCATCCCGACGGACAACCCGTTTCTCACGCAGGCGACCGGCAAGAACCGCGCGATCTGGGCGCTCGGGCTGCGCAATCCCTTCACCTTCGCGTTCCAGCCGTGCACCGGCCGCATGTTCATCAACGACGTCGGCCAGAACACCTGGGAGGAGATCAACGACGGCATCGCCGGATCGAACTACGGCTGGCCGAACTCCGAAGGCCGACCAGCCAACCCGGGCGAGCGCACGCCGCTCTATTCCTACGGGCACGGCAGCGGACCGTTCTCGGCTGCGCGATCACCGGCGGCGCCTTCTACAACCCCGCGTGTCAGCCAGTTTCCGGCCGACTACGTCGGCACGTATTTCTTCGCCGACTACTGCGGCGGCTGGATCAACCGGTTCAATCCCGCCACCGGCGCGGTCGTGAGCTTTGCCACGGGCATCTCCGCGCCGGTGGATCTGCACGTCAGTCCTGACGGCAGTCTGTACTATCTCGCGCGAGGAACGGGCAGCGTCTACAGGATTACGTTCACCGGGAGTCAGGCGCCCAGCATCACGCAGCACCCGGCGAGCCAGACGAAGAGCGTCGGCCAGTCGGTGACGTTCACGGTTAGCGCGTCCGGCACGCCGCCGCTCAGCTATCAGTGGCAGCGGAATCAGCAGCGATATCCCCGGCGCCACGTCATCGAGCTACACGATTGCCTCGGTCACCAGCGGCGACAACGGCGCGCTCTTCCGCTGCGTCGTGTCGAACGCGCAGGGCAACGCGGTCAGCAACAACGCGACGTTGACCGTCACGACCAATTCGCCGCCCGTCCCGACGATCACCCAGCCTGCCACCGGCGCGCTCTACAGCGGCGGCGACTATCACCTATGCCGGCACGGGCACGGATCCGCAGGACGGCACGCTGCCGCCGAGCGCGTTCACCTGGCAGGTTGATTTCCATCACGACACGCATATCCACCCGTTCATGCCAGCGACGAGCGGGGTGACGAGCGGGACCTTCACGATTCCGCGGACGGGGGAGACGTCGGCGAATGTGTGGTATCGGATCTATCTGACCGTGAGGGACTCGCAGGGAACGACGCACGACCACCTTCCGCGATGTCAGCCCGCGAACGGTCACGATCACGCTGACGCGACGTCGGGCCTGCAACTGACGCTCGACGGCCAGCCGTTCATGGCGTCGTTCACGTTCACGGCTGTGGTCGGGATGATTCGAACGATCGGCGCCCCATCGCCGCAGATCCGCGGTAAGTTCAACGTACAAGTTCAAGTCGTGGTCCGACGGCGGCGCGCAAACACACAACATCACGACGCCGGCCGCGACGACGACGTACTACGGCGCAGTTTTCACGAAAGGTAAGAAACGCACTCAGTACCGGTCAGGATCCCGAGCTGCCGCACCCGTAGGTACGATCAGGGGTTCGATGCCCTCCGTCTACGACCGCTTCAACCTCGTCTCCGACTTCTCGCTCGCCGGCGACCAGGAACGCGCGATCGGCGAGCTCGTCGAGGGGCTCGAGCGCGGCGATCCGCATCAGGTGCTGCTCGGCGTCACCGGCTCGGGCAAGACCTTCACCATGGCGCAGACGATCGCCCGGGTGAACCGGCCGACGCTGGTGATGGTGCACAACAAGACGCTGGCCGCGCAGCTCTTCCAGGAGTTCCGGCGCTTCTTCCCGGACAACGCGGTCGAGTACTTCGTCAGCTACTACGACTACTACCAGCCCGAAGCCTACGTGCCGGCGACCGACTCGTACATCGAGAAGGAAGCGACGATCAACGACGAGATCGATCGGATGCGGCTCTCGGCCACCCGATCGCTCTTCGAGCGCCGCGACGTCATCATCGTCGCCAGCGTGTCGTGCATCTACGGCCTCGGCTCGCCGGAGGCCTACTACGGCATGCTGCTGCCGCTCGAGCGCGGGCAGCGGATCGCCCGCGAGGAGATCCTCCGGAAGCTGGTCGAGATCCAGTACGAGCGCAACGATCACGACTTCGGCCGCGGCACGTTCCGCGTCCGCGGCGACATCATCGAGGTCTATCCGTCGTACGAAGAGCAGGGGCTGCGCATCGAGCTGTTCGGCGACGATGTCGACGAGCTGGCGTCGTTCGATCCGCTGACCGGCAAGACGCATCCGGCGTCACGACAAGATCGCGGTCTACCCGAAGTCGCACTTCGTGGCGCCGCGCGAACGGACGCGGCGCGCCGTCGAGACGATCAAGGAGGAGCTGACGTTCCGGCCGCGGCGTGCTCGAGTCGGAAGGGCGGCTGCTCGAGGCGCAGCGGCTGCATCAGCGCACGATGTTCGACCTGGAGATGATCCGCGAGATCGGCTACTGCCACGGCATCGAGAACTACGCGCGGCACCTGACCGGCCGCGCCCCGGGCGAGCCGCCGCCGACGCTGCTCGACTACCTGCCCGAGCGACGCGCTGATCATCGTCGACGAGAGCCACCAGACCGTGCCGCAGGTCCGCGGGATGTATCACGGCGATCGCTCGCGCAAGGAGGTGCTGGTCGCCTACGGCTTCCGGCTGCCGTCGGCGCTCGACAACCGGCCGCTGAACTTCGAGGAATGGGAGCAGCGCGTCAGGCAGGTCGTCTTCGTGTCGGCGACGCCCGGGTCCGTACGAGCTCGCGAAGTCGCAGGGCGTGGTCGTCGAGCAGATCATCCGGCCGACCGGCCTCATCGATCCGCCGATCGACGTGCGGCCGGTCAAGGGGCAGGTGGACGATCTGCTGCAGGAGATTCG
Source organism: uncultured Acidobacteriota bacterium (assembly GCA_963731545.1). Classification (GTDB taxonomy): domain Bacteria; phylum Acidobacteriota; class Vicinamibacteria; order Vicinamibacterales; family CAVVIG01; genus CAVSWN01. The sequence continues at coordinate 34,585 of CAVSWN010000009.1, read as the reverse complement.
ATCGCGCGTCGAGCGCCGGCGAGCGCGTGCTGGTGACGACGCTGACCAAGCGGATGGCCGAAGATCTGACGCAGTACTACCAGGAGCTCGGCGTCCGCGTGCGCTATCTGCACTCCGACATCGAGACGCTCGAGCGCGTCCAGATCCTGCGCGACCTGCGGCGCGGCGAGTTCGACGTGCTGGTCGGCATCAACCTGCTGCGGGAAGGGCTCGACCTGCCCGAGGTGTCGCTGGTGGCGATTCTGGACGCCGACAAGGAAGGGTTCCTGCGCATCGGCGGGTCGCTGATCCAGACGTCCGGCCGCGCGGCGCGGAACATCAACGGCCGCGTGATCATGTACGCCGACAAGGTGACCGATTCGATGCGCGCGGCATCAGCGAAACCGAGCGGCGGCGCGCGCTGCAGGAAGCCTACAACCAGGAGCACGGCATCACGCCGCAGTCGATCGTGAAGCAGATCGACGACGTCATGTCGAGCGTCTACGAGCGCGACTACATGACGCCGGCGGTCCTGCGCGACGGCACCGAGACGTTCAAGACCCAGGCGGAGCTCGACGCCCACATCGGGTCGCTGCAGGAGGCGATGCGCGCCGCCGCGACCAACCTCGATTTCGAGAAGGCCGCCGCGCTGCGCGACGACATCAAGCGCCTGCGCAACCCCGAGCTGGGCCTGCCGCGGCCGGCGCGGAGGACCTGACGCCCGCGTGCTGTCGCTGATCGAACGCTGGCTGAAGAAAGCCGCGCTCGAGGTTCAGGAGTACGTGCGCCTGGTCGCCGCGACGTTCCGCGGCTGTCTTCACGCGGCCGTTCTATCGCCACGACATCGTCGAGCAGTTCGACGCTGATCGGCTGGCGGGTCGCTGACGGTCGTGCTCCTGACGGGGTTGTTCACGGGCGCGGCGCTGGCGTCGCAGAGCGGGCTGACGCTCGACCAGTTCGGCGCGACGCCGGTCGTCGGCCGGCTGGTCAGCGCGTCGATGATCAAGGAGCTGGGCCCGGTGCTGACCGCGCTGATGCTGACCGGCCGCATCGGCTCGGGCATCGCCGCGGAGCTCGGGTCGATGGTGGTCACCGATCAGATCAACGCGCTGCGGGCGCTCGGCACCGATCCGATGCGCAAGCTGGTCGTTCCGCGCGTGCTGGCCGGCATTTTCATGGCGCCGGTGCTGACCGTCGTCGCCGATTTCGTCGGGATCCTCGGCGGCTGGGTCGTCGCGCGGTTTCAGCTGCAGGTGAGCTCGAGCCTGTACTGGTCGTCGGTCACCAAAGGCCTCTACATGCAGGATGTGTGGATGGGTCTGATCGAAGCCGTTCGTGTTCGGCTTCGTGATCGTCGACCATCGCGTGTCACGTCGGCCTGCGGACCACCGGCGGCACGCCGGCGTCGGCAAGTCGACGACGGTCTCGGTCGTCGCGGGGTCGGTCGCGGTGATCGCCGTCGATTTCTTCGTGACGCAGATCTTTCATCGGCTTGCATCGTACTGATGGCGACGCGAAACCGCGCCCGACGCGCGAAACAGATCCTGCAGCTCGAGCCCGGGGCGCCGGTGATCGTGTTCGATCACGTCGCAGCTCGCCTTCGACGACAAGGTGGTGCTGAGCGATCTCAGCTTCACGCTGCTCAAGGGCCACACGAAGATCATCCTCGGCGCCAGCGGATCCGGAAAATCGACCGCGCTCAAGATCATCGTCGGGCTGCTGAGGGCGGACGCGGGCGTGGTCTGGGTGAACGGCCAGCGCGTCGACCAGCTCACCGAGCGTGAGCTGATGGAGGTGCGCGCCGACCTCGGGATGATCTTCCAGGAAGGCGCGCTGTTCGACTCGCTGACCGTGCGCGAGAACGTCGGCTACAAGCTGTACGAGGAGACGCGACATGCCGCTCGAGGAGATCGACCGCCGCGTGCGAGGAAGTGCTCGGCTTCGTCGGCCTGGCGCGAGCACATCGACAAGATGCCGTCGGAGCTGTCGGGCGGCCAGCGCCGGCGGGTGGCGATTGCCCGCGCGATGGCCTTCAAGCCGAGCATCCTGCTGTACGACGAAGCGACGACCGGCCTCGATCCGATCACCGCGACGACCGTGGACGACGAGATCATCAAGCTGCGCGATCTGGAAAGCGTCAGCTCGATCGTCGTGACGCATCAGCTGCGCGACGCGTTCTACGTGGCGACCACATGGCCGTGCGCGATGCCAACGGCGCCGTGCGCATCGTCCCGGCGACCGCCGAGAAGGAACGCGAGGCGGAATTCATCATGCTGCGCGACGGCCTCATCATCTTCGAGGGCGACGCCGACGCGCTGCGCCGCTCGGACGACCCGTATATCAAAGACGTTCCTGTCCTGAGGAAGGATTCTATGCCTCGCACGCGTTCGCTGGCCTGGTCGGAACTGAAGATCGGCGTCCTGACGATTGTCGCGGTCGCGATCGCCGCGAGTACTGATTTTCGCGCTGACCGGACGCGCGGGTTCTTCTGGCAGCGCTACACGCTGAAGACGCGCTTCGCGAACGTCGCCGGGCTCGCCAAGGGTTCGCCGGTTCGCGTCGCCGGCGTCGAGGTGGGCAGCGTGAAGGCCGTGGAGTTCGCGGGCGAACAGGTCGACATCGTGTTCGACATGCGAAAAGACATGCGCGACCGCATCACCACCGGCTCCCTCGCGCGGCTCGGCTCGGTGTCGCTCCTCGGCGAAAGCGCCATCGACATCACGCCGTCGACGCGCGGGCACGCCGATTCCCGAGTGGGGCTACGTCCCGCCGGAAAGGCGCCGCTGCAGATCGCGGACATCACCGAGCAGGCCAGCGCCAGCGTCGACGAGATCACCGGGCTCGTGCACGACTTGCGCGCGGGCAGAGGCACGGTCGGCAAGCTGATGACCGACGAGCAGCTGTACACGGAGCTGCAACCGGTTCGTCGCGACCGCCGGCGACGTGACGCAGACGATCAAGCAGGGGCGCGGCACGCTCGGCAAGCTGCTCAACGATCCGCGGACGGCCGACGCGCTCGAGGCCAGCGTCTCGAACCTCGAGGACGATGACGCGGCGGATCAACGCCGGCGAGGGCAGCCTCGGCAAGCTGCTGAAGGACGAGGCGTTCGCGCAGTCGCTGACCGGCGCGACGGACGAACCTGCGGACCCTGACCGGATCGGCTGAATCGCGGCGAGGGCACGGCCGGCAAGCTGATGACCGATCCGGCGCTGTTCAACCGCTTGAACGATGTCACCGGGCGTCTCACCGAGCTGTCGACGCAGTTGAACGAGCTGACGACTCGGCTGAACAGCGGCGAGGGAACGGCGGGGCAGTTGCTGAAAGATAAGCAGTTATATGAGAACATGAATGGCGCCGTCAGCGAAATCCGCGCGCTGATCGACGGAGATCAAGAAGGATCCGAAGCGGTATCTGAACGTGAAGGTCAGCATCTTCTAGATGAGGGCCGAGGTCGGAGGGCAGGTCAGAGCGACGACGGAGCGGAGGCGCATGGCAAGCGATGACGGTGGCGGCGCGGGCAGTGTTCTCCTGGCGTTCATGCTGGGCGCGGTGAGCGGCGCCGCGGTGGCGCTGCTGTATGCGCCGGCCACCGGCGGCGAGACGCGCGAGTATCTGGGCGACAAGGCGCGCGAAGGGCGGGAGCGCGCGGCGGAAGCGGCGGCGAAGGGGCGCGAGGCGATCAACCAGGGTCGCGAGACGCTCACCACCGCGATCGAGCGCGGGCGCGAAGCCTACCAGCAGGCGCGGAGCCGAGAGCAGGCGTGATCGCGTGAACGACGTGTTCCTCGGCATCATCGCGGTCGCGACGCTCGCGATCGCGATCGCGCAGATCGGCGTCATGGTCGTCGCCGGGCGGCTGGCTCGACGCATCGAGCGGTTGTCGGAGCGTCTCGATCAGGAAATCCGGCCGCTGTTCGTGCACTTGAACGCCATCGGGCGCGACGCCGCGCGCACGACGGCGCTCGCCGCCGCGCAGGTGGAGCGCGCCGACCAGGTGTTCGGCGACATCGCCGTTCGCGTCGACCAGACCCTCAATAGCCTGCAGGCATCGCTGAGCGTGCCGGCGCGGGAAGGCCGCGCCATGCTGAGCGCCATTCGTGCCGCGGTCCAGGCCATTCGCGACATGCGCCGCAACGGCCGGCGTCAGGGCCGCGGCGACGACGAAGACGCGTTGTTCATTTGACTATGTGATTGGAGGAACCCATGACACTGGTGGCGCGCCTCGTCGGCGGATCGTTGGCCGTTGTTGGCATGTTGGCGCTGTCGCCGCCGGTGTGGGCCCAGGACTCCAAGTCGGCGGTGCTCGCCAAGCAGCTGACCGCCACGCTCGACGCCGCCAAACTCGATAGCATTGCCGCGCAAGACCCCGCCACGCCCGACGTCTTCTGTGCGGCGCTGTATTTCGGGGGCGCGCAGCTTCTGGTCGTCTCCGCGAAGTACTCAGTTCCCCAACTGCTGACCGATCGGCTCGCCAAGAAAGAGTACCGGGACGTGTACATGGATCTGAACGGCGCCGCCGTGCCCAACACGAAAATCTTCATCCAGGACGGCCTGGCGGATGGATTGAAGGTCAAGAACGCAGGGAATCAGGCGGCGGACACCTTCGAGGCGTCGGGCAAAGAGACGGTCTTCGACGGCGATCCGAAGAAACAGAAGATGTCGGACCAGGACTATCAGAAGGCCTTCGCGGACGCCGACGAAAAATACTCGCAGATCCTGACGGCGCTGCTCAGCCAGGTCAAGAAGCCGTCGTAGAGACCTCGCGCAAGAACGAACCTATCCTGCGCCAGCGTTACACGCGTAGATAAAAGTTGAATAAAGAACGGGGATGGCGGTAGGTCGTAGGAAATACGGGACTTTCCGCCTTTGCGGGTGTAGTATCTCCCAGGCGTTTTCAGCTTCCCGGCACTCTTTTCTCGTCTGCGCGCGCCGCAGGCGTGGGAGCACATGCATGGCACAGATCAACGGACTGAATCGCAGAAACTTCTTGCGAAGCGCCGGAATGACCGCGATTGCGGGAGCGGTGGGTTCCGGCACGACACTGCGGCCAGTCACCGTCAGCGCGGCTGGCGGGAAATTCGATTTCGACACGCCTTATAACCGCATCGGCTCCGATTCCGTGAAGTGGGATCAGGCGCTGCGCCAGAACGGCATGGACTCGATCATCGCCGGCATGGGCATCGCCGACATGGACTTCAAGTGCGCGCCCTCGATCACCGAAGCGCTCACCAAGCGGATCCAGCACGAGAACTGGGGCTACCTCGACATGCCGAAGCAGTTCGTCGAAGGCATCGTCGCGTGGAACAAGAAGCGCTACGGCGTCGACGTCAATCCCGGACTCGGTCGATCGTCACGACCGGCGTGCACCCGGGCATCATCGCCGCGCTGAGGACCTTCTGTCCTCCCGGCAGCAAGGTGCTGCTGAACACGCCGACCTACAACGGCTTCTACGGCGACCTGACCGCGAGCCAGACCAAGCCCGAAGAGAACCTGATGAAGGAAGTCGACGGCAGATTCCAGATCGATTTCGAGGACTTCGAGCGCCGCATCAGCCACGACACGAACGCGTTCATTCTGTGCAATCCGCAGAATCCGACCGGCAACTGCCTGGTCGGCCGACGATCTCATGCGGCTCGGCGAGATCTGCTTGAAGCGCCGCGTCATCGTGCTCGCCGACGAGATCCACTGCGACTTCGTGACCAAGGGCAACAAGTACACGCCGTTCGCGTCGCTGCCGAACAAGGCCGTGGTCAACAACAGCATCACGTTCAAGGCCGCCAGCAAGTCGTTCGGGCTGGCCGCGATGAAGTGCGCGTGGTTCTTCTCCGACAACATGGACCTGATGAACCGCGTGCGCCCGAATCAACCGCGCGGACCTGAGCACGCTCGGCATGATCGCCAGCAAGTCCGCCTACTCCGGCGGCGAAGACTGGCTCAATCAGTGCGTCGAGTACATCGACGGCAACCACGACTTCGTCCAGAAGTTCGTCAAGGCCAACATCCCGATGGTCAAGGTCAACGCCAAGCCGCAGGGCACGTATCTCACGTGGCTCGACGTCAGCCAGGTCGCCGAGCGGATCGGCGCCAAGCAGCTCGCGGCCGAAGCGGCCAAGACCGCGCCGACCGGCGGGCGGGGCGGCAGACCGCCGTCACCCGAGTCGATGGTGCTGCGGTGGTTCGCCAAGAACGCGAAGATTGCGCTGAACGCCGGCGATGCGTACGGTCTCGGCGGCGCGAATCACATGCGCATGAACATCGCGACCTCGCGCAAGACGCTCGAAGCCGCGTTGACCAGCATGGCCAGCGCGCTGAACGATCTGAAGAAGGGCTCGACCGCGGCGCTGTAGAGCAGGGCAGGATAGGCGGGAAAGGCAGGAAGGGAAACCTTCCTGCCCTCCCATCCATCCTTTCCAGCCGCATCCTTTCGCCTCATCTTCGTCCCCTCCCGATAACTCGCCAGCTCCGCTCGCGCGGTGCCAAACGCCGCGGATACCTCGAAGATCAGTGGAATCCGACGGGCGTCCGTGCTCAGCCACGTCGTGATCTCGAGCGGCGCCTGACGTTCGACGCGTCCCGTCACGCGAGGCGTCAGCTTGACGGCCGCCCACGCCCGTCCGTCGAGCGTCACCGTCTCGATGCCGCCGACGGTCAGCTCCAGCAGCGAGCGCCGCCCGTTGTCGGTGAGCGGGAGCACGACGTGCCCGCCCGTCTCGAGCGGCAGCGTTCGCACGTAGAACAGCATGCTGATCGGATCGCGCGCGTCGCGGGTGAGCGGCAGGGCGATGGTCGCGCCGCCGGTGGTCATCCGGATCTGGCGGCGATCGGCGTCGTACTCGATCTGACGTTCGACGGTCCGCCGATCTTCGGCGACGGTCTGGCGGTGCTGGAGGGGAACGATTCGATCGGTCGCCGTCGTCTCGAGCCGCACGTTGGCGGTGTAGAAGCTGGACACCCACGAGGCGGTCGCCGCGGAGACGACGAACCGATACGCCGCGGGTTCCTGGGGCGGCTCCACCGACATGGTCGCCTCGCCGGCGGGGAGCCGCATCGGACCACTCGTCCAGCGCACGCGGTAGGTGGCCGACTCGCCGACGCCGAACGGGGCCGGGCCCGGCTCCGGAGGCACGACCGCGGCGGCATCGTCGATCATCGACTCGGCCGCGGGCGACCACACCAGCTGGTACACGCGCTGGTCGCTGAACTGCGCGCGCTCGACGAAGGTTTCAGCCAGGTCCGGATCCGGCGTCAGCGGCTCGTCGCTCACGATCCATTCCACGCCGAGGTCGTGCAGCGTCAGCAGCGCGTCGGGCGAGGGCAGCCCCTGCATCGCATCGACGACCGTTGCGAAAAACGGTGGGCGCACGCCGCCGTAGCCGTTCGCCACCGGCCGGCCGTGCTCGAGCGCCTGGAGCATGCAGCGTGTGTTGCTCGTCTCGAACCCCATCGGCACGCAGACCACAGCGCCCGATCCCGGGCTGATCGCGGAGCCAGCGGCCGGCGTTGGAGGTCAGGACCGGCGCCGGCGGAAACTCGATTGAGCCGTTGCTTTGTTCGATGGCGATCGCGGCCAGCACAATCGCCAGCATCAGCCGCGGTTTGAAACTGGTGGCGATCGCGGCCAGCACCGCGATTCCGCACAGACGCGAGCACGCTGAAACGCGCCGCCGCGCGAACGGCGCTCATGCCGAAGACCGATCGATAGAGCGCCGCATACAGAGGACGGATGCCGTCGGGTCCCAGCGACAACACGATGCCGACTACCGCCACCGCCGCGTACACCACGGCGATCCGCTTCAAGTGGCGCGGCGCGGCAACCGCTCCAGCCACGGCGAGGAGCAGGGCCACGAATCCTGGAAACAGCCCCTGCTCGGGACCGTCTCGGCGCGGCAATCTCGCGTTGGGCGACGGCCGCAGCCAACCCGTCCGGCCGTACACCACATTGGTGGCGGGCGCCTGGACGTAGCTCGCCAGCACGGCGCTGCCGCGCGACGCTTCGGTCAGCGTCCGTCCTGCGGCGGTCTCGCGCTCGACGCGCAAGTAGGCGAGCGACCACGGGAGCGCGACCGCCAGTGCGATGGCGGCAGCCGCGAGTCCGCGCAGGAGCAGGCGGCCGTCGCGCAACCGTCGCGTGGCGGCGGCAAGCGCCAGCGCGGCGCAGGCGATGCCGATGCCGCCGATGACGGCGTAGTAGGCCGAGCTGAGCGCCTGCAGCCCCATCACCAGGCCCAGCCACAGGACGTCCGAGCGGCGCCCGGCCGCGAACACGCGGTGCAGGAACAGAAACGAGAGCGGCAGGAAGTACAGCGCCTGGAGCTGGATGTGCGTGAGGTGCGTGAAGTGGAACGGCGCGAAGCCGAAGATCAGCCCGGCCACGAACGCGGCGCCTTCGTGTCCCGTGAGCGTGCGGGCCAGCAGGTGCATCGCCAGCCCGGAGGCGGCGAGCGAGGCGATCAGCAGCACGTTGTAGCAAAACACCGGATTGCGCGTGAGGGCATACACCGGCCACAGGACGATCGACTGCAGCAGCAGATGGTCGGCATAGGCGAGCGTGTGGCGCGCCGGAAAGAACATCGGCGCGTCGAACACGCGTCCGTTGAGGAACCAGGTGGGGTGGGCCGACAGCGTCTGCAGATCCCAGGTGAGGGTCCACAGGTTCAGCGACGGATCGCCTGTCGGGTCGTGGGCGCCGAACAGCGTGAATGGATGCAGGACGAGCGGCCACGTGAATGCGCACGCGGCGAGCGCGTAGATCAGGGCCGGTCGAATTGCGCGAAGCACGAAGGTTCCACTATCGTCATCGATCTCGAGGGCACTTGCCAGTGATTCGCGACTACCGCCCTGACGATGCGCACGTCGTGCGCCGATGCGTGGTCGAGCTCCAGGAATTCGAGCGAACCATCGATCCCGGGTTGCGAACGGGGGAGGCGATGGCGGATGCGTACTGCGAACAGATGCACGCCCGCTGTCAGAGGTCCGGTCGGTCAGATCTTTGTCGCCGAGATCGATGGCGCGGTGGTCGGATTCGTCACCGTGATCGCGCGCGAGCCGTTCACCGAGCTCGACGAGCCGCCGGGGACGTACGCCCTCATCACCGATCTCGTCGTCTTGCCGCCGCATCGGAACAAAGGGATTGGCCGCGCGCTTCTCGAACGAGCGGAGGCCTACGCGCGTTCGGCCGGCGCGCGCGAGCTGCGGATTGGCGTGCTGGTACAGAACGAACCCGCACGGCGGCTGTACCTCGCCGCGAATTTCTCACCGCATCTGGAGATCATGACGAAGCGCTGGAAAGGGTAAGTGTCTGGCCTGCCACCGTAGCCAGAACGCTCGCTCGCGCAGGAATTCGCGAGCGAAGGTTGGTGGGCGCTATAGGACTCGAACCTATGACCTCGTGCGTGTGAAGCACGCGCTCTAACCAACTGAGCTAAGCGCCCTAACGGACTAGCTTTTCCGGCAGTTGCGGCTTTTTCGAGACCGCGTCCTTGGATTCTACCAATTTGATGGCGTGATTGTCGCGGCTCCCTACAATCAACCTCTATGCAAGCCGGCGTCATCGAGGATGCGCGCCTGCCGCGCCCGCTCGGCGCGGATGGTCATCGCCAGTGCGCGACTCGACGCGGCGATGACGCTGCCGTTTGCGGCAGCCCACCGCATCGCCGGTCCCCGTCGCCCGTCGCTGGTCCGGCCCACCGACATCCAGTCACGACTGACGTCTGGGCCGTCAACCGGTTGGCGTCGCAATATGAGGAAGGGGCGTGTAGCGTCCGTGTGAGCACGGCGGACGACACGCGGCGGCTTACGCCGCCGCGTCGAAGGGAACGGCCGTCGCTTCAGCGACGAGATAGTGATTCTTGCCGCGCGCGAGCAGGAACATCGGCTTGCCGGCGTCGACACGAAACATCGCATCCGTTGGTTGACTCTTCCCAATCCGCCGCCACTTGTCCTGCCACTCAATCCAGTGGGCACGCACATACGTATCGAGTTCCGCCGGCGGCATCAGCGCCAGCTTTGCGGGTACTTCGATTACGAGTCGGGTCTTGGTCATCATCAAATCCTGCAGGGCTCTAGTGCAAGCGGCATACCACCGAACAGGGTCCAGTTTATGGGCTGTTTTTCGAAGGCGTGCGGCTGTGCTGGGTGTGCAGGGTGTGCGAGCTGACCCAGATCGTGATTCTCCCGCACGAACAGGGAGTGTCCCGGCCTGCCTATTTGCGCCCCTCAGGCAGTCGGCGTTCGCGCGAGCCGTCGTAGCCTTCGTCCTTGGGATCGATCTGCCTCATCGGCGCCTGGCGCGTGCGTTCTTCGTGCGCGTGGGCGATGAGCCCCGGCAGACGGGAGATCAGGAAGATCGCGTTGCCCAACTCGTACGCGAACCCGAGGTCGGCGCTGATGGCGGCAATGGCGCCGTCGACGTTCACCGGAATCGGGCGGCCGAATTGTTCCTGGTGGTGATCGAGCGCGCGCTCCACGCTGCGAATCAGCCGCACATGCTCGCCTTCGAGCTCGAGTTCCAGGGCCATCTGAAACAACCGCGCGGCGCGCGGATCGCGCGTGTGCAGACGGTGGCCGAAGCCAGGCGGCGCGGATTTGGTTCTCACGAAATCCGCGATGATCGATTCCGCCGCCTCCTGCACCGTCTGGCCGGAGCGCACGAGCGTGAGGCCGGTATCGAGAAAGCGCATGCACGACTCGATGTCGCCGCCGTGATGCGGGCCAAACCCGAGGATGCCGGCGGCGACGCAGTCCTTGAGCGGCGCGCCGGACGTCGCGACGTTTCGGGCCGCCAGCGTCGAGGGCGGCGTGACGCCGTGGTCGAGCGACGACACGAGCACCGCGTTCAGCATGCGGCCGATGGCAGGCGTCGGCAGTTCCCCCATCAACAACAGGTACACGGCTTCGGCAAAACCGAGCCGGCCCATCATCTCGTCGAGCGGATAGCCGCGAATCAGGATCTTGTTCGGCGCGATGTCGGTGAGCGCGCTCGACCAGTGTTCACCCTGGGAGCGGGGATGCGCGCGCCGTTCGGGTCGTGGTGTCGTCATGGCGTCACACCGTTCCGTACAAGCGATCGCCGAAGTCACCGAGGCCAGGCACGATGTATTTGTGCTCGTTGAGGAATCGATCGACCACCGGGGTATAGATGACGACGTGCGGGTGATGCTGCTCGACGAGCGCCACGCCTTCGGGGGCGGCGACGATGCAGATCATGCGGATGGTCGGGGCGCCGGCCCGCGCCAGCAGATCCAGTGCCGCGACGGCGCTGCCGCCCGTGGCCAGCATCGGGTCGATCATCAGGACGACGCTCGAGTCGAGGCGCGAGGGAAGCTTCGAATAGTACTGCGACGCCACCGCGGTCATCTCGTCGCGCTGCAACCCGATGTGCCCCACGCGCGCGTCGGGCACGAGCTCGAGCACGGCGTCCAGCATGCCCAATCCCGCGCGAAGCACAGGCACGACGACCACGTCGCCCTTGATCCGGCGTCCGGCCGCCGGACTGAGGGGCGTCTCGACCGTCACGTCCCGCGTCGGCATCTCGCGCAAGGCTTCGGCCGCAAGCAGGACGCTGATGCGCGTCGCCGCGCGTCGAAAATGTTCCGGCGGAGTGCTTTTGTCGCGCAACGAAACGAGGGCATCGTGAACGAGCGGATGGTCGACGAGGTGCACCGGCACGGGGGACACTATACAACGAGCTGTCAGCTGCTCAGCTGTCAGCCAAACCCGAGCTTAGCTGATGGCTGATAGCTGATGGCTAGAGATGGCTGCTAAGATCGCGATCACATGAAACACGCCCTCCTGCTTGCCTTCACCGCCGCCGCGGTCGTGGCCGCGCAACCCGCGCGCCGGCCGGTCGCGCTCATCGTCGTCGGCGGCACCGTCATTACGCAGGACGCCGCGCATCGGATGCTCTCGCCAGGCGCCGTTGCCATTGCAGGGACCGACATCGTGGATGTCGATACACCGGCGGCGATCAACGCCAAGTACACGGCGGGCGAGACCATCGACGCGCGGTCGGAGATCGTGCTGCCGGGGTTGATCAACACCCATACCCACGCCCCGATGGTGATGTACCGAGGCCTCGCCGACGACCTCGCCCTCATGGATTGGCTGCAGAAATACATCTTTCCGGCAGAGGCCAAGACCGTGACGCCCGAGCTCGTCCGCATCGGGACACGGCTCGCGGCGCTCGAGATGATCGAATCGGGCACCACGACGTTCGTCGACATGTATTACTTCGAGGAAGAGATCGCGAAAGCCGCGATCGAAGCCGGTGTGCGCGGCGTGCTCGGCCAGACCATCATTCAGTTTCCGGTCGCGGACGCCAAGACGCCTGCGGAGGCACTGGCCCGGGCGGAGCGCTTCATCAAGGAATTCAAGGACAACGGTCTGGTCGTGCCCGCCGTCGCTCCCCACGCGCTCTACACGAACGACAAGACGACTCTCCTGGCAGCCGCGGAGATGGGCCGCCGGCACGGCGTCCCGGTCATCATTCATTTCTCCGAGACCGAGGACGAAATCAAGGGCGCGCGCGAGCAGTTCAAGATGACGCCGGCCGCCTATCTGGAATCGATCGGGTTCTGGGGGCCGAACACGCTCGCCGCGCACGGCGTCTGGGTGACCGACGAGGACATCGCGATTCTGAAACGGCACGCCGTGGGCGTGGCGCATAACCCGGAAAGCAACATGAAGCTGGCCAGCGGGGCAGCGCCGGTCGGCAAGTATCTCGCCGCGGGTGTGTCGCTCGGCCTCGGCACTGACGGCGCCGCCAGCAACAACGACCTGGACATGTTCGAAGCGATGCGGCAGGCGTCGTTTCTGGCCAAGCACGCGACGCACGATCCGACGGCGCTGTCGGCGCAGGCGGCATTGGACATGGCGACCCTCGGCGGCGCTCGCGCGCTGCACATGGAGCGGCTCATCGGCTCGCTCGAGGTGGGGAAGCGTGCCGATCTGATCACGGTGTCGACGAGCGCCGTTCGTCAGACGCCGATGTACGACCCGGTCTCACACCTCGTCTACGCCACGCGTGGCGACGACGTGCGAACGACGATTGTCAACGGCAAGGTGGTCATGAAGGACCGTCAGGTGCGGACGCTCAATCGCGCCGCCGTCATCGCCGACGCGAACCGACTGGCCGCGCGCGTTAAGAGAAGCAGTGGGAAAGTGAGCTCGTCCTTCGACAAGCTCAGGACGAGCGTGATGTTGGCTCCACCGCTCGTGGTGAGCCTGTCGAACCACGAGCTTAACTGCCAAGAACAGCGATGTGCGGCAGGTTCCGGTACTGCTCGGCGTAGTCGAGGCCGTAGCCGACGACGAAGCGGTCCTCGATGTCGAAGCCGATGTACTCCACCTTGACGTCAATCTGCCGGCGCGACGGCTTGCTCAACAGGCACGCGGTTCTGAGCTCGCGCGGGTTCCGGGCGCGGAGAATGTCCTGCAGATAGGTCAGCGTCAAGCCGGTGTCCACGATGTCTTCGACGATCACGACGTTTCGGCCGTCGAGCGTCGTGTCGAGATCCTTCAGCATCCGGACTTCGCCGGACGTCGTGGTGCCCTTCGCGTAGCTCGACACCGCCATGAAGTCGAGCGACACGTGACCCGGCATGTGACGCACCAGATCGGACAGAAAGATGAATGCGCCCTTCAGGACGGCGATCACGTGCAGGTCGTCGGGAAAGTCCCGCCGGATCTCGAGGGCCAGTTCGGCGACGCGCTTTCGAATCTGTTCGTCCGATAGTAGGATTTCGGTGGGTCTCAGGTCGGCCATGACGCGCCGATCATACTTCAATGAAACGATTCGACATGATCACCGAGGCCGACGCGCGCGTGCTGGCGCGCGGCGACACGGTGGTGCTCGCGAGGAACGGCCACGTGACGCCGCTCGCCCAGGACACCCTGAACGAACGGCGTGTCACCGTCGTGCGTGAAGGCCGCGTGTCGGCGGACGAGTCCAGTCTGGCGCCTCCCGCCGAGATGCGCTCGATTGCCATTGCCAGCGATCACACAGGAGTGGCTCTGCGGCGCCTGCTCGTCACGTTCCTGCGAGGCCGGGGCGTATCGGTGCAGGATCTCGGTGTCGAGGGCCCGGAGTCGGTTGACTATCCGGACGTCGCGGCAGCGGTTGCTCGGAGCGTCGCGCGGGGTGAAGCCGACGGGGGCATCGTGATCGACGGGGCGGGCATCGGGTCGGCGATTGCCGCGAACAAGATCGACGGGATCCGCGCGGCGATGGCCACCACCGAAACGATCGCGCGATACGCTCGAGAGCACAACGGCGCCAACGTGCTCACGCTGGGCGCCACGCTGGTGACGCCTGAAGAGGCACAGGCGATTGTGACGACCTGGCTGACCACGCCGATGCGCGAACCGCGGTACATTCGGCGATTGGCCAAGATACGCGATCTCGAAGGAACGAATTGAACCGAGACGAGGTCAAGCAGCTCATCGATCTGATCGTGGCCGAGCTGGTCACCGCGACGGCGGCGCGGCCGTCCGTGCGCTGCGTCTGCCACGGCGTCCTCGACGACTGCTGTCCGGATCGGCTGCGCGGCGTGCTCGACGCGGGCGCCACGCGAGTGGGGGTTCACGCCAGCGGCGGGGCGCCGGCAGGCGTCGCGTCGATGATCGATCACACGCTCCTCAAACCCGACGCCACGCGCGCCGATATCGAAGTGCTCTGCCGCGAGGCCTCGCAATTCAAGTTCGCCACCGTTTGCATCAACCCCACCTGGGTGGCCCTGGCCGTCCGTTTGCTTTCGGGCAGCGGCGTGGGCGTCTGCTCGGTCGTCGGCTTTCCGCTCGGCGCGACGACGTCAGACGTCAAGGGTTACGAAACCCAGCGGGCCATTTTCGACGGCGCCCGCGAAATCGACATGGTCATCAACGTCGGTGCGCTCAAATCCGGCGACCTGCGAAACGTCGAGCGCGATATCGAAGCGGTCGTCGGCCCCTGCCGCGCCTGCGGCGCGCTCAGCAAGGTGATCATCGAGGCGGCGCTGTTGACCGACGATGAAAAGGTCACGGCGTGCACACTGGCGAAGGCGGCCGGCGCTGATTACGTCAAGACATCCACGGGTTTTGGGCCGGGCGGGGCAACAGCCGCCGATGTCGCGCTGATGCGAAGAATCGTCGGCGCGGATATGGGCGTCAAAGCTGCCGGGGGTGTACGAGACCTCGAAGGGATGCAGGCGATGATCGCCGCCGGCGCATCACGCGTCGGCGCCAGTGCCGGCGTCAAAATCGTGCAGCAGTCGCGTAATCAGCAGGCGACTTAGGATACGATTGACCGGCTAATTTGTTGGCCTATGTGGCTAACTCAATCCTTACATTTCATCCAATAGGCTGAATTCGTCGACAAGTGGAGGTATTAGTGGCCGATCTAAGTCGAGATGCATTGCAGCGGCTTGCCCGTCTGGGGGCCAAGGCGCGTTTGGAAGAACTGCGGAGCGAGGAAGCGGCGATTCGCCGGGCGTTTCCGGATCTGTTTGGTCGCGGACGTGGCCGCCAGGCCGCGGCGGCCCCGGCTGCCGGCGGTAGACGCCGGAGGCGCGGCATGTCCGCTGCGGCGCGCAAGGCCGTATCCCTCAGGATGAAGAAGTATTGGGCCGAACGGCGGAAGGCTAAGAAATCATAGAAGCTGCCGAGCGACTCTGCGTCGGACGTCACGCATATCGTCACCACGCAGCTCTCGCAGCGCATATCCCACGAAATCCCGCGTTACTCGCTTTCGCCAGACGAGGGCGAAGTCCGTGTTGTCCATCGGCCGCGCCGGGTGCGCGGCCAGGTCCGCCGCGCGGCTGATGGACGCGTCGGTCAAGGTCTGCCCGACGAGCGCGCTCGCGGCCGCCGGCGCTTCCACCGGCCACGACGCGACGGCTCCCAGCACGATCCGCGCATCCTCCACGGCGCCGTCCTGCCCGAATCGTGCCGCTGCCGCAACCGAGAGCACGGGAAAGTCGAACGCGCCGCGGCGGCGGAGTTTCCAATAGGCGCTCCGCCAGCCATCCAGCCGCGGCAGGTGCACGGCCGTCAGGATTTCACCGGGTTGCCGCGTCAGGTAGTGAATACCGTCGTTCTGATACAGGGTTCGTAGCGGGATGCGACGTGTGGTCTTGGAACTGACCAGCGTAATCTCCGCGCCGAGCGCCAGCAGCGCCGGGGCGGTGTCGGTGGACGACACCGCCAGACACTTCGGGCTCGACGTCGCCACCCAGCAGGTTTCTCCGTCCTTCTTCATGCAGAAATCGATCGCTTTGCGCCACTCGTAGTTCTGGTCGTAGTAGTTACAACGCGTATCGAGGCACAAGTTGCCGCCGAGCGTGCCCATGTTGCGCAGGTGCGGCGTCGCGATCTGGGAGGCCGCCTGCCACAACGCTCCGTATGCTCCACGGAGGCGTTCATTGCGCACGATCTCGGTCAGCGTGAGGCCCGCGCCCAGCGTCGTGCCGCTGCCGTTGGAGATCTCACGCAGTTCCGTGACCCGTCGAAGAGAGATCAGCGTGCGCGGCACTTGCTGCCGGCGCTTCATGTTCGGCAGCAGATCCGTTCCGCCCGCAACGAGCATCGCCTGGCCAGCCTCGGCCGCGAGTAGTTCAGCAGCTTCGCGAACGCTGCGCGGAGCGTGAAACGCGAAGTAAGGAAGGCGCATCATGCGCGCTGTCCTTCTAACTTCTGACTTCTGTTGATTCTCACGTTCCGCGAAGCGGTGCCATCCCCGCCTTCCCATGGTGGCGGCACCTGTAATGGCTCGGGCCACGCGATGTCGGGAAAGTTCGCCGGACCGTAACGTGGCGATCGACCTGCAGCCTTCGCGTCGAGTGCCTTGAGCACTTTCTCCGGCGTGATCGGCACTTCGTCGATGCGGATGCCGACCGCGTCGTAGACGGCGTTGGCGATGGCCGGCATGACCGGCAGCAACGGCCCCTGTCCGACTTCCTTCGCGCCGAACGGGCCTCGCGGATCCGGGTGCTCGACCAGCTCGGTGAACACCTCGGGCATGTCGAGGGTTGTCGGGCTCTTGTATTCGAGCATCGACGGAAACTTGTGCACCAGCGCGTGCGACAAGCGCGGGGGCAAACGGCGGAACGCCTGCTCCTCCATCAACGCCTCGCCCAACGCCATGTAGACGCTGCCCTCGACCTGGCCGCGCACGAGCGTCGGATTGATCGAGCGGCCGATGTCGTGCGCAATCCAGACGCGCGGCACGTCCACCCATCCGGTTCCCGGATCGACCTCAACTTCGACGATGCACGCCGTGTAGGAGTAGGTGGGGGACGGCCCGACGCCTCCGCCCTTGAATCGGGCGGCGGATCGAGGAGGCGTGTAGGAACCGGTCGTGCCGATCGTGCCGAACGCCGTTTCGGCGAGACACACGGCTTCAGCGAAGGAGACTCCAGTCGCCGGATCCGACGCGTCGAAGACGCGGCGGTCCGCAAAGACGAGGCGATCGGGCGCCACGGCAAGCTTCTTCGACACCGCGGCCGCCAGCAGATCTCGCGCCCGCTCGGCCGCCTGCACCGCCGCGTGGCCCATCATCAAGGTCACGCGGCTCGAATACGATCCCAGATCGACCGGCGTGAGATCGGTGTCGCCGGTCACGGCCCGGATGTCGAGCGGATCGATGCCCAGCACCTCCGCCACGCACGCCACCAGCACATCGTCGGATCCCTGGCCGATCTCGGTCGCGCCGCAGAACGCGGTGACGCCACCGCTGCGATCCAGCTTGAGTTGCACGCCGGAATGCGGCATGTCGTTCCAGTAGATCGGGAGCCCGGCGCCGGAGAGGTATGACGAGCACGCGAGGCCAACGCCCTTGCCGAGCGGCAGCTTGCGAAACCGTGTGCTCCAGTCGGCCGCTCGTGTCACGCGGCGGATGCACTCGGCGAGACCGATCGTGCCTACCTTCAAATAGTTCGCGGTGAGCGTGTCCGGCTGCTCGACGATCCGCAGCCGGAGATCGGCGGGATCGAGTGACAGTGACTCCGCGATCTTGTCGAGCTGAATCTCCTGGCCGAATCGACTCTGGGGTGTGCCGTGTCCGCGTTTCGGACCGCACGGCGGCTTGTTGGTGAATACGCGGCAGCCCTGAAAGTGGTACGCCGGCACGTGATACGTCACGGTTTGGAGCGCGCCCGTGTAGAACGTGCTGGCGACGCCATACGACCCGTACGCGCCGCCGTCGAGCAGCGTGCGGACGTGCATGCCGGTGATGGTGCCGTCCCGTTTGACGCCGGTCTTGAACCGCATCAACACCGGATGGCGCCCGCGATGGCAGTAGAACACCTCTTCTCGCGTCAGGCAAATCTTGACCGGGCGGTCGAGCAGGAGCGCGGCCTTGGCGACGACGACCTCGTGGTTGAAGGGATCGCTCTTGCCGCCGAAGCCGCCGCCGTTGGGCGTCGCAATCACGCGGATGTGCGCCGCCGGCATGGCCAGCGCCTTCGCGAGCGCGCGATGCACGTAGTGGGGCGTCTGCGTGCTCGACCAGAGCACGAGCTTTCCGTCAGGATCCGTGGCCGCAACGGCGGCGTGCTGCTCGATCGGCAGGTGAGTATTGCCCTGATAGAAGAAGGTGTCCTCGAACACCTGGTCCGCAGCGTCGAACGCCTGTTCGACGTCGCCGAAGCTCAACGACACGAGCTTGTGGATGTTGCCGCGGTCGCCGTAGTCGTGAATGCGCGGCTCGGGGTTCGAGAGGCTCTCCTCTGGCGTACTGAACGTGCGCAGCGGTTCGTACTTGACGTCGATCAGATCGAGCGCGTCGAACGCGGTCAACTCGTCGCGAGCGACGACGGCGGCGACTGGATCGCCGACGAAGCGCACGCGGTCGATCGCCAGCGCGTGCTCGTCCTGGCTGACCGGCAGGATGCCGTAGGGAATCGGAAAATCGCGGCCGGTCAGGACCAGATACACACCAGGGTGCGCCAGCGCTCGCGTCACGTCGATGCTGACGATGCGTGCGTGGGGAAGCGTTGAGCGGAGCAGCTTGCAGTGGACCATGCGCGGCAGCATCAGGTCGTCCGCAAACTTCGTCTGGCCGGTGACCTTGGCGCGGCCGTCGACGCGGCGCCGGGGGATGCCGATGATCTTCATCGTGTGCCCGCTCGGAGCCGGCCTGCGGTTGCGGTTCCGGCGAGTTCGGACCCGCGATCGATCGCAGCTTCGACCGCCTCGAAGATCTGCTGATACCCCGTGCAGCGGCACAGCACGCCGGACAAGGCGTCCTTGATCTGATTGCGTGTCGGATGCGGATGCTCGTCGAGCAGCGCCTTCGACGTCACCAGGAACGCCGGCGTGCAATAGCCGCACTGCGCGGCGCCGAGATCCGCGAATGTCTCCTGGAGCGGATGCAGCTTGTTCTCGCGCGCGAGGCCTTCGACCGTTGTCACCGATCGGCCTTCGCACTCGAGACCCAGGACGAGGCAGGAGAGCACCGGCTGCCCGTCCAGCAGCACGGCGCACGCGCCGCATTCCCCCAGCTCGCAGCCATGCTTCGTGCCGCAGAGATTGAGATCCTCGCGGAGCACCTCGAGGAGGGTCTTGTACGGCGCGAACGCCGTCTCAACCGGCTCGCCGTTGACGGTCAGCGTGAGCGAGACGTGTCGAGGCATCGTTGTTCAGCAATCCCGAGACGGCGAAGTCGGCGACGACGCCGGCGACATGCTGCGCCGAATGCGGGCCGTCGGGCCGGAACCAATACGCCGTCCAGTTGAGCGCGCCGAGAAAGGCGCGGGTGGCAATCGTCGCGTCGGTGGCGCGCAGGGTGCCCTGACGCATGCCGGCCGCAACCAGCGCGCGCACGCCGCGCTCGTATCGATCGCGCTTCGCGACAATCTGCGATCGCAGACGCGCGGGCAGCGCGTCGACTTCGATGTGCGCCGCGGAGCCCTCGACCTCGTCGACCAGGCAGAGGATGTGCGCTTTCGCGAGATCCGAGAGCCGTGAGGGCAGCGCCTGGCGTCCGCGCCGCGCGGCCGCGAGCGCCGCCAGCAGCCGGCCGAGCGTGCGGTCCTGGCAGAAGAACAGGATCTCGTCCTTGCCGCGGAAGTAGTGATAGAGGTTGCCGGGAGACAGGTCGGCGGCAATCGCGATGTCGCGCATGCCGGCGGCGGGAAATCCCCGCTCGCGGAACGTGCGGGCGGCCGCTTTCAGGATGTCGAGGCGCCGGGTCTCGGCGCGCCGTAAACGGCGGTTCGAAAAATGAACCACGGTTCAATTCTAGTGGACCAGGACCAGTCGTCAAGCGGAATGTAAGGAAGTCGTTGCCGCCGTCGCGCCGGGAACCGGCGGACCTATAATCGGGACGTGCGGTGGGTTCGCTGTGTCGCGGCGGCTGTCATGGTGATGGCGGTCGTCGCTGTGCTGCACCTGGCGTCGATCGTCACCGTCGCGGTTGCGGCGCCCTTGCTCTTCCTCAACGTGGTTGTCGCCGCGCGCCTCTGGGGCGCGACGCCCGCGCTGTGTTCCGCAGCCGTCGGCGCAGGCGCCTACATCTACTACTTCCTGCCTCCTGCCGGCTTCGGGATCGAGGATCCCGAAGACTGGATCGCCTTCATCACCTTCACCGTGACCGCCGTCATCGCTGGTGAGCTGGCCTCGCGCGCCGAGCGGCGGGCGGCGGAGGCGCAGGCCGGCCGCCAGGAAATCGCCCGGCTCTACCAGGAGCTGCAGGGCGCGTTCGAGCGGGCGAGCGAGGCGGAGGCGGCGCGGCGCAACGAACAGCTCAAGGCGGCGCTGCTCGACGCGCTCCGGCACAACTTGCGGACGCCGCTGACCGCCATCAAAGCGGCCGTCACGGCGCTCATCCGCTCCTTGCGCACGGCCGGTTCGGAGCTGTCGTTCGAGGAACGCCGCGAACTGCTGCAGGTGATCGATGAGGAATCGGATCGGCTGAACCGGTTCATCGAAGGCCTCTCGACACCGGATCGCGCCGAACCGGCGCAGCCGCTGCATCTGCGCGCCGTCGATGTGCGCGACATCATCCAGTCGGGACTGAAGCGCGCCGAAACGCTGACCCGCGATCACCCCGTCGTCGTCGAGGTGGCGGAGGGACTGTCGAGCTTGTCGGTGGACGCCGCCTCGATCGCCGAGGTGATGTACATCCTGCTCGACAACGCAAGCAAATACGCGCCGCCGGGAACCGCGCTCACGATTTCGGCCGCCCGCGCCGACGAACGGCACGCGCGAATCCGAGTCACTGACGAAGGCCCGGGCATTCCGATGGATTTGCGCGAACGGGTCTTCGAAAAGTTCTTCCGCGTGCCCGAGCGCGAGTCGCACGATCCGCGGCGCGGCGGCATCGGCCTCGGGTTGCCAATTGCCCGGCGCCTGGTGGACGCGCAGGCCGGGCGCATGTGGATCGAGGATGGGCCGGCGGCCGCGGTGCGTCGGTCGTGCTGGTGCTGCCGGTGAACCTGGAAGTCCCCGTACGGGGACGCGCGCCGGCCCCGCCGGCGCGTCACACTGAAGGAGTTGCGCTGTGATGGTAGCCGTGGCGGAGAAATCGCGAGTGCTGGTCGTCGACGATGAACCGCAGATTACGCGCGTGCTGCGGACGGTCCTGACCAGCCAGGGCTATCAGGTGCGCGTCGCCGCCGAGGGCGAATCGGCGCTGTCCAATTTTTCTGAATGGCGGCCCGAGCTCGTCATCACCGATCTCTACATGCCGCGGATGGACGGCATCGAGCTGTGCCGCCGCATTCGTGCGGTGTCGGCCGTGCCGATCATCGTGCTCTCGGTGAAAGGCGAGGAGCGAACCAAGGTCGAGGCGCTCGATTCGGGCGCCGACGACTACGTGACCAAGCCGTTCGGCATCGACGAACTGCTCGCGCGCGTCCGGGCCGCGCTCCGGCGCGGCGGCGGCGAGGCCGACACGGCGTCGTTCGACGTCGGCGAGTTTCGCGTCGATCTCGAGGCGCGGCGGGTCCACGCCAGAGGGCAGGAAATCCGGCTCACGCCGAAAGAGTTCGACTTGTTCGTCTACATGGCGCGTCACCCAAGCCGCGTGATCACCCATCGAACGTTGCTCGAAGCCGTCTGGGGCGAGGCGTCGCAGGAGCAGCCGGAGTACCTGCGCGTCTTCATGGGGCAGCTGCGGAAAAAGCTGGAGCCGGATCCATCCAACCCCCGCTATCTCGTCACAGAGCCCTGGGTCGGATATCGATTCAACCCGAACGGTTGATGACCTACGTGGTCCGGCTTCAGCCGGACCATCAGGGCACCGGCACGCGATAGATGTTGCGCTGCGTGGCCACTTTCGTGAACGCGTAGATCGATGGGTGCGGGCCGGGATAGATGTCCTGCTCCGCCAGCAGCTGCGCTCCCGGCAGGGCGGCCACGGCCTCCTTCGATGCAAATCCTGCCGGCGGTCTCGGTGGCAACATCTGGCCGGCCTGCAGCGGAATCGCGTACGTCGACTCGCCAAATTTCAGATAGACGAATCGCGCGTCGGGCGTCCAGCTCAGAGGTGCAGGGATCGGCTCTGTGCCCTGGGGCCGCGTACACAGCTCGCAGATCTTGATCGGCGCGCCGCCAGTCGTCGGGTACACCATCAGCGCGCCCCAGGCCTTCGGGTCCATCACGGGAACCCACTGACCGTCCGGCGAGACGCTGAACGGCAGCAGCAGCGGTGTGGAATTCATCTTCTGCAGGCCGCTGCCGTCCTCTTTGATCCGATACAGGAACCCATCCTCCTGGTTCCCGAAGACGACCTCGCCGGGCGCGCCAAAGAAGGCCATGTTGCTGTCCGTTGTCGTCAGGCGCCGCGGCGCGGTCCGGCCGGCGAGAGATGCCAGCCACAGGGGAGTGCGGCCTGTTTCGTCCACCGCGCCAAAGACCACACGCTGCCCGTCGCGGGAAATGGAGTACTGCTGCATCAGAAAATCGGGGAGCAGCCGCTGGCGCTGTCCCGTCTCCAGGTCCGCGACCCAGAGGCCGCCCGCGATCCAGTTCCGCACGCCGCCGGAGCGCACGAGGTAATACAGCTTCTTGCCATCGGGGGAGATGGACGGAAGGAATCCATATCCTTCAGACGTCATCTGTCTGTCGCCGCGCGAATCGTGGATCCACACGGTGCTCTGGCTCGTGCCGATCGAGGTGACGAACGAGCGTCCGTCCGGCGCGACATGAATCCCTTCTTCCGTGGCAACGCCGAAGGTGATCTGTTCGGGCGTCCCGTCTGGGGAATCGCTGCCGCCAGGTGTGGACACCGCCGCCGGCGTAGGCCGTGAAGTACATCCATTCGCCGTCCGCGGACCAGGCGGCGTCGGTGCACTGCGCCGGCGCCGGGCCAACGGGTTTCCCGGGAGAACTGCCGTCGAGGGGCACCAGCCGGCAGGGAAGCCACGAGCGGCCGTCCATCTCAACGACGATGACCCATTTGCCGTCGGGTGAGGGCATGGAGCGGTGGGCCATGCCGTCCGGCGGCGGCGGCAGATAGACATTCCGCTGGTCGCTGCGGCTCTCCGTGGAGGAGACGATGGACATCTGCGCTCCGCGGCCGGTCATTTCCGAGAACAGAACCCGGGGCTGAGCGCGTGCATCAGTGACCCACGTCAGTCCCCCCGCGTTGGTCAACAACCGCTGCGGAGTCCCGCCGAGCACGGGCACGATCCAGATCTCCTGAGCGGCGAAATGCGCGTTGTCGACGGCCGTGTACGCGATCCGAGTCCCGTCGAGGCGAGAACTTGGGGCTCATCTTGTGGAGGTTGTCGTTGGTGAGCCGCACCGGCTCGCCGTCGGGCAGCAGCTTGACGTAGATCTGCCCCGGACCGACGAACGTGCTGCTCCCCGCGAATGAACGCCAGCATCCGGCCGTCCGGCGAGAGCGCGGGCGAGGTGGCGGAGTCGGCGAAGTTGGTCAGCTGCGTGTACTCCGCCGCGAACCGGTTCGGCGCGTTCCCTGCCTCGGCGACACGTAGAACAGCGCCGGCCGCCGCGAGCAGCGGCGATCAGCAACCGCGGTGGCTGCCGCCAGCCCACCACGCCGTCGTGCGCCCCGACCCGACGTGGCGGCAACCGGCCTCTCCGCGCCGTGCCGCACCACGCGCCGGAGATCGATGACCATGTCGCGCATCGACTGGTAGCGGTCGGCCGGGTCCTTCTCGAGCGCCTTCTCGACGATCGATCGCACGGGAATCGGCACGTCCTCGGGGAGCGGCTCGGCGTCGCGCGTGAACGATCGCGCGGACCACGTTGACATCGGACGGCCCGGTGAACGGCCGCCGCCCCGACAGCGCTTCATACAGGACGACACCGAACGAAAAGACGTCGCTCCTGGCGTCGAGCGTCTGTCCCGACGGCCTGCTCCGGCGACATGTAGGCCGCGGTACCGACGATCGCCCCCAGCCGCGTGCGCACATCGGTCTGCGTCGCGGCGTCGTCCGATGGCGCGTCCTCGTGAAGTTTCGCCAACCCGAAGTCCGCCAGTTTCGCGTAGCCGCTCTGCGTAATCAGGATGTTCTCGGGCTTGACGTCCCGGTGCAGGATGCCGGCGTCGTGCGCGGTCGCGAGCGCGTCGGCAACGCCGGTCAGCAGCTCGACGCTTTGACGCCACGTTCGCCTCGCGCTCTTGATCCAATCGCGAAGCGTGCCGCCGTCGACGAGCTCGGTGACGAGGTACTGCCGGCCTTCGAATTCGCCGGCGTCGTGCACCGTGAGGATATGCGGGTGATTGAGCGACGATGCGGTTTGCGCTTCGCGCTGGAATCGGCGGCGCGCGGCCGGATCCGCGAGGGCGTCGGAGAGGACTTTGATCGCGACCGGCCGATTGAGGTTGGTATCGAGCGCGCGATACACCACACCCATCCCGCCGGCGCCGATCTGCGCCTGCACCTCGTACACGCCGAGCCGGAGGCCGATGAGATCCGCCACCGCGAGTTTTAGTATAGAGGCGTTTCTTTCGACGGACTACGGATCCTCAGCCGTCGCTGCACGCCGTCGCGCCACGTTCGCGTGAGGGTGAGCCGCGACCCGTTGCGCAACACCACGTCGAAGTCTCCGTGCGTGGCGGGATGCAACTCCACGATGCGATCGATCTGGACGATGGTCGATCGATGGATACGAGTGAAGCGATCGGGGTCCAGTTGCCGTTCGATCGATGCCAGCGTATCCCGCAGCAAGTACTCCCGCGCTCCCACATGCAGCTTGACGTAGTTGTCGGCCGCCTCGATCCAGTCGACCTCTCGCCAGTCGACGACGACGAATCGATCCCCCGTCCGCACGGCCACGCGGCTGGGATAGTGCTTCGACGCGCTGAGGTGGTCGATGAGCCGCTCGACACGATCGCGCTCCGCCCGGCCGTGCAGCCGTTCGCGCGCCCGTTCGAGCGCGGTGCGGAATCGTTCGCGGGTGAACGGCTTCAGGAGATAGTCGATCGCCTGGACGTCGAACGCGCGCAGCGCGTAGCGGTCGTGCGCGGTGACGAACACGATCGCCGGCAGCTCGGCCGGCGTCAGCGATCGGACGACGCCGAACCCGTCCAGTTCCGGCATCTGCACGTCGAGGAACGCCACGTCGGGCCTGCTCTTGGCGATCGCCGACAGCGCCGATGCGCCGTCGGCGCACTCGCCGACGATGGACACGTCGGCTTCCGCCGCCAGCAATCGCCGGATGCGGCGTCGCGCCACGCTTTCGTCGTCGACGATCAGCACCCGGAGAGGCGTCACGAGACCGCCGGCTCGATGATGCGAAAGGGGATCTCGAGCGTGACGCGCGCGCCCTGGCTTGGCGCGATCGCCAGATCGAGCCGCTGATCCGGTCCGTAGAGCGCTTCCAGCCGGGCGCGGGTATTCCCGAGCCCGACACGTTCGCGGCCCGTTGCCGCCGTCGTCCCAGGGCCATCGTCGGCGACGGAGACGATCAGGCGATCGCCGTCCCGGCGCGCGGCGATGTCGATGCGGCCGGCAGACAGCCGCTCGCCGAGGCCGTGGCGGATCGCGTTTTCGACGAGCGGCTGCAACAGCAGCACCGGCACGGATGCGCGTCTGGTCTCGTCGCCGACGGCGACGGTGACGTGCAGCCGCTCGCCGAAGCGCGCTCGCTGGATGTCGAGATAGCGCTCGAGCAGATCGAGTTCAGCGTGAAGGGGAATCTCCTGGGTCGGCCCGAGCTCCAGCGTCCGGCGCAGCAGGTCGCTGAGCCCGATGATCATGTGATCGGCGGCGTCGGGATCGTCGTGCACGAGCTCGGCGATCGTGTTCAGCGTGTTGAAGAGAAAGTGCGGCTGGAGCTGCATGCTGAGGAGCTGCAGGCGCGCTTCCGCGAGCCGCGCCTCGAGTTGCTCGCGCTCGCGGCTTCGCTCGTAGTACATCAGCGTATGAGCGGCTGCGACGATCGCGCAGTAGATGGCGAACTGGAGCGCCAGGTTGCTGACGAGCCAGTACATCCAGAAGCCGGTCACCCACGCAAGTGCGACTCGCTCGGCGACGACCTTCGCCGCCGCGACGACGAAGCCCGCGCCGAGATGGATCGAGCCGTGGCGCCAGATGCGCCGGCGGTCGAGTGGGTATCGGCGGGCCAGCCACACGACGAGCGGCGTCAGGAGCGCCCAGAGCCACCATTCGACGAGCGACCGCTGGATCGAGAGCGCCCAGCTCGCCGGACGTCCGGTCGAAAGGTAGGTGAGGGACGCGCTGACCGCGAAGAACAGCGCGAGCGCGGTCCAGCCACACCAGACCGCGATCCACGTCCGCAGGCGGCGCCCCATCAGGGAAATCTTGTACTCGATTCCACCAGCTACTGCGGATTCTTCTCCAGTTCCTCCAATCGCTGTTTGGCGATCTGGAGTGCTGCGGCGCCTTGACGAGGGCCATGCGATAGCGCTCGATCGCCTTTTCGCGGTTGCCGAGCAGGCGATATTGTTCGCCGATCATGCACGTCGATTTCCGCGGATTTCGGATAGAACTCGCCGTTCATTTCCAGAATGGCGATGACCGCGTCGGGTTTGCCGGCTTCGGACAATCGCCGCGCGAGCTCGTTGATTTCCCATTCGCCGAAGTTGTAGTGACCGAGGAGCGCGTCGGCTCGCAGCTCCCGGTACTTGGCGACAGCGGCCGGTGCGCCTTGCTTTTCCACGATCTCGAACAACGTCGTTTGCAGCGACTTGGGGAGCGTGACGCCGCGATGGCAGGTGGCGCACTCGACGACGACGCGCGGTTCGGCGCGCGCGGGGAGCTGCGCCAAGCGTCGTGGTGTTGAGTTGTTCGACCATGCGCAGCATCGCACGAGCCGTGCGCTTGGCGGGCTTGTCATCCGAGGCGAACACCACGCCTTCGAACGAGACGCCGTTGCCGCCGGTATGGCAGTACTGGCAGCGGACGCCGAGCGCGAACGAGAACTCCCGCATCCGTTGCGTGAGCTGCTGCGCGAGTGATGTCCTTCGGAAAGAACTGCAGGTTCTCGGCCTTCCACGGCGGGGCCGCTGTCTGGGCCCAGCCCGGCGTCGCTGCGAAGACGATGACCATCACGACCCACGCGGTGCGTACCATCGACCCTCCTCTGGAGTGGATTCCGGCAGCATGCCCCCGTGCCTCGAGGGGGTCCACGACTTTGGGGCGAAGCGGTCCGTCAGCGGGGCAGGGAGGTCCGCGGCCGGGCTGCGGACACGACCCGCGGATGCGCGCACGAGCTGTGTTTTCGTGCTACGCTGGGACTTCGGATCTTGCCGTGTACTGTGCAGGCCTCCGGCGTAACGAGCCACGACCTGACTCGCTCCTCCTGAAGTTCAGCCTAGCTACGAGACGACATCCACCCGACGTTTCTACAACGGTCGGGAGCGTCGCGGTTGCGACAGAAGGAGTCGAGAGTCATGGGTCGGAAGCTGTATGTAGGAAATCTCCCGTACGAAACAGGCGAGGCGGATCTGCAGGATCTCTTCGCGCGCGCGGGCACGGTGGAAACGGTCACGGTGATGCGCGATCAGATGACGGGACGCGGACGCGGCTTTGCGTTCGTGGAAATGAGCACCGACGAGGAAGCGCAGAAGGCGATCAACGAGTTGAACTCGGCGCAGGTTGGCGGACGGAGCCTGACGGTCAACGAGGCGCGTCCGAAGCCCGAGCGAAGCGGCGGCTACGGCGGCGGACAATCGCAGCGCAGGCGGTCAGAGCCGCGCTGGTAACGTGTGAGCGAGTATTTCTATCGCGCCGCGCGACCCGCGGCGCCAAGACACCATCCATTGGCGTTACGACCGTCCGAGCCACACGGCCGTGTTGCGAATGGCCGAATCGTGAAGTTGTTCGTCGGCCAGGGCCACGGCTTCATCCGCGTGAGCAACGGGCGCGAAGTCTACTTTCATCGGTCGGACGTTCTCGAAGGCTCGTCCATCAACGGGTTGACTGTCGGCGATGCGGTCACGTTCGAGCTGCTCGAGGACACGATCAGCGGGGCACGCGCGCTGCGAGTCAAACGCAAGCGCCCGGGCCGCTGACGCACGGATACTCGGTTCCCAGGAAAGGTCTCAGATGGTCAAGCGTCCCGACGGGATTAGTGCTTTTGAGTTCTCTGTCCTCGCGGGGCTTCGAGCCGCACAACTGGGTCGGGGATGCACGCCGCGCGTGGATCCGTGTCAAAAACTGGCCGTCACGGCACTCCACGAAATCGCCGAATTCAAAGTGATTCGCGCGCCGAACGACCCGGTCGTCGTGTTGGAACCCGTCGAGTCCTAGGAAGCGCCTCCGCTCTCGCAACTTTTCACAATCATTCCGGCAACGCGCGCCTGTGCGGATCGGGCAGCCAGCGGCTTGCCACTGCCGCAATCACGTAGGCCGTGCCGCCAACGAGCGCGGCCGCGTAGGCGAGCCTGGTCGGGCCGATGGCGCCGGGCATCACGTTGACGAGCTGCGTCGTGGCCATCGCGGCCGACGTGCCCAGCATGCGGCCGCCGATGTTCGCGGCGAAGCTCTCGCCGGTCCCACGCAGGTGCGTGGGATAGACGCGCGGCAGATAGTTCCCCCAAAAACTGAACTGGGCGACCGTCGTCAGGCCGACGCAGAAAATTCCCCAGCGCGCGGCCGTGATGTTCGACGTCGCAGCGAAGATGAACACGAACGGCAGGACGAACATGCCGGGAATGAGGAATATCCGCAGCAGGTGGGGGCGGGCCGCCATCCGCACCGCGAGGTAGGCGAGGAGCAGCCGGCCGGCGAGCCCGCCGGTTTCGTGAAACGACTGCACCGTGCTCACGGCACGCTCCGCCGCCTGTCGCGGCAGCGCGCTGACTTCGGCGAGCCCAGGCACGATGCGCGGCATCTGCTGAATGGCGCCGTACGCCACCGCATATCCGCACGCCATCATCAGCGTCGTCACGACGGTGGTGCGGCGAAACGCCGGGCGGAACAGCTCGGCGACGCTGGGCCGTTTGAGCGTGCCGGCCTCCTTCTTCGCGCGCCACATCGGTGATTCCGGGAGGAACGGCCGGATCACGATGAGCGGAATCGCCGGGATGACTCCTGACATCATCGTGTAGCGCCAGGCTTCGTGCGCGCCGTGAATCGCCGGCAGTCGATCGCTCCAGGTCACGATCAGGTAGTACGCGCCGGTCACCAGCACGCCGCCGATCGATCCGAACGCCTGCGTGTAGCCGACGATGGCTTCGCGCTGCCTGGTGTTGGGAAACAGCTCCGACAGCCAGGCCACGGCGGCCACGAATTCCACGCACACGCCCACGAACACGCAACAACGCCAGAAGAGCAGTGCGCCAACCGACGTGACATACGCGGACGCCAACGCCGCGAACGCGTAGAGCAGGATGCTCCAGACCAGGACGCGCCGCCGTCCCAGCCGGTCGGTCAAGTAGCCGCCGAGCAGTCCGAACACGCCGCCGGCGACGGCAGGCACCGTGAAAAGAATGCCGGCCCAGTCGTTGATCGCGGGATGCGTGAGCGGCACGCCCAGCAGCTCGGCGAGTGCGGGCCGCACCACGAGCGGCAGCATCAGAGCTCGTAGGAATCGAACAGAAATCCGATCGCGGCCACGATGCAGATGGCCCACTGCACCGGAGTCAGGCGCGCGTGCCGGGCGCGAATCGTTGAGCTGTTCGGCCGGGGTGGTGTCAGGCGGGTGGGAGGACTTCGACGATGTCCCCGATGTGTTGGCCGCGATACAGCACCTCCGTCTGCCGGCCGTAGAGAGTGCGTGGTTCGCGCATCCAGAACACGCCCATCATCTCGGAGTTCGGCGTGAGCGCCAGGAACACCCTCGCCTGGCTCCTGAAATCGGCATGCGCGTCGCGCAGGATTCGGCCGAGGGGAACGTCGTTGCGTGAGAATCTGCGCACGAATCCGGCGGCTGAAGCACGCTCAGGTCCATCCGGATCGCGCCCATCTGGACCGGACGCCCCGAATACTCCTGCACGAGCAGGACGCGCCGATAAAACCAGCCGCCTCGCGAGAACGTCGAAAGCACGCGGAGCCCGATGCGGCTGCCGAAATGCTGCTCGAGCGTCATCGTCATATCGCTCTCGTGCACGAGCAGCGAGCGATAGGGCAGCGGGATGTCGTACGGAGAGACGGTTCGCGCACTCGGTTTGAGAACGCCCGACCACTTGTAGACGAGATCGAGAGGAAACAGGATGCTGCGACCCGACGTCGAGACACGACGAGTCCTGGCGCGGAGACGTGCTGGCATGACGGCGGCTAAGTGTAGCGAATTCCCTGGT
Source organism: uncultured Acidobacteriota bacterium (assembly GCA_963731545.1). Classification (GTDB taxonomy): domain Bacteria; phylum Acidobacteriota; class Vicinamibacteria; order Vicinamibacterales; family CAVVIG01; genus CAVSWN01. The sequence continues at coordinate 3,956 of CAVSWN010000009.1, read as the reverse complement.
GCCGCGGCAGGAAGAAACGGGGGAGCAGGGAGTCCACGCGCAGCAGTCCCTCTCGTGACAGGACGACGCGCGTCCTGGCTGGCGGATGCGAGATAACCGTCGGCGACGAGCGAGCCGAGCTGATCGGCGAATCGCTCCAGCAAGTCGATCTGATACTTCGCCAGGAAATAGGCCGGCCGCACCGATCCCAGCTTGAGCTGGAGGACGAGCTCGCGAATCATCCGTTCCTCCGCCGTTGGTCGGTAGGCGCGCGCGAGCGGAAGCTCGCCCCGATCGATGGCCGCCACATAGGTGTCCCAGGAATCGGCATTCTGGATGTGGACGCCGTTGATGTGGCCGAACGACGCGACGCCGAGGCCGGCCATATCGGCGCCCTGCCACAGCCGATCCCGATAGACGAAGTGGGTTCGTGCCGGATCCTTGACGGCGGTATAGGCGCTGCCGAGAACGACGGCGTGCCGCCGCCGAAATACACCGAAGTTCAGCGGCCGGCCGGCGATCGCGCGGAGCCCGCGGAGAGTTCCCACTCGCGCACGAGCACGTCGAGATACTCCGCGACCTCCTGCGAGTTCTTGTCGGTGTAGACGCGGAAATAACAGAAGTGGCATCGCTTCCGGCAGAACGGAATGTGCAGATAGAGGCCGAGCGGAACGCTGCGTGATGCCACGGTGTCGAGGGCGGCTGCGCGTCGCCGGCAACGGCGTCGCGGGTCCACACCGAGAACGGCGGGTAATTGGCGACGAAATAACTGCCGACTTCGGGCTGTTCGGCGACACGTGGCGCCACGGAAGTTGCTCCCGCCATTGCAACAAATATTCGGCCATGATATCTATATCTGTCAAGTATATTGATTAAGCGCGGCCGTGAATCACGAGCACAGCAGGAGCGGACATGAACGCTGCGGCGGCAGCGAGACCAACCCCGGACGTCATCGTCATCGGCGGCGGCCCGGCCGGCGCGACGACGTCGACCCTGATTGCGCAGCAGGGGCATCGCGTCGAGCTGTTCGAGCGCGAACGATTTCCCCGCTTTCATATCGGCGAATCGCTCATCCCCGAAACCTACTGGGTGCTCGCGGCTGAACATGCTGCCGAAGATGCAGCAGAGCCACTTCGTCAAGAAATACAGCGTGCAGTTCGTGAACGCCGCCGGCAAGCTGTCGGCGCCGTTCTATTTCTGGGACAACAAGCCGCACGAGTGCTCGCAGACCTGGCAGGTGCGTCCGGAGCGAGTTCGATCAGATGATGCTGAACAACGCGCGCGAGCACGGCGTCGAGCGCCCACGAAGGCGTGCGCGTGCGTCGACGTGCTGTTCGAGGGCGACCGCGCGGTCGGCGTGACGATCCAGACCGAGGGCGGCGCGCGCCGCGACGTGCGCGCGAAGGTCGTCGTCGACGCGAGCGGTCAGAACGGGCTGCTGCAGAACCGGTTCCACCTGCGCGTCTGGGATCCGGTGCTGAACAAGGGCGCGATCTGGACGTACTGGAAGGGCGCCTACCGCGACACCGGCCGCGACGAAGGCGCGACGATGGTGATTCAGACGCGCGAACAAGAACGGCTGGTTCTGGTACATCCCGCTGCACGACGACCTCGTCAGCGTCGGCGTCGTCGCGCCGTTCGATTACCTGTTCAAGGGCCGCGGCGAGCGACGAGCAGACCTACCAGGAAGAAGTCGAGCGCTGCCCGCCGTCAAGGAGCGCCTCGTCAACGCCACGCGGGCGACCGGCTACTTTGCGACCAAGGACTACTCGTATCGCTCGAAACAGGTCGCCGGCGACGGCTGGGTCCTCGTCGGCGACGCGTTCGGCTTCCTCGATCCGCTCTACTCGTCCGGCGTGCTGCTGGCGCTTCGATCCGGCGAGATGGCCGCCGACGCCATCGTCGAGGGCTTGGCGCAAGGGCGATGTCCGGCCGCGCAGCTCGGCAAGTGGGGCCCGGTCTTCAACGAAGGCGTCGATCGGATGCGGCGTCTGGTGTGCGAGTACTACGACGGCTTCAGCTTCGGCAACTTCGTGCGCCACTTCCCGACTTGAAGGACGGTCACCGATCTGCTGATCGGCGATCTCTTCAACGACCGGGTCGACAAGGTCTGGGGGCCGATGGAGTCGCTCTACCCGCCGGGCAAGATGCCGATTCCGGCGTGGTTCGCTGGAGAGCCGGCGGAAACGGCCCCGACCAAGGCAACGAGCTGTTCCTTCCGGAGGGGGCGCGTCCCTAAGCGGCGCGCCGAGTCTACTCGCCGCCGGCCGCCTGCTGGAACGCCAGCCCTTTCCGCAGAATGTCGCGGAGGCGCCGCTGATCGTCGGCGGGCAACGCGAGCATCCACGGTTCCGGCGCGTACAGCCGGAGAATCAGTCGCTTGCGAACCGCAATGCCTTCGCGAGTCAGCGACACGCGTTTCACGCGTCGATCGTCTGTGGCCGATCGGCGGCGGACCAGCCCGCGCGCTTCAAGCTTGTCGACGACGCCGGTGAGGTTCGACGGTTCGTAGCCGGCCCGTCGGGCGACTTCGCTCATGGGCACCGGTTGCTGAGGATCGATGTGAAACAACGTCCGCGCCTGCAATTCCGATAGCCCGATCTCGGCGGACACCGTTTCGATACGCGCGATACGGCGAAGAACGATTTCAGAGAAGACGTGCGAGAGCTCCTGGCCGACCTGCTCGGACGAAGGAGCCCAGGGTGCACGTTCGGCGTTTCGACGGGGCATTGCTGCGCACGATTATCATCGACTGAAATCGGCAAATGCAACGAAGGAGCGGGAGCTCAATCGGGCAGCCCTTCCTGCTTCGGTTCCGGCAGCCAATAGCTCGCGGCCACACCGACCACATAGGCCGCAGTGCCCACGATCGCCGAAGCGTACGCCAGCTTGGTTGGCGCTGACGCGCCCGGCATGGCGTTCGCAAGCTGTGTGGTCAGCAGCGCCGCCGATGTGCCGATCATGCGGCCGCCGATGTTGGCCGCGAAGCTCTCGCCGGTGCCGCGCAGGTAAGTCGGATACACGCGCGGCAGATAGTTTCCCCAGAAGCTGAACTGCGCGATCGTCGTGATGCCCGTACAGGAAGATCCCCACTTGCAGCATCTCAGGCTGCCCGTGCCGGCGACAGCGAAACGACAGCGGACCAGCACGAGCCCCGGCACCTGAAACATGTGAAGCAGCCGCCGGCGGCTCACGATGCGGACCGCGAGGAACGCCAGCAGGATGCGTCCGGCGAGGCCGCCGAACTCCTGAAAGGACTGCACGCCGCTGACGGTCTGTTCCATGGCGGGCGCGGCAGCGCCCGCACTTCGGCAAGCCCCGGCACGATGCGCGGCATCTGCTGGATCGCGCCGAACGCCGCGGCGTAGCCGCCGCCATCATCACCGTCGTGACGAGCGTCGTCGTGCGGAACTGCGGCTGGAACAGCTCGCCGAAACTCGGACGCTTGAGCGTCCCGCCTTCTTTTCCGCTTCCAGACCGGCGATTCCGGCAGAAACGGGCGGATGAGGATGAGCGGTATCGCCGGGATGACGCCGGACATCAGCGTGTAGCGCCACGCTTCGTGTCCGCCGCGAACTCGGGAGCAGGTGGCCGTAGGTGACCGCAGATCGTAGGCGGCGGTGGCCATGACGCCGCCGATCGATCCGAACGCTTGCGTGTAGCCGACGATGGCTTCCCGCTGTTTTGGGTTCGGGAAAAGCTCGGACAGCCAGGCCACCGCCGCGACGAACTCGACGCAGACGCCGACGAACGTGCAGCAGCGCCAGAAGAGCAGCCACGACCGAAGTGGCAAAGCCCGCGGCGAATGCCGAGAACGGCGTAGAGGAGGATGCTCCAGACGAGCACGCGGCGGCGGCCGAGAGATCCGTGAGATAGCCGCCGAGCAGGCCGAAGATCCCTCCCGCGACCGCCGGCAGATAGAAAAGAATGCCGGCCCAGTCATTGATCAACGGACTGGTGGTCGGGACGTGGAGCAG